>JAUIGV010000022.1 GCA_030432565.1 Verrucomicrobiia bacterium | reverse complement strand
CGCCGGAAGTCCCCGGGCAGGCAGCCACCGGGACTTCCGAAGGCATTCGTTTCATGGCCTACAATATCGAGAACTATCTCACCATGACGCGCTACGTGAAGGGCGGAGGAAAAGTCAGCTCCCCCAAAGATCCCGCAGAGGTGGCGGCCCTGGTTAAAATCATTGTGGGTGAAAAGCCCCATATCTTGGGCGTGTGTGAGATTGGAACCGAGGCGGATCTCAAGGACCTCCAAAGCAAGCTCAAAGCCGCCGGCCTTGATCTCCCGCATTTCGTTCACACCGGTGGGATCGATTCGACCCGCAGGCTCGCGATCCTTTCCGCCTTCCCCATCGCCGGGAATCACTCCAAGCAGGAGTTGGTTTACGAGATCAATGGCCACGAACGAATGATGGGACGAGGAATTCTTGACGTCACCATCGACCTGCCCGGTGGCACGACCCACTTTATCGGCCTGCACCTAAAGTCGAAGCGCGAGCTTGAAGACTTCGATCAGGCAGAGATCCGCCTCAATGAAGCACGCCTCGCCCGCGAACATTGTGACGCCATCATGGCTGAAGATCCGAATGCCCGGATTGTGCTTTATGGGGACATGAACGACACCCGCAAGACCCCGCCTCTCGCCATGCTGATGGGGAAATACAAGAGCGACACCTATTTGGGAGACGTTTTTGTCAAGGATTCCCGGGGACATCTCTGGACCCACTTTTGGTCATACCAGCAACAATATGCCCGCTTCGACTGGGTCATGGTGTCGCCTGCGGTTTATCCGGATGTCGACAAGGACAATTCCTACATTGCCGACCCCGATATTTGGAATGAGGCCTCCGACCACCGTGCGGTTGTCGTCACTTTGAAGAAGTAGAGCAGGTGCTACTTGCCTGCAATCCAGGCGATGGCACCCGGCACGATTCTCCGCCAGCCGAGCGCCCGCACGAGATTTGCCAGCCTTTCCCCTTCGGAGCGACGGGCCACCAGGGCGGTCTCGTCCAACATCTCGGCCACGGTTCCGGCCGCGGCCCTTTCAACCGGGAGCGTAAACCACAAAAAAGCAGTCGCCAGCCCCAGCGAGGCCGCAACGACACCAAAGCAAAGTGAGGCTGACAATCGCCCCATCACCATCGCAAAAAACATCACAATCGTGGTGAAGGCCGGCATCGCCGAGCCGAACTTTACCGCCCACCGTCGCCAGCCCACCACTTTCTCCTGCCGACGGGCCATCAGGACCAAGCCCGCCAAAATACCCGCTTCCGCGACATCACGGGCCCGCCGGGATTCAGCCAGCGAGGGGGAGATCACAAGATGATCCGGCCCCAAAACCATAAAAGGCCGCTTTTTCAGCTGAATATCGACCTCTCCGGCCTTCCCTTTTTTGAGCACCCGCTCAACCATTTCGAGGCCGGAAAGCGACACTTCTTCCCCACCCTCCTTGCGAACGACCTTGTCGCTCAGAAATTTCCGCGCGACGAATGAGACGAAAACGGGGAGTAACCCCAGGAGAAGAAGAAATTTGGACATTACTGATTTTCAATACCCTCACCTTTAATTCGTGAATTTTGAATTTCATTTTTCACCTTTTCCTCCAGACTCCGCACCCACACCTAAAAACACCTAGTCATGGCAGAAGATACAGAACAACCGAAGACCGAGGTCGGAGCCACCCCGTCCTCCAACCAAAACCTTATCCTGGGAATCGTCATGGGCGCAGTCGTCCTGCTCCTTCTTCTGCTGGTCATCACCCAGCAATTTAATAAGAGCGGAGGCGACCAGGAGGATTCCGAAGTTGCCGAACTCCGGAAAAACCTCGAAGAACAGAAGCAGAAAAGCGAGCAGCTCCGCATCGCCGGAATTCCCGGGGTCACCGGAGATCCCCAGGCTTTGGTCGCTCAAATCAAGAATGACACCGAGGCTCTTGCCCGACTTGTGAACTCCAGCGCCAGTGACGCCGCAGCTCTCCGCGCAGCCCGCGCCGATGCCTCAGCCCTCGCGGCTGCCAACGCAGATCTTCGTAACGAGAGAGATCAATACCGGGTCGATGCCGCCCGGGCAGCGGACCTCCAGCGCCAACTCGAGCAAGCCCGCTCCGCATCCGCCGGGATGGTGAGCCAGAGCGAGTACGACCGGCTTCGTGCCGAACTCGATACCGCCAAAGCCGAGAGCGGCCGTCTTCGCACCCAAATGGCCGAAATGCAGAATAAAAGCCAGGGCATGATTGATGCCAACACCTACGCGCTCCTGAAGGCCCAACTCGATGACAGTATTGCTGAGATTGCGAGACTGCGGGCCGAGAACCAGCGGCTCATGACCGAGCTTGCCGGGGCCAAACTCTTTGTGACCCAGGACGACCTTTCGCCTCGGGCGGTTGCTCTTTATCGGGCTCTCAAGAAGATCGAAACAGAAGATCACCGCGCCCGCCGTGATACCTACGCCACCTTCAGCGAGCAAATCAAAGCGAACGTTCGCGAGTCCATTAATTTCAAGACCGGCAGTGCTCAGATTGCTCTTGAGCATGAAGCCCACATCGAAGACATGGTGAAATCGGCCGATCCGAATTCGTTCTTTCTCGTCGTCGGTTATGCCTCCACTTCAGGCGACTCTAAAAACAACGAGGAACTTTCCTCACGCCGGGCCACCCGTGTTGCTTCGATGGTGAATTATCACAAGGGAAAGGACCACGGAGTCCAAGCGGTTTACCTGGGAGAAGGCAAGCGCTTTGGCCCCGAGGATTCTCCCAACCAGGTCTGTGAAGTCTGGGAAATCCGTCCTTAGGCGGCATCACTTTTGACAAAGGGCGGCCATGGATGTGGTCGCTCTTTTTTTGTGGCCAAAGAAAAAGCCGTCCGCATGCGATCAATCGCACACGGACGGCCCTGCTATTTCGGGGGATTTTTCCAAGCCCTATTTTTCGATCACGACAGGACCAACCGGAGTGGTCGGAATAGAGGCCTGTGCAGGTGCCGAAGTACAGCAGCTGGCCAATCCGGCGACAATGAATCCAAGGGCGAGGGTTGTTATCAGTTTTTTCATAAGAATGTTTGATTATTAGTCGCGGGCCCGGATCGCGGGAGCCTCAGCAAACGGCCGTGCTCCCTGCCTTGCCCGGATTTCAGCTCCCGGCTCCCTCCCTTTTTCCGTAAAAAGAGCCAAGCCAACCACCCCGACGTTGCGGGTATTTCCGTGCCGGAGATTGGCATAGGATGAACTGACTGATGAAAAGCGGAAAGCTGCCACCTTTTCATGACTGGTTCGAAATCCCTTCACTTCGAGGATCTTGCCAGGACCAATGATGTAGCCTCTCTTCTTTGTCGAGCCAAGCTGCCCGTCGATCACGTCGAGACCATCGACAGTCAGAACGACCTCCAACCGGACATCGCTGAGATTTTTAAGTCTGAGCTGGTAGTCGCGGCCTTTCTTGCCGATGACAAAGCGGGCCCCACGCCACCAGTAATTATCGAGCATCGACCACCCGCTGGACATTCCCCACTCCAGAAGTCCGCCGGCGGTCTTCTGCATTCCCTTGCCACTCGTCCTTCGGTCCACGCCCATCTCACGGGCACCGTCGCCATCGTTATAACGAATCATGGAGACGTATTTCGGCTTTGCCGTCGCCCGTTGAAAATCCGTGTAGCTCATCGGGGACTCCACTTCCTTCCCCCAACCTGTGGCGATTCCGGTGCGCTCTTTCTTTTTGAATTTCACCTCTGCGGGAGCTCCGGCCAATCGCGGCGAATCGACCGCCGGGACAGCCTCACCCACCGACGAAGGTGGCTCCATCGCTGGTATTCCGGATGGCGCGGAACAACTCGAAAGAAACCCCGCAAAAGCACTGCCGTAAACCAAAACGCGAATCGTTGCTTTCAACTTCATTGTGGTGCTAGAAAAACAGCAAAACACCCAGTCGTCAAATGAAATGCTGTTTTTTTAACATGTATTTTTCTCAGGAAGGGTTGCCATCTGTTCACCTGCCCTCTAATAAGCCGTCCGTTACCGAGAAGTGCCCCTGATGAAAAAGAATTATTTATTCCCCCTCCTCTTGGCCATTGCCGCCAGCGTTTTTCTGACCAGCTGCGGCAACAAGCCACCCAAACCCAACCCTGCCCAGACCGAAATCAAATCGGCAGTAAGAGTCAATCCATACCCACGCGGAACCTACGAGCACTTCAAGTTCGACTCATATCCCGGCACCACACGCACCTGGAAAAACACCGCACTTTTGGCGCAGGCCAATCCATCAAATACCAAGGTCCGTATTGATCTCTCCTCACAGCGTGGATTCCTTTTGGTCAATGACGAGGTGGCAATGGACTACCGTGTTTCTACCGGAAGCTCCAGGCACAAGACCCCTACCGGCGACTATAAAATTATCGAAAAGATCAGAGAAAAGCGCTCCAATCTCTATGGCAAAATCCTCAATGCCAGCGGAGCAGTCGTCCAGAGCAATGCCGATGCCCGCAAGGACACGGTTCCCGCCGGTGGAAGCTTCCGTGGAGCGAGCATGCCCTACTGGATGCGGCTGACCCGCACCGGGATTGGAATGCACCAAGGGAACGTGAATCGCCGCTACGCCTCGCACGGCTGTATCCGGACCCACTACTCCGCAGTTCCCATCGTCTACTCCAAGACCAAAATTGGCACTCCGGTGACTGTCACAAACTAGGGCGCCCTTCGTACTTCGAAACTTTCTTTTGATGAAAGAAATACTCGCCTTAATGGGTTTGGCATTTGCCGCGATCACCCTAATCAGCTGCTCCGGATCCACCGGAGAAGCCAATGGATTTGGATCCTACAAGGCCTTCAAAGAAAAGAGTGACTACCGCACGACCATGAAGGTCTACCAGAACGAGAGGGTCTACGCTGCCGCCACTCCGGTAAACACCAAGATCCGGATCGACCTAAGTGACCAGCGCGCACAGCTCCTGGTGGGACGAGGAGAGCACGTTGCCATTGACACTCCGGTCTGCACCGGACGTCAGGCAAGGCCAACCCGCCCCGGAACCTATCCCATCATGGAAAAAATCGTAAATAAACGTTCCACGATTTTTGGGACCACCTACTACAAAGGGCGTTGTGTTCATTGTGGCGACCGCCGCCAATACCACGGGCGTCGGGACAGGTATGTCGGAGCTCCCCTGCCCTTCTGGATGCGCATGACCAGCGGTGGCGTCGGAATGCATGGCTCCAGCAGCGTCAAGCGACAACCCTGCAGCAATGGATGCGTGCGCACTCCACAAAGCGTTATCCCAAAAATATTCGCAAAGGTGACGACAGGGACTCCGGTGGAAGTCGTTCAATAATCACCGGCCTCCACGAAGTTTCAAAAGCGCGACCCCCACACGGGGTCGCGTTTTTTTTGATGGTCCTACCGGAGCAGATTCCAGGCACAAACCAGCGCCTTCACGCCCGCCATCTCGATGGAGGGATCGCAGCCCACGCCCCAGAGGATGGTCCCATCGTCCTTTCGGAGCTGCACGTATGCCGCGGCATCGGAACTAGAGCCACCCCGCACCGCATGGGAGCGATAGTCGGTGACGGTGAAATCCTTGAGTCCTGTTTTTTCGAGAGCATGGACGAAAGCGTTGATGGGACCGTTTCCGATTCCTTCCACCGTCTTGGTCCGGCCATCAATTTCAATAACCGCTTTACAGGCCACTTCACCCCGTCCCGCACTGTGGTGATCCAGTTCGTAATCCTCCAGAGTGAGATGTGAATTCACATTCACAAACTCCTCGTGAAAGACACTCCCCACTTCTTCCGGGGAAAGCTCCTCCCCCCTCTGATCAGCCAGATCATAAATCCGCTTTCCAACCTGGGGGTGCATCGTCTTGGGAAGATCGTAACCGTGTTCCTGATCAAGAATGTAGGCCACCCCGCCTTTGCCGGACTGGGAATTAATGCGAACGATTGCTTCGTAACTCCGCCCGATGTCATGCGGGTCGATGGTCAGATAAGGAACACCCCACTTTTCGCCTTCTTCTTTTGCCCGGCGATCGAGGCCTTTCTTAATGGCATCCTGATGGCTGCCCGAAAACGCGGTAAAAACCAACTCACCGGCGTAAGGTTGACGGTCAGGAACGGTCATTCGAGTGGTCCGCTCATAGACTTCGCGAAGACTCGAAAGATTGGAAAAGTCCAGTCCGGTTTCGATTCCATGACTGTTCATATTCAAGGCCACGATGACAATATCGAGGTTCCCGGTTCGTTCGCCATTCCCGAAAAGTGTTCCTTCCACCCGGTCGGCTCCGGCCATCAGGCCCAACTCGGTGGCGGCCACCCCCGTCCCGCGATCGTTGTGGGTGTGGAGGGAAATGATCACTGAATCGCGCTTTGAGATCTTGCGACACATCCACTCAATCTGATCGGCATGGACATTCGGGGTCGCCCACTCGACGGTCGCCGGGAGATTCAAGATCAGCTTTTTTTCAGGTGTGGGCTCCCAGATATCGATCACCGCCTCACAACAATCGAGCGCAAAATCGAGTTCGGTATCCGAGAAGCTTTCGGGCGAATACTGCAAAACAATCTCGGTCCCGGGAAGGGTCGGGGCCAGCGCCTTCACCACCTCGGCGCCGGTGACCGCGATTGCCTTGATATCCTCGCGCGACGCATCGCCAAAGGTGACCCGGCGCTGGAGAGTGCTCGTGGAATTGTAAATGTGTACGATGACACGACGAGCTCCCTTGATCGCCTCGAAGGTTCGCTCGATCAAGTGGCGGCGGGTTTGCACCAAAACCTGCACGGTGACATCCTCTGGAATACGATCCTCCTCGATCAACCGGCGCATGAAGGCAAACTCGGTATCACTTGCCGACGGAAATCCGATCTCAATCTCCTTGAATCCCACCTTCACAAGGAGGTCAAACATCTCAAGTTTCTCCTCCACACTCATGGGAATGGGAAGAGCCTGATTGCCGTCGCGTAGGTCGACGGAGCACCAGATGGGAGCTTCGGTAATGACACGGTCGGGCCAGGACCGGTCGGGCAGAGCCACGGCCGGGAACGGGCGATATTTGCTAATGGATTCGGATTTCATTGTCTTGTTTTTTGATCGACAAGGAAACGCACCGACTCAGCTGAAAGGAAATTGCATGCCCTTGGAAAACAGTCCGACCGATGAACGGATGGTGGAAAATGGCCCAAAGGAAACACAGCGACTCCAGACTCAATTTAGAGTCCGGGTCGCAATCCTAGAAGAAGAGCCAGAGTGAGCTTCACGGGCTTAGACAAACTCAGTGAATCGGTTTTGTCACCCCTAAAAGTCGGCACTGCAGTCCTTTATTCGCCCTGCTTCTCAAGTTGGGCTTCCAATTCCTCAAGAGTGATCCTCGACGCCGAGCCATCACTCCGGACCACCAAAACAGAGTCCGGGTCCCGAAGGCAATCGGCCACACCCATGATGGCTTTTGGGTTCGGCTCAAAATCGGAATCCACAAACGACTCAAATCCACTCTCCGCCAATATCGACACGACCTCCCGGGGCAGGTAACCCTTCTCAACCAACTGGTTCGTGGAGGCGGCATACTTCCCGAATTCGGCATGAAAACTAAGTTGCGCTAACGCATAGGTCTTAAGATTAGCCAAGGTCCGGGTATCGTCTCCGGCCTTCTTCGCCTTTAGAATCAAAGGCGCCGCAATCCCCGCCAAAGTGGCCACCGCAGTGACTCCTCCCAGCCCCATCATGGGAGAATCTCCTTTCACGGGCACCGGCAGATTGGCGATGAACAAGAAGCCATCATCCTCGACAGCAAACGCGCCGGCATATCCCCCGCGCTTGGCGAGCTTCTCCAGATAAGGCATGATTTCATGAACCGCCTCTTGCCCCTCGGGAGGCACTTCACTCGAAAACTGCTTGGCCAAATCGATCGCCAGGGACAGGAAATCCTTGGACGCATAGGCAAGTCCGGAGGTCTTTTGGGGAAATCCGGTGGTCGCAACGGTGTAGCCCGCGTCGTCTGTGATTCTTGCGCCCTTGCCGCGACAAGTGGCCAGATCCTCCTCATTCAAACTAAAGAACAACTGCTTCCTGGAAGCATTCCAAACAAAGCGCGGCTCCAGCACACCGAAAGGCGATTCCTCCCTGGCATCCTTGGGCGTCAAAATAGTTTCGTCACCTTTCTCGACGACGAGGCTGTCAGCGCCCAACTCTGCCTTCAGTAAATTCCAAACCATCCCGGCGTTATCAAGACGTGCGGCAAAGTGCGGAACCGGAAACTCGGATTCCGGCCCCATTTCGAAGGTCTTTTCCTCGTCCAACCAGAACACCAGCGTTCCGTGCACCGTGAAGTCGGCAAAAATTTCAGCCAGGGAAAGCCCCAGATTCGTCAACTCCTCGCTGAAAGTCGCGCCAAACTCTTCTTCGGCCTCATCGCCAAATGATCTGGAAATCTTGCGCGCCATCCGTTCCACCTCCCGCAGGTTCAGTGACGTTTCGAGAACCAAATCCGCTCCGGCCGGAGCAAATCCACGGGCAACCGTCTCTTCAGCTTCATCGCCCAGCAGAGAAAGAACCCCCTCATGCTTCCCGTTTGTGAGCATAAAAGAACGGTTGTGCCAAAGGTCGCCGACCTGATGGGCGCTTGAACCCCGTCCCCGAAGCGCATATAGCCCCAAATCATCGAGGAGCGTCTCAAATTGGGGCCTTGCCGGGAGTTCATCTTTCGGAACGAGGGATAAAAATTTATCGAGCAAGCCCGCGAGATCCTTGAGATCATCCTGGGAATCAGTGACCGAAAAATGGACCCCGCCTTCACCGAGGTGGCCCGCAATGCGGGTCAATCTTTCAGAAAGCTTCACATCAGCCGAAGCTGGAAGAGCCGGCAGGATTGCTGCCGCGCAGAGGAAGAGGAACTTTTTCATGAAGCAACAAACTAGGGCAAGCTCACCAGACATTGCCAGCTAATATCCCGTTCCGGCTGGCGACAGAATCCCGCTGGTTGGCAGCATTCAAAATAATCTCATCGCCACACAAATGCCTTCCCATTCCCTTCGCCCCCTTCCATCTTCCCACGCATGGCAAGCTCCAGACAACTTCACTCCGTCATCGACGCCTTTGGCAGACAAGGTTGGCACTGCGAACCGGTCGAAAATCGCGAAGTCGTCACCTCGGCCTTTGAAGCCCACCACACCCACATTCACCTGCACGCCCAGGCCTTTCCCAATCTGAACGCTCTTGCCGTCGTCGCCGAATCCCCAATGACCTTTGATGAAGAGCGGATGCCTCTCGCGCTGGAACTCATCATGCGGGCCAACAAGCAACTGACCCTCGGCAACTTCGAATACGATTTCGATCGAAATCTGATCGTCTTTCGCATCACCAATCTCTTCGAAAAAGAGGTCTATGATGCCGATATTATTTCATCAATGGTTCACTGCACCATCGCGGAACTCGACCGGATCGTCCCCCTCGCAGGAGTCATCAATCGAACCTCGGAAGACCTCCTGGACGACCTCTCCGTCCCGCTCCTCCTTGAGCGTGAGGATCTTCTCCCCCCTGTTCCCGAGGGAGGTGATGAAGAAGAAGAGGAACTTTAGCCAAGTCTTTCTGCCACAACCCGGAGGCCGGAAAACATCCGGACAGCAAAATTCATCAAGTCCGCGACTTGACGGACCCCTTTTCCCGTCCTAAGTCCCTCCGGGCGAATCAAACGGTCCCACCCACTACCATGTCTGTCTTAGTTGGAAAACAAGCCCCGACCTTCACCGCGAAAGCAGTGCAAGGTGAAAACATCATCGACTCCTTCTCACTGGAGCAATATCTCGGCAACAAATATGTCGTGTTGTTCTTCTACCCGAAGGATTTCACCTTTGTGTGCCCTACCGAACTCCACCGCTTCCAGGATGAGCTCGCAGAGTTTGAGGCTCGCAACGTTGCCGTTGTTGGCTGTTCGACTGATTCCGAATTCTCCCACTGGGCCTGGCTCAACACTCCCAAGAATCAGGGCGGCATCCAAGGTGTCACCTACCCCATCGTTGCCGACATCAACAAGACCATCTCCGAAGCTTACGACGTCCTTGCCGGCGAGGAGATGATCGATGACGAGGGCAACATCGCCGTTGAAGGAGAACTCGTCGCTTACCGCGGACTCTTCCTCATCGACCTTGAAGGCAAAGTTCGCCACCAGGTTGTCAACGACATGCCTCTGGGCCGCTCGATTCAGGAATGTCTCCGGATCATCGATGCGCTGCAACACTTTGAGGAGCACGGTGAAGTCTGTCCCATGGACTGGCAAAAAGGTGAAGACGCCATGACCGCCGACCACCAGGGCGTCTCCGATTACCTCGGAAACAAATAATCATACCGCTTTCCAAGAAATCCGGACTGCCACGAGCAGTCCGGATTTTTTTTGCGCAATCTCCCGATCCAAACTATGAACGAGCCCATGTCAGCCAAGAAAAAAGCCGCCTCCAAAAAAACCGCCCCTTGGGCCAAGTCGATGCCCGCTCGGCAGTTCGAATTCATGCGGGAGATTCTCGCCGCTCCCAGCCCGATCGGGCTTGAAGGCGCGATGAGCTACGGCGTCATCAAGCCGGTCTTCGATAAAATCAAGCCCAAGTCCTGGGCGGTGCAGCAATTCAAAGGAAACGCCGGTCTCGTTCTCGACACCCATCCGGGCGATGATGACAAAACCTCGGTAATGTTCATCGGACACGCAGACAAAATTCGCCTGCAGGTCCGCAGCATTGGCAGCGACGGAAAGATCTGGGTCAACAGCGACTCATTCCTCCCCTGCACCCTCATTGGCCACGAGGTCAAACTTTTCTCCCAAAAACCCAAGAAACCCGGCGAATACCGGGTCATTGAAGGTGGCACCATCGAAGCTCTTGGTGCCATTCACTTCTCCGAACCCGCCCAGCGAACCGGAGAAAAAGGGATCAAAGGAGAAATGCTGTTCCTCGAACTTCAAATGCACGGCGAAAACTGCAAAGAGCGCGTCGAAGCCCTCGGGATTCGCCCGGGAGACCCCATTCTATTGAACCGCCCTATTCGCAAGGGCTTCACTGACGACACCTTTTACGGGGCCTACCTCGACAACGGACTCGGCTGTTTCATGGTCGCCGAACTGGCCAAACTCCTCGCCAGGAAACCTCTCAAGAACATTCGGGTTCTTCACACCATCGCCACCCACGAGGAGATCGGGCGCATGGGAGCTGCCGCTATCGCCGGCGAAATGAAACCCGATATCCTGATCGGGGCCGATGTCAATCACGACTATGACGCCGCTCCCGGGCTCTCCGCCAAGCGCATGAACAATCTCTCCATGGGCAAAGGTTTCAGCCTCACCAACGGGTCCATCACCAGTGCTTTCATCAACAGCATTATTGAGAAGGCCTGCCAGAAGGCCGACATTCCCTACCAGATCGACTTTGCCGGCCGCGACACCGGAACTGACGCCATGGCTGCCTCTCTTGCCGGAGTCGACAGTGCGGCAACCTCAATCGGATTCCCAATTCGCAACATGCACACCATTTCTGAAACCGGCCACACCCTTGATGTCCTCGCCGCCGTTCATGGGATGGAGGCTACTCTTCGCGAGATGGACAAAATGAACCGGGGCAAAGGACTCAGCAGGAAAGATCTCCTCAACGAGCACCCCCGCCTCGACGAAGCCGGGACGGCCTAAAAGAAAGATCCCTTCGGGAATCAGTGGTTCCTTCGGCTTTCCGGTTGATGTCATCATCAGTCCCGGTTCGCTTTCCCGTTATCAATCCCTCCAATATTCGGATCAGGAAAAAGAATTTCTATCTTCACCCGAAATCGATGTTATAAGGACCCCTTACCATTTTACCTTGGGTGGGACTTCCCGTTGACCTTCGGCCAATTCCGGCTGACACGATCCCGTCGCCTCCTCCGAGCCTAGCTTGAGGAGAATCTATGTTTAAAAACAGCCAAGTCCCGTCGTCGTCAATTTTTTCCGACGCATTTACCCATCCAACGCCACCCGCCAAATCCACTCAACCGCCATCCGAAACAGCCATCGTCTATTGCGAGGGAAACTTTGGCGAAATTGATGGCAAGACAGCCAACGGCCTGGTTCGTCATTCGGACAAGTACGAGATCCTCTCGATCATTGACGGAGAAAAAGCCGGACAAGATGCCGGGCAAATTCTTGACGGAGAAGACAACGGAATTCCCATCCACCGGAATCTTGATGAGGCTCTTTCAGATGCCGGGCGGGTTCCTGATCACTTCATCTTCGGGATCGCCCCGGCAAGCGGGGTCCTTTCACCCGGGGAGAGAAAATTGCTACTCAGGGCGATCGCTCACGGAATGAACATCGTCAACGGACTTCATGAATTTCTAAATGATGACCCGGAATTTACCGCTGCTTGTGCCAATTCCGGCGTCGTCATTCGTGATGTCCGAAAACCCCGGGACAAAAAGGATCTGAGGGTCTTTACCGGTCGTATCACCAATGTCACCTGCCCTCGTATTGCGGTTCTCGGCACGGACTGCGCCATCGGCAAGCGCACGACTGCCACCATTCTGGCTGGCGCCCTCAAGGACATCGGGATCAATGCCCTCTTGATTGGAACCGGCCAAACCGGGCTGATCCAGGGAGCCCGCTACGGACTGGCACTCGACGCGGTTCCTTCCCAGTTTTGTGCAGGAGAGTTGGAGGCCACCATCATCGAAGCTTTCGAAAACGAAAACCCGGATGTCATCTTGATTGAGGGCCAAGGGTCATTAAGCCACCCCGCATACTCGACTTCCAGCTTCATTCTTCGCGGAAGCTGTCCCCACGGCGTTATTCTCCAACACGCACCGGCCCGGAAAAATCGATGCGACTTTGACGATATGCCAATGCCTGCACCGGCTTCCGAGATTGCCCTCATTGAAACATTTGCGAAAACGAAAGTCATTGGCCTAACCATCAATCATGAAAACATGACCGATGACGAGGTCTCAGCTGCCATTACGCGCTACGAGGAAGAATTGCAAATCCCCGCCACCGATGCCCTGACCCGGTCTCCACAGAATCTAATCGCGTTGCTGCTCTCCGCTTTCCCACAGATCGGGGGCACGGTATCAAAGTGATTCACAAACCCGCTCCGCGACTCGACGTCGATCTCGAAAAGGTCCACCACAACGCCCTCACACTGGTGGACCGGCTTCGCAAACGAGGCATTGCCGTCACCGGTGTCACCAAATCAACACTGGGATCGCCTGAAATCGCAAAGACCTGGCTTCGGGCCGGCGTGCACGGACTCGGAGACTCCCGGATCGAGAACATCGAAAGAATGAGGGGCTCCCGGATTTTGACGCCAATGACTCTGATCCGCTCCCCGATGTTAAGTCAGGTTGACGAAGTGGTCGCACTGACAAACGTGAGCTTTAACACCGAAATCACCGTGATTCGGAAACTCTCGGCTGCCGCGAAA
Organism: Verrucomicrobiia bacterium; assembly: GCA_030432565.1. Classification (GTDB taxonomy): domain Bacteria; phylum Verrucomicrobiota; class Verrucomicrobiia; order Verrucomicrobiales; family Akkermansiaceae; genus SW10. The sequence continues at coordinate 73,587 of JAUIGV010000022.1, read as the reverse complement.
AAAGCAGATTGCATCCATGGAGTCGTTCTCATGGTCGAGCTCGGAGATCTTCGTGAAGGAATCATGCCACGCCTTCTCAAAAAAGCCGTTCGCGAAGTTCTCGGCCTTTCAAACCTCCTCTTTATGGGAATTGGTACGAACCTTGCCTGTCGAAGCGGAGTCTCCCCCAATCGCAAAAACATGTGTGAACTTTCAGCCTTGGCCAATTCCATTGATGCCGCCTTTGGCCCAATCGTGAATACGGTGTCAGGCGGAAACTCGGCCAATCTGGACTGGGCTTTTAGCGGAACCGAAGTGGGGAGAGTCAACGATCTCCGCTTGGGGGAAGCCTTGCTTCTGGGATGCGAACCTCTTCACCGGAAAATAATCAAAGGCTTGCACACTTCCGCCATCACCTTGGTCGCTGAATTCATCGAACTGAAAAACAAGCCCTCCAAACCATGGGGAGAGATCGCCCAGAACGCCTTTGGAGAAGTGGTCACCAGCAGGAAACAAGGTTTTACCAACCAGGCCATTCTCGCCATCGGCAGACAGGATATTGAACCTGATGGGTTGATCCCGCCAGCCGGCATCAAGATCCTCGCAGCCAGCAGTGATCACCTTATTGTCGATGTTGGCAACTATCATGGCATGATGACAGTCGGCACCGAGGTCTCCTTTCAGCTCAATTACAGTGCGCTCCTGCGTGCCATGACCTCACCCTTCATCCCTCAAATCATGCAGAGGCCCCAAATGAAACTTCTAACAACCAAGCGATGAACTCCATATGGCAAAAGCTGCGCCTCCTGATCTCCGAGACATCAGCCAAATTTCAGACCCATACCCCACAGCCACCCCCACCCAGGGCCGCAAATGAAAAACTCCCCGATCCAAAGTCATCGGAAGAGGCTCATTTTCGTCTCAAGCAAATCCTGCACCCGGCGCAACCGATCGACCAAATCAGTCGTGATAATTTCATTCTTGGCTGGGTCGCCATGGCCTATATTGCCCCGGGATTGAACCCCGATGAAGCCGCTGACGAAGATGGCGGATGGCCCATTACCTGGAAGCCAATCGCAGCAGAAGCGTTCCGCCGTCACCAATTGAATCAGCTGACAGGCGAGGAACTCTATCCAAAGCCCTACTGATTGATCCGTTTGAGCGGACCGGAACGATCGGTGAATCTGTCGTTTTTTCCAGAAAATGATGGTTAGTGCCGTCAGAGCGGGTTACGGGCTGGGTTCGGTCGTTACTCATGTCAGCACTTATTGCCGACTTCTCTGTAGCAAGGACCACTTCAAGTATTATGAAAATGTATATAGGCAATCTGTCGTTCGATACGACAAAGCAGGACCTCGAGTCTTTCTTCTCTCAGTATGGCTCCGTCACAGACGTCCACTTGCCGGAAGACCGCGAGACAGGCCGCCCACGTGGCTTCGCCTTCGTGACCATGGACTCCAAGTCAGCCATGGAAGCTGCCATTGAGGGTTCCGATGGAAAGGACCTCGCGGGTCGCAACATCAAGGTCAACGAAGCCAGACCTCGCGAGGATCGTAGCGGCAGCCGTTACTAGGTTTCACGATCATTCATTTGTCAAAAGGCGACGCACGTTCAAGTGCGTCGCCTTTTTTTGAGTCTAATTTTCGGTAAAACTGCGCGCCCCCCAATCTTCGAATCAAGGAGGGGCACCAAGCCAGTCTCCCGAACTCACCACCTCGTAGCCTTCGACCCCCTTCAACCATTCATAAATCCAAACCTCAGTCGCCTGCCCATCAAGATTCACCAGTGCCTTGATCCGATGATACTCTCCATTGTGATCATCGCCCAATCCGATTCCCTCAAACTCGTCCAGCTCTCCGAGCAGCTCAGGCCCGACTTCGTAAACCTCCCCCTGAACAAGGGTATCGCCCTTTAGCACCAAGCCTGGATACCAATCGATCTTGACCAGCGTTCCCGGAACCTCTGCCCCCCCCAACCAGCAGGCATCCTTCATTCGCCATTCGTTTGATGCTCCTTTCCGAAGCGCCCCGTAAACGAAGAGAAGATCATTCATCGCTGGTCTCCAAAATCCTCGATATTTCCTTCTTCAGTTCATCCAGCCCTTCTCCCTTCATCGCCGAAATCGGAACAATCGGAATTTTGGGAAAACGGTTTTTGAAAATCGCAAGATTCTCCGCGGCACCATCCAGATCCATCTTGTTGGCAACAACCATCCACGGGAACTTCGCAAGATCCTCGTCGTAAAGTTTGATCTCGGTTCGCAAGGTTTGAATATCCTCAATCGGATCGCGCAGCTCGCTACCTGGAATATCCACCACAAAGAGCAAGACCCGGCACCGGGTAATGTGGCGAAGAAACTCGTGTCCCAGTCCCCGGTTGTCATGAGCACCTTCGATCAGCCCAGGAATATCAGCAACCGTGCACCTTTGCTGGCCATCAAGCGTCACCACTCCGATCTGAGGGGTCAAAGTGGTAAACGGGTAGGACGCCACCTTGGGTTGCTTCGCCGATATTTTTCCCAAGAGCGTCGACTTGCCGGCGTTGGGAAACCCGACCAGCCCCACATCCGCGATCCTCCTGAGTTCGAAATAGAATACCGCCTGGTCGCCTTCCGTCCCCAGCTCCCGCTCTTGCGGGACCTGATTCGTGGCACTCCGAAAATGAAAATTTCCCCGTCCCCCTTTTCCGGGTTCAAGTAAGACAAACTCCTGTCCCTCCTCGGTCAAATCGCAAACCGGAACGAGATCCACCCCTTCCTCGCTTCGCTCCATTTCAACCGCTTCCTGGATGTCGACAGCCGGGCTTCGGTAAACAACCGTCCCGGGCGGCACACGCCCAATCTTGGTTTTGCCGTCCCGCCCATGCCGCTTCCAACTTTGCCCGTGAGCTCCGTCTTCCGCATACAGCTTCGGATCATAATGAAAATTCCGAAGATTGTCGGTGTTCCCATCCACCACCAATTTCACCTTCCCGCCATTGCCGCCGTCACCCCCATCAGGACCGCCACGGGGAACAAACTTTTCCTTTCGAAAACTCACCGCTCCATGCCCCCCGTTTCCGGCACGGCAGTGAACTCGGATGTGGTCGACAAATGATTTATCTCTTTTCATGCGGTAATCTTTCCAAAGGTGTTCATTAAGGAAACCTCAAGTGCGAGCGCCTCCACGACATTTGTTTCCAACAGCCGTCGCAGCTCCTCCATGGCCGCAACCCGTCGTAATAGCACGTCTAAATCTTCGTCCTCCACCGCTTTTCCCATCACTTCCATATACTCGGGGAACTCAAGGCCTTCACCGCCGGCTTTCAGTCGAAGCAAATCTCCCACCCAGGCATGGATGGTCTCAATCATCAACGCCCGCTCTCCGAGGTAATCCGCCGATGCCTGGGCAAGATACATCTTCTCCCGGTCATCCATCCACTTGGAGTCGACAATCTTCTGATACTTCACCTTATCTTCCTTCAACAAGGCAGCGTATCCTTTCTCAATCTCAACCTTCCGGTCACGCAGCAGGTTCTCAAGCCCCGCCTTGATCGCAAGTCCGGTTTCCAGCTCTCCAATCCCTTCCCGCGTGACGCTTTCCAAAAGGGGCAGGATTCGCTGAACCTGCTCCGGCCTCTCGGCTCCCGGTGTCGCGGCCAAAGAAAGGTGCACACAGCGCGACCATATCGTGGCCAGCAGCTTCTCAGGCTCGCTGGACAGCAACAACAAAATGCTTTCGCGCGGTGGCTCTTCCAGGGTCTTTAAAAAGGCATTGGCCGCCGAGTCCCCCATCCGGTCGGCATCAACAATCACTCCAATCTTCCACGTTCCCTCCGGCGACGATTGATTCATCATCTTTTCGAGCGCACGGATGTCATCCACCGCGATTTGCCGGGACTTTGATCGAGGCCGTACCACCCGGATATATTCACCTTCCTGGTCGTCAAGCGATGGAGCTTCAACCTCCACGGGCTCTCCCCAAAGGTCGTCGCCCTCATCCTGTTTCCCATTCAGGAGATGAGCCATTTTTGCGGCAAGCTCTTCCTTCCCGCTTCCTTTCGCACCAGTCACCAGGAAGGCATGGGCGAGCCGTCCCCGCTCGTGGGCCGCCGAAATGAGGTCAAATGCTTTGGCCACCGTAAACGCCATGCCGGGAAGCTACCCGCCACCCGCACAACGGGCAAGATTATGTCGCCTACGGAATCTCGGTGCATTCTTCACTCAATCTGCCACCCTCTCGACATGTTGAGACTGATTTCGCTTCTTACCATCTCTCTTTTTCTTCAAGTCAAAGCCCACCGGGATCCCATTAGGCTCACGCACGGACCGATGCTGGGAAAACCCACCAGCAACTCGGTCGCCGTTTGGGGACGGACCTCGGAACCGGGCGAATTCATCGTCAAGTTCGGCACGGATCCCTCTCATTTGAATCAATCAAGTCTCCCCGCAAAAACCGAGATCGATCGGGATAATACCGGAGTCGCCAACTTGGTCGGTCTCAAAGGAGACACCCGCTATCACTACCAAATCCATGTGAAGGACAATCCCCACGGACTCCCCGGAACCTTCCTGACCCTGCCTTCGGCTGAAGAAAGCCGGAACCCCGAATACAACCCAAAAGGCCTCTTCAACTTCCGCTTTGAGGTCGGTTCCTGCGCCAATCAAAACCCGCTCCACGGAATTGGCCACCGCTCTCCCGTTTACGAGAATCTCAACCGTGACTGGTCGGACAAAACCCACTTCCACATCATGAACGGAGATTGGCTCTACGAAGAGCTTCGTACCTACCCGCCTGAAGCCTGGCGCCTTGTCCAGGGGCAGGCAACCCTGCCCCCAACCGTGCAAACAATGCCCTCCATCGTCGGAGTTTGGGAGAACTACAAACTTTACCTCAGCCGGGGGAATGAACTGGCCCAGTGGCATCGCAATGTCCCGAGCTATTTCACCTTCGATGACCACGAACTCGTGAACGACATCTGGGGCTCCGCCGAAATTGGCAAACGCCACCGCCGCACAGTCTTTCGCGACATCGGAACGCGGGCCTGGTTCGACTATCTGGGGTGGGCCAACCCTGTCGAGCATCCTGAAAGAGTCCACGCAGCCAAAGGAAAAATGACCGCCGGCAGCAATCTCCTGGTCGACACCTCAACCGACTTCACCAAGCTTCCGCTTGAAAAAATGGGCACGCTTCACGTCCACTGGGGCACTCCGGAGGCCGGAGTGAACGATCTCAAATTTGACAACGACGAAGGACATAAGAATTCCTACGTTTACCAAATCACCAAAATCGTCGATGCCCACACCCTGGAGCTTCACATGCCTGCCAAAGTTACCGACGAAGTCACCTACTCAATCGGACGCAGTTCCTATGGGAAATTCCGCGTGGCAAATTGCGAATTTTTCCTCCTCGATACCCGCGGCTCGCGTGACATGCACGACGTCACTGACCGCGGCAAAGAAGGAGTTTCCATGCTTGGAAAGACCCAGCGCGAATGGCTGCTTAAATCGATGAAAGAAAGCGATGCCGACTTCTTTTTCCTCACCTCCACCGTTCCTTTCATGATTCCCCACAGCGGTGCAGGCGGCTTTGAAGCCGCAGGGAACAAGGAAGAAGCCTGGACTGGATTCCTGAACGAACGAGAGCAACTGATCGATGAATGGGACAAACTTGGGAAGAAAGTCTTCGTGATGACCGGCGACCTGCACAACAGCTTTGCCATCAAAATTACCGACAATATCTGGGAGTTTTGCTGTGGCCCGCACAACAGCGTCAACCACGTTCCAAGAAACGACGAAATGGATCGCCCGGCGACCGGGATCTTCGACTGGGGTCCGCGCAAATGTGACATCCGCTGGAGCTCCTACATTCTCCCCGACCTCGAAAGACTCCAGAGGCTATACCCCTACTTCTGCATCGTTCAGGTCAACAACGTCTTCAACATGCCGCAGGAGCTGGGAGGCAAGCGTCTCGTTGCCTACCCTCATCCGCAGATTATTTTCCAGTACTACAATGGACGCACGGGAGAGCTCGCTTACGCCGAAGCGATTTCGCTTGATCGCTAGTTTATTACTCCGCAATCGCCTTGAGCCGGAGATAGGCCCTGCCATTCCCAATCGGCGCCGGATGACGATAGGTAGAAGTTACCGAACCATCTCCAGAGACCACCCCGGGGAGAACCAATACTCCATGATCACTCCAACTGGAAAGATCCCTGCTCGCCTGCGCAACCAATCGAACCGCTCTTTCTCCCGGCGCACGGGTGACTGTCACCGTGAGATAATTTTCCCCGTCAATCTGTTTAATTTCGCTCGTCAACTCACCCGGCGAACTTGAAGCGGAAAGCGGAAATGAACCCATTGCAAACTCGAAAAAGTTGCTCCAACCATCGCCATCGGGATCGGCATTCTCACCCGAAATCCCGGGATTTGATAAATCAGCTTCCGAAAAGACACTGGCTTGCCACGAGGCAAAATCCAATCGACCGCCCGGGGAACCACCTTCGGAACTCGAAACCCTCCAATTGCCCGCGTCACCGTGATCCCCTGCACGATCAATCATTTGAATGGAATGGCCATCGAGCAAAGAAAGATCCGGCCAAGGAGAAACATTGTCATAACTGAACTCATGCATGACCTCATCATCCTGGCCAATCATCCTCAACTGTTCACCTCCATTTGAAAGTTGCCCGGAGTATTCCCCGGCAATCAGCTTATCAAACCCGGTGCCGTAACGGACACGGAAGGCCTCGACATTCTTCACCAAGAGAAGCTTTCCCCCCGGAACAAGAACCCGGATATCCGAGTCTGCAAAATCAAAGATAATCCCATCAGTCAAACGAACCGGACTGAGATCAATTGCCTCATGTGAAAAATTCTCCAGGCGAATGAACTCGAAAAAATCGCCATCATCAAAACCGGCATCGACCTCGGCTTGGTTGGCACCAATGGGATTGTAGAGAATTTCGGCAATCGCGAGATTCTGCGAAGTGGCCGGAACGGAATCGACCGTGAAGCTTGCTGAAGTCACCGCACTCCATTTACCATTCTCAAAACTCCTCGCCTTGATGGTGACTGGTTCGTTCACAAAGAAGGGAAGATTTCCATCTGCAGCACGCTTACCACGCAAGCCAACATCAAGGGCCATGTCGCTATTGCCCGGAGCATTATGAAGTTCGATCGCGATAACGTTCGAGCCACGGATCAAAAGAGCGGGATCGATGGGATAAGCGGTATAGTCAGCCTCATTGCCATCGTCGGTGTCAGAACTTGGCGTGGACAGATAATCCGATGGTGCAGGAATGTTGGAGCCACGAAACGCTTCCACCCCGTTCACATAAATCACGGCCCCACCATCAACCAAGAGGCTTGCCTCAAGCGACAAGTAAGCAGCCGGATCGTCGATTTCAAAAGTCTTTCGAAAGTAGCTGGTGGGTTGTCGTGGGCGGACACTATTGACCTCTGTTGCAATTTCGACAGTGACTCCTCCACTTGAGATTCCACCATACCCAAGGGGAGCCGGCCCACCCTCCCACTGACCGTCATCGAAATCCAGAAGGCGCCATGCGGCTCCCAAATCTCCCTCCGTAGCGTTGTGCCGCCAGGTCGACCCCTCCTCAATCAACACCTCGTCCTGCAGGCCACCGGGCTGTGAAATCGCCCCGGGATTGGGAGTCCCCCCGACCAGCCTTGGATCTGATCCATCGGTGGTGTAGTAGAGCGTGGCATCTTCATTGGTGATGAGCAACGGATACCCATCGAACACTGTGCCTCCGAATTGGCTGAAGGCTGGAGGTGAAATCTCCGGCCACAAATTGTTGTCCCGAAAGTCCTCACGCACCGGACCAAAAAGGTAACGACGGCGCCCAATCGACGGATTAATCCAACGTAAAAAATCGCCCCTGTCCACTGACTGGTTTCCAACTAATCGCAGTAAATCTTCGAATTCATCCTCAAGTCCGTCAAAGCGTTTCCGGATGTGTGAATTTAGCTGATCGCGGTCATCCAAAATCCCGCCGTTGAAGAGATGCTTCTGGATTTGGTCAGCAAACAACAATCGAAATTCCTCCCATCGATTGAGCCCTCTCCACAAATCGCGCAACTCCCCCCGGGTTCCGGTTTGTCCGATCTGTCCCGTGGAAGTGCCCAGAATATAAGTGCGAATCATTTCCTGTGACACCGGTCGGTTGCCCGCATTATTCATGGCACCCTCCGCATCCCAAACATAGAGGCGGTAACGACCTTCGGAGGATCGTTCCTTGGCAGCAACCCAGTTGTTGTGAGGCCAATCCCAGGTCGCCCCATAAATATTGAGGAGATAATAGTTCGCCATATTCTCGACGTCAGCGACCTCCAGCACCCTCTGCCAGTTTTGCACAGTCCTCGTCGCGTTCAACCGGTTGATCATATCGTCCCAGGCCGTCTTGTCGCCTTCAGCGATATTGTCGTTCCCCTCGAATTGCAGAACATCCCACTCGGCGTCATCATCATTGCTGTGAAGGGAACGAAAGAAGGGTTCACGAAGTCGCTCCACCATATTGTAGTATCCCTTGAGATCTCCGTTCACATAAAGGCTGTTGATGACGCCAAGGCTGGCACCATTACCCATGTCCGAACTGAGACGCCGGAACAACTCATCAATAATGAAGGGGTTTCGGATGTCATTTTTCCCCGCCCTAATCCGAAATCGCTCATAGCGACTAAAAGTGCGCGCAGGACCATTCAAGGGCAGATCGACAGATGGATTTCCATAATCATCGCGGAAGTAGAGATTGAAGGAAGGCTTCTGAACCGATTGATCCGGCCAGGGAGAAGCTGATGTCTGGCTCAACTGCATCCGCGGACGGGTATAAGTACTTGCCGCGATCCTCAACCCAACATCTGTTCGAAATCCGACGGAACCATCCTGAAAATAATACTCGGCGTGAATCGGGCGCTCATAAGCACGACCTCGATTAATGACGTTGTTGTAATCAAAAATTCCCGACGCCTGCCATCGGTTGTTCGGATAAGAGCCGCCGTTGATTGCCAACACCCCGAATGGGTCATAAAGGGACCGCCGGGGATCACCTGCATACACCAAGGCCGGGCTTGTCCTCACCCGTGCATCCTGATTAATCAAAAAAGTATGCGTCTTGATGTTCGAGGCAATATAGCCGTCCGCAAAGGCTCGAGCCCGGATCACATGCCCTCGCCTGGAATTGATGGGATTCAACGAAAGCGGCAACATGTAATCACTGCCGTTTGCAAGCGTCGGTTCAGTACCATCGGTGGTATAACGAATCAATGCCCCAGGCGTCATCGAAGTGAGCGTCACTGCAATCGCACCATCATAAAAGCCACCCTTTTGACTAAAGTCGGGAGCATCAGCCTTTCCTATAAACCCAGTCCCGGAATTCGGATTTTGCGGACTTGGCGTCTCAAAATATCGCCATTGTCCATCACCGGCATGGCCATAGCTGTAGTTTGGAAACTGCCGTGGATACTCGGGTGCAACTTGAGAAACCGGATTTCCATCCGCATCATAAAGCCCTAAATACTCGCCCCCCGAACTCAATTTAAAATTCGCATGCAAAAAGTCCGCCTCCGAAATCGGTTCATCAGGATCATCCGCCAATACCACCAAATATCCTTCCGCAGGTATTGTTGTTCCCGGGGGAAAGGTCCACTTGAGAGGCTCCGTCAAATCATCACTCAGACTCCAGCCTTCAAGATCCACGGAATCCGGCCCGCTATTATAAAGTTCAATCCAATCCGAGGGATCTTCCGAAGGCGTCGCGGGATCGACCAGGCCTGCCGTTGGTTCACGTAATCCGGGCAGGTAAGTCACGGCACCACCCGATGAAAAAAGCTGAGGATCGGCACCCGACGGCTCATTAATCCGTAGTGACATATCAAGCCGCATATTACCCGTCAGCGTGTGATTATTGATCTGAACCGCGATCACATTTTCGCCCTCCATCAACAATCCAGAAGCCACCGGCAAGGTAATCGACTCATTGGTCGTGCCCGAGGTGCTGATACGATGCGTCAACTGATCGTGGTAAATGTGAGCCTTCACCGCGCCCATATTTCGCCGGGCCACTTCCACCCCGTTGATCCAGGCGATAAACCCATCATTGTAGTTGATACTCAGGACCATCGGGGCAGCCGAAAACGCCTCTGAAGCGGACGCATCAAAAGTCTTCCGCACATAGAATGAAGGCGAAATATTTCGTAGATCCGGACCCAAATCCGTGGATATGCTTCCCAGCGAATACCCCATCGGCAAATTTCCCGAATTCCACCTTGAGTCATCGAACGAGGTCGACCACCACGCCGGCCCTGCCCCCGCATAGGCTTGATCATTCCCATCCCACCGCAAATTGCGAGGGGTGTGCGTGGCTGATATTTCATTGATGACGACGTCACCAAGGACAAGACCAGACAAAATAGTCCCTAAGACGATTGTGAGTGTGCGGCTCATAAGGAGGCAATATGCCTCTTAAATGAGCCCGTGACAGCACGAAAGTTCGAAAGCCTGTCACGTTTTGAAGCTACAAAAGCAGCCCCGCCAAAGCCGCACTCATTAGATTTGCCAAAGTCGCAGCAAAGACCGCCTTCAATCCCATTCTGGCGATTTCTTTTCTCCTGCCCGGTGCCATCACTCCCAAGCCTCCCAACAAAATAGCAATCGAAGACAGGTTCGCAAAACCGCACAACGCAAACGTCACGACACCCTGGGTTTTGGGGCTCAGACTTTCCTTCATTGCCTCGAAACTCCCAAAGGCCACGAACTCATTCACCACCACCTTCTGCCCGATGAGGCTGCCTGCTTGCTGGATCTCCCCGCCATTGATTCCAATCAAGTAGGCCACCGGCGCAAAGATCCAGCCGAGCAACTTCTCAAGACTGAAATCGGGATCGCCAAACCAACCACCTACTTCACCGAAGAAGAGATTGACCACCGCGATCAAGCCCACAAATGCGAGCAACATCGCCCCCACGTTGAGAGCCAACTTCAGCCCGTTCGAAGCCCCCAGCGCGGCGGCATCAAAAACATTCTCCGGCTTCTCATCCCCTTCCGCCAATTCCAGCTTCCCATCCATCACCTTCCCCGTTTCCGGGATGATGAGCTTTGCGAAAAGCAAGCCGCCCGGCGCAGCCATGAAACAAGCGGCAATCAAATGCCCGGTATCCGCCCCCATTTTTTGATATCCTGCCAACACCGAGCCTGCGATACTTGCCAAACCGCCCACCATCACGGCAAACAATTCGGAACGGGTCATTCTGGACAGATACGGCTTAATCACCAAAGGCGCCTCGGTCTGCCCCACAAAGATATTTGCAGCCGCCGAAAACGATTCCGCGCGGCTTGTGCCAAGCACCTTTCGCAGTCCTCCCCCCACCACCAGAATAATGACCTGCATGATCTTTAGATAATAAAGCACCGAGATCAGTGCGGAGAAAAAGATAATCACCGGAAGCACAAAGAACGCAAAAACCCCACCAATGGTCCCTCCGGGATTGGCTAAATCACCAAACAAAAAAGCAATCCCTTCCCCCCCGGCACCGATCAGAGCATTTACCCCGTCCGTTAGCCTGCCCAGGGACCATTGCCCCCACGGCGTTGCTAAAACAAAAACCGCAAAAGCCACCTGAATTCCAAATGCCCCACCCACCGTCCGCCAGGAAATCGCCTTCCGGTTGGAGGAACAACAGTAGCCAAGGGCGAGAAGGAAAATCACTCCGACGATGCTCATGCGGGCAGACTAGTGAGGCGTTCTTGAAAGCGCCAGCTTAGGGTTTCCGGGATGGCACAAGACCATCCTTGCCAGTCCCACCGATCTAGGGTAACTCCCTCGCAGTCATGCCAGTCGCGACCCCAGAACAGTACGCCCAGATGCTCGATGCCGCCCAAAAGGGTGGATACGCTTATCCCGCCATCAACATCACCTCTCTTACCACCGCCAACGGAGCCCTCAAGGCTTTTGCTGAAGCCAAGTCCGACGGCATCATCCAGGTCTCGACCGGAGGTGGTCAATTCGCGTCCGGCACCGCCGTCGGTGATGCTGCGTTCGGAGCCATTGTCCTCGCTGAGGCTGTCCACACCCTCGCCGAGAAATACGACATTCTCGTCGCTCTTCACACCGATCACTGTCACCCCGAAAAGGTCGATTCCTTCCTTCGCCCCCTCCTCGACGCTTCCCGTAAGCGCATCGCCGGGGGCAAGGGCCCGCTTTTCCAATCCCACATGTTTGACGGATCGGTTGTTGACCTCGACGAAAATATGAGGATCTCCGCCGAACTCCTCAAGGAGTGCGTCGAGCTCAATATCATTCTTGAGATCGAAGCTGGCTGCGTTGGCGGAGAAGAAGACGGTCATGACACTTCCGGCCTTCCTGCCGAGAAGCTCTACACCACGCCCGAGGACATGATGCAGGTTTACGAAACCCTGAGCCCCATCGGCCGCTTCATGTTTGCCGCCACCTTTGGCAACGTTCACGGCTCCTACAAACCGGGCTCGGTCAAACTGAAACCGACCATTCTGCGCGATGGCCAAAAAGTTGTCACCGACAAATACGGACCCGAAGCCGAAATGGACCTCGTCTTTCACGGAGGTTCCGGAACCTCTCCCGAGGACCTCCAGGAAACGCTCGATTACGGAGTGGTTAAGATGAACATCGACACCGACACCCAATACGCTTTCTCCCGCCCAATCGTCACTCATATGTGTGAGAACATCGAAGGCATGCTCAAAATCGATGGCGAGGTCGGCAACAAAAAGTGCTACGATCCCCGCAGCTATCTCAAGAAAGCCGAGCAGTCCCTCTGCGACCGCATGAAGCAAGCTTGCGACGAGCTCCGCTCATCCGGAAACAGCATCTACTCTTCCTAGAGCTTCCTCCATTCCAATTTTCAAAGGGCCCGCTAGCGAGCGGGCCCTTTTCGATTCATCACATCAAAATTTTTCCAATGACCGACTCCAAAGAAGCACTCACACCTGCCGCGAAAAAACAGGATAATCCGCTGACCGATATTATCGTCAATGTCATCCTTCCCGTGCTCATCCTGAGTCATTGCAGCAAAGACGGAGACAAAACCTGGCATCTCGGGCCCTACATCGCCATGGGACTGGCCATCGCCATCCCACTCGCTTACGGGATCTGGCACTTCATTCAGCACAAAAAGCTCAATACTTTTTCTGCCGTCGGCGTTTTTAACGTTCTCCTGACCGGACTTATCACCATCTACCTTTTTTCGGGCGATGATCCCGAAACCCGTAAAAACGCACCGCTCCTTTTCGGAATCAAGGAAGCCGTTCAGCCACTCATTCTTGGCTCTCTCTTTCTAATTACCCATCGCTCAGCGACCCCGCTATTCAACGCCTTTGTCTACAATGACGCCATCTTTGATCACGGTCGCATCAATAAAAAGGTCAAGGAAAACGGCAAGGAAACCGAACTCGGAAAACTCCTCTGGTCCTCCACCCTTCTCTTTTTTGGTTCCTTCTGCCTTTCAGCAGCCATGAACCTCGGCCTCGCCTACTACTTTCTCCACGATCTCGATCCCACGGCAGGGAACTGGAAAGAGCTTTACAACGAAGACGTCGGCCGCATCACCGGCTGGGGCTTCCTGGTCATCGGCGTTCCCCTCCTTGTTGTCGGCGGGTTCATCCTCGCCCGCATGATCAAGGGGCTCAAGTCTCTGACCGGACTCGAGACTGAGAAAATCCTGCAAGCCCGTTAGCGAAGCCTAACCGGCGAACCTGGGGAAGTCAGCCAGGCTGAAAGCATGGCGGCTAACAAAGCGAAGATTCCAATTCCTAAAATCGCTTCACCCGTAACGGCAAATCCATGCCACGAGTGCAGGGCTTCCCAGGATCACAAAAAGTTAACACTCCTCATTTGACCTTCCTCAGAGTCAGGAGACGGAATTCCATCGCTTCTTCCCCTGAAATTTTAAGCGCCTGCAGGACAAGATCACCTTTCCCCTGGCTCAGTTTGATCCGGCCGACCTTCAAACGTTTCCAGTCCTTGGTGTAGGATTCGTTTCGCGGTGAACGATCCGCCTCCGCTCCCAGCTTTGGAACATCATGGGCCTTCGGGATTTCAAAATCCAGCTCGCTCCCATGGAACGAAAGTCGATATCTTGACCCACCACTCCGGGCGGCATAGAAGATTTCTACTTCAAATTGTCCGGACTCTCCTGCTTCGGCTCTCCAGATGATCCGGTCATCGGTTGATTTCCAGTTCTCAAAGTAGGAATCGTTTGGGTAACGGTTTGACCGCCTTACCCCACCGGTCGCCACGGCGTCGCGGGCCGGAAGCTGCGTCATCCACGAACCAGGATACGCCATCACAAAGGCCCGCTCGTCCTTTGCTCCGCCATATCCCGTAAGCACCTCTTTCTTGTATCTTGCCAAGGCTTGCTTCAACTCGCGGGAAACCTCTTCGTTCTCGATCGGCTTGAGTTGCGCCGGATCTGCCACCATATCGAAGAGCTTTCCCTTCTCACCCAGTCGATGGGTTTGGGAGCGAACTCCAAACTTGTTTTTCCATTGGCTGATAAAAATCCGGTCCACCCACTCGGCCCCGGGATCTTTAATTAACGGCATCAAACTGGCTCCATCGAGAGGCTTCGAAGGCGACACTTTGATTCCCGCCAACTCACAAAGAGTCGGCAACAAATCCCTCGCCGAAGCAATCTTCTCAACGCGCAGCCCCTTCTTGATACCACCGGGCCATTTGATGAAGAGAGGACTTCGGCATCCACCCTCTTCAACCGACCCCTTTCGCCCCTTCATCCCGCCATTCCATCGATTTCCGTTCGGCCCGTTGTCATGAAACCAGACGACGATGGTATTGTCTGCCACCTTGAGCTGTTCCAGTTTCGCGAGAACCCGGCCGACATTGAAGTCCAAATTCTCGCACATTGCCAACGCACATCGGAGATGCTGGTCCCCGTTCTTCATCACGAGTTCCTTCTGCGCAAATCTCTTCCAAAACTCTTCCGGAACCTGCATCGGTGAATGCGGAGTATTATAAGGAAGGTAGGTAAAGAACGACCGGCCCTCCCCCTTGATCTTCTCCATAAACGTCATCGCCTGGGTCGTGAAATCATCAATACAAAATCCCTCTCCCTTCACGATTTCGCCGTTTTGTTCCAGCATCGGTGAAAAATAATTCCCCCAATGACCGCTGCAGAAACCGTAAAACTCATCGAAGCCCCTCCCGTTCGGATGGTAGGGAAACTGCATCCCGTTGTGCCACTTCCCAAATGCCCCCGTTGCATAGCCGGCCTTCTGGAATAAGTCGGCGATCGTCGTCTCGTCGAGATCCATGCGCTCTCCCCCCGCCGAGGTCGAATAAACATTCGAACGCGGATGGTAACGCCCGGTCAAGAATTCCGCCCGGGTCGGTGAACACACCGGACAGACAAAAAAACGGTCAAAACTCACGCCATCACGAGCCAGCGAATCGATATTCGGAGTCTTAAGGTCTTTGTTTCCGGAATGGCTCAAATCCCCCCATCCCTGATCGTCAGAGAGAAAAACAACGACATTGGGTCGCGGGTCAGCACTGAGAACCATCGTAAGCGAAGCAAGCAAGACAAGGGATCGGAACCATTCCATTTGCGAGTTTACCCCACTCTCCCTGCCAAAAAGAATACAAAGTCTGGAATTTCATTCTCCGCTGATTCGCTTTAGATTCCGCCCATGCAGCGAGCACTTCCTGTCATCGTCTTTGCCTTGGTCCTGATCTCAGCCCGTATTATCGGAGCCCTGAATCCAGAGTCTTTTGGAAACCTTCAACCCTTCGGAGCCCTCTTCTTTTGTGGAATGGCACTCTTTGGCTCACGTGGAGTCATCCTCGCCGCAGCCACTTGGGTCATTAGTTATCCCATCACCAGCATCATACAGGGCTACCCGGTTGGCATGGAAGTCATTGTCCCTGCGATCGGCTTTACCGCCATGGTCGGCTTGGCCAAACTCTTTCGTAAGAGCTCTCCGTTGAAAACCTTCGCCGGTTCACTCTTGGGAGCTTTGATCTTTTATCTTATCACCAACACCCTGAGTTGGGCCTTTGAGCCTCTTTACGCGCCCAAGTCCCTCGCGACCCTGGGCCAGGCCCTCTGGACCGGCCTTCCCGGGTATGTTCCGACCTGGCTGTTCTTCCGAAACGCCCTGATCGCCCAAGCGCTCTTCAGCGGCATATTCGTGGCAGCAACCCGGACTATTTCTTTCTCATCGTCAAAGAAAACCGCGCAAGCCCTCTCCTGAACTCGAGGCAGAATCTGCCCCCGCTTCACAAGGCAAAGCAGAGCCAGAATTCCGCTTGTTTTGCTCGTTCCGGTTGGAATTGAAACACGGAAATCCGCGCGTTGATTCCGGAATCATCAGTGGCCTCGCCCACCCCGACGATGACCGAAAACCGTTCGCCCCAATACTATCAGCAGGAAAAATCGGACCGCCCACGAGAGCTGGCACAGCCGTGACTAGAATCAGAATCGTCGCCTTTCGTTTATCCACTTCCATCCACCAGAGAAGAACCAAACCGAAAAGGGTCGAGCCAAGCCAGATCGTCTGTTCGGAAAAATGGGACATCTCCTTGAGGATGTCGTGCCCCACCTTTTGAGGCCATGAGAATTTGCCTCCTCATTTCTCATCAAGAAAACGACTGGCCTTAACCACTTTGATCCTGGTCGACGGATGGTAGATTTCCCCCTGCAAAAAGAGATCTCGAACGACCCTGGAAGCCTCAGCCTCGGTCATTCCTCCAATCTCAACTGCGTTCTTGCAGTGCTTGGGTTTCAACCCCCCCCTGAGATCCACCTTTGCTTTCCCATCGACCGGATCCAACTTTAAATCCGAGGAAACGTAGACTTCGTCACCAGGAAGAATCCTAACCTTGTCTTTCGATTCTGCGACCTTCCAGCGCTCCGGAATCACGGTCCGGCCACGACTCGCTGCCAATTTTGCAAAACTCTTGGTCAGCAGGCCTTCATACTCCGCAACATAAGAATCGACGCCCTTCTTTTCGAATGGGTATCCCCCCTGAAGCTCCGGCCGGGCAAAGACCTTTGCGAGAAGCCCGTAATCCAGGTTTTGTGCAGACTCTCGGGGATAAATACGATGATTATAGCAGGTGAAACAAATAATCACCGAGGCTACGATTTCTCCCTCGGCATCAAAAAAGATCAGAGCATCGTGAGGCTCAAAGCACATAAAATTCATTTCATGATACTTCGGAGAATTGAGAGCTTCACAGGCCTCTGCCAGCAACTCGCCCGTCAGAACGACGCCTTGGAGCGGATCGATCTCCGGGACCAACTTTCCGTTTTCAAAAAAGCGCGGCACTCCGGGGGGCAACGAATAAGCTCTCACTTCGGAAGTTCCCACCGGAGGAAAACTTTTGGAAACAAGCACGCCTTTCACCCCAGGCTCCTCGCCTTCTTTTTCTTGAAGCCCAAGCTCCTCCTCTCGGCATGCCGCGACTGACACCAGAAAAAAGGCACACGACAAAATCGAAGGCGATCCAATCAATGGTCTTTTCTTCGCCATAGCATGCAGAGTTCCCTTCCGTCGCCTGCCCGGGAATCGAAGGTCAGGGCGGGAGGCTGGGACCAAGCGAGTTCAAACTCGCTCCCAAAGAATTTATGGAGTTCCTCAACGGTCACTCCAAAGGGCGGGCCCTCCTCGCCTTCGTGATCCGGATTGAGGAAGAAAATCCCAAGAAGGTGTCCCCCCCCTGGAATCAACGACGCCATTGCCGTGACATAATCCTCGCGGCGATCGACCGGAATGGCACAGAAACAAGTGTGCTCAAAAACGAGGTCATACTCGCCTTCCCATTCAAAGAGATCGCCCACCACCCAGGATGTTTTCTCCCGCCGCGACCTTTCTCCGGCTTGGCGAATGGGCTCATCCGCAAGATCCAAACCAAGGATGTCACCATCCACGGCTTCTCCGATCAGATGAGCGTCATGTCCAAATCCACAGCCTGGAACCAAAATGCTCCGCGAACTCTCAACCAAATTTTGATGAGTGGATAACAAAAAAGGAAGCCCCGGATGGTGCTCCCCTTTCTCCCATGGAGTGTCGCCGGTTCGGTAACGTTCGTTCCAGTCCACCGACATTATTTCCAAACAAGAACTAGTAAGCCTTGCCGCGACGACGAAGACTCTTGTATTCCGAGATTCCGTTGACGATGCCATCGGCGATGGCTTCACGATACCAACCTTCTTTGGTACGACCGCGCTCCTTGGAATTCGAAACAAATCCGCCTTCCACGAGGATGGCAGGATTTTGGGCGTGGCGAATAACATAGTAACGGGCGTATTTGACACCGCGATTGACCGACTTGACCTCGTCGAGCATTCCCTTTTGAACCGCAGCCGCGAGAGGCTTGGAACGGGACGAACAGTAGAATGTCTCCAGACCGGAAACATCACGCTTCCAGGTGAAGTTGTAGTGAATGCTTACAAAAATCGAGTTCGGGTAACGATTGCCGATTTTCGCCCGCCCCGGGAGGGTAATGAAGTTGTCACTTCGGCGGGTCATAACCGTCTTGTAACCTTTGGCCTTCAACTTCTTCTCAACGCGCAATGCGGTATCGAGAGCGAGCCATTTCTCGTAAACCTTTCCGTAGCTTCCACCATTGTCCCGTCCACCGTGCCCCGCATCGATTACGACCGTGTTGAAGGTGCCAGCCGACGCATGCAGAGAGACAATGGAAAGTAAGATAAGTGAAGTGAGGAATGATTTCATGAGGTGAAAATCTTAGTTCGCTTAATTTTTAAAAAAAATTGATGATCCCGACAATCTTTTTCTGCCAACAATTAAAATTACTTGGGGCGCTCGGATGCCCGCCGGGCTTTTGGAGCATCTTTAGCCTCCTTTGCCGGGTCATATTTGATGGCCCCGGCCACCACGACCTGTCCGTCGGAAAACTCCACGAAATGCGGCTTACGGCCCGAGGCTCTCTTGAAATACTCGGTTCCAGTGTGCCTGCCATCTTGGTCTACCGTAGCGTGCACAAAGACCTCAGGGCTGGCCAAATAGAGGACGTGAAGGTGATTTTTGCGGTCCAGTGCCATTCTTGGCTTCACAAATCCCAGATACTCACTGAGACGGTAAGTCGAGAGTGAAATGCCTGTATTGGTGTCCATCACCTGAGTGTAAATCGCAGTTTTATTCCCGTCGTTAAACGTCAGAACATTATACTCCCGCTTTGGGAAAGCGCTGTTGGGAACACCAAAGGGCACACTATGAAGAGTGCTTCCACTCCCCACCGTGAAGTGACCCGAATTAGAGGTGTAGCTGGCTTCGTCAATTCCCGGGCGGCGGACATGGGCGGTCACCGAGAAATTTCCGACCTTGGCCACACTAAACATTCCGCTCAGGTTCACCCGGCGGGACATGCTCCGGCCTGCCGGAATCACCGCACGCTGAAAAACCTTGTTATGGCGTTTCTGCATGGCACGACCACCTGAGTCCCGCATGCTGAAATCAAGCCAGCTGTGTGCGATGGAGCCCTCGAGCTTGCTTGCAAAGTCGAGTTCACGACCACTTCGATTCGTAATTGTCACAACCGCCGTAACCGGCTCGTGCTTAAGGTATTGGCGGCGATCCACTTTGAGCGAAATGCTCACCTGCCCTACTGCCACGAAGGTCGAGAGGGCGGTTAGTAAAAGAATGAGGGAGGTTTTCATAATCGTAGGTGTGAAGAGCGAAGCGTTTCCTGTGCCACGAGAAAAGGAAAAAGTCCCTGAATCTCCCTCTCTCAAAGCGATTCTCAAAGGGTTCCTTTCTCTTTTTTGAGGCGAAGCTGACCGCACGCTGCATCGATATCATGGCCTTTTTCGAGACGCAAAGTCGCCGAAACTCCGGCCTGGGTCAGGACTTTTTGAAACTTCCGGCAAGCGGTGTCGGAAGGTCTCACCCACTCCAGGCCCTCCACGGTATTATAGGGGATCAAATTAACCTTTGCTGTGATCGAGGCCGCCCGTTTGGCGAGAATCATGGCATGCTCTGGATCTGCATTAATTCCATCGATAAGGATGTATTCCAAGGTGATCTTCTGGTTTTTCTTCGAATTCCAGACCCGCAGCGCTCCGAAAAGCTCCCCGACCGGAAACTTGCGGTTCACCGGCATGATTTTATCGCGAGTCTCATCATCCGGACCATGGAGCGAGATCGCGAGCCGGATCTGCTGGGGTAATTCCGCAAGCTTCTTGATTTGGGGAACCAAGCCTGACGTCGATACCGTGATGCGACGAGCGCCGATATTGAGCCCCCAATCCGAGGTGATCATTTCAAGGGCGAGACAGAGGTTTTTGAAATTGGCAAGAGGCTCCCCCATCCCCATGAATACGAGGTTATTCACCTTCTCCCCCGATAGTTCCTCGGCCAAAATAATCTGGGAAACGATTTCTGCAGCGGAGAGATTGCGGGTGAAGCCATCGAGTCCCGAGGCACAGAACTTGCAACCGTAAGCACACCCAACCTGCGACGAAACGCACAGGGTATGACGGTCAGATCGCTCACCATAAAGCGCGGGCGAAGCCGGAATGAGAACGGTTTCAACATACCGGCCGTCTCCGAGCTCCAAGAGGAACTTCCTCGTGGTGTCCTTCGACCCCTTCGTCAAGGTGTGCTTGAGTGGCCGGAGCGGATATTTTTCGGCCAAATCCTCACGGAGCGACTCCGGAAGGTTGGTCATCTCATCCCACGACTTCGCGCGTTTCTTGAAAATCCAATCAAGAATCTGGGTGGCCCGATAGGAAGGCTGGCCATGGTCGGCCAAAAGCTCCGCAAGTTGTGACTGGGTGAGCATATTAGAAAATTGGTCGGCAAAGGACGAAGGGAGAAACCACCAGAGCCTGAAACTGCTGCTCCGAGCCCTCCCATTGCATGGCGTGAATTTCTTCGATTTTGACAAGGTCGGCTGATTTCAACCAAGCCTTCACCTTCGCGGTTTCGTCTGTCGAAATGGCAGCGCCCACTTCCTCCAGCGACAACCCTTGGTCTACAAAAAACAGGACGCCATTTTGATAATGCTCCTTGAGATATCCCCAACCGACCTCGCCGGAATACTTGGCAAGCTTCTCCTCCATGGACGAGGTGTCCTCGCCCAACATCCCGTAGCGCATTTCTTCCGAAGCCATTTTTAAAGGATTTCAAGTGGTTGGATTCCCTTGGTCAAGGTCCCGCCGGTCTTAATCCGGCATCGCAGCCCGCCAGACCCGCGCAGGAATTTCTCGACCCCCGGCGCACAGGCTTCGTCCATCCAGTAGCAAGGCTTCGCCTCTTCACTTCCCGATAACTCGATTTCGCCAAGCCGAAAGTCTTTTCCAATCAAATTGTTCAAATCAGCGCCTTTGACGATCACGTTCCGTCGAAAAGCGCTCGGTTCTAATGCGGGAAGTCCGAACTCGCTCATCACCCGTTCATAGGTGGTGTAATCAAAAAGAGTGAGTTGTCCCTTGTAATCCTGCTTGTAGTCGAAAAATCGATCATCGACGAGCCCCCGTCCCGCGACACACTCGATCTCCTCCCGATCGAGAATCTCGTGATCCTCCGACCCCTTCCCGTGCCGACCATAGTAATTGTGGCCGGGAGAAATAAAGAGGTGGGTCAATTCCACCGATGAAGCGCTCATGCGGGAAGGCTAGCAAACATCACGCCCGCGCGCAAACGTCCCGCGACTATCTCACGCTGCGTCGAACCGCAGGACGTATTGTGGCCGGTCTCGGAGGGGTCGGAGCAGGTGTGGGGGCGGACCTCGGAGCGGACGAACGCGAACGCGGCGCCGCCTCGCTACTTGATCTCGTGGCTGGACGCTGCACCGTCGGAGCCGACCGCTGCACCGTTGGACGGGATCTCTGAACCGTTGAGGACGTCGAGCGCGAAGTTGGCCGCACCACCGACCGCCCGGGAGTCGAATCCGGGGCACCAACATTCTCACTGGGGCGAGTGGTCGAGCGAAGCGGTCGCGATTGATTGAGCGAAGGGGTCTGGAGGTGGGTTGAAGTGCCCTTCCGGATCGTTGGAACATTCAAAGGCTGATTTCTGATCACCGGGGGGCTCACAACCGGAGGGTGAATGACCGGAGGGCACAAAAAATCGTCCTGATTATTAAAATTATCATGCACGATTATTGGTGGATTCACGACAATCCCCCCTTGCACCGGAGCCTGCACCGGAACAACAGCAGCCTGATTACGGAGCTGGGCCACCACGCCTTCCAGCCTCGCCAGACTGTCTTTGAGAGCTTTGGTATCACCGTCTTCGGCAAGCTTGGCCAGCTGTTCCTCGATCATTTCGTCATACCGGGCCTGCGCCATTTTTTCGCTTTTAAAAGCTTCCAAGGCCTTGCCCCGATCATAGAAAAAACGCTCCTGCCACGCGAGCGGCAGCTGGGAAAAGGGGACGCGCGCAAGCCCGTCGCGGTGCCTGAAGACCACCCCAATATCGGTCACACGACTAATCACGAGATCGTGATACTTATCTCCCACTGTTGTCTCCAAAAACTCCAATTCCTCCCCTGCCGCTTTCTGCCTCGCCGCAAGCCGCTGTTTGGCAAGCACTTCCTCCTCTTCCGGATTAACCGCCGGAACTCCGACTTTTTCAAGGGGAGCTGCCACAACCTTCTCCTCTGTTTTACTCTTAAGTTCCTCCATCAAACCTTTGAGAGTGCCCAGCATTTCCGCCTGCTCCGCATCCTTTCGCATTTGAACATTCTGTTGCTCAACTAGCCGCTCTTCCAGCCGGGCAATTTCACTCTTAAGAGCTGACATCTCCTCCCTCGCTATTTCAATTTCAGGGAGAGCAGTCACTTTCGCCTCCTCCTGACATGAGATCAAAACAAGCGAGGCAAATAGTGTGAAAGGGAACAAACGTTTCATGGCGGGGACTGACGAGTGCGACGAGACTACTCCACTTTCTATTCACTCACATCGAAAAAACTTCGAATTCAGCTCTCATCCACCAAATCCGCGAGGAAGCTTGCCAATTTTCCGGTTGGGGATCCAATCGCATTATTGACCATGACTGCAAAGGCATACTCACGGCCGCTCTGACCAGTGAAATATCCCGCATAAGCCCGAACTCCGGTCAAGCCACCCGATTTTGCACGCACATTATTCTCGATCGTCGTCCCCTTTCCAAATCCCACAAGAGTTCCCGATTTCCCTGCCAACGGCAGGCTCTCCAGAAAAGCCGGCCCCGTCTCGTGCCCCCGCGCCATTTTTAAGATCATCCCGAGCTGGCGTGGCGTGATCACGCCGCGAGGCGACAATCCGGATCCATCGTGCATTACGAACCCCGTCAAATCCACTCCCTGCTTCTGCCAATGCGTCTTCACTTTGTCGATCGACGCTTTGGTCGATCCGACGGGTGTCAGAATCTTAAAAATCGAATCGGCATAGAGGTTCACGCTTCGATGGTTTGTTCCTTTGATAATCTTGGCCAGTGAAGGTGACTTCGAAACGTGAAAAGGAGCGATTCCACCAACATCAATCGGTCCGACTTTCACCTGCCCGTTAACCTCGATCCCCTTCCCCACAAGGTAACTTTTCAAAGCGGTGCCAAGCATCAACGGAGGCTCCGGCAAAGCCCCTTTGATTGTAAAGGTTCCCCGGGCCGGTACCGTTCCTCGCAAGGTCAAAACCTTCGACCCCGGGATGCCATAGACATATCCCTGATCACCACTGTTCGCCGACCCGGTCCGCATGTAGTTCAAAATCTCCACGCCGGGAGGCTTTGGAAAAACCCTGCTCAAACGAGCCCGCTCACCAACCGAACCCGTTTTAAAGGTGAGCGAAAATGAGTTCAGGTGATAATTCGCCCCCGATGGCCCCGCGCCATAATAATTCCCCACATCTCCCGACGGCCATTCATTGGGAGCCCGCTGTTCTTCGAAACGGGTCGGATCGATCCATAGATCTTCAAACTCGTTTACTCCATGCGATTTCATCTCCGTGAGCCAGTTTGAAAACGCCCCCTCCGCGCCCGTTGCGCCAAGCGTCGGGTCGCCTCCTCCCTTCACCACCAGGTCATTCCCTTTTTGATAAAGATGGGTCTCAAAACAAAATTCCGGTCCCAAAACTTGCATCGCCGTCGCCGTCGTCACCGCCTTCATAGTCGAAGCCGGAATCAAGGCCTTGTCCGCCCGCCACTCCAAAGCCGTCTCCCCGCCGTCCAGCGGAATCACAAACACCCCGACTGAAGCAGGCTTCAGCTCGGGTGTTTCCAGCAATGAATCCAAAGCCACTGATTCAGCCGGAACCGAGCTTATCAAACAGACGCTGAGCAAAAGGATTCGCATGGCCAAAAGTCTGACAAACCAAAGCGCGCTGCCGAATCTTTTTCTAGTTCATTGAACGCCTGCTTGCTTCTTTTGGTCTCACCGCTCTAAACCCTAGTCATGTCAAAAGCCCTTCTCCTCATTTCCACCTTCCTCTTCGCCCTCCCTTCCTGTGACTCCGCCCACGGAGATCACCATGAGGAAAAGGCCACAACAGACGCCAGGGTCAGCACCGCGATCGTGCAAATCCTCCCAAGCAGCCTCGTTCTCGCTGATCCGGCGATTCGCACTGACAACTTCATCGCCAATGAAATCGCCAGCATTTCGATGGGAGAAGTCCTGGAGAAGGCCTCCCATAAAGGCAAGTGGGCCGACCTCAAGGCCGATCTCAATCGCATTAAAAACTCCCTCAAAGTCACCAGAATCGAAGGAACCGACATGGCCAAAATCACCGTCGCCTCCAGCGAAAAAATATCAGGCAAGAAAATCATCAATGACCTCATCGACGCCTACCTTGAAATCCGGGAAGACTTCGAATTTTCAACTTCCCACGCAACTCTCGTGGCACTGGATAACGAACTCATCGCGCAGTCGAACCTCGTCCAAGACCACCGCAAGGAACTCACCGTCCTGATCCAGCAATACGGGATCCCGTATTTCGACCACATTCCCAACCCGCTCGGGAAAGCCGAATTGGAACTTTATACCGAAGCCCGCAAAGACCTCGCCGCCCTCCAAAGCAAAGCCGCAATGGCGAAAGCCCAACTGCAAGTCGCGGGCGATGACGAAGCCACTCGCAAAAAACTCACCGCCCAAATCAAGCTGCTGGACTTGCAATTTGAAGCCCTCGCGAAAATCACCGATGAGCGTCAGGACGATTCCATTTCGCTTGCCTTGAAACAGAGTAATTACACCTCTGCAAAAGACCAGTATGAGCAAGCGGTGGCTCTTCTCCATAAAATGAAGATGAAGCAACAGGAGACACGGGTGGCCCTCCCTATGCCTCTCAACGCGATGATCGTCCGGCAGAAGCCCAACTAAGCCACTGCGGAAAACCATCGACAAGAAAGGTCGCTTTTCAAATCAGGTCAAGATGACATGATCTCTTCCATGATTCGCAAACTCATTCTCACCGCCGCGCTTTCCCTCCCCCTCCACGCCTCGGAGTGGGTCACCCTTTTTAACGGAAAAGACCTCTCCGGCTGGACTCCGAAAATCGCCAAACACCCTCTCGGAGAAAACGCCTTCAACACCTTCCGCGTGGAAGATGGCATCTTGAAATGCGAATACGACAAATACCCGAAATTCGAAGGTAAGTTCGGCCACCTCTACTCCAACCTCTCCTACTCCCACTACATTCTCCGCATGGAATACAAGTTTGCCGGAAAGATGATGGAAGACGCTCCCGGTTACGTGAACCTCAACAGCGGCATCATGGTTCACTCGCAACCTCCTCAAAGCATGACTCTCAACCAAGGCTTTCCCGTCAGCCTTGAGTTTCAATTCCTCGCCGACGAAGACAAAGGCAAGCGCCCCACCGGCAACGTTTGCACCCCCGGCACCAATCTGGAAATGGATGGAAAGCTCATCACCCAGCACATCGTACAATCCTCCGCCCCCACCATCCCGGCCGATCAGTGGGTGAAGATCGAAATCGAAGTTCGAGGGAATAAAGAGATCATTCATCGCGTGAACGGAAAGGAAGTCCTGCGCTACCAAAAGCCACAACTTGACCCCAGGGGAGCCGTAGTCCCAACGAAAGACCTTTTCGCCGCTGGCGCGCCCCTCCAACTTTCGCACGGACACATCGCCCTGCAGGCCGAAGGCCAACCCGTCTGGTTCCGGAACATCCAGCTCAAGCAACTTGAGCCCACCGAATAACGAAACGTCCATGAACGGAGAATTCCAACTCCGTAATCCGGAGATCGAAGACACCCCGCATCTTGCCGAGCTCGGACGGAGCACATTCATTGAGACTTTCGGCACCCTTTATCGCCAGGAAGATCTCAACCACTTTCTCAAGGAAGTCTATTCCGACGCCGTCGTCGCCCAAGAACTCGCCGACCCCAAACTCACTCATCGCGTCATCGAGTCCGACGGTGAACTCGTTGCCTTTATCAAAGTCGGCCCTGTTCATGTCCCCGCCGAATCACCCTCGCCTGACGCAGGAGAGATTTGGCAGGTCTATGTGCGGAAATCATTCCTGGGCAAGGGACTCGGTGACCGACTCATGGAGTGGGCCATGAACTACTTTCGGTCGATTAACACTGACGAAATCTACGTCAGCGTCTTCAGCGAAAACCCTCGTGCCATCAGGTTCTACCAAAAATACGGCTTTGAAAAAATCGGCGAATACGGCTTTCCCGTCGGAGATCAAGTAGACCTCGAATGGATCATGCGCAAAACATTCAAGGAGCTCCAACCCGCATAAAGAACCATCCCTCATCCGGCTTTGGCACAACCACGTCGATCCGGTCAATCCCCGGCCCGTAGCCATCGTCGATTCGATTCAAAGTGGCGCCGTTGGCACCATCAATCACGTCAGCCCACGACTCCAAAGTAACTGTCGGAACCGAAGTTTGAGATCAAGCCGACACCGTCGCGACAGCTGAAGCTTTGCTCAAAGTCAAAGACATCATCAAAGCACTCAAGGCAAAAGGCTTCACGGCTACTAAAAAAACAGAAAAGAAGGACGTCTCAAACGCATGCCCAATTTAAAATAACGGAAGCCCGCACCGGCACCCTGCGGTTGCGGAAGACTTTCTGCCCGGGAACTCGATTTTGCCAATTTTAGAGTTTAGCATTTCCGCTCTTCAAACTAGACAAGCCCATGCCTCACACCATCACAGTGCTCCCCGGCGACGGAATCGGCCCCGAAGTCATGGATGTCGCCCTCGAAGTCCTCGACGCCGTCTCCACTAGATTTGATTTTGAAATCTCCCGCTCCACTCACCTCGTGGGCGGAGCAGCCCTCGACGCAACCAACAACGAGACCCCTCTCCCGAGGGAAACGATCGAAGCCAGCGAAAAGGCTGATGCCATCCTCTTTGGTTCCGTCGGCGGTCCCAAGTGGGAAAACCTTCCTCCCGACATCCAGCCCGAGCGCGGCGCCCTCCTGCCCTTGCGGAAACACTTTGGCCTTTTCGCCAACCTCCGCCCCGGATCCTGTCTCCCGGCTCTGACCCACGCCTCGCCCGTCAAAAATGAGCTCATCCCGAATGGCTTCGATGTCCTCTGCGTGCGGGAACTCACCGGTGGCATCTACTTTGGCGAGCCCAAGGGCCGCGAAGATCGCAATGGTGAACCCGTCGCCTTCGACACCATGGTTTACAAGAAGTCGGAAATCGAAAATATTTTACATGTCGCCTTCAAGGCTGCCATGGGGCGCGACAAGCGACTCACTTCAGTAGATAAAGCAAACGTCCTCGCAACCTCTGTTCTCTGGCGCGAAACCGCCAACGAAGTGGCAGCGCTATATCCTGAAGTCACCATGGATCACCTCTATGTCGACAACGCCGCGATGCAATTGGTCAAGCGCCCGGACTCCTTTGACGTCCTCGTCACCGAAAACCTCTTCGGCGACATCCTTTCCGACGAAATGGCCATGATTTCCGGATCACTTGGCATGCTTCCTTCAGCCTCGCTGGGCGAAGCAAAGGCCAGCGGGCTTTACTTCGGAATGTATGAACCCTCCGGTGGTTCAGCTCCCGACATCGCCGGCCAGGGCATCGCCAATCCCATCGCACAAATTCTCTCCGTCTCAATGATGCTCCGCTACTCACTTGGCGAAACCGCCGCAGCCGACGCCATCGATGCCGCCGTCCAAGCCACCATCGATTCAGGCCTTCGAACCGGCGATCTCTTCACTGGCGCTGAAGGTGAAACCAAGGTGAACACTGCCGAAATGGGCGCGACCATCCTCAAAAATCTGTCCTAGCCAGAGTCACCGACTTGGCCAAAAGCGTCGGCTTCCTGCTTACTTTTGAGTCACCTTCAACCGGGCGAACTGCCGCGTGGTGATGTCAGCACCGGCTCCCAAATAGGTCAGGGTCCGGGTGCCATCACCATTGTGACTGGCCGCCATTGGGACAAGAGCAGTCCACTCCTTCAGGTCATCGGAAATCTGGACCTCCAGCAGGACACCGCTGGCCCAAAGATTCTGGTCGACCGATACCCTAAACTGATTACCCACAATCCCAATCGCTGGTTGTGCGGCAATCGCGTATCCAAACAAGTTGGCGAAACCATCCAAATCATCGTCATCTCCGGGTGCACCAATGATTCCTTCCGCAATCGCCCAGTCTGCATAGCTCTGGCCTCCGGCGTATCCCGGTGTCCCATGAATCCCACTGGCAGGCTGCCAGCTTGCGGCATCGTTGTGATCGGGATTGGCACCGGGACAAGCCAACACCAGGGAATAGCCGTCGCCATCCGCGCTGGTGGGCCAAGGGAACTGATCGCTGTAAGTAAAATTACGAATCTCGCTGCCATCGGCTCCAGAGAGAATCACCTGCTCGCCACCATTACTGAGACTTCCACCAAAAGTGTCCGTCACCGCAACTCCGGGGTAACGAGCGCTAAAGGCAGCCGGATTTTTCACCAGCACAAGGTAGCCTCCTGCCGGCAGGACGGTATTGTCCTGAAACTGAAAATCGATTCCATCCGTGAAACTTACACCGCTGAGATCGACCGGACTATCGGAGATATTCTGCAACTCAACAAACTCGAAATCTCCACGGTCGAAGGTGCCATCCGGATTTTCGATCAAGGTCGGACTGGCAGGGCGATAGCTAAACTCCGAAACGACCAGATTGCCCGCGTCGGCGGGCACGGCATCAATCAGGAATGTTGCCTCGGTTAGAGCCGACCATTGCCCGCCCTCCAACACGGCGGCACGCAGCGTGCTCTGCTCGGTGAGAGTGATGGGGCCGCCATAGGCGATGCCGGACGCGTTGGTCTCAACCAAGGAGCCTGTGATCTCTGGCTCGAGCAAAAGATCACTGCTGTTAAGGTTGGCATTAAGGCCATGGATCGCCAGGACGTTTTCACCCACTTGCAGAGAGCCCAGGTGCGGTGTGATATCGAAATTCTCAAATCCAATGGCGGCGGTATCGGCGTTGCTGGATCCGTTGTTGGTCGCCGAGTCCCACTGCAGTGATGCTGGCTTGTTGGCGCTGGCAACCTCAATCCCGTTGATATAGGCAACGAAACCGTCTTCATAGCGCATCTTCAGGGATAGCGCATTGAAAGCAGTTGGATCAGCGACAGTGAACGGCACGCGCGCATAAACCGAGGTCACGTTCCCACGCATGTCCTCAACATTAATACCGATGAAGTCGGTGTAGTCCACTCCTCCGCCAGGGCTGGCTTCGTAGCCGATCGCGGTCGTGCCCCCGAGCCAGCTCGAGTCATCGAACGGTTCCGCCCCACCCCGCCAACTGGTGCCGATATCAGCTGTCGGAATCCAAGCCGTCGCGGCGGCACCTTCACTGAGAAGCGAGGTCGTTGTTTGAGTCACCTCGCCGCGCGGATCACTGCCGTCGGTGGTATAGAAAATGGCACCGGAAGGACTGGTAATTACCACTCCGAAACCATTCGGCACACGCCCACCGTGTTGATTAAAGGCAGGTGCCGATAGGCCTGGAAAAAGCCCGGCCGTGCGCAACTGTCCGAGTAAGACGTCCTTGCGCTGGGCAAAAAACACGTCGGTGATCCAGTCGAGTTCAGCCTCCCAGGTCTCCTTGTCGAGCGGAGGTTCGTTGTGCTGATCCCCCCAGCGCGCCGACTCTCCGATGATTGCCAGATCAATCTCTGCCGCGCGGGCATTCCAACGTTCGATATTTTTCTCTTCGGTGAGCGCACCGCCATTAAAGAGATGTTGCTGCACCCGGTCTGCGAAGCGACGGCGATAGTTTTCGTTCTGCGCAAGCTGTTGATTGAGCCAGCGGGGATTAAAAGCACCCGCCGACTGGCCAGTGCTAACGGTGGTGGTAACGTTGACATTCACGTTATGGTTTGAGGCCGCCATCGAATGCTCGGAATCGTGACAAAGAAAACGCCAGGGATCTCGCGCGCTAACTTCGCGATTGCGGATGCCATAAAAATTGTTCGGCCCGCTGTTGCCTAGGTTGAGCGGGCCATCCCTGTTTCCGCAAAAGAAATTGATGAGCATGTAGTCAATCAGATTATCGACGTCGAGGTAGACCGGAAGAGCAGGATTATCACTCCCGTCGGAGTTTTTTCCCTGAACCGCATAATAGGTCGCGTCAGAGGAAAATCCGCCGAGCGCGAGCGTGTGAAGCGCCCGATAGGCATCGATGGTGCCATCGATCGCATTGACACTCCCACCAGAGGGTTTGACCACATCCCAGTCATCCCGTCTACCGCCAAGGTAGGTGTTGGCGTAAGCGCTCTCCGCGCGTTCCTGCGTCTGGTAGAGCCCCCAATATTGTCCATTGAGGTAGAGATGATAATAGGCGCTTCGTGTGTAGGGTTGCCCGACGTCGCGCTGGCTGTCACGATGGAACACGTCCCGGATAAAGGTGTTGTGCAACTCGTTATTCCCAGTGTTGTTACTCCACGCGTAATTCTGGGCGGTGCGCAAATCGATCTTATCAAAATCATCCGCACCTTCGGAGCCGAACAACTGGTATCGCAATCGGGACGGTCCATACTCACTACGGAAAAACAAGCGGAATGAGTGCTTGGGGTTGAACCCTCCACGCGAGAAACCTCCGCGAATGCGTACACCCGCATTCACTTGAAATGCCGGGCTGTTGTCCGGGTTCAAAAGCTCGACCGAAGTCGGCCTTTCCCACGTGTCACCATCATTGCCAGCATGGGTGTAGATTCCATCGCTGGCCCCGGTGAGATTATTCTGGTCGGTCACAATTGAGATCGATGGAATTTGCAACATCGCGGCACGCAACTGCGGCCCCCAAATCTCGTCATTCACGATATTTGGATCCATTCCGTAGTCGAAACTCTGACCATTCAGCGATCCCGACGGCCACCCCGCTGGCGCATTACCATTGGAAGACTGCAAGACGATGTCATCGAGAAAGAAATAGCTGTGCGTGTCGGTGTTCGTTGGCTTGTAGTCTTCAAGAAACGCCGCCGCGCGCAAGGTGGTCGTCTGCCCGATCGTGATCGTGGCAACCGGCGGGGTGAAGCTATCGGCCGCCGGAACCTGCGTCCCGTTGGACAGGCTGGGCGTGCTGGCGTCGGTCGTGTAGACGATCGTCGCGCCCGGCGTCGGGCAGGTAATCGTCACCACTTGTTCCGTATCGTAAAAGCCGCGGTCAGGTTGAAATTTGGTATCCTCGACAAATCCAATCACCCCGGCCGTTGAGTTTTCCCCACCGGGTGTTGGGTCGGTTAGAAACCGGTAGGTCATTCCGTCCGGTTGGGTGCCGTATGCGATGTCCTCAAATTGATTGGGATAGCCTGGCAAAAACTCGTGCGCGACCGAAGCGTCCGGCCGCACAAGCGCCAGATATTCACCACCACTGGAAAGCTGGAAATTAGTATGCAATTCACCATCTGGAACACGGCGATTCTTGCCCGATGCAAACACGAGGAGATACCCGTTGGCAGGAATTTCCGCACCAGCGGGAAGAGTCCACTTTTGCGGGAGCAAGGGATCGTCAGTCAGCGACCACCCGGTGACCCCGAGGGGAAATGGATTCGGGTTCTTCAATTCGATCCAATCGGGAGTCTCTCCATCTTCGTCATTCACGATTCCGGCATTGTCCGCCATGAATTCGTTGAGGATGGGCGCGAGCGGCTCGGCGTTGACAAATACCGTCACTGGCAAAGTCGAGTCACCGCTGGCATTGCTTGCAGTGAGGATATAAGAAGTGGTCGTCGTTGGCGACACGTTGACGTCCCCCATGTCGCTCGACAGCTCCCCGGCCACCCCACTGATCGTCACGGAATCCGCTCCCGAAACTTCCCATGACAAGATACTGCTCTGACCCGTCGTGATGTTTTGAGGCGTCGCCGTGAAGGAAACGATCCCGGGACGGGAAGAAAAGAGCAACTGCCCCCCTGTCAAAGCGCCGAGGCTGACCCGAGGTTCATAGATGAACCCCTGAAAATAGTCCCCGCCAAATCCTTGTGGATGCATCCCAACCCCAATCGTGCGATTGAGGCTGTCACCGAAATCGCTTATCGTCTGGTTGGTCAGCGTGCTGGTTGGAGCATTATCATCCAAATAGAACGTAAAATCTCCGGTGACGTCTCCGCCGGAGAGTCCGGTGGAGGTGAAAACGACAGCAGCGTAGTGCCACTCGTTCACATCAGTCGCCCCAATTAGCGGATCACCGACCCCGGAAGCCGTCATGGAGACCCCGGTCGCGCCGGCCCGACGCACCAATTTTTCGGTGCCCGCGTAATCGATAATCGCGTTCACGTTGCCGGATCCTGTGTATTTAAACCAGGCCTCGAAGGTGAAACCACCTGCAGCATGAATATTGGCATTAAGCAGCTGCCGAGTCCCCGGAGTCAGCACTCCGGCACCGCCGTCGAATGTCAGAGAACGATTCCCCATTCCTGCCTGGACCCCATTGACCGGAATATCTGCAGACAGGCTCACCGGTCCACTGACCACACCATCGGATCCAGTGACACTCGGAACAGCGCCTCCGGAGACGGTGGCACTGTCAGAATCGCTGACCCGGTAATGAAAGACGGCTTGCCCGTGAAGAATTAAAGTCGCTGCGCAAGCAAGCAAACACGAGATGAAAATTTTCATCCTTAAATATAGTCCAACCGATATCCCGGCACGGCTCACACCATACCCCGGTTAGAGACCAATTGGGCGGAATCCCCCCTCTAGGACCTCTTGCGTCGGAGGAACACGAGCACCGAAGAAAAGGTGAGAAGAAGTGGGGCACCGGGCTCAGGAATGGCAGTATAGAGCAAGTCTCCGGCGCTGAGTGCACCCAACGAAACCCGGGGCTCATAGATCTGGCCGTTGTAAAAGTCACCGGGGAAGCCGACCGGGTGAGCACCCACCGAGATTGTGCGATTCAGAGAATCACCAAAGGCCGTGATTGTCTGACCGGTGAGGGTCCCCACAGGGGTGGTGCCATCAAGATAGAAAGTGAAATCACCGGTAATATCGGCGCCAGAGAGCCCCGTGGAAGTGAAAACGACAGCTGCATAATGCCAGGAATTGGTGCCGGTCGCACCGATCAATGGATCACCGACACCAGCAGCGGTCATTGAAACTCCTGTTGCCGCGGCACGACGCACGAGCTTTTCCGTTCCGGCGTAATCGATGATTGAGTTCACGTTACCACCACCCGCAAAATTGAACCAAGCCTCGAAGGTAAATCCGCCATTCGCGTCGATGGTCGAGTTGAGCAGTTGCCGGGTTCCTGGAAGATTGAAACCACCGTCACCAGCGAAGCTCAAGGAGCGATTGCCAGCTCCAGCGGGGACACCGACTGTCGGCACATCTGCGCTCAAGGTGCCGCCCGCCCCGATAGCGGCTCCATCCGCACTGCCATCAAAACCTGGAACCGTGCCAGCGGCAACATTTGCAGCGTCTGTGTCGTTAACGCGGTAGTGCAAGACAGTCGTTGCAGAGCTCTGCCCAAGGAGGGCGAAACCTGTGAGAAGGCAAAGCGGGAGGGTTGATGGTATTTTCATAATGTCGTTTAAAGGGGAACGGCTACTGCAAGCCTCCTCAAAAATGTGCCCTTAGAGCAAGCCGAAAATCATTTGAGATTCCCACTCAACCCGCCCAACGATTGAAAACCCTGAAGATTGGGTCCCAGGAATTCCGTTCATGAGAAATATCAATGCTTTTCCCTCGCTCCTGTCCCCCCTGCCCGGGCGTCCGGGCAGAAGTTCACTCCAGAGTCGACTAGGGCAAAGATATTTTTGGAGGAAGAGGAACACCAATGGCCCGTGGTCCACCCCGAGATGAGAAAAGCAACACGAGAACTGCCAGAATCCCCCTCCTTCTCTGATTTTCCGGAGACGAAAACCACCACTCGACACGTTTTCCCCACAGGGAAAGCTTCCCGGAATTCTTGCGTATTCCCCACCCCAAGCCATTCTCTCGCACCCACAACGTCCACTTTCCATGCGCACTTCACTTCTTCTCGCATCCCTCGCCCTGCCCGCCACGGCCACCGACTTGGTCTTCGACGCCTTCGAATCCGACGGTTTCGGCGAGTGGGCCGTCGAGGGCAATGCTTTCGGGAAAGCCCCCACCGCCGTCACCCCGCCGGGAGTGAATGGCAAGATTACCAATTACTCGGACCAGTATTTCGTCAGTTCGGCTCACGGCGGCGACAAGCCGACCGGTTCGCTCACTTCGCCTGGATTCAAAATTTCCCAACCCTTTCTTGGCTTCAAAATCGCCGGAGGCAATCACAAGGAAAAAACCGCAGTCCAACTCCTCATCGGAGACAAGGTCGTCTTCGAGGCGACCGGGCAAAACAGCCTCGAAATGCAACCGATCGTCTGGACCCTCAAAGAGCATCAAGGGGAGCAAGCCAAGATCCGCATCATCGATGCAGAACCCGGTGGCTGGGGTATTATCAACGCTGACCACTTCGTCTTTTCAGACAGCCCAAAACCATTTTTCCCCAAACCCAAATATCGCGAAGCCCAACCGAACAAAGACGGGTTGGTTTCCACCGATGTTCTTCCCGGCCTCACCATCCCCGAGGGTGCGGTGGCCAGGCTTTTCGCTGAAAACAAGACACTCGGCGTCTACTCGCCCACCGCGCTTACGGTGGATGAAGAAGGTCGTGTTTTCCTCGCCGAAACGCACCGCTTCCGCTTCGGAGTCGAAGACAACCGGAACCATCTTTACTGGCTTATGGACGACATCTCGGCGCAGACCACCGACGATCGCATCGCGATGCACAAGAAGTGGCAGGAGAAACTCCCCCTCGA
Organism: Verrucomicrobiia bacterium; assembly: GCA_030432565.1. Classification (GTDB taxonomy): domain Bacteria; phylum Verrucomicrobiota; class Verrucomicrobiia; order Verrucomicrobiales; family Akkermansiaceae; genus SW10. The sequence goes on along the minus strand of JAUIGV010000022.1, from coordinate 38,427 downwards.
AAAAATGACCTCCGTCTCGGAAAAAATCCGTGTCCTCATTGACACCGATGGCGATGGCGTGGCTGACAAGGCGGAAATCTTCGCCGAAAAATTCAACGATCTACTCGACGGAACCGCAGCCGGTATCATGGCTTTCGAGGGTAAGATCTACTTTGCCTGCATTCCCAATATCTGGATGCTCGAGGATGAAGATGGCGATCTGAAATCTGACAAGCGAAGCGTCATTCAGGACGGATTTGGCGTGCGCGTCTCCTTCTCGGGTCATGACCTCAATGGTTTCGCACTCGGCCCCGACGGCCGCCTCTACACCACAATCGGCGACCGTGGATTCTCATTCACGACAAAGGAAGGCCGCGAATACAAATATCCGAACCAAGGCGCGATCCTTCGCTTCGAACCAGATGGCTCGAACATGGAGGTGGTCCACACCGGCCTGCGAAATCCCAAGGAAATCGCCTTCGATCAATTCGGCACCGGCATCACCGTTGATAACAACTCCGACCAGGGCGATCGCGCGCGCGTCGTCTTCATGCTTGAAGGAGCCGACTCCGGCTGGCGCATGGGCCATCAGGTCCTCCACTCCTTCCACAAAACGGCCGGCATTCCCGACCGTCCCATCAACCAGTGGATGCAGGAAAAAATGTGGGAGCCCCGGAATGGCAGCCAGCCGGGACACATCGTCCCTCCCATGCTGAATCTCACCTCCGGCCCGTCCGGACTCGCCTACTACCCGGGCACTGGATTCAGCCTAGGCTGCAAAGACCAATTCCTCATCTGCGACTACCGGGGTGGTGCCGCAGCCTCCGGCATTTGGAACTTCAGTATCAAAGATGATGGCGCCGGATTTGCAGTCGATCAATCCGGGAAGTTCAACTGGGGGGTCGCCGCCACCGACATCGAATGGGGCTACGATGGGAAGCTCTACGTGTCTGACTTCGTCAGCGGCTGGCAATCGCACAATGCCGGACGTGTTTACACTCTTGAGGAACAGAATCCCGGAAAAAGTGTCGCCGATTTCCTCGCGGAAATTGACTTCAAAACCGCTCCTCCCCGAGACCTGGCAAGGCTACTCTCGCACGCCGATCAGCGTGTCCGCCTCCGCGCCCAACTTCACCTGGCCACCCGCCCCGAAGCACTCCCCCTTTTCGTCTCCGCAGCCAATCAGCAGATCAATCATATCGAGCGCCTCCACGGAATTTGGGGACTTGGAATGATCGCGCGCAAGGGAAACACCGTGGCAACCGGCATCCTCGCCCAGCAGCTCCGCAGCAACGATCCCCGGGTGCGGGCACAGGTCGCCAAAGCACTTGGCGAAGCTCAGCTCAAGACTGCGGATGTCCTCCTTCCGGCTCTGACGGATGGATCCCCCCGGGTGCGCGCCCTTACCGCGATTGCGGTCGGCCGCATCGGAGATCCCAAGGCGCTCCCCGCGATCAAAGCGATGATCGAATTCAACGGTAATGACGATCCCGTTCTACGCCATGCCGGAGTGATGGCGCTCGTGGGAATTGCAAAAGACCAGGAGATCGCCGATCTCGTTCGCCATGATTCGGAAGCGGTCAGGCACGCCGCCGTCATCGCCCTGAGGAGAATGGGTAGCCCCAAGGTGATGGCCTTCCTTGGTGACACCAACCTGGGGATCTCGAATGATGCCATCCGCGCCATTCACGACACCCACATGGAAGCCGCCCGCCCCGTTCTGGCAGCCCTCCTTGATGACGAATCAATTGGCACTCCCCAGCGCCCGGTCAGCCGCATGATCTTGCGCCGACTCATCCACTCCGCCTACCGGATTCCCAACGAACAAAATCTTCTCCGTGTCATCAAAGCCGCCGTGAATCCACTCTTCCCCATCGAAGAGCGGAAGGAAGCGATGCGGCTTCTTGCGATGTGGGAAACACCACACGTCGTCGATCAATCCCTCGGTTATCACTCCCCTCTTGCTCCCCGCGATCCCGCCATTATGGAGAAAGTTCTCGGCGAGCACATCGGACTTCTCCTCGACGGAGGACAGGAAATCTTCGGCGAAGCGATGAAGCTTGCCCTAAAATATGGCATCGAGCACAAAGGGCTCGATTCGGGAAGCCTCACCCGCATTATCCGTGATCAAAAGACCGACGGACAAACCCGCGCGGCAGCCCTTGATCTTTTCCTCAAGGGAAACCCCGAAAACGTCGATAAAATCCTCGCCGAAGCGGCCCGTTCCAAAAACGACGAGCTTGCCAGCAAAGCCCTTCAACTCGCGTCTGAGCGGGATCCGGCTTCCACCGTGGCGGCGCTCAAAGGAGCACTCCAATCGGATAGCACCGCACGCCGCCAGACCGCTTGGGGAATTATCGGCGAACTTCCGGCCGAGTATGCCATTCCCGTCATTCGGGAGGGCCTGGTCGACCTCAAGGATGGCAAGAGCGACCGCGCCACCCGCCTCGATCTTTTGATGGCGGCCCGGAAACGCGGCGAGCCGGCGATCAAATCCGCCCTCGCTGATTATGAGGACTCGCTGCCAAAGGATGATTCGCTCGCTCCCTGGGAGCCTTCGCTGGCCGGAGGTGATGCCGGTCGTGGATTCAAGATCTTCCAAACTCATGCCGCGGCCCAATGCATGCGTTGTCACCGGCACGAGCCCGGCCACTCGGAAGGCGGCGAAGCCGGCCCCAACCTCATGGGGGTGGCGCTAAGACACGACGCCAAGGGCCTGCTCGAGTCACTCATTCTCCCTCACGCAAAAATTGCCGACGGCTTTGGCGTCGCTGAGGTGAAGCTCAAAAACGGAACCAGCAAGAGCGGAACCATCGTGGCCAGCACAGACAAATACCTCGATCTCAGGGAAAGCGAGTCAGCTGTGTGGCGGATTAAATTGTCCGACCTCGCCGGGCAACCGAAACCCGTTTCCGCCATGCCTGCCATGGGGGCCATTCTCACCCCTTACGAGGCCCGCGATGTCATCGCCTGGCTTTTGACGCTGACCAAACCCAATCCGGAAAAGCCCGCCCCTTATCAGGCAAAGGAACTTTTACTTGCCGACTCCAAAAAGATGGACGAAGGGACAAAAAGCACCGAGACTCCCGCCCGTCCGAAACCTGAACCTGATCAAAACGTGAGCGAAAATAACGAAATTGACCCCGCCGTAATGGAACTTGGAAAAGCGCAATACAACTTGTGTCTTGGTTGCCACGGCCCGACCGGTCAGGGGATGCCCAATGTCGGCCCTCCTCTTGAGAAATCCGAATGGGTCACCGGCCCGGTGGAAAACCTAATCGGAATCCAGCTTCGTGGACTTCAGGGTGCCATCACTGTCAACGGCCAGGACTATCAGTTCGCGGCACCAATGGTCGCCATGGGAGCAGGACAGCCGGACGAAAACATCGCCGCGGTCCTGACCTATATTCGTAATTCCTTCGGAAACAGCGCTTCCGCAGTCACTCCGGAGATGGTCGCCGAATACAAGGAAGCCAATAAAGACATTCTCAGCAAGGTTCCCCCGCCGATGCTCAACGTTAAGGATCTTATTGATCCTTTCAAAAAGCCAGTCAGTGCGGACGGCACTCCTGTAATCAGTGACGCTCCGGCCCCGGCCATTCCCGAAATTCCTTCGACCGGTCTTGGCGCCCCCACAATTGGAATCATCATTACACTCGTCATTGCGGGCCTCACCGGTGTCGGCATGCTCCGCATGAAGACGATTAACAAGTAGGTCAAAGCTGACGACAACCTTCCATCAAACGTCCCGGAAAACCGGGACGTTTTTTTTTCGCCCGTATCTAGTAATTCTGCAGGTGAATTTCGTCCGCTTCATCGGTCATCTGATGGATGAAGACGAACTTGCAAGCCCCTGACAGGAAACAAATGAGGAGAATTCCAAGAACCAGCATCACCGGCTGGGCCGTCCCAATCAGAGCCAGAGCGATCCAGGTCGCGAGCAAGGGAATCACCAAATTGTTTCGCAATTGATAAGTGGCCTCGACCAGACGGGAGAAACCACTTGTCGGTGGTTGAGCCACAGATTGCACGATATCCCACTGATAGAGGCTGAACGATTGTCCGGACAACCTTCCCGGATACTCCAGGTCCAACTTTAACCCCTTGTCCGCAGCGTATGATTTGACCGCTTCTATCTCCGAATTCTCATCGATCCGATTTGTCCCGGAAAGCCGAACCACTTCTCGCCCGGGCAATTGTCGCAGCTCGTATCCGGCCGGAACCCCTTCATCCGGTGGAACGTTGAAAACGAGACCCAGGAACACCTTCCCGGAACTCCGGTCCCACTGCCTCCAAACCTTGTTGGTGCGGCGATCAAGCGACCTCACGACCGCGTTCGCATCCGTAAAAAACTGCTCATGAGCAGCCCGGTCATCCACCTCGAAAGTCTTTCCCAGAACCCACTGTTCTTCCACCTCGAAAATTCGGATCCAATACCGCAGAGATCCCCTCCCTCGAATCGCAAAGAACCAGGCGAACGCTCCGAAACCCACCAACAATAATATCCACGAAGCGATCACCATCCCGGGCATCTCTAACAAGCGTCTCAAATTCTGAAAAGTTTCTTCGTACTCTCAAACTCGACATTCTCCCCTCAAATGGTATCAGAAGGGGCTATGAAGAAATTCCTCCCAACTCTCACTCTTTCCGCTCTCTTGGTTTCATCGCTTGCCGCCCAGGAGCGGGAGCGGGCTCCCCGCGGCAGAGCGGATCAACCAAAAGCCGAAAACTTTAATTGGGACCGCGTCAAAGAACGGATTGAAGGTGCCGTTGAGCGGGGTGATATGACCCGCGACCAGGCCAATGAAAAATATGCCGAGCTAAAGAAGAAACTTGCAGCAAAGCCTCAAGCCGGAAGAGATCAACCACTGCGGGCGAAACCGGAAAACTCACGCCAGATCCCGGGACAACGACGCCCGGATGCTTTGGGCCGCGTGCTTGGAGAATTGATTGCCCAGAAGAAGATCAACCGTGAAGATGCCCGAAAAATTTTTGAAGCCGCCCACGCCAGCAGACCGCATCTGCCAGCCCACCAGGACCGGCCCAATCCCCAGGGCAGGGTTTTGGATGAACTGCGCGATACCCTGAATCAAGCCCGGGAAGAACTCGCCGACATTCGGGAGGCACGTGAAGACTTAGCCAGGGGACACGAGGAGCACGAGCATCATCAACGTGAAATTGCAGAGCGGGAAGAGCTGCGCGAGCGTGAAAATGCAGAGCGAATGGAGCGAGCCCGCCACGCTGAAATGATGCGCAAACGCGAGGAAGATGAAGCCAGAGCCCGCATGATTGAGAACAAGAAAAAAGAACTCGAGCGCTACAAGCTTGAGTTAATGGAACAAACCAAAATGCTCGAAAAGCAACGTCGCCAGTTGGAAGAAGCTCGCAGAGAGCTTGAGAGGCAGAACAGGGAAAGAAAGGAAAAGTCCGGAGAGGAAGAATAGATTTCATCATCCTTCCCCCGACCCGCCTGTTGAACAACAGGCGGTTTTTTTATTTCATTGCCAGATGCTCACTCGACTTTCGAGTGCGATCTGGAACACTCCAGCCAATGAAGCTATTCCAGCTACTCGGCCTTGCCACCGTCGTCTTTCTTGCCAGTTGTAAAGATTCGAAAGAGAGCTCCACTCTCAGGGGAGAGACCATTCGGGAACTCACCGAGGCCGACCTTGCAAACGTCGAGAAGTTTAGCAAAAAGTTTGCCCAGGACGCGAAAGAAGGGAATGCCGATGAAATTGCCCGGGCCTTTAACCCGCGCGGCTATTTTTTAAGAGCACTTGATGGGATCGAATTCCCACCCTCTGAATTTGAAGAATTCATGGGAGGCATCATCAAGGGGACGAGCCAAAGGGCCGGCGGCCTTGGCTGGGGAGTGCTGAACCAACAGCTAACCTACGTAAAGCTGCTCAATTTCCAGGGCATGAAAATGCCCCTCTTCAGATTCACTGATGATGGAGGATTTGGATACATGATTATCATGGCTCTGCCCGATGAGTCCGGGCAGATTAAAGCCTATGACACCTATATGTTGAGCAACAGTGACTGGAGCAGCATGACAACCCGGAGGCTCGTGCTCCCCACCATCAAACAGCTTCTGGGTTCAAAATTTACCCGCGCCTTTAAAAAGAAGGATGAGGCTGACATTTCGAATCACCTGGAAACCATCAAGGCGATTAACAACGCGACCCAAACCGGAGATATCAACGCTCTTCAAAACGCCTACCGGGCTCTCCCCGAAAAACTTCAAAAGGAACGCTTTTTCTGGAGCGCTTACCTCAACAGCCTGGTGGACAATGTCGACGCCCACCTAAAGGAGGCCGAAAAATTCGAAGCTGCATTTCCGGATGACGCCGGGGTTGCGCTCCTGCTTCTCGATGCCGATTTCAACCGGGAAGACTGGGATGGAACCCATCAAAAGTTGAATACCATCAGGAAATTTGTCGATGACGACCACTACCTAGACTACTACGATTCCTTGATCTGCGTGCTTGCTGAAGACTTCAGCAAGGGCCTGGAATGGGCCGACAAAGCTCTCTCAGCCAGCCCTGAAAGCGAGGATTATTGGTGGAGTAAAATAACGTGCCTGACCCAACTCGATGAGTTTGGCAAGCTGGCTACCTTGCTCGAAGACTACGCAAAACAATTTGAAGTCAGACTGACCAAGGAAGACTTCGCCGAGGGTTTTCTCGACAAGTTCATCGCCTCACCGGAGGGACAGGCCTACTTTGGCCGTTAGGCTATTCGATGCCGCGCCTAAACCTCTCGTAGCCATCCCTGCCCATATATCTTTTCAGGAGCAAAGGAGGCGCTTGTTTCAGATCAACAAGGACCATGGCATCAAGGCAATACTGGAACTTGGGGTCGTAGGCGAAGTCCAAAAGAGTGGCGTTGAGCTTTAAATACTGACGCAGAAGCACGGGCACCCCTTTCCCGTCGGGCTCTTGGGTGGCGACCTTTGCCGAAACCTCCTCGATACTTTCAAATCCCGGGGTGAACTCTTCCGGACGTTCCTGAAATGGTAAGATGGCACGCATCGCCTTCCCCCAGGTGCTGTCGGTTTTGGTTCTCCGCAGAAAACGAACGATTTGGTTTTGGGAAATCGAGGTGTAATCATCACTGATCGTGACAGCTCCGAAGAGTCTGTGGTAACGAGGATAGCGGGCCACGAATTGACCAATTCCCTTCCAAAGTCCGAGCAAGGAATGCATGGAACGTTGGTAGTCGGGCTGCACCCACGAACGGCCAAGCTCGAGGGCGGGATTGAGAAAGTCCATCAAGGACGGGTCACATTCGCAAAGTGTCCCCGAGTAAAGGCCCTCAAAACCAAATTCCGCAAAGATCAGATCGGTCCGCGCCAAACGATAGCCGCCGGCAACCCGCATTTTTTCCCGATCCCAAAGAAAGAGGTGGCCGTAATAGTCATCACGATGATCGAGGTCACGCGACTTGCCGGTCCCCACTCCGACCGAACGAAAGGTGACCTCGCGCAAACGCCCAATCTCCAGCAAGACATTCGGGATGGCTCGCGCCTGAGCAAGATAAACGTCAAACGGTCCCTGGGTCGCAAGCGGCCCGGCCTCCCCGATCGCAGCGATATCTTTCAACAGAAGATCAGCAGGAACCGCTTCTGCAATCTCTTGAAGTGAACTCTTCGTCTTCGTGATGGCTTTCATGAAGTCGCCGTTTTAACAGATTGGCTGAAATTGGTCATATCGAAAGATACGGGCTCTTAAATTGAATCAATCGATGGTCGCGAGTTGGCGATGGCGCAGAGTTGAGGGCGCAATCCCAAACCCTTCCTCCATTTTAATTCCGCGATAAGAGCACATCCCGTTGATCATCGCAAAATGATGAACGGTATGACTCACCAGAAACTGAAGCTCCCGACCAAGCGTCGATTCATGCCAGGAGTGATCCGCGCCACCGCAATCCATTTTCACCTTGATCCGGCTCGTCACATCGAACTCCGTAATCTCCTCTAGTCGGCTTCGAATCTGCAAAATCTCTTTCCGCGCACAACTTGTTGAGCATTCCAATTCTTGTTCACGAACACGGTGATCGTAATCGATGGCTGACTCTGGCAGACCTCGTAAAAAAGAGGCATAATGATCCAGGCAATGCCTGAGGTGCTGTCCCAGACTGGACCCATAAAGGGTCCCATCGGGCGCAGCGTAGTCGGAATCTGTCATCTCGATGAGCAGGCGTCCGGCTTGCTCCAGAAGATAAATGTTTGCATGAATCAAATTTTTCATGTCGTTCGATTTTGAGGTGAGAGGGACACCAGGTCGATCTAATTCCCTAAATCTGAGAGCGACTCCAATTTCTTGCGCAGCCACGGTCCGGCATTGTCACCCTGCTCCCGAAGTTCACGGCTATCGATGGGCTCCCCGGCACGGGCGACAATTTCCCGCCCTCTCATCTTGGCCAATCCGGTCGGGATTAAAGCCGTGCGAACAAATCCGGAAAGCCGTGAGAGAAAGCTGATCCCAGCCGGAGGCCTCCCATAAAACCATAGAGGAACGATGGTGGTATTCATTCGCCGGAGCAACTTTACGACATGCTCGCTCCATGGCGGATCAACCATTCGATCCCCCTTCCAAAAGGCCACTCGACCTGCAGGAAAAACCCCCAGTGCACGCCCCATCTTCACGTGCCGCAACATTGCCCTAAGACTGGCGATGTTTTCCCGCGTGTCATCCTGATCCAAAATTGAAACCGGGATCACGGTATCGGCAACTCCGGGAAGCAGCGTCACCTCACGATTCGCCAAGACCTTAAAATCATCCCTGAGACCATTCATCACCGCTTGCAAGGCGAGCGCATCCGATCCACCAAAGCCATGATTGGAGACCACAACAACCGGACCATCTTTGGGAATTCGCCCGGCCAAATCCTCAACCCGAATCTCCAGACCCAGTCGTCGGGCAACTCCGGCGAAGGGATTTTCTTCCCCTTCCGAATCAGCAAAAGCCCGACGGATCTCAGGATAGCAAAGAAGTTTTTCGAGCAGGCAGGCCAGGCCCTCGTGACGAGCCAGAAAGGGCAGATGCTTCCGCACATCCGCAAATTGCTCAAATCTCCCGCTCGAATTCATCAACTTCAAGATAGTTCTTATCGCAGTGTTTCCGGATTAGATCAAGCAAGTCCCCTGCCTCGGGAGGATCGACCCCCATCCTGTGCCAGGCGGCACCAATTTCAGCGGCCAGCTTAAAATGTCCGCACAGATCACTCATCCCCTTCCGCCACGGGTATCCCGGTTGATAAATGTGGGCAGGCTCTCCCATCACTCCATTCAGCTCAAGAACCCGGATATTTCGCCCGGCCTGTAAGTCTTCGACCGACGGAACCCTGACGTCGTAACGACCAAAATTAAATCCGGGAAAACGCTCTCCCAGCTCATCAAAAGCATCGCACATTTCATCGGTCACCAGGTGACGTTCGTCCGTAAAAATGGCGCCCCGGGAGTGGGTTCCAATCGCAACGAGAGTGAAGCGTTCGCCCTTGCCAATCACGCGATCGAGGTTTTTTTTGAATTTTACGAAGTAGTATTTGGCCATGAGAACAGCCCGATCATCAGAGAGGATCAACTCCTCCAAAGTCCGATCACCATCACCAGTCACCGATTGGGGATACTTGCCGCAAAGAGAAGTAATTCTCCCTTTCTCCTCATCGGGAAATTTGGCCCAGTGCACTCCAAACTCGAGCCCGGCGATATACTCCTGAACTAAAAATCCTTCATCACAGTGATCAATCCAGAATCTTGCAGCCTCCCGGTCCTTCGCGATCCCGACTCCCTGCCCCCGCTGACCAAGGTCGGGCTTGAGAACCAGCGGGAAATCCAATCCGTGATTCTCTAAGAACAAATCGATTTGTTCAAGAGCGTCATCGACACCACCCCGAATACGGAGATAACGGGCAAGACGGATATGACCCTCCGGTTCTTGAAATGAATCCAGAATATCGCCCTTTTCTTCCATCGCCATCCCACTGGCCTTCATGGCGGGATTACAATTCGTCCACAGGGTAAAACCTCGCAATCGAATCGAGTGCCAGAGCCACGAAACCAAGACCGGAGGATAGACCGCCCACACCGGCCAAAACTCCCAACGAAGCAATCGCTGCCATCTTCCCCAAAGAAGTCGTTTGGATCGCAAGGTCATTGCAAGGGAAGTTCGACGAACGTCTCAACAGGATCGCCCTTAAGATCCGCTTGTTCCGCCAAATAATACCAGGAAATTTGATCACCAACTCGCAACCGCGAGCGACTCCACGTTTGCGCATCAGGACGATTCATCCGAACTGAGTAAGGCGAGGGTGGATCATGCCGCGAAGCGTGGAAATCCTCCCCGCGCAGCCCGGATGTGAAACAGGCAAGCCTCGCTTTTCTGACTTCCTCAAACCGAAATGACGACGAGGTGAGAACCTCCGGCACCCCACCTCTCGTCAACGCCTCACCGGTCCACTCCCAGCACGAATCACCACCGGGGGAAAACACCGCAAGTGTAAACGCCTGGTATCGATCCAAATTGGCCAACTTGTCCGCAACCTCGTCCAGCGACTTGGTCTCCGCCATCGACCAAACCAACCGACCCCGGCTCAGCGGAGATTCAATCGTCCGCCCATCAAGCTCCCACTTGTTCAAGAGACAGATCACGACGCCGCGATCGTTGACCAACATCCACGTTCCTCCACCCTTGGGATCCCTCGGACTTAAAAACGAAGAATCCCCGGACTTGAAAAGAGCCGGGGGATCTGCCACAGGACGAGTTTTGAGCTCATCCCGGTTAAAGTGGATCTCCAGCCCGGTCGAGGGTAAGCGGCTCCAGGTAAGAGTGCACATCGACAGCGCCGGGAATCCGAAGGAAATTATTTTTTATCCTGATCCTTGTCGGACTTATCTTTGCTTCCGACCGGAAGCGTTTGGCTGGCCTTTCCTCATCCTCCACCTGAGGACATTCCCTTGCTCGCTCAGGTTTGGACGCCCATCGCGGGCAAGATCCACATTTGCAGGGCCACGTATGCCCCGACAACTCCGGTTCCAATTAAGATTCCTTTCATAATGTTTTCGCAGGTAAGACTCCTGCCTGCTCCAATTATTCCCGACTCTTTTCAAAAGGCAACCCACTGAGTTGCCAATCCACGCCAACTCGGGGGAAAATTCCTGCCATTGCGCTGTCAAAAAACCTTTCCCCTGTGGCATTTCTCCTGTTTCCTCGCGGCCCGCGAGAGAAAATTCCTCGAACCAAGACCATGGCCAACAAAGACCAGACCGATACCGCCCGCATGGAAAAAATTGTTTCCCTGTGTAAACGCAAAGGATTCATCTTCCAGTCCGCCGAGATTTACGGTGGCCTGAACGGATGCTGGGACTACGGCCCGCTCGGGACCGAAGTGAAACGTAATCTCAAGGATCTCTGGTGGCGTAAAAATGTTCAGGAACGCGATGATATCCTCGGAATGGATGGTTCCGTCCTCAACCACCAGGCCGTGCTCACCGCTTCCGGACACGTCGGAGGCTTCTCCGACCCGATGGTGGACTGCAAGGTCTGCAAAAAACGCTACCGTGCCGACACTCTTGAAGAAGCTCCGCTCTGCGAGAAAAAGCAAACCCTGCCCAAAGGCGAGGACAAAACCTGCGAACTCACCGAACCCAAGGAGTTCAACCTCATGTTCAAAACCCAGATGGGAGCCTCGGCCGACGAGAACGATCCCAACGCGGTCGCTTATCTTCGCCCCGAAACCGCCCAGTCGATCTTCGTCCAATACAAAAACGTGATGGACTCCAATCGGGTAAAGCTGCCTTTCGGCATTGCTCAGATCGGGAAGGCCTTTCGAAACGAAATCAACCCGCGAAACTTCACCTTCCGCTCGCGCGAGTTTGAACAAATGGAGATTGAGTATTTCTGCCGCCCCGAGGATGGCCTCCGCCTGACCGACGAGTGGCTTGAAAAACGCCTTGCGTTTTACGACGAGATCGGCCTCGACAAGGAGAAACTTCACGTCCTGGACATCCCCGATGGCGAGCGCGCACACTACTCGCAAAAGACATACGACATTGAATACGACTTCCCCTTTGGTCAGCAGGAGCTTGAGGGCGTTGCCTACCGCGGCGACTACGATCTTGGCAAGCATCAGGAACACTCCGGCAAGCCACTTGAATATTTCGACGAACAAACCAAGGAGCGTTTCATTCCTCACGTTGTGGAGCCGTCCGCCGGTTGCGACCGCACCATCCTCGCCTTAATCTGTGAGGCCTTCGACGAAGAAGACCTTACCAAGGAAGGCGGCAAACAGGATATTCGCACCGTGATGCGCTTCAAACCCGCGATCGCTCCGATCAAGGCCGCTATTCTTCCGCTTTTGAAGAACAAGCCCGAGCTTGTGGAAAAGGCCAGGGAAGTGAAGAACCTCCTCCAGCCCTACATGAACGTTTTCTACGACGAGACCGCCGCGATTGGCCGCCGCTACCGTCGCCAGGACGAAGTCGGCACGCCCTTCTGCATCGCCATCGACTTCGAGACCGTGGGTCTCGAGGAAGGCAAGGAAGACTTGAAAGACACCGTCACCATCCGTCACCGCGACTCGATGGAGCAAGAGCGGGTCGCCATTAGCGACCTTCTTCCATGGCTCCTCGAGAGAATCCGCTAGGAAACTTCCGGCTGGCTCTTAAGAGTTCGCCCACTCTCATCAATGGCCGCCCGGGAAACGACTCCGGGGCGGCATTTTTAGCGCTCTAGTTTCAGTCTGGTGAAGCCCCGGATGGCTCCACTTTGCCCCGGAGTCACATAATATCTCTGCAGGAAATAGTCACCATCATCCACCGGATCACCGAGAGGAATAATCTGGGCCGAACCATCATTAAAGGTCCCCGGATTTAAGGTAGCCTGCGCCGTAATCGTCACGCCCTGGGAATCATATGGGAAGCGATAGGTGACGGTGTAATAACTCTCGCCGGCTGGCAGGTTGGAACCTGCATTCAGAGAGTTAATTTCGGCACTGGCAGCAAGGTTTGATGACACCTTGATTTGGGTTCGACTGGTCGCATCCTCGGCGAGGGTTCCATAGGCAAACTCGACAAGGTTGCTTTGACCATCGCGATCCGGATCATCGCCTGCATCCTGCTGATCAACAGGAAGATCATCGACATATGCTTCAAACGGATCAATCGCCGAGGGCTCGTATCCGTTAAGCACAACCATCCTGCTCACCGTCTCTCCGTCATAACTTGTAAAACTTCCTCCACACCAAATCCTCCCCAGCGAATCGGTTTTCACAATCAAGGGATAACTGCCGTTGAAGCCTGCGCCGGGCAAAAAGTCAGGCTCCGGATTTCCATTGGCATCCACAACCATGATGTTGGGCGCCGAGATTCCGCTATAAGTAAAGAAGGTCCCGGCAACCACGCTTCGATCATTACCAAGCCGGGCCAGTTCGTAGATCCGGTTGTTTGGTCCTCCGCCATTCAACAGGTTGGGCCAGTTCGTATCACGCTGACCACTCCCATCCACTTTTTGAAGGTAGGGATAGGTGGTGGATCCCAAAACAACTCCGCCGTCCGCAGTCGGGATCAACTTGTTGGCAGTCATGGTGCCGTCGTAGCCAAAGCTGCCAAGCACCGCTCCGGTGGAGTCGATCCGCACGTGATAAAAGTTCCCGTCGTAGGAACTTCCGCCCGAAAGCCAGTAATCATTTCCCACCAGGGCAATATCGTCGACGGATCCGGTGGCCTGCGAAACAAAGCTGTCATCAACCGAGCCATCAACATTCAAGCGGGCGATGTAAGCCGTTCCCGGTTCTCCAGACACATTGGTAAAGTTTCCTCCGATCAGCACCTTCCCATCCGGAAGAGCCTTCACCACCTGGACGGTGTTGTTCGGCCCAACTCCGGGGTCGAACGCGGCATCCACCGAGCCATCGGCAAGAATCCGGGCAACCCGGTTACGCGTCGGAAAATCAGAGCCGCGACGCAAACGGGTAAAGCCTCCCGCCACGAGATAGCTACCAACGGCATCACGATCAATCGACTGCACCACGCTGCCCGAGTTGGTCTGAGCGAAGTCAGGATCAGGGGTGCCATCGGCCAGAATTCGCGCCAGATATCTCAGCCCGGCCGAACCGTTTGAATGGGTGACTGTCGAGAAACTTCCGCCCACCACAAAGCTGCCGTCCTCATTCGGATACAGGGCGCGCACCGTGGAGTTGAAAGTCGGCAACACAACCGAGCGATCCCTGGATGCCGGGAGCTTCTCCACGAGAAGAGAGACCACTTCACTATCAATCGAGCCCAGCCCGTTGGTCATCCGGACGAATAAATTACTGGAATCAGCGACCTCAAGATCACTCAAGGTAAGCTCGGGGGTCGTGGCCCCGGAAATGGTTTCGCCGTCACTCAACGGGTCACCATCGCGGAACCATTGGTAGGTCAAGGAAGACGCGCCCCGTGCCAAAACCTCAAAGGTCGCGGCCAGTCCGTTCTCGGTGGTGACACCTTCGGGCTGGGCCAATATCTCAGGCGCGCCCAAAACCACCAGACTCGCCGAACTTGAGGTCAGACTCTCCATCGTCACCGAATGAGTCACGACGACCTCGTAAGAATCCTCGTCCGCATCCTCGGCATTCGCGATGGTCAGGGTGTCGGTGGTGGCACCGGAAATATCACCGCCATCCGTCAGCGGGATGCCATTTCGAGACCATTGATAGTTCAAGGTATCAGTCCCCACCGCGACCACGCTGAAGGTCGCGTTCGTTCCGGGATCAACTTCGGCATTTCCCGGCCCTTGCACGATCGCAAGATCCAAAGGATCTCCATTGAGCAGGGTCAAACGCCCGGTGGACTCCCCTCGATAGCTGGAGTGACTTCCCCCGATCCAAATCCTCCCGAGCGGCTGGATCGCGATGTCCTCAATCGATCCGTTCGCTCCGTCTCTCACATCGAAACTCTCATCCGTGGAGCCATCAGCATTAAGTCGGACCAAGCCCGTGACATCCTCCCCGTTGATGGTCGTGAAAAGCCCCCCCAGAAGAATCTTCCCGCTGGCCTCAATCGCCACCGCTTTGATATTGCGGCTGTCGGCCGTCGGCGCAAAAGAAAAGTCCTGGCTTCCATCAATATGATATCGGATAATCCGGCCGTTTTGACCGACTGCGACCAGCTTGCCGTCGGGTTGAAATGCGATATCGAATAAGTAACGATTACTGGTAACCGGATAAGTAGAATCCACCGTGCCATCTTCATTAAAACGAGCGATACGCCCCAAGCCGTTCGCGGTAAATGCACCCGCCGCGATGACCTGGCCATCTGGAAGCGGAATCACTTTTTCCGTGGTATTCAGACCTTCGGGAGCAAAAGAACTGTCGTAAATCCCATTGCTGTCCAGGCGAACCAAATACCCCGACCCCGGGTTGCCATCCCATTGATTGAAAATCCCGCCCACGTAATACCGGCCATCGCCGCTGGCCTCAAAGGTGTAAACATCACCATTCGGTCCGACATTCGACCCAAAATCAAGATCAAGCGTGAAATCGGGCTTCAAGCGGGCCACTCTTGCTTTCGACTGGCCACCGATGGAGACAAACCGACCACCCACGAGAATTCCGCCATCGCGATCACGCGCCAGGGAATAGACCGCGCCCGATGGATTCAGGTCAAAGTTGGTATCAAGGGATCCATCCGCGTTAAGAAGGGCGAGTTCATCGACGTTGTAATTCACTCCATCAAAGGTCACACGGGAAAAGGAACCACCGACCAAGGTCCGGCCATCCGCAAGCGAAAGAATACTTTCCACCGTGCCATTAAATACCAGACCGCGATCTCCGGGGTTCACGGCAGCAGGAGAAAACACCACCGTTACCGGCACCACCTCGGACGTCAGGGTGCCAAATGAATTACTCACCACGACACGATAATCACCGGAATCACTCTCAACAGTTGCCGGAATCGAAAAGGCCGCATTGGTCGCGCCGGGTATGTCATCGCCATTCTTTTGCCATTGATAATCTAGAGTTTGGGCTCCCGTGACCTCAACCGAGAGAGACAATTCGTCATCAATCTCAAGATCCTGCGGTTCACTTGTGAAGGATACCAATTCCGGAGCGCCAAAGACCGTGACCACAGCCGCCGCACTTTTACGCTCGCGGCCGGTATTCGTATTGGTGACGACCGCCTCATAGATTCCTTCGTCTCCTTCATCAAAACTGGCAAAAAAAAGTGTCGTTCCCGTCTCTCCAGGGAGGTCCACCCCATCCTTTTGCCACTGGAAGGTTACCGGAGCCCCGTCAAAACCAATAGCAGCAACCGACAAGGATCCACTTGTTCCAAGATCAACATTCAGACCCTCCGGCTGGCTGGTGATGACAACATCTACGGGATCACCATTTAAAAGAGCATACCCATAATGAGAGTTCCCCTGAAATTGGCTGAAATTACCGGCGGCCCAGATTCGGCCATCTTCAGTCACTTCCACCACCTCAACCGGTGAGTTAAAGCCACTGCCAATCTGCCAGAGAGGGTCGGGAGATCCGTCGGGCAAGACCCGGTTCAACCCGATCGACGAAGCATCCGCGAGGAGATACTTCCCGTTCTCCTGCACCGCAAAATCCAAAAGGTTCAGACTCCCGAGATTGCCCGGATTGTTCAAGGTCTTCAGCAAGGTGCCGTCATCAGACACTTGATAGATCCGGCGACTTCCCGAATTGGCTGCGGCAACATGAAGATTCCCGTCGGCACTAATATCAAAAGCAACGAACGCAGGATTGATCGGAATCGAGGAATCAAAGTTAAAGCCCGTATCGGCACTCCCATCGGTCTCAAAACGCACCACCCCCGTTGTCGTGAGAACCAGCAGGCGTCCCAACGCATCAAGCTCAATCGCTTTCGGAATTCCGCTGAAATTCGCCGGGAAGGTCCCGTCGACCGTGCCATCGGAATTGAGACGGGAGAGCTTGTTCGCGCCGACCAAATAGATCCGGTCACTGGAGTCAATTGCCACGAAGTCAAAGCCGCTTTGATTCGAGACCGTCCCGGTAAAGGGTTCGTTGAATGTGCCATCCGCATTAAGCTTCACGACATTTCGATAGACGCTATTGATCAAAAACCCAAATCCCCGGGGATTCCCGACCACCACCGGAAGACCCGCACTATCGAAGACCGCTCCACTTGATCGACTGTCACTGCTGATCGAGGTCCCCGGCAAAAAAACAGGATCCGGAACGCCCGCTGAATCCACACGACCAAGATATCTAGAAAAACTCCCTGCCAAAGTCCCACCGCCCAGGAGAGCTCCTCCATCGGGAGCCGGGGTAACATAACCGGGAAAGCCCATTGAATTCGTCATCGGAATAAACCCGCTCACCAAACCCGCTGGATCGGGGATAAATTGAATGTTGGCTGGAGCGGAGGTTTCAGCCCCGAAATTATTGGTCACCACCAAGGTATAATTTCCGGAATCGGTCAGTTCACCCGCGACCAGATCAAGGGTCGAATTCGTTTCCCCGGGGAGATCCACCCCATCTTTTTGCCACTGCAGTGAGACCGGTTCACGAGCAAAAAAGCCGACTTCCAGAGTCACGTCTCCCCCCGCGATCAAAGTCGCGGATGGCGGAGATTCACGAATCTCGGGAGCCCCAAGAACAACCAACTCGGCTTCCCCGGAAGTGAGAGAGAACCCCGAATCGGCATTGGTCACCACCACGTCGTAGAACCCGGCATTACCAGACTGGACCGGATCTATCACAAGCGACTCACCGGTTTCACCAGGCAGATCAAAGCCGTCCTTGCGCCATTGATAGGTCATGGACCCCGAGGATACCGAGGACACGGTGAACGTTGCACTCCCGCCAGGCTCGGCCGAAACCAGCATCGGGTCTTCAATGATGGCAAGCTCCCCCGGTTCACCATTAAGAATCACAAGCTTGGGAACAGGCTGCCCGCCCAGAGTTGAAAATAATCCACCAACCCACACCCGACCGGCCTCGTCAATCTCGATCGCCGAAACCGTGGAGTCAAAACCACCAAAGTTGGCATTAAAACTCCCGTCGTCGTTCAGACGTGTGAGCAAAGCCCCGTTGGCTCGTGGAGCATAGATTGCCTCGTTGTCGTCGACATCGAAGTCGAAGCGGGACAGACTTCCCAACGAGGAAAACTGACGCTCGACCACACCCGCCGGTGATAAAAAATAAACCGCCTGGCTAACCAACCCGGATGACGGTTGGGTCAAAACCGCGATCCTGCCCGCCGCAAGCGGCACGATGACCAGCACCCTTTGATTGATCGCGAAAGTAAAACTCTCATCGCGGGAGCCATCGCTGTTTAATCTCGTGAAATAATTCCCTGCGGTGCCGCTACCAGAGGAGGTGAAACGACCACCGGCATAGATGGAATCCCCTACGACTGCGACACTCTCAATGAAAGCATTTGACCCAAAAGACGCTGGATTAAAACCGGTATCGAGGACGCCACTGGATTCGAAGCGTCGAAGATCACTGCCGCCTTCGGCAAGTAAAAGACGCCCCGCACCATCGACCGCAATCGCGGTGGGCACGTTCGTAATTCCGGTCACAATCTGCCCGACATCGAGTGAACCATCTGCCCTAAACTTCGCCACATAGCTCTGGCTCTGTCCGTTCACGGTCGTGAAATTCCCCCGGGCCGCCACTCCCCCGCCCGGAAGCAGGATCACTTGGTCCGCTTGTTGGTTCAGGGTGATCGTCACCGGAGTGACTGCCGGGTTCAACGAGACTTTCTGAATAATCTGCCCAAGTGTCGACGAGTTCCCCGAAACCCACGCCGTTTGATTGTCGATCAGGGCAATCGAATAGACCGCCAGATCAAGGTCTGGAGTCGGCGGGGCATTTGTTTGCAAATAGGCCGCGGGAGTGACCTCCACGATGGCAGCATCACTGGTAATTGTTCCCGCTGCATTGGTAATTTCAACGGTATAAATCCCCCCGCCATTAATCCCAACCGGATCCAGAATGAGGGTGGCATCCGTTGCCCCCACGACCGGGGCCCCGTCGAGAAGCCATTGGTAGCTCAGCGGCGTCTGACTGGTTGCCGCGACACTGAGAGTCAGCACTTCGTCTTCCTGTAAGCTTTGGGAGTCTGGCTGGGTTGTGATGGTGAGCGGCGAATCATCATCGAGAATGGTGAAGGTCAAAGAAGTGATCGCGCCGGGTGCGGCGTCAGCAGAATAATCCGTTAAGGTGGCGATAAAAGTCTCACCGGACTCCACGTCAGCATCGTCGGTCAAGGTCACCGTGATCGTCTTGTCAGCGGTATCGCCATCCGCCCACGATACCATGGCAGGAGAAATGGAATAGTCCGCCGGAGAGGCGGTATTATTAGTCAAAGTGAGGCCCACCGAAACGGCATTTACAGACGACCCGCCACGCGAAATCGTCAAGGTGACGCTTCCCTCGTTCTCCACCCCATCGGCTGACGAAGCGGTGAAACTCAATTCAGCGGGATCCTTGACCACCACGTTGACCTTCTCCGAAGTCGTGCTTCCATTGGGATTGGTGACGATGACACAATATTCACCATCGTCATTCGCGGCATTGGCGTCCGTCTTAAAATAAAGGGGAGAAGTTGCGCCGGGAATAGGTGACCCGTTCTTGAGCCATTGATAGGTGGTGGGATCCTTGCCGGAAATAGCGCCAACCGATATCTGGAAAAAGCCAAACGGAGGAACGAAGATCGGCATCGGCTGGGCAATAATCAAAGGAGGTGAATCAGAGTCGATGATGGTGGCAAAACCCTGGCTCGGATTGCCCAAAGCCGCCCCGGTGGCGTTGCCCAGATCAATGGTAAATACTTCGAGCGTTTCAACGATTGAGTCTTCCACCAAAGGCACTGAAATATACTTCGTGCCCGCTTCTCCGGCCGCGAATGAAATGGTTCCTCCGGTCGCATCAAAATCAGCCCCTGCAGTGGCGTTGCCCAGAGCGGTCGAAAAGCTGTAGTCCGCGGCAACCGCTCCCGTGGAACCACCGATTCGCACCACCGGAATGAGAAGATTTCCTTCAGCCTCTGTGGCGGAAAAAGCCGCAGCAGCCAGTTGAATCGTCCCCGGTGAATTCGGCACCTCATCACCTTCGAACGCCACAACCTTCACTGTCGGTTCTCCATTGATCACGTCAAAACCACCACCAGCATAAACCTTCCCGGTTGGCGAAGCCAAAGCCTGATTAAAAAAGGCGTTGGTTGCGCCCCCAAAAGGAGGAGTCAAATACGAACCCGAGGCATTGAAAGCGGGATCAAGCGAACCGTTGGCGTTGATCCGGACCAACCGGGAATTCCCCTCGACGGGATCACGTTTGAAAAGAAGATACCGTCCCAAGGGACCGCGCCGCAAGGGACGGGCAGAAACGCTCGTCAACGAAACATCAAGAGAAAAACTCCCATCGCTTCCGCCTGACGAGGTGAAACGATTCATATAACTCGTGCTACTACTTGAGTTCCCGTTCGCACCGAGGGCGAGAATCTTCCCATCGGGCTCAACCACCACACCAAAGAAGGAGGTGACCGAGGAGGGATAAGAGGGAGCGAACGAGGCATCGAGCGAACCATCAGAATTCAAGCGGGCGAAAACTGGAGTCTCATCAAAAATCGTCCCTCCCACCGGCACGGCACTACCAACCACATAAAGTTTACCATTTGGAGTAGGAGCGACCTGACGGATAAAGAGCGTGTTTGCGGTGATATTACCGAAGTCCGCAGGATTAACACTGAAGGACGTATCCAGCGAACCATCGACATTCAATTGGGCAATCCCGTAACGAGTGACAAAAGGACCACCTTGATCTCTCACCGCATTGAATCCACCCGCGATGATGATTTTATCGTTGGGCAGGGTGATAACCTCATCAATAAACTCAGTATCAATCCCCGCACTCTGAAAAGTGATATCCGGATCCCCTCCCGGCGTAATCCGCACGATACCATTCGAAACGAGAGACTTCGTGGAACTCCCGGTCGTCGCCCCGTCACGCATGCCCTGCATACAACCTACCGCCAGAATCTTTCCGTCAGATTGCAAAGCCAAACCATGGACCTCGGGCTGCCCCTGCAAGTCATAGTAAATTCCCGATCCGCCCCCATCCGGCGTATCATCAGCGTGAAAGGTGTTGTCAACGGTTCCATCAAGATTGAAACGGGTGAGCGGAAGAAAAAGAGCCCCGCCTTGAGCAGACATCCAGTTTGAACCCAGGAGCAGCTTTCCATCAGGTTGAACCAACATGGACGCGGGACCTCCAAAGGCATTGGAATCAAAATAGCTCCCGGCCGTATTAGCCCAATCAGTATCAACGGTATCCGGAGCGGCCAAAACCGGACTGCATGCCAGGACGATAGAAAAAAGAATCTTTGTCATTTGGATCGCAAAGAAACTTAGATGAACGGCATTTGCGGGAAAGTCTAATAACCGAAGATCTATAAATTTTAGGAGGTTTGCTCTCACTCGAACTTTGCAGCAACGAGAAATCCAGCCCCGGCAGGTTCCCACCGCGACTGCGTGTCGTTTACAGGCCGGGACTGTGACATCACCGACGCTCCTCCAGCCATCGACTTGGAGACGATTGCTTCAATCGGGCCGGGATTTGAGATAACACCTATGGCAGAACAAGTCGGGAACTAAAGCAAGCTACTGGTCCAAGCGAGGAACCATCCCAAGGGGAAAGTGCCCCAACAGACCAACATTCCCAATCCACGTGAAGGCAGCTCTCGATGAGTGATCATTTCAGATGCGATCATATAAAGATGAGCGATCACAAGAAAGCCCCATAGCATTCCAAGAGGCCACGCCCCTCCGCAACATGCTCCCAGAACAGCCGAAACCGGAACACCAAAACAGATCACCAAGAACACCACACCCAGGACCCGCATCTTACGGTCGCTGGCACGATGGGAGGACACTCCCCAAACAGAGGCCGCACCTTCTCCCCTTTTTACCTTTCGAAATCCACCCTTGTTCTCGTTGGGCTCTTTTGGAGTTAAAAAATTTCGCGGGCCTGCACTCATGGAAACGAAATTATACCCGCACCCAACTCCCGCCATGATAACTTTCAGCGGACTTTGGAATCACCCCATCCACGGGGCAAGCTCCCGCTGCAAAGCCACATTGAAACTGGCATGAAATTCCTCCGGCAATTCAATCGTTGCCCGCTTACCCGCCCCGCTTTGGATATGCATGAGAACAGGTGTCTTCCCGGGATATTCAGCCAGGATACTTTTGATTCTCTGTAAATCATCAGGCGTGTTGCGCCCGGTCCAGAGAGTCAACTCGACAATTTCGTTTCTCTTCACTCGTTTCGCTTTAAGTTCACGTATCTGGGATCCGGTGAGACGGCGTTGTTCGGTCCGGTCATCCACCGTGACCTGGGCCTTGAATTGAATGACCCGACCGGCCTCCATCAAGCCAGCGTCCCGGGCCGGCAAATAGCTCTCGCTCCAGCATACCATTTCCCGGTCTCCGGTAAAATCCTGAACCACCACCACCCCAAAAGGCTTTCCGGTTTTGGTCATCTTGTGTTCGATGCTTCTAATCATCCCCGCAAAGGGAAATCGAGCACGTTTGTCACTCAAATCAACCTCGTCAAGCAGCCCCAGCTTAACAAAGCGGTCGGAGTCCACCACCCCCCGGAATTTGTCAAGCGGGTGACCCGTGACATAAAACCCAAGCAATTCTTTCTCATGCTCCAGGCGCTCGTCCTTGGGCCACTCCTCAGGCGCCGGGGAATCAGCCGTTACGGGTGGCGGAGCTGCAAACTCCATCGCATCAAACAAGCCTCCCTGCCCGGAAGCCCTGTCCTTCTGGGCACTACTGGCACTCGCCACAACCTTCTCAAGACGATCTGTCATTCCCGCACGGGTCTCGCCGGTCCAATCCATCGCTCCCGCCTTCACGAGGTTTTCCAAAATACGCTTGTTGATCACCTTCGAATCAAGCCGGTTGCAAAAGTCATCAAGTGATTCGTATTCCCCGTTCTCCTCCCGCTCCTTGATCGCCAACGCCATCGCTGCCGCACCCACGTTTTTAATCGCAGAGAGCCCGTAGCGAATCCCCTGTTTACCTCCCAGAATCTCTTCGGGAGCAAAGCGCAGCATCGACTTGTTCAGGTTTGGAGGGAGAATCTCGAATCCCATTCGGAAACACTCGTTAACGAACACGCTAATCTTATCGGTATTGGTGATCTCGTTGGAGAGAAGCGCCGACAGAAACTCGATGGGATAGTTCGCCTTCAAGAAACCAGTCCAGTAGGAGATAAAGCCATAACAAGCGGAGTGGGATTTATTGAAGCCATATCCGGCAAAACCTGCGATCTTGTCGAAAATCAGATTGGCATTCCGCTCATCGATCTGGTTCGTCTTAAAGGCCCCTTCCACGAAGATCATTCGCTGCTTCGCCATTTCCTCCGGCTTTTTCTTACCCATCGCACGGCGAAGAATATCCGCACCACCCAGGGTGTATCCCGCGAGCATCTTTGCTGCGTTCTGGACCTGCTCCTGGTAGATCATCACTCCATAGGTATCACCACAAATCTCCTCCAGAAGGGGGTGCTCGTAAACGGGCTTCTTACGTCCCTCCTTCACCTCGATCATCTGGTCGATGTATTGCATTGCCCCCGGTCGATAGAGAGCCAAAAGGTCAATTATATCTTCAATCCGATTAATCCCGTACTTTCGGCAGGTCTCCACCATTCCACCACTCTCCAACTGAAAGACTCCCATCGTCTCCCCCGCGTTCAACATCTTAAAAGTCGCCTTATCCTCGAGTGAGATTTCGTAAATATCAAAATCAGGAGTGTGCTTGTGGATATGATCGATGGCCTCCTGGATTACGGTCATGTTCTTCAAACCCAGGAAGTCCATCTTCAAGAGACCGACATCCGTAATCGCACTCATGTCATACTGCGTCACAACCTCCCCCTCGTTTCCCCTCGTCAACGGAACATGTTCATCGAGTGCCCGGTCGCCAATCACAACCCCCGCCGCGTGCACGCCAACATTTCGGCTCATCCCCTCCAACTTCAAGGCGTATTCCCACAATTCCTGATAGGTTGCACTGCTCTCAATTCTCTCCCGCAGCTCCTCCTTGTCCGCATACTCTTTCGCCAACTTCACCCCCGGCTTGGCTTCAATCATCTTGGAAATCTGATCAGCCTCCCCGTAGCTGATTCCCATAACCCGGGCCACATCACGAATCACCGACTTCGCCCCCATCGTCCCGTATGTGATAATGTGGGAGACATTACGCTCACCGTATTTCTGCCGTACATACTCGATCACCTCGGGTCGCCGGGTCTGGCAAAAATCAATATCAACATCAGGAGGGGACACCCGCTCCGGGTTCAGAAAACGCTCAAAAAGAAGACCAAAACGCATCGGACAAACATCCGTAATCCCCATCGTGTAAGCCACCAATGATCCCGCAGCCGAACCACGCCCCGGACCAACCGGGATATTCTGGTCCTTCGCCCAGTTGATAAAGTCCGCCGTAATCAGGAAGTACGAGGCAAACTTGAGTTGAACAATAATCCCCATCTCATACTCAAGACGATCAACAAGTTCCTTATCCCGGGCCTTTTCCTTTCCATAGCGGGTTTCCAGACCTTCGAAACACAGTTTTCGAAAGTGATCATTCGGGGTGGACCCATCATCGGGCTTATACTCGGGATATTTCTCCGAAGATGTCGGATCCAGGACGAATTCAACATTGCACCGATCCGCAATTTCCAGCGTGGTGTCGCAGGCACCCGGGTATTCGGCGAAGAGCTCGCGCATTTCCCCGGCTGTCTTAAAATAAACCTCCGGAGTGTAGCGCATCCGGTTTTCATCAATCAACAAACGGCTCGTCCCGATGCAGATCATTACATCGTGGGCTTCATGATCCTCCTTGTTAAGAAAATGGACATCATTTGCGGCGACAAGTTTGAGATCCATCTTCTCCGCAAATTTCACGAGAGTGTCACGAATTTTCGCCTGCTGCTCCATCCCGTGATTGTGAATTTCAAGATAGAGATTTTCCTTCCCGTAGATATCGAGCAATTCTTGAGCAGTCTCCCAGGCCTTATCTTCCTGGTCCTGTAAAATCCACTCGTTGATCGGCCCGGAAATACATCCTGACAAGCAAATGATCCCTTCGGAGTGTTCCCGCAGGATCTCCCGATCCACGCGCGGCTTGCCATACCACATTCCCTCGAGATGACCTTTGGAAACAAGTTTCTGCAGGTTCACCCAACCAACATTATTCTCAGCCAACAAGGTCATGTGACAGGCCCGCTTTCGGCCTGGAATCTCTTCCCGCTTTTCAATCGATTCCGGAGCCAGGTAGATCTCACACCCCATAACAGGCTTCACCCCTGCGGCATGACACGCCTTGTAGAAACTAATGGCCCCGTAAAGATTGCCATGATCCGTCATCGCAACCGCCGGCATTCCAAGTTCCTTGGCCCGTGCTGCCACATCTTTCGTGCGACACGCCCCGTCAAGAGTCGAATACTCGGTGTGCAAATGGAGGTGAACAAAGGAATCGGACATCGGAGGAAGTGTGACGTATCGGGGAAGAGGAGGAAATCCCGAACTGCTCCGCCTTGTCGGATCGTTGTGAATAAGTGGTGATATTCTTTCAAACTTGCGCCCCAAAGGGTCTTCCGGCACCCGGGCGGAACACAAAAAAGAGTTCGCCGGCTCCCCCTCATTTCAGTTATGTCAAGGGGCATGAAAAAAGCGATTTTTCTTTCCGTGATCTCATTGGGAATTTTTTCCCCGGTCTCAAACGCCAAAGACTGGCCCCAGTGGCGTGGTCCCGACCGCACCGGTCTCTCCTCCGAAAAAGGAATCATCAAAAGCTGGGAGGGCTCACCACCAAAACTTCTCTGGAACGTGGAAGGATCCGGGCGGGGGTTTTCTTCCGTCTCCATTTCCAAAGGAGTTCTCTATACCACCGGCAATTTCGAGGGTGGCCAGGGTGTCAGCGCCTTCTCAATCAAAGATGGTAAGCTTCTCTGGAAGACACCGGTCACCGACTTCGTTCCAGAGCACGGTTATCAGGGAGCCCGCTCCGCTCCCACCGTGGACGGGGAGCGCCTCTACATCACCACTTCAAATGGCGTCATTGCCTGCCTCTCAATCAAGGGAAAGCTGCTCTGGTCCAAGGATTTCAAAAAGGAATGGAAGGGCAAAATGATGTCCGGTTGGGGATTCTCGGAGTCCCCCCTCGTCGACGGCGACCGCGTGGTTTGCACCCCGGGCGGAAACGACGCCTTCATGGTATCTCTTGATAAGCGGACGGGCGAAACCAAGTGGAAGACTAAAATCGATTCCGGGGAACTCGGCAAGAAGGGCAAAGACGGTGCCGGCTATGGATCCATCGTGATCTCCAATGGCGGCGGCGTAAAACAATACGTTCAAATGACTGGACGCGGAGTGATCGGAATCGGGGCCAAGGACGGCCGCTACCTTTGGAACTACAACGACGTTGCGAATTCCACCGCAAACATCCCAACTCCGATTGTCGATGGCGATTACGTCTTCTGCTCCACAGGCTACGGCACTGGTTCGGCTCTCCTGAAAATCGTTAAGAAAGGCAGCGGTGTTGTCGCGGAGGAAGTCTACTTTCTTAAGCCCAAGACTCTCCAAAACCACCACGGCGGCTTACTGCTAATCGATGGCCATATCTATGGCGGACACAAACATAATGGCGGAGATCCCATCTGTATTGAGATGAAAAGCGGCAAAGTAAAATGGGGCCCTGAAAAGGGCGTTGGTCACGGCTCCGCTTGCGTGACCTTTGTTGATGGCTACCTCATCTACCGCTATCAAAGCGGCCATGTCGCCCTCGTCAAGGCCACCCCGGAAGGTTACAAGCTGGAGGGTAGTTTTATGCCAGCCCATCAGGAAGCCGAGTCATGGGCCCACCCCGTCGTCTCAGACGGCAAGCTCTACATTCGTGAGCAGAATCACATCATGTGCTACCAGCTATAAGCTGGCCGATTGAGAAAAACACCGGGGCTTCGCCAAAAAAATCAGTCCAACTTTTCCCGGTCTCTGCCATCGAGGGAAAACACATTCCCTTGTCCCTGCCCGGGTCCGATCCTTCACCGCAAGCCACCGGGCCCAATGAGACGGTCCGTTACGCTCTGATCCAGCAATAGAATGACATCACGGCCACTCCGATGAAATTTAATACAACCCCTTCTCTCATCATTCCGGGAACCGTCAAGTGACCGGATCCAAAGACCACCGCATTTGGAGCGGTCGCCACCGGAAGCATAAAGGCACAACTCGCACTCAGCGCAGCCGGCAACATTACGACGAGAGGATCAATTTCGTTCGATAGCGCGACAGATGCCAAAATTGGCATGATCAGAATAGTGCTCGCGGTATTGCTGGTAAGCTCGGTGAGAAACGTCATCAACAGACAGACCGTCAGAACCAACGCGAGCACTGGAAGAGTTCCCACGCCTCCCAAGGCACCCGCTATTTGCGCACTGAGCCCCGAAACCTTGATCCCGGTTGCCAGACAAATGCCGCCGCTAAAAAGCAGCAAAACTCCCCACGGAACATTCTTGCAGCTATCCCAATCAAGCAATCGACTCGACTCGCCTTTTCTGCCACTGCCATCCGGGATGAGGAACAAGATCATAACCCCGACAAAGGCCACCGAAGCGTCATTCGCTCCGGTCAGACCGAGCCATCCGCTCCATCCACCGAAGGGTTCGACTCGCGTCATCCATGCCACCGCCGTCAGACCAAAGACCACCAGGGTCCGTTTTTCAGCCGGACGCCACGCCCCCGCTGCAGGAAGGGAAAACTTCATCATTCCGCTCTGCTTTCGACTCAGCCAAAGCCACATGAGGGGCAGCATCACAATGATTACCGGGACTCCGTATGCCATCCATTGCGTGAAGGTCATTTCCCTTCCCGTCGCCTCCTTATACTGGTCGATGAAAACCAAATTGGGAGGAGTTCCAATCGGCGAGCCCAATCCACCCACGCTTGCAGCATAAGCAATGGCCATCATTAATGGAGCAGCCAGCGGGTTTTCCCCTTCCGACTTTTGATCGCCAGCCAGAACCGCCAGCGCAATCGGTAAAAGCATCAGTGTCGTCGCGGTATTTGAGATCCACATGCTCAAAACCGCCGCAGCCAGCATGAAGCCGAGCATGAGAAATTTTGGTCGGGCCTCGTCACCACCTTTGGCACCGCACAAGCGCACCATCCCCAGGGCCATACGGCGATGGACTCCGCTACGCTCCATTCCTTTCGAAAGAAAAAAGCCGCCCAACAAAAGTAAAATCAAGGGGTGCCCGTAACTCTGGGCAACAGCGGTTTTCGCGTCGAGCACCCCGAAGAGTGGCAGCAGGGCAATGGGGGCCAGTGAAGCAATGGGGATCGGGATCGCCTCAAACATCCACCAAAGCGCCGTTAGAATGGTAACGCCCAAAGCCAACGAAGGCTCGGGATCCATTCCCTGCGAGTGGGCAGAAAATCCCGCGACGGTCCCCAGAACCGGGGCCATCCAGCGCATCATCACCTTTACCCGCGTCATCGCCCGACAGAAAAGTCAGGGCTATTTTTTCTTGGGAACCACCAATGGTTGCCCGGCCTTAACCCAGCCCAGGGTCCCGGCGGAAAGGTGAAGCACATTTTCAAATCCAAGCCGATCCCAAACCGGGATCGATGCCGAACTGCGTCCCCCGCTGCGGCAATGCATTAAATAGGTTTTCTTGCGGTCCAGCTTGGCAAGCTTCTTCGCAAAATCCTTATCGTTCATATTGATGTTGATCGCGCCCTTGATGTGGCCCTCCGCAAACTCATCAGGAGTGCGAATATCGACCACTACGATTTTGGGATCCTTCTTCATCTTCGCAGCGGCACGCTCCACGTTGATCGAGGTCACATCGCCGCATGCCAATCCACACATCAAAAATCCTACCAGCCAAAGTTTTAATCGGGTCATGCGGCAGGCTAACATTCATGACGAAGTGCGAAAGAGCATTTTCCCTCAAACCATGGAGAAAAAAGGCCGGAATTTCTCCCGGCCTAGTCAGCTTATTTGAAGAATAAATCTACTTCCGACGACGGATCAACAGGAAGGTCCCCGCAAGCAATGTCAAGAGCGCCGAGGAAGGCTCGGGAATCGCACCAAGAGCAATCCCATCTTCACCGGCTGCGCAAATTTGCGCCACCTCGTCGGCGCTGAGGATCCGATCCCAACAGACCATATCGTCAAGAGCCTCGTCCCCAAAATTTGGTGTAGACCCGAAATGCAAAGGGCTTGGGATTCATCCCAAGCCCTTTAAGAAAAATGGAGCGGGTGAAGAGATTCGAACTCTCGACATCGACCTTGGCAAGGTCGCGCTCTACCACTGAGCTACACCCGCATTGCTCTTCCCCGAAGGGCCTCGCGTGCGGGCACTCTTTGCCATTGGAATCGGATTGGGACAAGAGTTTTTTCACAAGAATTTCGTGAAGCTTTTTTGAAGATTCTTTCACTGATCTTAAAATTAATCCTCAGCGTGTTAGCGCAGTTGACTGTGTGCTGTTCGGATTTTTTTTAAAGACACGAGAGCAATGATCCAATTGATCTGAAAGTTTTTTAGCCTTTTCGACCCCCTTCCCCGGTAATGTCACGATTGTTCACGTTCTGAAAATAGCGATTGCATTTTTACTTTCCGGACCGCCCGGTGGTGCCAAGTCTTCGCAACCTCCCGGCCACGGGACGCCCAGCCATGCGTTGTATTCAGTGCGGAAACCATCAGGACAAAGTCATCGACTCCCGTTCTTCCAAGGACGGAACCTCGATTCGACGACGTCGGGAGTGCCTGAATTGCGGATCTCGTTTCACGACCTACGAACAGGTCGAGCGAACCGAACTCCGCGTCATCAAGCGCGACGGCACCCGCGAAGCGATCAACCGGGAGAAGCTCTTCCGGGGACTCGTGAAGGCCTGCGAGAAACGCAAAGTCTCGATGGATGTAATTGGCCGCTCGGTTGATGAAATCCTCAGCGAACTCCACAAGGACCACCACAATGAGGTCCCATCCGCCAGCATCGGAGCCAAGGTTATGGACAAACTCCACGACATTGATCCGGTCGCCTACGTCCGCTACGTCTCGGTTTACCGGCAGTTTGACAACGTGAGTGAATTCATTCGCGAAATCCAGGCGCTCGAGAACCGCTCCCGTCAGGACACAATGCAACGAAAACTCTTCAAATAACAATGATCTGCCTCTCAGGAAATCTCCCTGCCTTAAAAATCGGCCATCACCACGTGGTCGGATACGAAACGGATTGGATCCAGGAAGCATTAAGCCGGGCAGCCGCGGCCTGCAACCGCACGGACTGCCCCTTTATCGCCGACATTCGTGACGGAATCCTGCACTATCTCGAAAAACGCTGCTCCCTCAGAGTTTTCGCAATTGAGGACCTCTACGCCCGAATGCGAGCGATGTTGAGAAAAATTGGCTGCGATGACATCGCCCAACACCTCTCTCCCCTGGCTCCTCCGATCACGGTCTCTCTCATTGGTCCGGCGAGGAAAGCCGGCCGGGGATCCGAAATGGATTTTTTCCGCTCACTCGGCGACGAAATCAGACTCCTCCAGAAAGCCGGAGCCGAATCCATTCGTCTCTGCGATATTAATGAAAGTATCACCTTGCTTCGCGGACCCGACGTCAGCCCGGCATCGAGGGCCCAATTCCGGATCGAGATCACCTCGTTTCTGGAAGGCTATCAACACCGCCACTCCGCGCCCAAGCTGGAACTCGATCTCACCTTTGACTCATGAGCCGGCAACCTACTCTTTTTGAGAAAATCATCGCCCGCGAGATTCCTGCGGACATCGTTTTTGAAGACGATCTGTGTCTTTGCTTCCGTGACATTTCCCCGCAGGCCCCTGTCCACCTGCTGCTCATTCCCAAAAAGCCCATCACCCGGATTGCCCTCGCCACATCAGAGGACCGCGACCTGCTCGGGCACCTCATGCTGAAGGTCGGCGAGATTGCCCGCCAGGAAGGATACGCCGGGGACGGCTTTCGGGTGATTGTCAATAACGGCCCCCATGGAGGAGAAGCGGTGCCCCACCTCCACTTGCACCTCCTGGCCGGACGCCAACTCCAGTGGCCTCCGGGCTAGTGCCGACAAAAGGACTATCCATGCGGGTGCAGGAGACGATATTGAATCGCCTCTACGCCCAGTGCGGCAGCAGTTCCCAGAATCATTTCCTCGGTTGCCGTCCGCGGAACTTGCGCAGCCGGACGGGTCAGCCCACGGATTAATTTTCCGTAGCTTTCCGCCCCGCCGAGATGACGCAGTATTTTCAAGCTGATGTGCGCGGCATCCAGTGAAGGGAACACGAGGACGTCGGCTCGTTCGTTCTTTGACATCGCGGGCAGCTTGCAAGCTGCCACCTCGGGATCCAAAGCGACATCGAGTTGGATTTCACCATCGATCACACAGTCATCGAGCGAAACCTTTTCCCTCGCGGCCGCCGTAGCCGCGACCATTTTGAGGGCGGACTCGCTGCGAGAACTACCATGATTCGAGTGACTCAACATGGCAACCCGGACCCTCCGGCCCATGTGGTGGCGGGCCAACATCCCCGTCTCGGCCGCGATGCTGGCAAGATCGTCAACTTTCGGATCGGGAATCAAACCGGTGTCAGCAAGAAACAGGACACCGTCACGACCAAAATTCGCGAGGCGATCTGAAGTCATCACAGTAACTGCAAAAACCTTGGGAACCTTCGGGTCGGGCGCAATCAGATGGAGCAGCGGACGGAAAACCCCGGTGGGTTCGGTGAGATTCCCCCCCAGGCAGGCATCCGCCTGACCATACTGGACCATCATGGCCGCAAAATAATGGGGCTTCGCAACCACCTCCTCGGCGTCGACCCCAACAACCCCGCGGTAACGTTCGATTCGTTCGAGCCTGTTGCAAAAAAGTTGAAAATCCGATGACTTCAGCGGGTTGAGCACTCGAACAAAATTCATGGAAACATCGAGCTCCTTTGCCATTCCGAAAATCCGATCACGGTCTCCGAGCAAGATGGGCACTCCCAGTTCCAACTCCACGAAACGAGCTGCGACGCGCAGAACTCTCTCATCCTCGCCTTCCGGAAAAACGATCCGTTTGGGATGACGTTTCAGTTGGTCGAAGAGAGGTTTGGTAAACGAATTGGGCTCGGAAAAATGAGACATGACGTGTGAGGCTTTGCGCCCGGGAGGGAAACCTAGTAAGAGAATGCCCCACCGACAACGCCAAAGCACCCATGCTCGCAGATTACCACACCCACACGCCTCTTTGCCTGCATGCCGAAGGCAAACCCGAGGAATACATCGATCAAGCCATCGCCGAAAACCTCGCCGAATACGGCATTTCCGACCACGCTCCGCAGGCTCCCGAGCCTTTCGATGAGTGGCGGATGTTGGAGGAGAATCTTCCCCAATACTTCGATTGGATCGCGCGTGCCCGGAAACATGCTGGTGAGAAACTCTCCGTTCGTGCCGGGCTGGAGTGCGACTGGCTCCCCAACTGCGGAGACTGGATCGGCCACCTCGCCTCGCAATACGATTGGGATTACCTTATTGGATCTATCCACTACCTCGGCGACAAATGGGATTTTGACAATCCAAAATGGCTCGGGCGCTGGGCTGAAACTGACGTTGAGCAAATCTGGAGCCTTTACTGGAAGGAATACACCACCATGGCCAAGTCGGGGCTTTTCGACTTCCTGGGCCACCCCGACCTGATCAAAAAATTTGCCTACCGTCCCTCCGGCGACCTCCGCCGCTTTTACGACCCGGTCATTGAGACCATCGCCGGGAACGATGTCGCCATCGAGCTCAATACCGCAGGCTTTCACAAACCCTGCGCCGAGCAATACCCGTCCGCCGAATTCCTCACTCTCGCCGCCGGGGCCAACATCCCCATCACCCTCTCGTCGGATGCCCACCATCCATCCGAAGTCGCCCGCGATTTTGAAAGAGGCCTGCAGTTGATCAAGGATGCCGGGTTTACTCATCTCTCGCGCTTCCAAAAGCGACAGCGAACGCAGGTGCGGATCACGGAAAGCTGAAAAAGGGCCCAGGCCTGCAATCCGCATTTTCTTCGGCATATTTAAAAACGAGATCCAGGCACTTCATAACCTTGGCGGGGGACTCTCGTGCAGGATCATTTCGAGCTCCCCCCTTCTGGGCCGGCGGTCCCGCACCGTGCACACCAAAAACCCGAGCTGAAATCACCATCCAATTTCCTGATGGATCCACGTTACGTCCACAGGATGCGGGCCAGCTCATCCTAAAGGTTTGTCGACATCAGGGTTTCGTGCGGGTGCTTGCGCTTTTCCACTTCAGCTCCAAGATCTCCCATGTCGCGTTCACTCGCTCTTGTCTTTCCTCATCAGCTTTTTCTTTCCCATCCGGCTCTTGCCGACGATCACCCGGCCCTTCTCATCGAGGATCCCCTGTTCTTTGGAACCGACCGGGAACAGCCCCTCAACTTCCACGCGAAAAAACTGATTCTTCATCGAGCCAGTATGAAACGCTGGGCCGATGGCCGGGAAAATCTCACCTATGTTGACCTGCCTGAAAAAAACAGTCGCACCGACCTCCTCCTCGAAAAGCACGTCCCAAAAGACGTCGAAACCCTCGTCTATGTCGATACCGTCGACTACCTGATCGAACGCCGGCTGCAACGTTTCGCCAAAAAGCGCGACCTAAATCTAGAGAAACTCCCGTCGCCCATGTTTCTCACGCCCAATGAATGGATGGAGGAAATCATGGATGACATGAAGAAGCCCTTCATGAAGAAATTTTACGAAGCCCAACGAAAGCGCATGGACCTCCTCCTGGAACCCGACGGCTCACCAGTCGGCGGCAAATGGTCCTATGATGCCGAAAATCGCAAGAAGCTTCCAAAAAAACAACCGGTTCCCGAGCCCTACTCTCCCACGCCAAACGACGAGGTCTCCGCTGCCCAAAAGTGGGTTGCCAGGCGATTCCCGGATGCCCCCGGCATGCAGGAGAATTTCACCTACCCCTCCAGTCGTCGGGAAGCGCTCTACGCGATGTCTCTCTTCTTCGAGGAGCGCTTCGAACTCTTCGGCGACTACGAGGATGCCATCTCAACCCGGGTTCGCGTCATATTTCACTCGGTCCTGACTCCACCGCTCAACATTGGCCTCATCACCCCCGATGAAATCGTGGAGGCCGCCATGGAAGCTGCCGAAAACAATTCAAGGATTCCGCTTAATTCACTCGAAGGATTCCTCCGCCAGATCATCGGGTGGCGCGAATTCATGCGCATCATCTACCTCCGCCACGGCATTATGGAGCGGAAGGAGAACTTTTGGGGGTTCACCCGTAAAATGCCTGCGGCCTTCTACGATGGCACCACCGGGATCGAGCCCATCGACCATACCATCCATGCTCTTTTGGAGGATGGTTACACCCACCACATTGAGCGACTCATGGTTCTCGGCAATTTCATGCTCCTTTGCCGCATCCACCCGGATGCCGTTTACAAATGGTTTATGGAGCTCTTCATCGATGCTTACGACTGGGTCATGGTCCCCAATGTTTACGGAATGTCCCAATTTGCCGACGGCGGGGTCTTTTCAACCAAACCCTACATTTCAGGTTCCAACTATATCCGGAAAATGTCGGACTTCCCCAAAGGTGAGTGGTGCGACATCTGGGATGGTCTCTACTGGACCTTCATCGAGGATCACCGCGACTTTTTCGCCTCGCAATATCGTCTCTCTATGATGGTCCGCCTCCTCGATAAAATGCCCGATGAGAAACGTGAAGCCCACCGCAAAAATGCCGATGACTTCATCAAGAAGTATTTTGAATAGGCAACCTGCAACGAATCAACGCCGCCCAATCGTCCCGCCCTCAGCGAAAACAGCCTTAATGCCTGTTTGTTTTCGATCATCAACTCCCCGGCTGATCTCGTTGGCCCACTTCTCAACACATCCGGCTGCCTTTCGGACATCCCAGGAAATGTGCGCGATCGCAGGCTTGCACCAGCGAAAACTGTGATCGAAATCCAAACAGGCCAAGGAAACATCTTCCGGAACCCGAATTCCCCGGCCGGCGACAAACTGGAGGATGGCAACCAACTGGTGAGGTTCATGGACAATCAGGGCACTCGGAGGACTCACTTTGAAAAGTGACTTCAGCAGACGTTGGAACCCATCCCGACCCTCCTCCCAAGCCGGCAAGTGATAGGAGCCAACCTCAATCGCGTGGTCCCGGAGACAGTTAAGGAATGTTTGTTCAAATTCAGAGGGCTCGGGGACCCTTCTCATCTCCCGACTGAGCATGACAATTCTGCGATGCCCGAGGTTGAAGAGCTTCTCCATGATTCCCACAAGTGCGGGACGGGTCAATGGGCCGGCACCAGCAATGTTGACCCCTTGGCGACGACCAAACAAGGCAAAGGCCGGAACCGACTGTGAAGCAAACCATTCCAAAACCTCACGTGAAGCCGCCAGAACAATCCATGCATCCGCCTCGGAACTCTTCACAAATTCATGAATCCTTCTCACGTCCATCTTGAGATCCGTGAGAGTTTTATCGGCAAAAAAAGGCGTGTTTCCCGATTTCGTCAACAATCGCTGAATATCGATCACGGGGTCAATACTTGAATCCGCCGATTCAATGCACAGAATCCCTATGCGCAGAGAAGCCCTCATTTTTGACGTAGCCTTCACGATCCGGCGCCTCCTTCCGCGCCCCGCGGATTTCAGAATCCCTTGATCCTCAAGAATCTCCAAGGCCTTGGTCACCGTCTTGTGATTGACTCCGAGATCAGCCGCAAGTTGATGAATCCCCGGGACCTCACTGACAAAAACCTTTCGCTCAATCGCGTCGCGGACGAACTCGGCCACTTGGACCGAAGCTGACTTCACTGAAAACCGAGAAATCTCCACACCCCATGGTTTACCCTTTTAGGTCATAGCTTGAAATACGAAAATCATTTCAATAACAAGACAGCGGGACGAACTGTGCGGAGTGCCACTTCTTGTCGGGAAGCGGTCCAAATGCATCCAACCCCTGATATCCAATAATTATGATGATCAATCAAAAAATGTCCCGCGAAAGACACTCGCGCTTGCCGCCCTCCTTGTCACGTCACAGGTCGCACCTGGGGCCGTCTTTGTGTTCAGAACCGACACTGCCGGAGATGATAATACCGTTCCCGGGAGTGACGGACAGACCTTCCAGCAACGATGGGGCACGCCGAACAACTGGACCCTTCAAAGTGGCGTTGATGATGGAGCCAACGGATACCCCGACGCCGGCGACAGCATCATCATGGACAGAACCGGAGTCGCCAATAACTCGACCAGACTCACGACTGAAGGTTCCCCGGGGAGCCTTGTCGCAATTGCCTCCATCACGGGAACCGGAACCGGCAACCAGGACATCGTCTTTAAGACCCGCGACTTCACCATTGGTGACCTTAACAGCCTGTCATCAAGCCAACCCTTTCACATTCGGGCCGAGAGAGACAAAAGCATCACAATCAACGGGATCATTGGAGGCCCGGGCAGTCTCCGTCTGTCTCGCAGCGGGGGCTTTTCCGATGGAGTCGATCCAGATGAACTCATTACCATCACCGGAGGTGCAGCCAACACGATCACTGGAGCCATCCAGCTTTTGAACGACAGTGCCGAACAACCCAGTTTTTGGGTTGCGGACAAAGTTGGAGCGTTCGGCCAAGCGTCGACAGTCACACTTGCAGCCACCAACGGTGCAGCGACCGGAGAAGCTTCTCTTCGGATCACCAGCAATGCCATCGGTGGCGAGGGTGCCATCGATGACGACGCCACAATTCTTGAAATCGGGAACAACGGCATCCTAAGTCTTGACCCGGGTGTGAACGAAGTGATCGGCGAAGGCAACCTGCTCGTCGACCTCGGTAGCGGTCTCGCTCCTATCGCCCCGGGCGTCTACACCAATGCCGAACCCTGGCTTGCAGGAGCTGGCACCCTCACCGTAGGCGCTGTCGTTCCAGAACCATCAAGCCTTGCTCTCGCGGCTCTTTCCATCCTCGGACTCGCTCGCCGCAAGCGATAATGCCCCAAATCAATTCCAAAGGCCTGGCTAACTTGCTCACCTTCAGGACCAGAAGTTAGACCATAGTTCGAGAGCCTATCGGGATTCCTGATAGGCTCTCTTTCTGCAGAATGTATCCCAAAAACCCCACATCAATGAATATGACTACTAAAATATCAAAAAACGGAATCGGCCTCGCAGCAGCGTTGTCGACAATTGTCGTCCTTTTCGACACGGCACCAGCAGCAGTGTTCGCCTTTAGAATAGACAATGCTGCAACAAACGAAGGAGCCCCCAATGACGATGGACAGTCATTCCAGCAACTCTGGACCAACCCCGTGAACTGGACCTTGGTCAGTGGTGAAGATGACGGCCTCAACGGATTCCCCGATGGTGAAGACACCTTCACGATCGACCGGAGTTCATTGATCAACAACTCCATCAGGTTGACCAACGAGGGCGTCACCATCGGCACCATTGCCGCAATTACCGGGACCGGCACAGGCAACCAGGATATCGTCTTCAAACATGGCGGCGACAATACGATCGTGGACCTGAACCTCCCGGAGTTCCCATTGCCATTCCATATCCGCCAGGAAAGAGACCGAAGCCTCACGATCGAGGGAATCATAAGTGGGCCCGGAAGCCTCCTTCTTTCACGGAGTGGCGGCTTTTCTGATGGTGTCGACGAAGATGAACTCATCATCATTACCGGGGATGCCCCAAACACGATCACCGGAGATATCAGGCTCTTCAATGACAATGGTAACGCGGACAATCCACAACCAAGCTACTGGGTTGCCGATAAGGTGGGGGCATTTGGCCAGGCTCCGCAACTGACGCTTGAAGGTCGCCCGGGACTCGGCGGAGGTATCGCCTCGCTTCGAATCACGGCCAATGCCGTCGGCGGAGAAGGTGCCATCGACGACGATGCCACAGCCGTTTTCATTGGAGCCAAAGGTGTTTTTAACATGGACGCCGGAGTCAACGAGTTCATCGGTGAAGGGCTGCTACAAATCGATATCGAAGGCACCGGCACCTACACTCCGGTTCCAAATGGCACTTACACCAACGCAGAAGACTGGATCATTGGCGAAGGCACCGTCACCGTGGGCGCTCCCACTGTGGATCTCGCCATCACCGCGATTGACTACACCACTGACGTTAATGGCACCACATTGAGCCTAACCTGGAACTCAGCTCCGGGCCGCATTTACGCGGTCCGCTACTCCACCGATTTGGAGAACTGGGATTTCGATCTCGACGACGGTGTTGTTGGCGAAGCCGGTGAATCCACCACGTTTGGGGTCAATCTTGCCGACTTCCCGGAACTGGCAGCCGAGAGCAAGGTCTTCTTCCGCGTCGAGGAAGCGATCTCGGTCG
>JAUIGV010000064.1 GCA_030432565.1 Verrucomicrobiia bacterium | reverse complement strand
CCGGTAAAAAAAACGCCCTCACTCAAACTCCCCTCCTTTTCCGTCCAACCGTCGGGCAGCTTCTGAAGAGAATAAGGCTCATCCCAGGACATTTGCGAAATCAGCCCATCCGAAAGCTGAAACGCACCCAGCGTCACCGTCCGGGCCTGGGACGCTCCACTCCGATATTTCTGCGCTCCCACATTTTCATGACCTGACTCCTTAAACCTCGACGAATCAACAGGCTCCCTGACCCACTTCTTTTCATAGGTGTAGGTCGTCACCGTCTCCTCGCCGCCACCGAACTTTTTCCTCTTCTCGGATTTCTTCTTTTCCACCCACTGGTAGATCTCGGCCTTCCACTTGAGACGAATCGCGTTTTCCTCAATCCCAAACTGCTTGTTCGTTACGAGATCGTCTGTCTTCGCCGGACCGTTCAGGTGTAC
This sequence comes from Verrucomicrobiia bacterium, assembly GCA_030432565.1. Taxonomy (GTDB): domain Bacteria; phylum Verrucomicrobiota; class Verrucomicrobiia; order Verrucomicrobiales; family Akkermansiaceae; genus SW10. Next base: position 14,345 of record JAUIGV010000064.1, on the reverse strand, counting down.
TAATTTGCCTTCATTTGCCGAATCAACCGAGTCCGTTGAAACGCTTACCACCTTCCCGGCAATCTCACTGTTCGTCTTAAGATCCCGAACGGCATTGCGCTCATTCATCACCAGCATCACCAGGGACACCACCAGAAGAATCAGCCCAAAAAGAATCCCTTTGATCGACGAGCCAATCCGCCCAAACCAGCCGACACTCGTCGTTTCAGTGAATGACATGTCCCGTTGTTATCGGATTGAAGGTTTCAAGCAAGATTGAACCACAGGCTACTCGAAGGCCTTCAGAAGTATCTTTTGAAAAACCAAATTCGCCCGACTCGATTCATAAAGGATTCCAATCGTATCCTCATCGATCATCACCAGGCTGGAATATCCACGACCTCTTCCCTCGTCGAGAAGGACATGGCTGACCTTCGGCCACGTCCGCCCCCAATCAGAGCTGCGCTGAATCGTCAAATGACTCCGCTCTGATTTATGGTGGGGGTTGGAGAAAAAGAGATCATCCCCGTGCCTGATCAACGACGCCATGCAAGTGGGCTCCGGAAGCGCTCCGTGATCACCTGCGTGCTTCTTCCACGTTTGCCCGAGGTCGTGACTCACCGCAACCGCCCGCCCGTTCGTCGATGATTTGTCGCTGCGATTTCGATTATCCCGCATGTTCAGCATCACGCTCCCATCGCCCAACTCAACGACCGCGCATTCCGTGGTGTTGCTGCGGGCCGCTTCACTGACGGTCCAACTTTTCCCGCCATCCCGGCTCCACATGATATTGGAAAACGGTCGACCTTCCGCATCACGCCCCTGGGTGGGCATCACCAAGGTGCCATCCTTGAGAGAAATCCCATTCCCCGGAGCCGGAGCAAACAGATACCACTCCTCCTTCTTTAAGCGCTTCGTCCAATTCTCCGGCTCACTCCAGGTCAGCCCGTCGTCATCGGAATAAACCATCATGAACTGACTACTCTTATGAATCCCGTACCCGGGCCCGGAGCCCGTTCCCACCCATTGATGGGTCCCCGGCCTTCCGTGGGTCCAGACTGCCGAGACAATGATGCGCCCGCTGGCCGGATCGATTAGAATGTTCGGATCGGAACAACCATTCTCAGCCTGGGATTTACCCCCAAACTCCCCCATATCCATGATCGGCCGCGGCTTTTCCCAGGTCTGCCCGCCGTCGGTTGACCGGGATAGACCGATATCAATGTGCTCCTGAAGATCCTTGGCACCCCGATAGCGCAAATCATAAACACCCAGCAAGGTCCCCCTTTGTGATCGAACCATCGCCGGGATCCGGGTGGTGTGGCAGTCATACCCACCCTGCCGGTGAATCGGATAAGCGGCCCGATAAGTTGCCTTCAATGGCGAAAGAAATCGTGATCCGTCCTCGAACTCGATGCCTTCGAAACTCAGCTCTACTTTTTTGAGCAAATCGAAGTCTCCGGGCAGCGAGCCCACCAGTTCGTCGCCCTTGATTTTCAAACCGGTCAATTGATCCGAACTGGCAAGCACCCGCCGAACCTTCAGCCCTTTGCCGGAATTCAAACGCATTCGAAGCAACGGGTTCTCACCCCCGATCAAAAGCGGAACCCGAATCACCTTCACCTCATCTTTCGGCATCGCCCCCAAATCTCCCGCCAGTGAAAACGAGCCCACAGTCATCACGTTTCGATGAGGCCTGAAAACAACCGGAAAGGAACGCCCTCCCAGTGACTCCGTCTGCAACAAGAGATCCTCGTTAATCCGAAACTCCACGCCGCCGTTTGCATCGCGAATGGCAGAGAACTCAAACTCTTCCTTCGCTTTAAGAATCTTCTTCCCAAGCTTCGCGCGATCCTCCGCAGTCACAAGCTTGCCTTCCACAAACAATCCCGGCTTCCGGCCATCAAAGCCAAAATTCAAATCATCCCCAAACATCACCGAAGCCGCCGTTCCATCAATTCGCGCCAGCGAAATCCTCGCTCGAAACTCAAAGCAACCCGTTCCGACTGCCCTCGCACACTCATACCTCTTGTCAATTTCGCCCGGCGGCAGCGGAGACCATTTTTCCGCGCCAGCGGAGGTGGCAGGAAAACAAAACGCAGCGAACAAAAATCGGAATACTTTCATGGCGATCAGGACCTGAAAACCAACACCAAAACCACGTCAGACTCAAGAACGGGAAATCACGGCTCGCTTGAACCAGGAAAGCAAACTTGCCAGATTTGTCGCGTCAAATGCCCTGACCAAATTAAACACCCGGACGAACGGAACTGACCCCAGGACTCTGTGGAAGGTGGTAACAATCCTCATCACCCATGCACAATCGCAGGAGCAGCCCCTGGTGGTTGCAAAAAGCAACGGGAGCACTTTGCGATAGTGCAGGAGGCAATGTCATCACCTTGAAAATTACGAGACCTTGGGACAGGCAGCGGAATCCAGCCTTGGCACATTCCGAGCAACACAGACTGGCATGAATACAAACCTCGAAACAGACCAAGCTTCAAAAGTTCTCAACCATCTGCTGGCACGCGCATTCGACGCCAAGGAGGGCTATGCGATTGCGGCCGGGCAATGTGAAAACAAGGCCCTGTCCGACTGGTTCACCGCCAACTCCAGTCAAAGGGAAACCTTCTGTGTCATGCTGGAAAAGTATCTTGGCGACCTAAATATCGAGCCCATCGAGCACGCGAGCGCCCTCGGAAAGCTTCACCACGCTTTCATGAAGCTCCGGGCCGCAGTCTCATCCGAAAATGATGCCACCCTTATTGAGGAATGTCTGCGGGGTGAAAACCAAGCCCTCGACGACTATCAAGACGCCATCAAGAACAAAACTCTTCGCCGGGATGCCGCGAAAGCGATCGGAGATCAGGCCGAATACGTAAAAACCCAACTGACCGCACTCGACCAGATCCGGAAAGCCCTCCTCGTTGCCTAGCCATGACCGTCCCCCTCATCTTCAGGATTCCGCGCTTCGATCGCCGGCCCCGGTTTTACCGCATCAGGGCGGCGGCTTCCCGGCAAAAGCGGGAAAGCTAAGGGCCATGGTCCGGGCCAACGCCCGGACCTTTTCCCGTCTCAGAACCGGAGCACCCCTCGAAAATCAGTTTACGAATCACGGTAAATACTCACTACTAGGGCTAATGGATATTCTCATTGTCGACGACGAGGAAACAATTCGTCAATCAACTCAAGTCGCAGTCGATTCGGAAGGTCACTATGCCGAAACGGCCAGTGATCTGGAATCGGCGAGGCTGCGATTAAAGGAAGAAACCTTTGATCTCATCTTTCTCGATCTCAAACTCGGAGAAGAAGACGGGTTGACCTTACTCAAAGAGATCTCCGAAAAAGACCCCTCACAGCTGGTCATCATTTTCACAGCCTACGCCTCCGTCGAAAGCGCGGTGGAAGCAACCCAACTCGGGGCCTTCGATTACCTCTCAAAACCATTCACTCCCGGCCATCTCCGCGGGGTCTTGATCAAGGCCCAAAAGGCGCTCAAGGATCAAAAGCAAATCAAAACGCTCGAAACCACGGTCACCGAACTCAAGACTCAGGTCAACACCTCCGGTCCCCCGACCCGCCTCCAGTCCGGGGATCCGGGGATGCAGGGCGCGCTCGAGACTCTTTTCCGGGCGGCACCGACTCCCGCCTCCATCCTTCTGCTTGGTGAAAGCGGCACCGGCAAAAGCGTGATCGCGCGCAACATCCATGAAAGAAGCCACCTCAGTGCTAAACCATTCGTCACGGTTAGCTGCCCCAGCCTTTCGCTCGAACTCCTTGAATCCGAGCTCTTTGGTCACGTCCGCGGGGCCTTCACCGGCGCCGTCAAGGATGCCTGGGGCAAGGTCCATGCCGCCGACGGGGGCACATTGTTTCTCGATGAAATCGGAGAACTCCCGATGGAAATTCAACCCAAACTCCTGCGTCTTCTTCAGGAGAAAGAATATGAGCGACTGGGAGAAAACAAAACCCGAACCGCCAATGTCCGCATCGTGGCCGCAACGAACCGGGACTTAAAGCAGATGATCGCCGACGGGGAATTCCGCGAAGATCTTTACTATCGGATCAACGTGATCACGGTTGAACTCCCACCTCTTCGCGCCCGCGTGGGAGACCTTCTTCATTTTGCGGGCGACTACCTCCAACACTTCTCGGATCAGATCGGCCGGAAGATCAAAAGCTTTACCGCCGAGGCAACCGAGAAAATGACATCCTATTCCTGGCCGGGAAACCTTCGGGAACTCCGCAACGCGATTGAGCGGGCCACCATTCTTTGTTCCTCGGATCAGATCGAGCCGAAGGATCTTCCGAGTGGAGAGGCCCCTCTTTCCGGCGGAACCGGCTCCAACCTGCAACCAGGATCGGACTGCTCCATCGAGGAACTCGAAGCCGAGCATATCCGTCTTACCATTGCACGCGCGGACAGCCTGCAGGACGCAGCCAACATCCTTGGTATTGATAAGGCCACCCTCTATCGAAAACGTAAAAAATTGAATTTATAGAGATCCGAAAAGCACCACCTCCCACACATCAGCCGAAACCATGAACGAACAAACCCTAGATCAAGACCTGTCGTCGATTGCCCACGATTTCAAAACTCCCTTAACCGGCATTCAAATGATTCTCCACCTTCTTTCGGAACAAAAAGTCGGCCCGCTCAACGAACGCCAGGAAAAGATGGTCAAACAAGCACGCTCTGACTGTGAACGCCTGGTCGAAACGATCCACAAACATTTTGAGAGCGAGGAATGAAGCGGATCGCTCCGGCTAAAGCCAGCGTTCAAAAATCCCCGACCACGAGCCGCGGAGCTTGCCACCCCCAGGCGGATTCCAAAGGCTCCGCCAACCCAGATCTTCTTCCTTCACGCAGACCGTAAAAACTCTTCCGAATTACTCCGTTTCACCTAGCCTCACCCTCGAAGATGGATGAGAAGAAAAAAGTGGAACGCCCGGGGCAGCTTCCCCCACCCGACGAAAACACCAGCAGCGCGAATGATTTCCGCTATCTGGCCGAGGCCCTGCCCGCCATCGTTTTTTCTTCGACGCCGGATGGCCGGGTCGATTACTTCAGCGCGCGATGGGGAGAGACGGTTGGGCTCTCGGCCGATGATCCGGACTATTTAAACTGGCATCTGAGGATCCATCCCGACGACCTCGACGGGCTTGCAAAAAGCTGGGAGACGGCGGTCCTCGCAGGACAAGTCTACGAAGGCGAATTTCGCCTTCTGACAGTCGATCGCGACTACCTCTGGTTCTCGACAAGGGTCGTGCCCATCACCGATCAAAGCGGCAACATTTTACGGTGGTATGGAGTCACCACCAATATTGACGACCACAAAAAAATGGAACTCCGGCTACGAAAGGTCGCCCGCCAAAAAGACGAATTTCTTGCCATCCTCGGTCACGAACTGCGAAACCCGCTTGCCGCGATCAGAACGAGTTTTGAAGTCGTCAACCGCGACGCCGCCACGGAGGAACAAAAGGAACGGGCAAGCGAATTGCTCGACAAACAAATAGACCATTTAACTCGCTTGGTGGACGACACTTTGGACATCTCCCGATTGTCTTCCGACAAATTCCGTCTCATCACCTGTCCTGTCGAAATCAACCAACTAGTAGCCGACTGCTGCGAGAGTTATCAGGAAGATGCCGCGACCGCGGGAGTCACCCTGGAAGCCTTCCCCCTCGAGACTGAGACATGGGTCAATGGCGACGATGTCCGCATTACGCAATGCCTGACCAATCTACTCCACAACGCGATGAAATTCACCGACCCAACCGGACGGGTCGAAGTCAGGGTCGAGATGTCCGAAACCCACACCAACATCAGAGTGGCCGACACCGGAGTCGGAATGACCGAGGAAGAAATTGCACGAATCTTCGACCCATTCGAACAAGGTTTGGGTGCCCAACAGCTTAGTACCGCCGGATTGGGTCTCGGATTGGCGGTCATCAAAAAGTTAATTAAAATGCATGGCGGCAGAGTCTCGGTCACGAGCCGCGGAAAAGGACACGGATCGACCTTCTCCATACAACTCCCTCTCTGCGACCCACCTGCAAAAACGAGTGATGCGGATGACCTCCCGGGCGAATCGCATACTCACAAAATCGTCCTCATCGAGGATAACGAAAGCGTGGCTCTTTCCCTCGAAATGTTCTTTGAACTGGAAGGCCACGAAATTAAAACCGTCGCAAGTGGCAGTGCCGCCCTCGAGCTTCTTGAAAAAGAGACGCCCGATATCATCATCTCGGACCTCACCCTTCCCGGCCATCTGAGCGGATGGGATGTGGCCGAGAGAGTGACAGGGAGCTACCCCGACACCCATCGTCCCTACTTGATTGCACTCTCGGGACACACCCAGCCCCATCATCGTGAAAAGAGCTTTGAGGTCGGCTTTGATCAACATCTGGCCAAACCTCCAACCCCCGACCAACTCAGGGAGGCGCTCACCAAAGCCAGTGATTCTCTTTCCCAAAGACGCTCTCAGTAGCTTCCCCCTCCACCCGTGCGAGGGTGCCGGAAGCCAGAAAGCCCCCGGGGAACAACTTCACAGGCGGAATCCCAGACAAGCGAAATTTCAAGCCCGATGAATCACGACATCTTCGAAGTGCTTTTCGAGATATCGCAGTTCCTCCAAGGTCTTTCCATCACTTAACCCACGAAACAGCTCAAGCCACCGACGTTGAGCCAAATCGAGATCATCCCTGGACCCCAGAAGCGAGGCCGCCATTGCGAAATCCAATCGGCCCGCCGCGCCGCGAACCAGATCCGGGAAAGTCTTCTCCCGTGGAATTGCCAATGCTTCTTCAACAGTGTCCCTCAACAGATCGAGAGTCACTGGCTTTCCCACAAAAGTCGTCACCCCCAAAGAGGCCGCTTCGAGAATTGCCGGACCGGGGATGAAAGCGCTCAAGATCACGACCTTGGTTAAATCCCCCCTCTCTCGCATCCTTCTTAAAACCTCCAGCCCACTGACATCCGGCATATTAAGATCGAGAAGAACAAGATCATAGAAATCAGATTCCAGCTCGGCGAGGGCCGATTTTCCGCCGTCAACTTCCACACTCTCATAATCAAGCATCCCAAGAGCCATTGAAAACAGCGAGCGCAGGGAGGCCTCGTCATCAACAATGAGGAGACGGTAGCTGTCTTTCTGGACGATGGGCGGCATGCTTTGGGAATCTTAAAACAACGCGGGCCTCCCCAAAGGCAGCCCCCTTGATTTTTCATCGGAACCATCGGTTATGCCCGGCCTGACCGTTCCTTCGGAACAGAATGGGCTGAGACCAACCAAGGCGGGGGGGCAACTCCACCGGATCCGGGCAAAATGGCAATTGAGGCGGTCATAAGAAAAGTCACTGCTGGTCCTGACATGGTAATTTTTGGTTTCCCACGAAGCTGCAGGAGTTCGGCCAACGACAGAAAAATCCTACAAACCTCTTAAAAAGGACGATTCACGTCAAAAAGAGGCCACGGATACCAAGCTGGAAAGTGCGTATCGCACGCCTTCTCATCGAATGTTGCATGATTCACGGTCATGCCCCCTTCCGCAGGTGATTCTGCCGAATCCCGCACGAAATCCCATTGCAACGAATGGCCAAACCCGCCATCCCACAATTCATTTTCACAAGAAAGCACAAAGGTCCCGCCTTCATTCGAGTCTTAAAGGCCGTCAGCTTCCCCGGCATCGTCTTCGATCTCAAATAGAGTCGGCATAGAAAAGGCATGATCCTTCTTCTCCTTGTCGCGATGACCTTGGGAGCGGACTAGGACGAGCCCCCCGAGGCGCTTACCTCCCACGACTTGTTGGCCCCTTAGGATTTGCCTGGTTAGATTCAACGACCGTACAAACGATCCTTCTCGGTATCGAACCACTTCTGCAATGCTCCGAATCTCTCCTTCTGATCGGGCGTAAGGTCAAATGTGGGGTGTTCCCATTTTGTCAGCTTGAGGAACACCTTCCACTTACCATCCTGCTTGATGAGGAAAGCGGGATCGTAATCCGGACGCTCCTTGTCGCCATCCACGAATATCACGACCGCACAGTCCTCATCGACCTTGGCCAAATCAGGGACGAGTTTGATTGTGAGTTTTCCGGCTTTTGCCCCCGCCGAATATTTTACGGTGTATCGGTCGAGGTATTCAGCGGGGATGCCCTTGAACGCCGCGGTGAGTTCCTTCGCCGTGTCAGTGTCACCCTTCTTCAGTGCGCTGTAGTATGACTCAAGTGCTGCATTCGGAGTGTCTGCGTCACTGTCAGCAGCCGATAAAGGCGGAGCGATGAGAAACGCAACTGATGCGATGAAAAGAGTGACGGTGCGGTGCATGGTATTTCTGGGCCAACGTCAAAGGCCATGCACCCGCTACTGGGAGCGCGCTTTCGACTGTGGGTTGAGGGTTGCGTTACCAGAGATCATGGAACTCAGAGCGGGTCAGGGGTTGTCATGCGCCGGCTTGTTGAACAGAGCCGCTGCGCGGCGAAGTTCGACTGCGACGTTGCAGGGGTGAAGCGAGTTCGTCATCATCCGTGGTCCTATGTCAAAAAAACCATAGCTCAAACGACCTCACTTCTAGCAAGTGGTATCAGGAATACTCACGCTTTGTCCAACTCAAAGGGCTCGGCGATCGCTCCATCAAATCCTATCTCGGCTGGATTCGGCAACTCGCCGACCATTATCCGCAACACCACCTGCCCGTTTTAAAAGGCAGCCAGGTCCTCGACTTCCTCCTCCACCTCCAGACGGCTCGCAACCTCAAGGGCTCCACCATTAATCAAGCCGTCTGCACTCTCCGGACCTTCTTCCGGGATCACCTCGGGCATCGGTGGAAAATTTGGTCCAAGATCAAAATCAAACGCGAGGAGCCTCTCCCTCATGTCCTCACCCGCGACGAGGTTGCCCTCTTACTGGCCACCTTCCGCGACGGTCGCTACCGCGCCTACTTCACCCTCATCTACCAAACCGGACTACGCCTCAGCGAAGCCCTTTCCCTCAAACCAAGAGACATCGACGGATCACGACTCGTCATCCGTGTCCGCCACGGCAAAGGAGGAAAACCGCGCGAAGTCCCCATTACCTCTGCTCTTCTCGAGCGCTTGCGCACCTTCTGGAAATCCCACCGCAACAAAGATTGGCTCTTCCCCGGGACCGGGCGCGGATGGAAGAGCTCCGGCATCACCCTGCGCCAGGCTCTCCACGACTGCCGTCATCACATGACCAAAGCCAGCATCTGGACCGCCATCAAAGTCGCTACCGCTGAATGCGGCCTCACCAAAAAGCACGACCAAATCAGCACCCACACCCTCCGGCACAGCTACGCAACCCACATGCTCGAAGCTGGCACCCAACTCCAGCAACTCTCCGCCTACCTCGGTCACTCCACGCTCAAGCCCACCCTCGTCTACCTTCACCTCACCGCCATGAGCGAGGCCCAGGCAAGGGCCGCCCTCGACACCCTGCCCGGAGTCTAAACCAAGCCACCTTCCGCAAGACGGTGGCCCTTCACCTCGCAGAACTCCTGCGCGAACACTGGGCTGACTACGCCCTTAAAAACCGCGCAAAGCTCAACGGAGCCCACTACCGGGCCGTCCGGCGTGTCCTCACATGCCGGACGCCCGCCCTCGGCGGCCAGCTCTATCAATGCCAGAACACCACCTGTCAAAAGCACCACTTCGCCTACCACAGCTGCAACCACCGCAACTGCCCCCAATGCGGCAGCCTCGACCAACAACACTGGACCGCCAAACAAGAAGCCAAACTATTACACGTCCCGTACTTCATGGTCACCTTTTGATTCGTCGCCCCCACTCGGGCTCCTCACCCTTCGGGCATCGCTCTGCTCCGTCCATCTCGCTACAAGCCTTCGCTTCGATTCCATCCCCGGTGAACTCCGAACCCTTTGCCTCCACCGCCCTGCCGAACTCTACAGCCTCCTTCTCAAATGCTCCGCCCAAGCCCTCCACGACATCACACGCACCAAACTCAAAACCCCTCACCTCAAGCTCGGCCTCACCTCCGTCCTCCACACCTGGGGACGTCAAATGCAACACCATCCCCACATCCACAGCATCGTCCCCGCCATCGCCCTCGACACCAAAAACAACACCCTCATCCACCCAAAAGATCCTGACAAATTCCTCATCCACTACCAACCCCTCGCCGCCCGCTTCCGCAGCCTCATCCAGAGCACCCTCAAAAACGACCACCCCGACATCCACGCCAACCTCACCCCCGACCAACGCCGCGCCCTCGCTCCCTGCAAAAAATGGAACGTCCAACTTCAACCCGTTGGCCGCGGCAGAACCGCCCTAAGATACCTCGCAAGATACGTCCACCGCAGCGCCTTCCACCCCAAACGCCTCCTCGGATACGACCAGAGAGGGAACATCAAACTCCTCTGGACAGACTCCAACACCAAAAAGACCTCAGTCCTCCACCTCCATCCCCACGAACAACGCCGAAAGGCGTTTTAGATGGAGCGAAGCGAAACCCGAAGGGTGAAGTTTCTTGAAAAGAAACTGAATCAATTCATTCGCCGTTGGCTCCTCCACATCCTGCCCAAAGGATTTACCAGAGTCCGCCACTACGGCTTCCTCGCCAGCGCCGCCATCAAAGCCCGACAACAAGTCCGGCTTCTTCTCGGCCAAAGCCCCGAAGCTCCACCGGAACTCCCCGAACACGATCCCTTCACCTGCGAACACTGCGGAAGCGACCTCAAATACCTCCGCGAAATTCCGCGCCTCACCGACACCATTCGCGGACCGCCCCCATGATCAGCAACCCTCCATCACCCAAGCCCCGTATCAGGACATCGCCCCTCACCATGTCCAGAGAACGAGCACCCAAAAATGGCCTCAACAGGATCAAAAGCAACCAACTGCAGCACCTTTCGTACTTCTCCGACCAAAACCCCGCCCAACACCAAAACAACCTGAGGCGAACGGCTGCGCAGTTCGCCTCAGAGCCCCCGCGAAGCATCACAAAAGGGCCCGACCTCATCGAAATCGACGTAATCGACTGAAAGAGAGTCACCCATTGAAACCGCAAGGGCGCCACGTAAATACGTCAATCCTCCACAAGGGGCCAGTTCAACAACCGATAGCTCAGAGGCTCGTCCCTCGCTCAGAAGCTATCTTTGGGGTTGGTTCGGCAATTTTTAAGGTCCGCTCTATCCGCCAATATTCCAAGTAGCATGAGAGCTGAATGGATGGAGGGAAGATCGGATGGTCGATGTTGTGACGGCTCCTTCGGCAACAACAATCTCGAATGCATTTCCGTTGTAGTCGGTGGGATTTCCTTCTTTGTCGATCTGGCCATTGATTACACTAGCTCGAATCAAGCTGGAGATCGTGCTACTCTCTAATTCTGGAGTAAGGGTGGCACCTTCTTCAATCTTCTCTGCAATCATCAAGCTAATCTGCTGACACGCGTCCTCTTGAGACGCTGACACTATTTGTGTGCGAATCGTAGCGCCTACAACTAAAGCACTCACAAGAGTAAGTGCGATCCAAGCTCGTTTACTTCGGAAGATTGGTGTAAGCGACTTGCTGGTATTGACTTGAATATGATCTGGTTGTGTCATGTAGAAAAGAGTAGCGGGATTCTGTGGAATTCGTGTGAAGCGGAGATGAAGTTTCTGTGAATTGTTGAGCCGAACGCCTGAAGTGTGGCACGGCGGCAAAAGGTGTCCAGAGCGAAGCGAACTAGCGGCGTCATCCGCCGTTGCCACCACTGACTTGTTCGGCTCGGGCTATTACCAGTAGCCGGCGTCATGGAAGGCAATGCCTGTATCACGGTCGAAGTAGTAGGTCGCCCCGGCAGCACTCCTCTTACGCGGTCCTTCGTATCTTGTCGTATTCTCCAGGGGCTCCCACACGATGGGTTTGTCAAAAATGATTTCCGTTGAGCGAACCCTAGGCTCGTAGCGGCCCACCGGAGAGCCTTTGAGCGCTGCGGTGATACTTTCCTCGCTGTAGTCGACCCACGACTTCGGCTTGGCGGCTCGTTCTTTCCGATAGCGCTCCCAGACTTTTGCGAGAAACGTGTCGAAGGCCTCCGCCGAGATGCGGTAATGCGCCATGTGCCCGTTACGATCGCTGATCAGCCTGATGTTGGTGGCATCCACCGGCAGGTAGCGCATGATCCGGGGATCGGAGATTTCGGATCCTTTTGTGAAGCGGTGCATCCCGGTCAGGAATTCAGGCTCCTGAGGTTTCTGGGGCGCTTCACCTGTGCGGGCTGTCGCCCTACCAGTCGAGACCTGTCCGGCAGGCAGATTCTTGCCGTTCTGAATGGAGATCTTTCCGTCGGGGGCGACCAGCATCTCAAATGCTGGTGCATCCTCCTGCGTGGCCGCCTGATCATCCTGTTTTCCGGGCTGGCTCCGCAGGCGCCAGTTGACTGTCTGTTTGTCGGCATCCCATTGTCCCATAAAAATAGTGGGCGGGTCCTTGGGCCTTTGCTTGAGTTGAGCCTCGGAATATTTCACGGGTCCAAAGCGGGCCAGCATCAGGCCGAATTGTTGGTTTTTTTCCGGCATCGCCACGATATTCTCGACGATAGCGTGTTGTGGATTCTCGGCGGGCCAAGACCAGATCAGGCTCCAAGTCGATGCCATGCCCCCTTGCGAACCGCCCGTGGTCACGAGGTTGCCTTTCAGGGCAGTGGTGGCATCTTCATCAACGGTCTCCGCCTTGAACGACCAGGTTCCGCGGGCTGCGTTGAGTCCCTTGAAGAGAGCAATTTGATCGGGGGCAAAGCTTTCGGGCAGTGTCCATCCAAGGGCCTTCCAGTCGGCAGAGACTTGTGTCGCTGGTGTCTGGGCGGCAGCTTGCCGAGAAGGAGCGACGGTGCAGAGGATCATCGTGGCAATTGCGATCACGAGTCTTAAATATTTTATGGGGAGAGCGGTTAGAGTAGATGGTGATTGATTCATATCGGTTGAACGGTATCGCCCGTATGTGAAATCATTATGAAGGCGGGATGAATTCGTCGTGAGTTTCCTGCCGAACGACAAGCATGAGGCACGGCTGACCGGGAGCGCGCGCTCGATGCGGGACTGGGGTTGGAATTGTGGTAGATCATTCGAACTCGATGCGGGTCAGCCGTTGCTCTCCATGCGCTTGTTCTGTCTTTGTTAGTCTTCAGCAGTAAAGCAGAGAACGCCAACCTTGTTTGAGTCAATCGTCACGATCGTCATGTCGAATGTCCAGTCCGTCGTCGGAGTGGAGGAATAGCCTTTGGAAGTCCACGGATTGTCGCTGACGTTGACGAGGCATCGACGCCCGCGGTCAAACTGCGCGAAGATTAGATCAGCTAGCTGGTGAGCCCTATCATCTTCGTCAATTCTGCAGGTGGTATACGCGAGGTCGAATGAGAAGCCCCGGCGAGCGTAATCTTCGAGATCGGGTGATGTGATCGGGCGCCACGAGTCTCCAATCGGCTTACATCCCACTTCAGCAACTATCCGATCTGCCAGTTTAGTATCCGAGAGATCGCGTTCATCCGGTTGTAGTGGCCGGATGGCAACTTCATGAACGCAGCCTTCTTTCAGGGTCGCTATTGCGCTGTCGGATCCAGTCATTTTTTGACAAACGATTGAGGCCACCCGGCCGCAGGATGCGCCAGATGGATACCCTAGAAGCTACCAAACCACGCAAAACCGTCAACTGCGCGGCGGGTAGCGGTCGGGTGCGCTGACTTGTTAGCCCCATTAGGTTTCAGGCGAGATAGTTCGGACAATCTTAGCTAGTGCCTCTTGCATCTGATCTTCCAATCCGTAGAAATCACTCTCGATTCCATCCAGGTCATCTCCGTAATGGCTACGGAACTCATCTGGATCGGATTGATCGGGATTTTCACCCTGCCAATAGCGTCGCCAGAGACCATGCGCCTGTATGATCAGTTTCGCCGCGCCAGGAAGGCCAGCGATCTCGTAATGCTTTGCAATGCTTAAGGCTTCATCGCCAATTGAGCACAGATAGGAGTGAAAGCCTTCATTTTGGATAAGCCCGAATGAATGCCATACTTCTATCAATGCCTTGTTGGGCGAATCAATTTCCGCATCGGGCATGTCGCACACGCGACAGAAGTAGTTATCGACTAAATCGAAATCGTTCACTTACTGGGGGAAATAATTTTTAGGCAAGATTCTATGGTTGCAGTTCACGAGGTGCGCGAACCTTGAAAGAGAAAGCGGCGCATCTAGGGTTTTCGTGGGCTATCTCTCCGCCACGGGGGCAGTGAGACCTATCCAACAATGTAAGAAAAATACCTAGATACGCCATGACCAAAGACTACTACATCGGACTCGATGTCCACAAGGATTCAATCGCCATCGCCTACACTCAAGAGGGCTCACGCCAGGA
>JAUIGV010000021.1 GCA_030432565.1 Verrucomicrobiia bacterium | reverse complement strand
GTAACGTTGCTCTCGTGTCAGGCGGTTGTAAGTGGGCATTTTGGATTAACTTGGTCGTTAAGCCGGAAGCCTCTTACAGCTCCTGGCCATTGACCACCCTCCGTTGCGCTAGCCACTTGAATCCGCCGAGTTAAATGCGTTTGTTCTAATTGAAAAAATATCACAAAATTAGGTGTAGACTTCACAGCATGGAAGTAGGCGAGAGGCTCTTTAAATCAGAGCGCAAGTAATCAGCGGAATGGTTTTATCGGAACTTTTGAAGGTCAGGATTCCTTCTTTGGTTATCCAAAATTGGTAATCTTTTCGAAAGTAAGGGTTTTGTTCCAGTTACGATTTTTGAATCTCCCGTAGATAGTCTCGGGTTTGGAAGGCCGTTCGTTAGAAAAGACATCTCAGTCATAGATGCCTCTCAACCTCCCCGATCTCAATCTCAGTCTCTATTCCATCCCCAAGAATGGTTCCACGACTTTGTGGATTTGGGGCTATTTTCTGCGGACCGGGGGGGAGTGCGAGAAGGATATCTATGCGAATGGATGGATGTTTGATGGTCAGCCGGAGGCGGAGTCTCTATTGGTGCGACGGGATCCGGTGGAGCGTTTTATTTCCGGGTATCGGACCTCGCGGGATAAGAGGGGGCTGGAAGTTGGTTTTTCGGAGTTTGTGAGGCGGCTTCCGGAATTGATGGCCTCGAATCGGGAGTGGGCCCATCACTTCCGGGCGCAGGCGGACTTTTTTCCGGAGTTGCCGCTTCGGGAGGTGGATCAGGTTTTTGACTTCACGGAATTTGACAAAGTCCGGGAGTTTTTGGAAGAACGGGCAGGGCTAGTTTTGTCCTGAAGTGAAAGGAATCATCTTTTTGACTTGGTCCTGTTCTCGTCTCAGACACTGTCCGTTTTTGCCATCACGATTGATTGTTCAACACTGTGGTGGCGGTAGTACAGCTCAGACGCGACATCATTTTCCACGTTAGTATCAATTGTTAGAATGCCGTCTTTTCGCAAAAAGGAACTTTATGTTTTCGAAGGTTTTACCAATCGGGTGAATGCTTTGGCGAGTGCTCTTTTGCGATGGGGAGGATGGTTTCCTGATTCGTTGGATGGAGAATCGACATTGTCCAGTGGCTTTTGGTTAGCTTTTTGAGGGCTTTTCAGGGGTGGACGTCAGCAGCGATTCCGGTTCTTGGCAGGAGTATCATTATGAGAATGGTGACGAGCGACTTTGTCATTATTTCCTATCGACAAAGCGGGACCGGCGAGCGGTGAAGAGAGCTTACGAGTTGATTTTAAAGCATTGCCGGATCGGAGCCTATGAGGATGTGCTTGGTGAGGCCGGCAAGTCGGTGGCGTTCCATTATCGCAAGCACATCGAGTGGGCGAAGGCTCCGGAGTCGGTGTGTCTGGACCTTCTTTCGGTGCTTTGCGACAGGACTGCGGCGAGTCAGGTTCTGCTTGCTTCGGACGATGGTGAAACCGCGTTGAGGTTGGCTGAAAAGATTCAGGAGATGGGTTTCCCGGTGAAGCTGTTGGGGCATGGGGCGGGTTTGAAGAGTGACTTTGATCGGGATGAAGCTCGTGTTTTGGAGTTTGTGAGGGTGTGGAGAACACTCACGGAATGTCCCTGGGCGATCAGTAACGCGATTTCCTCGACTGTCCTGGATGCTTCGCGGGCATTGGGGAACGAGGTCTGGACCTTTGGCGATCTTAGGGCACGGACCGATCATGGCTGCGCCTTCTTTCATCGCTTTGGTTTTGATTGGTTGGTGGCGGGCTCTGCGCTGCAGGTGAGCGGGAAAGAGGAGAGGAAGATAATGAGGGACTTCTCGGAGGATTACGGGAAGCGGCTGATTTCCTATTGTCTCTTTGGTGACGACCCGGTGTATGTTGGGGGAATCTTGCGGAATTTGCGGGAGGCCGAAGTTCTTTATCCTGATTGGCAGGTGATCGTATTTGTCGATGGAAGTGTCGCGATGGAGGTGCGAGGGCGGATTTGCGATGCGGGCGGGAAGGTCGTCGAAGCGGGTTCAGGACTCCCGTTGACGGTGGAGAGGTTTTTGCCGGCCTTGGACGAGGGGGTGGATCTGCTTCTGGTGAGAGATGCTGATTCCAGTTTGACTCCGAGGGAAGTTGATGCAGTGGATGAGTGGATAGAAAGCGGGAAGTCCTGGCATGTGATGCGGGATCATCCTCACCACCAGGCGGCGGTGATGGGAGGCATGTGGGGGTGTCGGGGAGGGAGTTTCGAGGGCCTCACCGATGCGCTGATGGAGTATGAGTTCAGTGGAAACTATGGTGAAGACCAGGAGTTTCTGGAGGAGTGTGTTTGGCGTGCAAATCAGGCAGAGGCTCTGGTCCACGACTCTCACGGAAGTTTTGACGGGAGAGTGAGAGCCTTCCCAGAGCCTCGGAACGGGAGACGGTTTGTTGGTGAGAGGGTGACTGAAAACGGCGAGCCTTTTACAGACGATCACGAGTTGATCGAGGTTGAAGTCGATCAGCCCGATTAATCCTTGGTTGACGGCCTGTTCAAGAGGGCTGCCTGAAAGAGGAGGTGTGGGTCAGGGTGCCCGACTGAAAAGAAGATGCAGGAATTCGTCATCTGACGAAGGATGATGCGGTGCGTGGGGTGATTTGTGGGGGGCTTTTGGCTCCTTGACGAAACGGGCGGGACGCCTGCGCTCCTTGATGGGCTTGCTATGGGGCGGAGGATTTGGCACTTGTTGTGGGTAAGTTTAGATCATGAAGAACGTTGTTGTAACCGGAGGTGGGTCAGGAATTGGCAAGGCGATCTGTGAGCGGATGGGCCGTGATGGAGATCATATTGTGGTGCTTGATCTTGATGAGGCCGCCGGATGCGGGACCGTTTCCCTGATTAAGGAAGCCGGAGGGAGTGCGGAGTGTTTGGCGTGTGATGTGTCGTCGACGGATTCGGTGAGGGAGGTTTTTGCGAAGATTGCAAAGGTGGATGCTTTGGTGAATTGTGCGGGGATTGCCTCGATCGGCAAAGTTGGCGATACCACGCCCGAGGAAATGGACCGGATTTATGGCGTGAATGTGAAGGGGATTTATCACTGCATTCACTTTGCGATTCCGAAGATGATCGAAGCCGGGGGCGGGGCGATTGTGAACATGGCATCGATGGCGGCGAAGGTGGGGATTCAGGAACGCTTCGCTTACTCAATGTCGAAGGGGGCGGCGGTATCAATGACGCTGTCAGTGGCGAGGGATTATTTGGAGGAGGGGATTCGGGCGAACTGCATTTGTCCGGCGCGGATTCACACCCCTTTTGTGGATGGTTATCTTGAGAAAAATTACCCCGAGGAGGAGCGGGCCGGGATGTTCCAAAAGCTCTCCGAGTATCAACCGATCGGGCGGATGGGGAAGCCGTCCGAGGTGGCGGAGTTGGCCGCGTTTTTGTGCTCGGACAAGGCCTCTTTTATTACGGGCTCGGCCTATGATATCGATGGCGGTGCGACTTTGTTGAGATAGAAAATTTAGACTGATGAAACTGACCCGATATTACGAAAACGATACGATCGTTCCTGGTGTTTTTGCTTCCGAAACCGAGATCCTGAATTGCGCCGGTTTTGGCGAGGATTGGGGGGAAGCTTTTTTTGAGAACGACGGCTTGCAGAGGCTGGAGAAATTTCTGGAGGAGCGGGGAGATTCCTTGCCGCGGGTGGATGTCGGGGAGGTGAGCTTGGCCCCGGCGGTGGCGCGCCCTTCCAAGATTGTGTGCATCGGCTTGAACTATGCCTCACATGCCAGGGAGGCGGGGATGGACGCTCCGAGTGAGCCGGTGGTGTTTTTTAAAGCGACGACTGCGTGGGCCGGTCCGAATGATGCGATCGTGATTCCCCGGGATTCCGACAAGACCGATTGGGAAGTGGAGCTGGCCGTGGTGATCGGAAAGCGGGCCAAGTATGTCAGCGAGGAGGAGGCTTTGGATTATGTCGCGGGTTATGGAGTCCACAATGATTACTCGGAGCGCGAGTGGCAGCTGGAGAAAGGAGGGCAGTGGGTGAAGGGGAAATCAGCTGATACCTACGCGCCATTTGGCCCCTATCTGGCGACGAGTGACGAGGTCGCTGATCCCAATAATCTGGGGCTTTGGTTAAGTTTGAATGGCGAGAAGTTACAGGATGGAAACACCTCGGATTTTATTTTTAACATCCAACAAGTGATCAGCTATCTCAGCAATTTCATGACCCTGCTGCCGGGCGATGTGATCTCGACCGGAACGCCGGCTGGAGTTGGGCTTGGCTTTGATCCGCCCTTCTATTTGAAAGAAGGCGATGTGGTTGAGCTGGGAATCGATGGCTTGGGCTCGCAGAAACAAGTGGCCGTGAAAGAACGCTAGCGGCATGAAAATTACTTCTGCGAAAGTGATCGATGTTCGGGTTCCGACCTCGGACGAGATGTTGGGCTCGGATCCTTTTCACAAAGCTCCGGATTATTCGTCCGCAGTGCTGCATCTGGAAACCGACGGCGGGCTGACAGGCGTGTCCGTGGTCTTTACCGTTGGGGCGGGAACGGACTGGATTGGGTATGGAATTGAAGACCTCGCCTCTTTGGTGGTCGGCACGACTTTGGAGGAGTTTTGTGAGGCTCCGGTGAAACTGTATCGGAGGTTGAATGATCATCACCAGTTGCGTTGGTTGCACGACGGGGTCTTTCGCATGGCTTGTGGGGCGATCATTAATGCAATGTGGGATTTGTGGGCCAAGTCCGAGGGGAAGCCGCTTTGGAAACTGCTCGTGGATCTTGAGCCGGAGTTCGTAGTTCATTGTATCGACTGGAGGAATTTGAAGGATGCGTTGACTCCTGAAGAGGCGTTGGGAATTCTGAAAAAGGCGGCTCAAAAAAAGGCGTCCCGTGAGATGGAGATGAGCGAGGTCGGGCCGAAAGCCTACTGCACAGCCGGATGGTTGGGGCTGAGTGATGAGGCGATTTTGGCGACGGTTCGCAAACTGCAGGAGCAAGGATTTGACGCCTTCAAGGTCAAGGTGGGCTTGAATTCTTCCGAGGACGTGGCGCGGATCAAGTTCATGCGGGAAGCGATTGGCGACGAGCAATCGTTGATGGTGGATGCCAATCAGTTTTGGGGGGTGGAGGAAGCGAAGGAGCACGTTTCGAACTATGGACCGTTTGATCTGAAGTGGGTGGAGGAGCCGATCGCCCGGGATGATGTTCTGGGGTATCTTGAACTTTCTGAAAGCTTCAGGGATGAATCGTTTCGGTTTGCCTGTGGCGAGCACGCGGCTTCGCCTGTGATTTTCAAGCAACTGCTGAAGAGCGGAGCAATCGGATATTGCCAGATCGATGCCGTGAGAGTGGCCGGAGTGAACGATGTCATGGCCATCATCCTGATGGCGGCGAAGTTTGGTGTGCCGGTTTGTCCGCACGGAGGTGGAATCGCCCTTTGTAATATGATTCAGCATTATGGAATGTGGGATCAAATTGCGGTGAGCGGGCATTCGGAAACGCAATTGGTCGAGTATATCGATTTTTTGCAGGATGCGGTTGAGCAACCGGTCCGGATGAAAGGAGGGCATTACGTCGCTCCTGAAGCTCCGGGGTGGGGCCTGGAATTCCGGGAGGAGTTCTTGAAAGATCATACTTTTCCGGCCGGGGATGTTTGGCGCGGGCGACCCAAGGGAAAGTGTGGGGTTCACTTTGAGTTTGAAACGGACTAGACTTCGGGTCGATGGATCTGGGACTGAAAGACAAAGTGGTCGTTGTGACTGGCGGCTCAAGGGGGATTGGTGCGGCGTGTGTCGAGGGATTTGCCGCCGAAGGTGCCATTCCGGTCATCGTGGGACGAACGCAGGAAGAGGGGCGCACACTCATTGAGAAGCTCGGGGCTGGAAGAGCAATCGAAGCCGAGCTCACTTCCGACGAGGCATGCCGGAATGCCATCTCGGAGACCCTTGAGAATTTTGGTCGGATCGACGGGCTGGTTCATAACGCCGGAGTCAATGACAGGGTGTCGTTGCGCAGCGGAGTGGATGATTTTGTGCAATCTTTACGGCGGAACATCGTGCACGTTTATGCCCTCACTCATTACGCCCTGGATGCCCTGATTGAAGCGAAAGGCTTCGTCGTGAATGTGACCTCGAAGGTTCCTGAGACCGGGCAGGGGGAGACTTCAGGTTACGCGGCTTCGAAGGGGGCGATGAATGCGCTGACCCGGGAGTGGGCTCTCGATTTGGCGAAGTTTGGAATTCGCGTGAATGCGGTGGCTCCGGCCGAGGTGTTGACGCCCATGTATGAATCATGGGCGCAAGGAAAAGAGGATCCCGTTGGATACCTGGCCGAAGTTTGTGAACGCATCCCGCTGGGTCAGAGAATGACGAGTGCGGAGGAGATCGCGAATGCGGTCGTCTTTTTAGCTTCCGAAAAATCGAGCCATACCACCGGGCAGATTGTCTATCCGGATGGCGGCTATGTGCACCTGGATCGGTCGTATCTCAACGACAGAAAGTCATGATAAAGAAGGCTGGGATCTTTAAAGTGGTGAAGTGGCTCTTGCTGCTGGGATTGGCGGGTGCCCTGTTCTCCGTTGCTTTGATTTTTTATGCGGATCACGCTGCCACGGAAGCGGCAGCTGGAAAGCTTTACGACGATGCGGGCGATGTTCCCGAGGCTGATGTGGCTTTGGTTTTTGGTTGTAACAAAAGCTTTCAAGGGCGGCAGAATCTTTACTTCATGCATCGTATCGCAGCTGCAGTGGAGCTTTGGAAAGCCGGCAAGGTGAAGTGCTTTATCGTGTCGGGTGACAATCACTCTCAGGACTACAACGAGCCCGAGGACATGAAGGCTGCCTTGGTGGAGGCTGGAGTTCCTGAAGGGAAGATCGTTTGTGACTACGCCGGACTGCGGACCTTGGATTCAGTGGTGAGGGCAAAAGAGATTTTTGAGGTCGAGAAAATCATTCTGATTTCTCAAAAATTTCACAACGAAAGGGCTGCTTACTTGGCGGAATCGGTCGGTCTTGAAGTGGTGGGCCTCAACGCGCAAAGCGTGACCGGGCCAGCCGCAAGGAAGACTGATTCACGAGAAAAGCTTGCACGGGTCAAGATGTGGCTCGATGTGAATGTTCTGAAAACCGACCCGAAATTCCTGGGGCAGAAAGAAAAGCTACCGCTATGAAGCGGATTCAGGAGCAGGGCGATCATGCCAGGGTGAGGGTGGATTCGCGGCATGAACAGTTGAGCAGGGCTTAACGGCGCTTTTTTTCCATAGCAGGGATAGTGAGGAGGTGATCTTCGAGATCAAGTTGCTCAAGGACTTTGCCGATGGTCCACATCCCGTTCTTCTTTTTGGGAACATCATCCTGGTAGAGTGTGACCCGTTGTTTGGCGGCTCACGCGCCAACCAAACGAGTTGTCTTCAGAGGCTGTTTTCAACAGGTTCCTCCCTCCCACACCGACCAAAACCATCGCTCTGCAGACGGCGGAAGGGATTCTCCCGGAGCGTCGCTGTCACTGTGCTTCCAGCCAATCAGAAAGACCCGGCACAAGATGATTGAGTGAAACCAAGGAATTGCTGGTTTAATTCTCGATGATGGCTTCGACCGGATAGTGATCGGAAATGAGATCGACCTCCTTATCCCGGGGAATGCGGGCGGAGGTACAGCGTTTGGCAAGGGTAGGGTCGGCGAGAATGAAATCGATGCGCCAGGTCTTGTTTTTCCGTTGCTCGTCGGTGCGATACTTCGGAAGCAGACGGGTGGCGAAGGTGCCACGCTCGAGTTCGCCGGTCGGTTGTTTAGCGTGGACGAGGTCAATCAGCCCGAGGGCGAGGAATTGGGTCATGACGGCGGAGTTTGGATCAGCGTTGACAGCACGGCGCTTGGCGGTCTTTTCGTCGATGGTTTCCTCGTCCTTGGGGCGTGTATCAAGCCATTTCTGGTCGAGCGGGGAGTTGCAATTGAAGTCCCCCAGGATAAGGACGGAGTCGCCGGCATCGAGGAGGGGTTTGGCCTTCGCGCACACGAGCTTCGCCTCTTTCATGCGGAAGGCGTGCTGGGCGGGGGAGAGGTGCACGACGAAAATATGCATCCCCTTGACCTTGCAGTGCAGGTAGCCGTGCCACATGTCATCAAGTCGTTTCTCGATGACCGTGATCCCAGAGTTGGCGGTCAGCCCGACCGGGAAGCCCCTTTCCTTGAGGATGACTGCGTGGTCATGGTTCCACTTCTTAGCGATCTTCTCCAGAGATTCCTGTTTGAACCCGTTGAGTTCCTGGAGCGCGACGATGTCGGGCTTCTGTTCAGCGATCCACTTCGCTCCGATCTCCGGAGCTTTGG
Source organism: Verrucomicrobiia bacterium (assembly GCA_030432565.1). Lineage (GTDB taxonomy): Bacteria > Verrucomicrobiota > Verrucomicrobiia > Verrucomicrobiales > Akkermansiaceae > SW10. The sequence goes on along the minus strand of JAUIGV010000021.1, from coordinate 86,270 downwards.
CATGGTTGAAACCGTAAAGGACATTGTAAGTGAGGATACGGAGAGGCTCAGCCTGGGCGGTATGGATACAGAGGAGGGTCGTGCAGATAAGCAGCGTGCGGATCATGGTTATTGATGGAATGAGTGGAGTGGGAATTTTCCACTCCGGGATCACGATTGCCAGATGAATTCTGAAAGTCAGGCGGGGCGTTATAAATCTGAAATACGCTCGTGGAGCAGTTTTAGGATGACGCTGGCAGATCGTTCGTTCCACTCCGCCCCGGCCTATTGCCGCAGATCGTAGCAAATCAGGCGGTTGCCCATGGCGTTCTGGTTGATGTAGAGGAGTCCGCGAGACACGACGGGAACGCCCCAGGTTTCCGGTGCCAGGAAGAGCTGCGCCTGTGACAGAATCTTGGCTCCTTTCGGGTCAAGGTCGAGCCAGAGCAAGGTCCCCTGGGCTCCGAGGCACAGGAAGGCTCCGTCGATGTGGAGCAGGCTGGCCCGTCCGAGGCGCGCGCCCTCAAGGGCAATGCCGTCCCGCCACATTTCTCGACCGGTCGTGGTTTCATAACAGACCATCTCGGTTCCGCCGGTGCCCGACACGCCATAAAGGTAGCCTTCATGGGCGACCGGGGTGGTGAATTGGCAGCTGAACTGCGGCGCCTGCCACCGTAGTTTGGTGATGCCTTCAGGAGTGAAGTCGATCATGGCGCCGCCTTCGGTATAGCCTTCGGTGACAAAGGCGGCATTGCCCATGACGACCGGTGAGGCGGCATTGACCGAGGTATACATCTGTGCCCGCCAGGGAAAGGCGCTCTCCACTTTGCCGGTTTTCGGGTCGATGCAGAGCAGGCCACCGGCGGGGGGATCGGTCATGCCACCGGCAAAGACGAGGATGCGGTCCTTGCCGTGAATCTTGGCCGGCACTGGTGAGGCGTAGCTGGCCTGCCAGTCGTGCTTCGTGGTCCAGATCAGTTTGCCGGTCCGCTTGTCGAAGCCACCGACGCAGAACTTTCCGCCGACATTGACGATGAGTTGATCACCGTGCACGAGAGGGCAACCACCCCGACCAAAGAAGAAGGGGGCGGGACCGTATTCCTCGTCGAGATTCTTTTTCCAAACAAGCCGGCCGGTGGTCAGGGAGAGGCAGTGCAGGTCCCCACGTACTCCGACGGTGAAGACCAGATCGCCGTCGATGACAGGTCCGGAGCGTGGAGCATCCTTGGTGCCGTAGCTTGATCCCAAGGTGACCGGGTAGTCGAACTTCCAGTGACGACGGCCGGTTTCGGAATGAAGGCATTCGATGACCTCTCGCCCCTCCATGGTATGGATCAGCACGAGGTGATCGCCGGAGACAACCGGCGGGGCATGGCCGCCGCCACGAGACACCTCCCACACCATTTTTGGTCCCGTAGCTGGCAGGGGCCTGAGGAGGCGGGTCTCCTTGGAATGAAGGTCGTGGCGTGGACCCAGGAAGCGCGGCCAGTCTTCGGTCACGGCTTTACCGGACAGGGGCTTCGGTGCGGCGTGGAAGGTCAGGCGCTCAAAGGGCTTGGGCGCGGCGACCGCAAATGGAACGATGAAGAGGAGGGCAGCGGGGGAGAGATTCATGACAATTGATAGCTTCGCTTCTCCAGAGAGCAAACAGATCGGAGTGAGTGGGTGGAGGAAAACCACCCTTCTGGGTGGCCAAGTCTTTCGTCCGGAGCTCGTTTTGTGCGGGGGCAGCGTCAGGCTTCTCCTTCCTCTGCCTGCGGCCGACTTTCTCCAATGCGCGAAAACTGCCCACACCTGAAAGCGGTCATGAACTACCGCAGTCCACGGAAGACACGTGATGATCAGTTCAAACGTTTCTTGATAAATGGTTGAGGGTCGGTCCAGGAATGGTCGTGCTCCTTGAAGCGCTGCGGGGAAAGGTAGCCGGTGATCCAGTGGCCGCTGAAGGGGCTGAGATGGATGCCGAAGTGGAGGTGGCTCTGGTATCCTCCGGTCGCGAGGGTGAAGGTGCGTCCCAGGGATCCAAGCATGGCGCCCTGGCGGACCTTGTCGCCGGCCTTGACGCAAAGCAAGGGGCCGAGGTGGCTGTAGAGGCTGCAGAAACGTTTGTCGGTTTTCGGGTCGTGGTGCTCGATGATGATGATGCCACCCCAGGAGGGAGCGGCGATGCGGGCGTGACGCACGATGCCATCACCGATCGCGACAACCGTTTCGTGTTGTTGGTGGAATGCGACATCGTCGCCGACGTGGTGGGATTCCTTGAATGGGCCGTCGTAGTCCCCGGTGAAGAGGCCGAAGCTCTTGCGGTCGGCGTCGAAGTAGTCGCGCACGGGCGGGACGAGGGTGGCGGCGGCGGGAGGTTCGATGTCGGAGGCGTTGCGCGGTGAGGTGAGGAGTGCAACAGGGCCCGGATATCCGGCAACGTAATTGATGAGCTCAATGTAGCGGGCATCGGCGTCGTCCGCATCCATGTCGTTTCGCCCGTCGTATTTTACATACGGGGCACTACCCCTGGAGCCGAGGAGTTTGAGGGTGGCGAAGCGCAGGGCAGCGGTGGGAGGACCGCTCATCCAATCCCGCAAGGCGGCCTTGCCTGCGGTGGCGAAATCGCCGGACCAATCGTGAGTCGTGGTGCCGAGGGTGCGTGAGAAGATGCGACCGCGCTGCTCGATGGCTGTGACGGCGGCCTGCATGACGGCTTGGCAGTGGAGGTCCTGCTCGGCCTTGAGGGCGGAATGCAGGGAGGGGAGCGTCGAGCCGGCACCGTGCCAGCGCAGATATTCCGCGGCCCGCATCCGGATGGCAGGGGCGCCGTCGCGAAGCCGTTCCAGGATCTTCTTCTCCGTGCTGGCGTCGAAGTCGTATTGGTGGATGAGGGAGCAGAGGGCACTGGCCCGTTCATCCGGGTTGCCGGTGTCGAGCATGCGGTGTGTGATTGCTCCGAACTTGACGCGGTCGTGGTGGCGGGGGAGGAGCGTGTGGAGAAAGGGCCAGAGTTCGCGATTCTGGAGGGCTTTTGCGAGGCGGTCGGAATCTGGTTTGGCGCTGAGGAGGGTGTAAAGGGCGGGTCCGGATACGCGCGGGTCTTCGTCTTCGGTTGCGGTGTCGAGAAGCTCGGTGTGATCGCCGGGAATGCGGGATTGGACGAGCCGAAGCGCGATACTGCGGATGGATTGCTCCTCATCGTTAAGGGCGGCCCGGACCGGGGCCTCGGCCTCGGTTGACCAGACAAACTGCAGGGCAGCAATGGCCTCCATGCGTCGGCGTTGGTCGCCGGTTTTGAGATGGTGCACGATTCGCGGCACCGCAGCCATCTGGAGGGTCTTGAGTTGTTTTCGGATTTCGTCGTGCTGTTCCTTGATGCCGACCTTGGGAAGGAGCCGGTCCACGAGTTGGTCTGCCTGCCGGGCACTGAGCCAACCATCGACCTCATCGATGGCGATCTTTCCAAGGCCGCCGTCGGCTCGCTTGAAGGTGACTTGTTGCTGGGTCTTGTTGCGGACCTCGACGATGGTGCCGTCGGCGAGGCGGGCGAAGCCCTTCGGCGAGGCGGCACCGGACTGCTGGGCCAGGAGGCAAAGGAAGATGATGCAGAAGATGGTGCGACCCATGGGATGATGCTGGCACGGATAGGGAGGGGTGTCGATGTCCGGTGCCCCAAGCGGGCTGTGGCTGCAGGGATTTACTTTTCTTTCGGAATCAAGCTGTTCCCGGCCGATACCGGGACGCGAGATGCGCATCTGCCTCCCGCTGGTAGGCGTCAGCAAGATGTCAGCTTCCATTCCGCAGGTAGCCTCCTTCACGACATTTTGAATGTTAGACCATCTGCCAAAAGTCCTTACGTGAAACGGGGATTGTGGTGTCGAGAGGATCAGCCGCTGCGCGGGAGGGCTGACAGACTTCCGGCCCGTGGGAGCCGATTGCGGCGTTGCTCGTCAGTTGCGTATGTTCATACGCACCTTCCTTGCGCCTTGCACTCAATTCCCACAGTCTCGGCCTTTTCCCGCAATCACTTCTGGCAAATGGTCTAATCTGCACAAGGTCGTCGGCTTTCCCGGGGAGTGTCCGGGGGGGGACTTCTGAACCTGTTTCAGACAGGCTTACAAGAGCGAAGGGCTGGTCTGCGGGGCGATCAGACGCGAAAGAATGAGAGCACGTCGGCTTGCCATTTTTTTAGGACTGCGGTGATGGCGATGGCTTCGAGATTGCCGAAGATCGCTATGATGCACGCGATTCGAAGAGGCCATACGGACCAGTCGAGGATGAGACTGATTGCTGCCAGCATGGCGAGCCACTGGGAGAATTTGGCAGCGTAGGTGTGGTAGGAAAGTAGCCGACGAAACTTCCAGAATCCGAACGCCTGCGAGAGGCCGTAGCTTCCGATCACCAAGCCTACAAAGAGGAGTTCATGTTGCAAAGTCTTCCAGCAGAGGATCGCGACTCCTGTCAGCAAGCAGGCATTCAAGGTGACATCGGCAATGCTGTCCAAGTGGGCCCCAGTGTTGCTGCGCTGATGGAATTTTCGTGCGATGGGGCCATCTACGAGGTCGGTAGTGATGAGCAGCAAATAGATACCCACAAACCAATACGGCATTTCCAGCAGGGCGATCGGCAGCAGGACAAATGATCCCATGAACCGGGCCAGGCAGAGCACATTGGGAAACGTCCACAACCTTGAGGTGTCTTGCTGTAAGGTTTCAGGATCTTTCATTATCTTGCCATCATGATAGCATCCGTTGGGCACGCATCCTACCTGCGAATCACGGCGGGGGATTGGCTATTTTAGATCTCGGGAGATGATTTGGCCGGGGAGGGTGGTGGTGTTGGGGCCGAGTTTGCGGCCGGGGTAGATGGAGGTGCTGATGCCGGTGCGGACTCCGTCCCCGATGATGGCCCCGAATTTCTCGCGCCCGGTGTCGATGAGATTGCCATCAACCTCAGAGCGATGGTTGGTGCCATCGTGGCGGAGATTGGAGGTGATGGTGCCGGCACCGAGGTTGACGTTTTTGCCAAGGTAGGAGTCGCCAACGTAGCTGAGGTGGCCAACGGACAAACCACTGGCGAGGACCGAGTTTTTGATTTCGACAGCGTGGCCGACGTGGCAGTTGTCGCCGATGGAGGTGGTGCCACGGAGGTAGCAATTGGGTCCAATCTTGCAGTTTTTACCAATGATAACGGAGCCTTCGATGAAGACGCCGGGAAGGATTTTGGTTCCTTCGCCAACGATGACTTTGGCTTCGTTACCGGATTGAATGGCGGGATGGCCGGGCCAGTCTTGAATGGTGGCGATGAGTTGGGCGTTGAGGTCAAGGAGCTCCCACGGGTGGGTCAGGTTGAAGGTCTTGCCGAGAAGAGACTCCCAGTCGGCGATGGTTTTACCGGCGAGGTGGAGGGAGGATTTGTCGTTTGAGAGGGGCCACATTTTAAGGATGAAGGATGACTTTTGGGGAGAATGGTGGTGCTGGTTGCTGGATGGCTTTGCGGCGGTGAGGAAGGGGGTATTAAGCATGTTGTGGGATTTCCTGCAAAATAAAATGGAAGGTCCTCGGCTACCCTTCAAGGCGGCTCATTTTGGCAATCTGTGACGGGTTGCAATTTCGCGAGCTGGAGGCAAAGTCTCCCCACATGATCGTTCTTCTGTCACCCGCCAAGTCGTTGGATTACGAGTCGCCGCTTTTGACCAAGCGTGCGACCAAGCCCCGCTTCATTGAGGATTCTGCCGAATTGATTTCGCAATTGCGGAAGCTCCCGGTAGGGAAGGTGGGTAAGCTGATGTCGATCAGTGACACGCTGGCCCAGTTAAATCATGATCGTTTTGCGAGTTGGGAGGAGGAGTTTACCAAAGGAAACTCCCGTCCTGCGATTCTCGCTTTCACCGGCGATGTTTATCAGGGCATGGAGCTGGACCAGTGGGGCAAAGAGGAATTCGACGTGGCGCAGAAGCGGTTGCGGATTCTATCCGGACTTTACGGGGTCCTGCGGCCCCTGGATTTGATGCAGCCTTACCGCCTGGAGATGGGGACGAAATTCCCCAATAAAAGAGGAAAGAACCTTTATGAGTTTTGGGGGGATTCGCTGACGAAGTCATTGAACGCGGATTTGAAAAAATCGGGCTCCGGCTTCGTGGTAAACCTTGCTTCGAACGAGTATTTCTCGGCGGTTAAGAAGAAAGATCTTGCCGGTGAACTCATTACGCCGGTTTTCAAGGATGAGAAGAACGGGAAATACAAAATCATCTCATTTTTTGCCAAGAAGGCGCGTGGGATGATGGCGGATTATATTGTGCGCAATGGGATTACCGATCCCAAGGATCTACAAAAGTTCAAGACGGCAGGGTATCGTTTCTCGAAGAAGGATTCGGATGACTCGACTTTGGTGTTCCTTCGAAAAGAAGGTGCTTCTTAATCAGTTGACGTAAGGGCGCGCCTGTTTGATGGAGATTTCACCGGACTCGATGATTTTGAATTCGATCTCCATGGCAAAGTTCCGGTTCAGTCTCTGGTTGTAGAGCGATTTAAAGCGCGCATTGATAATCTTTAAATCTTCGACAAGGTCCAGAACCTGGGTGCGGGTGAGCACGGTCTCACCTTCGGGGACTTGGTTGGAGTAACGAATGTATTGAATCTCGAATTGGGAGTTTCCAAAAAGCTTGGCAGCGAGGAGCTCTTCCGGAGTGGAATTGGCTTCGGGATTGGTGACGAGATTCTCTCCGGTTTGAGCATTGAAGTAGTAACCTTCCCAGTTGGGGTCGAAAATGTTTTTGGCGACGGCTACGCCGTTGGCTTGTTCGTTCTTTTGATTGGGGTGAACGAGGATCCCCATCGCGGAAGAAAGATGGCTGATGCGGTAAAACTCACGCTCCTCGTAAGCCCGGTAATTCCAGAGGCTTGCCCAGACCTGCTTTACACTCTTGCTGATATGACCTTCGTCTGGCTTGTGGGTGAATGAGTCATATAGACCAGCGCCGTTGAAACTGGTGGTGTCCTCGGCATTGGCACTGGAGCGAAGGCGCGGGGTGATATCCGATGGAAAACTTTCCTGGAGATCGGTCAGTGCCAAATACATCCATTCGGGCATGGTGCTCTTATTTTTGATTTGGTCGCGAAAGTTGGCCAGAAGCGATTCCCGAAGTGCGGGATTACTTTGAAAATCAGGATTGGAAATCATTGCTGCCACCTGTGGGTAGAAGCGGTTGTGAATCATGAATTGGTGGTAAAAGTAGAAGGGAATGGCGAATCCATCGGGTGCATTATTCGGAAAGAGTCGTCGTAATTCGGCAACGTTGGCGGCTTTCCCTCCGAATGAATCGCTCTCGGCGAAGGCGACCTCGGAAAGCGGAGTGATTTCGGTCTCACTCAGATCCCGGGGGGGCGACGAGGACCCGGTGGGGCGAATTGACTCGAAGTAGTCCTCGACCTCCTGCTGGGTGGCGGCGCGGATTTCGAACCCTTCCGCAGTGACACGATAGAAGATATTTTGGCCGATGAGAGGGGCGATGTCAGGGTGGTTTGCAGCGTCTGCAATGTAGGCGTTCGGGGTGTCGTTTTGCTGGGCCTTGAGATTGACGTGCGAGAGCGGGGTCTGGGGGACTTCGGTGATGATGCCCGAGACATAGGTGAGATCGTTGGGGAGGTTGTTGAAGATGACAATATCGCGGGCGGAGAGGGTTTCCGCTCCGGTTGAGACCACAAGCCGCCCGAAGGCTTCTTGTTGGTTCATCGGTTGGTAGGTGGTGCTGGAGAAAAGATCGTCGGTTTCGATCGTGTGAATCGAGGATGCGTCGTACTTGGCCTGATTTACTTTTTGGAGTTGGCGCTGGGTTTCGCTGGGAGCGTGATAGGCCAGGCGCGTGATGAAGGGTGCGTTCTTCGCAATGATCTCGTAGGCGAGTTCGATCCACTCGAAGGCGACCGGGTCGGTGGGCCAGAATTCGAGGGTATAAATCCCTTTGGTCCCATCGGGAGCAACGTAATTATCGTGCGAAACCAGTGAGCCGGCGAGGTTCTGGCGATTTGCCGCACTGATGTAGGTGGCGCTGGTGAATGCGTTGTAGTTCCGGGGGAATTTGAGAACGTTGGTGGCGAAGTCGTAGTGGTGTTGGTTCCGATTGATATTAAAGAAGTAGAGCTCCGGGTTGGTGCGAATGTTGGTGATGAGAAATTTTACCTCTTTGACGTTTTGCGCTCCCGGGAAGTTGTCCCGCTTTGAGAGCGCGTCGTAGCTGGCTTGGGAGGCAAGGAAGATATTGCCGTCAAGAGTGGGAATGGGGTCGGCCGCATTGAGGCCATGGTTCACGGCTAATTCCGCCAGATCGCTGCGACCGTCTCCGTCGGAATCCTTGGGAGAGTTGGTCGGGACGAGGTCGACGCGGTAGAAGCCGTCTGGTCGGGGGAGGACCGAGTCGGCAAGCGTGTATGGTTCTGTCGAGGATGGTCCGAGTGCGACGACTTCCCAGGTCATGAGATCGCGTGAACGGAGCAGGCGCGAGTAGTGGGTGCTGTCAGGAGCTATCTCAACCTGGAACTTGCCATCTTCGGTCTTGGTCAGATTGGGGATGTTTTGCCCGAGGAGGGGAGCGCAAAAGTAGGCGCAGAGGAGAATAGCTTTCATGGACGACTTTCAATTGGCACCCGAATCTTCGTCAGGTCAAACGCCAATCATCTATTTTGTGCCGAAACAATCGATCCGCGCGCCGAGTCGGATATAGATTTTGCCATGAGCGATGGCCGGAGTGGCGTCGCTCCACTCGGATTCGGGGCCCGGAGAAAGGGAGCAGCGTGAGAGTTCCTGGTAGCCGTCGGAAACATCCGCAGTGATCATCTCGCCTTCGCGGGAAAGGGCGAGAAGTTTGCCATCGGCGATGACAGGTGAGGCGTAGAAATTGGCCTGCATCTGCCGGGTCCATTTGACGTCGCCGGATTTGGCATCGAGTGCTGTAAGCATTCCGCCGTCGGAGAGGGCGAAAACGGTCTTGCCATTGGAAACGGGAGTCGGGACGTAAGGTGTTTTGCCCTTCATGCGCCATGCGATTTCAGCGGCCTCTTCTTTTTTTACGGGAGGGCGGACGGTGAAATAGACTCCGCTTTTACAGCCGACGGCGATTAAGGAATCCTTGCTGCCCGATCCTGCGAGAACGTTGATGGGGGACACGATGGTTCGTTGTTTCATGGTGCCAGGGAGCGACCAGTTTTCCTTGCCGGTGGCGAAGTCGAGAGCAAAGACTCCGTGCGCGTGGCTTGCGACGATCACTTCGTGCCCGGTTGAGGTCTTGCGGACCAAGGGGGTGACGTAGCTGGTCTTTTCGCCGTCTCCCTTGTAGTTCGTTTTCCACGTGTCCTTGCCGGTCTTGAGGGAGACGCTACCGACGAACCCGTCTTCCATGTGGATGTGGGCAAGAACAACCTGGTCTTGATGAATGACCGGTTGGAGGTTGAAGCCGTGCTGGGTTTTGGCTTTGCCAATCACGTAGTCCCAGAGTTTGGAACCCGAGTGATCAAAGGCCGTGAGCATGGCCTTGTTCGATGGTCCGTCAAACCAGCTGACGACGACCGCCTTGTCGTTCACGGCTGGGCTGGAAGCGGCGGTGTTGTTGAATCGGTGGAGATGATAATCACCCACGGCGAGCGGCTTGCTCCAGGCGGTCTTGCCGGACCTGGCATCGAGACAGATCAAAGCGATGGTTTTCTTGTCGCGGTTCTCGCTGGTGACGAAGAGTTTGTCCTTCCAGATGACGGGGGAGCTGGAGCCGGGGCCGGGGAGCTTGGACGACCAGAGGAGGGTGTCTTCAGCAAGCTTGGTTGGGAGTTTGGCAGATGAGACTCCGGTGCCGTCCTCGCCACGGAAGCGGGGCCAGGTGTCTTGCGCAAAGGTCGAGAGGGTGAGGATGAGAGGGAGGATGCAGGTTTTCATGGGTTTGGTTTTGTGAGGCTGGGTTTCGGCGATTCGAGCGGAAATGTCAGCAATCCTTAGCTGTCACGCATGGCTTTCAGTCGTTCTTCCTGGGCGTCGAGCAGAAAAATCGAGCGCTTGAAATCGATGAGTGATTCCAGCTTCCTGGCTTCCTCGCGGGAGCGATCGTCGATTTCCATTTCAAGTTTTCCCATTTCGGCGACGGGGATGTCGCCAAGGAGTTTGGGGTCGGAGACCCGGAAGATGAGGCGGCGGATCTTCCACCACTTTTTCACGAGCTCGACGTGTTCGATTTCACCATAGGGGAGGGTTCTCGAAATCATCTCGCTTTTGCCACCGGTAAAAACGTTGCCTTTGAGGCGCCACGATAATTCGACTTGGTCAGGGAGAAAGCGGAGCTTCCCGATGACGTGGTCTTTTCCGAGCGGATCAACCGGCGGGCAATGGAAGTTGATGTTGACGGGGTCGGTGAGCATGGCGCTGGAGAGACTTTAGACTGTTTGGTCGATTGTTGTCACGACTTCGTCTGGCTGCGATCTTGGCAGAGAGCGTCCGGTATGGTCTTGTTTAGAGGTGAAAGTTCCTCTTTTCCTCGTAATTGTGTTGGTTGCCGCGTTCTTTGCTGCCGGGGCGGGAAAGCAGAAGGAGGCACCGCTCCGGGTGGCGACTTTCGATATTGATGTGACGCCGCCGGTGGGTTCGGCGATGGCTTACACCATGGTGGAAAAGACCCCTGAGCTTTCCTTGCGATGCCGGGGCGTGGTCATTTTGGGACCGGACAAACCCATTGTGATGTGCGCCATCGATTGGATTGGAGTTGCTAATGAGGGCTATGACCGGTTTCGAGACTCCCTGGCAAAGGCAGCAGGCACAACGCGCGACCGGGTGGCGCTTCACGCGCTCCATCAGCACGATGCGCCGGGTTGTGATTTTACGGCGGAGAAGTTGGTGAAGGAATTTGGTCTGAAGGGATATGAGCGGACGAAGGGAGACTTTCATCGGGAGGTGATCGGTCGGGCCGCGGCGGCGATTCGGGACGCAATCCCCGGGGCTCGGGAAGTGACTCATTATGGTTGGGGTGAGGCGGCGGTCGAAAAAGTGGCCTCGAACCGACGGCTGATGGGACCCGATGGCAAGGTGAGGGCGGTGCGTTACACCGCGACGCGTGATCCGGCGCTGCGGGCCGAGCCGGAAGGCACGATCGACCCGGATGTTTCGCTTCTTTCGTTTTGGAATCAAAACAAGCCGGTGGCGGTGTTGAGTTACTACGCCTGTCATCCCCAGAGTTATTATCGGACGGGAACGCCCAGTCCTGACTTTCCGGGGATTGCGAGGTTCATGCGGGGGCAGGGAGTGCCTGAGGCTTTGCATGTGCATTTCAATGGGGCGGGTGGAAATCTGGGCGCCGGAAAATACAATGACGGCAATAAGGAGAACCGCATGATCCTCGCGGACCGAATGGCCAAAGGGATGCTTGAGGCGTGGAAGGCGACCGAGAAGTGGCCGGTTGATCCGGATGGGATTCGTTTTGAAGTGGAGAAGGTGCGCCTTCCGTTGGCCGATCACTTGAAGGATGAAGACGCGGTGATGGAGGCGCTAAGAAAGGAACCGGGTCGAGGGTATTTTGCGAAGGTGGATCAGGCCGCTTTCATGCTGCGTCATCAGGCGGGGGAGCAGATTGATGTTTCCTGTTTGTCGGTCGGTGACTCCCGGGTTCTGCATATGCCGGGTGAGTTGTTTGTGGAGTATCAGTTGGCAGCAAAGTCGATGCGTCCGGATCTCAAGGTCGCGATGGCGGCTTACGGAGAATACGGGACGGGATATATCGGGACGGAGGTTGCATACGAGCAAGGTGGGTATGAAACCAGTCCGTCGGCCAGTGCGGTGGGGCCGGGGTCTGAGAAGGTTCTCATGGCCGCGATGAAGAAGTTGCTGGCAGTAGACAAGAAAAAGAAGCAGGGGCGGGTGGGGCCAAAGGCTCCCAAAGAGGCGATGGCAACCTTTGAAACCCTGCCGGGCTTTGAGATGCAATTGGTGGCCGGCGAGCCCCAGGTGCACGAGCCCATCGTGGTGAGTTACGATGAGAACGGGCTGATGTATGTCGCCGAGTATCTCAAGTTTCCGTCACATCATGGCAAGAGCGAGGGGCCCGATGGCTGCATTCGTCTACTCAAGGATGATGATGGCAATGGCCACTACGAGACAAGTGGGGTTTTTGCGGAAGGGCTCGCATGGCCAACCGGGATCTGCTGTTGGGATGGTGGCATCTACGTGGTGGCCGCTCCGGATCTTTGGTATCTCAAAGATACGACGGGAGATGGCCGGGCGGATCACCGGGAGAAGGTTTTCACCGGGTTCGGATTTCGCAACGACGAGGGGACTGCCAATAATTTGATCTGGGGGCTGGACCACTGGATTTATGGAGCGGGATCAAACAGTGGCGGGGAGATCAAGAATCCTGAGGAGGCCGATGCGAAATCGGTTTCGATTCGAGGGCGTGATTTTCGATTTCATCCGGAGACCCGCAAGTTCGAAGCGATTCCGGGTTCCGAGCAGTTTGGAAATGCCATGGATGACTGGGGAAATCGTTTTTTGAGTCAGAATTCCAAGCCGGCGGTGCATGTGGTGTTGCCTTCGAAAGGTCTCGATCGGAATCCTTTTCTGCCGGTCCCGATGGCCAAAATGAATTTGTGGAACGACTCTTCAATTTACCGAGCGAGCGGAATTGAAGAGTGGCGTCTGGCTCGGACGAAGTTGCGGCTTGCGGACGAAAGAAAATACCCCGCGCCTTCGGTAGCTCACGATGTTTTCAGCGGTTGCGCGGGATTGCAGATTTACCGGGGCGCGGTTTACCCGGAGGAATTTCGCGGGAATTTGTTTGTGGGAGACGTGCAGGGGAATTTGATTCATCGCCGAAGTTTGACTCCGAACGGGATGACCTTCGCCAGTAAGAGGACCGAGGTGAAGAGCGAGTTTTTGAGGTCCACTGATCATTGGTTTCGGCCGGCGAACCTGGTGAATGCCCCTGATGGGACTCTTCATGTCGTGGATATGTATCGCGAAACAATTGAGACTCCGGATTCGATGGTGCCGGAGATTTTGGAGATGGTTGATTTTCGTTCAGGGCGGGATCTGGGGCGGATTTATCGACTGGCGCCGAAGGGTTTTCAAGCGCCGCGGCCTCCCCGTTTGGGTAAGGTCGCTTTGCCTGAGTTGATCGCGACTTTGGAAAATCCGAACGGATGGTGGCGAGACACGGCGGGAAGGTTGATTGTTGAGAGAGCCGGGGAGGACGCCTTTCCGGGCTTGCGTGCGTTGCTTCGCGAGAGTGGATCGGAGGTGGCACGGCTCCATGCCCTTCATACCCTTGCCGCGTTGGGAGGGCTTGAAGAAAGTGATCTCAAGGTTGCTCTCACGGACCCTTCCGCAGGGATGCGGGAGCATGGCCTGGGTCTCTATCGAAAGGAATTCCTGGGATTGCATGAACGACTTTTTGAATTGGCAACGGATGAAGATCTCCGGGTGAGATTTCAGGCTGCTCTCACGCTCGGGGAGTTCGATGGCGAGGAGGTCGCCTCCGTGCTTGCGAAGATGGCAATCCGCGACGCCGGTGATCCCTGGATGCGTTTTGCGGTACTGAGTGCCCCGCCTGAGATGGCCTGGCCGGTTTTTAAGAATCTTCAAAAGCAGACCGGGCAAAGCCCGCTTTTTGAGCCGCTGGCCTATGTAATCGGAGCTCGTCATGAGAAGAGGGAAGTCGTGGCTTGTTTGGAGAGTTTGAAAAGCTCTTCGCCCGGGTTTCCGGTTGCGACATTGATGTCGAAATTGGGTGAGGGATTAAAGAGTTCAGGGGCGGCTTTGAATGACTATCCGGAAGCGATTGAAGTGATGGCGGCCCTGGTGGAAAAGGCGCGTGTGCTGCTGGGAACAGAGGGTGTGCCACCGGTCCGGCAAGTCGAGGCGGTGAAGCTTCTGGGGCAGGGGGGCGATCGAGTTGTTGGTGATCTTTATGCGCTTCTTGATTCTTCCCGGGCTGTGGAAGTTCAGCAGGCGGCCTTGGCAAAAATCGCGGAATTTGGAAAGAGGGATTCGGCGGGGGAGTTGATTGGCCGCCTTCCGGGGCTTTCTCCCTTGGTCCGGGCCGAGGTCATTGAGCTTCTCTTGGGTCGGGATGGGTGGCTCGAAGATCTTCTGAAAGCAATGAAAGAGGAAGAGATTCCTGCTCACCAGATTCCCCTGGTCCGGCAAAGTCGGCTTTTGCAACACGCCAAGCCAACCGTGCGAACACTGGCAAAGAAGTTGTTTACGGCAAATGGAACGTCTCGCAATCAGGTCGTCCAAAAATATCAGGCTGCCCTGAAACTTGCCGGTGATCCAAAAAAGGGGGGCGAGGTTTTCCGAAAAAACTGTCTTTCCTGCCATCGGCACGGGAAGGAAGGCTATGAGATCGGACCTGACATTGCGACAATCAGGAATCGTGATCCCGGGTCGCTGCTGATTCAAATTCTCGATCCGAACCGGGAGGTTTTAGCGAACTTCGTGCAGTATTTTGTGACTCTCAAGAATGGGCAAACGGTGACGGGCAGCATCGTGGGCGAATCGGCTTCAGGACTGACGCTGAGGAGGGCGGGGGGAGTTGAAAACAACATCCTCCGCAAAAATATAAAATCGATCACGAGCTCCGGGAAGTCCCTCATGCCGGAGGGACTCGAAGCGGTGATCGATTTGCAGTCGATGAGCGACCTTTTGGCGTTTCTCAGGTCGTAGAAGTCCCCTACTTGGCGGGCAGGATCGCTTGAAGCTCGTAGGTGTGCTTTTTGCGCGGCGTGCCGGGACCGTTGTAGCCCAGCATGCGGAAGGACTCGGCTTTGACCCCTCTTTTCTTCAGTTCGGCATCGAGGGCCTCCTTGGCCTTTTTGACCTGTGCCGTGGAATCGGCACCCATCCAAGTGTAGCTTAGCACCTTGGAGGTTTCGATGTCCTTGACCTCAACCTTTTTACCGTCAGCTCCGGTGGATCCGACTTCGGTGTTCTGGTAGAGGAAAGCCATGTTGACCTTTTGCATCTTGTCACCCTTGTTTTCCATCTTCATTTCGACCGGAGCCGTCATGGGGATGTCCTTCTTTTTGATGTGGCTGAAGAGAGTCCAGAAAGACATGCCGCTGCCACCCGTGGTGACGGCAGCGCGGTATTTGGGGTAGGTTTTTTCGGAAACCTGATCGTAGGGCCCGGGGGCGGGCCAACCTTTGGGCAGTGGAGCTTCCGACTGGTAGGTGGGTTTTTCGGCGGTAGCGTCTTGAGCGACGCAGGACGGGGCCGCGGTCAGAAGGAGAAGAGCGAGTAGTTTTTTCATTCTGCCAACGGGAACCCTGATTTTTCAAAGCGCAACTGAAAGTGTGCCTGAAAACGAATTTTTTGTTAGAGGAACAGGAGGGCTCGAAATGTCGGTCTCCAGACTCCGGGGGATGAGGCGCCGGCGGGCCAAAAAGTTGATGTGCTCTGAAAAGTCTTCTCCCTTTCAGATCCACGAGGGTGAGGAAGATCCCGTCGTAAAGATTTGCCTGTCGATGAAGTGATCCGCATGCTGTGCACATGAAAGTCCTCGAGCTTGTTGCGCCGTCTGAATTTGTCGTATCCGAGAAGCCAAAACCTGTGCCCCAGTCCGATGAGGTTCTCATCAAGGTGTCGTGCTGCGGGATTTGTGGAAGCGATGTCCACGGGATGGACAACAGCAGCGGGCGTCGCATTCCTCCCATGATCATGGGGCATGAAGCGAGCGGGGTGATTGAAGAAGTGGGAGCCGGAGTGTCTGACTGGAGTGAAGGAGACCGGGTCTCTTTCGATTCGATGGTTTACTGTGGGAAGTGCGAACACTGTGAGCGCGGCGAGACCAATCTGTGTCACGAACGCCAGGTCATGGGCGTGTCGTGTCAGGAGTTTAAACGCGATGGTGCTTTCGCCGAGTGGGTGGTGGTGCCGGCCCGGATTTTAGAGAGAATGCCGGAAGGATTGGGGTTCGAAGAAGCGGCTTTTACCGAGCCACTGGCGGTGGCCCTGCACGCGGTGAATTTGGTGAAGGTAAAGCCGGGCGAGCGCGCCTTGGTCGTGGGTTCGGGATTGATTGGCCTTTTGGTCATCCAGGCATTGAAGAGAGCGGGGGCCGGTGAGGTCGTGGCGGTGGATATGGATCGCAAACGATTGGATTTGGCTTTGGATCTGGGGGCGACTGGTGCCTTCACTCCGGGGGAAGATTGCGGGGATGAATTTGATATCGCGATGGAGGTCGTGGGTGCGGCACCGACGCTCGAGAAGGCCGTGAAATCGGTTCGGAAAGGTGGTCGCGTGGGTTTGGTTGGCAATGTGGTGGCGGAAGTTCCGCTTGCCTTGCAGTGGGTGGTGACGCGCGAGATTTCTTTGCTGGGATCATGCGCGGCAGCGGGGGAAACGAAGGAGGCTTTGGAGGCAATCGCGAGTGGTGAGATTCAAGTGAAGCCCTTGATTTCGGCAGTGGCATCCCTCGAAGAGGGAGCAGATTATTTTCAACGATCCAGGGATGGGAAAGAGGGGCTTTTGAAGGTTCTTTTGAAGCCTTGAGCCGGAGAAAGCATGATGCCTGAGATTCAGGTCAATGGCGTTTGGATAGATTGACTTGAGGTGCCTCCTGCATGGACATTGTGGTTGAGGTAAAAGTGCCTCAAAGTCTCTTTGTCCTGCTGCCATTGCCTGCCTGACACATTTTCCATTGAAAGGAAGTTTCGGATGGCCATGGCAAATGAATTCCCCAAGCTGGAATCGCGGTTTTTCCAATGGGAAAGACGTTCAAGCCAACAGTAAGAAATGATTTTGCAGCGTCTTTCCAGGAGCATTTTAGGTCTATTGATCTTCTTCGCAGTTCCCGCTTCGGCCGATCAATCACTGCGCGAAGGCTTCCGGTCCCCTCCCCGCGAGTCCTGTCCTGAAACCTGGTTTCATCTCTGCAGCAGGAACATCACCAAGGTTGGCATCACCAAGGACTTGGAGGCCATCAAGCAGGCGGGTCTGCAGGGGATCCATCTTTTTAGCAAGGGAAACGACAACGCCGACCGGATCTGGCCCGACGTGAAGCAGGTCAAGACACTCTCACCGGAATGGTATGAAGCGGTGACCCATGCGGCGGAGGAATGCCGGAGACTGGGATTGAACTTTACCCTGCACAATTGCCCGGGGTGGTCCCAGTCCGGCGGACCATGGGTCCCCGTCGAGGAATCCCAGCGCAAGCTGGTGCAGGTGTCCAGAAGCGTCACCGGCGGCACTCGCTTCAAGTCGACCCTCAAGGTGCAGGACAGCGACGAGCTCGACTACAAGGATGTCTGCGTGATTGCGTTCCCCACGCCAAAAGATGACGGCGTGAAGCACCTCGTTCCCGACCAAATCGAGACCAACAACTCCGCCGTTACCTGGAAGCCGATCATCGACAAAGCGGTTCGCCTTAAGATGAAACCCAGCCGGAACCCGGAACCGGGTGTGGAGTATCACGAGCACATCGTGAACAAGGTCGACGGGGAGGACACCTGGGTCCAGGTCTCCTTTGAAGAACCGGTCACGATCCGCTCCCTGGAACTGCCGCCGGGAAATAAACTCTACGTGGACAAAAACAATCCGGTTATCGATGTAAACCTTTGGATCGAAACAGTGGACGAGTCAGGCAATCTGACCTTCCTCGCAGAACGGCAGATCCCCTCGACCAGTTGGCAGGATGGACGTTATTCCCTGACCTTTGCTCTTCCCGAGACAAGCACCCGCGCGTTGCGGGTCACCTTTCGGGGAACACATCCGCTGGCCTTGAGACACCTCTACTTTCACGGCTTCGCGCGGGTCGACAACTGGGAAACAAAGGCGGCCCTGGCCTGCCGCTCGCTGGAACAGCAGGATCCTCCCCAACAAGATCCGGCCTGCTTCATCAAGTCGGATTCAATTCTCGACCTTTCGGATAAGCTCGATCCCAAAACCGGGACCTTGGACTGGGACGTCCCGGAGGGGAAGTGGACGGTGGTGCGATTCGGGCAGCGGAACATGCTCTATCGAAACATCCCCGCCACCTCCGAAGCCCGTGGATGGGAGTGCAGCAAGATGGACAAGACGGCCCTCCGGAACCACCTCAAGGACGGGATGGTCGGCAAGTTAACCCGCCCCGATGGCTCGATCGGCGCAGGACGACTCCATGGCCTTCTGCTGGATAGCTGGGAGGTGGGAGTGCCCACCTGGACGATGCGGAGCGAAGCGATGTTCGAGGAGTTCGAGGCCCGCCGCGGGTACGAACTGCGGCCCTTCATGCCCGCTCTTCTGGGCTACGTGATTGACAATCACCGGCATACCGAGCGCTTCCTGCGGGATATGCGGGCCACCGTGGACGACCTCTATGTCGACAACTACTTCGGGCATTTCACCGATTTGGCGCACGAATATGGAGCCATCTCCTACGTGGAGGGCGCGGTCGGAGAAGTGATCCCCGGGGACCCGATGCGCTACTTCGGGGTTGCGGACGTGCCCATGCCCGAATTCTGGTATCCCAATCCGCCCTCCAACCCGCACCAGGGTCGGAACGACAAGCCGGTGGGGATCGGGGCCTCGGCCGCCCACATCTACGACAAGAAACGCGTGGCAGCTGAGGCCACCACAATGCTGGGCACCCGGTGGAACGAGCACCCCTACACCGTGAAATACCTGATCGACTACAACTTCACGCTCGGGGTAAATCATCTCGTTTTCCATTCCTTCACGCACAACACCTACGAGGATGTGGTGCCGGGATCGACCTTCGGCAGCCACATCGGATTTCCCTGGGTGCGCGGCCAAACCTGGTGGCAGCACATGCCGGACTTCGTCGACTACCTCACCCGCTGCCAATACCTGCTCCAGCAGGGGGAATTCGCAGCGGACGTGCTCTGGTATCTGGGCGACGACCTGGTCCGGGCGGAGCCTCAGGACTATTGGTTCCACGGCGAGAATTTTCTAAACCCCTCGCCTGACGACGTGGTGGAAACGAAGGGCTACCGCTTCGACCACCTCAACAACGAGGTGCTCAACTCGGGGCGCCTGTCGGTGACAGACGGTTGGGTGCGCATTGAGGATGGTGGCGAATACCGTTTGATCCGGTTGCGTGGTTCCGAACGAATGACCTCGGAGACGGCAGAAACCCTGGAAACTCTGGTCAAGGCCGGCGCGGTGATCTCCGGCCCAAAGCCGGAGTATTCCCCAACCCTCATGGATGGAGCAAAGGAGGTCGCGGAACTCCGGCGGATTTCTGACACGCTCTGGGGTGCCGGTCGCTCGGGAGTGAAGCAGACCGGCAAGGGCCGGGTCTACTGGGGGAGAAGCTTCAAAGAAGTCATGGAAGCGGAAAAGATCGGCCCGGATGTGACCTTTCCAAAAGGCCTGAACCTCTCGTGGATTCACCGCAAAATCGGGGAGGTGGACGTTTACTTCCTCTCCAGTGGATCGGAAAGAGAACTGGGAGTCAGCGTCAGCTTCCGGGTCGAGGGAAAGGTTCCCGGGATCTGGGATCCGATGACCGGCGAACAGCACCAGGCCGGGGTCTGGAAGCGGGATGGCGGGCGCACCAATGTCGCGCTCCGCTTTGAGCCGAATGGAAGTGTGGTGGTGGTCTTCACCCCGAAGGACGCTTCCTCCCCCGTGACGAGGATAGCGCACGATGGCAAGGTCATCCTCGATAGCGATCACCATTGGTTCGACAGCCCGCTGAGCCCGGGAGCACTTGCAAACGCCTACGACTCCGAACGCGATGGTGAAGACCGGGGGGAATTCCTCGGCCCGGTCCGGAGGATGGCTGCAGAAATCAAGGAGAACACCCTGACAGCCTGGGAGGCGGGGGAATTCGTCCTGGAGGGGGAGGATGGAACAATCCGGAAGCTGGAAATGACCAAGCCAAACTCCATCGCATTGGATGGAGGCTGGATGGTCTCCTTTGAGCCCGGTTGGGATACCCCCGGGACGATTGAAATGAAGAAGCTCAAACCTCTCGATGAACATGGCGACAAGTTCATCCGCTACTACTCGGGCACCGCGACCTACCGGAAGGAGTTTGAGTTAACGAAAGCGGATCAACCGGTCGCTCTCGATTTGGGGGAGGTCGCGGTGATTGCGGAGGTTTGGTGCAACGGAACGAAAGTCGCGACCCGCTGGGCACCTCCTTTTGTCTTTGACCTTTCGGACTTCGTCACACCCGGCAAGAATTCGCTTGTGGTGGAGGTCACCAACACTTGGCGCAATCAACTCATCTTCGACAACACGCGGCCCCGCGATCAACGCAAGACCTGGGCCACAAGTGCCCCCGGAAACTCGAGGGAACCGCCTTCTCGTTCGGGAATGGTTGGGCCGGTGAGACTTTTCCTCGGAGAAAAGAGTCCGCTATGACGCCATGGATTTCCATTACCATAGCATCGTCGCTGCTGAAAAGTGAGGATCACAAAACCTGCCGAATAGCTCAAATTCAAACCCTCTTCCAAGGCGTTTTTTCAAAATCCCTGTGTTTTTGACTTGTTTCGCGGTGTGGAACGGCCAAACTTCCCCGGTTACAAGCACACTATCATGATAAATTCTTCAAATTTAACCACAATGCTTCTCTCTGGAGCAGCGCTGGCAACAGCCAACGGCGCACTGATTGCCTATTACCCTCTGGATGGTGATTTCAATGATGTCTCTGGGAATGGGAACGACGGAACCATGTTCGGTGGTGTCACCTATTCAGGTGATACTCCGGGTGCCATCGGAGGAGGGCAGGCCGCCGCTTTCGACGGGGCAGCAGGCACTTACGGAGCGGTCAATACCGGACTCGCCCTCACCGGCAACACGAACTTCAGCGTGTCGATGTGGGTCAAGGGAAATGGAGGAGCTGGTTCAGGCCGTGCTGATGATCGCGTCTTTTCGGAAGGTTCCACCACAAACAACACCCCTCTTTTTAACGTAGGGACCCACAATACCGGCGCTAACGGAAGCGTTGACATCTACATTCGTCAGGGTGGGGGTGCCGCAACCTTCGGTCATGCCTATTCAACTGGAACCGCCTTTGACGACACATGGACTCACATTCTTTTTTCGGGAGGGACCGATGGTCTTCTGGACCTTTACATCGATGGAACCTTTGACTCCCAGTTTGACTACTCGAGTGTTCCGAGCTTTGCGACTGATACGACCACGATTGGTGGAATTCTGCGCGCCACTGATTGCTGTAACTTCCAGGGCAGCATCGACGACGTTAGCTTCTGGGATCAGGACCTCAGCGCCAGCCAAATTTCCGCTCTTGCCGGTGGAGCCAGCGCGACTTCGGTCGCCATTCCCGAGCCTTCCTCGGCGCTTTTGACTCTTGGCGGATTGCTTCTTGCCATCCGTCGGCGTCGCTAGGCCGCTCCGCTCCTCTTTAATTCAACCCCAGCGAGTCGGTGGCCTAACAGCTGCCGACTCGCTTTTTGATTCACACAATTCAAAAACATGAACTTATACAAACCATTCCGGGCAGGTCTCCCTGCGGCCGCCTCACTTTTCCTTCTCCCGACCACAGCCAATGCCGAACTCGTCGGCTACTGGAAGCTCGACGACAACTTTAATGATTCTTCCGGCAAGGGAAACGATGGCGTTTTCTTCGGCGGAACCACTTACGAAACTGATGTGCCTACCGCCCTTGGCGGCGGGAAATCAGTGTCGTTCGACGGCCTGGCCGGCACCTACGGGGCCATCAATCCTGATTCCGGAGGCATGGCCATCACCACCCTTCCCTCTTACTCGGTCTCCATGTGGGTCAAGGGGGACGGCACCCTCAATTCCGATGACCGCGTCTTTAGCGAGGGAATGTCAACCAATAACAACCCACTCTTCAATGTCGGCACTCATAACCAATCGGCCGATGGAAGCGTCGATTTCTACATTCGAAACGGGGGCGGTGCCCAGACCTTTGGGCACGCCTATTCGGCCGGCACCGCTTTTGACGGCGAATGGCACCACATCGCTTGGGTCGATAACGAGGGCATCATCGACCTCTATATTGACGGAGACCTGGATGGCCAGTTCGACTACAGCAACGTCCCGGATTTCACGCCTGATACCACCACCATCGGCGGAATCCTTCGGGCTACCGATTGTTGCAACTTCCTTGGAAGCATCGATGAAGTGGCCATGTGGGACACCGCTTTGACCCCTGAGGAAATCGCATCCCTTGCCGATGGCGCTTCCGCCGCCGAAGTCGGATTGCCACCCGAAGATGCCGACGGCGACGGACTTCCCGACGAATGGGAAACTGCAAACGGCCTCGACCCGGATGACGATGGTTCGACCAATGTAATCAATGGCCCCGATGGTGATCCTGATTCGGACAACTCTCCAAACGCCGAGGAGTATGCCAATGGGACCGACCCACGTGACGGCGATTCGGATGATGATGACCTGAATGATGGCGCCGAAGTGGCCGCCGGCACTGATCCGACCAATCCGGATACCGATGGAGACGGTCTGAATGATGGAGCCGAAATTGCAGCCGGGACCAACCCCCTGCTGAGCGACTCTGATGGAGATGGAATCGCCGACAATGACGAAATCACCAACGGCACAAGTCCAACCGACATCGAAAGCCCCTCGATTGGAGACCTTCTTTGCGCCTACTGGCCACTCGATAGCACGGACGGAACCACCACACCGGACGAAGGTCCCAACGGCTACCACCTTGACCTCATGAACATGGATGCGACCAATTTTGTCACCGACGAAGGTCGCGCTGTGGCTTCCTTCAATGGCGTTGATACCATTTTGGCCAGAGTTCATGGCGTTGATGATGCGCTGCCGATCACCCAGTATCCGGCATACACCATCTCAATGTGGGTCAAGGTCACCGGAACCGGTCAAAATGATCGCCGTTTCTTCTCCGAGAGTTCCAGCTTCAACAACGACCCCCTCTTGAATCTGGGCACGAGGAACAACGGCGCCGACAACAGCTTCGATGTATATCTTCGTGATGCCGGAACACCCAATCACCAGTTCTCGACCGGCCAGCCGCTCGACGGGACCTGGCGCCATATCGCCTACACCCACAATGACGCCAATCAAAGAATCCAACTCTATGTGGACGGCGTTCTCGATCGGGAAGATTGGATTTTTAAGGACATTCTCTCCCCGGACCTCGACACTACCTCAATTGGAGGAATCCTGCGTGCCACTTCATGCTGCCTTGTCGAGGGATTTGTCGATGACGTCTCCCTTTGGAAAGGAGTCATGTCTCCGGCCAAGATTGCCGAGCTGGCTTCCGGTTCGACACCTGGTGAAATTGCCGGAACCGCCTCGTTCGAGATCACCTCAATCGATCGCGATGCCGCTGGAAACGTAACCATTACCTGGAATTCCCGCCCTGGTGTGGTCTATGGGGTATCGGCTTCGCGTGATCTCGAGGGATCTTGGGCCGAGCTCACTGACAGCTACGAATCCCAGGGAGAACAAACCAGCTTCACCTTGCCGGCTGGAACGGCATTCCTGGATCCTGCAACGGAGCCACGGATCTTCTTCCGGGTCACCCGATAGAAGAATCTCTCAAAATCAAGAATCAAACCCACACCTTTTCGAAGGTGTGGTTTTTTTTAACGTAGTGATACCCGCAGTCGCCAATACCGTCGGCTGATACCCTCGGAAATTGGGGCGGATTGATACGAGACCAGGAGATAGCCACCACCTGGATCTAACGTTGAAACCCCATTCGTGGTCTCCGGCACCAAACTCCAGGTTTGAAGATCGGTAGAAGTCTCGACATGATAAATGAGATCATCCGCCGCAAGGTTCCGGGTAAAACGAAATACGGTGGAATCCCCGAAGGAACTGACTGTTGGAGCGATCGAAGGGTTGGATTCCAGATCAGAAGATCCGAGGGCGTACTCGAGTATTGCGGGTATCAGATCCTGATCGAAATCAGCATGAGCATTCCCGGTAAAACGGGTGGCATCACTCCCTCCCGGATTTCCCCCTGGGGAGACACTCGATCTCCAGCTCGTTGAGTTGCCGTGAACAGGGAGATTTTCAGGAGCAATCAAAACCAAAGAAGCCCCGGCTCCGTCAGGCCGGACGGGCCAGCCTCCTTCATCATCGTATACAAAATCCTGGATGACCGCCTGCTCCAGCCCCAACAAAACAAGACGCTCTCCTCCGTTGTCCAGCTTACCCACGTATTGACCTGCCACCGGATGGTCATGTCCATATCGAGCGGCGAAAGCGACAAGATCCTCGACCAGCAGTATTCTTTCACCGGGAAGGAGACTCGATCCAAAGGCAAACTCAAATTTGATTCCCTCCGCAAATCTCACTCCGCTGAGCTCAACGGTGTCGGTCACTGAGACATTCATCAGTTCGAGGTAGTCATACTCCGTCCCTCCTTCGGCGTGATACATAATTTCTGAAACGACGAGGTTTTCCGATGTCGCCGGCACTCCGACTACAAACGAGGCTTCACTCAGAGCAGACCATTCTCCACCATCGAAAGACCGGGCCCGGACGACCCCGGTCGTCTCCAGAGTCACCGCTTCCGTGTATCGCAAGGCAGTTGGAGAAATTCCAACTGAGGCGAAACTGCCGGCAACCAACCGGGGACTGATCAAAAAGTCGCTGCTGGTGATACCTTGGTTCAGTCCGTGAATGGCTAGTACATTTTCCCCGACCCGAAGTAGATCCAGATGTTCCGAAATATTGAATGGAATTGCATTCACAGCCTGAAAATCAGGGTGGCTCCGGGTGGCCCCGGACTGCCAGCTTGGGATTGCCGGTTCATTTGCGGCCGCAACCCGGATTCCATTTAAGTAAGCGACAAAGCCATCATCGTATCGCATCTGCAAGATCAGGGAACCGATCTGCGCCAGAGCCTCCTCATTGGCGATTTCAAAGGGAATCCGGATGTAAACTGATTCGTTGTTACCAAACATTTCCTGAACAGAGAAGCCGATCAAAGAATCATAATCACCGGCAATGGTTTCATAGCCAATTCCGCCGGTGCCGACGGCCCACGACTGATCATCGAAGCCGATATTCCTCCAATCAATCCCCGGATTGGAGGAAGTCGGAACGATCACCCTGACCTCCGCATCGTCCCCAATCAGGATCGTCTCGGTTCCACTGCCAGCCGGAACCCGGGGGTCACTGCCATCAGTCGTGTAATAAATGGTCCCGTTCTCCAGCCCGCTCATTTCCAGAGAAAAGCCACGAGGCACCGTCCCCCCGAATTGATTCAAAGCGGGGGCTGGAACGTCGGGGTAAAGCCCTTGCTGTTGAAATTGGGAAAGAACGACAGATGATCTCTCCGGAAACCAATTTTGCAGCAAGTCGTTTCTCAAGGCCTGAAACTCATTAAACACAGTGTAAGGAGTTGATTTGCGATAGTCGCCCCATCGGGCCGACTCGGCAATCAGAGCCGTCTCAATCTCTTCGGTCAGTTCCATCCAAAGCGTAGCCGGGACGTTCCGTTCAGGATAAGCCGGGTCCCATCGGGGATGCTCCGGATCCACGTGTAAAACACCGCCGTTGAAGAAGGCTTTGTGCAGCCGGTCCGCAAAAAGCTGACGATACTCCGGGTTGGATCTTAGGGCATGATGGAATTTGGTCGGAGAATCGTCGTCGCGGCTGTGCGGAATTGTTCGATTCAGCGTCACAGGGTTTTTCATTCCGTGCTCATTGTCCCAATCATAGAACTTCCATCCTCCGTTGGCCCCGGTCCGGTCATAACCCATGTAAAAGTTGCCCGGCCAGTCATCGGCAGCCGCATACATGTTGTGGATCATGTAATCGATGAGCATTTCCACCTCAATGACCTCCAGGACGGCCGCATAGTCATCAGGATCGGACAAATCACGATAACCGGCATTCCAGTTATTCGGGTCTTTCTGAATCAACCCAAGGAGTTGACGATAGGAATCCCCATTGCCATCAAGCACTTCTTCATGATTTTTGATAGCATCCCAATTTTCCTTATCTCCTCCGTAATAGGATTCCCCGTGGGCCGAATCCGGTCGCTCGGTCGGGTTATAGACCCCCCAGTAGAGCCCATTCAGATACAAGTGGACCCAATTGCTGTCAGGCGAGGCATGCCCCATCCGGCGATGGGTCTCACGCGCCCAGGCATCTCTCACAAATTGCCCCATGCGATTCCTTTCCGAGCTATAAACCCATCCATCCTGTGAATTGGAACGCAACACGATGGTGTCAAACTCCGACGGGCCATCCTTGCCAAAAAAGGGATAGCGGAGCTTTGATTCACCATATTTTCCCCGAAAGGCCAAACGCAGTGAGTGTTTTGGGTTTGCCGATGCGTTTCGGGAGGTATTCCCCTGAATCCTCACTCCACAGTCAATTTGAAAGGGCTCGCCCTCAAGAGTATCGGGGAAAATCAATTCGGCGGAACAAGCTCGTTCCCAGGTCGAGCCCCTCGCAGTGCTGTTCCGGTAAATCCCGGACGTGCCAAACCAATCATCCGTATTCATCACCAGTGACATCGTGGGAAGTTCGAGCAAGGCCTCCCGGATCACGGTCTTTGCTTCTTCAACGCCAAATCCGGTATCGCCGGCAATCAAGGCAAGATCTGTCGGTTCATCATCCATGCCATAGTCCGCTCCGGTCCAGGTCAGGGGAAACCCTTCCGGAGCGGAGGGCTGGTCGACCACATCTCTTGCAAAAAGATAGGTATGGGTATCGATATTACCCGGCCGGAACCCATCCTTGAAGGCTGCCGCCCGCAGGGTCGTGGTGGTGGTGACCGGGATCCCCAAACCTCCCGGATAATCGATGCCATTGGTGGGCGTTGGCTCGGACCCGTCGGTCGTGTAGCGAATCACCGCATCCGGCTGACCGGCCTCAATCGTCACGACAATCGGATCCTCATAGAACCCTCGATCCGGATGAAAGGAAGTATCGCCCACAAACCCGGTATAACCTGCGTCAGCGTTGGTTGACGCGGGCGTTGGGCGATCCAGATAACCCACGTCGAGGGGGACTTCAGTCCCAAAAATTCCGTAGCTGACATCCGTTTCCTGGGCGGGGTATTCGAAATACTCATCTGCCAGCTCCAATCCCCCCTCACCGTCTGGTTTCAGCAACGCCAAATAACCTCCATCTTTATTCAGCTTGAAACCGGCATGCAAATTTCCTTCGGAATCAACATATCCGTGCTGGCCCGAGGCAAAAACAACAAGAAAATCGTTGGGAGCAAGTGCAAGAGACGGGAACACCAGGCCGCCGGCCTCCCCGCTTGAATTGGTCAACACCCAACCCGCAAGGTCCACCGTTTCATTGGTGGAGTTCCAGATTTCAATCCAATCCGATGACTCCCCATCTCCGTCATCGAGTGATTGCCCATTGGAAGCCATGAATTCACTGATGACGACCTCGTTCAGAACGAGGGGTGGTATCAATGCCCGCTGTCGCAATTGATAGGCATTCAAAAACTGGGACCCGGTGCTGGCATCAAAGGTCAGAGACTGTGTCGTGGCATCGGCGGTAAAAACACCGGTCGCGTATAATGGCTCGCCTGTCTCGCTCAAGGTGACGTCGTTCCCTCCGTCATCAAGAATGGTGACACTTCGATTGACCGTATTGTGATAGTAGAAAAACTGAACCTCGTAATCCAAACCAATCGTCAAGCCGGTTAGGAGTGCCGTCTGAGGATTCGCTCCGCTTCGATAGGCAATGGTATCTGCCAGTTCATTTACTCCGGATCCCGGAAGTTTCCCGTTCTCCCCGGTATTGTAGGTGAGCCCCACGAGATACGATGGACTCTCCGACGCGGCAAAATCGACCGCCTCAAAGGGAACACCGTGAATTACGGGGGATGAGGCAAAGGCATTCCCAAAATTACAGGCCTCGATCAAACTCCCCTCATTACTCACGACGGCATCACCGGTGACCACGCCACTGGTCCACGAAACAGAAGCAGCCAACGCGGCCCCAATCGTAATCACAAACAAAAACAAGCTTGTTGTAAGGGGACGTAAGGCACTCATGACTGGCATGCTAGATCTCAAAAACCGCATAAACCTGCAATCTCTATCAATCACGGCCAAACACAAAGAGCACGTTCGGAGCTTTGAACCGCATCCAAAATTCACATGGCATGCGGGAACATGCGCACAACAAACAAAAATTCAACTGAGGCAACTCCGCATCGGAATCCGGAGACCTTTGCCGATGGGGCATGAAGAAAAGTGAATCTCGACAGAGAAGGTGAGAAAAGATGCAAGTCTTGCATGATTCCGAACATTGCATGCGAAAGGAGGCAGACCTGTCGGCTTCGATCGAATAACAATCAGCTGATAACTTCGTAGATCACGATGCGTCCCCATTTTTTTTCTTCGCTGGGGCGGCCTTGATTGGCGCCGCCAGCGAGGTAGAGGGTTTTACCATCGGGGGTGAAGGTGGAGGCGGAGATGCGGAAGCCGACGTTTTGGTGATGGAGTTTTGAACCGCTCTCGTGGTCGAAGAGGGCCGCGTTCCAGTCACCTTTGAAAATGCGACCGGCCATGATGAAAAATTTTCCGCCGGGGTGAAAAGCGAGGGTTTCCATGAGGCCTTCGCCGATTTCGGAGTCAGCTGCGGCGGCTTCTTTTTTTACTCCATCTTTCCAGGTGAACTTTTGCCAGAGCTGTTTGCCATTTCCGGCGGCGGGGTCGGTGGTGGAGCCCATGCCGGCGAGGTAGAGGGATTGGTCATCGGGAGCGAAGTGGAGGGCGAAGACGCCGCCGGTGTAGTAGTGTCCCTTGATGATGCCCCAGCCGGTGAAGTCGGGGGTTTTAATACGGGCGATTTCCTTGCCGTTCTGTGAGAGGTCCCAGAGGATGACTTCACCCATCAGATTGCCGGCGGCGAGGAGTTTCCCGTTGTTGGAAAAGGCGACGGATTGGACCGGTGGGGTGTGGGGGAATGAATGACGGAGTTCGCCGGTCTCGATGTCAAAGACTTTGACGGAGGGTTCGGTTTCGGGAGCGGGTTCGTATTTGTAGCCGCCACAAAGGTATTGCCCGGTGGTGGTGGCGAGGAGCGAGTCGTCGGGTGAGAGGCGGCTTTGCCAGGACCAAAAATTGTGGGCCTTGACGGTTTTTGTTTCCTTCTTCTCAGCGGGATCGATCCATTTGAGATCGCCATCGTAACTGCCGGAGATGAGGGTGTTCCGGGCTGCGGACCAGTTGACGCCGGAGGCGTAGTTGTCGTGCCGGGCGATTTCCTTGTAGGCCTCGCCGAGGAGTTTCAACTTGGCGGAGACCTCGTAAATGCCGCCGTCGAGGCAGGCGGCGTAAATCTGGTTGTCCTTGCCGAGGGTGAGGTCGAGGACGTGGCTGGGGAGCTTGATCTCCTTTGCCTTCTTGAGCGATGGAGAGTTCATGAGAGGATTTGTTTGATGGGGTCGGCTTTGTTTTCGACGTGGTGGAAGGTGGGGAAGCCGGGGATGTTGAACTCGGCGTGAGGGTCGATGCCGAGAGCTGAGAAGATGGTGGCGAAGAGGTTTTCCTCGTTGAAGGGATTGTCGGTCACCTCCGCTCCGTATTTGTCGGTGGCTCCGACGAGGGCGCCGCCCTGAACGCCGCCGCCGGCCATGGCGAGAGACCAGGCGTCGGGGTAGTGGTCGCGGCCACGGGCCTGGTTGATCCATGGGGAGCGTCCGAATTCTCCCATGGCGATGACAAGGGTATCCTCGAGCATGCCTCGGTCTTCAAGGTCTTTGGTGAGTTGGAAGATGATGTTATCGAGGTCGGGAACGACCATTTGGTAGATCTCGTGGTTGAAGACGTGGCTGTCCCACGGCATGCCATTGGCGACCATGACGAAGGGGGCGCCTTCTTCGACGAGGGTGCGGGCGAGTAGGGCGTGTTGGCCGAAAGCACCGGGGCCGTAGCGGTCGCGGTCTGCCCGGGGGATGCGCTCAAGATCGAAAAGATGGGCGCAGCTCATGAGCCCGTTGACGCGCTCAAAGGTGGCGTTCCAGGAGCCTGCTGCCGCTGATCTACGGTCATTCTCGTACTTCTTGCTGAAGAACTTGCGGAGGGCTTCGCGGGCTTCGTGGTCATCCTGGGTGATGGAGTCGAGCTTATGCGCGTCGGGGATTTTAAATTCGCCGCCAACGCGGACGGGAGAGTATTCCGCGCCAAGCCAGCCGGCCCAGTTGCCGGCTTTGAAGCCTTTGAATTCGTTGCCCTCGGGGCAGGGGTCGAGAAGGATGAAGTTGGGGATCTTGGACTCGAGTTGGCCGAGTTGTTGGGCAAGGACCGAGCCGAGGGTGGGTCGGGTGAAAGGCGGGCGTGGGGCGTGGCCGCGTTGGAGGAGGTTGATGCCTTCGGTGTGCTCCTTGGCGGTTGTCTTCATCGAGCGGATGACGGCGAGCTTGTCGGCGATGGAGGCGCACTTCGGCATGAGTTCCGAGAAGTGGGTGCCGGGGACCTTGGTGGGGATGCTTTTAAAGGGGCCGCCGGTGGTGGTGCCTGGTTTTGGGTCCCAGGTTTCGAACTGGGATGGACCGCCGCAGAGCCAGAGGAGAATGCAGTGCTTTTGCTTTTTCTTTGCGATCTGGGCAAAGGCGGGGGCTCCGAAAAGGCCGGCGAAACTCATGCTGGAGATCGCGCCGGCGGAGAGGCCCTGGAGGAACTTGCGGCGGTGGATGTTGTGGTCCGGAGAGCCGCAGTTTTGAGATGGATCAGGCTTAGGCATTAGTGGTTGATGCGGAATTCGGCACTGGTGAGGAGGGCCCAGCAGAATTGGGTGATGGAGGAGGGGTTCTTGGCTTCCACGAAGGAGAGGGAGCGTTCTTTTTCTTCTTCGTCGGGTTCGCGCGTGAGGATGTTTAGAAAGGTTTCGCGGACGAGGACTTGGGGATCCTCTATCCCCTTTAGTTTGTCGAGAAGGGGTGAGTCCGTGATGAGTCTTTCGAAGAGCGGGCCGTTGGTCAGGAACATGGTTTGTTGAACGGAGGGGGAGAAGTTCTCGGCGAAAAGGTCGGGGAAGATCTTGGCGAGCTGGTTTCGGAGGGGCTTGTCGTTTGGCTCCTCGTGGCCCAGGGCGATGCGGAGGGAGCGGGTGAGGGCTTCGGCGGAGAGTGGTTTGTCGAGGGCGCGGGCGAAAAAGGAATCGAGCGGTGGTTGTCCGGCAGAGGGGGCGGGGCGGGAGTTGAGTTGGTAGGGAGTGGACTTGGCTATTTGGCGGATGAGGCGGCGGAGATTGTAGCCGTTCTTTTCAAAATCACGGGCGAGCCAGGCGAGGAGTTCGGGATGGCTCGCCGGGTGGGCGGAGTCCATGAGGTCGACGGGGTGGACGAGGCCGCGTCCGAACATGAGGGCCCAGATCCGGTTGACGATAGCGCGGGAGAAGTCGGGATTGTCAGAGGTGAGGGCCTGGGCGAAGGCTTCGCGACGGGAGAACTTTGGGACGGGAAGATTGGAGAGGTCTTTTTTTAGTTTTTCGTCTTTCTTGAGTTTGCGGAACCATTGCTCGGGCGGGGCGACGGAGTAGAGTTCGGGGGAATCTTTGCTTTGTTTGCCGCCAGCCTCGGGGATGATTTTGTTGGAGTAGAGGATGAGTTGGGACTGGTCGGTCTTGCCTTCGAGGTTGGCGAATTGGTCGTAGCCGCCGCCGGCCCGTTCGGCAACACGTGGGCCTTGGGGAGTTTTGACGTTGAGGCTGCGGTTGAAGAATGCGACAAGTCCCCAGTAGTGGCGTTGTTCGATTTCGGGGGCGACGGGGTGGTCGTGGCACTGGGCGCACTGGACTTGCTTGCCGAGGAGGGTGCGGGAGACGCGGGTGGCGATTTGGCTATGGTCGTCGAGTTGATCGTAGAGGAACCAGGAGGCACCGCGTTCCTGGTCTGACTTCGGACGGGCAAGGACGAGGTCGCGGCCGATTTGATCCCAAGGGCGGTTGGTTTTGAAGGCCCAGCGGAGGTAGTTGAGCCAAGAGGTGCGATGGTCGGGGTTGCGTTTGCGAACGTGGGCGCGGTCGAGGAATACGATATTGAAAACGTGGGCGAGGTGATCGGCGTGTTCGTCGGAATTGGTCAGGCGATCGACGAGGAGGTTGCGCTTTTGAGGGTTTTGATCCGCGAGAAAGGCGTTGAGTTCGGACACGCGCGGGATGCGACCGAGGAGGTCGAGGTGGACGCGGCGGACGAAGGTCGCGTCGTCCGAGGAAGGCGCGGGGGCGATTTGTTCCTCCTGCCATTTTTGTGAAATGAGTTGGTTGATGATCTCGGCTGGTTGCCTCGCTGGATCGGGGAGAACGAGTTCCTTGGGCGGAGTGATTTTAAGATCGGTGATCCAGGCTTTAAGGGCTTCGATTTCCTCGGGAGGCAGCTGCTTTTTTGGCGGCATGTGGGGGTTGGAATCGACTTGGACGACCTGATAAAGCGGACTTTTCTCGGCGTCGCCGGGAATGAGGGCGGTGTCGGTCTCGCCGCCTTCGAGCGCGGCCTCAATGGTGCGGAGGTCGAGGCCGCCTTTTTGTTTCACCCCGCCGTGGCACTTGGTGCAGTTGTCAATGATGACAGGGTGGACCTGTGAAGACACGGGGCCGGACACGCTGAGTGCGAAGGCAAGGGTCCGGCTGAGTGTTTTCATGAGGACTGATTAATACGTGGCCGCAGGCATTATTTTTCGGGAAGAAGAGGTAGAGGTCTACTCTTTCCTCTTTTTAGGCATTGCTTTGTAAAGAGCCTCGGCTTCTTCCAGCTTTTTGAGGGCTTTTTTCCATTTGGTGATGGCGGTTTTTGCTTTGGCTTTTTCGACAAGTCCGGAGGCGCCTTCGAGTTCGTAGTATCCGTTGTTGAGGTCGCCGACGATTTCGAGGTGCAGGACGAGAAGCCGGGCTTTGATGTCCGGGCTGGTTTTCATGTGTTCGAGGTAGTCGATCCATTTTTGACCGTAGTCGTTTTCGCTTTTGACGAGAAACTTCCTGGCTTCGGCATTCTCGAGGTCCTTGGCCTCTTCCGTGAATCGTTCCTTGTATTCCTTGTTGACCTTGATGCGAAGGTCGAAGAGTTCGTCCAGCTTTGTGATGAGTTCCTTGTTGGCGAAGCCAAGGGAAGTTGAGAGGGCGAGAATGAGCAAGGTGATGGATTTCATGGTGGGGATAATCTTCCTGTCTTGCGCTGAGTTTCCAAGGTTAGAATTAGGGGCGAGGAGTTCTATCAGGTTCTGATTTCCTTGCATGGTTTAGTTTTCAATCACGCGGAAAAATCCAATCTGGGAACCAAGAGATTTTCTAGCGATGCGGAAAGTGTTGCCCCGTGATGAATAGTCGAGGGCTGTTCCCCATGTGTGACTGAGGAAGTTGTAGACTTGAAGGCTCATTCCGGAAAGGTTGGGAGAGGATAGAGTAATTACGAGATGGTCGCCTCGGATTTGCGTGGAACGAACGGTGGGCACGAGGTTCTTTTTCAAAATGATGACTGGTCGATTCAGAAAGGTGTCTCCAAATCCTTCGGCCCCTTCGTAGGTGATCACTTTCGGATCTGGCCATTGGCTAGGATTGAAGGTGTCGTATTCCGGGGCATCTCCGAGGAACTCGAGAGATTGGAGGTTCAGGCAGACATCGAAGGCGCCTTTGCCAATCCAGGTGAGCGATGCGGGAAGTGTAATAGAGATCAAAGACCGGCAGGAGGCGAAGGCGCTCGCCCCGATTTCCTGAAGTGAATCCGGGAGCGAGATGCGATCAAGATTGGCGCATCTACTGAATGCTTCCTTACCAATTTCGATGAGCCCGTCAGGGAGTTCGATTGAGCGAAGGTTTATGCAGTTTTCGAAGGCGTTGGCTGGGATTCTGGTGATACCGGTTGTGAGGGAAACGGACGATAGATTGGGGCAGTAGGAAAATGAGGAGGGGCCGAGGGCTGTCACATTTTCCGGGATTGCGATGTGAGTAAGTCGCTCACAGTTGAAGAAGGCAGTGTGGCCAATCGTGGTGAGAGTCTCAGGCAGGAGAAACTCAGAGGTCAATGGACAGCCGAGAAATGCAGCCTCGCCGATAGAGGTGACTGTTGGTGGGATCGCGACGGAGCAAAGATTTCGGCAAAGGTGAAAAATCCTGTTAGGGATTGTCTGAAGTTGGTCGGGGAGGTGGACGTTCTGAAGTGATTCACAGTAGTCGAAAAGGGAATCTCCGAGATGGGTAATTTCGTTGGGGAGTGTGATTTCGGTGATACTCTGGCACGCATGGAATGCAGAGTTTCCGAGGGTGCGAAGGGTGGCAGGAAAGGTCGGGCTTTCGAGAATAGGGCAGCTTCTGAACGCATCGTCGCCAATGGTCTCGAGATCGTCGGGAAAGGTTACCGAGGTGAGGTTTTCGCAGTAGGCAAATGCGTTGGTTCCGATTTCCGCAACCGTGTCAGGGATCGTATAATGACCCGCAAATCCGAGTGGGGCGTTGACGAGGACATTGTGATCTTTATTGAACAGAAATCCATCCGAGCTGGAGAGGGTCGGGTGCTCCGGTGAGACGCTGAGGGTTATGACGTTGATCGAACTCCGGAAGGTTTCGTCATCGAGGCCGTTCATGGAGGTGCCTAGGTGAATCGAAGTCAGGGAGAGACAGCGGTAGAAGGCAAAGCGACCAAACTCGATGGGGCTGTCCCCAAAGACAACTTGAGTGAGGGACGAGTTGAGCCGGAAAGCGTAGCTTCCGACTGAAACAAGGCTATCGGGGAAATCGAGACGAAGGAGAGCGCTGCATTGGTCGAAGGCTTGAGTTCCAATTGCAGTGAGGCGATTGCCGAAGCTGATAAATCGCAGTGCTGTGCATTGTGAGAAGGCGAAGGGTCCCAGTGTTTCAAGCGAATCTGGAAGGAGAACGTTTTCCAAAGCGGTGCATTGCTCGAAGACAGATTCGCCAATGCTCTTAAGTTGAGTCGAAAAGGTAACCTCAAGGAGCGAGGAGCAGGAGCTGAAAGTGTGTGGCTCGATTTGAAGCAATCCGTCCGGAAGGGTAATTCTCTCAATTAGCCAACAATTTGCGAAAGCTGACTGACCAAGTGTTTGGAGATTTGCTGGGAGTTTGACTTCGACTAGAGCCGAAGAGGAGAATGCTCCGCTTTTAATTTGTGTGACACCAGCCGGGATTTCGATGTTGGAAAGAGCGGGGCAGGATCCAAATGCGAAGGATCCGATTTCTGTCAAAGAGGCCGGGAGTCGGACATTCTCCAGGAGGGTGCAAGCTCCAAAGCAATAGTCGGGAATCGTTGTAACGCCGTTGGGGACGGTGATTGAGGTTAGCTTCTTTGATCCGAAGAAAGCCCACGCCGCCAACG
Source organism: Verrucomicrobiia bacterium (assembly GCA_030432565.1). Classification (GTDB taxonomy): domain Bacteria; phylum Verrucomicrobiota; class Verrucomicrobiia; order Verrucomicrobiales; family Akkermansiaceae; genus SW10. Next base: position 51,094 of record JAUIGV010000021.1, on the reverse strand, counting down.
ATTCGGTTGAAGCGGGTATCACGAAGGTTCCGGGTCTTCCCACCGGATGGAATAGAAGGGTGGTTCGGTCCTTGTCGAAGAGAACTCCATCAATTTCAGAGAACTGGGGATTTTGTTCGGAAACTGATAATCGGGTGAGTTGGTGAGACCCGCCAAACATTGTCGTTTCGAGAGTTCCCAGAGCGGCTCCGAGGTGGAATGAGGTTAGCTTGGAGCAGAAGCTGAAGGCGGATTTGCCAACTGCGCGAACGGAATCGGGAAGAATGATTGAGGAGAGTGAGGAACAGTCACGAAAGCATTCATCACCAATGAAGATGAGACCTTGAGGGAGCAGGATATCGTCAAGGCTCCGGCATCCGAGAAAAGTTTTTTCTTCGAGAGCGGTGATCCCGGGAGGAATCTCGACGACTGACAGAGAGCGACATGCGAGGAATGCTGATCTGCCAATGCCTGTGATGGTTCTGGGGATGTTGATTTTTTCAAGGTTCCCGCAACTCGCAAAAACGTAGGGAGGAAGCGAGGTGACACCCTCGGGAATAGTGACGGAGGTGATCTTGTGACACGATCGATAGGCGCCCGTTCCCAGTGTTTTGAGACTTGGTGGTAGGTTGGGAGAGCGAAGCAGGTCACAGTCTTTGAATGCTTCACGACCAATTGACTCTAGGTTTGAAGAGAGGTTGAAAATTTGAATGCGAATACAGTTTTCGAATGCCCTTTGCTCAATGGTGAGAACGGTTGGAGGAAGGGTGACTTTCACTAGGTTCCAGCGACTCACAAAAGCTCGTTCTCCGATTGCAGTGACTGGTTTCCCTTCGATTTCTTCCGGGATGTCCAAAACTCCAGCGATGGTATGCTTGCTTCCGGTGATCTTGACGGTGTCGCCCGAGGCGTCGTAGGTCAGATCTTCCAAGCCGGCGCCGATCGAGTGGCTGACTGTCACCAGAAAGAAGAACAGGGCAAAGTGAGTGGAGCTAATCACACGAAGAGAATTCCAAATGATATTCAAAATGTCTACAATGTATTTACATATAGCGTGGTGCCGAAAAAAAGGCCCGCCGGGTGAGTGACCGGGCGGGCATTGAAAAGAGCTTGAGGAAAACTACTTCGACCAGTCGGCGATGCGGTTTTCGTGGGCTTTGAAGAGCTCGGTGGTGTCGCCGTGGATGACGATTTCCTTGATAAGATCACCGCCGGCGATGGAGTCGACCACGTCCTGCCCTTCGGTCACCTCGCCGAAGACGGTGTGTTTTCCATCGAGGTGTGGGGTGGGGCAATGGGTGATGAAGAACTGCGAGCCGTTGGTGTTGGGTCCGGCGTTGGCCATGGAGAGGATGCCGGGCTTGTCATGACGGCGATGGGCCTTGCATTCGCACTCGAATTTGTAACCGGGATTACCACGGCCGCTTCCATCCGGGCAGCCGCCTTGGATCATGAAGTTGGGAATGACACGGTGAAAGGTCAGTCCGTTGTAGAATCCGCGCGAGGCGAGGTGGAGGAAGGAGCAAACGGTGACGGGTGCGTCATCGGGGAAGAGGGTGAGGTTGATGTCGCCCTTGCTGGTCTGCATAGTAATTTTGATGTCATCCATGTGGGCGACAATCTAGCGCGAATCGAGCGTCTGAAAAGGCCTTATCGACAGCCGGCGAGGAGTTGGTCCACGAAGAGGGTGATGTTGTTCATGGCATCGGCGAATTCGGAGGCGTTGAGGAGCTTGAGAGTGTCACGGGCTTCGGCCACGAGTTGGGCGGCGGTGTCGATGGCGTCGGACATGGAGCCTTCGTATTCGGCAATGCCGACGAGGACCGGAAGGTCGAGCGGTTGGTGCTCGATGATGCGCTTGGAGAGTTGTTCCTTTTGCTTGGGATTGGCTCTCTCGAGGAGATTGAGAATCGGAAGGGTGAGCTTTCCTTTTTCAAGATCGGTACCGAGGGTTTTCCCGATTTGATCCTCGGAGCCGATGAGATCGACCACGTCGTCGTAAATCTGGTAGGCGGTGCCGAGCTTCATGCCGTAGTCGAACATGGCATCGCTGACGGCCTTGGAGGTGTCGGAGATGACAGCGGCGAGTTGGCAGGCGGCGGCGAAGAGGGCCCCGGTCTTCATCTCGATCATCTTGAAGTAGTCTTTTTTGGTGACGTTGAGGTCGAAGCGGCGCTGGGTTTGGAGGATTTCGCCTTGGCAGACTTCGCGGGAGGCCAGGCTGATGGCACGGCTCAGCGCGAGATCATTGAAGTCGGTCGAGAGCTTGAGGGCGTGCGAGAAGAGGGCGTCGCCCAAGAGGACAGCCATGCCGTTTCCCCACTTTGCGTTGGCAGTGGGGACTTTTCGGCGTGAAGAAGCGCCGTCAATGATATCATCGTGAACCAAGGTCGCCATGTGGATGAGCTCCAGGATTACGCCGAGATTGATGTGATCGTCTTGCAAGCCTCCGGTCGCACCGCCGGTGAGGACCGCGAGGGCAGGACGGATACGTTTGCCGCTGGTTTCGCAGATATATTCCATGTAGGGCTCCACGCCGGGATCGAAATCACGCACTTGCTCGCGGATGCGGGCTTCGACTTTCTCGATGTGAGGACGGATCAGATCGAAGGGAAAAAGCCCTGGGTTGACGGTTTCACGGTTGGTTGTCATCGGCACAGGTGAACTTTCACTAAATACTGAAAATTGCAACTTTTATGAATGAAAAAGAATGAAGGGTTGGGTTTGAATCCGTGGCGAATGGGTGTTTCCGGGTTTGATTGCGAACATGATCTTTTTAGGTAACTGGCTGATTTGGTTAGGGTTGGTGATTTTGGCAGGGTGGCTTAATTCGCTGGAAAGCAAACATCCCGGAATAGCAGGGAGGCTTCCGGGGATGCCCGGAATTTTTTCAAGGGCTCCAATCCGGATGGCTGGAAGGGATCGGAACGGCTGATCAAGAATGGCATTATGATTGCTTGCGGCATACGTAAACGCGGAATGACGGACCGAGTAGGCATGGTCAAATTCCCCCCGCAAGCTCCGCGCAAAGCCCCCGATATCTTCCCATGGCACTGAAACCCCATCGAATTCAACGACTCATTTGTCTTTGCAAGTTGGATATGCGATGAAATCGCCCACAGATGAACAATAGGTCCAAAATGCTTCGATTTTTATAATTAACCAAACTACGCTTCGCCGCGTATACAAAACACCGACTATGAAACTAAACACAACACTCCTCCCTGTGATTGCGGGAGGTCTACTCATCCTTCCTTCCCGGGGAGAGCCGGCGACTCATTTGATCCAAAATGAGACCGAATCAACTTCAACGGCCAAAGTGACTCCCGAGGCCGTTATCAAAAAGCTGGGCTTTGCGGCTCATGTCCCCAAGAACAGCGAGGGTTATTTCTCGATTCTTGGAGGATATGACATGTATCAGCGCCTTTTAAAGACCGATCTGGGCAAGGTCATGGTCCAGATGATGGCCGATCAGGGTGAAGATCTTGGAGAGCTTGAAGAGGATCAGGATTTTCAGATTTTAAAGGCCGTGATTGGAGAGGAGATCTTTGCCGCCTTTGGCGATACGGCCGGTGATCAGGCGGTAAACCTCCAAGCCATCAACAGTTCGTCTTCCTTCCATCAAATGAAAATGATGGTGAAGATGGCAGCCCTGACCATGGATGATGATGCCAATCCCGATGAGATGCAGGGCATCGCAATGTCGATGTTTAGTTCTATTTTGGGCGATCCGGAAGCCGGAGTTCCAATTTTTGAGAAGTCCAAGATGCCTCCCGTAACGATTGGTTTCAAGGTGAGCGACGAGGAGATGCGCACCCAAATTTCCGAGATGATGATCGGTGGAATCCTTTCGCTCTTTGACCTCGGAGAAGAAGCTCCTTTTGACGAAATCGAAATGGAGAAGGATGGCGTTGCTTTGAACGGGATGACCATTAGCGGCAAGAAGTTGGCCGCCTTGGCCGATGAGGACACCAAGCAAGAGATGACCGAATTCTTCGGATCCCGTGCCATGGTTGACCGGGTCTTGGCCGCTGTGGCCAAGAAGAACCTCAACATCGCGATCGGGGTGAAGGGCAGCTACATCGTTGTCTATCTTGGCGATTCCCTTGATGGACTGAAATTCCCGGCCAAGCCCGAGGATTCGCTCTTGGCGAATGAAGGGATGGATTTCCTCAATGATTACATCGACAAGGACATCCGCATGCTGGTGTTTGGCGAGGAGGAAGCGATGAAAACCATCGGAGGAGCAAACGAAGTTCTCTCATCGATGGCCAAGGGGTTGAAGGCCGGACTCGCCGAGGCAGAGGTTTTTGGTGACACCCGCGACATTCAGGCTCTTCTCGGTCACGTGGCCAGAGTTGAGGACAAAATCTTTGATATGTTTGATTTCAGCCGAACCGGTTCGGTGGCCTTCATCGAAGATGGCTTCAAGATTGAAAGCCACGGCGGAAGCAATCTTCCTTCGATCGATACCGAGACCGCCCACAGCTTTGCGGGACTTGGTGACATGGATGGCGTTGTTTTCTTCAGCAACAGCCGCTCGAATCCCGAGTTCACCGGAAAGGTGCATGATATGATGGATTCGCTCGGTCAGGCCACTTATTTGATGGCATCGCGGGTGGCCGAAATGGAGATCGATGATGGCGACTTCCGGGACTTCCGCGAAGGCTTTAAGATGTTCGACGAAATGGCCGCCGGAGACCTTAAGAATATCTGGACTGCCCTGACGACCGACTGGGCCCAGGGAACCGGTGACGAAGGAGCTTTGATCATCGATACCAAGGGAACTCTACCCCGCGTCCCGGAGGTTCCCGGAGCGATCATCGAGAAGGGGTTGATTCCTCGCATTGCTTATGTAACTCCCGTGACTGATCGTGAGAAAATGTCGACCGCCTGGAAGAAAATTGAGGGCTCCATCAGCAATATTCTCAAGACGGTTAAGGAAGTCCAGGGGACTGAAATTCCGATGCAGGAGTTCGATGACAACACGAAAGATGGTGTCACCTACTACAGCACGGCAATCCAGTTCTCGACCAAGGACGCCCGTCCGGTGGTTGGAATGTCCGACAAGCACTTCTATTTCTCAACGTCCCAGAAGTTCATCGCCGAGCTCGACAAGAAGCTCGTGGCCGGCGGCGACGTCCCTGTTCGCAAGGGAAGCTACACCCGCATTGATTTCTCGGCCGCTCACGAAATGGCCGAGTATTGGGTCAAGCTCCTGAAGGAGAACTCGGAGGAGATCTTTGAGAACGAATACATGCGCGACGACTTTAACGAGAACCTTCCACTGATTCAGAAGTTTCTCGCAGCCTTTGCCCAGTTCAAGGACATGACGGCTCACACCCGCATGGAGAATGGAGAAGCCAGGACTTCGATTCACTTCAACTTGAAGTAAATCGATTTAAGGAACCGTTTCTTAAACGCTCTGCCGGTTTTTTCCGGCGGGGCGTTTTTTTTCTGATTGCAAGATTTGCGCTATGGAATCTCCTCGCCAGTGCGTTCTACCTTTATTAGAATGAGGCCAAGATCATGAGCGACATTTATGTGACCGAGACTGATACCGCGCAATTGGCGGCGAATAGCCATGCCGTCAAGATGGCTGTGGAGCGCCAGCGCCGGCAGGAGAGTATTCAATCGGCAGTGACCGGTCTTCTCGGATTTGGAGTGGTGATCGCGATTCTGTGGCTCATCGCGATGATTCCCACCACCAAGAATATCCCCCAGATCGTGACCTATCAGGCCGCCACCCCGGAGGAGGAACCGCCGGTCAGGATGAAGGAATTGACGAACAACGCCCAGCCGAAACCTCCGGGGGCGAGTTCATCGATGGCCAAGGTCATTGCGTCGCAGTCGCAATCTCCGGTGGCTGTCCCCATTCCGGTGACCGCAAATCCCGACAGCATGTTTGGCATGGAAGAAGACTTTGGTCCCGGATTTGGAACCGGTGAAGGTGATGGCGATGGCGGCGGTGGAGCGACCTTTTTTGGCAGTCGCCGAAAGGGAAGGAACGTCGTTTTTATCGTCGATTTTTCGGGCTCCATGGAGTCGGACGCCGAGGGCGGGGGTGGAACGCGAATCCAGGCTCTCAAGAAGGAGCTGGTGCGCTCCATCAATGCTCTTCCAGCCAGCATGAACGTCTCCGTGATTTTCTTCTCAACCACCGGTTGGACCATCGATACCGAAGGCCCGAACCACTACATGAAAGGGTTCCGTGGAAATGGAAAAGTCCCTGACGTGAACTGGTATCCTGCCTCGGAGCGCCTCAAGGGAGTCGTCGTGGACGCGATCCAAAAAATGCCGGCCCAAGGTGGAACCAATTGGTATCCTCCTCTTAAGATGGCTTTCTCCATGACCCCCAACCCAAATATCGTATACCTTCTTTCCGACGGAGAGCCGACCGATGCGGATTATGTTCTTGAAAAGATGGAGGAACTCAATCCCGAGGGGATCCCAATCGATACCATCGCCTTTGAGCTCCCGGGGACTCCTGCCGGGCAGCTCCTCATGATCGCCGAGGAAACCGGTGGCAAGTTCTCGATGATCTACAAGGGCAAGCGCCTTGTCGGCAGTTCTGCGGAAGACATGACGAGTTCCGATTATGACTGATGAAAGTCGTGATCTTTGATATCGACGGCACTCTTACGCAGACCAATGCGGTCGATTCCGAGTGTTTCATTCGGGCCGTGCGGGAAGTTCTGGGTGTGGAAGATTTTGAAACCGACTGGTCCCAATACCAGTTCGTCACCGACAGTGGAGTAGCCCAGGAAATTTCCCAGCGTTACTGCGACCGGCCAATGAGCGGAGCACTCACCAAGGCCTTTCACGAGCACCTTGTGAAAGGCCTCCGGGAACAACCAAGGTCGTTATTTCAGGCCATTCCGGGCGCCATCGAGTTTGTGAACTCTCTGGTGGAATCTCCGGATCATGCTGTGGCTTTTGCCACCGGGGCGCACGAAGCTTCCGCGCGCTACAAGCTGGAGACGGCGGGTTTTGATATCGCAGGCCTGCCTCTTGCGAGTTCCTCGGATGCGGTGGTTCGTGAGCATATTATGCTTCAGGCTCTCGATCGTGCGGCCCGTGCCCATCAGGCACGGTTTACCGAAGTGATTTACTTTGGGGATGCCCCCTGGGATGTCGAAGCGACGAGTAATCTGGGGTGGAAGTTGGTCGGGATCGGGCCGGTGATTGAAACTGCTCTCCGGTTTGATGACTATACTGAACCGTCGGCGATTCTGGCTTGCCTCTAACATGGAGCATGGGAGAGTCTGGCGAAAGTTTCCCTACCCATGAATAAAAAACCTGGCTCCCCCGTTTCAATCTACGTGCGTGTTGCGCGTTTCCTCTTCTTTGCGGCCCCGGCTTTGTTTCTTGCAAGTTGCTCCGGCTCGCGAACAGTTGGTGCCGATTTGAAAGCTCCTCCGGGACGAACGGTCAACAAAACCGTTGTGGACAGTGATGTCTTCATTCCAAACGGTAGTACCCTGGAGGTTTTATACAGCTCCAGAAATCGCTACTTCGTCGAGGCCGGTGGAGCACTCGTGGGCTTCAAAAAAGGAGTCAATCGGAGCAAGATTTACGCCGAGAAAGGAGCGCTGATTCCCAATGTGGCCAGTCAGTCCGGTTTCACCATTTATACTGTGAAAGACGCTTCGAAGTCCTATCGTGATCGCTACAAGGAGCTGCTGCCTGCGGATGTTCAGCCACCGAATGCCAACGGCGGAGTGGTTGCTCCCGTGGTTGGCGTTGGCGTTGGGGTGAATCGCGGGTGGTGGGGTGGTGGATGGGGCCCCTGGAGGCGCGGTGGATATCGTGGCGGAGGATCGTCAAGACCGACTTCGGTACGATCATCTTCGTACAAAATAAAAAACTAAACCAACTGTTAAAGAATTATGAAAAAGACACTGATGACAATGATGGGAATCGTGGGACTCACCTCCGCCTCTCAGGCCCAGTTCGCCGGAATCAATGGTGGAATCATGCTTGGCGGAGGATATATGGAAAGTCCCGGTCAGGCTTATGGCTTTCTGCAACTACGGGGAACGGTTTATGAGGACGATGCCTTCGCCCACAACTTGTTTTTCGAGTTTCTGGGACATTCCGATGATGCCGAACTCGAATTCGTGGGGCGTGGCGGGCGGACCTTTTTTGAAGATGGTGATATCGATTTTTCCAACTTTACGCTGAACTACGAACTGGAAGCCAAGTTAAGCAGCGCGGTTTCCTTTTACGCAGGAGCCGGAGCCGGAATCGAGTATGTCAGTTTGGATGACCGCTTTGATTTTTCGATCGATTCCGATACCAATTTTGTTGGTCAGGCCTTCGTTGGTTTCCGGGCCAGGATTGGTCAAAGTTTCGTCGCGCAGATTGGTGTCAGGCATCTCTGGAGGGAGGACTTTTCGCTTTTGGATGACCAGTTCCTGACTGAGGACACCACCGCTTACGATCTCTCAATTGGATTTCGTTTTTAGAGGAGGGTGATTCGGCATCCAAAAAGAAAGCCGGACGGAGTAGACTCTGCCCGGCTTTTATTTTTGAACTGTTTCCGAAGTCGGATTTATCCCCGGAGAAGTTGGACGGTGACTTTTTCCTCGACCGGGATTTCCAGGGTCTCAGCAAGTCCTTCGAGATCGTCGAGGAGGGCTTTTTTTCCATTCTCAAAAAGATCGTCATCCATCGCGCGAACCAGATCCGCAGCGGTGTTGATGTCATCGTAAACCTCGTCGGCGTCATGGAAATCCTCGGTCACGATGATCTTCATAATGGCTTTGTCTTCCTTTGTGTATCCGGCCGCGTCCGCCTCCTCGTCGGAGAGATCACTGTCAGGGCAAAAAAGATAGGGGAGGATATCCACTCCTTCGTCTTTCAGGAGAGCCGCCAGTTCTTCATAGACTGCTGCCAATTCCTCAAAATAGCCTTCAAGATCTTCAATCTCGGGCTCGCAAACGACGCTAATTCCGCTGGACATGGTCGAACGCTAAAATCGGATTTCGCGTGGCAAAAGAAAATTTTTTGTGAATGGCAGGATGAGTGCATTGGATCAGACCTGTTCGACGGTCACTTGCAAACGCTTTGACACTCCGAATTTGGCTTGTTAGATCAGGGAATGGCCATTCCAAAGCTATGTTTTTTGCTGCTGATGCTGACGATCTCGCAAGGTGGTGGCAGTGAGGCTGAGCTCCGTCAGCTTAAAAAATACTCACGTACCTGGACCGATCAGGAGACCAAGCGGACCCTCAAGGGTGCGATCACCGATAAGCATCGTGATGGTTCTAAAATTGAGATCCTTAAGGAGGACGGGGGGCATGTTTGGTTGGTGATCGAAAGGCTCATCGCGGCGGACCAGAAGATCGCCAACCGATGGGTGGAGCCCGATGATGCCATTTCCTTGACCAATAAGGTGACCAAGAAGGGCGGAGAGAGGGTCGTGAAGGTCCATGCTGATGCGGGGACACACGAGCTATCGGTTGTCGTGAAAACTCCCACGAAAACCATCAAGAAGAAGGTGAAGGCGGGCAAAACTCTTGATTTTGAGGTTACGGTTTACAAGGGCTATTCCGTCTCTGGTTATCATGGCGGCTTCCTGGTCGATCGCGAAACTGCGCTCAAGAAAACCGGACTTCAGATCAAATAGCCGGACTAGTTTTGAGGGAAGATTTTCAGCAGGACCGGTTTCGAAAGAGGGGGTTCGAATTTTAAATGGGCGCTATATTCTGCTTCGAGGAAGCTTGGGAGGTCCAAAAGGGCCGCCTCGGTAAGCTCTGCTTCAAAGTTGAGCATGATGTTTGAGGTCTCGCCGGCCTGAATGAGTGGTCCGGTCAGTTTGACGCCTCCGGCCAGGATTCCTTTTCCCTGAACTTCAATCTCAAGCTCGGTAGGGTCCAGCGGTCCGCATGATTTATTGTGAACCTGTACCGGAAGGGTGATGAGGGCCTTGGTTTCCCGGACCTTGAAGTCAGTTTCTTTCCACAAAGGCCGGTATTGGCACTTCATGAAGTGGTAGTGGGTGTAAATTCCGTTTCCCCACCAGCTGAAGAATACCCCCAGCCAAATAGTGAGAATTAAAACAGTGGTTCGATAGGAAAGAGTCCACAACGCCGGGGGTGGCTGGCCGGCGGGGCCGTCTTTCTTTTTTAGAAGAGCAGCCCCGAGACGACACCCGAGAAGAGTGGCGCAAGCCATTCCGAGGACCTCGGTAAAGACAAGAATGGCGATGGCCACGGTTGGGCCAAGCGAGGCGGGGAGTTGGCGCTCGAGAACAATGACGGGGCCGATGCAGAGAAGCCCGATCAAAGTTGTTCGCAAGGGCGCATGCCTCAGGAGGATCCAAATAATGCCATGAATCTTGCGATCCCGACGCTGGAAGAACGGAGAGCAGTGGTCGAGCGCCATCGCGGCAACGAGATAGGCGATTGAGAGTGCGGCACCCAAGGTGGACAAAAAAGCATGACCCTGAACGGCAAGAAAGAGGCTCATTCCCTGCAGGAGGAGATAGAGAAAAGCGAGTTTGACTTCCTCCAGCCCTTGTCGCCAGAGGGGAGGTTGAGGTTGTTTTTCGATTTCCGGAAAACGTTCTTCCTCGTAAGTGGCAGAGAGCTTTTCCTTCAGGGGAAAGAGAGTCATTCCAATGATGATGATTCCCAGTCCGAACCCGGTTGTGACAAGAAAGGCTCGCAGTTCCTCAGAGAAAAAGCGGTGAATGAGGTCGTCAATCGTGGAGCGCCAGATTTCCGGAACTAGTTTTACCATCAACCAAGCTTCAAGCCTTGGTCCCAGATGAACTCCGAGGTTCAAGAGCCCGCCCAGGACCAACAAGGCTGCGAGCACATAGATTACGAACCAGTACTTGGTCAATTGAGGTTTCATGGATCCCACGAGACGAAAATGTAAGTGAACCGGGTGCCTTGGTAGACCCGGCCGTCGGCGAAATCGGATTCGTCGAGATGGCTTTGGAAGTCCTCAAGTGTTTCCCAGTCGTTCTTCCAGAATTTTGTATTCTCCATCGTGAGTTCGTGGATGAGATGGGGATGCAGGGCCACTTTGAGCGGAATAATGAATGGGAACATGGAATCCGGGCGTTCCAAAGAAGCCGTCCCATCCAAAAGCTCGGCCGGACCTGCCCCCAGGAGGGAAGGGAAATCGGGGTGCCCGATCACAGGGTCGGAATTGCGGATTGCCTTGACCAATTCAACGTAATTGAGAGCTTCCGCCGGACGTTCGAATTCATCGTCGGCAGTCTTGAGTTTTGCCCGGAAGATTTTGGGGCCGTGTTGTTCAAAGTCCTCCCGGGCCTCATCCTCATACATAATCCGGCCTCTCTTCATGACTATCAGGTGGGAGGCCCGGCGTGGAAGTTCGGGGCTTTTTCCTTCTGGAAGAATCCACCATGAAGGGGTTCCGTTTTCTCCGAGAGTGGCGGTTGTTAATTCCGAAGACAGTTCTTCCTGCGCATCGGTCCAGCCAAGGCTGGCATCTTCAAAAGGTCCCTTGCCGCTGAGGCAGTAGAGCTCGTATTGATCCTTGGGCCCTGCTTCGCGAACCTGCCATTCGCAGTAGTCGTTGTCTCTGAGGGTAACGAAAGGAAGGTGGTCATCTTGCGGGACGTCATCATCTTGAAAGCGGGTGTAAGTGAGATTGTGCCCGTGAAGTTCGGGAAAGTTGGGGTCGGCACAAAAGATCCGGTAGGCATTTTCCTTGTCGGGAACTCCCACGAATTTCCAGAGACAAGGGTCTTTCTTGCGGATGACCGCGCCGGGATAGTCATGTTGCCCGGTCAGATCGCGGGCGAAGCTCAGTTCCTGGTAGCGATAAAGGCAACCATCTGCGAGGAAGACCCGGCGTTTCCCCGCAAGCGGATGGATCGATGGCGGGGGAGGTGGCGGGGCCGGGGCTTCTCGGATTTTTTTGATCTCTCCGCTGGTCTTGGTGGTCGGGGAAGTAGAGCCGGTGTCGCTCTGCTTGTCTTGCACCCTTTGAAAAATGACCCATCCGCCGCCGAGCAGAACGAGGACGCAAAGCGCCATCATCAAGCCCGGGCGAAAGCGCCGCACTCCGTTGTCGATGGGTTCGAGTTTACTCATTTGATTCGTCGAATGGCGGAGTTTGCCGAATAGCAGAAGATGATAAGAGCCAAAAGAGCCTGGCCGGTTACAAGAATGGCGAGAGCCCAGAAATCGAGACCAAAGATCCGGCCAAAGGAAAACCGGGCGGAACCCAGCTGATCAAAAATCGAGGTGGCATGTCGGGTGGATGCGAAGAGACTGCCCCAGAAGTTGCCCTGCTCGATCAGCGTGAACCCGGAGTAGTCGACCTTTTCCAAATCGAGGCTGTGGAAAGGGTGGGTCAGGCTTTCGTTGTTCGCTTCTCCGGCGAAGCCCGTGGCGTATTTGCTGAGGAGAACGTGAGGCAATAAAACGATGGGCATCATCGCGACGGCTCCCCGCTCCGAGCGGGCCAGCGTGGAAAGCAGGAGCCCGATCATGGCTCCCGAGAAGCAAACAATTCCCAGCACGAAGAAGTGCGAGATGAAGTCACGGGCGTCGAACCAGTTCGAGGCTGCCACTGCGTCCGGGTCGATTTTGAAGAACCACACGAAGAACCAGGTCGAAAGGCAAAGCAGCAGAGTGCTGAAGGTGACCATGAAGATGGCAAAGGCGGATTTGGCATGAAAGAATGAGAACTTCCCCAGTCCGCTGAGTTCATCAATTGCATAAAGTGCGCGGCTTGAAATAATCTCGCGGATGGTCAGGGACATTCCAATCCACAAGGCAGCGATGGTCAGGAAGAAATTGATGAAGCGGGGGCTGTTCCCTCCGTGAAGTGACTGCGTGAATACGATGAGTCCGGCGAGGAGGATGGGGAGGGCGATGGTGACGCGGGCAGCTCCGTAGTCACGGAAGGACTGGCGTGCCGAACGCCGAAAGATGGCTCCGAAGTGCCGGGGGTTCCACCAGTCCCGACCGGTGTCGGGTGAGTCGGCATAGTCAAAAGACTCGATGGGGCTGATCGAGGTGCTTTTCTCGAAGAGATCTGCTTCGCCGGTCGTCGCGAGCAAAGCAGGCACATCCTGGTAATCGGCCTTTAATTTTCCGCCCTTTTCCATCACGAGCAGGCGGTCGCAAACTGCAAGCGTTCCCGGAAGGTGGCTGGTGGTGACAATGGTCAGCTTGTGACGATCGCATAGCTCCCGCAATAGCTGCATTACCTCATGGGCGACAGGTAGATCGAGTCCGCTGGTGGGTTCGTCCAGGAGGAGAATGCGAGGGCCCGAACAGAGAGCCCGGGCCAGCGAGAGACGCCGCTTTTCTCCGCCGGAAATTTTGGAGACAGACTGGTCCATAAAATCCCCGGAGAGGCCCACGGATTTCAGAAGTGAAACAGGATCGGCATCATGCCCGGAAAAAATCAGAGCCTCTTCGAGGACTTCCCCGACGTGGGCGGATTCGGGAAAGAGATCCTGCTGGGGAACATAGGAAAGGATCTCAAGCAGCGACTGATGATTGGCTCCTGAGATTCGAGTGGCCTGGTTTCCTTCGACGATGGAGACGATGCCAAGGTCCTTGTTTTTTCTGCTCGGGGGGCGCAGTCCAAGGGTGCGAAGAAGGGTTGTTTTTCCGGCTCCACTGGGTCCTATGAGCCCGGTCAGCGATCCCGCTTCGAGATGAAGCGAAAGGTCGTTGAGGATGGTAATCCCCTTCTGACGAATGGTGAGTCCTTCAACCTGCAAGCCGACTGCGTCTTTCATCATCGCTTCATCTTTTCACCGGCAATCTCTTTGCGGGCTTCGTCGGGATCTTTGGTGGCGTAGCCCTTGATGACAACCCGGTAGCTGGGTTCGGTTTTAAACTTCTCCTCAAAGAGAACGTGATCGGTGCTTGTTCGTTCGAGCGAAACGTCGCCGGTGAGCTTGCCCTCAACAATGCTGTGGGTCTTCAAATTGTAGTAAAGTGAGCCACGCGCGGCCCAGGTTCCAAGGACTTTGTTTCTGTCGCTCGAGCCGGAAAAGACGACTTTGCCCTTCACGATCTTAAGGCGCGTTTCATCACCATAGGTGGATTCGCGTTTTAAGGTGAGCGTTCCACTGACATCGAGGTCGCCGCTGGGCGCGAGCAGATGGGCGATGGTTTTGACATCGACATCCCATTCCTCCGGTCCATCCGGGTCGGTATCCGGAAGGAGGTAGGCTTCGCTGTAAACGGAGAAGTTTTTGACCCGCTCTTCCTGGTCCTTGGACAGGGTGGCTTTGGTCTGAAAATCGACCAGTCCTTCGCCGGCTTCATAGGTGTATTCGGCGGTGAGGCCTTCGTAGGCTTCAAGGGGTTGGAGCTTTGCTTCGAGGAGATGTTCTTCAATGCCCTGGCCGGTGACTGCTTCAACTGCGAAGTTAATTCGCGAAAGTGCCTTTTGGCGATTGGTGTCGCTCTTCAGCCACTCGGCGGCGCGGTCGGTGACCAGGTCGACCGCGATTCCTTCAGGTCCGGGCAGTAGGATTTTGCGGGCACCCTTACCGAGAATTCCGACGGCTGGAGGGAGGTCGAGATTGAGGTCATCGAGATCCAATTTCACTTCAAGGTCGCGTGCGGTGAGGATTTCCAATCCGACCACCACGTCTGAGTGATCCTTGGCGACGGACTTCACTTCACGGATGAAATCAGTCTCGCCTTCGTGGATGAGGGTGACTTTCTTTTCGACGCCCCAGTCCTTGTCCTCGATCTGTCCCTGGACGGTCGAGGTGACGATGGTGCGGTAATACATGCCTTCCTCATACCGTGAAAGCTGCTCGGCAGTGAGGATGGTGCTTTCGTCATCGCCATCCCGGAAGATGAAGAAGACCGCGACGCCAAGCGCGACAACGAGGAGCGCGATGGCAGAAAGGAGTTTTGTTTTTGGGGACATGTTGATGGGATTATGAATCGTGTTGGGGGCAATGTCCTCTTACAAAAAAAGGAAATTTTGGAAAACCGAGGGAGTTGGGGAGGGGGATGAGAGTTGCGAAGGGAGACGGCGTGTGGGAGAATCGAAGATGATCAAGTTAAGCGATACTACGCCGTTCGCCCACGGGAATCATCGCAAAGTTTACCGCCATCCTGATCACGCAAATCGCTGTCTCAAGGTGATGACCGAGGATTGGCGGCAATGCGATCGGAGGAAAAGGGCGAATGTGATTGCAAGGCTGGTGCGACCGCGATGGCATTTTCACGAGAACGAGAGTGAATTGCATTTTTCGACCGGGTTGGGGAAGCGCGTGGGATCTGCGGCTTGGAACTTCGTGGCCCGCGCGCACGGGATTGTGGAAACAGATTTGGGCCCGGCTTTGGAAGTGGATTTAATCACCGATCATGATGACGGGATCTCTTTGACGCTGAAAGAGCATGTTTGGCGGCATGGCCTCACCCCGGAATGCGAAAAGGCTCTTGAAGAGTTTTGGCAACTCCTTGACGAGCACTGGGTGTTTGTGGAGGCCCGCCCCGATAACCTTTCCGTGAAGGTGAAGGCAGACGGGAGTTGTCAGATTTATGCGATTGATGGCTATGCCTTCGGGCAATTGATTCCTTTGGCGAAATGGTTTCGAAAAGAGCAAAGAAGAGTCCACCGGAAACGACGGGCCAAGCATGAGCGTGCGCTCAGGAAAATCCTCGCCCAACGTGAATCGGGCGAGGAGCTGAAGGGACGGGGAATTCAGGAACAAGACTGATCCGCCGTTATTACTGACGGTTCAGGATATAGATGGGATCGCCAAGTTGATTCCGTTGATACTGTTTCACTTGGCCTGTGCTGATCAGTGCTCGAAGGTTGGCGTTGGGTTTGGCGGTGGGGTCAAACTTGCCGGCTGATTGCCTGAGATAAGGGATCAGCTTGTGAGCTTCATCGATATCGGGCACCGGGCAGCCGGTGGTGCAGGGGACCCGGCCGATCATTCGTTGGGCACGACGTTGGCGGAGCATTTCGCTGGCTTCGGGATTGTAGGAGTGGATGACTACACCGTTTGGAACATAGCCCCGAAGCTTGGGATCGGGGTGGGTGGGTGGGTACAGGATTTCAGCGTATATGCCGCTGACGCCTCGTTTGGAGTCACCGGTTTGAATGGAGGAATCGGCATTCCTGGCAATACGAACTCCCCCCATGGTGAAGAAGCCCGGAGGAGTTTGGGCGTGTGCGGTACCAAGACCCCGTCTTCCGGTTCCGCAACGGAGCGTCATGCGAACTTCGCGGGTTTTCAGCGAGATGACCTGCATCCGCTGGGTGCCGGGGTCAACGATGTAAATCCACTCGGGATTGTAGTTTGGATGGCCGGCTCTCCGCTGCGCGGCGATCGCGGCCTGGATCCTGGGCCACTCTTTGGCGACGGCCTGTTTGGTGGTCGTCCGGGCGGGGGTTCCGATGGAGCAGGACTGGAGAACCAGAAACAAAACAGAGAAAATGACAGCGGGGATTTTAAAAGTCATGCCGGAAGGGTGACACAATTAAAGCGGTTTTGAAAGCTCCCTTCGCCCGGGGAAGGCAGTGGTGATCCAGCCGGGGATTGCGATGGCGGGTAAGGATCGGCGCTCAATGGCGATTCGCTCCTTGCTTGATCGCTTATCATTTATGCGCTTGCAAGTTTGAGACTCTGGTTCCTAGTTCGTTTATCATGAAAAAAGGAAATACCAGGCTTCGTTCGTTTGTAGGGATATCGGCCCCGATTTTACTGACTGCAGTCTCGGTTGCTGATGTGGTGACGACGATTGATGTTGGTGGCGATGTGGATGTGACCAATGAATTGGGGAGCTTTTCGTTGGCGTCGATGCAGGATCTCATTGTGTCGACCAATGATCTTGAGATCGCAGGAGTGTTGGATGCCGAGGGAACCTTTGGAGCCGGGAATTTTTCCAATGAATCCGGGGCTTTGGCAGGGAAGATTTCAGGAGCTTCTCGATTTGGACGGGAGGATGGAGTTGCCTCGAAAGCCTCCGGATCCCGCTGGGGGTTTGTGAACGGAAGTGAGACCTGGACTCCTGAGCCGGGTTTGTATCACTTGGGATTGATTACCACGCCATTAAATTCGGGGAACGTTTTGACGGTCACGGTCACCTACAGTGATACGACGACCGAGACTGCTGCCGCTACCGAGCCGGGGGTGACAACCTGGATTGGATTTTACAAAAGAGGCGAAACAATCACTTCGATCTCCATTTCCGATCCTGCCGGCGGCGCTTTTGGAAACTACGATGATCTTTCGCTGGCATTTGTGGAAGCGACTGCAGAAGAAGATCCGGTTGTCGATATTTCGCGGACACAAGAAGGGGAATTGCTTCTCTCGTTTACGGGAGTCCTCCAGCGTTCGGAAGATCTGGAGACCTGGGTCGATGTTGATGATGCTCCGGAATCCCCCTACGTGCTTCCGGTCAACGGAACTTCGGTCTACTATCGTTCACGTTTGGCCGAGTAGTGGATGGCCTGTTTGTTGCAACATGGTCCGCCTGTTTATCGGCTTTATAGCTTGATCACTTCCTCTCAAATATTGTAGATATCACTCTGATGTTCAGTAATTCAACTTCATTACCGTTTTGCCTGGTTGCGGCCGCTTGTTTTTCCAGTGTTTCTCGAGGAGCGGTTGTCGGCTTGCTGGATGTGGGAGGAAATGTCGACATCTCCAATGAGCTGGGGACCTTTTCGTCCACGGCGATGCAGAGTCTGATCACCTCGACGGGGAATTTGGATTTTGCAGGGGTGCTCGATGCCGAGGGTTCGTTTGGTTCGGGGAACTTCTCAAATGATTCCGGGGTCTTGGCGACAAAGATCACAGGAGCTTCAAGGTATGGAAGAGATGATGGAACAGCGGCGAAGGCTTCCGGATCCCGTTGGGGTTTCGTGAATGGTGGTCCGGAGACGTGGACTCCGGATGCGGGGTTAACGCACTTTGGTCTCATCACGACTCCTTCTGCTGCCGGGAATCTACTCACGGTTGGCGTGACTTACAGTGATGCCTCCACTGACTCGGTGACAGCTTCGGCCCTCAATTCTGCCAGCTGGATCGGGTTTCACAACCCGGGAGAAACGATCACTTCAATTCAAGTTTCAGAGGTAGCCGGAGGACCGTTTGCAAATTACGACGATGTGTCCTTGGTCTTTATCCCCGAGCCGTCGTCAGCGGTCTTGTTGGCGACCGGCCTCTTTGGCTTTTTGCGCCGCCGCAAGAGGGCTTAGCGCTCGTTTGGCCTCTTGGAATCCGGAGGTAATTCTTGTCGCCCCGTCCGGGTATTCCTCCGGGACATCATGACAGGGCGTCGAGATCCGCTTGAACCGTGATCTTGGGGTTAGGAGAGTGGTTTTCGACGAGAGTGGTGCCCTGACCGAGGAGTTGAAGGGCTGAGACTTCGTCGGTGATTTGGGCATCGCCGGAGGTGACGTTCTGGTAGGCCTTTTTAATGAGGGCTGTCGAAAAAATCTGAGGCGTTTCCATGATCCAGAGATCGTCGCGGGAGACGGATTTAGTGGTGACACCTTCGGGTGTGGCTCGCTTAAGAGTTTCCGTGACGCGTCGCGCGAGGCTGGCGGCCCCTGTTTCTTCGGCAGCCGAGAAAGTGGCGCGGATGGAAGCGGGCGAGACCAGGGGGCGGGCGCCATCGTGAATGGCGACGTGGGTGATGTTGTCGTTTAAGGCGGCGAGGCCGGAGGCGACCGAGTCGGATCTTTCGACTCCACCATCGACACGGAGGAGCTTTGGCCCGAGGTCGACGAGCCACGCGAAGCGTTCGGGTGGGGTGACGACGATGACCTGGGAGATTACATCCAATGACGAAAAGGCCCGGACGCTGTGCCAGAGAATCGGCCTGTCGTTCCACTTGGCGGCGAGTTTGTCAAAGCCCATGCGCCGTGAGGAACCGGAGGCGACGATGATGGCGGCAAAGCTCATCTGTTTCCGCTAGGAAAGGTGCTTCATGACCTCCTGTGAGAGGGTCTTGCCATCAACGCGGCCGGCGGTTTTGGCCTGCACGATGCCCATAACCTTGCCCATGTCGGCGCGGCTGCTGGCTCCGGTTTCGGCGACGGCAGCGGCCACGATGGCAGAGACTTCCTCGGCACTCATGGCGGCGGGGAGGTATTTTTCGAGAACCGCGATTTCGGCTTTCTCGGTTTCGGCGAGTTCGGGGCGACCGGCACTCTCGAACTGTTCGATTGAGTCGTTGCGCTGTTTAATCTGCTTGCGGACGATGGCGAGGGCATCGGCTTCTTCAATCACGTTGTCCTTATTGCCGGATTCAATGGCGGCGTTGGTGAGGGCGGTCTTGAGAGCTCGGAGAGTGGTGAGAGCCACGGAATCCTTGGCTTTCATTGCGGTCTTGAGGTCGTCCATGACGGTTTCTGCAAAAGTGCTCATGGGAGTGTTTTGGCGGGAATCTTGATCAGGTGCAAGCACGGGTCTTGCGGGAAGGTGGGATTGTGATACCGATGGCTCGTGAAAAAGCAGGGCATCGGGGGATATCTCTATCTGGCATTCATCGGCCTGGCGTTGGCGGTAATGGGGGGCTTTTTCGTTTTTGTGCTGGGCCGCGGTTATCTCCGTGCCAAGGAAACGCGGGAATGGCCGGGGTATCCTGCCGTGGTTGTCGTGTCCGAGGTGGGAGATCGGCAGATTGGCAAGGCCAAGGAGTACTGTCACAACTTGGTTTATGAATACAGGGTCGATGGTGAATTTTACCGGGGAAATCGGCTGAAACGTCGCGAAAACCCCTATTTGAAGAAGGAAAGCAAGATTTTGCCAACGGTTGAGAGATTTCCGGTCGGGAGCAAGGTCGAGGCCTATGTCAATCCCGATGACCCGAACGAGGCTCTGCTGGAGCATGAAACGAAGGCCCCTGGCTATTCGATTTGGTTTCCAGCATTGTTTTTGGTGGGGGGCTTGATGGTTTTCTTTCGGGCGCTCCTAAATATTCGTGGCCGGGGTGGGGCTTGAAAGGATTCCTGCGTGTGAGGTGTAGCCTCACCAGATGAATTTTAAAATCTTGTGGGTCATCCTGACTGTCGGGATCTTTATAAAAGCAGCCAGTGCTGACGAGAATCAGGTGGTCCAGCACCGACTTTCGGACTGGGAACTGGGGGATTCTCTCTTCGGGAAGCCGGTGACGACTCGTAGTCTGAAGGGGAAGCCGGTTGTGATCCAGTATTGGGGAGTGGGATGCTCCTCTTGTCTGAAGGGGCTCGCCCGTCTCAAAAAGTTGGACGAGGAATATCGCGAAAAGGGGCTCACCATCATTGGAGCGGAGATTTATCACTCCGGAAAAAACCAGATCGCGGAGGTTTTGAAGAAACAGAATGTCGGATATAGCATCACGGACGGCGTTACCGGTCCCATTTCAGTCTCCGGACTTCCCTATGCCGTGGTTTTTGCGCCCGACGGCCGTCTTGTTTTTCACGGTCATCCCAATGATGAGCAGTTTGAAGCTCAAATTAAGGCGGCAACAGCTGATGTGAAAAATCTTGAAAAACCAGCGGTCCGCGTCACAGAAGACTCGATCATCCCAATGCGACAATGGACCGACGGGACAGGCCGGCAAATGCTTGCATCGGTGGAAAAAATCGAGGGCGATAAGGTCCATTTCCAGATGAAAAGTGGAAAAATCGTCAGCTACCAAATTAAGAAACTCTCTGAAGAAGATCAAAAAATTATAAAAAAGGCTGTAATTTCGAGAGATAAATGACGTTAATATTTAGTCTGGAAAAAGTAATTAATTTGTCACCTCAGGGGATTTGCGTATCTTCGGCGGATGAAGTCGTTGCTACTAATTGCACTTGCTTGCGTTCCTCTGAAAGGGATCGTGATCCAAGTCGATTATCGCTATGACACGGAGGGTTTTTTCGAAAATCCCGCGGCGAAAGCCGTTCTTGAGGCTGCCGCGGCCCGCTGGAGTCGTATTGTGAATCAGACTCTTCTTCCTGTGGAGATGGGGGATGAGAGTTTTGTGGACGGGCGGTTTCAGATTATCCATCCGGGGACCGGCGACATTCACGTGCTGAGCGCTGCGGCCAGTCGATCAAGTGATTTTTACGTACGTGCTGGTCAACGCCCTGCGAATGAGTATCTTGGAGGATTTTCCTTGGATCAGGATGTGTGGATTTTATTCGCGGGAGCCAGGCCCCTGGACGCCGCGGCCCGGGGGGCTCCGATCAGCGGTGCCGGGAATTTAGCCCTTGTCTATTCCGATCCGGAAAGTTTTGTGAATCGCGGCTTCAACGTGGGGCTGAATTCGTTGGCAGTCATTGGGGGTACCGTCTCTTTCGACTTGGATCGGGATTGGAGTTTTGATCTTTCGCAACCTGAGGGTGGCACTAGCCTGGATTTTTACAGTATCGCATTGCATGAGATTGGCCACGGCCTGGGTTTGAATGCGCGATCGGTTGCGGAATTTCGTAGCCTAATCGCGGGCAATCGCTTTGTTGGTGAAAATACAGTGCAGGCTCTTCAAGCTGATACCGGAGAGGTCCTGACCGGCCTTGAGATCGTAAGTCCGTCATCGAAGGATTATCATTGGAAGAACAACAAGTATGATTCGAAGATTTTTCCTCTCGGAACGCCTCTTTACTTTGGGACAGTTGGTGCTGGCAACCTGCAAAACCTTCTCATGGAAGCTACTTTCGCGGTGGGTGGCGAAGTGACCCGCCGGGAGGTCACGAATGTTGACGCAGCCGCTCTCAAAGACATCGGATGGAGTGTCATTTCCGAGAATCCCCCCCGGGCGCCCGAGCTGCCCATCGAGTTTGGAATGAGTAGTAGTGGTGGGATTTCCCTGAGCTTGATGTCGGAGGAGGGGGCCACTTACACCGTCCAAACTTCTCCGGACGGATGTAGTTGGGTCAATGTGATTCCATGTCTCAAGGGGAATGGGGGGCCGATTTCCTGGACGGATGGCCAGGAAGGAACCTTTGATGCCTTTGGGCCTGCTTCCGCATTGACCGGCAAATATTACCGGGTCATCAAAAACTAACTCGTAATCGTAAATCCGCGGCAGTCCGTCAGCGGGTCGATGTCCCAGATTCGGTGCTCTTTAATGAGCCCGGCAAGTTCGGATTCGTCGACGATCTCGGTGATGAAGTCGTTCACTTCGTTCTCTTCTCCCATCACTTTCAATTCGACCGTTCCGTCCTTTTGGTTTCGAACCGAGCCGACGAGGTCGAACCCGAGAGCCAGTTGCTTGGCGGTGTAGCGAAATCCCACTCCTTGGACCCGGCCGCTAAAAATGACGCGTTTGGTGGAGTTCATTTCTTCGGTGAATTGGAAAAGGTGACGAGTGTGCCCGACAGGGTGGCTTCGATCTGGCGCAGAGCCTGACTTTCGCGAAGTCGCCGGATCATGGAGCGTTCCACCTCTGCCACGAGGTTCTTGGCTGATTCCTCATCTGAAAATGCGATCTTCCAGATG
This sequence comes from Verrucomicrobiia bacterium, assembly GCA_030432565.1. GTDB lineage: Bacteria > Verrucomicrobiota > Verrucomicrobiia > Verrucomicrobiales > Akkermansiaceae > SW10. The sequence continues at coordinate 28,719 of JAUIGV010000021.1, read as the reverse complement.
AGGGCAAATTGGCCGTCCGGATTGCGGCGGAGTTGGTATCGGTCGCCCCTCCATTGCGCTGCCAGCAATCCGGATTCGTCCATTCCCGCCAATGGTTCCAGCCATAAGCGGAGGCCCAGTTCGCCGAGTGTATTTTCGTGAATGACTTCCGGTCCCGGGTTCGGGAAGGCGATTTCCACTGGCTTTCGGGCTTGTTGATTGGGGTGAAGAATCTCGGCAGTTGTGGTCGGAGGATTCCGGAACATGGCTGCCCAGGCTGCCCGGGAATCGATAAAGAAAAAGCGTGAGTAATCCGCCCCTTCGAGAAACGGAAAGTTACAAAATCCCTGGAGTGCTGGCTCAAGATCGTTGAGGAGTTGCTCGCGGGCTGGTTCGGGGTCGGTCCAGCCTTCTTCGTTGGCCGCGGAGTTGCGACGAAGAAATCTCGCTTGCTGGGCTGCAGCCGAACCGGTATGGGCGGCTTCCCAGGCCTGCCATTCATCCCGTGAACTCCACTCTTTCTTGGGGTGGTTTTGGTAGGAAAGAAGTTGCCCAAGGAGGCGAACCAAAACCGAGCGGTCGGGCACGCTGACCGAGTCGAAGTCTTCCGATAAAAGGATCCGCTGTTCGCTGAGATCAAAGATTCCTTTGAGTCCGCTGCTGTTGACGAAGAGGAGTTGGGTAAAGAGTCGTTGATTGGGCGGGAGGAGTCCCAGGAGTTCCCAGGCGAGGCCCTCTTGTTCCAAGGCAATCTCGCCATGGATGAGGCGCAGGTTGGCATGTGCTGCATCCCTCAGTTTGGTCGGCGAGGCGAGCCGGACATCGGGTGCTTTGAGGAAGACCATGTCATAGTCCTTTTCGACCCAGGTGATGAGGTCATCGGGGACCGGATAGGGGCCGCTGGACAACATCGAGCGCATTTGCGCGAGCTCGTCTTCGAGCGTGTCGACGCGCTGAACCAGCTCGGAGTTTTCCGCGCGCAAGGACGCCGCGCTTTCATTCTCCACCGAGGCTGAAGTGGCCTTCTTCCAGTAGTCACCATAAAGCCAGCCGCCTGCGGTCAGCCCCAGGACGGTCAGGACTTGAAAAACCCGCTCGGGACTCATTGAGCCTTCTCTTTTTCCTTATCGAAGGGGCTGTCGGGACGGGTGGAATTCTTCGGGTCAAAGCCTTCTTCCTCGCCATAAAGGTCGAGCGGCTTCTTGGTTCTGTTGAAGGTTTCACGGGCGGTTTTACCCGCCTTTGGAACGAGTGAGATGGCCTTGCTTTGGTTCCCTTCGGAGTCGTAGAAATAATAGACGCGGCGAATGGGCATTTCCTTGCGTTGGCCGTTCTTATCGAGGGTTGGGTAAAAGTGCTTCACGCGTGCATCAAACATCTGTTCAGCCACGAGTTGTCCGGTTTCATTGTCGTAACCGTATTGCACTCGATAAATCAGGACCCCCTGACCGTCATGAATCTGCCCGTATCTGAGAAATCCTTTCGCGTCCCGGGTGTAGGTCGCCTTCATTTTGACCTCACCATTTTCGTTTTTGGTGGTTTTGACGAGGCGGCGGTCGTCGGGCGAGCGTTCGAAGACAACGTAGGATCCGTCCTGGTCGTTCTTTTTGATGCGGACGTGCGGCCCTTTGGATTCCCAGAGGTCTTCGTCGGCGAAGGCCGGCCCGGCGGCGAACAAGGAAGCGATGATGAAGTAGGTTGCTTTTTTCATTGAGATGGTAGTGGTGTGGCAGAGAGTATGGCGAATTCCATGAGCGAGTGCAACCCTGCAAAAGATGAGGCGGATGACACCCGGGTTTTCTGGAAAGCCGGGAAGTTCACCTGGGATCTCGGGGACGAGGCCTTGGTGATGGCGATCCTGAACGTGACTCCGGATTCTTTCTCGGACGGGGGGGTGCATTTTGATCCTGTCGATACCTTGGCCGCGGCACGTCGATTTGTGGAGGAGGGAGCCGGGATTCTGGATGTGGGGGGAGAATCCACCCGGCCCGGGGCTGATGAAGTCGGGCTTGAAGATGAAATTTCGCGAGTGATTCCGGTTGTGAGGGAGTTGGTTCCCCTGGGATCGGCAGCGGTTTCGATTGACACCTGTAAAGCGAAGGTTGCCGAGGCCGCCCTTGCGGCCGGGGCGGCGATCGTGAATGACGTCACCGGTTTGCGGGATCCCGCTATGATCGATGTATGTGCCGGCTCGGATTGTGGGATCGTGGTGATGCACATGCAGGGAAATCCGCGCACGATGCAGAAAGCGCCGACCTATCAGGATGTCGTTGCCGAACTTAGGGCCTTTTTTGAAGAACGACTGGAGACGTTGGTAGCCGCGGGGATCGAAGCGGAAAGGATCGTTTTCGACCCCGGCATTGGTTTCGGAAAATCCCTTTCCCACAATCTGGCCTTGCTGAATCAAGTGGAGGACTACCGGGTCGGGAATCGGCCGATCCTCATGGGGCTCTCGCGGAAATCGCTCATTGGCAAACTTCTTGGTGTTTCGGAGATGTCACGGCGGGAGTTTCCGACCCAGGCCCTGACGGCACTGACCCGTCAGCGGGGAGCGATGATTCATCGGGTGCATCAGGTAAAGGAAGCCGTGCAAGTTTTGAGAATGACCGAGGCCGTCCTGTGAAACCGGCGGCTTGCTGGAAAATCTTATGGGCCCGGCTTATAGACTCTCTCTGATGTCCCGTCCGGGATCTCCTTTTGGCCGGGATCTTTCGCAAATAGTTTCCATTTGTTTTTATAGTTTCCGACGGGTTTCATGACGGAGCGGCGGGTGTATTTTGACGATTCAAATTCGAATCTTGCGGTCGGATAGACGGCGACGACCCGTTCGAGGTCTTCGTCGACGTGATAGGCGACACGTCCAAATTCAAAGACAACGTAAAGATGGTCGGTCAGCTTGGAGCGGGATTCGAGATTGCCTTGGCCGAAGGCGGTGACGATGCGGACGCTTGAGGTGTCGATGGGGCCGATCCCGTCTAATTCCGATTTGGGAACTTGAATGGTCTTTGTTCCAAAGGTCACCGCAATGGCTTCGAGATGGCCGGACTTTTTCTCAGCTTTCACCGTTACGCTTGCTTCCGGATGCCTTAAGGTGACCTCGGGAATATTGATGGCAGCCCAGTGACTGGCGTATCCCAAAGATGCGATTGCAAGGAAGAGGATAAGAGATGTCAGGATGATTTTCATGTTATGTAAACCTAAGAAATGACAAGAGAGAAACGAAGGACAGAATCGCGGTGTAGAACAGCCGATGATGTGAGAGAGGAGTGGATCGGCAGCGCCGAAGAGATTCTTCGTGCAGGTAAGGGGCACATGGGCATCATCACTTTTCTGCGATCCAAAGGTCTGAGGCCTGATGAAGCCAAGAAGGTGTCTTATGATATTTTTGATGAAGCAAAGCGCAGATTGTTGCGAAGTCAGCTCGCCTACCGCGCCGTTGCCTGGTCTTTGATTCTTGTGGGGTTGCTGCTACCGGTCGCGCTCTTTTTTCTAATGTCAGGTGGACTTGTTTTTATTGCGGGAACTCCCTTGATTGGCGGGGGGATTATGTTGGGGAAATTGCTGAAGCCATCGCGTTTGCCTGAAAAATGAGAGAGGTCAATTCGTTCCAGTAGGAATCCTAAACATCATTTTTAATGATTTTAACATGATTAGATATCGATTTAGAGAGGTTCGGATTTCAAGTATGCTTGGGGCGATGAAAAAAATATGGATTCTCTCAGCAGTCGTTTTTGGGGTTGTTCTAGCTGCCTCCGGGTGCGGTTTTTTAAAGGGTTTGCAAATGGATTATGGAAAGGTGAAAGCACAGTTCGAGGAGGTGGACGTAGCTGAGAAGGGGAAGCCGTTCATCGGCAAGAAAGTGACCGTGCGTGGCATTGTGAAGCGAGTTGATGTGAGAGAGAAAGGGAATGCCAAAGTGTTTCTGACCAACGGAACCGAGTGCCACTTTGGAAAGATGGAGCTAATGGCGAGAGGGATGGAAGTTGGGAAGGTGGTTTATGTGGATGGTTTTCTTGAGAAGTGTGATTCGGAGAGGATTCTGATTAAGCCCGCGATGGCGAGAGATCCCGAGGCACCGTTCAAGCCGTGATCCATGCCCGTGCGGGGGTAGGTTTTCGGTGAAATGGATGGTTGCCAAGAAGGGTGGGGGTGACAGGGTTGGGCATGCGATTTTTGAGAAAGGTTGTTTTCCTCTCCCTCATGCCCGGAAGTGCCCTTTTGGCGTCGCCGCTGATTCCGGGGCTTCAGGGGAAGCATCCGCTGGACGAGGCAAAGACGGGGCAAGTGCTGATCGAGGAGTTGAGGTGCGCAGCGTGTCACGAAGTTCCGGGTTTGACCGCGATGAAGATGGCTCCCGATCTGAGCGAAGCGGGGTCACGTTTGAATCTTGCTTATTTGAAACGATATCTTGCTGATCCGCACAAGGTGCACCCCGGTACGACCATGCCGGATGTTTTGGGCGGCTTGCCTGAGGCTGAAAAGACGAAGGTAAGTGAGTCGATCAGCCACTACTTGATGTCGCTGAAGCGGAAAGTTGACGATGAAGCGGTCCTTCTTGGAAAGGCTGAAAGAGGTCGGGAGATTTATCATGAGGTGGGCTGTGTGGCATGCCATGGCGCCGGTGATGCGCAGGGTGCCGGTTCACTTTCACACGTCCGGGGTAAGTATCAGACCGGCGAGCTGTCCGGTTTTTTGGGGGACCCTTTGAAAGTCCGCAGGTCGGGGCGGATGCCGGATCTCAAGCTGGGTTCCGGGGAAACGGCCGATCTTGAGGCCTATTTGGCCGGGTGGCAAAAGCCAGAGGCCGGGAAGCTCGATCCAAATCTCGTGAAGGTTGGAAAGGCGAATTTTGAGAAGTATAATTGTGCGGCATGCCACGACATGGGGGATGCGAGGTCTTCAAAAGGGCCGAAGCTGCAAAATGTCGTGCTGACGAAGGGCTGCTTCGTTGGGAAAGGCGCGGATTATCAGTTGTCCGATGATCAGGGCAAGGCGATTGCCGCGGCGCTGGAGAAGCCGGTGAAGTTTTCGAACGGGGATCGGGTGAAGATGAAGCTCACCCAGCTCAACTGCATCGCGTGCCACTCCCGCGATGATTTTGGCGGAGTGGCTGGGGAGATTGATGAGTTTTTTCATACCACCGAAGAGGCTCTCGGTGATGCCGCGCGCATTCCACCGCCGCTCACCAGGATCGGTGGCAAGCTGAAGCCCGAGTGGATGAACAAGGTGCTGTATGACGGGCTCTCGGTTCGGCCTTACATGAAAACGCGTATGCCGCAATATGGTCGTGAAGCGTTGGAGGGATTGCCGGAGCTTTTGGCGACGGTCGATGAAATGCCGCAGGTCGACTTGCCTCCGCCGGACCGGCAGGAGCAACCCATGGTGAGGAATGGCGGGCATTTGTTGCTGGGGACGGATGGACTCAATTGTATTTCGTGTCACAATTACAACGGGAAGGAATCGCCCGGAATGAAGGGTTACGATTTGATCCTGACTTATCAGCGCCTGCAACCGGGTTGGTTCTATGAATTTATGAAGAACCCGGCGAAGCATCGTCCGGGAATCATTATGCCAAATTATTGGCCGGACGGGAAAGCCGTGCAGACGGAGATTATGGGCGGGGATACCCATGAGCAATTACGGGCGCTTTGGCATCAATTTTCGCTGGGGAGATCGGCACGCGACCCGAAGGGATTGCAGTCGAAGCCGAACCAGCTCGAGGTAACGGACAAGGTTAGGGTTTATCGCGGCCGAAGTCGGGTGGCTGGTTTTCGCGGTCTCGCGGTGGGCTTTCCGGGTGGCTTGAATTATGCCTTTAATCTGGAGAACGGCGCGTTGTCCGCGATTTGGAAGGGCGGGTATGTTTCGGCCAATTGGCGATCGCAGGGCGCGGGTGACTTCAATCCGTCGGAGCGGTCGATTCAGCTGGCGCAGGATGTGGCATTTCTGCAAGCGAAAGACAGCATGGACAAGTGGCCGCTCATGCCGGTGATGACGAAGGAGAATCCGGTGAATCCGGATCCGCTCTATCCGAAAAATTTGGGTTATGCCTTCAAGGGATACGCCTTGGGCAAGGATGGGAATCCAACCTTGCGTTATCTTTGCGGGGAGATCGCGATTGAAGATCGCTTTGAAGCGAAAAGTGAGAAGGTGCTGAGCCGGAAATTCAGCTTCGACGCCAGGCAAGCCGGGGTGCTCCACTTCAGGGCACTGACGGGAAAGATCACCAAAGAATCCGACGGGGTTTACAGAACGGCAGATTTGAGGCTGTTGCTGGGTAACGCAGAGACCATTTTACGACCATCCGGAGTGGATGGCGAGGAAGAGTTGCTCGTTAAAATTCCACTCGTCCCAAAGAACAACACTTACTCAATTGATTATGAAATTCTTCGCTAAAACAATTATGACGACGGCGCTGCTGACGGTGCCGATGACGGCCGAGGAAGTGGGCGATCGCTGGGGGACGGCGGATCGTGAACGTGAGTTTTATCCGATCGTGCAGGTTCCAATTCCGAAGGATCTGGTGATTGAGGCAGGAGCATTCGAGCAACTGCCGGATGGTCGGATTGCGATCGGGACGCGTCGGGGGGATATTTTCTTTGTTTCTGGAATCGATGCCGAGCGGCCGGAGCCGAAGTACGAGATGTTTGCGACCGGCCTGGATGAGATCTTTGGTTTGGCCTGGAAAGATGATGCGCTTTACGTGACCCACAGTGCGGAGTTGACGAAGGTTTCGGATACGGACGGTGACGGGAAAGCTGATCTTTTTGAGGTCGTTTCCGATGCCTGGGGGTATGCCAATTACCACGAGTATGCCTTTGGTTCGAAATTTGACCCGGAAGGGAATCTTTACGTGGCGCTGGGCCTGTCGGCATCTTACCATTCGCGCGCCTTGTTTCGTGGTTGGGGATTCAAGATCACGCCGGAAGGGGAGAGTATCCCCATCGCCAGCGGGATGCGGAGTCCGGGTGGGATTGGTTTTAATAAGGACGGTGCGCTCTTCTACATCGAGAGCCAGGGGCCGTGGAATTCTTCATGCAGTCTGAAGTTCGTCAAAGAAGGCGGTTTTATGGGGCACCCGGCGAGCTACAACTGGTATCAGTATGCTCCGGGTCTGGAGGAACCGGTAAAACCGGAATCAGGTTCGAGTATCCTGGTCGAGAAAGAACGTGTCGAGGAGTTGGTGCCTTATGCCGTTATCTTTCCATACATTCGCATGGGGCGCTCGATCACGGGGTTTGTTCTTGATCAAACGAAGGGAAAATTCGGGCCGTTTGAGAATCAAATCTTTCTCGGTGACTACACCCAGTCGCTTATTATGCGGGCCACGACCGAGCAAGTGAACGGAGTTTGGCAGGGTGCGTGTTATCCCTTTCGCGAGGAACTCTCGACCGGGATTTTGAATCTTCAGTTTACCCCGGAAGGTCGGCTTTTGGCAGGCGGGACAAACCGGGGTTGGCCGGTGCGGGGGCTGAAGCCGTTCGCGCTGGAGCGGCTGGAATGGTCGGGGAAAATGCCCTTTGAAATCAAGGAGGTGACGATCACACCGAAAGGTTTCAAGCTGGAGTTCACCAAAAAAGTGGAAGCGAAGTCAGCGGGCGATCCGGCGACCTATGTGGTGAAGACTTTCACGCACAAGTATCATCAGGGCTATGGCGGTCCCGAGATTGATCAAACCGAACCGGCGGTGGAGACTGTAACAGTGGCGCAGGATGGCATGTCTGCGATGATCGAGCTGGAGACTCTCAAGAAAGGTCACGTTCACGAGTTCGATCTTGGCGCTTTGCGGTCAAGTGACGGAGGTGAATTGCTTCACCGTCACGCCTATTACACGGTGAACGAAGTTCCCTCAAAATAGCTCGGGGGACGCGTGCCCGGAGTGGCAGCAACGAGATGAAACGAGCGCGATTCCGCGTGTGGTGACCCTTGAAACCAGGCTGGTTGAAGAGAGGAAAGGAAAAAGCTTAAGACATCGGTAGCCGTAAAGTAGCTCCACTGCCTTGTGCAAAGTTCCTTGTCGGGCAATCCCATTTTGAGAAGCGGGGAGATTTCTTTTTGTATTGCGCACGCTTCCTGCTCTTGAAGCGGGTGAAATGACGATAAACGAAGTTCATACGACGCTGGATAAGGCCCTTCACGTCAATCTTGATCAGAGGCGCTACGGGACTTTTGCGGAGATTGGTGCCGGGCAAGAGGTTGTCCGGTGGTTTTTCCAGGCCGGAGGGGCAGCCGGGACGATTTCCAAAAGTATTTCGGCCTACGATATGAAGGTGAGTGATGCAATTTACGGGAAATGTTCCCGTTATGTTTGTCGCGAGAGGTTGGAGGCGATGCTGGCTTATGAACAAGATCTCAATCTGAAGCGCCTTAAGCTTGATCGAGGAGATACCACCGCCTTTTTCACTTTTGCAAACACGGTTTCCGCACGAAATTTCCATGGAACGAACGAATGCCACGGCTGGCTCGGGATGAAATTTCAGGCTCATCCCAGGGACGAGAGCAGTCAGATCTTGATTCACGTGCGGATGCTGGACCGGACGAACGCACTCCAGCAGGATGCCTTGGGCATTGTGGGGGTAAATCTTGTTTATGGAGCTTGTATGCTCCATCACAGTCCGGATGAGTTGTTGAAATCACTCCTCGACAACCTCTCCACCGAGAGGATCGAGATCGATATGATCGAATTTTCCGGAATCGAATTTCGGCATGTCGACAATCGTTTGATGAGCCTGAAATTGGTTCAAATGGGACTGACCAATGCGGCAATGTTCGGGCCGGGAGGAAAAGTCTTGCAGCCATCGGAAGTGTTGAGAAAGCGAGCGGTCCTAATCGAGCGGGGGAGTTTCCGGCCGGTATGTAAAACCAACATCGACATCATGAGATGTGCCTATGAGGAATTTTCAAAAGAGGAGGGCGTTGAAGAGGAATCCATCCTGCAGGTCATGGAGATTACCATGAAGAATTTGATGGAGGACGGAAGAATCGACTACCGCGATTTTTTGGCCCGGGCCGATATGTTGGTGGCAAGCGGAATGACGGTTCTGATTTCCGACTACTTTGAGTATTACCGTCTCGCGGCATACATCGGACGTTACACCAAGAAGCTGGTCGGTCTTACGATGGGGATTGGAAGTCTGCGCGAGTTGTTTGAGGAGAAGTATTATACGCAGCTGGAGGGCGGGATTCTGGAGTCATTTGGTCGCCTCTTCCAAAATGACCTCAAGCTCTATATTTACCCTCTGCGGGAACCGGGGAGTGACGAGTTGGTGACGATTGACAATCTGCGGGTGGCTCACGATTTAAGAAACCTTTACAAATATCTTATCGATCGGGGCTGCATCAACCAGTTGATGAATCATGATGAAAAGTGCCTTGGTATTTTCTCACGCGATGTCTTGAATAAAATCCGGGAGGGTGATGCAAGCTGGGAAACGATGGTGCCGGCAGTCGTTGCGGAGGCGATCAAATCGGAGGGGTTGCTTGGAGCCCGGCGGGAGTAGCAGTTCCGGCCTCCGCGCTTCCATCTGGCAGGTGATCTAAGACTGGTTCTGCCACTTATGAATGAGGTCTGGTCTTTGTTGTTGGAACACCTCGAAGATGTGACCGGCAAAGTTGAGTCCGGCCTGGGCGTATAGATTGAAGGCGGTGTCGACGCCGAGTTCACGGAGTTCTGTTACTTCGTGGTCGTGCTTGGCAATCACGATGACGACTCCCATAAACTGGTGCCTTTTCAGGGCTTCAACAGCGTGCACGTTGGCGGCGTGGTATGACATGGTGAGGACGACCATATCGAGTTCATCATTCGGGCAGACCTCTTCCCAAAAATCGGAGTCGGTGGCATCGGCCAGCCGGACGTTCCGTTCCTGTTCACGGTGTGCCGCTACTTTTTCGGGGCTGCGGTCAAAGCCGATGAGGTGGCCGGGGAACTTTTGTTCGAGGGTGTGGTATGCGGCGAGGCCGACGCGACCCATTCCAAAGATGGCGAGTCGTTCGCAGGGACGAATGGTTGGGAGGTCTCCGCGGTGACTGCCCGCTCGTTCAAACTTTTTGAGCCAGTCGCTGTGGCGGTCATAAAGTTTGCGAGCGCGGCGGTTGAGTGGCGATGCGATTAGAAAGCTGAGTGAGAGTGCCAGTGCAATGGCGACAAGCCACTCCGATTCGAGCCAACCGTTGGCATATCCCAGAGCGGCTACAATCAGGCCGAACTCACTGTAAGTGGAGAGCGAGAGTGAAGCCATCCAGGCGGTGCGGGCGCGAAGGTGGAAGCGGGTGAGAAGAAGAAAAAAGGCGATGCTTTTGAGCGGAAGAAGAATGATGACAAGAAGAGCCCAAAGGATGGCTTTTGGGGTAAGGGCACCCTCGAGACCAACTTGCAGGAAGAAGCCAACAAGGAGAAGGTCGGTGATCGGGTTTATCGTCTTTTTGAGTTCATTGGCCTGAGGGTGCCAACCGATCATGACGCCAATAAAGAGGGCCCCGAGGTCAGCCTTGAGGCCGGCGAGGTGAAACCCTTCGGCTCCAATGACGAGAGCGAGCAAAAAGCCGCAAAGAAGGAGGAGTTCCCCGTGACCGGAGCGGTCCATGATCCAGCCAAGAAGCGGGCGTGCGAAGAATAGCGCTGGAATCAGGAGGAGGCTCCACGGAGCGGGGAATTCTCCTTTGGACAGGGTTAGGAAAACGACCGCGAGGATGTCCTGCATGACAAGAATGCCGATGGCGGCTTTTCCATGGAGGGAGCCGAGGTCGCCGTTATCATCCAGGGTTTTGATAGCGAAGACGGTGCTGGAAAAGCTGAAGGCGAAGGCGAGGAGAAGGGCGATTTTCCACGAGAGACCGAGGCCAAGAGCGGCAAGGGCCAAAATGCCTGGGGAAAAGAGCAGGAGGGTCAGACCGCAGTGCAGCGTGGTCGTGGCCCAGATTTCCGGTCTCGTGAGGGTCCGAACCTGAAGTTTTAGACCGATGGTGAAGAGAAGGAGTTTGACGCCAATGTCTGCGAGGGTGCGGAGGTCACTGCCTGCTTCATGACCGGTGGCCTGGAGGATGAATCCGGCAAATAAAAAGCCCACCATTGGAGGCAGGCGGAATTGGCGGGCGGTCAGTCCCAGGCAGAAGGCAACGGCGATGAAGATAGCGTCCATGGCGGGCCCCGTTGGTTGATCTCCGTTCCGGAGTTAGCGATTCACGGGAGTGAGGTGGGTCGGGGAGTCTTTGGCGACGGCGGCGAGGTAGTCGGCGAGAGCTTTGAAATAGGTGTTTAAAGCGTCGATCTCAAGGATGCGGGCGTCGAAGGTCGCTTGCTCGCGAATCTGAACAGCGAGGAGGTCGCTGGCCCCATTTTTAAATTTGTCGGCTTCGGCGAGTTCCAGTTCTTCGGAAAGCTCGACGTTGAGGGTGGTTTGCGCGAGCGCTTGATAGGCGGCGTTGAGCGCCGAAAAACTGTCGTTGGCATCGGCGATGATGTTTTCACGGGCAAACTCCTTCTCTTTGACAAGTTGGGCCATGTAGGCTTTCACGGCTTCCAGACGACCCTTGGCTTCGTTTCGCCCAATAGGTACTGAGAAGTTTAAAAGAGCGGTCAGCTCGGTATTCTCGATGTCCTTGGGGAGGTCGCCACCGAGTGCCTGGTTGAGCTCGACGGCAAGATCGAGGTTGGGCTTGAGGTTGTTCAGCGCAAGTCGCTGATCGACCTTTGCCTTGGACTGAAGGATTCCGATTTGGCGAACCTCGGGGCGTCGAAAAATGGCGCGTCCACGGTCGTTGACGAGGGTCATCTCATCAAGGAGAAGGAGTGGTGGGAAGCCTTCCGGAAGTTGCTCGCGGGTGGGCATGATGGTGGTCCCGGTGTTGAGGTCCCGGTGGAAAAGAGAGAGGGCGATGCTGGCGGCTTCGAAGGATCGGCGTGCGTTCACGACGGCGATCTCGCGGCTCACGATGAGGCGGCGGTTGTCGACTTGCACGATGCGGGCGATGGCACCTTCTTTCAATTGCTCACCAAGGGCGGTGTCACGATCTTTGGCGATCTGTAGAATTTGTTCGGCTGCCGAGAGGCGCTTGCCGGCGGCGATCCAGTTGTAGTATGCGATCCGTGAGGCGCGCATGAAGTTGAGGTATTGCCGGAGGATTTCCGGGTTGGTGAGTTCGCGGTCGAGCTCGGCCTGGGTGAGTTTGGCGCGGCGTTCATCAATGGCGCGATTTCTAAGAAGGGGAAGGTTGACCCCAAGGACACCTTCGCCGCCATCGGCGGTTCTGATTTTTCGCTCGTAGTCGGCGAGGAATCCGGAACTTACGCGGTATCCGGCATAGACTTCGCCCCCTGAATTACGGAGCGGTTGCGCAATCATGACCGAGCCGTTGGTTCCGGTGTAGTAGTTTGCGGGACGGGCCATCAAGGCGGCGCTGAGAATGGGATCAAAGGCCCCTTCGGCTTTGCGAACCTTGCCGTTTGCGATGTCTCTTTGAAGTCGGACCGCGAGGAGCGGAGGATACTGTTTGCGAACGCTGGTGAGAATGTCTTCAAGTCCGAGGGTTTTTTTGGCGAGGGTGGTTGAAGGGATGGAGAAGATGAAGAGGAGGGTGATAAGGAGGCGCGGGGGCATGAGATCTATTTTTTAAGGGTTGGGTCGATTTCTTCGATACCAGTACCGATGGGGGGGAAGCCGTTGATTTGACGCCAGACTTCGAACCACAGAGGAACTTCATCGAGCATAAGCCAGGCACGGGTGCGGACGCCTTGGCGGAGAAGGGTCTTGTGATCGGGCCAAGGGACTTCCATATCGCCGATTTCGCCGTAGCGTTTTACCTTGTCGGTCGCAGGCCCAACGACGACTCGGAATTTACCTGTGCCATTGTCGGTGGCATCAATGAAGACCACTTCGCCGCCGTAGGTGCCGATGGCGAGTTGGGGCCAGCCGATGGCCTGGATGGCGGGCCAGCCTTCGAACGCGAGGCGGACCGGGCTGCCGGGGGTGCCGGCTTCTTCATCGCGGGCTGCAATGAGGGCGACGTCGTTGCCATCAACCATGATCTCTACAAATCGTGATTCGGTTTGAGGGATGAGGGTGCAGACGAGGGTGCCTGGCTTGAGATAGGAGCCAGCGGTGACGGGGACGCTGAGGACAAAGCTATCCCGAGGTGCCCGGATGACCTGGCTGGCGGTGCGATTAACGGAGATATCGAGCTTCTTGAGTTCGTTGTTCGCCGCTGCGATGGCCCCTTTTGCGGCCTCGATGGCACCACGTGTATCGGCGAGAGCAGAGTCGTAGGTTTTTTCAACCTGGATGAGGTTGGCATTGGCGGCGTTCAGTCCGGCGGTGGCGGAGTCACGCCGCAGGATGGCTGCTTCGTAGTTTTGCCGGGATTCGAGGCCCTTTTCGAAGAGATTTTCGACTCGGGTGAAGTTGAGCCGGGCGGTCTTGCTCTCGATTTCAGCGGCGGCGATTTTTTCCCGGGCGGAGCGTATGGCCTGATTTTTCTCCAATTCTTGAAAGCCCTTCTTCTGGGTGACGGCACGGAGGCGTTCCTTTTCGTTTTCGAGGCGTTTGGTTAATTGCTCCTGCTGATACTTTAGATTCTTAAGAAGGTTGGGGTCGTTATCTTCAATCTCAGCAATGATCTCGCCTTTCATGATGGGTTGACCCTCCACCACATTGAGCATGCGGATGCGACCTTCAATGGGTGCCTCGATATTGACCGAGCGATCGAGGGGGTTGAAGGCGATGACCTTGCCGGATCCGGTGACGAATTGCCGCCAGGGAGCAAAGACGATAAAGAGAATCACCCCGATGAGGCCGAGAATGAGGAGACGGCTGAAGAAGTAACTCTTGCGGTTGGAGCCCGTGAGGGTCAGTGCCGGGAGGTCAGTCATTGGTTTGTTGGAATGGCTGGTTTTCAAGATCAGGAGGTTTCCGGTTTAGGGTCGGGAGGGGGTGGAAAGACTTAGGGTGCGGTCACATTTGGAGAGGAGGTCCTTGGTCCGGGTGGCCACCACGATGGTGCAGTTAAGGTCGGACTCGAAGATCACCTTGGTGAGGTGCTCGTAGATGGGGGTATCCAGCCCATCAAAGAGTTCGTCGATGAGGAGGAGGCGTGGCCTTTGAACCAGGGCTCTTGCAAAGAGAAGGGAGATTCTCTGGGTGTAGGAAAGGGGGGAGCCTCCGACTTGAATTTGCAGGTCGAACCCTTCGGGGCGACTTAGAACCCGGTCGAGAATGCCAACCTTCTCGAGAGCATCGCGGATTTCGTCCATGCTGATCTCGGTTCGCCCGAGGCGAAGGTTTTCCACGATGGTGCCTTCGATGAATTCGTCGCGCCGGAGGAGTTGGACGGACTCGCGGAGGGTTTCGAGATCCCAACTGCGGCCGTCCAGCCCGTCGAAAGAAATCGATCCATTGTTTGGCTGACGAACGGCGAAGAAAAGGTTGAGAATCGAACTGACTCCACTGCCTTGAGGACCATAAATCGCGACCTTCTCACCGGGAGCAATTTCGAAATTCAGTTCCTGGAAAAGAAGTTTGCCTCTTCTATAGCCGAAGGCGAGGTCGCGGGCCTTGATCGAGATCCCCCGAGTGTAATCAATGACCGGGCATTCTCCGACGGTCGATTCAGTTTCGAGATCGAAGATGTGGCCCAATTTGTCGGTTGAGGCCATGGTGTCATACCAGGCTTCGAGTTTTTTGCCGAGTTTGAGAAGCGAGTAGACGATGCTGCTCATAATGAGCTCGGAGGCGACGAGTTGCCCGAGGGTGATCTGCTGACTGAGGACAAGCCAGGTGCCGAGAATGAGCACGGCGACGCTTGCGATGATGGACAGAATCAGGAGTCCGGAAATTTGGCGGAAGACTTTGCCGAAGTGCTTCTTCCTCGCGTTGACAAACTTGGTGGCAAGGAGGTTGGTGCGGTGGTAGGCCATATCGTAGCCACCGGAACCTTTGAACATGAAGGGGTAGGCCGCGATTTCCTGAAACCAGGCGACAAGATCGTATTTGGGGATGGATTCCTCAATTGCGGTATCGACAGCGCCTCGTCCGAGAATCCAGGTGACGAGGATGATGAGCACGACCAGTATGGTCACGAGGAGAAGGAGGAGTGGGTGGTAAAAGGCGAGAAGGATCATTCCGATCAAGCTGGCGGCGACGAGATTGACCCCTTCCAATAGAAAGTAGGTCGTGTTTTTCTGGACGGTCACGACGTCGAGGAAGCGATTGACCAACTCGGGCCCGTGGATGCCATCGAGCGATTCCGCACGAACGCGGGGGAGGCGAAAGGCCAGTTCGCTGGCGGTCCGGACGAAGATGCGCCGTTGGATAACCTCTGCGACGTAGTATTGGAAGGCCAGGACGAGGGCTTGCAGGATGAGGCAGGCGGCGAGAATTTTCGCGACGACAATCAGGGCCTGAATGTAGGGATCGGACTGCGCACCAAAGGCCAGGTTGGTCACGATGGTATCAACGGCAAGAGGAAGTGAGAGGTAGAGGACCCCGGAGAAGACAGAGAAGATCAGCAGGGTAATGATGTCCTTGCGCTCTGGTTTAAGGATCCGCAGGAAGCGCTTCAGCGGGGGCAGGTGGCTGTGGTGACCATGCTCGTCATGGCCATGGGTGGAGGCGGAGTGACGGAGGAACTGTTCACCTTCGCGCTTTTCGGTCGCGGCGCTGGCTCCCTCGGTGGGCGTTTGGGATTCGATGATGGCGTATTCAAGGGGCTCGTTGACGCTTTTGAGGCCCAGGAGGCGCCCCAGCTTCGCGCGCGAGATCGTCTCGGAGCCGTAGGCGTCCTCTTCAAAGGTGGCGATACGGACTTTGAAGGCGGTGACTCCGGTCACGATAAAATAGCGCTGCTCGGGTTCGCTCCAAAAGACTATCGGGTTATCGGCGTTGGCATGCCAGACGGCTTGGGCCAGTGGCTCGAAAGCCGTGGCAGCTTTGAGAGTGAGTTCTTCGACTGCGAGTGCGAGTTGGGCGAGCGGATCGCCGTGCGCCCTGCCGTAAACCACTTCGAGGAGCTGGTAGATGCGCTCAATATCGAACTGATGGCCGGTGACTTGTCCAAGGCGGGTCAGGAGATCAACGCAGACGTAGCCTTTGTCGTTTTTAGTGGAAGAAGGGTCGCTCATTCGCTATCTTAAGGGTTCGGAAATATGCCGTGACTTTCATGAAATGCAATTCGTATTTCGAGAATCCGCCGATGTCGTGCCGACGGCGGGGAAATTGAGGAAAAAAAGCAAAGACGCTTGCCTGTTGGAAAGGCTTGGGGAGAATTTGAGTTATGGAAAAAAGACGATTGGGAACGAGCGGAATTGTGGTCAGTGAGATCTGCATGGGAACAATGACCTTCGGAACACAAGCTGACAAGAGGGAGAGTTTTCGGATTTTGGATGAGTCGATTGAGGCCGGAATCGATTTTTTTGACACTGCGGAGGTCTATCCGGTGCCTCCGACGGAGGGGTTGGCTGGGCTGACCGAGGAGTGGGTGGGGGAATGGTTGCAGGGGAAGCCGAGGGAGTCGGTGATTCTGGCAACAAAGGTGGCGGGAGCGGCGCACGGGTGGTTCTGTCCGCCGATTCGCCATGGCAAGGCGGCCCTGGACCGGGTTCACTTGCGCAAGGCGCTCGAAGGGAGTTTGCGTCGTTTGGGGACTGATTATATCGATCTGTATCAAGTCCACTGGCCGGACCATGGCATGAGGGCCGCCGATACCCTCGAAGTGCTCGATGAATTCGTCAAAGAGGGGAAGGTGCGTGCGATTGGTTTGAGTAACGATAATTCCTACGGGGTGATGAAGAGCCTTTGGACAAGTGATTTGGAAGGTTTTACGCGGATTGATACGGTGCAGAACAATTTCTCGCTGAACAATCGGCGGGACGAGCATGAGTTGGCCGAGTGTTTGCGCAGGGAGAAGGTCAGTCTGCTGCCTTATAGTCCGCTTGCGGGCGGGGTTTTGACGGGGAAATACAACGACGGGGTTCCCGATGGGGCTCGTTTTTCAGAATATTTAACAACCGGAGGCGTGCGTCAGCGGGCGATGGCGACTCGATTCGTGAACGATGAGACGATTGCTTCGACGAAGCGTTTTGGTGACATCGCCAAAGATCTCGATCTCGATGTCACGACACTGGCGACGGCTTGGAGCAAGCAGCATGATTTTGTGGCTTCGACGATTGTGGGAGTTCGCTCGGTCGACCAGATGCAGCCGATTCTCAAGGCGGCCGGATTGAAGTTGGACGAAAAAACGCTCAACCTGATCGACAAGGTGAGCGAGGAAATAAGGTATCCGATGGGATAGGCCGACTAGGGCCCTACAACTATCGGAGGTCCAATCCAGACGAAATTTTTGGCGGCAACGGAGGTGAAGCGGATGGTCGCGTTGCCTTCATCATCAGTGGTGAAGGCGAGTCCGTTGTTGTCGATAGAGCCGGCGTCTTCAGGGCTGCCCTGGGTCAATCCGGTGACCAAATCGCTGCCTTGGAAGTCGAGAGTTTCCGAGGAGGTGAGGGAGAAGGTGCTGCTTGCCGCGGCCACAATTGTGAGCTCGTAGGTCGTAGGGTCGATCGCGGTCAATGAGGTGATAACGGGGGAGGCTACCGGGCCACCGACCTTCGGGAGAACATCGGTAGAGGTCGCTCCCAGTCTGACTTCGTCCATTTGCGGGGTGTCCTTGTATTGGAGGGCGATCTGGTTGAATGCCGATTGGTCGAGGGCCGGGAGAATCCACGGGTCCATGATGGGTTCGCCGAGGGCCAGATCTTCGCCCGGAGCGTAAAGAGTGAGCGTTTCGTCGGCATTCTCATCGGCACCCCAATCGATCCGGCCCACGACGAGCGCACGCGTCAGCCTCCCGTCTCCACCATCGATCAGCAGAGTGCTATTGTTTTCAACGCGCTCCGCAATGGTGTCATTATCGCTGTCCTGCCAGTAAACACCCTGGATGCGAGCCCGGCTGTGGGTGACGCCGATCCCTTCGCCTGAAGCAAGGTTTTCGCGGTCTCCGAAGACACTTGGGAAAAAGCCTGCGGTCCCGAGGGAAAAGTTGAGGTCGGCGTTGGCGATGTTTTGACCTTCAAGATCAAGGATGATGCTGAACCAAAGGGTTGAGCCATTTTCGAGAAGTCCCGCATCCGCAATCGCAGTATCCAACGGCCGGACCAAAGAGCTCCAGGCATTTCCCCGGGAGCTGTTACCTGAAGTCATTAACTCCCCCCAGGTCAGACCGGGCGCAACAACCGCAGGATTGTTGCGGGGATTGTTCCAAACACCGCTGAAACCGGTCCCTCCATCCAGACCGGTGACAGGGCCCTCATCGTAACCGAAAGATTCTTCGACGACCGGAGTTGCGCTGGCAATCGAGCAGGCGGCGGCTGTCAGGAGAGAAGAGAGGGGTAATTTCGAATTCATGGTGGATTCCTACTTGGGGGAAGATCTTGCTTAGCGGCGACGACAGATCAAGCCAAGAGCTCCGAGTGCAAGTAGGAGCGTGGAACTTGGCTCTGGAATGGCAGCGGGAAGAACATCAGCTGATGTAGATCCAAATCGGATTTCGTCTACTTGAGGATTATCCTTATATTGGATGGCGATCCGGTCGAAAGCCGATTGGTCGAGGGCTGGGATTTCCCAGGCAGCCATGATCGGGCTTCCAAGAGTCAGGTTATCCGATGGAGCGTAGAGAGTCAGGGTCTCATTGGCGTTGTCGTCGGAACCCCAATCGATGCGACCGACGATGAGTGCCTGTGTAGGATTTCCGTTTCCACCCTGGCCATCGATTAGCAAAGAACTATCGTTCTCGACCCTTTCTGCGATGGTATCGCTGTCGCTGTCGGACCAGTAAACGCCTTGAACTCGCGCCCGGCTATGGGTGATTCCGATGCCTTCTCCGCTGGCGAGATTCTCACGGTCGCCGAATGCGCCCGCGAAAAAACCGGAAGTTCCCAGTGAGAGGCTGAGATCTGCGTTGGCAACATTCATATTCGTCAGGTCGAAAATGGCGCTGAACCACAGGGCGGAGCCGTTTGCGGTAAGTCCTGCATTTGACAAGCTGCTCCCGATCTGGCGCTCGGTGCCGCTCCAGGCGTTCCCACGTGATGTTCCGCCGCCCGAGGCCAAGCTGCCGGCAGTCAGCCCGGTCTCGACGATTGATGGGTTGTTGCGCGTATTGCTCCAGCCGCTGGAAAATCCAGTGCCACCGTTCCGACCGTTGAGGTTACCCGCGTCATAGCTGAAGGTTTCTTCAATGACCAAGGCAGCATGGATTGGGCTGACGAAAAGGGCGGTGAGAGTAAGATATTTCATACGGTAAATATGGTCTTGATTCGTTGCGCCGGTCCCTACGACGCTTTTATCCCCGAGTCTATCGCCTTACTTAAATTGTTGTAGATAGAGCGTGCCCGAAAATGGGTAGGGTCGAGGCGATGCCGGATTCGAGAAGTGGTGGAGGCCCGCTTTCATTCGGGCTTGGCTACTTGACCGGTGCATTGACTTTGTAATAACCTCTATTCCTGCACACAATATGAAACGATCGATTTTTAACAAAGGGGCGGTGTGTCCATCCGAGTATCCCCGTGTAGAACCAGGTGACGGGATTTCGAGAATTCCTTGTTGGTTTGGTTGCTGGTTTTTAGGCGTCTTTATTTGGCTGGGAGCTCCGTTGGCCATGGCACAGATGTTGGTCATTTCCGAGTTTATGGCATCGAATCAGTCAGGCTTGCTCGACGAAGACGGTGATGACGAAGATTGGATTGAGATTTATAATCCGGGGGCCTCTGCCGTGGATCTCGCAGGCTGGCATCTCACCGATGATCGCAACGATCTCACCAAGTGGACCTTTCCCGCGGTGACCTTGGAGCCGGCGCAAAGCCTGCTTGTCTTTGCTTCGGACAAGAATCGCAAGGCTTCGGGCGCGGAGCTTCATGCCAACTTCAAGCTTTCGGATTCGGGAGAATATCTGGGAATCGTCCGGCCGGATGGAGTTACCGTGGAGCAGGATTACAGTCCGGCTTATCCGATTCAGGTCACGAATGTTTCCTATGGTCTCAAGCAAGAAGTCACGGATGAGTCATTGGCGTCGGTCGGGGCGGCGGCAACTTATCTGGTGCCATCCGACGGCGATGATGATGTTCAGGATGGGGTGAATCTGGATTCGTGGATTATGCCAAGCTTTGATGACTCATCTTGGACGGATGGGCCAACGCCCCATGGCTTTGGGGCATTAAATAGTGACCAATATTACGATCTGATTGCGACGGACCTTCGCGACGAGCTCTATGGCAAAGCGACAACGGTTTACATCAGGATCCCGTTTCAGGTGACTGACCCGAGTGCCTATTCCGATCTGGTTCTGAGGATGAATTATGACGACGGATTTGTGGCCTACTTGAACGGCGACCCCGAGCCCATTGCCGGGGCGAACAGCCCGCCGTCCGATGTCTTGGGACACGATTCAGCGGCTGTCGCCTCGAACAGTGATTCCAATGCTTTGGCTGGTGAGGACTTCGTCATTAATACCACTCTTTTGAACGTGGGGGAGAATTTGCTTTGCATTCATGGAATGAACCGGGCGATTGGCAATGCGGATGCGCTTTTTGTCGCAGAGCTTTTGGGGTCCCGTGTCACCGGTTCGCTGGAAGAGGCCTATTTTACGACCCCGACACCCGGCGAGGCGAATTCGGCAGGCGATTCGGAGCCGGGCCCGGTTATCCGGACGGTGACCAATGATTTGGCTCCGATCGATCCGGCAGCGGGTGGACTTGTGATTGAGGCTGATGTCGTTTCGACCCTGAATCCGTTGGCCTCGGTCACTCTCGCCTGGCGGATCATGTATGGTTCCGAGTCGGTTCTCCCCATGGTTGATGACGGCACTGGATCCGATTCGGTCGCAGGCGATGGAGTCTACACGGCCGTGATTCCAACCAGCAGCCTTTCGGCGGGCCAGATGTTGCGCTGGAAGGTTACGGCCGCAGACTCGGCAGGTGTGGAGACCGTTGCTCCACCATTCCCGGATCCGCGGGATTCGCCCCAATACTACGGGACGATCGCTGAAGATCCCTCGGTCGCCAGTTCCAATTTGCCGGTTCTTCATTGGTTCACTTCCAGTCCTTCGGGCGCGGAAACAAATAGTGGTTCCCGGGGTTCGATTTACTACCGGGGCGAGTTCTATGACAATATTCAGGCCGACCGGCACGGGCAGTCGACCGGTGGTTTTCCCAAGAAGAGCTTTGATCTCGATTTCAACAAGGGAGAACGCTTTTTACCCTACGAGGGAGGACGGCGGGCGAAGGATGTCAACCTGATCACCAACTGGGCTGATAAGTCGAAAACCCGAAATACCATTGGTTATGAAATTATGAGAATGGCGGGACACCCGGCCCA
Organism: Verrucomicrobiia bacterium; assembly: GCA_030432565.1. GTDB lineage: Bacteria > Verrucomicrobiota > Verrucomicrobiia > Verrucomicrobiales > Akkermansiaceae > SW10. Next base: position 7,384 of record JAUIGV010000021.1, on the reverse strand, counting down.
CTACTCCTTTCCGGTTCGGGTTCAGCAGAACGGGCGGTTTTTTAGTACGGCAGATCTCATAGAAGATGGAGATGATCGCTACCTCGAGAGGGTTGGTCTTGACGGGGAGGGTGCTCTTTACAAGATGTATAACCGGCTCGATTCGTCGAGTAGCGGAGTAAACAAGAAGACGCGTAAGGACGAAAATAATTCTGACTTGGCTGCGCTGGTGGCTGGTCTTGGATTGAGCGGCGAAGCGAAGCTTCGCTATGGTTACGATCACATGAATATCGCGGGCTTGATCAACTATCTGGCGGCGATTGATATGACCAATAATCGAGACCACGGGCATAAGAATTACTACGTCTACCGTGATACCAACGAGACCGGAGAATGGCGGCCCTTGGTTTGGGATATTGATTTGTGCCTTGGGCGTAATTGGCGCAGTGGGCCTGCCTATTTCGATGATGTCTTCACCAACAATAATCTCCGTGCCGGACCAACAAACCGGATGAAGCAGTTGGTCTTTAATGATCCCGTTTTAAATAACATGTTCAGGCGCCGGGTACGGACCCTAATGGACCAATTGTATGGTTCGCCGGCGGCTCCGGTGAATTATCTCTCGACGCGGGTCAACGAACTGGTTGCCTTGATTGATCCCAACAACGACTCGCCGTTGTCAGGGGGGGATGATGCTGATCTCGACTACCAAAGATGGCGTTCCTGGGGGAATATGAATGCGATGCGTCCGGCCGCCAACCGGATTTTGAACGAGTATATTCCAACCAAACGCGCCCAGCTATACGGGCTGGGAGAATTGCCAGGCCTGCAACCTGCCGCACCATCAATCGATATTGGGGTGGTCGATTTCAATCCGGCCGCTTCCGGTGCTTCGGCTGACCAAAGTGGGGAATATTTCATTCTTAATAATCCCAATAACTTTGCTGTCGATTGTTCCGGTTGGGAAGTCTCGGGCGGTGTCGCAATGACCCTTCCGGCAGGTGCAGTGATCCCGCAAAATGGCACGTTGCATGTGGGGCGCGAAGCGGTGGGTTTCCGGGCCCGCTCGGTGAGTCCAAAGGCCAATGAAAAGCGATATCTGGTCAGCGGCTATCGAGGGCAGCTCTCTGCCCGTGGGGAGACCATTATCTTGAAAGATCACGCGGGAACCGTCATCGATACCGCAACTTTCTCCGGGGACCCCACTCCTGCCCAGTCGGCCTTGAGGGTGGCGGAGATTCTTTATGCTCCAGCTGCCCCAACTGTTGCGGAGCTGGCTGCGATTCCAAATTTGTCGTCGTCGGACTTTGAGTTTATCGAGTTGGTGAATACGGGCTCGGAAACCCTCGACCTGGGTGGTGCTCAGTTTATTGACGGAGTGACAATGACCCTCGGTGCGGGGATCGACCTGATGGCTGGGGAGCGGCTTTTGGTTGTCGCCAATCAAGCGGCTTTCGAGCTTCGATTTGGAGCCGGGTTGCCGGTTGCGGGAGAGTTTGCGGGAAGCCTCAGCAATAGTGGCGAAGCAATTCAGATTGTCGACGCGGTGGGGGAGAATGTCCTGGAGTTTTCCTACGATGGGGGTTGGTTTCCAGTGGCCGATGACCAGGGGCATTCGCTGGTTGTCCTCGATCCTGCAGGCACTCCTTTTAATGATTTTGATGTAGCCCGCAACTGGGGAGTGAGCCAGATGGTTGGGGGCGACCCCGGTTTGGTTTCAAGCGAGACCGGGCTCACTTACCAGTTTTGGAAGTATCGGAATTTCACCGATACCCAGTTGGATGATCCACTAATCTCCGGCGACCATGCCGATTTTGATGGTGACTCATTGAGTACCCTCTTCGAGTATGCTCTTGGGTTGGATCCCTTGGTGGCGGATGAGGAGTTGGGTTATGGAGTTTCGATCCAGCAAGTGGAAGGCATCGAACGTCTGGTGATGACTCATCGAGTCCAGGCCAAGTCGCTCGATCTGACGGTAATCGTTGAATCTTGTGATGATCTGGTCCAATGGGTCAGTCAAACCGGACTTGTTGAAGATCCGTCTGATAATGCTGATGGGACCGTTCTGCGCAAAGTCTTCGATAGCCAGGCGGTCACAGATGTTATGAACCGGTTTATGCGCCTGAGAGTCGGGGTCATCTCCTCAAATTAACGCTTGCGGAGTTGTTGCGTGCAAATAAGTTGCCCGCAATGAATCTCAGCGAGCGATTGCAGCAGCGGAAAATGGGGCGTAAGCCCGAGGGGATGGCGGCGTGTCTTCTTCCCTTCGAGGAAAATGGTTCGATGGCGCGGGAAGCCTTTCAGGCTGCGGTGAAGCGGACGGAGGAGGCGGGTCTCAAATGTGCGGTGAACATGGATACCGGTTATGCCAATTATCTTTCGGACGACGAACGTTCCCAGGTGCTGGATTGGACGCGGGAAGCGCTTGGTCCTGACCGGCCCTTTGTCGCGGGGGTTTTTGTGGAGGGGTTGGAGGGCGATTTGATCGACCTTTACCGGAGGGGGGCTGATGCTATTGCCGAGCGGGGTGGAACGCCGATTCTTTTTCAAACGACCCGTTTTCACCAGTGGACTGCGGAGGAGATCGTCGAGCTTTATGACAGGGTTTGCGAGCCCTATGAATCTGTTCTTGGATTTGAGTTGGGCCGGATGTTTGCGCCCAATGGTATGATCTACAGCGAAGATGTCATTCGTGGTTTGATGGGCATTCCTGCTCTGAAGGGGATCAAGCATTCTTCACTCAGTCGGGGTGAGGAATTGAAGCGACTCGCTTTGCGTGATGAAGTCAGACCTGATTTCCGTATTTATACCGGGAACGATCTTGGAATCGATATGATTGAATACGGTTCTGATTATCTTTTGGGGCTTGCTGCCTTTTGTCCGGAGAAGTTTGCCGAGCGCGACCGGTTGTGGGCTTCGAATGACGCGGATTATTTTGAGCTGAACGATGCCTTGCAGTATCTTGGAAACGTTGGTTTTCGCGATTCCGTCCCGGCCTACAAGCACAGCTGTGCGGTTTTTCAGCACCTTCTGGGACGCATTCCAACCAGTGAACCTCACAAACGCTGTCCCCGCCGACCTGAATGGGAGGTGGAGATCATGAGAGACTGCGCCAAGAGATTGGGCTACTTTTAGAAATGGGCAAGACGGTTGAAAAAGTGACGATGGCCAAGGTTGCCGAGAAAGCGGGCGTCTCCAAGGCGACGGTTTCCCGGGCCCTGGGTGGATCAATGTTGATTGGGGAGGATGTCCGGTCGCACGTTGAAGCCATCGCCCATGAGCTTGGTTACATCAGGCGCTCCCAGAAGCGCCACGCTGAGAGATCAATCCTCACGATCAAGTTGGTGCTGCCTCCGGCAAAGGAGAGAAGCACCCAATTGTTTTATAATTTCACCACTCTTGCCGATGGTTTGCGCGAAGGACTTCTGCCGTCGGTGGCTAACTTGATCGTCGAAACGTCCTCGGACGACTATCTTCCGTTTCCCCACAAGAAAGGTGGAGAGGTGGACGGATTTGTTTTTGCCTTCCACCGCCCTTCGAGCCGCGTTGTGGACGAGATTCAGGAGAGAGGAGCCGCTTGTGTGGTCTTGAACCGAATGGTGCGCGGGGTGAGGCATGTTGTCAGTGATCACCATGATGCCATGAAGCAACTTGCGGGGCACCTCGCCGGGCGTGGTGTGAGAGGAGATTGCTGTTATGTTTATTATGGCGGTTTTGGCGACCTTACCCGTGCCCGCTTAAACGGATTCGCGGAAGGATGTTTGGAGCATGGAATTGAGTTTGATCCCCCGGCTGATCAATCGAAGGTGGAGGGGCCTGGCGGGATCACGACCGATCATGTGAAAGCGCTTTATGATCGCGGGGTTCGCACTTTTGTGGGATTCAACGATGTCGTGGGTATCATTCTCATGCAGCAATTGAGATCGCTTGGTTTGCAAATTCCCGGAGAGGCGAAGGTGACCGGCTGTGATTGCGGTCCCATTCATGAGATTTCCCATCCCAAGCTGACGTCGGTTGATCTTTCAATTTTTAGACTCGCCCGTGAAGTAGGGCGTTCGCTTCAGTCTGAAATTGTGCAGCGAGAGAAGACGGCGAATGCCCTTCTGATTAAGGGAAAATTACTGGTCGGAGAGACCACCTAGAAGATGAATTACCAGGATCTTGCTGTTCACACTTTTACGACCAAGCCATGGTCGATCGATGAATGTATCGAGGGATATGCCCGGCGCGGGATTGGAGGGATTTCGATTTGGCGTGAGACCGTTGAGGGGGAAGATCTTTGCTCGGTGGCACGACAGGTGCGTGATGCGGGATTACGGGGAATTTCGTACGTTCGGGGAGGATTCTTTACCGGTGAGACCGAAAAGGAGAGGAGAGATGCGCTTGAGGAAAATCGTCAGTTGATTCGCGAGGCGGAAATTCTCGAGCTCCCGTCCTTGGTTTTGGTTTGCGGGGCTACCGTTGGCCAAAATCCACGTGAGAATTACGGGCAGATTCGCGACGGGATTGGGACGCTGGCCGATGAGGCGGCATCCCACGGGGTGAAGCTTTTGGTCGAGCCTCTGCACCCTGTTTATGCCGGCGACCGTTCTGCAATTCCCTCGCTCAAGGTCGCGAATGATCTTTGCGAAGAAATCAATCATCACAACGTGGGAATTGCCCTGGATGTTTATCACGTCTGGTGGGAGCTTGATCTGGCAGAGCAAATCCAACGCTGTGCGAGGGGCGGATGGTTGGACGCGTATCACATCTGCGACTTTAAGCCCGACCAAAGCCACCTTCTTCTGGATCGAGGAATTATGGGAGAGGGGTGCGCGGATCTCCATGGAATAGATGTCATGATGAGGGATGCGGGCTTTGAGGGCTCCCGTGAGGTGGAGATTTTTTCCTCCAAGTGGTGGGAACGGGATCAACAGGAGTTTCTCGACGAAATCCTTCACGCATACGACAAAATTTATCAATCACTATGAATACTGAAAATACCGGGAGAATCGGGATCATCATGAATGGCGTCACCGGACGCATGGGGACGAATCAACACTTGGTTCGGTCGATTTTGGCAATCCGTGCCCAGGGTGGTGTCGAGTTGGATGATGGCACGCGACTCATGCCGGATCCGATTTTGACCGGCCGGAATGAAGAGAAGTTAAAGGCGCTCGCTGCCGAGCATGGAGTGGAGAAATATTCCACGGATCTTGACGCGGTGCTTGCGGATAGTTCGTATTCGGTTTTTTTCGACGCCTCAGGGACTCCCTATCGCGTTGGTTTTTTGGAGCGGGCGATTGCAGCCGGTAAACACATTTATTGTGAGAAGCCGACGGCGGTTGATCCTGCTGAAGCTTTTCGCATTGCAGAGGTTGCCGAGGCTGCCGGAGTGAAGAATGGAACGGTGCAGGACAAGCTTTGGCTGCCGGGAATTCAGTCATTTTTGAAACTGCGCGACGAAGGGTTCTTTGGTGAGATTCTTTCGGTGCGCGGCGAGTTCGGCTACTGGGTATTTTCCGGGCACGATGAGGGCCAGGCCGCACAGCGCCCGAGTTGGAATTACCGTGAGGAAGATGGCGGAGGGATCATTATCGACATGCATTGTCATTGGCGCTACGTCATCGATAATCTCTTTGGCGAAATTACCGAGGTTTTCACACATGCCGCGACTCATTTGCCGGAGCGAATTGGGGAGGATGGAAATCCGTACAAGTGCACCGCCGATGATTCGGCCTATGCCCTGTTCAAGACCAAAACCGGAGTGGTCTGCCAGTTCAACTCATCGTGGGATGTCAGGGTGCGTCGGGATGATCTCCTCACCATGCAGGTGGATGGAACCAAGGGAAGCGCGATCGTGGGGTTGCGCAAGTGCTGGGCCCAGAGTCTGGAAAACACTCCCCGGCCGGTCTGGAATCCTGATGTGGACAGTCCGATCGATTACTACGCGAATTGGGATATTGTTGATCCCGGGCCTTGCGACAATGCCTTCAAGATTCAATGGGAAATTTTTCTTAAGCACGTCGCGCGGGACGAACCGTTTCCGTGGACTCTCAGGGAAGGGGCCAAAGGAGTCGATCTCGCGGCCAAGTCCTGGGAGAGCCACAAGGCTGGTTCCTGGATAAAAGTTTAAGTTGGTGCCTTTCGCTCTTGCCGCGGGCTGTGTTCATCGGGGATGCTATGCGTAGCACACATTGACATGGAAACCGTTTTACATATTCCCGAAACCGAAAAAGCCTCATCAATCAAGCAAGTGATTTCCTCGTTGCATGATCAAGGGCTCGAGCCCAAGCATGATCAGAAGGATTGGGGTGACTGGATCAATCTTCCGCCCAACAAGACTGTCATCAGTATTGCTTCCGAACGAGGCATGACCCGCTCTGCCACGATCGAATTTGCGGAAGGTGAAGACGAGCATCTTGAGATTCCAATCATTACGGCATTTCGGGAACTTGGATGGTATGGCACGGACGAGGACGGAGAGTATCAGCTTTAGCAGACATGACTGTTGGTGAAGTAATGGCCGAATTGGAGTCTCTCGGAAACGAGCAGACCAAGAAGACTCTCTTGCGTCACGGTGCGGTGGAACCGTTTTTCGGGGTGAAGATCGGGGACCTCAAGGGGCTTCGAAAGGAACTCAAGAACGATCACGACATCGCACTGGCGCTTTATGGCACGGGAAATTCCGACGCGATGTATCTCGCGGGTTTGATCGCTGATTCGGAGAAGGTGACCGAAGAGGAGCTTGACCGTTGGGTGAATGAAGCAACCTGGGCACTAATCTCGGGGACCACAGTGGCGGCACTGGCTGCGGAATCGAGGCATGGTTTGGCTCTGGGCCGGAAGTGGATCGAGTCCGAAAAAGAGCTTATTGCAGCTGCAGGCTGGCAGACTTTGTCCCACTATCTTTCCATCGCTGATAACGATGGCGTTGATACGAATGAGATTGAGACTCTGCTCAAACGAGTGTCGCTGGAGATTCACACCGAACCCAATGAAGTGAAGGCTGCCATGAATGGATTTTTGATTTCAGCAGGAAGCTATTTGCCGGAAGTGACCGGATTGGCAAAGAAGCTGGCCCGGAAGATCGGGGTGGTCGAAGTGAATCAAGGTGACACAGCTTGCAAGACGCCCGATGCCTTGGCTTACATCGAAAAGATCGAGAAGATGGGCCGGATTGGTAAGAAGAAGAGATTCGCCCGCTGTTAATTGGCTCTATTCCAAGAAAAATCTACCCTGTTGGGGGAAATGTCGGAGGAAGAGGTCTCGTTGATCAACTCCCGATTGATGGATAGACGTAAGCGTCACGCGTAGCACCTATCGACGATGATTGAGCTGTAGGGACGATCAGTCATAGGATCACCGGATATGACTGATCGTATTAACGAGAATTGTTCGCTTCTGAAGTCTGACCGTCTTGGCC
>JAUIGV010000020.1 GCA_030432565.1 Verrucomicrobiia bacterium | reverse complement strand
ATATTAAAAGAGCTACTTGATCATAGGCAGGTCTAACTGCTTCAAAGAAAGGACGGAGCAACTGCAGAGCTGTAAACAAGCACACTAAAGTAACCCAAAAATCAATGCTAGCAAAATTCATTTACCTCAAAAACTGCGCCAATTTTGTGGCAAGAAAATTTGATCTCTTGCGGCTCATTTCCGCTCCGAGATGATATTCTGAATCCGAAAAACCCTCCAAGCCTTCAATTACTCCGACAGCGGGATCATGCAGGCAGGGAATTATTGTACCAAGATCATCGAGAAACTCTTGTCTCACATTTCGATTCAATGCTACATACTCAGGATCGGTTCCCTGCCAAGGAATCGTGTAAACGCATGTAATGCGATTCTTCCGGCAAAATGCGACAATCTCTCGCATGAAAACGATCGCTGGCTTTTCAATCGGTAAGATTTCGAGCTCTTTACGTGCGGGTAACTGATATTCTATCTGGCCAAGCTCCAATCTTCCGCCTTCTTTTTTGTCGTCCGAAGTATAAGCGTACGGGCGTCCACCTTGCATATTTCGGACAAACGATACCATTGACAGTCTCAAACCAGGCCTCAACGCTTCCATCCAACGTTGATAATTTTTCTTCGATGTAGACACCTTTGTTAAATGATCGTATTCTCCATTGTAAATTGGAATTTTACGCCCTAAAGGGTAGGACTTTTTTCCATCTATTCCTTTCAAGATTTCCGGCTCATATCCCACTACCAAAACATCTCCAGACTTCAAATGTGTTTTCACCCGGGTGAACATGTATCTGGGCCCCATAAAAGCGATTCCTCCATAGTTGTATGCTGGCATTCCTGTCTTCGTCTCGATAATCTCCGGATCAACTGAAAACGTACAACTGGACCCCCCAACAAACACAATTTTTGACGGCTCGATCGCAACGATTTCGTCATCTTTTTGGTCGAAAAACTGGGCCCAAAATATCACCTCCTGATTGTCGAATATCGAAATGCGAACTGATACGAACAGGCCCAACAATATCGTCAGCCCGATTTGAATTACAAAGCTCGAGTTTTTATTCATAGCAAGTTATTTGCGACTGGAGAAAAAACGAGTTACAAATTTATCAAAAAGGATCCACCATCTTGTTAGCTTGCGAAGTCCAGGCACTAAATAACGACTAACAATACCTGTTGATGACTGTTCTTCGCCAGGGTAGTAAGGATATTTTTCGGCCAAAAACTTCCTTTCTTTTTGGTGCTGGGGTGTCAGGACCCCAGATTGAATGTGATCTGCCGTTTTATTGTCAGCGAGTCGGAATGAAACTATTTCCATACCCAACCGTTTCACCCGTAATCCTTTCCCCACCCGGAGCATCCATTCGGTGTCCATTATCATATGAAAGTTTTCATTTAATGGGTTCTCAACAAGCCAATTCCTTCTAAACAGGGAACCAGTCGACGGGGCCACATAGCATCCGATTTTGGTCATCCAATAATGCCATCTTGGGTGATAGACAGTTCGGATTTTGCGGCTTTCAGCGTCGACAAAAACCGTATGCCCATACACCAAATCAAAATTCTGTCCTTGATTACGAATGAAATCCACAAACCTGCCCATCACCCCGGGACAAAGGAAGTCATCTACATTTAACCACAAGATCCATTCTCCGCGGGCCCGCCGAAATCCCTTGTTCAGGGCTTCACTCTGGCCCCTGTCTGGTTCAATGACCGCAATAATTTCCGGATACTTTTTAAGAACCTCATGGGTGACGTCATCCGAGCAATTATCGACGACAATATGTTCCACCAACCCTTCCTCACATCCCTTGATGCTTTGATGGCACTCCTCAAGATAGCGCCCCTGGTTCCAGGAAGCACTCACGACAGAAATCAGAGGTTTCATAGAATCACTCCCCGCAGATAGGGTTCGGTCACGCAAATCCCGGACGTCTCCTCATCGATCCGGGCCTTGGGCGGACTTGGGAAGCAGCAGCTCTCTCTTCAAGCTTTTGTGCAGCAAAGTAGGCCTGTTCGTCCCTGGCCGCCATACTCTTAATGAGAAGAATCATCACAATATGAAAGGCGCCAAACCACGAACCTCCGAGGGTCGCCGTCATAATGCCCAGCCCTGTTGAAAGCGCGAGGACGAACGAAATGATCCGCAATTCGTCTGAGTAGCCCTCGCGCTTGGCGACCTGGTAACTCCGCCAAAAAAACCAAAAGATCATAAAGTAAACCAAGTAGTATAGGATACCCCCAAAAACTCCATACTGCAGCAGAACGGAAGGAAGGAGGGCATGGCAGGTCCCCGAATTCAGGTTCACCATAATGAACGATTCCTTGTCACCCACGATTCCCTTGAGCGCTGCGTAGTCCAGAGGGGTATAAACACTCCGACCAAAGAGAAAAACCCGTGAGTCATCACTCCACTCTTTCAGTGCCTCGGAATAAAGGGTGCTTCGGTAATCTGAAGAGTTATCGATCGAATCCATCGAGCTTCCTTTCTCCAGCATGACATACTGCAGCGGCCTCGCTACAAACATCGGCATGTCGTCGTTAATGAATTTGGAAAAAAGATTCGCAAATAAAATCACAAGAAACGCGAGACACATCGCTGCAAAGATCAAAACAATCCGCCGGTAGAGAATTGAAATGATGAAGACATACATCATTGAGAGCAAAACCGCGGCCCGGCCTCCACTCGCCACCGACCCAAGTAGCCCCAGCACAAACACCGAGGGCACCAGGAGTTTCACAAGGGATTTCTGTTGTTTGTACCAGCCTGGTTGGCAAAGGAAAGCGAAGGCGAAAATCACGGCGGTGGGAGCAAGAAAACGCATTGTGAAGACTCCGAGGGTGGCATTGATGATGGGAATGTAGAACAATCCGGTATCTGCAGATTCATCGGTCAGAATCGATTGACCACCATAACCTTGTCGGAACAGGTAAACGACGTTTGCAAAATTAAGCACCAGTGCGATGCCGAGAATCCAGAGGATGGTGGAAATGACGTTGGTGCCAACCCGGAAGGTGTAGGGCATTCGAAGCGCCAGAAAGAGAACCAACACGGGGGCGAAGGTCGTCGCATACGCCTTCAACATATTGATCGTGGTGTAGGAACCTCCATCGAAGGGCGCCATCTTATTCAAAGCGAAACTCAATCCTCCGTAGACGAGGAGAACACCGGAAAAAAAGAACAGACTCCTGCCGTTGACCTTGTTGAGAAAGGCTGGAGTCGGGTAGGGATTCCTGCGCAGCAAGAAGATGATGACCCCGTAAACTACCAGGATAGCGGCAGCATACTGTTGGGAAGACAATCTGAAACCGTAATTCAAATTCACTCCGCTCCAAACGAGGAAGAGCACGATCTGCCAAGTGAATTGGTAGAGATAGCCAAGGTAGAGAGCCAAAAAGATCACAAGGCCATAAATCGAAAGTTCCACGAATCTCGCCTGTCCAATCGTCGAGCCGATAAATAGAGCTCCGATTAGGATCACTCCCAGCATTGCTGCAAATGCGACTTTGTTTTTCATAAAATGTTTGCTTGTGGTTTGGCGTGCTAAAGATTCTGTGGAGAGACTCTAAATCTATCCTTTCCGGGATTCATTAAATTTCTGGGAAATCCTAAATGGAGAATTCTTTAGTCCAGCCGGAGCGCTCTCAAACGCTTTTTGCAACGGCTGCGGGACCAAAGAAAAATACGGGACTGGCAGATTGTTTTAAACCTTCCGGCCTTCATGCTAACAAAATCGGCAAGGGAACCCGAGGTTGGCTTGATTTCTCCCAGTTCAGCGACGAGATCGTCCATTTGGTATCCCATTATCGAAAGCCGCTCCTGCCCCAACCACTCCAGATATTGGCGGCCAAAAGTCTGCCGATATTTTGAGCCAAACGATTCATGCCAACGGCTCACAGATGCAGAAGAAATCCGGGAACCATATTCATCGGCCCCTGTAGGATCTCCCATTTTCCCCTGAAAGGCCTTTCCATCAATCGAATTCAAGTCAAAGGAATCCGGCTCCAAATCCAAATAATTCTGGATTCTCAAAAGGTGGCTTTCCGGATCGCGGACAAATTCCTCATATTGGATTGGTAAAAAATGCCCTTTGTTCTCTTCCGCGGCCCTCGTTAACTCAACCAGCCCCTCATAAAGATCAATTTCATAGCTGGGAAAGGTCCATCGCCCTTTTGCCCAGGTCCTTGAAATCGAGGCCATCACCGCGAGTGGATTCCGCCACAAAATGATGATTTTTGCCCGGGGGAAGGTCTGGAAAATTTTCCTCGCAACCAAATTATAGCGCGGAGTCTTATCAAGAACATACCGATGCCCCTCACCCAATACGCGGTAAATGGAGCTCCCATAAGCATTGGCTGCTTTCAGTAAGTCACGTTCTCCACCCGGGAGACTCTCTTCAAGCTGGCCAATCGCCTGTCGATACCCAGCTCCGGAAAAGGAAGAGAACATCGCAAGAGACTCATCATACGAGTAGAGCGGAAGAAGGACCCAGGGCTCGGGGACAGTCCGAATTTGCCCGCAAGTTGCCATGGCCTTCTGGAGGAGAGTCGAACCTGATCTCGGAAGAGAAAGGATGAAAACTGGACTAGGATTTTGATTGGGCATTTCTTTTTGGTGGATCCTGATGCTAGTGCCAAAGACACGAACAGGCAGTAGAATGAACGAAGACCTACCGGGTTACACCCACCCGACCCAAGACTTCCCTGACAAAATAATCAGTGGTTAACATCTTCTCTATCTCTTTCCAATCAGGCGGGGTCCTGTTGGCCCTGTCCTTCTCGAGCAACTCTTGGGTCAAGTCAGACCATTGGTCGAGCATTACAAAGGGGTATCCTTGGGATTGAAGATCCTCAAAGCAGGGATTGCGAACCACAATGGGAATCGTTCTCATCAACCAAGCTTCGGCAAGCTTTGGCGCCTGAATTCCCTGCCCGGCCGGAGCAAGAAGATATTCGGACTCCGCAAGACGGCGAAGGTAATCCTCCGGGTCCAGCTCCTCTCGCTTCAGCCAGCGGGATTCCTCCACAAAACGCGCCGCCTCGCCTCTCTCGGGAAGCTTTTGATCCAGCTGACCCCAAATCGCACCCCAGGCCGCCAGGACTCCGGTCTTTTGAAAGTGGCCGTTCTCAAGAGAGACCATGATTCCGGTTAATTTTTCTTCACCTAGTCGCTTAAGATAATAGCTAATAAAACCCATGGAAAAAGATTTGATGGCATGGTGTTCGATATCCTTGCTCTCAAAATAGACTTTATCACAACGGGGTAAAACCGGGGTTAGCAGGCGCTCTACCTTTCCCAAGTGGGTATCTTCCCCGGCTACCACCAGAGTCACGTCCTTGAGGAGAAAACGCAGAGCTTTAAGGACCCAGAGGCTGCGGCGATGGGACAAGCAAAGCACATAACGCGGCCTTAGCTTCCGCATCCGGAAAAACAGGCGGGCATCAGGCGCCCAGAGAACCCAATCGAAGTAATCAAAAGCCGGACACGGATCACACCCCTGAAACTTTTCGCGTTTTGGCTTATAGCGAAGGTGGAGGAACCGCCTTAAAGGGGAATTTGTCTCAGCGGCTTTCATTTCTTGACCCTAATTGCGGGAAGGCCCGACGATCGAGGAGAGTTGCTTTTGGAATTCAATGTGCCAGTTTCTACACGGTGGATCGGCACCTTCTCCCGATTGTTGTTCAACCAGAAGATCGGCGACCTTGGCCGGGGAAAAGAACTTGATCCGCCTCGCAGGAAGAACATATTTTTCAAGATCAACCCGATGACAAAGGTCGTACGTTTTACTCACCCTGCGTGATAATGGTGCGATCACACGCCCAAACCGTGAGAGTATTTTATTTCGAAAAGGGACACCCAAGTCATAATGATCAAGAGCGACGAAAGGCTTGTTAAAAACCAAAGATAGCATAATGGGATGGAAGCGAACTCCAACGTAGCCGTGACAAGCACGCAACCACGCCAACCATGCCAGAGGATCCAAAGGTAAATCGACAACCTGATCACACTGGCCCGAAGCCGGATAATCAGGGTGTGGAAATCCAACTGCAAGAAACCCCCGCGCGTTGAGCTCTTTCCGCAATTGCTCCGCCCATTCCTTTGACGCCGTCTGCGGATAAAGACTAACCAACACAAAAGGTCTGTCCGGCAGCTCTATCGAGGGAAGGAGGGTTTCCAAATCCAATGCCGACAGATAGCTGACTGGGTCCGGACACCAAACGATTTTCTCAGCAGCAATCCCACAGACTCTCAACATTGCCCGGGTCCAGGAATCTCTGACCGTACAATGCCTCAACGAAGAGACCGTCTCGCCGATTGAATTGCGCAAACCACGTCGCAACTCCAAATAATTGCTTCCCATGGAGCTCGCGGCAAGAAACCCAGATCGGGCGATTCCCACCTGACCGGCCCAATCCAACCAGAATGGGTTCGGAAACTGCAGGTCCGGCCTCGATGGCCTCGAACGATCAATTCTAAGAACAGCATCACTCCCACTGACGACAGCTTCGAGTGCGGCATCTTTGGCAAACTCAACCACCTCTTCACTTGTGTGAACCTCCGGACCGAGAGAAAGATGTTTTTGAACAAATTTCTCATGTTCTTTCAGCTGCCTCGAATCGACCCGTTGACTGTAAAACCCGCGGATCGCATCCAGACGATAGTCAATCATCACGGGCTCACAGCCCAAATCTTTCAAAGCGCGAACTGTGCAGTATGCTTGCAAGTTGGCTCCAAAATTAGGCAGCCAATGATGTGTCAGAATGCCAACCTTCATTAATTACAACTCTCGGGTTTGCCGTGCTCCGCTCATAGCAAAAGATCCTCAAGGGATTTTCTGGGAGAACGGGCAACATCGAGGTCCTCAGAGAGTGGATATCCGTAGGCCAAAAACATCCCTACTTCAAACCACGGAGGTAAATCGCAATGATTAAGAAATTTTTCGTTGATCTCGGGAGGGATGCACCAGTTGAGTGAACACGAGGAGATTCCCTTGGCATGGAGCGCCATCATCACCGACATCGCAAACAGGCCGGAATCAACATAAGCCTCGTTCCGTTCTGTATTCCCAAAAAATGCGCGGAGGTCGCATCCGATGACTAGCAATCCGGGGGCTTCATGTCCAAAACCACGATTTCCATTTTGGTAGGACAAAGCCTCATCAATCTGGGATCGATCAGTGAAATTTTTTACCCGCCAGGGTTGTCTATTGCAAACCGAGGGAGTTTTCATGGCACATTCCAGAGCCCATTCCACTTCACTCCGGGGAACCTCCCGGTCCGAAAAGGCACGGGTGGAGCTGCGTGACTCAAAAAAAAGTTTAAATGCTTCCGGATCCAATTGCGAGTCCTTCGGGGAAGCCGCGATAGCTGGTTCCCTTTCAGGGAAATCCGCATATCGCTCCAGAAGCTTATCAACCCGTTCAGCATAACTCTGCAAAAATTGTTCATCGGTGTGAACCCGCTTGTAGGCACGAAGACCATTGACCGACATGTCTCCCTGAAAGCTGCTCTTGATCAAATCGCGCCGGTCCGCCTCCTCGAACAGGTTCAAAAAGACAGGGAATTTCTCAACAAAGAAAGGTATCTTCCGTTCCCTGAAGGAAAACCCTTTCTCGATTCCGTGTGCCAGCATGCAAAGCCGGGATAAGAGCTGGCCGTCCGACATTTGCCGCGGGGTCAAACCCATAATCGCAAAGCTGCCGTAACGGGAAGCGTCCATCGTAAAAGAGTTGAGAATTCCTTGGTGGATTCCTCGACGACACCGTCCAAGTGCAACCACGCCGCGTTTTGCGATAACCGACAAGCCAAGGTATCCAAAAACCTTTTCCAGAGCCTTTATTGGAAGTGTCTTCAGCTTACTCATTTCTTTGGGACTATTGTGGAAAATTTGGGGATGATGGTTTTTTCTGATTCGCGTTGACCTTTCAGCCCGTAGGATCACACGGGGCTACCCCTCCGATGCCTACGTGGCCGGGTTTCCTTCTCTCAAAAGACTTGCCTGGGCCCTCAGGAAGAGGAGCGGAAGACACGCGCAAATTGCAAAAGCGAGGACACCTGCGGCAAGCTGCCAAATCTTCAGTGTATTGGAACTGATCGCAAAGATCCACATGAGTGCAGGTGGCACGGTTGCACTTAAAATCACCTTCAATTGCATCCCGAGTCTGAATTTTTCAAACAGCTGTTTCTCGACCAGACACCGATTAAACATCACAAGACCAAAGACTGCAAACTGCGCCAACGCCACTCCCACCAAACCGCCCAAGTAGGCGCCAATGACCGTCGATAACGTGAGAGTCATCGAAGACACGACCTGAATCAGCAATAGCGCCCTTGATTTTTCGGACGCTCTCATGAATTGGCTGGCGACCATAGAGGCTGGATGAACCGCAAACCTAATAGCCAGAATCTGAATTAGGACCACGATTGCCTCGGGAGCTTCGTCCTTAAGCCAAAATCCCACCAAGGGAGCCCCAAGAAATACTACAACCCCACAAAATGAGGCCCCTGTGGTTACCGCCACGTAGGTGATTTGTTCATATCGCAGAAAAAGCAGATCCCTTTGCTTCTTTTCGAAAACTCCAGTAAGATAGGGAAAAAGAAATGATGTGGTCTTATCAATGATCATGACAAGAGCTGAAATCGGCTTCATTGCCAGTGCGAAGACTCCCACTGCCGGTAATCCAAGAATCGCTCCGACAATGATTGGCAAACCACTATTCCAGATCCGGTTGAAGACACTCCCCATCCAGAGATAGATTCCAAAATTAATGGCCTCTTTAAAAATAGGGTAATCCCACGAAGGCGTAATTTTGTATCTCCCCTTGAGCATGCGGCTCGCCAACACAACAAGAGTCAGGCACATCATCGCTCTGACAACTACCATGAGCCAGATAAAGGAAAGCAACCCGTGCCCAAGGTAGAGAAGCACCAATTGGGCAGAAACTTCGATCGCTGCAAAAATTGTATTAACCCATCCGGTGATGTCCAAACGCTCGAATCCGTCAACGACAGCTTTCAGGCCACTGGCCGGCAAAAGAAAAATAAGACCAACGCCGGCAAGCGGCAGGACGGTTGAAACTTCAACTTCTCTATTCTCTTTCGCGTCAAAGAGTGAAATCAAAAAACCAGTGCCCAATTTCAGGATAATGGCGGCGCTGATACCGGCGACGACGAAAACCAGGCTGGAGCATTGGATGACTCTTCCAAGTTTGTCATTATCCTTGAGAGCCCGATATTTGGCAACAAGTCGTAATGTGGCATCACCTGCTCCAAAGGTAAGCAATCCGCCAAATCCCATTAATGTCCCCACAACCACGAAGAGACCAAAGACATCCGCCCCAAGCTGGAGATACATCAATGGCGCGACCACGAAAGCACCAAATGTCTGGGGGAGAATGGTTAGAACCGGGACAAGTGAGTTCTTGAAAGTCTGTTTACTTGGTCTGCGCAAAGGAGTATTTTTTGACGAATGACCCGGAAAAAGACCACCGTTGGCAACGGTGATTCTTAAACCACGGAAAAGACAGTAGGGTTGGGATCGTCGTTTCGGGATCGATCTCAGTAGAAGGGGCCTGGAAAAGCCAAGCTCTCAGACTACCCTACAAAAGCATCCCGGCAGCCACAGTCTCATTGGTGCCAGGGTCGATGAGAATAAATGATCCGGTATGACGGTTGTCATTGTAGGAATCATAAAAAAGTGGAGCCGCCGTTCTCAATGAGATTCGTCCGATCTCATTGAGAGTAAATGATGCGACATCCTCCTCCTTGCGCAGAGTGTTGATATCGACTTTGTAGCTGACATTTTGGACGATTGCCTTGGTCTCGCGCGTTGTTTGACGAATGATAAACTTCGCCCGGGGATTTAGATTTTGGTTTGAGAACCAGCAAATCATTGCTTCAAGATTCTGACCTTGATCGGGTGGATTATTCGCCTTCACCAACATATCACCTCTGGAGATATCAATCTCATCTTCCAGCGTCATTGTAATCGACTGGGGCGCGAAAGCCTCTTCCATCTCACGGCCGTCATGAAATATTTTTTTGACCCGGGTCCCAAAGCCCGAGGGAAGAACAGTGATCTCGTCACCGGGCCGGAACACGCCACCTGCGACGCGCCCCGCAAAACCCCTGAAGTCGTGAAATTTGTCGCTTTGCGGGCGAATGACCCATTGAACCGGAAAGCGGGCCTGAACGTGATTTTCATCTCCGCCCACATAAACGTTCTCCAGATGATAAAGAAGGCTGCTTCCCTCGAACCAGGGCATATTCTCCGACTTCTCAACAATATTATCACCATTCAACGCCGAGATCGGAATCGGGGTGATATCGACCAGGTTATCGAGGCGAGAGGCAAACGATTGGTAGTCGGCAACGATCCCGTCGTAAACCTCTTGCGAGTAATCCACGAGGTCCATTTTATTGACGGCTACGACGACATGCTTGATGCGTAACAAATTCGCGATGAAGGAATGGCGCTTGGTTTGCTCAATGACTCCTTTACGGGCGTCGATCAAAATAATGGCGAGATTGGCAGTCGAGGCCCCGGTCACCATATTGCGGGTGTATTGAATATGCCCGGGAGTGTCCGCAATGATGAATTTTCGCTTGGGAGTGGCGAAATAACGATAGGCCACATCAATGGTAATCCCCTGTTCGCGCTCAGCCTTGAGACCATCGGTGAGCAAGGCCAGATTGACATTTTCATCGCCCTTTTTACGGGAGGATTCCTCGATGGCCTCGAGTTGATCTTCGAAAATTGACTTTGAGTCGTAGAGTAATCTTCCAATCAAAGTGGACTTTCCGTCATCGACTGAGCCGGCGGTGGTAAAGCGGAGGAGATCCATAGGTGCTGGTAAAAGAGTAAAAGTTAGAGGTCTTCAATAGGAGCTCCGTTTGTGACAAGGAGCTTTTGTTTGGAGGGATCTTGTTCGGAGATCATCGCTTCTCCCGAATCGCCGTATTTTTCGACGATATGGGCGGAAAATTTAATGAACTCGACCCGGAGATTCTTTAAAACAACCCGGTCGCCCCAGACCTTCTTCATGTCCGAAAGCTTGAAGCCGGTAAAGTGAATCCGTAGGAGAGGCAGAGGGGATCCTCCTGCACCTTCCCGGGTCACGGTTTGCCAATTCCCTGATGATGTAATTTGTTCACCAAGAACAGTTCCATTCGAATTGCCATGCCGAAAAACGAGACCCGAGAGAGTCTTGTTCTCTTTTGGGATATTAAGTTCAGCACTGATGCGATAAGTAGCTGGAGAAGACAATGTTCCAAGGAGGTTTGGAAAACCAAGATAAGCGTTTTTTACGCCCTTCCTGATTTCGTAGACTGTCCCTCCGTCATTTTGAAAGCTGATATCGACCCCGTAAATCTCTTGAGGAGTCAACTTTCCGTCCTTAAGGGTATGATTAAGGGCAACGTATGATTCTTTAAACCCGGCATCCGCTCCGACGAATTCACCGAGCGTTCGGGCGTTGGTTTTGCCTTTTTCACGCTTCCCACCGGTTTGTTCCACGACATTCTCGACCGGACTTTTTAAACTAATTTTTCCCTCGCTGTCATAACGGACCAAAACCTCCAGATCGTCGCCATTTCTCCGGACCAGATACCCCGCGCGGGATCTCCCGCTTCGGGTCACTCTGGAGGGTAGCTCCCGTGCTTTGGCAAGCTCCGGATCTTTTTGGATTTTTTCGAGGAGCTCTTTGGCTCTTTGAGCTTCCTTGAGATTCCCCGCCTTGGTGAGACTGGTTACCTGAGCCTCCAATGCTTCCTCCATCTTGTCCGCAAGATTGGACATTGAAAGGGCCCACTCCCGCTCAATTCCGAGTCGGGTTTTCAGATAGGTCTGTCTCGGGCGGTTGAGACTCTTCGCATGCTCGCCGGGCACCGGAGGAAGGGGCCAGGTTTTCTCCGCAATCAACTTTCCCTCATTCTTGATCGCGAGGGCTTCTTCCAAATCAGCCTTCTTCTGTGCCTTTTCCTGCAAATTTGCTAAGGCTGCGGTGTAGCGTTGATCCAATGTTCCAATCTGCTTGTCCCGGCTCTCATTGGCCTTGAGAACGGCCGCCTGGAATGACACCTGTAAATCCTCAACACTCAATGCCGGAAGCCAATCCGTGATCGAGGCAAAGATCGTCGTCAGAAGAAGGAGGGAGGATCTCATGCTTCTAAAAGTAACCTTCTTTTTTCCGATCTTCCATCGCTGTTTCTGAACGTTTGTCATCAGCTCGATTGCCACGCTCGGTCTGGCGGGCGGCGGCGACTTCTTCAATGATGCGCTCCATGGTGTCGGCGTCGCTTTCAACCGCGCCGGTGATGGTGGCATCACCCATCGTCCGGAAGCGAATCTTTTTCACCTCGACCGTTTCTCCGTCGCGCGGTTGGACAAATTCGGAAACAGCCAGAATGACGCCATTGCGGATCACGACTTCACGTTCGTGGGCATAATAGAGACTCGGAAGATCAATCCCTTCGCGATGCATATACATCCAGACATCCATCTCGGTAAAGTTGGACAAGGGAAAGACCCGGAAGTGCTCACCGGATTGCTTGCGTCCATTGAAAAGATTCCACAGCTCGGGGCGCTGATTCTTGGGATCCCACTCGCCAAAGTCATTTCGGTGGGAAAAGAAGCGCTCTTTCGCTCGGGCCTTTTCCTCATCGCGACGTCCCCCGCCAAGCACGGCATCATACTGTTGCTCTTCAATGGTCTCCAGAAGGGTCACTGTTTGAAGCTTGTTGCGCGAGGCATTGGCACCGGTTTCCTCAACCGCCGTGCCCCGATCGATTGAGTCCTGAACCAAACCAATGTGAAGACGTGCTCCAATCTTCTCCGCATAGGCATCACGAAAAGCTATGGTCTCGGGGAAATTATGTCCGGTATCGACGTGGACGAGGGGAAAGGGAATTCGCGCCGGATAAAAGGCCTTCCGCGCAAGGTGCGCCATGACGATGGAATCCTTGCCCGCGGAGAAAAGAAGACCCGGGTTCTCGAATTGGGCCGCCGTCTCGCGGAGGATGAAAATCGCCTCCGCCTCCAATTGGTTGAGATGACTTAGAGTGTAATCAGACATTTGTTGATTAAAATTATCAGGTTAGTTTGGTTTAAGGCCCCGAGCCCGCTTTTACTGCGGTTTAGATCGCTGGCAAGAGTGTTTTAATTTTTTTCACCGCTTCCGGCGGCTCAAGTTCTTCGGTATTAATCAGCAGATCGGGAGAATCCGGTTCTTCGAACCCACTATCCTTCCCGGTAAATTGTTTGATTTCGCCGGCGGCCACTTTTGCGTAAAGGCCTTTCGGGTCCCGGGACGCGCAGGTTTCGAACGAGGCGTAGATATAGATCTCACGAAACGAATCTCCGACCACCTCTCTGGCAAGATCACGGAGTGCCCGTTTTGGCGTAATTACTCCGACCACCACGATCACCCCTTGCGAGGCGAACATCTTGGCAACCTCCGCGACACGCCGGACATTTTCGGATCGATCATCATCACTGAACCCCAGATCCGAGTTGAGGCCGTGGCGGAAATTATCGCCATCGAGAATGACCACAAACCGGCCCTCGTTGTGAAGTTCCCGCTCCAAAGCGGCCGCAATCGTAGATTTGCCCGCACCACTGAGCCCATACATCCAGAGCACAGCACCCTTCTGGCCAAGAAGTTCCTCCTTTTCGCCCTGTGAAACGAAACGGTGAAACTGGGTGTGAATGTTATTTGCCATGTGAAAATAAATCCTAAAGCCCGGTCGCTATCGGGCTATCGAGTGTTTCTCAAGTGCCCCAACAAGCACCGCGGTTCTTCTGCGCGCCGCTGTCTCTGAAAGATGCTGGGGAGAATCCCGAAAATCAACCTTTTCAGTAATCACTCCCAAATCCTTTTCATGAATAACAGGCATGATTTTCTCAATTTCGGTCAGAAGCCTTGCCCGGCCCCGGCGAACCAGCTCCGCGTCTTTCTCATCACTATAGACCCATGGAAATCCGTATGCGACCTTGAGTCCACGCTTGCTCGCGATCGACACCAGGTCCTTCAAAAGCTCCTTTGCCGATTCGGACAAACGTTCCGGAGACGAGTTGCGACCGACAATCCGCGAGGTGACTTGTGTCGTTAACAATCCTCCCTCACGCATATCCTTCAGTTGATATCGATAAAGTGGACGCCCCATCGCGATTTTTCCAACGAGTCCAAACACATTCGAGGCTCCGGGCCGCAGTTGGGTCACGTGAAAGCTTGAGGCCGTATCCCGCCAGTCCAAAATCTCCCGGTCCCCGATCGCATAGGCAAATTGAACACCGAGCGCTGTTTCCATCTCGTTCTCGACCAACAACTCCGGCTCCAGCATCACAAGCAGCGTGTCTCCCTTTCTGGCCTTGGAGAGTGCAAACCCAGTCAAGACCTCGGGTCCCATCCCGGCATGCAATCCCAAATTCACGAGCCGGCAATCCAATTCACGAGCCGCGTATTCAGCATCAATTCCAAAACCCGTCGCCGAACCACCCACACAGATGATCACGGGAAGATCCTCCGCTTTTCTCAGCGAATCGACCCAATCGGCTTTTGTCCCCGCTGCCGCCTTCCAAAACCTCATCTCGGGATTCCACCGGGTCGTCTGATAATACGAAAGCCCCATCGCGATCACGACAGCCACAAGGGCCATCGCAATCAATCCTGCCGGATGGCGATCCTTAAAATGAGTGCGAACCATTCGCAGGAATTTAGAAGGCAAAGTAAATAAAATCGTTACTTGAGATCGGCGACAGAATCACGGTCAGGAAAACCAGAACGACGGCCGCCCCTCGGGTTCGTAGAAATCGATAGGGTTCTCCTTCTTTTCTTAGTGACCACATCTCAAGTCCGATGACACAAGCGACGATTACCAAAATGGCACAGGCATCGAAGCCATTTGAGGAAAGCAAGGCCGTAGAAAAAGACTGTAGCGAGGAGCCATTGTAAGACGTGGGGCTCAAGAGCAGAGCAAGCTTGCGAAACATCTCCCCCGTGTTCGTCTCATAAAAACAAAGCCACGCCAAAAAAACCGAAAGGTGGGTCAGAAAAATCCCGACCGGGCGGGGCAGGCGGGTTTTCAACGGCAAACGATAAACCAAGAGGAAGAGCCCGTGCATGGCTCCCCAGATCACGAAATTCCAACCCGCTCCATGCCAGATTCCCGAAACCGTGAATACGATTAAAATGTTGGCGGCCCAGAACCCCGAACGCGAACCACCCAGTGGAATATAGATGTAGTCCCGAAACCACGAACTCAGAGTGACGTGCCAACGGCGCCAAAAATCCGCAATATTTTCGGCACAATAAGGGCTTCTGAAATTGAGAGTTAACTTAATTCCAAAGCACTGCGCCACTCCCAAGGCCATCAAGCTGTATCCGCAAAAATCAAAGTAGATTCTAAATCCAAACATCACCGTATCCAGCCAAACCAAAAATGGATTTGTGCCGGAATGGACCAGTGACATGAGGGCGAGATTATCCGCCAGACAACGCTTGAAAAACAAACCCAGGATGATCCACGTCAACCCAAGCTCGACTGCCTTCCTGTCCCAGCGAAAACGAAATTTCTCCAGTTGGGGGAGAAGGTCTTCGCGACGCTCAATCGGCCCGGCGACGATCTGCGGGAAGAAGCCCGCAAAATTTAAAGTCGTCAATGGATCCGGCAAAGGCTGGCTTCGCTTCAAGGTATCAACCGCGAATGCAATCAATTGGAAGGTGTAAAAAGAAATACCAACCGGAATGATGATCCCGGTCAGGGAGTAACTGCCAAACCCTAAAATTTCATTCCCTAAAAACCCGCCATATTTATAAAACAACAGGGGCGAAAGTTGCAGGGGGATCAGAAGCCACAACCATCTTCCACGACGTTCCGGAGACGAATCGGTTTTTAAAATCAGACTCAGGCCCAAGTAGGTCGTCACGCTGACCGCGACAAAAATCCCCAACGATTCCAGGCTTACACAACCCAGAAGGACAAGCCCCATGACGGCGAGTGCAACCCGATCATAGCCACCTGAATCAGGGCGGGTTGCCTTCACCAGGACCGCGCGGATGATCAGAATTGCGGCCAGGGAAACTGCAAGGATTCCCCAAAACCTGACGTCCGCAAAATTCATGGATCCATCATTGCCCGCTTCGATCTCCCGAAATCACCTGGCGAAAGAGATGCCACAGAAAAACCGAGTTATAGACAGCATAACGTTTGAAGAGTCGACGGGGTTCGCAGATAAAACGATAGAGCCAAAGGACTCCGCATTTTCCCATCCACTCCGGCGCATCGCTCTTGGTCCCGGCATTCACATCAAAAGCGAAACCCACCGCCAGCAGCACCCCGGCCTCAATCCTTCCCTTATTGCGATGAATCCAGTCTTGTTGCTTCGGCGTTCCAAGCCCGACCCAAACAAGATCCGGCTTCAAGTGATTGATTTCAGCATTGATCGCATCCTCATCGGCATCCTTGAAATACCCGTTGTGCGACCCCGCAATTTTGATTTCCGGACGCTTCTCACGCAACTTCGTCAGGAGCTGATCCAGACATTCCTGGGATGCTCCCAAAAAGTAATGGGTCAGGCCTGCATCGGCATTACGAACAAAGTAGTCAAGAAAGGCAGGACCATAGACCCGCTCATTTCCCCGGGCTCCCAACCAGCTGACCGCCCAGGTGAGGATTTGACTGTCGGGGACGAAGTAATCGACACTTGAAGTCTGTTCCCGGAACCCCTCGTCCACCTTCCGCATCGCAACGATGTGGACGTTGGTGAAATCGATGGACCAGGGTGACTCCGAATGATGACGAACTCGATCTTCGATACGCCCGGTGAGATCGGCTGCGTCCGTCACCAGACATGGAGTATTGATGACCTCGATTGTCGTTGCCGGGGTCACAATTATCTAAGTCGAAGCATTGGCTGCACACGCCTCGAAGATCTCTCCGAGGATGTCATCAATGGAATACTTGTAGCTCCAATCCGGGTAGTGACTCTGGAATTTTTGAACGTCACTAATATACCAAATATGGTCACCGATCCGGTTGTCCTCAAGGTAGGTGAAATCGAGCTTGTTTCCCGAGAGCGTCTCACCGATTCGGATCGCCTCCAGCATGGAGCAGTTTGAATGGCGGCTCCCACCCATGTTGTAAACTTCTCCAACGCGGGGATTTTCGTAGAAGTGTATGAATGCCGAAACCAAATCATGGGCGTGGATATTGTCCCGGACCTGCTTTCCCTTGTATCCGAAGATCCGGTAGGGCCGTCCTTCCACGATACACTTCATGAGATAAGCCAGGAAACCATGGAGCTCGGCACCGGCATGGGCGGGACCGGTGAGACAACCGCCGCGGAACACGCCGGTCTTCATTCCAAAATACCTGCCATATTCCTGCACCAAAACATCGGCGGCCACCTTGCTGGCCCCAAACAAGGAGTGCTTGCATTGATCAATCGACATCGACTCGTCGATCCCGATGTGGAAGGGGTGTGACTCCTCGATCTCCCATCGTTCCTCAAGCTCAACCAAAGGAAGATGGTTCGGAGTATCGCCATAAACCTTGTTCGTACTGGTAAAGATAAAGACGGCTTCCGGGCAAACCTGCCGGGTCGCTTCGAGGAGATTCAAGGTACCGGTCGCATTCACTCCGAAGTCGGTAAACGGCTCCTTGGCCGCCCAATCGTGCGAAGGCTGTGCGGCAGTATGAACGATCAGTTCAATGTCCGAACCAAACTCCTCAAACACTTCCTTCACCGCCTCAAAATCGCGGATATCCACCTTGCGGGGATGATAGTTCGGAAGCTTCTCCTGAAGCTCGGAATTCGTCGAATCCGTTGAGGCTTCCTTTCCGAAAAAGTATGCACGGAGATCGTTGTCGATCCCGACGACGGTAAACCCGGCTTCGTGAAGAGCCTTCGTTGACTCCGATCCAATGAGTCCGGCCGAGCCGGTCACAACTGCAATTTTCATTTTAATAAATTCTCTCGAGTGACTTTACTCCTGCGACATCGAGACGGCATGGCCGTGGGCTACCAGCAAGGCGTGTTGACGCGCGACTTCCAGATCGTTTGCCACCATCTCGGCACACATTTCCTCGACGGTGATTTCGGGGACCCAACCCAACTTTTCCTTGGCCTTGCTCGGGTCACCAAGAAGAGTTTCCACTTCGGCCGGGCGAAAGTAACGGGGATCCACTTTGACAATGACATCTCCTTCTTTCACTGCGGGGGCTTTCTCAACATCACGCCATTTCACCGTCGCGATTTCCTCGACTCCTTCACCGGAAAATTCCAACTCGATTCCGGCCTCGCGGGCCGACAGCTGAACAAACTCGCGAACGGAAATCTGCTTGCCGGTGGCAATGACGAAATCATCCGCCTGATCTTGCTGAAGCATCATCCACTGCATCCTGACGTAGTCTTTGGCGTGCCCCCAATCGCGCAAGGCATCCATGTTCCCCAGGTAGAGACACTTCTGAACTCCCTGCGAAATATTTGCGATGGCCCGGGTGATTTTGCGAGTCACAAAAGTCTCTCCACGACGTGGCGATTCGTGGTTGAACAAGATCCCGTTGCACGCATACATCCCGTAAGATTCACGATAGTTCACCGTGATCCAGTAAGCATACATCTTCGCGGCCGCGTAGGGTGAACGGGGATAAAATGGGGTCGTCTCCTTCTGGGGAACCTCCTGCACCAAACCATAGAGCTCGGAAGTCGAGGCCTGGTAAAATCTGGTCTTCTTCTCCAGACCCAGAAAGCGAATCGCCTCCAAAAGTCTCAAAGTTCCGATGCCGTCAACGTCGGCGGTGTATTCGGGGGACTCAAAGGAAACCGCCACATGTGATTGCGCTCCAAGATTATAAACCTCATCCGGCTGGATCTCACTAACGATGCGCGTCAAGTTCGAGGTATCGGAAAGATCACCGTAATGCAGTCTGAAGCGTCCGTCTTCAACGTGCGGATCTTCATAGATGTGATCAATCCGCTCTGTATTAAACGAGGACGCCCGCCGCTTAATGCCATGGACCTCGTAGCCTTTCTCCAACAGAAGTTCCGCAAGGTAGGAACCATCCTGCCCGGTGATTCCGGTGATGAGTGCTTTTTTCATAATAGGTTGTTTTTTAAAGACGCGCGAGCCCTTGACCGACCGCTTTGAGAAAATCCTCGTAAGCATTCACCAAGCCAGCCTCCAACGAGATCTCCGCCTTCCATCCACTTGCCGTCAAACGCGATACATCGAGAAGCTTCCGGGGGGTGCCATCCGGCTTGGAGGGATCCGTCTGAATCCCACCCTCAAAACCCACCGTCCTCGCCACCAGACCGGCCAGCTCCAAAATGGTGACATCCTCTCCCACTCCCAGATTGACCCAGTCGGGCGGCTCCTCCAAATCAAGCAAATGATAACAGGCTGCGGCCAAATCATCGACGTGTAGAAACTCGCGCCGTGGTGTCCCGCTTCCCCAGATCACCACCTCGGAATCCCCCCGCTCTTTCGCCTCGTGAAAACGACGAATCAACGCCGGAATGACATGGGAATTCTCAGGATGATAATTGTCGCCCTGACCGTATAGATTTGTCGGCATCGCCGAATGATACTTTAGCCCGTATTGAGCCCGGTAGTGCTGGCACATCTTGAGACCGGCAATCTTGGCCACCGCATAGGCTTCGTTCGTAACCTCCAGCGGGCTCGTCAAAAGGCAATCTTCCGGCATCGGTTGGGGAGCCATCTTGGGATAGATACAGGAGCTTCCAAGAAACAGAACCCGCTCGATCCCAGCCTGTCGCGAGCCCTCGATCAAATTGGTCGCGATCACCAGATTCTCATAAATAAACTCAGCCGGATAAGTCGCATTGGCGTGAATCCCGCCCACTTTCGCTGCCGCAATAATGACCTGATCAGGCTTCTGGTCCGCGAGCCACTTATAACAAGCGGCTTGATCAAGGAGATCGAGCTCCTCACGCCCGGCGGTCAGAATTTCGTAACCGCCACGACGCTCCGCTTCCCGCACCAAGGCGGAGCCCACCATACCACGGTGACCTGCAATAAAGATTTTCATCATTAAGTTGGACTGATTTTCGCTTTTTAAGTCTTGGTTGGTCCCAATTTCGATCCCTTGAAACGCTGCCGCCCTTGGTCGCTCACTTTACCGATAAGTGAAACCTGTAAAAAATTCCGGAATTGACCAAGACGAATCAAACATTCGTGCCGATGGCTGATAGACACACAAAAATCCTCTTTGTTCAATTGAAAATGAACTAATTTGAATCCTCTCCCCTCCATCCTTCGGGAATCTCAGGGCGTGCTAAAATGAGCGAATACAAACTCACTTCAACCGCCTGGGGCTCCCCTAGAAATTCCAACAAAAGGCTCACCCTCTCGCTCCCCGGGCGGACTTGCACCACTTCGCCCGTCATTCCCTGGAAGGGCCCTTCGGCGACTTCCACTTCCTCCCCCAATTCGACCTTCCAATCCACCACGATCTCTTCGTCACTCGACTGCACTTTCGCGACCTCCTCTTGCAGGCTCTTCACAAATTCCTCCGGGACCTCGGGAACCTTGTCTCCAAAACTGATCATCCGGCTCACTCCCGCGGTGTAAGTGACCAGGCGACCCATCTCGGCCAACGAAAAACGCGCCAGCAAATACCCTGGAAACAAAGGCTCAATCCACCAAACCCGACCCCGCCGCGTCGTCTTTTGATACTTCAAGCGTGGCAAAAAAACCTCCACTCCCTCCAATTGGCGAAGATTGGCTGCGGCCAATTTCTCCCGCTTCAACTGCGTTCGCAGCACGTACCAGGCTGCATCATCGGTCATAGATTTAGCGTCCAAGGAACTTTTGGATAATGGGTAATAAAATTCGCGCCCGCTTCGACCATCGGCCCAAGCGCTCGAGCCGCCCGGCATAAAAATCCGACTTCGCATTCCCCGGCATCTCGCGAACCATCGACTTCAACTTTGCGAGCTTCTCCTCCCCGCTCGCCAAATGCGGCCTCACCTGCTCCTTGATAAATCCTCCCACCAAACGCTTCAACTCCACGTCAGGCTCGTAATAAACCCGACGCCCCACCACGCCCTCGACTTCTCTCACCGCACCCAGTTCCCGAAGCGACCTAAGTCCCTGGCTTGCAGACCCTTTACTAATTCCCAGCCGACTCACCAAATCATCCAGCGACAGGGCCTCCTGCGATACATAAAGCAAGCCATAGATTTCACCGATCGACTTCGGCAAACCCAGCATTCTCACCCCGTCACAAAAAAAACCGATGACCTGAGCCTCGAACTCGCTCAAACCAGTTTTTGCCTCCACCTCGCCGGACATGCCCTAGGAAAGGCAAAAAACTATTAATGTTCAATTTAAAATGAATGAACTTACCGTCCAGGCACTCTGGGCTTGAGCTCCCTGCCTGCCTCATCCACCGGATATTTCGCTCCACATCTCTCGAGTCGGGTAATCATATCGGCCATCATCTCTTTCAGAAGGGTCGACTTCACCGCCGCCAGGTTGCGCTCCTCAAACGGATCGTTCGCCAGGTGATACACCTCGTAATTTCCACCACTAAACTGCACCCGGTTTCCCGTCGATTTCGTCTCGGGCAGCGCGTGATAAATCACTTTGTAATCCCCATCACGCCACACCGTAAAATAGTTGCTGCGATGCGGACCATGCGGGTAGTGCATCAAAAACTGCTCCTTGCGGGTCTCATCCCTCCGACCGGTCAGCAAAGTCTGCAGCTGAAGGCCATCAACCTCATGCCCTTCCGGATTCTTCGCTCCCACCACCTTTAGGACGGTGGGAAAAATGTCCTCAACCGATGCCACCTGGGGCTGAATCGCACCCGCCGGAATCCCCAAAGCCTTCTGCCCCACAGATTCATCATTCCGCTTCGCCCATGCCGCGATGAAAGGCACCCGCATTCCCCCTTCATAATGCGCCCCTTTCTTTCCCCGCAACGGAGCCGCACAAGCGACCTCGTGCTGATGCCCCAGCGGCGCGTCAGAGCCATTGTCGCCCAGAAAGATCACCAGCGTATTCTCCGCCACTCCCAGCTCTTCAAAACAATCCAGCATATCCCCCAGCGACTTGTCCATGCCCTCGATCAAGGTTGCAAAAGCCTGCGCATTCTTCGACTTGCCCGAGCTCTCGTAGTTCTTCGCGAACCGCGGATCCGAGTGAAAGGGCGCATGCACCGCATAGTGCGCAAAGTGCAAAAAGAAGGGCTTTCCGTCCTTCACCGACTGCGCCACCCGCTTCCTGGCCTCCAAGGTCAACGCCTCCGTCAGGAAAGTCTCACTCCCATGATACTCATCCAGATGTGGCACCGCGTGACTCTTGCGCTTCGTCAAAGCCCCATATCCCGCCTTGGCGTAGTAACTTCCCGGTGCACCGAAGGCCGCGCCTCCCACGTTCTCCTCGAACCCCAGGTTCAACGGCTCCCCGCCGTCACTCCCCTTCGGCCCAAGATGCGCCTTCCCCACGTGAATCGTACGATACCCCTCCTTTGCCAAAATTCCCGGCAAGGTCACCTCGCCCTTTTTCAGGCCCTTCCAATTCCACTCCGGAGGACCAAATTTACCCCGGTTATTCGAGGCCGGATTGATCCAGTTCGTGGCACCATGCCGTGCCGCATTCTGCCCCGTGAGCAGGGAAATCCGGGAAGGCGAGCACACACTCATCGCATAAAACTGATTGAATCTCACCCCCTGCTTCGCCAATCGGGCCATCGACGGCGTCCGATAAAAATCGTTCAGCGGATAACGCTTCGCTTTGCCCTTGTTGTCCGTGAGGAAAGCCACCGAGGTATCCATCACCCCCATGTCATCAACAAGGAACACCATGATGTTTGGTTTCTTCGCCTCTGCAAAAATCGCGAACAATGCCAAAAAAAATACTACCGGCTTCATTCCCCAAACTCCCAACAAACATGCACCCTGACAAGGAAGATCCCCGGAGCTTCACTGAATAGGTGCCACCAATCTCGAAAGACGCACGCAGAAACGGAACCACCAGGGCTTGTCCGCAGTTTCTCCCTCCTTCATCAAGCGTGACCTGCAAAAATCAGCCTCCAACATCTCCTCGACTTCCTCCGCAAATCCCTCATCAAGTACGAGCTCGGTAATCTCAAAATTTAGCCGGAAGGAACGGTTGTCAAAATTTGCGGTTCCCACCGCAGCCGCCTTCCCATCAATCAGAAAGACCTTCTGGTGAAGGAACCCGTCGAGGTAGCGATAAAACTTCACCCCGCAATGACCAACCTCATCGAGGTAGGAAAAGGCCGAAAGGTAAACACCTATGTGATCCGGCTTGTCCGGAATTAAAATCCGAACATCAACTCCACGCAGAGCCGCAAGCTGCAAAGCGGTGATCGCCGAGCGATCCGGAACAAAGTACGGGCTCGCGATCCAAATCCGCCGGGACGCTGTGTTGATGGCATGCACAAAGAGGAGATTGGCGGACTCCACCATATCCGCAGGCCCGGATGGGATGACGAGTATCGGCAAATCGCCTTTTGGAGATGGAGTCGCCTCCCAGTTCAACTCGAGAGTCTCGCCCGTCGACCAATGCCAATCTTCAACGAACGAGAGTTGGGCTGCCAAGGCTGCCGGTCCCTCGATCCGCAGGTGCGTGTCACGCCAGTGCCCAAACTTGGCATCCCGGCCAAGATACTCGTCACCGACATTGTGACCTCCAACCCACGAAAATTTGCCATCGACCACCACAATTTTGCGATGGTTTCTAAAATTAAGCTGGAATCGATTTCGCGATCCTTTCCTGGTATGAAAATCATGGATTTCAATTCCACTGCTCCGCAAATCCTCCAAATACCGGGTGGGCAAATCATGTGAGCCGATCTCATCATAGAGAAAATAAATCTTCACTCCCGCTCGCGATCTGGCAATCAGCCGTTTTTTAACCTCACGGCCGATCTCGTCATCATGGACGATAAAGAATTGGAAAAGAATGTAGTGTTCCGCGGAATCCACCCCTTTCAAAATACTCTCGAAGGTTGCTCCACCATCAATCAATAGCTTTGTGGAATTCCCGCGAGAAAATGGCAGACCCGCCAACCTCTCAGCCGCCTGCCAGGAAATCTCGTCCCCGGAGAGAGAATACTTAAACTTGAGGGCTGACTTACGGGCCCCCTTGTCAATTCCGGAAAATTCTCGAAGGGCACCACGCCTCGCGGTGATATAGCCCTCAAAGCGGCTGCGACCCAAAATCCAATAAGCAGGAACCGCGAGGTAAGGAAACGAATTGAGCGAAACAGCCCAGGCGATCGCCCCCGGCTCGGTGCGAACACTCATGATGGCATGAATCGCCGAAATAAATCCGAGAAGATGAAAGCCGAAGATAAGGAATACGATCATGGCACACGACACTATCTGGAAAGACCTCTGACTATTCCCAGCTGCCCCCTTTGGATCTATGACATCTCAAAACGATTTTGAAAAGCCTGCTTCGAAAGCCATCGCCGAGAGAAAAAGGCAACCCCGCCCCGGGCCAAACGCCCCCGCATTTCCTGCTCCCACTGCAATTCAAAATCCCGGCCGGCTTGAACTCCTGCGCCCAACCTGAGATCTTGAAACTCTTCACCGCTTCACACGAGGAAATGCACCGAAGCGGAAAAATCTAACGAGATTTCCTGGAAAAAGACGGCGGCTCCCAATCCACCGGTGGCAACTCCGTGTGCAGGGAAGTAAATCCCCAGACCTCGCGAACCACACGATCCACGTGGTCATCCATCGTCTCCCCATCCTTCATGATCGAATCATAAAACGGACCATCCATCTCATAAAACGGATCATAGTCCTCCCTCGTCTCTCCCTCAAACTTCTCAAGAAACCGATTCCTGGCCGCCTGCGATCTCGGATACGTCTCTCCAAAAACTGCCATCGCCCGCTTCAAATGGCCTGCCGTTTCCTCAAGGCCATATCGCTCAAACCACTCCACCATCTCGGGAGCCATCCCCCCGGTGCCATTGCCAAAAAACTGATGCAGCCCGCCATTCTCGATATCCGAAACCCCATAAATAACCCCCGTCAAAATCTCGATATCCCGAGGCGTGTTGGTCCTGTGATGATCAAATCCTTCATCATCCCACCCACCCGGACTCCGGGTCGCATGAATCCCCAACCATCGATTTCCAAAACTCACAAACTTCTCAGGCATTCCCTCCAGCTCCGTAATCAAGCGGGCCCGTTCCTCCGCATCCTTCGCCTGGTTGATCTTCTGAATGAGCTTCCCTTCCTCTGAAAAAATCCCTGCCCCCGAAAACTGACAACCCCGCTTGAACACAATCAGAACGAGCAAGCTGGTCAGAACAAGCATCGCAAACTTTACCTGGGTCGTCATTCCTCGCCCGAATGTTCAAACAGTTCCACCTCATCAGCCAAGCTTCAAATTATCAGACCGGCCGGCAGTTGCGCCCGGCAGAATCTTTCCGTTCGATGGTTCATCGGTTGGTGAGGCGGGACCTATCCGGCATCATCCGGGCTTGGCCAGGGTGGTCTGCCTATTCCGATGGAAGCGCCAGACCAATCCGGAAGAAGTTGGCATCCGGAAGATAGGGTGTGGTCCCCAAATCAAATTCCCAGGAATCTCTGCCAAGCCCGACCGGCGCCGCAACGGTGACATCGGTAAAACTCTGGGTGATGCCAATATCTTCACTGCGTTGCACTACAAAGCTAAATGAGCCAATATAGTCCGCCGGGAAATCAAAATGGATTCCGATCTTACCGCCGGGCAGTTCGAGTACTTTGAAATTGGTGATGGCTGGAGTCACAGCCCCCACGGCAGGGATCTCGGTGTTGTCGTCCCGCGGATCGAAGCCAATAAGGTAGAGTTGCAGGTAGGTGAATCCGTTGACGGGATGCAGATCATACGGTCCCACCACTCCCAGAGCGCCGAAGAAAAACTCTTCCCAGTCATCGCCGAGAAGGTTGGCATTGACGTCATTATCCGAGGCAAGCGGAACCGAAATAACCTCAATGGAAAGAACGGCCATGCCAACGTAGGGAGCATCCGTGGTGACATCGGTGTAACCCTTGACCTTGTAACGGGTGCCAAGGGCGAGGCCGAGGCCTTGATCGAGATTCAAGGGGTCTCCGTCAGTTTCAAAAAAGCGGACAGGTGACAAGTCATCGGTCTTTTCAAAGAGATAGGTATCGCCGGGAAGAGTCGGAGCTTTGACCTCAACGATCCATTCATCGGTCGGGCGGTAGGCGTTCGGCAAGGTCCCAAGAATGGTTCCAATTTCCGCCACAGAATCGGTGATCTCCTGTGCGGTAAGGGCGGCACCGGAATATTGGGAGGGCAGGGCACCCTCACGAATCAGCATGCGGAGGGCATCGAGCGGGAAAGGTAGGAGAGGAATCACATCGGCTTCCGGCGCGGTGGGTTTGGAATGTGCAACGTGGAACTCATAGAGCTCATCGACGAGCTGAGGGAGCTCGGTGGAATTGGCGACGCCGGTGGAGATCTCCGTGAGTAACCTGTCGTAACTCAGACCCTTGCCGATGAGGGCGTCCCGCATAAAGAGATTGAAGGGAGTTCGCTCCGAGTCGCCGGATCGCTTTCCAAAGAGAGTGAATTGCGCGTGAGCCGGCACCTCGGGAATAGCGGGAGGGCCGGGATCAGCGGGAATGAGCTGGGGGAATCCGAGGGCGATTTGCTCTGGAGCAGCGAAGCTCGAAGAAAGCGCATTGAAGAGAGCGGCCTCGACCAACACGGCGACAGCGGTGTCGATGGGCTCGAGGTCTGTGATCGTCGAGACCTGCTCAAAGGAACTGTATGCGGAAGCGGCGGCGGCCACCCAGACCGCGGAGTCGGAAGCTTGATCGGTTCCTGAAAGGACGGGTGCGATCACCGGCGCCTGCTGGTCGGGATGTGGGATGAGCTTGTAAATTTCGCGGCCACCCCGGACCTCGGGCGAGATCCCGTTGAGAAAAAAGTATTCCGGTGAATTGAGCACGAGCAACTCATTGACGGATACCGAGGAGCTGGTCTCGAGGCTGGCTGCGAGTTGGCCGCTGAGGAGCGCCGGGGAGGACAGGATGCGAACCGGAGCCGTGGCGAGCAAACCGGAGGTCATGGAGTAGAGATTGATCAATTCACCATCTTCGGGCAAAGCGGCGAGGCCATCGGAGGCCTGACCTGCTCCGGTATTAAACGCCTGAGCCAGGATGCGGACTCCTTCGCCGAGGAAGGGATTGGTGGAAACCGCTGGCTCGGAGGAATCATCGTTGGGGTTGGAGTTGTTAATGATTTCATCGAGGTCACTGAACCCGTCGGCATCGGCGTCAGGCCCGCTGTTGGGATCGAGACCGTATTCCTGTTCTACAAAATCGGGAACACCATCGGCATCGGTGTCGAAGGTCCGAAGGCGATCACTGTCGAAAGTGTAGGTGCGCGTCACGATGGGGCTGAAAAAGCCGGAGGCCATCTCCTCGGTGTAAAACTGCCAGGTCGATGGATAGGCCACCGTCACCGGGCCGGAGTAACTTTGCCAGTTGGACCCGGGAGTGTCCTCACGATAGAAGACACGGTAAAGATCATCGTCCACCAATACCGTGGCTTGCACCGGATCCTGATATGGCCCGCTGTCGGGGCTGACGTTGATGGGCGGGAGGGAAAGGGCCAGCTTGTCATCGAAAGCGGTGAGGGAAATGGTGTCCGAGATCTGGTTGGTAAGCAGGTGACTGGAACCTGCCGGCACTGGTGGAGCGGTGGGCACCGGATTATCGAGCCCGGCCGCCGGATCAACAAAGGTTTCAACGAGAACGTTGGGAGGAAGGGGAACTGCGGACGACTTGCTGGTCCAATCCGGGCTGCAATCGAGCTGCAAGAGGGCGGCGGCAGGGTCCACGAGTGGCTCCGAGGAAAACCAGAAGAGGGTTGCAAAGTCCTGGGTCGCAGGAATGAGCGGGTTCAGAATACCTGAATCTTTCAAGGTAAAACCGGCACCATCCCACGCGAAGAAATCGAAGGATTTCGAAATGCCACCGGACCCGTAAACTCCAATCACCCCGCGATTGGGGACGGGGAGCAGACCACGAAATGGATCCTCTCCGGAAGGCTCGAAAAGCTGCACCGGGTTGATGCCATTGCCATTATCAATGGTGAAATATTCGCCGGTGCCATCAAGGTAGGTGACGACAAAACCACCGGCGCCAAGGCCCTCCGGTGCCGCTGCCATGCTGGTGATTTTCCGGGGAAGCGCCACATTGACAACAGCACCCACGCTCAGCGGGATGGAAATCTCGGATAAGGTAATCTCACCGCTTCCCGGCACGTAGGTCGCGACCATAAGTGTGTTGTCATCGCGCCGGATGTTCGAGGCGACCAGCGAATCGGCGGGAACCTGGCCAGCAAAACCTCCGTCAATGCGGTCGGCGGCATTTTGATTCAGATAAATCATTCGGGTGATTCCCGGCCGGTTTTCCACTCCGATGGCGAAGCGATCACCGTTGGGGTCATCGTAAAGATCCTGCATCGCGGAGAACGACCCGAAAACACCACCTCCGATGATTTCGAGACTGGCAAATGAGCCGCCGGGTTCCTGTCGCAGGTTTAAGGCATCGCCTCCACCGGTTTCCGAGTGAGTCCCGACAAGGTCACGGGTGGCTCCTCCCGGTTTGCGAAGTTGGGCCACAAATTCCGGCGCGGGCACGTCGCCAAAAAGCGGGCTGGATGATCCGGAAACAGTGTTAAAAAACGCGAGACGATTTGAGTCGGCCGAGGAAAGAATAACCGCCTCGTCTCCGCCGGAGAAGTAGCCCGAAGTCGCGCCAGTGACCAAGGGAAGTCCGCTGTGAACGGAGGGAGAGGTTACGACCTGGTTCGAGCCATCGACGGTAATTTTCCGCAACTGACCCGAGCGACGATCGATGATCAAAATTCCATCTTCGGCTTCTAAAGGGAGGTGGATTTCACCATCCAGATAAACCGATGGAGCGGCGGTGGCCGCAAGACATGCGACGAGGGAGAGTGCGGGGATTTTCATTAGTGTTGCACCGGGTTGGTTGGAATGACCCGATCCACCTCACCACGATCAGTGAAGTGAACGATCAGATATTGATATTTGGCTCCGCGGGCCACCGGCATGGGGTCGACCCAGAACATGAGATGTTGAAAATCACGCAAATACGGAACGGTGGGAAACTGGACTGGATCCCCAAGAATGGTCCCTTCCAGCGAACGTGAGAAGGTCCCTCCCACGGGCAAATGAAACGCGGGAGTGCCATTGGGAGCCGTGGTGTTGGGGAGGTTGCGCTTGTCGAGGAAGCGGAAAAAAGGATCGCGCAGGATGCGCCCGGCCGCTGCTTGATCCTGATAGGTGATGCGATCAATGAGTGGAGAAACCTGCACAAGGTTGGGGACCGCATCGGGATAGGCATTGCTGGAAAGCTGATGCCGGTAAATCACAAAAGGATAGATGGTCTCCCGCCCTTCCGGAGCGATGGGATGGATATTTTGCTTCCGGAAGGTGAAGAAAATATCAAGCGGATCGAGGTCAGCATCAATGAAGGTACTCGCCTCGATCGCGTTGAACGCACCCATGAGAATGGCGGACGAATGAGTATCGGGCTCGGGAAGTGGAAGAGCGTAAAAAGGACCTTCGCCCGGCTGGTAGTTGAGAACCGCAAGTTTTTGGTCGGACGTTCCGGGGACTCCCAGAGCCGGCCACGGGATGACGTCCTGCTCGCCCTCGGGAGGGAGCGACCAGGTTGCTGAGACGATGTTGGAAAATGGTCCGGCAGGGCGGGCCTGGTCATCGACGGGAGGATTTTGATAACTCCCCTTTCCGACCGCACGAACTGCGAAAGTCAACTGCTGACCTGCAGGCACGTTAAGCGTCGCGGAGAACTCGGCTCCCTCACCCAAACGGCCGGAGGCCACAGTGGCGGTTTGGTATCCGCAAAAATTCAGCGTCGGGCTGTCTTCATTCACGATGACACCATCCAGCGTGTCCAGCTTGGGGCCAATCACCACGGACTCGAGGCCGGGATCGGCCTGCGAAGCGGAGGCGCACCAGATTTCGAAGCGCTCGACGCCAACAGGATCACAGAACCACTTGAGCTGGAGTTGGGCCTTGCCTCCGCTCACCACGAGGCTGGAGGGATCCGATACCATCGGCGTGCCAAGGTCCCCGTTCTTGATGGTCACGCAACCGATCTTGATCCGTGCGCTGGAGTTTCCGTTTTGATCAAAGACCTGCAGGAAATAACAAACCTCGGTCCCGCCAGCCGTGGGAGGAGCCGGATCAATGACGGTCAAATCAGCAGGCAGGATGGACGGAATGTCATCATCAGCACCACGGAAGAGAAGCTCATAACCACCATCATTCCCGACACGGCGATAAATACGGTACTCAAAAGTATCCTCGGGCAGGGTCGCGGTCAAAGTAGGACCTACAATCGATCCGCCGGGCCCGATGACATCGTGGGGCAGCGGCGTGGATCCCGGCGGCAACTGAAGGATGGGCGTGCAACGTTCGAGAGTGCGAAGGCGGACGGTAATCAAAGGCAGGCTGCGCTCATTCTCTCGCACTCCTTCGAGAGGACAAGGTCTCCAGGGACTAACGAGTCCAGTGATACTCCGGGTCCGCACACGGATCTCGGTATTGGTCTGGGTACCTAGATTAACCGGAACGGCGACATCTTTCTGGTCGGAGATCTGGAAAATCCGGCTGGTTTTGAAGAGAAGTTGATCGGGGTTGGGGTTTAAATCGTAATATTCCAGCTCGAAGCTTCGGATCATGGGGTCCTGCCGGACGAAGCGGACGATGAAGCCTTCAAAATCATCGGACACGTCAACTTCTTCGCGCAAGATTTCTTCGATACGCTCATCACAGAATGCGCGTGGAAGATAACGGCATCGACTGACAAAGCCGCTTGGATTCAGTGGCCCCACACGATCACGAAGGACTCCGAAGGCCGGAGGCGAATGGGCCGAGAGGTTCTTGGGATCGCAGGCGCAGTCGTCCTCGGCACGTACGGTGTACCACCAAGTACGGCCAAACTGGCTGCTGTCAGCTGGCGTGATCTTGGGAGCTCCTGCCCCATTGTCATCAAAGGTGACGAAGGTTGCACCAGGTTCGTGGTTAATCGTACCGATACGGTTGGTCAGCGGATTGCCTCCCTGGGACAAATGCTGGGTGTGTTCGCTCCAACGATAAATGTGATACCGGGTGGCTGAACTTTCTGCGGGAGATTCAGGAGTCTGGCGAATGCGCAAGCGCAGATGTTGGTTTCCCTTGAGATCGTAAAGAGCGGCATTGGTCGCCTTATTGTAAACGTTGGTGATTGAGCTGATGGTTGGGGCGGTCGGAGGGAGTCGATCGCAAATCACAACGCGGGTGCCTTCGGAGACCAAACCGGGATGGCCGGCAATGTCGCGCGCTGCCACGAAGTAGTAGAAGGTCTCACCATCTTCGAAAGCATTGGTGGGAGGATCATTGTCATCGTGGGCAAAAAAGGTCTCCGAATCGGCTGCGGTATCCTTCGCTTCGCCGGCGGTCAGGAGGGCCGTCGCCATAAGTGGGAGCGTGTTGACCCGCTTGGCGTCGGGATCTTCCTCGCCGAGGGAAGAGGCGATCAAACCCTCAAGAAGAGTGATGTCCGGAGTGGCCCCGGGTTGATCCCAACCCCGGGCGGCGGCGGCCGACTCCTTCACCCGGTAAAGGTTGAAACCGAAGGTGTGGGGGAACTGCCGGCGCAGGTCATCGGGGATCCCCCACCGCTGGCGGGTGACAAGGTGATTGCGGGGAGAAGCCACTTCCTGATGGGCGGCCTTGGCGGGAAAGAAAATCTCGAACGGCCGGGAGGTTCTGGGAAGCACAGGCGGGTTGGCGGCATCGAGAGTGACCCGGCCGACGACCCGCAGGTCGTTGCCACCGGCATCGACCTCCCGGACTTCGTAGGTTTGCACGGACCCAGCGGTGGTCTTGATCGAGAAGCCATGACCGAGAGCCATGTAGACGCCCGGATGGGTCCGCCCAAGAAAAAAGAGCCGCTCCAGAATCTTAACATCAGTGGCGGCAATCTTAAGAAGATGGGCCAACTTCTTTGCTTCCTCAATGGTGGGCTCGGCAGGTGGGGCCGGTTGCGTGCCCGGCTCGTTGAGGGCATCAGCATAGAGGGTATTGATGCGGTCGGCGACTTCGCCGGCGTTTTTGTCAAAGCGACCTCCCAGCTTCAGCAGGGCATGGATGGCTCCGGGGCCGGTCTGCAAACGGGTGCGGCCCAAAAGCACGTAGGGATCGACTGAATTCGAATCCCCGTTTTTACGGTACACCGCAAACTCGCGGCCAAAGGTGGAAAGAGGGTCACCGGGCTGCCACAAAACATAGGCATGAGGCCGGGGAGCGGTCTGATAGACCTTGCCCACAGTATAGACCAGGGGATCGGCATTCTGACCAAGGGCGGGCAGAACGATCGCGAGAAGAAGAAATGCAACGAGACGTTTCATGATGGAAAAAGGAATTGGTGCTTAGAAATCGACATCCCAGTCACCGTTTTTATAGGAAATCTTGGCAGAGGCACTGAACTTAATGCAGAAGGGACACCAACCGGCCTTGCCGGTGAGCTTGCCGGTTCCGGTGGCGGAAAACGAGCCGTCCTGGACGAGTCCGGTGAGAGTCACTGTTCCCTTGATGGAAACAATACAGAGGGCTTCCCCGGATACCCCAAGGAACATCTTGCCCACAAAGATCGGCGAGAAGGAATCATCGACAAAGAAGCCCACGCCCGCTCCCACTCCGGCTGAAATATTAAAGAGACACGACGCCGGAATCCCGAGCACGAGCTCCGAAATGGGCAGCCAAACTTCCCCGTAAACATAGGCCCCGGTCAGCGGCATATCGCCGGTGTCAAAAAGCGAACCCACATCCTCATCCACCAACAAAAGCGGAGCCGTGGTACAGGTCCGGCCGAAGAAAAGGCCGATCGAAATTTGATAGGAGTTGAAGACCCCGCAAGCCCGCGTTCCGAAGTAACACTCGTCACCACCGATCGCAATGGTCGCCGCGAGACAGGTGATCTTGAAGGACTGGAAGTCGATCGTTCCGTCGGTGATGCTGAACTCGCCACCCACTCCGTGCGGACGCAGGCCCTGACCCTCGTCGAGAAGCGACATCTTGACCGAGAGGTTGGCTTTCAGGCCGTCCGAAATCCAATCAAAGGGCACGTCGAGCGCCCCAATGGTGATTTCCACCGCCTTCTCTCCGGGCCCGAGACAGGCGTTTTCATCGACCGAGGTGTAAGTGCAGATCTCCAAAAAGACGTTGAGCTGCATCTCATCGGGGATCTTGAATTGCATGCTCGCGTCCAGACGCAGCTTGCGTAGTGAGTCCCCGTTGAACTCTGCGTAGCCTTTCACTTCGGCCGCGCCCATATATTCCTGCACCTTTCCCTTCAGCGGATTGATTTTGTCTTCAAGGGCTCCCAGATTCTCGGAAATGATCTCTTTAATCACTCCGGTGATTTGATCGAGCATGACGCCGACCGCTTGCTCAAACTTTGCTTGGACGTCGTACAAGGTTTGTCGTACTAAATACTGAAACTGCTGGATCAGGCGGGACTGCATGAGCGCGTCCTTGAGTTCGGTCTTAATGGTGGAAATGAAGGCTTCCTTGTCGAATTCTTCGAAGACATTAATGTAGTCGTCGAGCACACTTGCTCCACCAACCACATCAATCCCGTTCTGGATCGCGAGCTCTCGGATAAAGGAAACCACGCGGGTGGCCGGACGGGCCATAATCTCTTGAAAACCATCAACGGCATTGATGGCCTCGTTGACCATTTCGTTAAAGTCATCGATGAACCCGGCCGCACTGTCGACAATCTCGTAGATTTCCTTGAGCGTTCCCCGAACCTCCCGCGCGATCCCGGCGAGACGCTTCAACTTGTCTTTTTGATCGGCGATCACGGCATTGAGCTCGGCCGAAAGTTCGGAGGCGAGGCTCTCGAGCAGAGGTCCGATCACGGCAGCGACATCGGGCTCAACCACATTGGCAATGAGCAGCTTCACGAGGCTTTCCACGATGGGGAAATCCCCGTTGGCATCCTCCAGAAGAATCCCGGAAAAAATGTCGTTATCAGGATTTGCGATCGTCAGCGGTTCGAGGCGGAATTGGGGCACGCCCCCGTCCACTTCCACGGCGTATGCGAGAGTATCGAGACCTGTGATCATCTTCGTAAGCGCATCCTTCAGGCCGGCGGTGAGAGAGGCTGCATCCTGACCGGTATCAGCAAGTTTGACCAGTTCATCGCGAAGCCCGGTAGCGAACAAGGGGGCGCCCGTATCAAAAATCGCAGCCTCCACCTCGGCATTCAGCTGGGCTTCAAAAGCGGCCCAATTCGGGCTGTTATTATAGGCGGTTTCGAGATTGTCATAGAGTGGGGAGAGGACGTTTTGCGCAGCGGAATCGACAACTGGATTGACCACTGCATCAAGCGAGTCCGAGAGATATTGCTCGAACTTGGCGAAGGCATCATCAAGCGCGTTCTTGAGCGGCTGTTGGATCGCCCCGGCGACTGCTTCACTGACTCCGTCAATTTGCGAATTCAGCATGCTGGTGAGGCTGATGTCACCAAGCCCATCGTATTTGGCCCCGAAGGAAACACTGGCTGCACCGGCATCAAGATAATCAATCTGGTGCTCCACATCGATGACGAAGATCTCGTCTTCCTCGGGCCGCATCGACTCAAAGTGGCGCGTGGAATCCGTCCAGCGCAGCGGGTAGCTTAGGCCAATAATTCCAAAGAGATCCTGCTCGGCCTTGATTAGAAAATCGGCATGAGTTCCCGAATCCGGAAGCTGGTACTCAGCCAGCGAAATCTGTCCTTTGGGCCACGAAATGTGATTGGGGTCAAAATCCACCTTGTTAAAGAAGGTGTCCATTCCGTTCGACCAACCCGGCGCAAGATAGAGCGGAGGGGTTGGCGGATCACCTCCGGGAGTGAGCGGAAGGCCGTTGGCAGAGGTCATGACCTGGACCTGGAAATCCCTAAAATAAGGCACGTTGATGGTGCTGGCAAAGGTCACAAACCCGCCCAAGGATCCGACGGGATCCGGAACCTGGGTGGGATTGGAATAGCGGAGCTTACCCACCGTGACGAGTTGGTAGTCGGCTCCGGGACCTTCCATGGGGATGGTGGCGGGAATACCCAGTTGGCTGTTGACACCGATGGCCGCACCAGTTGTTTCGGTGAGCAGATTCCCGTTGCCCGGATCAAACGCAAAGGTTCCGTAAAGGGGTTGGTTGATGTAAGCGACCTGGGTCTTGATTCCCATGGTAAGTCGCCCGTCAAAGGTGACGGGACAAGTGCCGGGAGGATTGGTTTCAAAGGTCTCGAAACGCATGGAGAGGGCCTCGAAGGTCGAGTTCCAGTAAACGAGGTTTTTGACGGAATCGTCCTCCGGATCGAGCTCGGCATCGCTCAGCTCACCGAGGCAGGTCAGATTGAGGCCGAGAAATTTTTGGCTGAAATCCGAGTAGCCGGTCACGGCGACCAGACCATTGATCCAGGACTTCTCTTGTTCGGAAGCGATGAAGGAGAGCTGGAAGGAATCGAGCTCAAAGTCGTACCCGTAGATTTGCAAACTGCTGTTGAAAGACCCCTCGACGGCGACCTGTCGACCGAAGATTCCGGCGCAGCGGGTGTAGTACTTTGAGGCGCCATCGTTGAGAAGTTCGTAAGGGTAATCGGATTGTTCGCCCCCCAGACGTGAGGCCCCGACCTCACCACCGTCAATGACCGTGAAGTTCAGCCCGGGGTATACTCCATCCCCTTGGATGTATTCGGGCTCGGTTGGAAGGTGGAGGTCGGGCTGGAAGGGGTCCTGGTTGAACCCGGTCATGAGGAGGGCTCCGGGAGCAAAGTCTCCCCCCCCGCCCGCAGAGTATGGCGCGGTGGTGACAAGGACATTATCCGCCGCATAAAGCTGATAGCCGGGCATGAAGAAATCGGTTCGATCGAAGGTATCCGTGCGGTGCGCATAGGGGTAATTTGGGTCAATGGCAGCGGGCATATTTCCATCGCCACGCGCTCCCCATGCCAGTTGTGCGGGGGTGCTTAGAAACGCGAAGGTATAAAGCCCTCCACCGGGAGTATGGAAGAGTTCGCCGGAATCGGGAATGGCTTCGAGCTTCTCCTTCGGCACTCCGGAGGCACACGGATCAACGTCTTCCGGACAGGTTTGATGGTAGGAAAGGGTGACCGAAGCCGTCTGGTCAAGGACCGAGCCGGCGGGAGCACCATCCTGCAAATTCAAGGTGGAGTCGGTCTGCCAATCAACTTCGGCATAGGCCGGGAAATGGGTCTGGAAAACCGTCGCAGCGATATCCAGTTCGGCCGACAATCGCGAAGACTTATCTGATGCGGCATTGGCAATCACCCGGTTGCCATTGACCGCTTGGACGCGTCGGAGATAGCGGTCATTGGAAGCCCGGTCGCTCAGATCGTAGCCACGGTCATCAACCGCGTTGATGATACCGAGGTTCAGGTTGTCCTCCAGTTCGTCGAAAGCGTCCTGGTGAATGTAGCGGACAGAATTGACCGCGCCAAAATCGAGCGTCCCGGTCGTAAGCACCTTGAGATCTCCGGTCGAAAAACGAAGAGGTTGTGACTCGTCGACGATACCGGCATTGGCCCCGATCGCAATGGTGACATCGGAGGGAATATTGAGATCACTCGCCAACGGTTGTGCACCGAACTGCGAAATCGTGGTCCGACCGTGGTGGGAGGAGACCGTGGTGTCGGGCAGGTAGATCAAGCCCTGGGGCAGGCGCACGATGAGGTTATTCGTCGATAGGCCGGTCGTTCCCAGAATCACGGGGCCGTATTGCAGTGTCAGGCAGTTGGTTGAATGGACCACCGGATCACCGGGGTCACTGGGCAGGAAAACCTGCTCGGTCCCCGCTAAAACCTCGGCATCGCCGTTGTCCAACAAGCGGGTCTGAAGCAGTGCATTATTTCCAAAGACATAAGGTGCGGCATCCGGAAGAACTCCTTGACCGGCCGGGATCCGAATCGAGGTGTTGACAAAATTCGACCCGGTCGTCCCGTAAAGCGGGGCATTCCCGAGCGCATTGAAGCTTGTATCGATTGCGCCAAAAGCGAGGTTACCGTTGAAATCCAGCAGGCCTTCCGGGTCCAGCTTGCAGGCCGCATCCTCCTGGGGCGCCGCCTGGAATTCCTCAACGTGACGTACTGTGCAGCGCAAGATGTAGGCTTCCGAACCCGAGCGCAACTGGCTCAACGGCCGGAGATTGATCGACTCGTTAAAAGTTCGGTAAGCCGGCTGGTTGACGTTGTGGGTGTTGATTTTGAAGTTGCGCGAAATCAACCCGTCGTTCTCCAGAGCCACCTCTGTCCCCGACGATTTCTCAAAGAGATCGAAGTCGAACTCCGCCTGCATTGAACTCAGGACCGCCGGTTCGTCCCAATTATCATAGCGGGCAAAGACCGCAGTAATGGAGGCGACAAAGGCATCCAGCCCTTCATTGGTCGCCAATGAATAGGTCCGGTCCCAAGCGAGGTTCGAAACCGTGGCCCGCAAATTGAACTCAACATCATCCGGATCCGTCGAGGTAAA
This sequence comes from Verrucomicrobiia bacterium, assembly GCA_030432565.1. Lineage (GTDB taxonomy): Bacteria > Verrucomicrobiota > Verrucomicrobiia > Verrucomicrobiales > Akkermansiaceae > SW10. The sequence continues at coordinate 61,554 of JAUIGV010000020.1, read as the reverse complement.
GTGATGCACCAACTCCGGCGCGCTACTCGCACTGGAGGCCGGAACCGCATTCCATGCCGGGGGCGGGATGCTCAGGACATTCGCCCGCTTCTCGAGCGCCGCCACCACTTGATAATTCTCCTTGTTTCCCAGCGTGACCACCGGATCCGGATATAAGGGCACGTCCGTGACGGATACGAAGTTAAAAGAATTCAAAGTCACTAAAAATGCCTCACTGGCTCCCAACGTGGGATCACCCGGATCGAGCGGATTGGCCAACTCAAGCGGATTCCCCGCCTCGTCAAGCAGGCGATAAACCACCCGATAGAAGTGATTCACCGTCGGATCGGTAAAGAAATCACGGGTGATCTCAACCCGTGCCACTGTTAAAAGACCATTTCGCAGGGTCGTCGCATCACCGTCTCCCTCGTGGTGATCCAGAATAAATGCGGGTGACGAAATCACCAAACTGGTGATCTCCTCATTCAACGCCGCCTTCAACGGGGTCAGAAATCCCAAACATAAAAAAAGGGCAGAAAGGTTGAAAAACCTCATCCGTCCGCAAAAGACGTGTCTTAAAAACATAACAAAAGATTCGAACCAAAGATACCTTAAGAGATGCGTTTCTGTCCAGCCAAAAATAGACAACTCACGCTCATTCCTGATCAAAAAAACGATCCGGAAAAATTTTGCGTGAAATTGCACTTCACTGCGGCCAGAAGCGCACACCCTCGTTCAGTCTTGATTTTTTCGTTTCCCTATCCACCGTCTCCACATGTCTTACGATCTTGTCGTTATCGGTGGTGGTCCTGGCGGATATGTCGCGGCCATCCGTGCCGGTCAGCTTGGAAAAAAGGTGGCCTGTGTCGAAATGGAACGCGCCGGCGGAACCTGCCTCAACTGGGGCTGCATTCCCACCAAGGCCCTCCTTAAAAACGCACACCTTTATCATCAATTGAAGCACGATGCCGGAAAATTCGGCCTTAGCTTTGATAACCTCAGCTACGACTGGACCAAGGTCGTGGGGCGCTCGCGTCAGGTTTCCGGCAAATTAGCCGGAGGAATTGAATATCTCTTCAAGAAAAATAACGTCGATTATGTCAAAGGCTTCGGCTCCGTCCAGGCGCCCGGCAAGGTCGAAGTCAAAAAGGAAGACGGTTCCACCGAGGTCCTCGACGCCACGAACGTCATCATCGCCACCGGCGCCAAGTCGCGGCCCATGCCCGGCTTCCCCTTCAACGGATCCACCGTCATTTCCTCAAAGGAAGCCATGGTTCTCGAGAAGCAGCCCAAATCGATGGTCATCATCGGAGCCGGTGCGATCGGTGTGGAGTTTGGCTACATTTACAACGCCTTCGGCACCGAGGTCACCATCATTGAGATGATGCCCAATCTTCTGCCCGTCGAAGACGATGACGTCAGTGACGCCATCACCAAAAGCTACCGCAAGGCCGGTATTAACTGCCTTACCGACACCAAGGTGACCGGGACCCGTGACAACGGAACCTCCGTCACCATCACCGTCGAGAATTCAGGTGGCACCAAGGAAATCACCGCCGATTGCTGCCTCGTCGCCATCGGCGTGGCTCCCGTTCTTCCCGGCGGCCAGCAACCCAAACTCACCGACCGCGGTTGGGTTGAGATTGGTGAGCGCTACGAAACCTCCATCCCGAATGTTTACGCCATCGGCGACATCGCCGGACCTCCTTGGCTCGCCCACACCGCCAGCTTCGAAGCGATGCAGTGCGTTGAAGGAATCTTCGTCGAAGGCGCTTCCGTCAAGCGTGTTGGAGACTTCCCGGGCTGCACCTATTGCTATCCCGAGGTCGCTTCCGTAGGCAAGACCGAGCGTGCCCTCAAGGAAGAGGGTATCGAATACAAGGTCGGCAAATTCCCTTATCAAGCACTTGGTAAAGCCCAGGCCAGCGGCGAGACCGAAGGCTTCGTGAAGATCCTCTTCGGCAAGGAATACGGCGAGGTTCTCGGCGCTCACATCATCGGTGAAAATGCCACTGATCTGATCTCCGAAATGGGTCTCGCCCTTTCGCTCGAGGCTACCATTGATGACATCCATGCCACCATTCACGCCCACCCGACTCTCGCCGAGGCCATCCACGAGGCCACCCTCGATGCGGACGGCCACGCCATTCACTTCTAGGTCGCCCCAGTGCCGTGGCCAGACTCCCTTCCCGTCCCAATTCATCGCCATCCCGTCGGACCTCAGGTTCTGCGGGATGGTTTTATGAGATCGAAGGCGAGTCCTATGGCCCCGTGGACTTTCGTGAACTCCGTGCTCTCGCCATCGACCGAAAACTCCTCGGTCATCACCTCGTTTGGAAAAACGGAACCGACGACAAGCAGACAGCAGGTCGCATCCTTGGCCTTATTCCGACTCAAAAAAGAGGGCCGAACCCGGTTCCGCCATCCGACCTTGGCGATAGCGATCCCTATGCCGCGCCAAAAACGCGGACCATTGGGGACGGCCCACCCGGAGGGCTTTATCTGCCCCACCTCCACCCGGCAAACCTCCTCCTCTTTTTCCTGACCCTCCTCGTCCCCGGTGGCTTGATTTATCTCTGCCAAAACATCGCCAGTGAAAACACCAGGACGTTCCTCTTCTCTCTGGCCACTCTCGGGCTCGTCGCCTGGGTCACCCTGGCGGTCATCTATCTGCACCGGGCCTGGGAAATGATGCGCATGTTTGGGGCCCACCTCACGGGAGGAAAGGCGGTTCGCTTTCTTTTTCTGCCGATCTTCAATGCCCTGTGGTGCTTTGTCGTCGTGTTTGGTTGGGCCAAGCTTTGGAACTACAACGTCCGCAACCACCCGGGGCTCCAACCCGCAAACACTGTTTGGAAACCCTTGTTCTTTCTCTTTCCCGTCCTGTTTTTGATCAGCCAGGCGCTCCTCGTGATGCATCTTGTGACCCGGGAATGGCCGGTCGATCTCCAAAATCAGAACCACCTGATCTCACTCGGCACATGGGTGGCGACTCTCGTCCTCACCCTGATCTGCTGGTGCCAAATTGGACTCTCGATCAACTTTTTGGCGAGGAAGAAGACGTAGTCGCTTCGAGCGCCCTCGCCTTCTTTTTCTTCCAAGCCTTGAGCTTCTTTTTTCGGGTTTGGCCTCTTTCATTGGCCTGCCAGTAGCGACCCGTCTTGGCGTTGAAACAAGTGAGCCAACCTCCCCGGCAGGCCGCGGTGTCGATGCACACCGTATGTCCCTTGTCGGTGGGCTTTCCCTTGCGCTGGATGGTATGACCACACACCACGAGCTTTCCCGAACGATGCTCCTTGGCATCAGGAAAACGACGCCACGCCAAATTCACCGGATCCTGTTTGACCAGCGGCTTCTTTGGCCCCACTCCGCCATGAACATAAATCACCTGCTCGGTTTCGTAATAGGGAAGAGTATTCCGGATGAACTCCCAATGACTGTCCGGGATATTCGCAAAACGCGCATCATAGGACGCAATCGTCTCCAGTCCGCCGACCTGACACCAGTAGTTCAGATGTTCCGCGGAAAATCCGGCCTCATCCATGATGATCTCATGATTTCCCTTTAGAAGGATCAACTTCGCCTCCCAAGGCCAGTCCAGCAGGTAGTCAATCACCCCCTTGCTGTCCGGGCCACGATCCACATAATCGCCCAACATGATCACCTTGTCATCCGCGACCGGTTGGACAAATTCCAGAAGAGTCTTCAAGGAATTCAAGCATCCATGAATATCTCCAATTGCTAGCTGACGACCCAAAACAGTTAAGACTTCTAAAGTATTTATTTACATGAATCAAACTCTAAAACGCCTCCAACGCTTCCCACTCCCTCCGGTTCCCCAAAAGCCTTTTCCAAAGAGCGCTTAAGGTATCGCCCATCTTGACGCGACGAGGCGGTCGTTCCGCCTCGAACCCGCCCTGATCATCATATGACAAGTGCCAGCGAAACATCGGCAACAATTTTTCCGCTTCGTGATCACGCACTTCGCCAAATCTGATATCGATAAACTCCACCTCTCCATCCGGTGTTTCACGCGCCACCCAATGTCCCCGCGAAAACCATTTCAGCCCCTCGAACATCTCCTCCTCTTGAAACGACTCACAAAGTTCATGCCGCTTCGCAAAAAAATAGTAGCCCGCCGGCCCTTCATCAAAGGGTGACCAGTGTGTCACAAAATACCCCTTCTCCGTTTCAATCAAGCCCCGCCAAAGAATCGTATTGAAAGGCGTCGGCGCCACCGCAACCAACTCGCCATCCGGAATTTCTTCCACCATTTGCCCCTGGATTCGATCCATCGCCCAAAGCTTCATTATCAGACTAAAAGCAACATAAAGACAACTAAGGGACATCACCACCGTCGCCCCCCTGCGTGATACCTCATCAAACTTCGGGCGGACATCCGGCTCACTCCCGCTATAGTGATAAACCACGAGTTCCCGGAAATTTTGCAACCCTCTCCATCCTCGATAGACCACCCAGAAAAGCAGCGGCAGGGTGAAAAACAGATCAATAATGAAGAGATTACTCCACGCCACCCGGGCATCCGAAAAAGGCTCGTAAACCTGCGTCCCGTAACTCGTAAAAACATCGATCAGCACGTGCGTGCTCCACACCAGAAAAACAAACCACCACGCCCGCCGCGCGCTCACACCCTGATTGCGATGCACCCACGCCAACGGCTTTGCAAAAACAAAAGCCGCCACCACCATCATGAGAAAGGAATGCGAAATCCCACGATGCCAACGCAACTTCTCCACCTGATCCAGCCACGGGAAGACCAGAATATCGAGATCCGGCAAGGTGCCAAAAAAAAGGCCCCAGACCATCCCCTTGCCACCGATCTTGCGACCAAGCACCAACTCCCCCACCACTCCTCCGAGCACTGCCTGTGTCACTGAATCCACGGACGAAAGCTACGCCCGATTACCCTTTCATCAAGAGCATCCTCACCCCGACCGCGATCATTAAAACCGCAAACCCCTTCTGCAATTGCGGGTTCGAAAGACTCCGCATCAAATCGGCTCCAAACCATGATGCCACCGCCGCCCCCAAAGCAGTCACCGCCACGACCTTCCACTGGATCAAGTCTGAGTTCACCGCATTATTGATCGTTCCAGAAAGACCAGAAACCACCACCACCGCCAGTGAAGTCGCCACCGCCGTCTTCTGTCCCATCCCCAGGGCCATCACAAACGCCGGCACCATGATAATTCCACCACCCACTCCACAAAGCGCTCCTACCAAGCCCGCAACAATTCCCACCAGCAAACCCGTGATCAACAATTTCGTCATGCCCCACCCTAGCGAAAATCCGCCAGGTTCAAAGACCAGACCACTTCACGACCACCGCGAAACCCACCGAAAGGCCGCAGAACCACGTGCCATTCCAGACTGCCCCATCTTTTGAAACCCGCTGGGCCGGTTGGCATCTCCACGAACGGTCAGCGTACGGGTGCGATATCCAGTAGGTCGTCGCATGGTTCTCTTGCTGGTAACGCCCAAATATCGAAGGATGGGGTCAGATCAATCTTCCGAAGATCCTGTCCTTTCGGCGTGCCCATGGAGACATCCGCATAAAGAAATCGGTTGGATCTCGAGTAGTAGCGAATGTGCAGCACCCGATAGCCGTTCATAAAAGAGGCGGTATAACCATGTGCGTTCTGGCGCCACTGAGTGGCCGGGACCGCACCCATGCTGTCGAAGACGGGCTGCTGAAAGTGCCATTTTATGTGAGCCCTGATTTCCTCGCTGGTCGAATCCAGGGAAAGTTCACGTTGCAAGATCGCCGACAAGTCACGAATAGCGGCGCTATCCTTTAGGTCTGGATCCTCCCAATGCTCCCAGATGTATGCCAGATGCTCGCGCATCGGCGATGACGATTGGACCCAGCTTCTTGGTTTTCCGGTAGCTGCCGAGTATGCAGTATGGATGGAATCAAAAAATACAACACTCAAACCGACCAGAGTCAGAGCGACTGGAATTAGGATGATACGACGAGGTGACACTTTATTTTTTCAAATTAGATATGTGGAAGGTCTCATCATGGGATCATTTTTAACGCATTAGGAATAGGAACGCCAGTCTTCCAATGTCCCCATTGCAGGCCCCGGTGGGCGGTTTTCCCGCACAAGCCTCCGCTGGCAAACGCACAGTCCGATTGACCCACCCGGCCCTCTGCCACGCGGGACGACGGGATTTGGCAGTCTCCCTCCCGGTGGTTCTGAAACTTCGACCACGTGTCGGTTTTCGCTGGCTGCGAATGTGGCTGCGCAGGATTCGTTTCGCTTCGATGTTTGGTTGGGGGCCTCCGGCTGCCGTGATCAATCGGTTGGCAAAAGGATGTAGCTAATCTTCACATTCCCTTTTTTCGGAACTGTCCTCCCATTCTTCGTCTTATAGTCGGGGTGATCACCTGCAAATCGATAGGTTACTTCAAGATTTACTGAATCTCGCCAATCCACTGTGATGTCCGAAAAGCTGTTCCACAAATGTTCGCCCAGAAGAAAATCTCTCTGGTCAAGCGTCTCCGAAGCTTCTCTTAGATTGATATTGGTGTAGACGTATCCGGCCGCTCCGCCGCCAGAGCAGGAGAAAACTGTAACGATGTATTTGCCATCAGGTGATTTCGATTCGCTGAGAATCTCCACTTCATCGGTAGTCTTCCAGTCATCGTTACCGCAACTGGCAAGAAGGGCCATTGCCAGCGCGAAAATTACTGGGCATTTCAGGGTATTGGGTAATTTCATAAAGGCATCGATACGATAAAAACGTGAATCCTGTATGAAACGAAAATCAAATCATGGCGAAGTTTTTCTTGGCCGAAATCCGAGCGCACTCACGCTCGCGACGCGTTGATATGCCACGTCTTGGTCACCCCTTTCAGTTCTTGTCTTTGGCAATGAGATACTCGGCCAAGGCCTGGTAGGCGGGCAGCGAAGTCGGGTCGATGGAGCCGTTTTTTGCCTGGGGGTGGGAGGAGAACCGAACGATGACCATTTCGGCCGTGGGGTCGATATAGATCGTCTGCCCATGGACTCCGCGGGCGGCATAAGCACCGTGGTCATTGTGGAAAATCCACCACATGCTGCGGTAGCTTCCGCCGGGCAGCGTCTTGTAGCCCGCCTTTGCAAAGGCCGTTTTGTCTCCACCGGAGCGAATGTTGTCGACGACCTTTGCAGGGAAGAGGCGCTTCCCGTCCAGTTCCCCACCGTTGAGCATCAGCTGCCCGATGCGCCCCAGATCACGCAGGCCGGCACTCAGTCCGCCTCCGGCAAAGGGAGTTCCCTTGGCATCAACGGTCATGTATCCGTCCTGCTCGGCACCGATTTTCGTCCAGATGCGTTCTGACAAAAGATGGGCAATATCTTTTCCAGTGCTGCGGGCAACAATCCACCCGAGGGCATCGCTGTTGACCGTCTTGTATCCGAAAGCCTCTCCATGGACGCCCTCCTGTTTGACCGTTTGCAGGTATTCGCAATACCCGTTCGGCCCCTCATAATCCGCAGGCTTGGGCAGCGGGCTGGCCGCCTTCGAGTAGATCCAGATATCGGCATCCGGATCAGAGTAATCCTCGCTGTAGTCGAGGGCTGTGGTCATGTCCATGACCTGCCGCACGGTGGCGCTCCCAAATGCACTCGCCTTGAGCTCGGGCACAATCGTATCGACCCTGGCGGTCTCATCGAGTGTTCCCTCGGCGACCAGAATCTCGGCCAGGAGCCCGGTCATGGATTTCGTCATCGACATGGCGGCGTGCTTCCCGGCCTCAACAAGGGCGCCGAAATATTTCTCATGCACGATCCGGCCCTTGTGAAGAACGAGGATTCCATCCGTGTAATTGGCCGACAGCGACTGATTCCAGGTCATGGGCCTCTCACCCCCGATCGGCTTGAAGGTCACTTTTGCGATGCCTTCATCCAAGTCATATGTTATCGGAACAGGTGCCCCGATCCCGCGGCTGACCTCCTTGGTGGGCATCAATTCCCGGATGTGGCAAACAGTCCATCGCATCTTCGGAAAACTGAAGAAGTCGGAATCCGGCTGCATGATGAGCTTGTCCGGAGGCGGCGGGAAGCCCCGCATCCAACCGAGTGCCACAGGATCGGACTGCGCCGCGCTGGGGGCGGCCGGTTTCTCCGCCTGGGCCGGGGAAATGAAGGCGAGGACAGCCAAGCCTCCCGTCACGAAGGTGAGTCCAGTAGTTGATAACGACATTGAGGAATGCTCCTGACCAGTTGGGTGCGTTCCCCCCGGCGGCGGACTTGATGCCCTCGCCGGGAAAGGAAATGCTGACTCCTCCTGTCAGGCAGGTGTTAGGGTTGATGATTCGGGTATACTCCAGAAAGATATCGTCTGACAAGTGGGCATCGGTCACACCAGAAACGACCGTTGAAAGTTTGTCAGGGAAATCCACCCGGGTTGCCTGGCCGAATTGAACCGGGCTGCGCAACTCGTGGGCACGGACATGTGCCTAGCGCAGCGTGACGGTGTATTTGACTTTGATCCTCCCAGCCTATGCCCGCAGATCAATCTCCTTATTCCCTGGCAGGTCAGGTCGCCTTTAAATTACGCGATACCTGCAGATCACCATTAGCCCACCCGGTATCGGAGGTAACACTGCTGCGTTCGGCTGCAGAATCTGTGCGGCCGACCCGGGCACATCGTTAATGCCGGGTCGAACACAATTCCCAACTCTGCGAACGTCGATCACGAAGTCACTTGATACCTCAACCTGCTGGCGACCCAATCAAGGTAAAAGTCAATCGTCACCGGATGATTCTTCGGTGGGGAAAACTGATCCCAATGCATCAGCCACCGAAGCCGCGACACGGTTCGGCAGCCTTTCATCAATCGTAATCAACCGCTTGTCCGCACACATCACGACACTGCCGTACAACCGACCATCTTGCCGGTATTCCGGGACGTATGGAATTCGGTGCCAAGGATACTTCCGAAAGGTAGATCCGAACGGGAAAGTTCGCCGAAGTGAAATACCAGAAGTGTCTGCCAGAACTTCAAGTCGCGAAAAGGCTCGAAGAAAGCCCGACCGTACTAAGAATGCACCTCCGACAAACCAAAGTAAAAGCCAGATTGATAAGAAGGTCCGGATACCGCCGGTCATCGTCTCTGGCGAGATCTGGCCAAATACGCCAAGTAGGCCAAATATCCCGAATGCAAACCACGGGGTCACCCATGACACGAATGCAGTCATCTCCCACCAAGGGCACCTGGCGAAAGTAGATATTGCCACGCTCCCGACCGATTGATCGATAGAGGCATCTCTCGCAGGAAACATGATTGGAGTAGCTCAAAATCTTCCAATCCATGACCAGAACTGCCTAGTGAAGTTAAGATGGAAATCGAGCTGGGCTCTATCCAGGAGCGAGTCATTATGCGGAGGACAAATCCCGGCCCGCAATGAAAGAAGCCTGGGGCCGGCCGCTGTACTCCCGATGAGCAGCGGCCCACCACCCTCCTTCAACGCTTTGCGATGTTTTCCAAACCACCCGCCTGCCGAAAACGCAGTGGACCCGGAGCCTCGATTGCCCGAAGAACGCCCACCTCTTGAAGCGCTGACTTAGGTGTTGAATGAAGGGCTGAAAGGACTAGTTTTCCGGATCCGATGAACGTGCACACCTTCATTCTCAAATCCCTGGCGCTTGGAGCGCTTTCCCTCCCGCTCGCAGCACAGACTCTGCGGATCGACTTTGATCCCAACAGAACAACCCAAAGCGGGTGGCAATCGCTGGCTTCCAGCGACTCCGACCTCGGTGACTCATGGTCCAAGAACTTCACGGGCGGAGTGAGCCTCGATGTTGATGCCATCGGCAGCATCACACTCGACGATCGGGATCGGGGTAGTAATAACGGCGGTGGTGGCGAGGCTTCGATGTGGCGGGACTTTCTCTTTGCGAACGGCAGCTTTTCAACCAATCCCGGCAGCGGACTCCGGCTGGCCTTTACCGGTCTGCAACCCAATGCGGAGTATCCCGTCAAGATCTGGGGTTACGATGTCAGCTCAACCGGAGGCCGGGCCGCCGACTGGAGCGGAGGTGGCTCGGCAACGCAACGTCTGACCTTCACGAGCCGACCTGCCACGCTGGCAGACAATGTCATCACGCTGAACGTGACAACCGACGGAAGCGGCGCGGTGACCATCAATGGCATCGTCTCGGTCACCAATCCGAGCTCCTCCCACAATGTCTTCGTAAACGGACTGGAGATCGGCGAACCGGTCGCCACCGATGGACCAAACGATCTCGCTCTCTCCAGCCTCGTTGTTGCCAAGACCGCAACAATTGGTTCGGCGGTCGGCACCTTTACCACGACCGACCCCACCCCGGGCGATACCTTTACCTATTCCCTTGAAGAAGGGGCAGGCAGCACCGACAACGGACTCTTCGAGATCGACGGAAACACCTTGCGGATCGACCGCGATCTGACCGCCCTGGCAGGCGGCGCCATCCTGAGTCTCAGGGTCAGAACGACAGATGCGGCCGGGGCCTTCTACGAGGAAGTCTTCAATATCGAGGTCGTGAATGATTCGGACAACGACGGACTGGACGATGACTGGGAACTCATTTACTTCCCGGCTCTCACCACCGTATCGGGTGGTGATGACGGCGACAGTGACAGCCTCAGCAACATCGAAGAGCAGACGGCGGGAACCAATCCCACTCTCACGGATACCGACGGCGACACCCTGAACGACGGGGAGGAAGTTGAGACCTTTGGAACCAATCCGCTTCTCGCAGACACCGACGGAGAAGGCCTGGGCGATGCCGACGAACTTTCGGGCGCCGGTGGGTTTGTCACTGATCCGAAACTCGCCGACACCGACGGCGATGGTTTCAACGACGCTCTGGAACTCAGCGAGGGCACCGATCCCACGAACACGAGTGACTTTCCAAATACCCTTCTCCCCTTGCGGCTCAATGAGATCCTGACCCGTAATGTCACCGATATCCAAGACGGTTTTGGCCGCCGGGAAGACTGGATTGAGATTTACAATCCCAACAATCAAACGGTCAATCTTGATGGCTATTATCTCACCGATAGCATCGGGAATCCCACCAAGTGGAACTTTCCCAATGTGACCATCCCGGCGCAGGGTTATCTCGTCGTCTTTGCCTCCGGCGAGAACACCGTGGATCCCGACGGCAAGGCCCACACGAATTTCAGCCTGAGCGCGGGAGGTGAATACCTCGCCATCGTCCGGCCAAACGGGACCACGGTGGACGACAGCTTCTCGCCTACTTTCCCTGAACAATTTACCGATACCTCCTATGGAATTCCTTCAGCCGGAGGTCAGCCGGTCTTCTTCCAAAGCACCACACCGGGTGCCATCAACAGTGCCTCGGCATTTCCCGGTGTCGTCAAGGACACCAACTTTTTGACGGACCGTGGCTTTTACAGCGACCCCTTTCAATTGGTGATCACCTCGGACACGCCCGGTGCCACCATTCGCTACACTCTGGACGGCACGCCTCCAACACCGACCTCGGGAACCATCTACTCCGGGCCGATCACGATTAGTACGACAAGCACCGTACGTGCACTTGCCACCTTTAGCAACTGGCTTCCCACCAACGTGGACACGCACACTTACATTTTTATCGAGGACGTGGTGCAGCAGCCCACCGACCCACCCGGATGGCCTTCGGATTGGGGCTTCGACAGCCAGGTCGGGCAGAATGTCGCTTCGGACTACGAGATGGATCCGCGCGTGGTGAATAATACCAACGGCCTGGGAATCTACACAGTGCAAGAAGCCTTGCTCGATATCCCGACGGTAGCTCTCTCGATGAGGCAGGAAGACATCACCGGTGGAAGTGGCGGCGTCCTCACCAACCCAAGAGGCCGATTCGAGCGGGAATGCTCGATCGAGTATATTTTCCCGGATGGCACCACTGGATTCCAGGAGGATTGTAAGATCGAAACCCAGGGAAATTCCAGCCGGACCCCATTCCGGATGCAGAAGCACTCGATGCGTCTCACCTTTAGTTCAGCGGTTGGCATTCCCAAGCTGAACTATCCGCTCTTCGAAGACTCGGAGGTTGAAACTTTCAACAAGCTCGTGCTTCGCGCCTGCTTCACCGACTCCTGGGCCCTGAACACATGGAGCAGCGGACGCTACCGCCCGAATGATTCGCAATACACCCGTGATGTCTGGATGAAGGAGAGTATGACCGATATGGGCCACGCCAGCGGGCACGGTCGATTTGTTCACCTCTACTACAACGGACTCTACTTTGGCGTCCACGATTTGACCGAGCGAATCGAAGACGATTGGTATGCCGAGCATCTCGGAGGAAGAGAAGAAGACTGGAGGGTGAACAAGGACCACGTCGTGAGCGAAGCCGGTCCCCGCTGGAATGCCATGACCAGTCTGCTCAACAGCAACATCACTGATAATGGCGTTTACGAACAGGTGAAGGACTACCTCGATCTGGAAAACTACATCGACTACATGTTTCTCCACTTTTACGCGGATGCGGAAGACTGGCCGACCAAGAACGGCTACGCCGCAGTCAACGAAATCAGCGGGGACGGCAGGTTCCGTTTCCAGGTTTGGGATCAGGAAATCGCCTTGGATAAGTTTAGCTGGAATCGTTACAACAGCGGCTCGGGTTCGGGAGCACCTTTCCAGCGCCTGCGCCTGAATGATGAATTCCGCCTTCTTTTCGCCGACCGCGTTCACAAGCACATGTTCAATGGCGGCGCGCTTAGTGAGAGCGAATCCATCGCGCGATACCTGAAACTCGCCGATGAGATTGATAAGGCGATCGTTGCGGAATCCGCCCGCTGGGGAGACACCCAGGACAACACGCCTTATGGAAATACTGCCTCAAGTTCGAACAACATTGATGCCGATTATTACCCGCCAACCATCAATGATCCCATCTACTTTACCCGCGAGCAGCATTGGGCGGTTGAACGTGATGTCATCACCAATCACTACATTCCCATCCTCCACGATGAAAGCGACAGCCGCTCCATCATCCGTGAGCTGCGCGCCCGCAATCTCTACCCTTCCCTTGATCCGCCGATTTATTCGCAGCATGGAGGAATTGTTCCCAACGGCTTCGATCTCGCGGTCACAGCCCCGGAAGGGAACATTTATTACACCACCGATGGCAGCGACCCTCGACTCACCGGCGGAGGGATCAACCCAAGCGCCGGCATGCTCACCGGCGGAGTTCTCGCGGAGACCTTCCTCGACTTTGAGGCAAACGGCTGGCGCTTCCTTGACAACGGAGTCGCCCAAAGCGGCAGCAACGTGGTCGTTGGCAACGGAGCCTACAATTCCACCGACTGGAAGCATCCGGACTACAACGACAATGGCTGGGGAACCGGCCAAGCCATGCTGGGATACGGATCGGTCGGCGGTATCAACATCAACACCACCGTGGGCCCGGCGAGCACTCCGCGAAACATCACGACTTACTTCCGCAAGGAATTCACTGTGACCGGCGCAGCCGACTACACGGAACTCACCTTTGATCTCATTCGCGATGACGGCGCCATTGTTTATCTCAACGGAAGAGAGATCGACCGAAGCAATTTGGCGGACGGCGTGGTGACTTTCAGCACTCTCGCAAGCAGCGCCAGCCCGGAAGATGAAATCGTGCCACTCAGCACCCTTGTCCTTTCCCCTGGCGACCTTCTGGAAGGGGTCAATGTCATCGCTGTCGAGGTTCACCAATCCTCCACCGGGAGCAGTGACCTCGGTGTCGATCTGCGGGTGCGCGGCATCAAGCCGAACCCCGGAGCATCCGATGTCACCCTGACCCGGACCGGCACTGTCAAGGCCCGCTCTTTCAGTGGCGGCGAATGGTCGGCCCTCACCGAGGCTGATTTCATCGTGGGAATCCCCGCTTCGCCAAGCAATTTGGTCGTTTCGGAAATCAACTACAACCCGGCAGGAATCGATGACACCAAAGAGTGGCTCGAATTGATGAACATTTCCGGCAGCGCCATCGACCTCACCGACGTTTCCTTCACCGGCATAACCTACACCTTCCCGGCTGGTACCACGCTCGCGGCGAGGCAACGCATTGTCATCGTGAAAGACCAGGCCGGGTTCGCAGCCGACTACGATACTGCTGGAATTCTGATTGCTCCGGGCGTCTTCGCCGGAAGCCTGAATAACGGCGGCGAGGAATTGGCGATCATCGACGCTACCGGAACAGTCGAAATCCAGCGCTTCACCTATCTTGATGTCCCCCCGTGGCCAACCGCCCCGGACGGATCCGGAGCCACCCTGGTCTTGATCTCTCCGTTAACCTCACCCGCTCATGGTGATCCCGCCAGCTGGCGCTCAAGCTTTTTCCCGGGCGGCTCACCGGGTGGCAGCGACGGCCAGACTTTCACCGGAGATCCCGGTGCCGACAACGACGGCGACGGGCTTGGCGCGCTCCTCGAATACGCCTTTGGTTCCGTCAATGGCGACGCCGGTCCAAGTCCGGAATCTGCCATTCTCCTCGGCTCCGGATTCTTCGGAGATCCTGCTGTGGAAAATCTGACCATTACCTTCCGCCGCAACTCCGCTGCAGAAGATATCGTCATCGCGGTGGAAGCTTCCAGCAATCTCGTCGATTGGGACACTGTCCAAACCGAGTTCGTCTCTTCTCTTCCAAACGGTGACCGCACTGACACCGTAACCTATCGTTCGCTCTCGGATAGTGCTGTGACGACCCGCGAATTCATTCGCGTGAAGGTCACTCAATCGCCTTGAGCCATTTCTTTACCACCATGGTCCAGATCTGATAGCCTTTGTCGTTCAGATGAAGGCCGTCTTTCTTAAAGAGATCGGGCATTGGTTTTCCGTCTGCTCCCAACATGGGAGTGGACGTATCCAGGTAGTCAAGCAACGGATCGTTCGCAGAAATAGCCTGAATGGTGAGGTTGGCTTTCTCCATCTCCGGCCACTTTTCCCAGCGGGATAGGCTTGGCTTGATCGGCAAAAAAACGATTCGGGTTTTCGGAAGAGATCTGTGAAGCTTCTTCACGAAATCACGATAATCCTCCACCACTCTCTCGGCGGTCTTTCCCTTGTTGATGTCATTGTCACCGGCGTAAAGAAAAACGATCCTGGGAGCGTGGGGAATGATGATACGATCCGCGAAGTGAAGAGAATCCTCCAGTTCCGATCCGCCGAATCCATGGTTAAGGATCACGCGATCCGGAAAAAATTTCTTCAAGTCCCACATTCGGATACTCGATGAGCCCACGAAGAGAAGACCGCCCTTTGGCCAGGGCTTTGCCCTCGCGGCTGCTTCAAACTTCGCAATATCCTTCTCCCATTTCTCCGGAGCGGACAGAAGACAGGAAATGGTCAGAGCAAGAATCGTAAGAACTCTCATCCCTTCCTGGAAAAGCTTTGGTTCTTCTGGCGACGGTATCCTTCCAGCTTGATCGAGCCGTCATCGAGGAATCGTAACAATGAATACGAATTACTCTCGATGCCCTCGCCCTCCACCATGGCGGCGAGGGTGCAGTAAGGAATTCCATTCACTTCCTCCAGTTCGTTTTTGTGACTATGCCCCTGAAAGACCACGCGAACACGCCCGGAGTCCTCAAGAATCTTTCGTACTTCAACCGACTGCTTAATGGCATACTTGTTGGGCCGGTCCACATCGAGACGCTGGTGGGTGAAAACCACAGTGGGAAGTTTGGTCTCCGCAAGATCCTTTTTAAGCCACGCAATCTCCTCCGGAGTCATATTGGAATCGTGCCAAACAAAGTTGTTGCGGCCATAGGGCTCCATTCTTGAATTGTAACAAGCATCCAAAACCACAAAATGGTTTCCCTTGAGATCAAACGAGTAGTGACCTTCTTTGTTCGCCGATCCCGCGTTCTTGAAAAACTCCTCCTTGTTGAGAGTCGCGACACAGTGATTTCCGAGGACGTGATGCCTTGGAATTCCGGCGACATCTAGAACCTTGCAAATTGCAGTGAGATAGGAAATTTCGGTCTCCACCGAGGGGGCGGCATCAATAAGATCTCCAAGACACACCATGGCTGCCGGCTTCTTTTCATTGAAGAATTCGGCTGCTTCCTTGCCCTTCAAAAGACTGTCGCGGTAGGCCCGGGAACCCCAGGTTTTTTTGTCAGCATAATGGACGTCCGTCAGTAGACCGAGCGAAAGAACTTCAGTCGGCTCTGCTTCGGCCCCCTTGAGAGCAGATCCGGAAGCCAGGGTGAGCGAACTCATGAGAGTAAAATGGCGGCGATTCATGGTGGGGAGTCTGGGCAATAAAAACCCGCTGGTCACTCCGAATCTCCGGAGCAAGCAGCGGGACGTGAAGAACCAACGATTCTAGAGTTCTTTGAGGTAGAGGTTCTTCCAGAGAATATCGCCGGAAGGTCCACCGTGGACCTGAAGCGCGAAGAAGCCTTTGAGGTCGGTGTTCTTCTCGTCAGTGTCTGTGAAGTCCGCACGCTTCTCACCATTCAGGTAGGTCTCAATGTGATTCCCCTTGCACTTGATCACAATGGTATTCCAGTCGTCCCACTTGAAGAGGCGATTGCCCTGCTCGGTGAACTTGTCCTTCACTTCGGCGGAAGCCTTCTTGTTGGGATCCAGCCATCCGCGACGGGCCTCGTCAAAAATACCGGCTGTCCAGGCGCGCTTGCCATTCTTAAAATTATCGTGCTCGCACTGGTAACCGGTGACACGGCCATCAGGTTTGCCATCCTTCTGAAAGGCACGGAACATGCAGCCCGAATTGCCGGACTTGTCCACGAACTTGAATTGGAAGGTGTAGATAAAGTCGCCGTACTCCTTCTCGGTGCGCAGGAAGGTATTACCCTTGATGCTCTTGCCAAAGCCACGGATCGCTCCGTCCTTCACTTCGTAACTCGCAGAACCGCCGACTTTTTTCCAACCGGTAAGGTCCTTGCCATTGAAGAGGGCTTTGAAGCCGACTTCTTCAAGTGCCGCTGTATCTGACTTGGCAGGAAGACCGGCGGGAAGACCGGCAGCTTCCTTATTCGCTTCCCCGTGATGATCACCGAGGGCCGGGATCGCGAGGAGGAAGGTGAGTAACAGTGATGTTTTCATGAGATTTGGTGGTGTTTCGGAGGGCGACAAACTGAATGAGCCGGAGAGATTGCGACAGCAAAAAATATCAATTTGATCTCCCTGTAGAAGAGGTCCTGGTTTGGGGTGTGATGAATTGGGACAGGCTCGCTGGAGGAGTTTGGGGGCTCGGGCTGGGTGGGATTTTTCCCTTGGATCGCTGGCAAAGAAAAAGGGGTAATAGCCACTCCCGATGGGATTCTTTGCCTGCGTCAGCGGCCCGCACTCCTATTCTGACCCGTTCACTCCCTCATCACATAAAATCCGCCAGCTCCCGGGTCCTGATGAGATTTGGGTAGCTTCTTCCGCCCCATCTCATCCTGATAACGGGAAGCCATTCTCTTCACAAATCTTTCACTTCCAATTGCCACTCCGGCCGAAAAGGACGCGATTCGCTTTCGCAGAGCTTGAGCCGGACTAATTTTACCTTTCCTTTCGATCGCCTCGCTTCGCGCTTCCATCTTAAACCCGCGTCGACCCCTCTTCCTTTTTCCAAGCGATGGCGACTGCGGCTCGACCGCTACACCTTCGTCATAGAGATAGAGACGATAGCGCTCGAGCCCCCGGCCTTCCCAGCAATCCTGGGGAAGATTCAAAGCTTTGCAGAGTCCACGACGCGCCCGTTTGCTTCCCCCGACGGCATTTCCATATCCGCTCCATTCATAAAGCATCGGGTCCCCGACGATTCCCGCTCGAACCGGATTCAGGTCAATGTATGCCGCCATCGTCGCAAGTGCAGCCTCCCCCTCCACAAAGACACTCTGAAAGCGATCCATCCAGAGCGTGCCGCGACGGCCATTCTGCTTGTTGAACCAACGACTAAACCTTTCCTTCAGCTCCTTGGTAAAAAGACTCACATCGCAGAAACGGTCCTTGAACCGTTGCAGGATCTTTGCTGCCTCTTCATCCATTCCCCTCTCCCGAAGGCTCTTCAACTCATTGCGCAGCAGTTTTAGAAAGGCCTCGGAATAGACCGTCGACAAATGGGCTAAAAGCCGTTCCTCGCCAGCTCCAACCGGCTCCCCCGCCTTCGTCTCAAATTTCCTCGGCCACCCGTCGCACTAACTCGAGAAACGATCTCAATGTCTTCGTCTCGATGGCAAACCAGCTCGTTGGGCTCCGGACCACGCTCGATTCTGTTAACCGAACCGATCGTCTCCACGAGCAAACCCATCTGGTCAACGTTGTGGAGCCTGATCGGCTCCACCTCCACGGCGATTGTCCTTTCCGACTTCTGCGGGTCGCACCCTGTCTCCTGTGGTCTAGTAGCGGGTGCAATCGCCGGTGACTCCGCCTGAAGAGGTAAAAGCATTTTAGCCGACGCAAGAAGGATCGGAATCACAGGTCCCGGCGAAAATCGACGGCTGTTGCTCCCGATCACGACCATCTCAGGCATTTTGAATCGTTGCCAGGAAATTGCTTTGGGCGGAAGGGTCGCGGAAACCAGGTTTAGACAGAGTTCATGGGGAAGGAAGGGAGCTTTGGGGCAACAAAGAGCAGGGCAGATCTGCGAAGGCTTAATTATTATCATTGAATCGCGAAAGGCGGAAAATGCATCTTTTGTATGCTTGGCCATGAATGGAGCGTGGTTCTGTGCCGGCTCCAGTCAATTGAGCTTCGCTTGCGAGATTCCCGGATTCCTGACCGTAACTAATGCCCATGAAATTCATTTTCCTCTTCTTTCTCAGCGTTTTTCCGGTTCTTGGTCAAATCACCTACAAGGGTGGTGAGGGTCCGGGAAAAGGAAAACACATCGTCTTCGTCGCGTCGGATCACGAGTATCGCACCGAGGAAACCTGTCCGGCTCTCGCCCGCATCCTCGCCCAGCACCACGGATTCAAAACCACCGTGCTTTTCGGAGTCGATGAAAAGGGCCACATCAAGGCCGGCGCTTCCAATATCAAAGGCCTCGAGGCCCTCGAGGACGCCGACCTCATGGTCATCTTCGCCCGCTTCCTTGACCTTCCCGATGACCAGATGAAGCACATCGCAGACTACGTCGAACGCGGTGGCCCGGTCGTCGGCCTGCGCACTTCCTCTCATGCCTTCAAAATTCCCAAGGGTAAAACTTACTCGAAATTCGACTTCAAATACGGTGGCAAGGAATACGAAAAAGGTTTCGGCCATCAGGTGCTCGGAAACACCTGGGTCGGCCACTACGGACGCAACCACAAACAAGCCACCCGGATTCAGTTGAAGAGGGACCAGAAGGACCATCCCATCCTCCGTGGCGTGGGTGACAATGCCCTCTGCATGGCCGGAGCTTATGTGGGGATCCCCGATGACACCTTCACCGTTCTCACTGAAAGCCAGCCCCTCAATGGCATGACCAAGGATTCCCCGGTCGACGAGACCAAGAAGCCAAGTCCTTCCACCTGGACCCGCCACTACACCTCCAAGGACGGCAAAAAAGCCCGTGTTTTCCACTCGACCCAAGGAGCTTCCCAGGACCTTCTCGATCCCAACTACCGCCGCCTCATTATCAACGGCATCTTCTGGGCCGCCGGTCTCGAAAAGGACATCAAGGCGGACGCTAAGGTCGACTTCGTCGGAGACTACAATCCTTCTTCCTTCAGCTTCGGCGGAGAGGTCAAAGGCATCAAGCCCTCAGACCTGGCGGACATCAACTCCCCCATCATGCCTAAGAAGTGACCGGGTCTCTCATCGGCGGAAGTGGTCCCAACCTCCGTCGATGGCCTCCCCGGTTCCTTGCACGAGGCAGCCCACCCTGGTCAGCGCCAGGTCCGGAAATCTCTCCCGCCAGCGCTCCCCAATCTCCTCACTGCTCGTGAAGAGAAGCTCGTAGTCCTCGCCGTCACCGAGAGCCTGCTCGATTCCCACCCCTTTCGAAAGAGGCAGCGCTTCCCGCTCGATCTTAAATCCCACCCCGCTCATCGCAGCCAGGCGTGGGAGATCTTTGGCCAATCCATCGGACAAGTCCATCATCGCGGTAATCGCACCGTTGCCGACCAGCCAGGCTGCCTCACAAAGTCGGGGCGTAAAATCGAGGTGCTTGCCGCGGATTGACCCACCGAGCCAGCCCGTCACATAGATGCTATCTCCCGGACGCCCGCCGCTCCGCGTGACGAGATTTTTCCGGGTCACCATTCCCCTTCCAGCCACTGAAATCATGGCCGGTGTTCCGGAGGGAAGAGAAGTCGTCTCGCCACCGACAATGACTCCGCCATGCCGGGCCAGGCACGAGTTCATACCCCGATAAAGACCGTCCACCCAATCGACTGAAACCTCGGGGGCCAAAGCCAAGGTCACCAGCAATTCGCCGGGCTGCCCACCCATCGCCGCAAAGTCGCTAAGGACCCGGGCCACCGCCTTCCAACCAACCCGGTCTGGTTTTTCGTCGGGTAAAAAATGCACTCCGGCCACTACCGCATCAGTTTTCAAGAGCACCAAATCTTCTCCGGTTCCCACCACCGCACAGTCGTCGCCCGGCCCAACCACGACCTGAGACGAGGTCGCCAAATCTCCACAGACGCGCGCGATCAAGCCGTCCTCACCCAGTTGGCCAACCAACTTCATGGCGCCGTGGGGAGTTCGTACATCCGCGAAAGTAACATAACACCAACGGAGGTGGCATTGAAAGCCGCATGACAGCCGACCGGGACCCAAAGCGAACCCGATTTCTCATAAATCACCGCAAGCACCACACCCATCAAGGCCAGCATTGGCAGGGCCATAAGGTTGAAGTGAATCACGCCGAAAAACACTCCGGTAAAGACCGAAGCAAACCAACGATCGGTGAATCGTTTCAGGACCGGATAGAGGTAGCCCCTGAAAATCACCTCCTCGGCAATCGGCGCAACAACGATCGCCGCCACCGCCATCGCCACCAACAACCCCATGTCCGAGGTCTCTCTCACCAGAGTGACCGCTTCCTGAGGCTTTGAGCCAAGGGAATCCTGAACCCACGACTGCCAACCGGAAGCCACCATCAAGGCACCGATCACCATCATGGCAAAAACAAATGCCGGCATGATCCATAGGATGTTTTTCCAATCCGGCCAACGAAGTCCAAAAACCTCCATCAGATTGACCCGCCAAAAAAGAACAGCAGGAACAACCGCCGCGATCAGAAGCATTGTGATGGAACTCGCCATCACCATCCCGGCAGACATTTCCAACTCCTCGGGATGATTCATTTTAAATTCGGTCCCTTTTAGAAATCCCGCAAAGACCAGAATATAGAGACCAACCACAATGAGATCGAGAGGCTTGATCGCCGAAATTGAAACTCTTCCCCCGGGGATTAAGTCGATCTCCGGCGCGGACTTTCGCAACCACGCGTAACCCGGCAGAGCCAGAAGCAAAAACAATGCGACGACCGTCAGAAAGACAGTCTTCAGGATTTGAAACTCGGCAGGGGTCACGCGCTAACTTTAGTCCCCCCGGGCGGGATGAAAAGCACAAGCCCGTGAATTGGCCCCGTTATTGAATACCCTCTTGAAAGATCAGATCACGAAACCGATTAACTGAGTCTATGAAATTCCCGCTCTTTCTTCTTTTTCACGCCCTGCTTGCGTCGGCGTATGCGGAGTATCGCACTTTCACCGATACCCAGGACCGGACGCTGGAAGCGGAACTCATCAAGGCCAATACCACTCATGCCTGGCTGCGACTCAGAGGGGGCCGCGTCGTTCCTGTCAACCGCGAGACACTCAGCGAAGCCGACCAGACCTTCATCACCACTTGGATTGCCGACAAGGTCCCCGACCTGGAAGTCACGCCGGATTTCGACCGCGGGCTCAGCAAGGACCGCGGCAAAGGATCCTCATCCACCAGGCAAACCTTTGGGATGAGGGTTGAGATCAAGAACTTCAGCCCCAAGAAGGAGTTGGAAGACAGCGAGGTGGTTTACTATCTCATCGGCCGCTCCGTTTTTGACAACGATCAATACAAGGTGCTTTCCCGCCAGGTATTCGACATTTCCATCAAACCGGGCGACACCAAGAAGGCGATTTTCAAGGACATCGAAAACCACTTTCAGGAAGTCGAGCGAAGTAACAATGGCAAGGAAAAAGGCCGGGGCCATCGCGGTTTGGGATACGTTCTTCAGATCCAACGAAAGCGTGACATGCGTCTGATCTACCTCGGATCGTCGACCTCGCTGCTCGATGACGCCAAAGAGGCCATCATTTCCCTGGAGGAAGGTGACGAGACGGATGAGACCTTCATGACAAAGGACGAGGAGGCAAAGATGGTTGAGAAATCCGAGCCCGGGAAGCCGGAAGTGATCACCATCAAATAGCGGGATGAGGCGCGTCGTCCTTCTCGCTACGATTTCGCTTCTTCGCGGCGGTTTCGCGGAGCCTTTTCCGGAATACTCCGTGCCGGGGTTTGAAAGCCGGATGGCGTCGCTCAATCAACTGCACCAACTCCACCACGAGAACGCCTTTTCGGACTGCACGCTCTGGGACGCGTGGCTTCCCAAATCCACCCTCTGGGTCTCGGGGAAGAAGCAGCAGCAATACCGCGCTTCATTTCTTAAGAGAAAGATCGGAAGCGATGGATACGTCTCGATGCAGCAACACCGGGGTATGGCGCACAGCGAAGGCTGGCCCTTTCCCGCGTGGCAACAAAGCACCGGTACGGGCTTCCATTTCTCGAACCATGACGACGTCTGGGCAATTCAGATCTTCAAGCTTAAACCTCTCACGTCCACCGAAGGCTGGACCATTCGCGGGGCCAAGGAACTCGGGATCGATCCCGGCAGCGGGCTACGCCTGAAATGCACGGACGAGGTCGTCACCATCACCACGCCGGCTTTCCGTTGCGGCACTGTTGTGGCTCCCTTCGCCCGGCTCGAGTGGGCCGCCCGCGGGCTCCCGACCACTTCACAAGCCAGGATCGAATGGTTGCTTGAAGGCGAACCAGAATGGCCAAGGGGCCGGCACGTCACCTTCAAATCACCCTGCGATCAGGATGGGATGAAGTACGATAACCTTCCGATGTTCCGCCACCCGGAGTATGCCGGGCTTCTCACCCGTTACCGAATCACCATCCCGGCTCAAGTCGGTGCGGAGATCGATTTTAAATCCATCATCACCGCGATCGACACGCGCCACCCCATCACCAACTCCAATTTCATCCGCGGGTGTTGCGACTACTTCGCGTGGACCCGAGATCTCGATTTTCTCGGGAAGAACATTAACCGCATCAGAGAAGCCGCGAGCTTTGCATTGAAGGAATTCTCTGTTCGCGGGAAAAAGTATGTTCACGTTCCCTGGGTTGGACACGATGGCCGAAGTGGTCTCGTCATTTCGCCGGATGGAATAAAAACTCTTCGACCCGGGCTTGGCGTTGGTAACAACTACTGGGATCTAATCCCCTTCGGAGGGCAGGATGCCATCGCAACAATGTATCTTTACGATGCCCTCCGGAAGCTCGCCAAACTGGAGGATGCCATCAACCGGCATCCCGATTGGAAACTCCCACGTGAGCTTGTCACTTTCCAACCCGGCCCTTTGAACAAGCTGGCCGACGAAATCCGGGCCGATTTTCAAAACCGCTTTTGGAATCCAAGGGCAGGCAGGTTCGTCGGCTGGATTGATCACAGCGGCACGAGCTACGACTATGGCTTTACCTTCGTGAATCTCGAGGCCATCCACTACGGGCTCGCCTCGGAGGAACAGGCCCGCTCCATTTTCGACTGGCTCGATGGCAAACGCACCGTCGCCGGCGACACTTCCAGTGGAGCTGATATTTATCGATGGCGTTTCGGACCCCGCGCCACCACCAAACGCAATGTCGAATGCTACGTCTGGGCCTGGTCGGGCCCCGAAAGCATTCCCTGGGGCAATCAGGTTCAAGACGGCGGAGCCGTGCTCGGATTCACTTTCCACGACCTCATGGCACGTCTCAAAACGAAGGGGCCGGACGATGCCTGGAAACGGCTCGAGGAAATCCTGAAGTGGTTTGACGAAGTGCAAAAAGAAGGCGGCTACCGCGCTTACTACGCCAAGCCGGGCCGGGGAACCCTGCAAGGCGGCGGTCCTCCGGGCGGACTGGGAATGGACCGTGAATTCATGGAAAGTGTTCTCGTTTCCCAAGTCATCCTCTACGGATTTTTGGGATTCGAGCCCACCCCTGACGGCTTCACCATCAATCCCAGGCTCCCGAGCGACTGGCCCTCACTTACCATCTCTGGAATTCGTCATCATGGTGAACTCCTCGATATCAAGGCCCATGCCGATGGCCGGGTCGAGGTCAAAACCCGCTAGTCAACCGCGTGTCCATTCACCGGAAGACTCACGGTGAAACACAGACCGTGAGCAGATGATTTCGAAGCCGTAATTTGTCCACCCAGCACAAGCATCACCTCCTTGCAGAAACTGAGGCCAATTCCGATGTTGTTGGCACCAAGATCGCGAGCCTTGTCATTTCGGTAAAAGGCATCGAAGAAGACATCGAGATTATCCGGAAGGCTCTCCGGGGTTGAGTATTCATTTTGAATTTTAAATTCGATCATTCCTTCCGCTCTCGATGTTTTAAGCTCAATCACGGTGTTTGGAGCAGCGTAGGTCACCGAGTTTTCCACCAGATTATTGACAACAATTTTGAGCAGTTCCTCGTCGGTGCCGAGTTCCGCCTTCCCACAGAAGTCACCTTTGAACCGCAGGCCGCGTTCAAGCGCCCGGCTTCGAAATTTCTCAAGCACGCCCTCCAGCAAGGTATTCAAATCAAGGTTGGTGCGCACCATCGATTCCCGGGCATTACGCAGCTTGCCAAACTCCATAAGCCGATCGGTCAGACGGACCAGATTCTCGGTGGAATCGAGCGCTTCCCGCAGTCTTCTTTGGTAGTCCTCGACTTCCCTCGGCCTGCGCAGCGCCTGTTCGATCACCGCCTTCACTCCGGCCAGCGGCGTCCTGACTTCATGGGCCACGTTGAGAAAAAAGTCCTGATCTTTTTCTCGATAATGATCGATCCGCGCCAACAAGGCATTGAACTTCCCGGCCATCCCGGCCACCTCCGAAGGGAGGCGATCAGGAACGGGAACGGGCTCTCCGATTTCAGTTCCCTCGCGCGACAAAAGATCGGCACTAAAGGACTGTACCGCGAGCGAAGAAAGGTAGATAATGAGCCAGATCGCTATGGCCGAAAGCAGAACCACCGCCACCCCCGCCGCCACAAAAGCACGTTTGGTTTTGATCAGAACATCACGCAATTCCTGGGTGCTGTCCGCCCACACAAAGACCTGGGGATGATCACCGGGAACAAAACCCTCGTTTCCTTCCATGCCTTCAACCACCGGATAGGTCAAAATACCCACCGCCCGTCCAGCCTCTCCATTCGGGAAGGTCACGTTGTAGAAAACGCGCTCACCCAACTTCCCGTATTGTCTTTCCAGATCACTCTCACCCAAGGCAGCTGACTTGACCGACTCTCCACTTTCAAGATCCCAGACCTGGATCATGCTCTTGCCCGTCTCCCGTGATGCCGAATCCAGCGAAGCCTTCCACTCGTGGTGGACTTTACCATTCTTTGCTTTCACCTCGATCAAAACGAGCGTGGCGGCTTCATTGAGCAACAGGTCGTGCTGGGAATAAAGGGAACGCTTTACCGAGTTATAAAGAAGAGTACCTGCCACCGCCATTATCAGCGTGATAACAAAAGTGGTCCACGCAAGGAGCCGGTCTCGAATCGATGGACGCTTCATGGCTCGCTCAAAAAGTAACCATGCCCCCGCTTGGTGTGAATGATATTGGGCAAACCATCAATGTGGAGCTTCTTGCGAAGATAGCCGATATAAACGTCAACGACATTACTGGTGCCACCTTCATAGTCCTGGTAAACCTGCCGTGCGATATCTTCGCGCGAAAGAACCTCGCCGTTTCGAAAAGCCAAACATTCCAGAAGAAGGTATTCCTTCCGGGTGAGCTCAATCGCCCGCCCGGCCCGCCGGACCATTTTGGTCGCGGTATCGATGACAAGATCGCCCACCGAAATCAGCGGGGATTTCTTCTCGTGCCTCCTCCTGATTTGCACCCGCACCCGTGCCAACATTTCATCCAGTGAAAATGGCTTCACCAGATAGTCATCAGCTCCACCCTCCAGACCTTCGATTTTTTGGACGACCGTATCGCGGGCACTGATAATAATGACGGGGACCGAATTCCCATCGCTGCGCAACTTCTTGAGAATTTCCAGTCCACTCACCTCGGGCACCATGATATCGAGCAAGGCGACATCGTAGACGTGATTTCTGACATACCAGAGACCTTCGTCCCCGGATTCGGTGCTATCCACGGCGTAGCCTTCCTCGACCAGGCATTCCACGATGCTGCTCCGAAGCGGCGGATAATCTTCCAAAACCAGAATCCTCATTGGGTCCCCAAGAGATAAACGTATTCGGATGAGAGACCGATAGGAAAATTTGGTCACGATTTCTGATTCTCTCATGAAATTCTCATCTTCCGTTCGATACGGTTCCGATCTCATGAAGTTTTATCTACTCGGACCGGTCACCGCCTTTCTGCTGGGGGCGTGCTCGAACTTGGGAGCGGGAGCGCGCGACGCCTCTTCGGTTCTTTCACGCCCGGACATGCAACTTGATTCCTCACCGCTGACGACTGCGCTGGATAATCACATCTACTTCAGCAAAGAGGCCTCCAGTGGTGGCCGGAGCTTTGGTGGCGGAGGCTGCGGGTGCAACTAAGACGAATCAGGCATGAAAAATCAAAAAATCATCGCATCACTCGCAAGTGCTTCAATGGCTGCGCTCGGCACCGGAGACGCCAAAGCCCAGCTGGGTAAGGATGACCTGCTCAACACTGACTTCAAGGGCTCGCTTCTCTACTACACGGAAACCGATCGCGTCTCCGCCATTGAAGCCATTATTGACGGCACCTATTTCCTGAACAATCGCGATACCATTGGCCTCCGTCTCACGTTCGACTCGCTCACCGGAGCCTCTGCCAGCGGCGCCGTTCCCACTGACCGCGCCCAGACCTTCACCCGGCCTTCAGGCAACGGCGAGTACACTACGGACGCCAACGAGACCCCTCTCGATGATACTTTTCTGGATACACGCTACGCCGTCGCGCTGAACTGGAATCGTAAGTGGGATGGCAATTGGCAATCTGTTATCGGAGCGGCCTTCTCCAATGAATATGACTACCGGTCACTCTCCGCAAATGCCCTGGTGAGCTACCAAACCGATGATCGAAACCGCACCTATTCCGGGGGCTTGTCTTTCTTCAGCGATACGATCTCACCCGTGGGCGGAGTGCCCGCAAGTTTCGGCATCATGGACAATCCGGGCGGCCTTCAGCCCCGACTCGGCGATGAAGATGACAAGACCGTGATCGATGCCTTGTTTAGTTTCACGCAAGTCATCGATTCTCGCTCGCTCGTTCAATTCAGCTATTCGGCCAGCGCCTCGGACGGCTACTTGAATGATCCCTACAAATTCATCTCCGTGGTTGGAGCGGACGGTCGTCCGATTGTCCAAGACCCGGCCACCGGACTGTCGCAAGTTGTCTTCGAAAACCGTCCGGACTCGCGCCTCAAGCAGAGCTTTTTCGTAAAGTACAAGCGAGACATGTTCGACAGCCACGTCTTCGATGCCTCTTATCGCTTCATGACTGATGACTGGGGCATCAACTCCCACACTCTCGATTTAAAATACAAGTGGCGTCTCAATGATGTCTCGTACTTGCAGCCCCACCTGCGGATTTATCAGCAGAATGATGCCGACTTCTTCACCCCGTTTCTCACCCGGGGAAATGTTCCGGCGGCCGGCAGTGGCAGCTATGCTTCGCCAGACTATCGCCTTGGTGAAATGATGGCCTACACCGTGGGACTTGAATACGGACGCGACAATGTCGAGCGCCCATGGAGTATCTCGCTGGAGTACTACCTCCAGGATCTTGGCGACCGCGATGGAGCTTTTGGCGAACTTCGCAATCAGGACTTGAGCGAGGATGTCTCGGCCTTCATGGTGCGTTTCAACATGGATTTTTAGGCTTGGAAGAAGAACGAACGATCACGCTCAACCATCGGCAAGAGGCCGGGGAATTCGCAGCCTCATTTCAGGCCATGGCCGGGCCTTGCGAGGTCCTTATCCAGTGTGATCGAAAAGAAGAGGCCTCGCGGATTGCGAAAATCGCAGCCGATGAGGCCTGGCGGCTTGAAATCAAATACAGCCGCTACCGCGACGATAATTTGATTCATCACTTCCACCAGAACAAGCCGGTGCGGGTGGACGAGGAAACCGCCCGCTTGCTCAACTTTGCCGATGCCGCCTTCGAACTGAGCGATGGTGATTTTGACATCACGTCAGGAATCCTTCGGAAGCTCTGGAACTTTTCCGGCACCGGGGATGCGCCTTCACGCGCGGCGATCAAGCAGCTTCTCCCGCTCATCAACTGGAAAAAAGTTTTCTGGGATGGCCAAACCATCCAGGTTCCCCCCGGCATGCAGGTCGATTTCGGGGGCTTCGGCAAGGAATACGCCGTCGACCAGGCCCTCGCGCTTTGTTGTGAAGAAAGCGACGCTCCCATCCTCGTCAACTTTGGTGGGGATCTTGCCGCCAATCGGAAACCACGATCCAAAGCGCAATGGCAAATTGGGATTCAGGGCGCACCCGCGAATTTTGCTCTCGAGGAAGGGGCCATCGCCACCAGCGGAGATGCCAACCGCTTCGTCATGTATCGTGGAAAAAGACTTTCACACATCCTGAATCCGCGAACCGGTTGGCCCGTCAGCCAAGCTCCTTCCTCGGTCAGTGTCGGAATGCCAAAGTGTCTTCAGGCGGGATTGATTTCCACGCTCGCCATCCTTCAGGGAAAGAAGGCCGAGGAATTCCTCAAGACCCAGGAAGTCACCCACTGGGTGCAACGGTAATTCTTTTGAGGTTGGAAAATTTCGTCCGTGGATTCTATCGAAATAACGAATCCATGCATGATCTACATGTCTGATTAAACCTAAATGATAAGCTTCCACTAAATAGCGTGCTTTACTCCAACGATCTTGTCGACTGTGACAACGACCTGGACGATTGAATCGGCGCGGATGCGGGAGAGACCACCACACGCACTTTCGATATTGCCGGTCTTGCGGGACCGGATGGCCGACTCTTTGTCCGCGTGGTCCGACAGTAGCCGGATCCCGGTCACTTCATTGAAAAAAACAGCAGCACTTCGACTCGAAGCGAGGCAGCTTTCTTTTTTCAAGAAGAGTTCGAGACCGCGAAGCTCCCACCAATCGAGAAAACCGTTCCAAACTTGCGTTCCATAATCATCAGATTGTCAGCTCTATGCGGGTGGACAATTTAAGCAGGCCACGGCTATTTTGAGCGTACCAACCCTCTCTTTGGGCTTTCTCAAGTGGGCGGAATTGAAGGAACGGGCAGGAATGACATGATAAATTCAAAAAATGCATGAAATTCATTCTCTTTCATGTTGGCGGTTCTCCAGTTCACAATCTAGCCTGTTTATGAGATTTATTGGGAGAGATTGATGGTGTAACCCGTTTCCAGAAGCACCGGAAATCGATCTCAAAAATAGTCATCCCTGTTTTGTCGAATCCAACCAAGACCCAACATGAAATACCAAAATCCGCTTGCTCTACTTTCCCTTTGCCTCTCGGCATCCCTCGCCCAAGCCAATCTCATCGCTTACTGGCCCTTTGACGATTTAACCGGTGAAATTGCTGAAGACGTCGTTGGCGGATACAACGGCACGCTCATCGGCGGGACCTGGCTCGAGCCAGGAAAAGTGGGTGTGAGTGCCCTGCAAGGTGCGGGAAATGATGAAGTGCTGTGTGCGCCGGAAGCCATCTCAACAACCGAAGACCTTACCTTGGCTTGGTGGATGATTGATAACCAGGCCAGCTGGGGCACCATCATGGACAAGTCGTTCACCGATAGCACCTCGGGTTTTGATATTCTGGTCCGCCCAACGAGCACCGAGGATAGTCCGCTCCGTTTTCGAATTGGCGGGTGGCAGGCCTACGGCGGATGGGGTGGCGAGTGCCGGCTTCCGGTCGACGCCTACAAGGATGGTGAATGGGTCCATATCGTCTGCGTTTACGACAGCGCCACTGACACCGCCAGCATTTACGTGAATGGAGAATTACCTGAAAATGGAAACCTCAATCCAAAAACCGGGATTGCCGGAGATGGTGGATATTGTGAAGGGGTGAACAATCCCACCGCCCCCCTTTATCTCCGGGGTGGAAAAGAAAGCTTCACGGGCGTCCTGGATGATGTCGCCATGTGGGACCGGGCCCTTACCGCCGAAGAAATCATGACAGTTTTCACCAGCGGACCTCTTGCAGTTGAACGGCCTGCCAAAGAACTGGCTGTGACTGCATTTGATCTCTCGGAAATCACAGGCGAGTTCACCCTGACCTGGAATTCCAGCCCGGGTGAGCTCTATAGTGTCAAATATTCCACAGACCTGATCAACTGGGATGCCGATCTCGATGACGGAATCCTTGGCGATGACGGCGAAACCACTTCAAGGACCTTTAACCTCGCCGACCTCGACAATCCAAAAGGGGTCTACTTCCGGATCGAGAAACAAACGGAATAGCTTGAGCGCTCCATCCGGGCGAATCACCCGGGGTAGGTCCAAAGGGGATTATTTTCGAGCTTCCGCCATCGGAGGTGTTAGCCTCATCACGTCCCTTCATCATATTTCCTCGTTCCAATGACCCGACTATTCGCCATTTCGGCAGCGCTCCTTTTCACAATTCTTACCTCCCGCTCCCAGGCCACCCCTTTTATCTCCGAATTGGTTGCCGTCGGAAACGACAGCTTTCAAGACGAAGATGGCGACACTCCCGACTGGCTCGAAATTCACAATCCGACCAATGAAACAATCAATCTGGGTGGCTATCATCTCACCGATGATGCCGTAGCCTTGGAAAAGTGGACTTTTCCCGAAGTCAATCTCCCGCCCGGCGAATATCTCGTCGTCTTTGCCTCGGACAAAAATCGCGCGACTGCAGGGAGCGAGCTTCACACCAACTTTAGGCTTTCCGGCAGTGGCGAATATCTTGCTTTGATCGCTCCGGATGGAACCACCATAACCAACCAGTACTCACCGACCTTCCCCGCTCAGGCCACCGGATTCAGCTATGGCGTCGAAGGCACTGCGGCAGATGGCTCTCGCGGCTACTTTGATCAACCGTCACCCGGTGCGGAAAATAGCACTCTTCTTTCCGCCCCACTGGTCGCCCCGGTGATTTCACCAGCCAGTGGAACCTTCACCTCGAATGTCAAGGTTGCGATCACGCCCGCCTTTGCCGGAGGAGTGATTCGCTACACCACAAACGGCTCCAACCCGACCTCAAGCTCCCCACTCTACCCCGGTCCCCTCACCCTCACCAGCACCACCCATCTGCGGGCCCGGGTCTTTGATCCCGACACCAACGGTGGCGGAGCTACCACTGGTGCGACATTCCAAAAACTCGCCACCAGTTCGAATCTGAACGGGATCAATTCCCCTGATTCCTTCACCTCGGACCTCCCTATCATGATCGTGGAAAACTTCGGCTCGGGGGGCATTCCGGGACCGGGCTCCACTCTCCAAACCGCCCGCGTCTCCGTTTTCGAGGTCGATCCCGAAACCGGTCGCAGCTCTCTTGCAAACAATCCGGATGCCAGCTTCCGAATTGGCATCCGACGCCGTGGCCAGAGCTCCGCAGGCTTTGCGAAGCCACAGTATCGGGTCGAGCTTCGCGATGAAAACGAAGACGATCTCGACTATCCCCTGCTCGGTCTGCCCTCTGAATCCGACTGGGTTTTCAACGGACCGTGGACCGACAAATCACTGGTTCGGAATTCCTTTTCTTTTGAACTTGGAAGAACCCTTGGCAATGAAGCGCCGGGAACGAAGCACTTTGAAATGTTCCTCAGCAACAATGGCGGTGATCTGGTCTCAAGCGAGTATGTTGGAGTCTATGTTCTCTTTGAGAAAATTAAACAAGGGAACAATCGCACCGACATCACTGAACTCACCCCGACGGACAACTCCGGCGAGGCAGTCACCGGCGGCTACATGATGCGATTCGAACCTCCCGGCATTGCCAACGATGGTCCCCGGGCCACCGGGTGGAACTCGGTCGAAATCATCGAGCCCTCCTCTCCAACCACCCAGCAACGCACCTATCTCGGGAGCTATCTCGACGACTTCGTGGCCACCCTTGGGTGGTCGCGCGGATCAGGACCCAACAACTCGGGAATCGTCAATCCCGATCCTGTCACCGGATACCCCGCCTTCATTAATGTGGATTCCTTCGTGAATCATTTCATTATCTCCGAGCTCGGTCGCGATCAGGATGCCTACGTGCGCAGCGACTACATGTTCAAGGACCGGAATGGCAAATTGAACAAGGGTCCCATCTGGGATCACAATCTCATCATGGGAACCGGTTGCTGCTTCGACAATCGCAACCCCCGCGGCTGGCAATACCTCGATAACTACAATCGGGGCGGACGAGATCACGGTTATGAACCCGACTGGTTTGTCCCCCTGATGAGGGATCCTGATTTCCGACAACGCGTTATTGACCGCTGGGGCGGACTCCGTACGACCGGAGCCTTCGAACTCACCAACTTGTTCGCGCGCCTCGACGCTCAAGCCGATCCACTTGCCGAAGCAGCCGTGCGTAATTTCACCAAGTGGAACACTCTCTCGCAGAACGGCCCCGGATTCCCCTCACCCTCGACCCAGACCTGGGAACAGCAGATTAACTTCATCAAGGATTGGCTCACCACCCGCACCGGTTGGATCGACGATCAATTTCTCCTCATTCCGGACCTCAACCCGGGAGGAGGGACCGCATTCCCGGACAATGGCGAGATCGCAGTGCGGGGTGAAGAGCCGGTTTACTACACCACCGATGGGAGCGACCCAAGACTCCCCGGCGGAGGGATCAACCCCGGCGCCGAAGTCCTCCCACCCAACATCGGCACCGTTCCCGTGACCTTTCTGGCCCGCGAAAGCACCTGGACCTTCCTCGACGACGGGTCCGATCAGGGCACCAGCGATATCGTTCTCGGGCATCCATCGTACGATAGCACAAACTGGAAACATCCCGACTTTGATGAAACGGAATGGATGAGTGGAAACGGCGTGCTGGGATTTGGTGGCCTCGGTAATCCCCGGGCCACCATCGCGACCCAGCTGGATCGCGGCCCGACAACCGGCCGCCACCGGACCTACTATTTTCGCCGGAAAGTTGAGATCACCAATGTTGCTTCCATTCTTTCCCTGCAAGCCAAGCTGCTTCGCGATGACGGCGCGATCCTCTATCTCAATGGAAAAGAAGTGGCCCGAAGCAACATCGCCGACGGACTGGTCCTCGGCTTTGAAGATCTTACCGGCGGCGAGGCCGCCGCTGGAAATGCAGAGAGCGAATACTTTGAGCTTCCCCTCGACCCCGGCAACTTGGTCGAAGGAGAAAATGTAATTACTGTCGAACTCCACCAACAAAGCAGCGGAAGTAGTGACCTTGGTTTCGACCTCGAGCTCACGGGCACCATCCCACCGGGGGATGCGCCCACGATAGCGCTGGGAGAAACTTCTTTAATCCGCGCCCGCTCGCGCAGCACCGGTGGAGAATGGAGTGCTCCGAACGAAGGCGTCTTCGTCGTTGGGGCTCCGGCAAGTGCCGGCAATCTCATCATCACCGAGCTGAACTATCATCCCGCTGACCCTTCCCCTTCCGAGCTGTCCACCGATCCCACCTTGAACGATGACGACTTCGAATGGCTGGAAGTGCGAAACATCAGCGAAAACGAGATCGATCTCAGCGGCGCCACCTTCGTTGATGGCATTGAATTCCAAATCCCAGTGGGAACCACTCTCGCTCCCGGTGCCTATGCCGTGTTGGTGGAAAACGAAAGCGCCTTCGAACTCCGCTACGGTCAGGGTCTCCCCGTGATTGGAACTTATTCCAACAAGCTGAACAACGACGGGGAATTACTCGCTCTCAACGATCTCGCCGGAGGAACCATCACTGCTTTCACCTTTAACGATATTTGGTATCCTGAAACAGACGGAGAGGGTTCAACCCTCGTCGCTCTCGACGAATCCGGCCTGCCCACCGATGCGAACGACCCCGCCTCGTGGAAGGTCAGCTCAATTCCCGGAGGAACTCCCGGTGGCCCTGATACCACGAGTGGACAAGGCTTCACGAACTGGCAGCTTGCCAACTTCAATCAGGAACAATTGGCTGATCCTCTTGTCAGCGGGCCCCTGGCAGATCCTGATCTCGATTCCTTGGGCAATCTCCTCGAATATGGAATGGGCCTTGATCCCAACTCGCCAAATCAGGACAAACTTCCAGTCCCGCAATTCGTTCAAATCGAGAACGAGTCATTTTTGGCTCTGGCATTTCAGCGTCACGTCGGCCTTACCGATGTCATCTTCTCAATCGAGGTCTCATCCGATCTGGAGAATTGGGCGGAATCGTTCATCCCCGTCGGCGATCCGGTTTCGAATGGCGATGGAACCGAATCGATCATTCTGCGCCACAATCTTCCCATCGTGAGCAGCGACCCGCGACAGATGGTTCGACTGAAGATCAGACGGCGATAGGAACTTTCGAGTTCCAGTGCTTCAAATAGGGCTCCACCAGCATCCACGCAAGCGGAAGAGCGAACAGCCAAACGATCACCGCAAACAATGTCCCAGTCTCGTGGTTTCGAATCAGCCAGCCCGAGATCATCACGAGATGACCAAGCACGAGGAAGACATGCACCCGGAGTCCAAGCCAGGCCGGACTCTTCAGAATGAGTGGAATGACGATGACATACCATCCAATCATTCCCGGGATGATCATCAGGGGATGAATTGAAAATGCCCAACGCGCGATGGGGTTGCCCTCGATCACCGTCGAACGATCTCCCTGCCAATATTCCGCAGGCTGAAAAAGAAGCGTCACCGTAAGATCCACAAGACTTAGCACAAACGGAGCAGCAAGAAGCCTCCCCAGAAGCGGGCCGGGTATCCCGCGATAAAGAGTCACCCACTTTTCCAACAAACGAAGCATCACTTGAACTGACTGATACTGAGCCAGTAATCCGCGCTCTTCCCGCGAAGTCTTTCCACGACTTCCGGATTCTCCTTTGCCAAATTTCGTGCTTCCCCGAGATCCTTAGGGAGGTCGAAGAGCTCAACCTTTTTGCCGCTCATCACCAGCTTCCACTTTCCTTCGCGAACGGCGACGGCATTCCCTGATTTCCAATGGAAGATTTTGTGAGCCGAAGTCTCGCTTTCCGATTTGATCACCGGGAGCAGGCTCTTGCCATCGATTTTGTGCGTTGC
This sequence comes from Verrucomicrobiia bacterium, assembly GCA_030432565.1. GTDB lineage: Bacteria > Verrucomicrobiota > Verrucomicrobiia > Verrucomicrobiales > Akkermansiaceae > SW10. The sequence continues at coordinate 26,199 of JAUIGV010000020.1, read as the reverse complement.
AGCCGGAATCTCGCAGAGCTCCATAATGGTCGGGAACCAATCGCAGCCGGTGGCAATCTGATTTCGCACTTCGTTTTCGGGCAGGGTGCCCGGCCAGGAAATGATCGCCGGAACCCGGATTCCTCCCTCATAAAGGCTGAACTTGGCACCCCGGTGCGGTCCGGCGCTGCCCCCACCCTTGTGAGCGCGCACTTCCTCGGACGCACCGTGATCGGACTGGAAAATGATGATCGTATCATCGGTGAGGCCGACGTCATCGACCTTCTTCAAAAGCGCCCCGATCCGGTCGTCCGTTGTCGAAAGAAAAGCGGCGTAAAGATTCCTGGGATAAGGAAGATCCTTGTAGTGATCCAGCCACTCCGGCGACCCTTGATACGGGTAGTGCGGCGTATTGAGGGCAAAGTAGATGAAGAAAGGCCGGGCCTTGTTCTTGTCGATGAACTCGCCCGCTTCCTTCACCATGAGATCCGGAAAGAACTCGCCATTATGAAAGACCTCTTTGCCGTTCCGCCAAAGGTCATGCTTGTTGGGCCCGCTCCAGTAAAAGAAATGCGAGTAGTTGTCGATGCAACCCACGAGGTGGCCGAAGGAATGATCAAAGCCCTGGGCGTTGGGAATGGTCTCCTTGTGATGCCCAAGGTGCCACTTGCCAATATGCGCGGTGGCGTATCCTGCTTCCTTCAGTTTCTCCGCAATCGTGATTTGCTGCGAGGGCATCCCGACGGAATCGAGCGGGACGTTGCCATTCAAGCCACCATGTTGCGGGGTCCGGCCGGTCATCAAGCCCACCCGTGATGGCGAACAAACCGGAGCAGCCGAGTAAAACTGGGTGAAACGCACCCCGCGCTTCGCGAGCCCGTCCATATTTGGTGTGATCAGGTCGCTGGCGCCGTAGCAATTCATATCCACAGTGCCCTGGTCATCCGTGAAAATGACAATGACGTTCGGCTTGCGGGCGGAGAGCGGCAGGGCGCAGACCAAAAGCGCAAAGATGACCACGGATAATTTGGAATTTTTCATCAGGAGGAAAGCCTAGTGAAGTTAGCGCGCTCCAGCCACGAAAAATCCCGGAGCTATTTCGTCCCCCCGGTTTGGTTCCCCGAAACCGGGAACCAATGGCTCGTTTTGCGACAATAACCGACCAACATCAGCATCAGCGGCACTTCGATCAGAACCCCAACCACCGTGGCCAGCGCGGCACCCGAACCAAGTCCGAAAAGCATCACCGCCGTGGCGATAGCAACTTCAAAGTGATTGGACGCGCCAATCATGGCAGACGGAGCCGCATCCTCGTAGCGGAATCCAAGCGCCTTCGCCGCTAAGTAAGTCAGGGCAAAAATCAACACGGTCTGAAGAGCGAGCGGGATGGCAATCCAGAGAATCGTCAGGGGGTTCTGGAGAATCGTTTCACCCTTAAAACTAAATAGCAGAACCAAAGTCGCCAGCAAAGCGGTGATCGATACCGGAGTGAGGTAATGAAGGAATTTTTCATCGAACCAGCTTTGCCCCTTGGTTTTCAAAATCCACTTCCGCGAAAGATATCCTGCGACCAAGGGCAAAGCCACGTAGATGGACACGGACAGCAAAAGAGCCTCCCAGGGAACTGGCATTTGATTCACGCCAAGAAGCCAGCCGCCAAGAGCACCGTAAAGAGCCAGCATGAGCAGCGAATTCACTGCCACCAGGATCAAGGTCAGCCCTTGGTTTCCCTTTGCCAGAAACCCCCAAACCAAAACCATGGCAGTGCAAGGTGCGATGCCAAGAAGGATCGCTCCGGAAATATAAGAACGATAGAGTTGGACCTCGGTCCCGTCCTTCACGATCTCGGTTCCGGGCAAAAAGTCTTTGAACAAAATCCCAAGAAATAGGACCGCAATTCCGAACATCGTGAAGGGCTTGATCGCCCAATTCACGACTAACGTGAGAAGGACCGGCTTGAGATTGCCACGCGCCCTCACCGCGTTTCCAAAATCGATCTTTACCATGATGGGATACATCATGAAGAAGAGACACACCGCGATGGGAAGCGAAACCACCGGAGCCCCGTTCACTATAATGGACATCTCATCAAGCGCTCCCGTTAGCCCCGGGGCCACCTTTCCCAAGGCAATACCCGCGGCGATACAAAGAGCCACCCAAAGCGTCAGCCTTCTCTCAAAGAGGCTCATGGAATCGGTATCAAGTTTCATGTCGGGAGTTTGTTACAATCGGCCCCGCCAACCTAGTCTCTGCAAAGACATGATTGAAGACAAATCGGGGCACCGCAAATATCCTCGTCCATTGGCCGGGAAATCACCCTTCTTGTTCACGATGAGGCACCGAGACAACTCGATGTCTTGAAATGACAGGGACAAAACCCATAATCACAGCGTTCCTGTGATTTACCTGAAGAAGTTTAACGACGACGTCATTTCCCACTGCTCGTGCGATGATGGTAGGATTGCCATTCCCCAGCAACTTGATTGCCCCTGGTGCGGGTGTGGCTGGTTGTTCTCCTGTCTGACCTGCCGAAAAGCGTTCACGTTTGCCGAAGGCATCGAGATCAAGAATCAGAGTTGGGAGGATCTCGCCCGGGAGGAACGCAGACATCATGGGACCCCGGACCCCGATGAGGAAACCCTCGCAATGTGGATTGATGCCATGAAAGAGCTTTTGCGGGACGTCGAAGTCGGCCAAAAGTACGTCATCATCGACTGGGAAATCATTCCCACTTTCGCACTCGATGTCTCATTCGACGGCCTTTATGGACGTCACTCCTTCAAGAAGGTCCCTCAAGTTGAGGCGATCAAAAATCCGTCGATTATCGATCGGGACCTCGCAAACCAAGCTTATTGGCGGTCCCACGCCCTGCCATCTTTTGATGACGTGGAATCGTCGTGATCTCTGGGAAATCGCAGGAAACCGCCATGAGATGGTGATAGCGTAACGGAGCACAAACATTCTTGCCGTGGCGCTCCCGGTTGCCAGCCGGTATTTTCGAAAAGCGAACAGATCACGGAATCAATGACAAAAAAAACAAAGTGCCGATTCGCTAAGACTGTTGTTCTGATTGGATCCGCCATCATCATTTGGATAATCATGGCGGTGATTCAATTCTCCTCGCGTGTGTCCGCCGAGTATGGAACAGCGGCAGCGATTCGAGATCTCATCAGATTCGTTGAAGAAAACGACGGGAAATGGCCAGGCTCAGCAGCAGAACTTGGTCCTCGCTACGTGAATGGGAAAAAGGTGCTGATTGATTATTCAGTATCGTCAGAGGAATTGGTCCAGTGCCCGGAAAGGCTCAAGGATGTCGTGCAGCCGAATACCGGCAATTTCACGGTCTATCCTTACTACGACGAAGACCTTGAGAAGCTACTATACGCTCTTAAAAACTCTCGGGAGAATGCAGCTGCGAAGGCTCATCCCATCTTTCAACTGCGCACCAGCCAGATGGGCGGGGAACTCCGGGATCGTTTTCCAGATAGACCGGAGGACCTCTTCCGGGGAGGAATGGTGAAAATCGATCTCACGATCAAAAACAGGGAAGACCACCTCGAAGCAATCGCGACGATCCCCAAAAAACTCCTCGCCGGACACCGTTTGACCAAAACCGTTGAAGTCGACGGCTGGTTCTACACCTCGGTGGTCTACAAAGGCTTCGACAAAAATAGCGACACGGACTGGTTCCAGGTCATCGGGACCAAAAAGGGCGAGCCGCTCATTTACTTTAGCCACAGCTGGTAATTCGCCGGGTAAAGGGTGAAACCCTCTGAACAATAGGTCTTTTTTGTGCACAAAATTGTGCGAGTATACCGCACATGGCAACCAATCTTGATATCGCACAAGAATTGCTTGAAGAAGCAGTCAAAATCGGGAATCACCGAAGCAAAAGAGCGGCAGTGGAAGCTGCCTTGAAGGAATACATCAATCGCCGCAAACAAAAGGAGGTCACCCTGCTTTTTGGAAAGATCGACATCGACGAAAGCTACGACCACACCGCAGGAAGGAGATCGTCATGGGAGTGATCGTAGACACTTCGGTCTGGTCGCTGGCCCTGCGGCGTAGGAACCCCGTAGACGCGCCGGAGACCGAAGCCCTGACTGAACTAATCGAAACGGGCAAAGCCGTCATGATCGGACCTGTTCGGCAGGAAATCCTATCCGGAGTCCGCTACACCGTGCAATTCGACCGTCTCCGCAGCGCTCTCAACGCTTTTCCTGACGAACCTGTCAATTCCAGCGACTATGTCGAGGCCGCCCGCCTCTGCAACAAGTGTCACGACTCGGGGATTCTCGTCACCAACACCACCTGTCTCATCGCGGCCATCGCCATTGCCAGAGAAATGGAAATTCTCACGATCGATCTGGACTTTCAGAAGCTTGCTTCCGTGGTCCAAATTCCCTTTTACCAAGCCTAACACGTCACTTTCCACTCCTACCCGCGTTCCGATGGAAGCTGGGCGGAAAAGCCGCCCCTCGGGAACCATCCGTTTTGCGGTGAAAATACTTCGTCCCACGATCCGGAAGGAGCGGCATATTCTCTCCGCTCGAATCCGCGAGGAGACCAAAGAGGGCTTTGTTCATTTCTTCAATGCGCGATTCCTGGGCGGGATCGTTGAAGAGGTTCTTTCGCTCCCTGGGATCAGACTTGGTGTGGTAGAGTTCATCCTGATCCCAGACACCGTGGTAGCGGATGTATTTGTAGTCTTCTCCGATCACGGCATGATTGGTTGGGGTTTGTGGATAATTTCGTTCCCAGTAATATTCGTAGAGAAGATATTGGCGCCATTTGGGACTCCCCTCCCCTTTCGCAAGCGGCCAGAAACTTTTCCCGTCCATTTGATCCAGCGGCTTCAAACCGGCGACCTCGAGTAGAGTGGGCGCAACGTCAATATTGGCGACGATCTTCTCGACAGTCGTTCCCGGCTTCAGCGATTTGGGATAGCGCATGAGCATGGGGATGCGGACCGATTCATCATACGCGCAGCGCTTGTCGATGAGACCATGCTCCCCGAAAATGAAACCATTGTCACCGAGGTAGAGCACAACGGTATTTTCCAGTTCACCGCTCTTCTCGAGATTCTTCAAAAGACGGCCCACACTATCGTCGACTGCCAGAAGAGCTTCACAGTAACGCCGGTAATACTTCTTCATATCGACACCGGTGTAGTAGGCGAACTCCACTCCATGCCTGCTGTTGCTTTGGTTCCGGACCCACATCGGCGGATCGGTGAAGAGGTCGGGATTGGCTACAGGAGTGGGCGGAGTCGAAATAAGTACTTTATCGTACTTAAAGGCATGGCGGTCAGGCGGCAGGAAATCGGCATGCACCCCCTTATGGGAAACGTAGAGAAGAAAGGGCTTTTCCGCATCCTTTTCTGCAAGCCACTCCTCGGCATAATCGGTGAGTTCATCGGTGATGTAGCCCTTCTGGGCAACCTTCTGCCCGTTGATATTAAATCCTGAGTTCGTGGCTTGCGGGACGAAGCGGCCCTTTGCCTTGAGCATGGCGGGATCCGGCACATAAACCCCCTGCCCCTTGAAGCTAAGCCAGTAATCAAAGCCGCGCTGCTTTTCTTCACTGTCGCCCATGTGCCACTTGCCAATGAAAGCTGTTTGGTAACCAGCCTTCTGAAGGATCTCGGGAAAGAAGGTCAGTGATTTGCTGACCGGGTTGTAGTTGTCAACGACCCGATGGTTGTGAGCGTAGAGCCCGGTGAGAATCGAAGCCCGGCTGGGTGAACACAACGAAGTGGTCACGTAGGCATTCTTAAAGTGAACCCCTTCGGCCGCGAGGCGGTCCATATTGGGAGTCTCCAGAAATGGATGTCCCAAAAAGCCCAAGGCATCATAGCGGTGATCATCCGTCAGGATGACCAGAATATTGGGACGCTCCGCCAATGCTCCGGAGATGAAAACAGGAAACAGAACGATAAAGAGATTCCTCAAAGTGATCACTCCGGGAACTCTGACAGCAAACAGGAGGAAAGACCAAGCTTGTTATGCCTCAAGCTCGGCAGCCTTCTTCCGTTTCTCCAGAGCAATCATCAGGAGGGTAACGTCTGCCGGGGTAATTCCTGAAATCCGGGCAGCTTGCCCGAGCGTGCGGGGCCGGATGTCACTGAAACGCTGACGGGCCTCGGCTTTCAGGCCAGAGAGCACCTGATAATCCATATCCACCGGAATAAGCGCGGACTCCTGCTTTTTAAAGCGATCCACCTCCTGTTGTTGGCGGGTGATATGGCCCTCATACTTAAAATCAGCTTCAAGAATGGGCCAAAGTTCCACGTGGAACTTTTCGCGGATCTCAGACGGCAGATCCTGCCAGCCATGACCACCCTGGCGAAACCAATGATCTAGTTTGATCCGTTCATGACTTGTTTTCCGGATGAAAGCACGGGCTTGTGTAAGACAGGAGAGTTTTTGTGCGAAACGATCGGCATGCTCGCCTCTCAAGAGGCCCAGCCTCGAAGCAATCGGGCTGAGTCGCTCATCAGCGTTATCCTGACGAAGCAAGAGGCGGTACTCGGCACGACTGGTAAACATCCGGTAAGGCTCGGTGCAACCCTTGGTGACGAGGTCATCAACCATCACTCCGAGATAGGCTTCATCGCGTCCCAGCACGAGGTCCCCTTCCCCTTTCACCTTGAGAGCAGCATTAGCGCCAGCGAGAAGACCCTGACCAGCCGCTTCCTCGTATCCGGAAGTCCCGTTGATCTGACCCGCAAAAAAAAGCCCCGATACCCTCTTGGTCTCCAGAGTCGGTTTTAGCTGGGTTGGCGGGCAGTAATCATACTCCACCGCGTAGCCAGGGCGGATGATCTCGCATTTCTCAAGCCCCGGGATCGCACGAAGGAAATCAAGTTGCACCTCGTAGGGAAGCGAAGTCGAAACTCCATTCACGTAATATTCCAGGGTGTGACGCCCTTCTGGCTCCAAAAAGACCTGGTGGCGCTCCTTTTCGGCAAAACGAACCACCTTATCCTCGATCGAGGGACAATAACGCGGACCGATACCTTCAATTTTACCCGAATACATTGGCGATTGGTCAAGGTTGTCGCGGATGACATCGTGGGTTTTGGACGTTGTCCAGGTAATCCAACATGGGATTTGTTCCACGTGGAACTTCGGGTCTGCCCAATGATTCAAAGTGAAGATGTCGTTCTTCCCCTTCCCAATCAATTCGGGATGATAGCTAAACAAGGAAGGCGGGGTATCCCCCTCCTGTTTCTCACATTTGTTTAGATCGAGACTCCGGCCATTCAACCGACAGGGAGTTCCAGTCTTGAAACGGTCGATCTCAAACCCAAGCTCCTTCAAGGACTCGGAAACAGTCGAAGTGGCATCCCCCATCCGGCCCCCTTTCTCATTCTTCAAGCCCACATGCATGAGACCCCGCATGAAGGTTCCTGCCGAAAGAATCACCGTTTTGGCGCGAAGTTCCATTTGGAGAGACGTTTGCACCCCCTTCACTTCATCATTCTCAACCAGGATTGTTGCCACATTCCCTTGGTGGAGATCCAAACCTTCGGCTCCTTCAATGGCTCGCTTGATTCGAAACTGATACGCCTTCTTATCGCACTGCGCACGCGGGGCACGAACAGATGGCCCTTTTCCTGCATTCAGCATACGCCACTGGATGGCGGTCGCGTCGGTATTCTCTCCCATGATTCCTCCGAGAGCATCGATCTCGCGAACCATGTGTCCCTTGGCCAATCCTCCGATTGCCGGGTTACAGCTCATCTGTCCGATCGTGTCGAGATTCTGGGTCAACATGGCAACAGAAACTCCGAGACGGGCGGCAGCGAGAGCAGCCTCGACTCCGGCGTGACCGGCCCCGATGACGAGGACGTCGTATTCTTTGGGATAGCGATACATGGGCGAGGACGGAAGCTAGCAACATTCCCCACAAAGACAAGCAAGGCGAAGCGGGCCTCCAAATTGATATAAGGTCCTGATTGAGAGAATCTTCCCTCGGATTTAGAACAGTCACTACGACCTCAGATTATTGCTAAATCATTGTCAATCAACGATTTACACTACCCTAAAATAACAACAGCGGCTCCCCTCGAAAGGCGAACCGCTGTTGAGCACACACGCAACAACAATCTTTGTTACACAGACATAAACGCTGTTAGAATATGGTTCTGTCTAAAAATTTAAGAAAAAGAAGGATTAGTGATATCACTTCCTTCAATTGGTTTGTCATCAGGGCCTATGGCATCCTGAACGGTATCGCAGGCTTTTTTACCAGCGGCTTTTCCGTCTTCAGCTCCACGGGACAAACCATCGCGGATATTCGCCGGAATCAATTCGTTAATAAAAGCAGCGGCAAAGACCGATCCGTAGGCAAGACCATAGGCCATATCGTGAACGGCATCGGCGACCCCGGTCTTGAGCCCGGGGGCCTTCTCACGAGCCTTGGCGGCACCATCGGTAGTCCCTGCTTTGAACGCTTCGCCAAAGGAGTCGAACTGACGCTTGCTCTCACTTCCCTCACAGGAGTTTTCGGGATTTTGGTTAAATTTTTCGCTCATAATCAATTTTTCTTACTGATGGATTAGACCACACCAAATCGATTTCATTCATTATAAAGGGATACTAATTTTGGAAGCGCGATTGAAGCCGCCAACAAGCCTTGTTCAGATTTTCTTTGAATTCCGTCCGCCTCCCTTGCGTCACACCCGACAGCACCAGTTAACCCAACCAAACCAAGAAAATGAAAAAACTATTGATCCTCGGAATCACCCTTTTAACTGGCGGACTGGCCCTCCCTGCCGCAGCCCAGAGACACTGCAACCAGGGTCCCGTAACAACCGTTTTCATCAGCGGATACCTTCCGTGCGGAAGCCCGATCTACTCCAAACGCGTTCGCCATGGCAACCACTACCACAGCGAACGCCTCACCGGGTATGAACTCAGCCGTTATCTCGAGCGCCAACGTCGCATCGCGGCTCAACGCGAATTTCAGCGACGTCTTGAACGCGAACGCTACATCCGCACCCATAATCCCCGCTGGCGCCAACGATACCAACAGCAACGCTGCCGCTAAGGTGGCTCCTGTTTTACTCAAGACCCAAGGCTCTCTTCTCAAGAAGGGAGCCTTCTTTTTTCAAAGACAAGCAAGCCTGTCAACGTTACCATCGCGCACCTTCGAGACCATCATGAAACCCCTCTTCCTTCTTTTACTGCTGCTCACTTTGATTCCAATCAAAGCGGCGACGCTCACCACGAACGAAATCTTCGTTCGCCTTCAAGCTGTCATTGAAACTGATAAGGGACTTGGTGATCTCGTTTCCGATTTGGAGAATCTGGAAAACAAGGAACTTGTTCCGCTTCTTAAAGAGTTCGATCACACGTGGCCGCAACTCCGGGACCGCTACCTCAAAGATCACAATGACTTCGTAAAGAGCCAATTCACAGGCGAGGCCAAGGCAGAGGCGAATCGAAAAATCCGCCAGCATCGTAAGGATTTCATGATGGTTTATCACCTCGGTGAGAACGCTATGAAACCTCTTCTCAAAACGAAAAGCATGCCCGCGATCGAAGGATTGAAAAGGCTCATCATGCCGGATGCCGGGCAAATCTTCGCCACCGCCCCGGCCGCCTTGGACCAACAGCGCAAGATCGTCCTAACCCTCGCAAAATTTCGCGACGCCATCGTCGACACCGCAGTTCTCCATGACGAAGAAAAAGCAGAAGCCAACATTCTCTCCACCGAAAAAGAGGCAATTTCCTCGTTTGCGGGGCTCCCCCGCGATGGCCTTCGTATCATCAAAGAAAACGACAAGATTGCCGAAAAAGAAAACATTCCCGCAGACGAGCGCAAAGGGATTCGCGAAGTCAATGAATGGCGTCTCCTACTCGGTCTCAATGCTCTTTTGATCGATTCAAAGCTTTGCGATGCCAGCCGGGGTCATTCCGAAGATATGGCCAAAAATAATTTCTTTGCACACGAGTCCCCCATCGCTGGCAAGAAAACCCCCTGGGACCGGGCTGCCAACGAAGGTACCAAGGCAAGCGGAGAAAACATCTACATGGGGTCGACCTCACCCGCCTCGGCCAACAAAGGTTGGTTCTACTCACCTGGCCACCATAAGAACATGTTCAAGGGATCCCACAAACGAATTGGGCTTGGTCGCTACGGTAGTCACTGGACCCAGATGTTTGGTTAATCACCTATCGTTCAAGGGGTTTTACATAGTCCCGATTAACCAAGCCACGCGCACAGAGGTCGCGACCTACTTCGTGGATTCTGACATTTTTCAGGTTCATGCGCTCTTCGAGGGTCCCACTCCCCTGCCCTCCCACCGCTGCCGTTGGACCTCCCGTCACCATCGGCGCCAAGTAGATGACCCATTCATCAATCAATCCTTCATCGAGAAAAGAACCCAGCAAGGAGCCGCCTGCCTCGAGCAAAACCGTGTTCACTTCGTGTTCATTCGCTAAAGTACGTAAAATATCGTACTTTGATTGATTCTTAAAAACCAAAGTCCGGTTCTTCCACTCATCCACAAACAGCTGATACCTTTCCCGGACCAATTCCTGTCGGGTCATCACCACCCGCCACGGTTGCATTTTACCGGGGGGAATTCCCGGTCCCCTCAGAGTCAGCGCCGGGTCATCCCGCCTCACCGTCTCACCCGAGGTCAGAATGGCATCCGCCTCCACGCGCAACTGTTGGACTTCTTGGCGGGCCGAAGGACCACTCAGCCACTGTCCTTCCCCGGGCGGGCGCGTAATCCGGCCATCCAGAGACATCGCGGTTTTGGCAATCACCCAAGGTCGCCCTTCCGACTGCACCATCGCGAATCCCCGCACCAATTCCAGACATTCGTCCTCGAGGACTCGCTGGACCACCTCGATGCCCGCTGCTTCAAGAATCCCATCCGCCCCTCCGACATGAGAAGGATTGGGATCGCACGCACCATAAACCACTTTTGCCACGCCCGCTGCAATCAAGGCTTCCGTGCAAGCTCCCGTGCGCCCCTGCGTGCTGCATGGTTCCAGCGTCACATAAGCCGTTGCGCCTTTGGCCTCATGCTCTGAAATTTTGGACAAGGCATCCCGTTCGGCGTGCGGAGTCCCCGCCCTACGATGCCAACCCCGGGCTAGCTCGGCACCATCCTTGACCAGTACCGCTCCCACAGGTGGATTGGGCGCAGTAAGTCCGATTCCCTTCCGCCCTTCTTCCAAGGCCACTCGAATCCACTTTTCATCTTCGGAAATCTTCATCATCAGGTTTTGTAAAATAGGCCCAACAAGGCTGTGAACAAGATCTTGGCAGCAGGGATCAAAATAGGAAATTCCCAAAATTCTTCCATTCGCTGGACCTTACTCACGCTTGTGCTCACGAGTTATTCCATCCGTGGAACCCGCATGGTAAAGCGGTGGAACAGAGATTTGAACGGGTTATTCCCACTAAGAAGACGAAGACGAAATTAAAATTGATCTATTCACTTCCCTGAAGACTGGGAAAAACAAGTGATCCCGAAAGCCAATGTTTGGCATTTTCCCTTTTCTCAGTTATAACTCAGGAATGAAAATTTTCATCTTGTTTTTAGGTCTGACCCTTATGACCTGGGGATCCACGTGGTCATCCTATTTGGGGCCCAATGGCAATGGCACCGCCAAGGGCGAAATCCCTGCCCTTGTCCAGAAGAACGGTCCCAAGGTCCTCTGGAAGGCAAAGGTAGGCCGAGGCTGCTCAAGCTTCACTATTGGCGATGGAAGAGCTTACACCGTGGGTAATGATGAAGATCGCGATACCCTTTGGTGCTTCGATGCCAAAAGTGGCGACGTCCTTTGGAAAAAGACTTATTCCGAGAAGCTTGCCCCTAAATTTTATGACGGCGGACCCGGAGCCACCCCCATCATTGATGAAGGTCTCGTTTACAATCTCTCCAAGTCCGGCCGCCTCTCCTGCTACGATGCTGCGACCGGCGACGAAAAGTGGATCGTTAAATTCAAGGACGACCTCTCGGGTAACATGCCCACTTGGGGGTATTCGTCGTCGCCCGTTGTCTATGGTGATGTGCTCCTCTGTCTCCCCTGTTCGAAAAAAGGGGCGATGGTCGCCTTGAACAAGAAAACCGGCAAAACAGTCTGGAGTTCTTCCAACGGAGCACGCCCCGGCTACGCCGCTCCTGTTCTTTACCAGCACAAAGGCAAGGATGCTGCGGTGGTCTTTCACGGCCGCTCTGTGGTGGGATACGATCTATCAGCCAAGGGCAAGGTCCTTTACGAATACGAGTGGCGCACCCCTTACGATGTCAATGCCTCAAATCCTCAGGTCCTCGGCGATCTCGTCCATATTTCTTCCGGATACAACATGGGCTACGCAGTTATCGATGTTTCCAAGCCCAAACCGGAAATCGTCCATCGCAACCGGGATCTTCCCATGATCTTTCAAAATTGCTTCGTCGAGGGCGATGATCTGATCGGCTGCTTTGGCGACAAGCGCTATAACACCGAACTTTACCGTATGGACTTCAAAAGCGGTGATATCCTCTGGAAACATTCCCTCCCCGGCACCCGTGGCTCAACCGCGAAGATTGGCGAAACCACCGTGGTCCTCACCGAGACCGGCATGGTGGTCTTCGGTAAAGCCGGCGAAAAGGGCTTCACCGAATCCGGACGCCATCAGTTCTTCGAGGAGATTTCCAAGAAACTCTGCTGGGCACCCCTTGCGATAGGAGAAGGCAAACTCTTCGCCCGGACCAATCAAGGTGAAGTGGTCTGCCTCGATTTGACAACCACCCACTAGGGAGAGTTCGGAGCCAAGCTAGCTCCTCTCAACAAGGCTGACAAAGAGGCCGCGAGACTCGCCGGAAGCAGTATCAAGTCACTCAGTAAGTTGATTGATCAATATCGCGTCATTGGCGGAATCTATCCCTCTGAAGCTCAAGGCTTAATGTCCTTGATAAAAGGGCCACAACATTCCCCCGGGCCCGTGACCGGGTGCAAGCAATCGACAAAGCGGTTTCGAAAGACCCGTGGAGTACGCCCTAAAGCGAAGTTACCATTCTTGAAACAAGTGGGTTCGTCAGAGGCATTATTGAAGTGTGAGTCGCTTCAACACGTTTCTAATCTCCCTTCCGCTTGTAGCAGGTTTGGCCGGCTTGCCGATCGGAGCCTACATTTACAGTTTAGGCACCACGACCTGCGGTGCTGGGGGCAATTTCCAAAGTGTTAAAACTGATCTCGATTCCCTTCAGTCAGCACTGGAACAATATAAAAACATCGGGGGTCAATATCCAAGCCAGGAGCAAGGACTTCAAGCCCTTTTGCAGCGGCCCGTCAGTCAACCTTTGCCAAAAGACTGGGTGCAGGCTGTCAACAACGCTGATGCCTTCCTTGATCCATGGGGCACTCTTTATCGCTATCAATACTCTGGAACCGGCGTTCTTGAGAAACCAGTACTCATCTCAGCCGGTCCTGACAAAAAATTTGGAACTGAAGACGACCTCTCAGGTCAACAAGAAGCCAGGTAGCCGGGTGCTCCAGCTCTCGAACAATCACCCCGACCTACCGATAGTGACTGTTTTCGGCTACTCCAATTCCAGCAGAGCTTCGGCAAAACCCTTCCCTATCCGGTTAAACCAAATCGCGCTGCCCAGGTAGTGATAGCCGTGATCCGAACCAACCTTCTCCCACTCGGGAATGTTCTCTCTCCAGGTCGGGTAAAGGGCTTCGGCCGCTTTGTCGATGAGGACATCCGTTCGCACCGCTTTGACCTTGGGTAACTTCTCCATCGCCATCTGTGCGTCTTGAATCACCTTCATCGCGCCCTTGGCTTCCTTTGAACCATTCTGTCCCATCACTCCAATTACAAAAGGCATTTCCGGCGATTCGAATTCCTTTCGCACATCTTTGATGAAGTGCGTCATGTTTGAAGCATACTCGGTTTCCGCTCCATTATACTGATCGTTCCAGCCTTGAAACCATACGAAACCTGCGATCTCCGGAGTGGCTCCCTTCAGTGATGGAAAGAGTGTTTCGTAATTCTCCAGTGTTTCTCGTACTTCCTTGAGCATCTCGCGCCAGGAAACCCCGTAACCTGCCTTGATGTCCTCCATCGTGGGCAGCGGGTCGTTCTTCTTTCGCTTCTCATTATTTTTCCTGGTCCGCTCGCGGGCCTTTTCCAGTTCCCCGGCGAGTTTTTCGGCCGATGGCAATCCGGCCGATGGCGGGCGGAACTTTTGGTAAAGCGAATGACCGCCCCAAGCCGTCTTGATCAAAAGAACCGGCTCCTCGTAGTGATCTCCCAGCGTGTGTCCAAGTTGCAGCTCCACCCCGGTGCGATCACGTGATCCGTATCCGATCGTAAGCCTGCCGTGGCGGTTGAGATACTTGATCATGACATCGTCCCGTTCGATCCACTTTCCGTCTTCGCGCAGGTGTGCGAAGTGCTTCTTGGTATTTGGAGCAGTCGCCTGGTATTCCAGCAACTTATTCTGCGCCTTCCCCTCCATATTCGATTGACCGGCTAAAATGAAGACCTTCACCGTGTTTTTCGCGGAAAGGGCCGCGACCAATAGACTAAAAGTGAGGAGAACCCGCATGGCCCAACCCTACGCCCGCTCCCCCGCTCCTTTTTCAAGATCTTCCCGCTCCCATGCTTGGCTTTCCCCCTTCCAGCGACTACACCCTTGTCTTGTGAGCGATTTCAAATCCCTCGGCATCTCCGCCGACTTCATCAAAGGCCTCGAAGAACTCGGCATTCGAAAACCCACGCCGGTGCAGTCCCAATCAATCCCCTACCTTCTCGAGCGCGGGCATGACTTCGTGGCGCAGGCCCAGACCGGCACCGGGAAGACCGCCGCTTTTGGCCTCCCCCTGCTCAGCAAGATCGATCCCGGGAAGAAGGAGATTCAGGGCCTCATTCTCGCTCCCACCCGCGAACTCGCCAAACAAATCCATAAAGCTCTCTTCAAATTCACCAAGTATGCCGACCAGCGGATCTTCCTCGAAGTCGCAGCCGGCGGGGATAAGATCGATGTTCAGGTCTCCCGCCTCCAGCGCCCCACCCACATCCTCGTGGCAACCCCCGGAAGACTTTACGACCTTCTCAAACGCAAGGCGCTCTCCCTCGATCATGTCCAATATCTCATTCTTGATGAAGCCGACGAAATGCTCTCCATGGGTTTCAAAGACCAGATCCGCTCCGCGATTGAAATCAGCGTGAATCGCAGAGCCACCTGGCTTTTCTCCGCCACCTTCCCCCGGGCACTCGATGAACTCATCAAATTCTGCATGTCGCCCGATCCCAAAACGGTCAAGATTGACACCCGGAACGTCGTCAACCGCAACATCGACCATCGTTTCGCCGTCTGCGTCAAGGATGACAAGACCGACTTCATCGATGAATTCCTTCACCGACAGGGTTCTCTGCGCGGCCTCATCTTTACCCGCACCCGCGATGGAGCTGACATTCTTGGTAAAAAACTCGCCAACCGCGGCCACTCTGTCGGCGTCTTGCAGGGCGACCTCACCCAGCTCGAACGTGATAAGGTCATGCGCGCCTTCAAAAAAGAGCGCACCCAGTTCCTGGTCGCCACCGACGTCGCCGCTCGCGGAATCGATGTCGAAGACCTGGCCTTCGTCGTTCATCATCAACTTCCCGAGCAAATCGACTACTACACCCACCGCAGCGGACGCACCGCCCGCGCCGGTAAAAAAGGCATCTCCCTCGTTCTCATTGATCCGAGGGAAAAAAAGAAGCTGATGCAATTCAGCCAAGCCCTCGGCATCCACTTCGGCCCCGCCTGAGAGGCCGTCGATGGCCGGTTGAGCCAGTAAAGGCGACAATGGGACTCACTTCCCAAGATCGAAGACCCCGCCGACCCGCTTTGCGAGATCAAGATCGTGAGTGACGACGACCAAAGTGACGCCGTCTTCCTTTTGGATTTCCAGGAGAAGGTCGGCAACTTTGCTGCCGGTTTCTCCGTCGAGCGCTCCGGTTGGTTCGTCGGCAAGGACCACGCGGGGTTGGTTGATTAAGGCTCTGGCTACGGCGGTACGCTGTTTTTCGCCGCCGGAGAGTTCGCCCGGGCGGTGGTTCATACGGTGGCTCAAGCCGACCCGTTCCAGGAGTTCGGCCGCTCGTTTTCGGGTTTCGTCTTCGCTTTCCTTCCATCCGCCGGCAAGCCGTGGCGTGAGAACATTTTCCATGACGGTGAGCTGGGGAAGGAGGTGGTGTTGCTGGAAAACAAAGCCTAGTTCCTGATTCCGAAAGCGGGCGGCTTCCTTCTCGTTAAACCTGGCAATATCTTGTCCGCCGATCTCGACCGAGCCCTTGGTGGGAGGGAGAAGGGCCCCCAGAACATTGAGCAGGGTGGTTTTGCCACTTCCCGAAGGCCCGACCACGGCGGCCGCCGCACCTTTTTCGACGGAAAAATCCAGCCCTTTGAGGACTTCCACGATTTCGCCGGGAGTCTCAAAATTGACATCGAGATTGCTGACCTTGATCACGGTGATAGACTAGCGCGATTCCGCTGGTCTCAAAGCCCTCATTCGTTCAATCTCAAATTATGAAAAACCCTTTCTGTCCCGATTGTCATCGCCGCGATTTCCTCCGCCGTGCCGCTCTTGGCTCTGCCGCCTTGTTTACGGTGCCCGGAGCGTTTGCCGACGCCCTGACGATTACGCCTGCAATGACCGAGGGTCCGTTTTACCCGGACAAGCTTCCTCTGGACACTGATAATGATCTCGTCCGGATCAACGACACGATTACGCCGGGAGTGGGTGCCATTACCCACCTCCATGGCAGGGTGACTGATGTGAAAGGGAACCCCATTCCAAATGCGCGCGTTGAAATTTGGCAGGTCGATCATAAGGGAGCCTACATTCACTCCCGCGACGGCGGTCTCACCGGGCCGAAGCGGGATGATCATTTCCAGGGCTTTGGCCGCTTCATGACTGCGCGGGACGGCCGGTATTATTTCCGCACGATCAAGCCGGTTCCTTATGGTCCGCGCACGCCGCACATTCACGTTGCCGTCTATCGCAAAAACAAGCGCGCCCTCACGACCCAGTGCTTCATCGATGGTGACAAAGGAAACGCCAAAGATGGACTTTTGAAACGCATGGGCGAGCCAGCCAAGCACTTGATGGTGCAATTCAAACCCATCCCGAATTCCAAGGCGGGCGAGTTGAGTGCCGAGTTTAATATCGTGCTCGGGGTGACTCCGGATGACGGACATGAGTAGAGGTTTCAAGGCGCTGGTGGCCTGTGCTGCAACAGTGTGGCTTGCTTCCTGCAGCGAAGAGGAGCGTGTTCACGCGACTTGGGCCGAGGTGAGCAGGGAAGTGGAGATTTCCCTCCTGGGCCTCGAGGAGTCGATCGATTGGGAGCGCGAAATGGCGTTGGTTTCAGAAGAGGCTTTTTTGGAGGACGCTGCGAGTGAAGCGGGAACCGATCTGGCGGCGCTGGATGAGGCCACCCGGCTGGAACTTGACCCTGAACTCAAGGTGATCCGGGTCATTGCAAGGGATCAGGATGAGGACACCGCAACACGATATGCCGAAGCCGTTGCGACAGCTCTTAAGTTGGCCCGATTACAATCTGAGATGAATTTGGTCACACCCGGGGTGGCTGAAGACGGCACCCTGGAGAGCGATCGCATGACTTATGAGAAGGCGAAGAAGGCACTCGAGGAAGAAGCCGCCAAGGACGGCGTCCTTTATCAGAAGGGGGAGTGAAATTGCGGATCGTGGACTTTAAAGAAGTCCCACAGCTTTCCGTACGCGATCGAGGACCTTGGCGGCTTCCTCTCGGGCTTTCCCGGCTCCGGCTTTTAGAACGGCGTCCACTTCGTCCGGATTGGCCACCAACTCCTCGCGCCGGGCCCGCATGGGAGCAAAGTAGTCCCAGTAAGCTTCAGCGAGGCGTTTTTTAAAGTCACCATATCCGCAGCCTCCGTTCTCATAGTCGGATATCATCCGGCCGTATTCGGTTTCATTGGCGAAGAGTTGATAAAGCGCGAGGATGATCGAGTTCTCGGTTGGCTTTGGATCCTCCACCGCTGCGGAATCCGTCTTGATTCGCATGATTAGCTTTTTGGTGGGCTTCTCGTCGCCAAAGATGGGCAGGGTGTTGTTGTAGCTCTTGCTCATTTTCTCGCCGTCGAGTCCGGGCACCTTGGCAACGTCGTCGCGAATGCGGGCTTTGGGCATCACGAGAGTGCCTTCGCCATACTGGTCGTTTATTTTTCCTACCAAATCGCGGGTGACTTCCAGGTGTTGTTTCTGGTCTTCGCCGACCGGCACCACATTGGAATCGTAAAGAAGAATATCCGCCGCCATGAGGGCGGGGTAGGCGAAAAGAGCGTGATTGGCCGAGATTCCTTTCGCGATCTTGTCCTTATAAGAATGACAACGCTCGAGAAGGCCCATCGGGCAGACCGTGGAGAGAATCCAGGCCAGCTCGTTGACTTCGGGAACGGAGCTCTGCTTGAAAAAGACCCCTTTGGACGGGTCGAAGCCACACGCCAGAAAGTCGATTGCGACATTTCGAACGTTCTCGCGGAGTTCGCTGGCATCGTGGGTGGTGGTCATGGCGTGGTAATCCGCGATGAAGTAATACCCGTCGCCCTCGCCCTGCGCATCGATGGCCGGCTTGATGGCGCCGAAGTAGTTCCCCACGTGAAGTTTCCCGCTTGGCTGGAGGCCCGTCAAAATTCTCATGCGCGGGAGTTACGGTTTTTCGGCCCAAAGCGAAAGGCCAAATCCTGCTCGTCGCTTTCCAGCTTGAAAGATGACAGCCCCGTGGCCACCCTGCGCCCGTGTTTAAGCCACGTTGGAAAAAGGAAGCGCTCCTTCTCTTGAAGGGGGCCAGGAAGTTTCTTCACTACAAGCGGGATCTCCTCGCTCCGGACCGCATTGATGAAATCGAATCACGGAGGGTCGATCTCAAGGACGCGGTCAAGGCCAAGGATCTCGATGCGGTCAAGGAGGCCTCGAAGCAGCTCCGAAACACCTGTGAGAAATCTCTGGCCCACTATCGCCAGCCGGATTGGATCCAGGAAAACATCGAGGTGTTTTGGGTGGCGATCGTGGTGGCCCTTGGAATCCGCGCTTATTTCCTCCAGCCCTTCCGTATTCCCACCGGCTCGATGCAGCCTTCGCTGAATGGCATTGTAGCGACGACCAAACATGAAGAGGACGGCTGGGACACTCCGTGGTTCGGCGAGCAGGTTTTCGACTTTGCCATTTCCGGCCGGTCCTATGAAAATGTCGTGGCCGAAAAAGACCTCAACATCACATCGATTAAGGACTCCAGCTTCTTCCTCTTCTCGAGAACCAAGATTACCTTTGATGATGGCACCAGCGAAACAATCGGTTGCCCGCTGAATGAAGCCGCTGGGATCCCTACAATCTCCGAAGCCCTCCGTCGCAAGGCGAATGGCATCACACCGCACTTTGAAAAGGGTGCTCCAATTTTCCAGGGTTATCTCACCTCCGGAGACCTCGTCCTGGTGGATAAGGTTTCCTACCATTTCCGCCAACCAAAGCGCGGCGAATCTTTCGTCTTCGATACGCGGGACATCGATACCAATGGACCTGAAGATATGTCGAGTCAATCCAAGGGAGATCATTACATCAAACGGCTCGTAGGCCTGCCGGGCGATACCATCCAAATTGATCAGCCGAATCTCTACATCAACGGAGATAAAGCCACCGAGGAAACCTTGCTGCGTGTCATGAGTCAGAAGCCCGATTCCAAAGGCTATGATTACACCGGTTACACCAACCCGCCGCGGCGCGCAGATGGCCGTGGTCAGAAGACCGGATTTTCGGACCCAAGTTACACCGTGACCCTTGATGACGACCCTAAAAAGGGGAACAACTACCGCGAGTTCTTTGCTTTGGGTGACAATTCGACAGACAGTCTCGATTCCCGGTATTGGGGCAGTGTGAAACAGTATAACCTGGTCGGTCCTGCTTTCATTTCGCTTTGGCCCTTCAACAGCGGTCACTGGGGACTTATTAAGTAGCGTCGATGTCGTCGGATCCCACTGCTGCCGAGATCACTCGCAAGGCGAAGTCGAATCTTGCTTTTGCGTTGCGTTGTGTTCCGGCGGACCGGAGGCAGCATCTCGTCAGCTTTTACGCCTTTTGCAGGGTCATTGATGATCTTGCCGATGACCTTGAACTGCCCATCGCAGAAAAGAAGAAAGGTCTCGCGGGTTGGAAGGAGGTCTTCGCCAATGATACCACCAATCCGGATCTTGGACTGGTCGACCTCCAAAGCGGGATTCTTAAAGTACGAGATCTCTACGAGATCCCCTCGGAATATTTCACCAACGTGATCGAAGGCTGCCAGATGGACCTGTCCCCGCAGCGGTTTGGTACTTGGGAGGATTTGCAGGAATACACCTATCGCGTGGCTTCCTCGGTGGGGCTTGTTTGCCTCCCGCTCTTCGCGGCGGACCCCAAACGCTCCCACGAATACGCAGTCGCCCTGGGCCACGCTCTCCAGCTTACCAACATCCTCCGCGATATTGGCGAGGACCTTTCAAACGGAGCGCGCATCTACGTGCCGCTTCATGACCTGGGCCGCTTCCAATACACCGAGCGTGATCTCATCGGGCGGGTGCATGATGGCCGCTTTATCGCGTTTATGAATTACCAGGCGGACCGTTGTGAACGACTTTACGCCAGGGCCACGGAGCTTCTTCCCGCCGAGGATCACAAAGCGCTGCTGGCTCCCCGGGTGATGCACCGCATTTATCACACCCTGCTTAAGCAAATGCGCGCCGACAACTTCCGCGTCTTTGACCGGCGCTATCGTTTGAGCAAGCTCCAGAAGATCTCCCTTCTCCTGAAGGAGCGCTTCTCGTGAAAGCAACGGGGTCTTCGATAAGGTGGGGCTTCGAAACCGGTTCAAAAATCTACTTCGCAGCGGAGAGAACCGCGTGGTCGGGCGTGACCCAACCAAGGGCGAGGATCTTTTCAGTCTTGAGAATCCTGCGTCCAGGGTTTTGTGCATCCGTGGAAACCAACAAGGTCAGGCGTGATGACTTTTGATTTCGGTCGGTCGATTCCAGAATCGATCGAACCTTGAGGTCCTGTTCCGAGCCATTCTTCAGGTAGGTGTAAAAAATGTCAGTGGTGTCAGGGCTGGACAGAGCATAGCGGGTCCATTTGACGTGCTCCCCGTAATCAAGATCGTTTGAAGTCTTTTTGGCGAAGACCCGGATCTCGGCTTGAGGGACCTTGGCCGCAGAAAGATCCTCCCAGGAAGCACTGGTGTAGCGTGCGAAACAATCCCAGTCGACCTTGAGACCATCGGGAGTATTGACAATGGAAAGGAGCCGCCGACTCCCGTCCTCAAATTGTGCAACAAAGCGGTAATAGGAAAGGTCTCCCCGATGAATGATGGGCATCCCTGCCACGATTTGTGCCTTTTCACGCAATGCTTGCTTGGGATAGCGGGCAAAGTGCGCCTTGGCCAGCCCGGCATTGCGGACATAGCCGAGGCGGGCATCGGGATGGGTGGAGGCCAAAAATTGCATCGCAAAATCGCGCGGATCCTGGTCCGGAACCGCTTGTCGATGGGCGGGATCCCGTCCCGTGGCCACTTCTTCTTTTTCCTTGGGACGAAGCCAGAAAAAAAGCGTGCCCAGAAGAAGAGGCACGACGATAAGTGTGACCGCAGTGAGTGGAAATTTGGAAGCTTCGGGAAGGGTGGCAATTTCGGGATCTGCGATGTCCTGCAGCGTGGGTTTCTCGGTCTTCCTAAAATTCGATTGCGAAGCTTTTTGATTGTTCGCTTTTGAAGAATCAATGACCCGGATCTGAACGCCCTTCCGGAATCGCCCGGGAACATTGGAAGACCCGGGTGCCACTGTATCCTGATTTTTCTTGCTGTCTTTTCCTTCGTGGTCCATGGCGTGGCCTTCTTCTCCGGGCCTTGTTTGATTTTGGCGTCGGCGGGCCGGAATGGCGATCTTTAAGATGACGGCTTATCTGATCCTCATTCGGGCATCGCGATTTCGAGTGCATAAAATTGGCGTCCGCCACTTTGTGGCTCGGTGATCAGGTGGTTCAAGCTCTCCGCATCAACGGTGAAATACCCGGGGTCGGGTGTCATCGTCTCGAGGTCATTGGAGCGCCAGATGCGGTAGCGGCGGTCGGGGTAGGCATCAAAGGTAAGCTGCGCATTTTGGCCATCACTCCCGGCTCTCAAGATTGGCGTCGATGAGAGAAGGGGATTTTTCTTGGCCAGGAATTCCAGCAGGTTTGAGATGCCATCGTGATCGATGTCTCCCGCAGCGCCGTGGTCTCCGGTGGCATTTCCCGCCTCCAGCTTGTGCTGCAGTTCCCAAATATCCGGCATGCCATCGCCATCGGTATCCGGCAGCGAGGTAACCTCGGCTCGGACTTTTCTGATGGTTGTCAAAGTCATGTCGCCTTGCTGGTTGATGACGCGGATTTCGTGGAGTGTATCCTGATCGCCCTGGTAGAGATTGGGAAGGGTCACTGCCAACGCGTCGTCCCCCGGAGTTTCGCTGCGGACAATTGCAAGAGCGGTGGAAGGAAGTTCGACATCGTCGATGAGGACGAGAAATTGCTTCAGGAGATCCGCGTCAGTGAACCCGTTGCCGAATGATTTATCAAAGAGAACTTTGGCGATGTAGCCCTCATTGACAAGGTCGCCATCAGTCCCGGGAAAGCCAAAGCGAAAGTTTACCGGCGAGCCCGTTTGAACATTTCGCACGATGGTGGTGTAGTGACCGGTCAGGTCGTCGAGCGCGTTATTATCGGACGAGGAAACCTCCTTGAGTCGAACTCGAATCTCCGCCGTCCCGGTCGACGGGATGCCGTCGTAGTCAAAGCGCCATTCGCGGGTGAATCCGGTGGTGCCAAGCTGGCTGGGAACCCGCACCTCGCTCGCATTCGTCCAACCTTGGTCGTTCCCGGGATTGGAATCGAGAATAAGATATTGCACACGGGTCACACTGGCATCGGTTACGACCACCGAACCGTAGGTGGATCCGCCGAGTTGGTCACCTTCGGCGGGAAAGCGAATCAGGCCGGTGGGGCGGGCGGCATCGTAATAGAAGGTCTGTGATTCGGTGCGAAAAATAGACGAGCGGCCGCTGCGGTCGAGGAAGACCTTGGTACGGAGGATGTGGAAGCCTTCCTCAAGCCCGGTGACCATTTCGCCGTGGTCATTGTGCGGGAAAAAGCTGACTTGCGTGGCGTCGAAGTTGTCGATCTCAAACTTCGTCTCCATGCGTCGCTTGATTTCGATGTCATCTGCGGAGAAGGGGAAACGTGGTCCGGCATCTTCCGAATGAAACCCGATCTTGTAACGCAGCACGGTGCCCTTCGGCAAAGAGGGGAGTCCGGCGCGCCACCACTGTGGGATACGATCACCGTCGCGGTTTCCATTTTGATAAAATGTCAGGGGGGCGACGCGCGTGTTGCCACGACCTTCGCCGAGCGAACCTTCCGGAAAGCTTGAACCATCGGTGGTGTAGTAAACCCATGCGGCGTCCGGTTCGTCATCGTAGCCCACCTTGACGCGGAGTTCCACGAAGTTGTTGGGCGTGAGAAGATACTGGGGAGTGCCATTATCATCACTTGCACGCGGATCATGGTAGACCCAGGTCACGGCACCCAGGTTGGTATTCGGCCCCCTGCCATTATTACGGGTGGGAGCATTGCCGATTTTGATCTGCCAGGTCTCGGCGCCCTGGGAACCGATGATATTCCGGGCGACGTCGGTGGCGGCGAACTTCTCGGCTGTGCGATCGATGAAGAACATTTGCTCATATCCGGTGAAAAGGTCCTGGGCGGGATTTCCGCCGAAGCGGTCCAGCGGCGGCGGGTTGTCCCGCCCGGCCAGATCGTTGCTCTCGATCCCGGCTTGGGAATTCAAGTCAACTCCGCCATCGAGCTTCATGAGAATGTTGGCGGTAGAGCCATCGGCGCGGGCCTCAAAGCGAAGATTTGTCCCGTCGGTGATACGGGGAATCCAGGCGGTGTAATCGTATCCTCGATCTCCATCGCGGCCGTCTTCGCGAACGTGCTCCATCATGGGGGCGGGTGATCCACTCTGGAAAATCTGAATAGGGCGGGTTTCGCTTCCCTGCCAGACGCGGGGTATGCGGGGATTGTCCCACGAGAAGGCAAAGATTCCGCCTGGAGGAACGACCGGAGCATGACCGCTGTCGTTGCGAAGTCTGCCCTGGTTGTCCACCGTGACATGGAAGGAGCCTCCGTGGTTGGAATAATTGCGCAGCCGTGCTCCGGCAGGGAAGGTGGTGGTGAGATCCCGGGCCTGCCCGCCGGTGTAATTCCGGGCCATGAGTACGAGAAGAACCGTACCATCGGCATCACTCATGCCTTCGTTCTCGCGCTTGTCCCGCATTTCCCAGGCCGCGAAATCCCGGTCGCTCCACTTTGAAATTTGCGTGCCGCGCACAAAGTCACGGCGGACGGCGACCGGACCGTTGACCCACGATTGTCCGTATTGACCGAGGAAAGGGATCTGCGCTGGCTTGGGGAAGTAGCTGGGCGGTCCTTCCTCGTTGTATCCATCGGTGTAGACGATGGGCAGTCCTTCGCGGGTCAGGAGATACTGGAAGGCGGCGGGGCGATCGAGACCCGACATGGAGTTGTTGTCGTGTGAGAGCGGGTAGGCGGCATTCTGGGTGGTCGTGCCGAAGGTGCCATGGTTGGGTTGATCATATCCGGTCAGGTTGCCGCCAATGCCATTGAACCCTCCCACCGTATTGAGGAAGGTGTCATTGGCAATGCGCATCCCGGCGGCGAGGTATCCCCCGAAACCCGGAGGTTCGCCGAGGTGCTCGCCAAAAAGAAGGAGATCGTCACGAGATAGGGTGTTGGTGAAGACCGAGTCGCGGTGATTTCCCCAATCAGTGTGGCCGCGGGTGAGGTTGAATTGAACCTGGGCCTGGCCGGTGTAGCCGGCACCGCTGCGGTCCCTAGTGGCTGCGTTTTGCTCGCCAAAAAAGTAATCCGGAACGTGTTTCACCGCATCGAGGCGGAAACCGTCGGGGTGGGCTTCGTCGACAAACCACCGCAAGGCGCGCAGGAGCATCGAGTTGACGTCCTCCGGGACAGGATCGCCCATGTTGTAAATGCCGTCGCCAAATCCCCACGTGGCCGTCCGCCGGTTTGGGTTGGTGCCATCGATACCGGTATCGGAAAAGGGCTCCGAGGGTTCGTTGACGTCGTGCTGGCCGTCACCGTCGAGGTCATCGAAATCAAAGCGCCCGTTGTTCGCCCCGGTATTTTCCGCGCCATATCCTGAGTCCTCGAAGGCCTCTTTGTGGGCGAAGGTATAAAGATCGTTCCCCTCGAAATCCCGGGCGATAGGCAGGTCGCGGTCCAAATACCACTCCGGGTTGTTTGGGTGCCGGATCCCGATCCACTTGTCGTAGTCGGAATTTTCGACGTCGCCATCGGGATCGAAGGAGGTGTTGGGTGACTCGTGGGCGATGTCCCATGCAAAAGGATTACGATGCAGCACCTGCCATTCGTCTTGATAATTGACATCATTGCTGGCCTTGCGCCACCCGCCGCCCTGCGTGCGGACGAGGTGGAAATCCTCCGGAACGAAGCCGGGCACTTCGGGGAAAAGGTTGCCGGGTTCGGTTGTTCCAAGTGGCCCGCCGTTATGCGCCATGACATTGTCAAAGTAGACCTTGATCCCGAAACGGTGCGCGGTCCGGATCAGCGAAAGGAGGTTTTCCTTGGTTCCATATCTTGTCGGGATCGTTCCCGATTGATCGATGTTGCCGAGATCAAAGCGGTCGAGGGTATCGAAGCCCACCGAGAAGGTTCCGGAAGCTCCCTTGAATGGTGGTGGGAGCCAGAGCGAGGAATATCCGGCTTCAGCGACCTCCGGGATGCGCTTTTCGATTCCTTCCCAGCTGGTGCCGAAGTATTGCAGGATCGTTTCCTCCGCATGCGCGAACGGAGCCCATGTAAAAAGGACCGCCGCCAACGCGTGCAAGTGTCGGAGTCTTGAAGTGCTGTTTCTCATCGATTGCGTGTGATGGCAGGGCAGCATAGAGGTTGAATGAGAGCTCGTCCAATGCGGAGTTGTTCCGTTGGGCGGATTCAGCTCGGAAGCGCAATTTGAGATTGAGTTAGAAAGATGTCGTTTGGGGTGGCATAGTCGAGGGTTTTCCTTGGTCTTGAGTTTAAGAGGTTCTGGACTCTTAGAACCTCTTCTGGT
>JAUIGV010000019.1 GCA_030432565.1 Verrucomicrobiia bacterium | reverse complement strand
CCCGGAAGAAGTTGCGGAGGTGGAAGCCAAGCTTAATCGTCGCCCACGCAAATGTCTCGACTATCAAACCCCAAATGACATCTTTTTCGCACCACCCCCCGTTGCGCTAGCCGCTTGAATCCGCCATATGAAAAAACCAACCATTCTCATTCTATGCACAGGTAATTCCTGTCGTTCCCACCTTGCCGAGGGCCTTCTCACGAAAGAACTCGGGGAAGATTTCATCGTAAGAAGTGCAGGCTCCAAACCCGCCGGCTATGTCCATCCACTTGCAATTCAGGTCCTGACTGAAATTGGAATTGATATTGCCGATCACCGGTCGAAACATCTTGATGAATTCCTTGATCAGGATGTTGAAACGGTCATTACGGTGTGTGGCAACGTCGATCAAGAATGTCCCTCGTTTCCCGGCCAAGTGAATCGTCACCACTTTCCCTTTGATGATCCTGCTCACGCTCCGGGAACAGAGGAGGAACGACTCGACTTTTTCCGGCGCGTCCGAGATGAAATTAAATCCGTCTTCGGGGCATACGCCGCCGGACGGATTGATGGATTGAAACGACGTGACGTGATCTAAAAGTCCAAGGAGGCCTCATGGCCTCGCCGAAAATGGTTCAAACAGCCTATCGCAGCCAATCTGCCAATACTGAGAAGCTTACAAGGGAACGAAGGGTCATATTAAACTGACCGTAGCGGATGTCGATTGTTTGGAAACGCCTTAAACTTGGAAGGGATACTCTACCACGTGACGGCCTTTTCGTGATAGTTCGGGAGCGCTGGTCTGTCCCTCTATTTTTTTTTATCCTAGAGCTCGATGATCTCTGTTTGCTGTGAGGTGAGATTTTTTGAACCTTCGGGGGTGACGATGATGGTGTCTTCGATTCGGATGCCGAATTGGTTTTCGAGGTAGATGCCGGGCTCGATGGTGAGGGCCATCCCGGGTTCGAGGGTCACTTCGGGAGTGTTTTGGGAGAGGTTGAGGCCGGGGTCGTGGGTTTGGAGTCCGATGCTGTGGCCAAGGCCGTGGGTGAAGGTTTTCCCATGGCCGGATGCTTCGATAATTTCGCGGGCAATACGGTCGAGATCGTGATTGGTGACCCCGGGACGTGCGGCGTCGATTGCAGACTGACGAGCTGAGTTGACGACCTGGTGGATCTCGAGCATTTCGGTGGAAGGTTTTCCCAGGCAAACCACGCGGGTCATATCGGAGGCGTATCCTTGGTGGAAGATGCCGTGGTCAATGAGGAGGAGGTCGCCGGGTTTGGTAACGGTTTGGTCGGGGAGGTGGTGGATCTCCCAACAGCCGGGACCGCAGGCGACGATAGGAGTGAAGGAATAGCTTTCGACCTCCTCGCGAGTAGCCATTTCCGAAAGGATGATTCCCTGGATGCCCCGCTCGGTCATGCCGGGTCGGATTTGCGGCAGAACGGCATTGAAGATGGCTTCATTGATCTGCTGCGACTGCTGCATAATGGCGATCTCGGCAGGAGATTTGGTTTGGCGAATGGTCTCGATGACAGGGTGAGGTTCGACCTGATGGGGAGAGAGCTGTGATTGCCATCGGGTGAGAGCCGCGGCGGTGATGCTTTGATCGATTGCGATCTTGAGAGGAATTGCCGGTAGTCTTTTTTTGATCTCTTTGGCTGGTGCTGGCTTGGTCGACAGTTCCAGAGACTCTTCGAGAGGACGGGTTTGTTGACGGGCCCACGAGATGGTGCGGAAGGAGGTGTAAAGAACGATGGAGTCCGGGAGAATGAGAAGGGTTCGGGGTTCGCCTTTGAATCCAGTGGCGTAGCGGACGTTGGAGGCGTCGCTGGAAATGACGGCATCGATTTCGAGCAACTTCATTCTTTTACGAATGCGGCTGATTCGAGCCTGGATTTCCGGGGGGGAGAAGAGCTCTGCTTGGGACATCTGGACGAAAGTTTGCGAGATTGTGTCGAAAAGCAAAGCCTGGAGGGAAAGCTATGAGAGGTGGGTGCGTATCAGACGGCATGATGCGATTTGCAGCAATTCTGACATTTTCGATGGCGCTGGTTCACGGGCAGGTTCCGGGCGAACCTGAAAAAGCAGCGGCGGCTCTCAAGATTCTTGATGGGTGGCATGAGCAGAATGCGAGGAAAGAGGAGAGGACCCTGCACTTTGTTCTCTGGACTCCCAAAGGTCGGCCGACTCCGGCCAAGTATGAGGAGAGACTGACGCGGATCATGACGCATATCCGGGATTTTTATGCGAAGGAAATGGAGAGGCTGGGGTTCGGGCCCAGGTCAATCAATCTTCCGATGGAAGGCAAAAAGCTTAAGATTCACCTCATCGAGGGCCTCAAGCCAGAGGCTGACTACGGAATGTCCTCGGGAAACGAGATCAAGAGTGAGTGCCTGCCGGTTTTGAAGAAGAAAGGGATCGATGGCGGCAAGGAGACTCTCGTGATCTTTTGTAATCTGGCGAATTGGGATGGTGACAAGCTGATTTTCACCCACAAGTCGCCCTATTATGCCGGAGGCACCTTTCAAGGGGGAACGGCCTGGCAATTGGATTCGCCCGAGTTGGATGTTCTGAATTTGGCAAAGAAGGAGCCGATGATGCGGGATGGGCAATATGGCCGAATTTCGTTGGGGAAGCACAATTCGATCTTCATTGGCGGTATCGCCCACGAACTCGGTCATGCCTTGGGGCTTCCTCATTGCAAGGAGCGGCCGGATGAAGCACTGCGGGGGACGGCCCTGATGGGCTCGGGCAACCGGAGTTATGGCGATGAATTGCGAGGAGAGGGGAAGGGATCTTTTTTGACGCTGGCGCATGCCTTGAGATTGGCTTCGCACCCCCAGTTTTCGGGTTCGGTCAAAGGGATGAATTTGCCGGTCAACTCGAGGATCGAGGAGTTGAAGATCACGTCAAAAGGGAAGGCGATCCGAGTTTCAGGGAAGCTGGAGGCCAATCCTCCTGCCTATGCAGTGGTGGCATATTTCGATCCGGATGGTGGAGGTGATTATAATGCCACTACAGCAACTGCGGTTCCGGATGCGGAAGGGAATTTCAGTCTTTCCTGCGATGCGCTTCCTCCCGGAAAGCCGGGCGAGTTGCGCTTGATTCCGCTGCATGTGAATGGTTCCACGGGAGGCTGGATGTCGCAGACGAAGTTTAAGTATCCCTACTCGGTGGGGCGCGACGGGACTCCGGATCTGGGAACCTTTCAAATTCGTTTGGCGATGGCTCCGTTTATCGAAGCGCTTCGGAATGGAGATCGGGAAGCAGCGGTGGCCGAAGCACGACAATTTCCGCAAGGCAAGATGCAGGAGCTCGCCGAAAAAATTCTAGAGCGCGGTCGAAAGGCGACAAAATCACCTGCTCAAGCCGACGGGAAGCAGACCTCGGTGGCCCTGACTGAATTCCAGGCATCTGCGGCCAAGGTGGGTTGGGGACGGCCTGCCTATAATTTTCTACCAGAACCTCCATTCCTTTTGGAAGCAGGTGGTGAGATCTTTACAACCGGGATCTATGGCCATGCCCCGGCCAATCATCGCTACGACCTGGGGGAGGAGTGGAAAATGTTTCGCGGAAAAGCGGGAATGGCTGCCGGAAAGCGTGGTTCGGTCCGGTTTGAGATCAAAGGTGATGGGAAGACCCTCTGGAAGTCCAAAGTGATCAAGGGCGGTGGCTTGGCCAATTACTCGGTTGACGTTTCGGGTGTGAAGACTTTGGAGTTAGTGGTTGATCCCACCAATGATGGGACCGGCTCCGATTGGGGGCTTTGGCTCGATCCGGGTTTGGAGCGTTAGGAGAAATTTTTGCATCTTTCTCTTGGGTCATTCTGAAGAAAATAGGAGTTTGGTCTGCCGTGAGTGAAGAGAAACAACCGAATGTGAAGGGGCCCCCGGTGCTTCTCTTGCAGGGTTTGTCGAAATCCTATGAAAAGGTGGTTGCTCTTGATGGTGTTTCGCTTGCCATTGGCGAAGGCGAATTTGTTGCACTGCGTGGTCCAAGTGGGGCGGGGAAATCGACTCTCCTCTATCTGGTGGCCGGTCTGTTGACGCCGGATGAGGGGGCGATTCAGGTTGCCGGGGCCGAGGTCTCGAAGCTGAGCGGGGCCGGGAAAACACGCTTTCGCAAAGAGGTGATTGGATTGGTGTTTCAAGATGCCAGGTTGATTCCTTACCTCGATATTCGCGCCAATATTCTCGCAGCGGGGGGAGATGACGATTGGGCGACGCAATTGATCACTTCTTTGGGGCTAGAAGGAAGAGCGAGTCATGTTCCGGGGCAGTTGAGTGCCGGAGAGCAACAACGGGTGGGTTTGGCCCGGGCTCTGGTTCATCGACCCACACTGGTATTGGCCGATGAACCGACGGGGAATCTCGATGATGTGAGCGCGGAAGCGGTTGTTAACGGGCTGCGTCAATTTGTTGAAGACGGAGGCTCGGTGCTGGTGGTGACCCATGATCCACGTGTTCTCGAAAAAGCAGATCGGG
The DNA here is from genome assembly GCA_030432565.1 of Verrucomicrobiia bacterium. Lineage (GTDB taxonomy): Bacteria > Verrucomicrobiota > Verrucomicrobiia > Verrucomicrobiales > Akkermansiaceae > SW10. The sequence continues at coordinate 95,803 of JAUIGV010000019.1, read as the reverse complement.
TGCTGACTTTGGAGGAAGGAAGGATTCGGTCGTGAAGTACGAGGATTATTATACCTGGCAGGAGGACGTTCCAGGCTTTGGCAGGGAGGCCCAGGAGAAACTCAAGAATGCTTCTGCTTTGGTTTCGCGGGTGGGCGGGCTCGGGGGACCGCTGGCCTTGTCGCTCGCAGCGGCGGGAGTGGGGCGGATTATTTTGGCGCACGGGGGCGAACTGAGAGCGGATGATTTGAACCGTCAGATTCTGATGACTCACGAAGGTTTGGGGAGTGAGCGGCACGACCAGGCTGCGGAGACTTTGAGGCGGTTCAACCGGGACCTGAAAATCGAATCAGTGGGCGAGAATATTTCGGAGGAGAATGTTGTCGGGCTTGTGGAGCGGGCGGATATCGTCTTTTCGTGTGCCCCTCTTTTCGAAGAACGTCTTTTGATGAATCGCGAGTCGATGAGGCAGGGGAAGTTGTTTGTCGACGGTGCGATGTGCTCGATGGAAGGGCATGTCTTGGCGGTGGATCCGGGCAAATCGACTTGCCTTGGGTGTTTGGTGAAGGAGCCACCGGCATACTGGAAAAGGCGGTTTCCGGTGATTGGAGCGGTCTCGGCAATGGTGGCCCAGATTGCGGTTTTGGAAGGGATCAAGCTTTTGACCCGCTTTTCCAATCCAGCGTTGGATCAGATGATTCATATTGATGCGCAGCGGATGCGGATGAAGAAAGTGCGCCTTGTCAGGGATTCGGCTTGTGATCACTGTTCAAGGATCAAGATATGAAACGACCTGCTCTTGTCATCGCAATTCTCGTGGTCCTGCTTGGAGGTGCCCTCTGGTGGTTGAGAAAGGGCGATGGTGTCAATGAGCCGGGTAAAGAGGATTTACTTGTCCATTGCGCGGCGGGATTGCGAAAGCCCATGAGTAAAATTGCCGGTCAATATGAGGAGGAGTTTGGGGTGAAGGTGAATCTCCAGTTCGGTGGTTCAGGGGCTTTGGCCAGCCAGCTCGAAGTTGCGGGTGGGGATCTTTATTTGCCGGCGGATCAGAGTTATATCGATTCTGCGAGAGAGAAGGGATTGATGAAGGAGGCGATTCCGGTGGCAAGATTGACGGCGGGCCTGGTGGTTCCGAAGGGAAATCCGAAAGGATTGCAAGAGCTCTCGGATTTGGGACAGGAAGGTTTGAAAATCTCCCTGGCGGAGAAGTCGGCATCGGTGGGCAAGTTCACCTGGAAGGTCTTGGAGATGGAAGGTTTGCTTGATAAAGTGACCCCCAACGTGGTGGTGACCAAACCGACGGTGAATGCCATCGTCGAGGACGTGGCGACTGGTGCAGTGGATGTTTCTCTCGCCTGGGATGCGGTGGCGGGAAACTTCGCCGAGGTGGAATGGATCGCGGTTCCCGAGTTTTCCAAGAGGGCGAAGCGGGCATCAATTGGAGTGCTGACTTCGTGCAAAGATGCGACGAGGGCGTTGCACTTTGCCCGCTTTGTCACTGCACGAGACCGGGGAAGGAAGATTTTTTCGGACTTGGGCTTTGTGGTTCCGGATGAGGGTGATGCGTGGTCGGAGGTGCCCGAGGTGACTCTGTTTTCGGGCTCGATGCTCAGGCCGGCGATACAGGGGCGCATCCGTGAGTTTGAAGCCCGTGAAGGGTGCCGGGTGAATACCGTCTTTGAGGGGTGCGGAACCTTGGTGGCTCAGATGGAGGCCGGGGCGAATCCGGCAGGGTATTTTGCGTGCGATACCAAATTTCTGACGATGGTGCAGGATCGCTTTTTTGCAGGCCAGGTCATGACCGGTAATGAGATCGTGCTTTTGGTCCGAAAGGGGAATCCGCTGGAGCTCCGCGGATTGGCTGATTTGGGCAGGGAGGGGGTGAAACTCGGGATCTGTGATGGTGAGAAAAGTGCGTTGGGAGAGTTGACGCAAATCATGCTCGAGAGACGCGGTTTGACCGGGATATTGGAAGGCAGGGTCTCAGTGAAGGTTGCGAAGGGAGATGACCTTGTCTCAGCGATGCAGGCCCGCTCCCTTGACGCGGCTTTGATTTATCGGAGCAATGCCCTGGCGAGTCCTGTCACCCTGGAGGAACATGAAATTGTGGAATTGAATGATGATTTGGCGTTTGCCGAGCAGCCGTTTGCGGTTGGAAAAGAAACCCCTTATCCTGAATTAATGAAGCGGCTGGGGGAATTCCTTACCGACGGAAAAGCCAGGGGGAGATTTGAGGAATTGGGTTTTCAGTGGAGGCTTGAGCGCTAAATTTGGGTGATGGTTAGGGAAGGTGGCGATCAAGCAAAGATATGGAGGGTGAGGCCGGAGTGGCCTTTTCTTCTATTTCTGGTGTTTGTGGTAGCTGCCTACCTCGGACTTTTACTTTTGCTGGTGGGTGCGAATGTCCTGACGGTCTCATGGCGTCAAGCTGGAGAGGTTTTAAAGGATCCCAATATTCAGCATTCGATCAAGTTGACTTTTGTGACGTGTACCGCGACTGCGATTCTCTCGGTTTTGGTTTCAGTTCCGGTGGGTTATCTTTTATCGCGGTATCGTTTCCGGGGGAGAGCTCTGATCGATACTCTCCTGGACATTCCGATCTTGTTGCCGCCTCTGATTGTAGGCTTAAGCCTGTTAATTTTGTTTAACCGGATTTCACCATCGGCCTCCTGTTGGATTTTGGCGGGAGGAGCGTTGGCGGCGGCGGGTTGGGGTTTTGGGCGAAGCGGGGATGGAATCGTGCCTCGGTTTTTTACGGGGGGAGCGATTGTTTTTGGACTTATCGCCTGGGCGTTTAGCGGGAGCGATCATTCATTGGAGGAGGTCGTGAGCGAGGTGGGTCTGCCGATGACCTTTCATCCGTTGGGAGTGGTGCTGGCGCAGTTTCCGGTGGCGGCGGCCTTTGCGGTGAGGACGATGCGAACGACTTTTGATCAAATCAGCCCGCGCTACGAGGACGTGGCGATGACGCTGGGGTGCAATCGAGGGCAGGCTTTCATGCGCGTCGTTCTGCCATTGGCCGGGAAGGGGATGGTGGCGGCGGGGACGATGGCGTGGGCGCGGGCGTTGGGAGAGTTTGGGCCGATTTTGATTTTTGCGGGAGCGACGCGAGGGCGCACCGAGGTCTTGGCGACCTCGGTCTTTTTGGAGATTAATATTGGAAATTTGCCGGGGGCGGCGGCGCTTTCATTGCTGATGATTTTGTTGGCTGTTTCGACGCTCTTGGTGGTGAGATTTCTGGCAGGGAGAGGGGGGGCGGTTTGAAGAAAGCGATGTTGGTTTTGGAGGAAGTGACGGTGCAGGCCGGGCAATTCGTTCTCCCTCCGTTTTCGCTCGAGATTGCCGAGGGCGAATGCGTTGCCCTGATGGGACCGAGCGGTTGCGGAAAGACGACTCTTCTGGAGACGGTTTGCGGATTGCGTCGAGGGCCGTCCGGCGGACGGATTATTTTGGGCGGAGATGAGGTGACGGGGTTGCCACCGGGTGCGCGGGGCATCGGTTTGGTCCCGCAGGATGTGGCTCTTTTTCCTTCATTGAAAGTACGAGAACAGCTGGAGTTTGGCCCGAGGCTTCATGGTTGGAGCTCTGTCGAGATCAAGCAGCGAGTGGAGGGGTTGGCGGGAGATCTCGGCCTGGAGAATCTTTTGGAACGTTCCCCCGGCAAGCTTTCGGGCGGGGAGGCCCGCCGGGTGGCACTGGGGCGGGCGCTCGCGCTGAGGCCCCGCTTGCTTTGTCTGGATGAGGCTTTAACGGGCTTGGACGAGGCACGTCACGAAGAGGTGCTTGGCGTGATTCGAAAAATGATCGAGAGGGAAGGGGTGACGGCTTTGCATGTCACCCACTCAAAAAAAGAGGCGGAAGCGATCGCGGATCGCGTGGTGGTGATGGAGTGAAGTGACGGAGGGGCTTGTTGGGAAAAGCAGAGTGCCGGTTCTCGGACGCTAATTGGTAATAATTCGAGTTGCGATAATTGCTTGGACTACGCTTACCAGGCAGTAAAAGCAAATCACGGCAAGGAGGGCGATTCCAGTGATGATGGTGGTCCGTTTTGTGAAGCGGTTGGAGTGTGAACGTTCACAGTAGATGGTGAAGCAAACCCAGGCGAAGGGGATGAGAATAAGAAGGAACCCATAATTCCGAATGAGGGAGAACTTCAGGGAAAGCTCATGGACGGCGGGGTCGTAGCCCCGGGTTTTTAAAAAAATACCCACGAGGAGAGATCCGAAGAGAATGATAAGAGATTGCAGGGAACCAAGGATAATCTGTGCCTTGTATTCGTGTGAAAGGTTCATCATTTTGAATGGTCTAGGAGAGATCGGGGAGGGTGAGTTTGGAGAGAGCGGTTTGAACTTTTTGCCGGAATGGCTTCCACTGTTTTTCGGTCCAATGGTCGGCAGGCTCTCCCGGGAGTTCGAGGATGGAGGCGATCTTTTCTGCGGCGAAGTTTTGGACGGAGAGGGTGTCGTAGGTGAAACCGGCGTGGGGGCCTTCCCAGCGTTTGTCGTTTTGTTTGATGGTGCGCACTTCGGTGTCGCTGAGAAATGAGGCAAGAAAGGCGAGGCGGAGTTTTTGGTTCTTCCCACCAGATTCGGGGTGGTTCAAATGAGTCAGCAATTCCATGCGAAGGCCGATGGAGAGAGTTTTCACTTTGGCCTGATGGTTTCTCCACAAGGCAAGGTCATCGAATTGCATGACGAGCAGACTCAGCTTGGTCTCCTTGGCCTTGCAGTATGGTCCATTGACGTCATTTGGGAGGGAGGTGATTTCCGATAGAAGTCGCTTTTTGACGGTCGTTGAGTTTAGGCGGGGCAGGTGATACCTTAAGCTTTTGAGATGGAGTCCCTTTGTTCGTATGAATGCCTTCAGAAGAGTTTGAAATTTACCTTCGTCGTCAAGTTTGGATTCCATGACTGCAGAGACAAAGTCACTCAGCTGGGAATAAACGACTTTATCGACGAGCTCGATCGCTGCCTTTGGTTGACGGTGGAGCAGGATTCGGAGTGGAATTTCGTCGTTGTGGGAACCCTTGCCTGTGGTCTCTGAGAGGGCATCAATGAAGAATTGTTTTTCATCGGAAAGGTCCACTTTGTTGAGCCATTCTTTTCTCGTGGGATCGATGTAAGGCCTGAAAGTCCTCGTGTCATGGGCGCCGATCATGTCGCTGAGGATACCGGTGGCGATGCGAGCAAGACGACCGCGGGAGTCGGGAGAGTTATTCAATCCATGAATGACGACGGTGGTTAGTTTCCGGGAGGTGCTGAGCCGGACAAGTTCCGGGATGACTGCAACTCCCTTGAGATGGATTTGTTTTTCCAACTCCTGATATCGCTCCTCTTCGTGGTAACGGTCGACTTTTGAAATTCTGAAGAGTTTGTCCTCGATGGAGCCCTTCACGGGCTCAGGGGATTCAACGGTGAGTCTCAGATCTTGAACGAAGAGAGTCCGGTAATGGGCAAAGAAATTCTCCGGGTCTTTTGAGAAGAGTTCCGGGAATTCGCGTTGGAGTGTCTCCATGAACTTGAGAGCCCGTTCCAGGTCCGCGTTTTCTTCGAGGACATATTGATAGTAGTATTCAAAGGTGATTCTAGCGACGAGTAGAGAAGGATTTTTATCGTAAAGGCGTCCATTTTCCATGGTTTTGAATCCGCCCTTTAGTCTTTGGCGCAGATATTGTCCTGCTAATGTCCCGGCTGTCTCAATGTTGCCACGCCGCGCGCACTGAATCGCGGTGGCGAAGCAATTCATGGTGTCGCATCGGAATACATACTCATTGGGCAGAGCTTTTTTTACGGTGCCGTCAAATGGAAGGATCAGGGGGTATTCGTTATCATCTACATCCGTCTGAATTTTTGCAAAGCCTGCCATCACCGAGCCGGTTCCGTCGCCATTTTTCTTCAGTAAGAAGGCAGCGTCGTAGATTGGCGACCAAGAGCCGTTTTGTCCAGTTACCGATCCGGTGTGGAAAAGAACTAGTTTTGAATTTCCCGGAGGTTTTGGGAGTTCATAACGATCTGCTTGTTCGCAAAGAGAGGGAAGGTCGAGGGGGCGTTTTTCCTTTCCGAGGATGGGGATAATCAGAACATAGAATAGGAAATGGATTTTGCCCATGATGACGGGAGCGTGCTTGGGATGGGTAAATTAGTCGTGTCTCAGAATTGACACCGGGCTCCGGGTGAGGGCGTAGACGGTGGGGAGCCATGCGGCTGCGGCGCTGACAAGGGGAATGAGAATCCAAGCGATGGAGGGGAGGGGGAAAGTGAGTGCTTTGGAACACAAGAATGCGAGGGCGGTGGCGAGAAGGCCGATCAGGGTAGCGCGGGCGAGAAGGATGAGGGCAATTTTGAGGTGGCTGACGCCGATGGCGCGGAGGGTGCCGATTTCGGGGAGGCGTTCGCGGACGTTGGCGAAGGCGAGGTAGGCGAGGACCAGGAAAGCGCCGCTGGCAATGAGTGGAGAGAGGACGGATGAAAAACGGGCTCGCTCGGCACGTGCGGCTTCGCGGCTTTCGAGAATGGTGGCTTTGGCATTGCGGGCACGGTCACCGGCTTTGTTGCGGGCTTCGGCACGCACCATGGCGGAGGAGCCAAGTTCAATGATCTGGACATCTGGCAGGATCTTCGAAATCTCCGAGCGGATCTCGCCAAGCCGATCGATGGAGGCGCAGTTGCAGCCCAAGGCAAGGATGGCATTAATCCGGCCGGGTTGGTCGAAGATTCCTTGGGCTTCGTCGAGGTGGATCCAGGCGGAGCTGTCGTCACGAAAGTTTCGGGGAGGGTGGGTTTGGGCCAGGGTGTAGGTTTGACCGTTGAGCGTGACTTGATCTCCTTTTTTGAGACCGAGAGATTGGTGGAGGTCGTATCCCAGATTGATCGTTCCGGGAGCGAGGGGATTCATGATGGGCTTCTTTTTGGAACGGTGGGCGATGGGGACTTGCCCCTCGACTCCGACGAGGAGGATGGAGCGGTTTTGCTCTTGCCAGCGGATTCGTTTTGAGAGTTGGGGGAGCAGGTGGTTGACGGTAACAATGCCACTTTCAGCCAGTTTGTGAACGGAGTCTTCCGGAAGTGTTTTTTCGGCGTAGCCCCGCTCTTTAATTTCCCAAAGCTCTTCCCCTTTGGGAAAGAGAAAGACATTGAAGCCAAGGCCCTTCATGGTCTTGCGGATGTCGTTCTCGAGTTGTGCCATCTCGGCTTTGGTCTCGGCCTGAAGCTTTTCGAGCTGGGCTTCGGTGGTCCGGTCAAAGTCGGTCATGCTCTCCCGGGCGGCGAGCCAGATACAAATGGCAGCGGTTGCGGCGAGGGTCGCGATGATGAAGTTGAACTTTCGGTGTTTGATTTCTTGAAGAAGCATGACGGGAGATAGAACGGGATGCTTGTTTGGAGGTCTCACGCCAAGGCGCGGAGGGAGTTATTTGGATTTTTTGAGGATGAAAATCGTGCCCAGAATGAGGATCAGGGGGATGGCGATTACCAAGGGTAAAGGGAGGTTGAATCGGTAGGAATTGAGGGCGGTTTTTTCCGGTGGTGAATCCGCTTCAGTTGGCGGTTCGTCGTTGAGAGAGGGAAGGAGGGTGGGGAGTGATTTGTCGACGACGACGAGGCCGGATTGGAGTTTCTCCTGCCAGTTGGCCTGAAAGAGGAGGTCATAACCGGGATTGCCACTTTTGACCTGACACGAGCAGGCGCCGCAGAGGTATTCGCAGGCGGTTGTAATGGTTTCGGTTGTGATGGTGCTTCCAAGGAGTGGGCCGGGGGTGCGGCCCCGACCGAAGACGGGAACGACAAGTGGCTCTTCGGGGGGAGAGTAGCGGTTGGCGGTAAGGATGCGGAGGAAGGTTTGTTCGGCAGGATCGTTGCGATTGATTCGTTCGATCTTGAACGAGATCTTGAGTGGAATGGATGAGCGGAGGACGTCGTCGAGATTGATGTCTTCACCCACCTTTCCGACTTGATCGGCCTGAATGACTCCTTCGGGAATTTGAATTGCTTGGGCGGCTTTCTTGAGGGTGCTGTCTAGGAGGTTGAAGGTGGCTTCGTTGGCGGCTTGATCAGAGCCTTCGACGAGAACCCAGACCGTGGATTGTCCTTCTAGGAGATCGTTTTTGATGCGCTGGCGGAGAGGAGAATCAAGGATGCCATCGAGTGCTGATTTGGTGCCCGGGAAGACGAGAGGTTCGTTGTTTTCCCAGCTTTCCGGAGGGTGGAGAAGGTAGGCGGGATACTCGGTAAGTTTCTCGAGTCCCACAACGGTGAAGCGCTCGTTTTGGGTGAGCTTGTCCATGTCGAGTGATTCGAACTCGAGGTTGAGATTCTTTGGCTCGACCGACAACTCCGGTGGCACTTCACCTTGATGAATGAGCTGAAGCCGGAAGGGGTCGGCTTGCCATCGCTCGAGAGCGTAGCGAAAGACCGGGACCTGACAAGCGAGGGCCGAAGCGGTTACCCAAAGAAAGATCAGAAGATGCTTCACGGTTTCGAATGAAAAGTGTGGATGTGGCCGAGATCAGTGGAGACAACGAGGCGGCCCTCGGCTGGGGTGAGCCCGTATGCCTTTCCCGAAACCTTGTGCTCCCAAAGGGACTTGCCGGATTTGGTGTCCAGGATGGTGACCCGGTTATCGAGGCCGACAATGAGTTGGTCTCCGGCGACGACAAGTTCAAAGGGCGCGGGGTGCTCAATGCTCCAGATGAGACAGGCTTTAACTTGAGCTTGAATCGAGGAGATCTCTTTTTTGAGGGCTTCAATTGTCGGGAGATTTGTTTCGATTTCCGGGTCAAGTTTTTTGAGAGCGGTGCTCTGGGAGGCGAGTTGATTTTCGAGCTGCCGCTTGCGCGTGAGATCGAGGCACTGAAGTTTGTCGACGGAATGCAGATAGGCTCTCCCTTGGTTCACGACCACCCGGGTGGTGTTGTTGAAAGTGGTGAGACTTTTGCCAGAATCGGGATCGGCAAGTCGGAGTTGCTGATCTCTTTGCCTCTGATTGGGCGGCCCCGCGATCAGTTGATCGTCTTCCGTGAGAAGGCAGAAAACGCCTCCGGCTTGTCCGATGGTTCCTGTCTTTTTGCCGTCCTTCTGGTTCAGGGTGATGGGCGCCGCCCGGCCCTGTGGAATATAAAGGCGTTCGTTGCCTGCGAGCATGGCACCCTGGAGAGTGACCCCTTGGTGTTCGGTCAGGTATTTCTGATCCGCTGTTTTTGCATCGAGGCACCAGAGGTAAGAGGTCTTCCATGGCAGGAGTGAGGCCGCGAAAAAAGCGCGACCGGCTTCAATGGTGATCCCGGTTCTGACGGGCCAGGGAGAGATGAGTTTGCCATTGCTGGGAATGAGCCGGTCGGATGGGGCGGCTTGCTTCTTCCAGAGTGGTTTTCCGGTTAGGGCATTGGTGCAGTAAACAAATCCATCGTCCGAGCCAAACCAAGCGATTTCGTCGACGATGGTGGGCGGGAAGCGGACGGACGAATTTGCGAAGTAATGCCATTGTTCTTCCCCTGTGGAGGCTTTGAGGCAATGGACGGCATTGTCGGATGAAGATCCGTAGTAAATGAGGTCATGGGCGGCGGTGGTGAAATAACATGGGTCGAAATTACGCATCGACTGGAGGCCTTCATTGCCCGAGAAGGCGTCCCACTTCGCTGGTCCGGTCCAAGCTTGCTGGGGAGGTCCTCCGTCGTGCATCCAGGCTTCGGTGAGGGGGAGTTTCAATGGGACGGAAGAAACTCCACTGCGTCGATTGTCATGCCGATAAGTGGGCCAGATATCGGCAGCGCAGAATGTGCTAAGTATAAGAAGTAGGAGAGCTGGGCGGCGCATTGGGATACGATTTGGCTTGAGACTCGGAGGATGGGGCCCGGTCAATTGTTATGCAAGGAGGGTAGCTACTTCTTGGACGGGGTCGTTTCGGGAATCCCCGAGTTGTTCCTGGGAATAAAGGCGAGGGAGGTTTCCATCCAACCACCGCAGGAGCATCCCCCTCCACCCTCCGGGGCGAGGAATAGGCCCTGGGCGGGAAGGAAGCTGAGCCAGCAGGAGGGGCGGAGTCTCGGCCAGTGGGTGGGTTTTTTTTGGTCAATTGACCAAAAGGTGAGGCAGCGATCGATTCCCCGAAGAAGGAGCCCGTAGCTGGTGCCAACGACGGCCGAGCACCCTTCCCGGGGCCCAAATTTGTGGTCGAGGAGCTTGCCGTCGGGGAGGGAGATCCCGGTGGGGTCGGTGTAGACCCGGTCTTCGTAAACAACGGGGTGGGAGATGTGTGAGCCGTGGTGATTGGTGCGCCACGGGGTTTGGGATTGGAATCGCAGAGCTCCATTTTTAAGATCAAAGTAGTGATAGCTGAATATGCCTTTTCCCGTCTGCTTGCCGGCCTCATTGGTATCGCCCTCCGAAAGGGTGACAAGAAATCCCTCGCTGGTCATGGCGCCATAGGAAACCTGAATGAATCCTTTGGTCTCGGTGCGGAGCAGGGTTGAAGGGAAGGGCTTTTCCCAAATGACTTTTCCGGTGGTCGCGTCGAGGCAAACCGCGTGGATGTCTTTCCAAAGGCTGCGGGTGGCCTCCCGACCCGAGCTCTCTTTTTTAAGGTCGGGACTACGGCATTCGAGGAAGCAAAGCTGTCCGTTGGAAAGTGAAATGGTGGGGTTGATGATGAGGCCTCGGCTGTAAGACCAGGCGCCCTTCCAGTCGGACTTGGTGTAAGCGAAGATATTGTCACTGAGGACATTTGCGGTGTCGGAATCCCGGCCAACCTTGTCATACCAGGCATCACCGAAGTATTTTTTAAACTCTGCTCCTAGCCGGACCGAGGAGCCGATTACGATTTCGTTCTCTTGCGCGATGTATCCCCAGTCGTGGGTTTCGAGATGGTTTGCGGTCAGTTTCAAGGTCGTGATTCTCTTGCCGCTGCTTCCATCAAGCACCCAAAGAAGGTCTTTGACCACAACGTAGAGGTGATCGTTGTCGGCACACCAGTTGGCGCAATCGTGGGGGATGTTCACCCGGCGGAGATCGGGAATTTCCATGCCCCATAAGATCTGTCCATTGTAGGCATCCACTGCCATGAGTCGATCGAGGCCTTGGTGGAAGAGTCGACCGTTTGTGGCCAGTGGAGCGGACATACGGGGTTGGCGGTCGATGCCAAAATCAGCTCCGGGTCGCCCGATCCATTGGAGTTCGAGATCTTCGGTTGCCTGACTCCCTCCGAGGCGCTCGCCGGAATAGGCGGTGTTGGAAGGAGGTCCGTATTGATGGGTCCATTCGCCGGATCCAGGAAGGGGAGGTCGGGTTGTCAAGGTGCCATCGGGAAACACGGTAAGACCTCCGGGGCGGGTCAGGCGCGTGAGTTCTGCGGCGGGGCACGGTAAGGTTTCGCGTTCGGTGAAGACCAGGTTGCCGACGCAGGAAGTAAGGGGGATGGTTGTGAGATTTGGAAGGTGGAGCAGTGTGATGCGGGATCCGTGAAGGCCTTGATCAGTGAGTTCTTTTCTGAGCGAGTTGACCTTTTCAAGGTCGTCATCGAAAGCGGTGACATTGAGTTGGCTCTGGGACGCGATGGCCGTGGCCAGCGAACCGTCGGATAAGCCCACCACGACAGCGAAGCCGGGTTGATCGGCGAGGTCTTGAAGATAGTCCGCTGCGAGTGGGTGGCTGGTGTCGGGAGTGGGCGCCGGCATGTAGTTCATGCTGGTGTCGAATTCATACAGGGGGCTGAATTTCTGGCCGTTTTCGGTGGTGGAGCTGATCCGGTAGGAGTAGCGGGTGTGTGGCTTTAGGTTTTCGAGAACCACTTCATGGCGAAGATCGTGTGAATCTGACTCGATGATGCTGCCAAGCTTACGGCTGGTCCCGTATCCGACGACTGCTTTGCCGGGGTGGCTCGCTTCCCAAAAAAGGAGGGCACGGCCCGGAGAAAGAAAGCGAACTGCAGGGCGAACTGAAAAGGGCACGGCGGCGGATTCTTTGGCGATTGTCGCGAGTTCTTTAGGGGTGGGCAGGGAGTCGTGAAGTTTGAGCCATTCGATGCGCCCGTTGATAGGATAGAATTCGTCTGCGTCCTTGTAGGCGCCGATGACAAAGGGGGTGGGGATGTCGGGTAGTACGACGGGTCCGGCGACTGCTCGCGAGCCCACGAGAAGGCCGTTCAAATGAAGTCGCATGACTTTGCCGTCATAGCTTGCGTAGAGGTGATTCCACTCTCCGGGTTCGAAGGGTTCGGGAGCTGCAACTTCGAGAAGTCTTCCGCCGGTGGAGAGCCGGAAGGAGAAGCGCGAGCCATTGTATCCGAGCAGCCAGCCACGCTCGTAGCTGCCATTGTCCTGACTATAGCTCAGGATGGAGCCCCATTTTTGGGGTTGGTCGATTCGGATGCGTGCTTCGATGGAAAATTTCTGAAGGGGGAGTTTCTTGGCAGATTTCTCGGGAAGGAGGACATGCTGCTTCGAGTTGAATATAAGGTTGTCTTCGGTGTCGAACTCCGGGGCTTCCTGCGCCTCTCCTTCCGGTTGGAGTTTTTGGTTGTTGAAGAATTCTTTGTTAAGCGACCAGGAACCAATGATCCCGGCATGCGCCAGTTGGGAAAGGGTTAGGAAGAGCAGCCAGGGTTTCATCGATGGAGAGACTTATTTGTTTTGTTGATCGAGCGTCATGCCAAGGTCTGCGGCGCGGCCTGCAGGAAGCTCCATAATTTGGATCTTTCGAAAATGGATCTCGGAACCTTCCGCTTCGAGACAAAGATACCCTTTGCGAAGGTCGGCCTCCCGGATGCCGTTAACGAATTTTCCGTTGATGGAGAGTTTGACGGCGCCATCGACCGCGACGATGACATATTGATTCCACTCGCCCTTGCCTTTGCAGCGCATTTCGAAGGACATGGATCGCGATCCACGGGGGTTTTCAGGGACGGCTTTCATGCCCCCTGCACCGAAGAGTTCTCCGCTGACGTAGCCGGGGTGGTTTGGCGAGCCATCACGTTTCTTGTGAATGTTGGGCCACTCGAGTTCAAGCATCTGTACTTCCATTCCCTTCGGGAGCCGATTTCCGCTGGGTTTGGCATCACTCCAGAGGAAAACTCCGGAGTTGCCACCGGCCTTCATATGCCGCCATTCGATGACCAGGATGAAATTCTCATATTGTTTTTCTGATCGCATCACGCCGATGGGTTTGCCGGAGCATACGAGAAGGCCGTCTTTGACTGACCAGGTTTCGGGCGAGGTGTTGACGTCGACCCAGTTCGTGAGGTCTTTGCCGTTGAAAAGGTTAATGAATCCAAATTCAGCTGTGGGAACGTTGGGCTTCTCCTGCGCTGTAAGGGTTGAAACCAGCAGAGCCGTCGAGAGGACTTTCTTGAAAAACATTTACGAAGCTAACGGTTCGAAGCGGGCTTTGGAAAGGCTCTTATTTTTTTGAGTCCTCGATAAATTGGTCTGCACGTTTGTTCCAGAGAGCCACGAGGGCTTTTAGTTTTTCGGGGTGCGCTTTTGCGAGATTTTGAGTTTCGCTGCGGTCTTTGGCAAGATGGTAAAGCTCCCAGGGTTCTTTGAACGAGGAGACGGCTTTCCAGCCATCTTTCAAGATGGCGTTGTGGCCTTCGTGGGACCACCAGAGGTCTTGGTGGAGAGTCTTTTGCTCCCCTGTGAAGACGGGGAGGAGACTTTTGCCGGGGCTGGAAACAAGGGGAGAGTCTGGAGTGATATTGGCGAGGTCCAGAAATGTGGGGAAGAGGTCAATGACGTGGGCCGGGGTGTGGCGGAACTTGTTTCTGGCGGCAAGTCCTTTTGGCCAGTGAGCGATCAACGGAGTGGAAATTCCTCCTTCGTGAGTCCACGTTTTATGTTTTTTAAAAGGAGTATTGGCGGTGGTGGACCAACCCGGGCCCAGACAGGGGTAGGTCGCCGCCGATCCAAGGGGGGCGGAAGGATCGTGTCCATCGCCACGGACCATGATTTCGGCGCTGGCGCCGTTATCGGAAAGGAAAAGAATGAGAGTGTTTTGGAAGCGGTCTACCTTTTTAAGGTGGGCAATAATCCGGCCGATTTCGTGATCCATGCGATCGATCATGGCAGCGTGAATGGCCATTTTTTTTATCTGAAATGTCTTTTGTTCGTTGGTGAGCTTTTCCCAGGGGAGAGGACGGTTCACTTCGCCGGGGCCGAGGATTTTGAGTTGGTCGGGGAAGTGGTAGGGTGGGCCGAGATTCGGAAGGACAGGTGAAAGTTCGACTTTTGGGAAGCCGAGCTTGGTCATCCGTTGGTGACGAGTTTCCCGGATGGTGGTCCACCCGGAAGTGTAGGTTTTATCGTACTTGGCGATGTCTTCCGGGAGCGCATGGAGCGGGAAGTGCGGAGCGGCGAAGGCGAGGTAGGTGAAGAAAGGGGAGTCATTGTGTTTTTCTTCGTGTTCCTCTAGAAACTCGATGGTGCGGTTGGCGACTTCGATGGTGCCATAAAAGCCGGTGCCACGTTCGACGGGAGGGAGCTTTTTGTCGTCGAGGTAGTGGGTGGTTGGGCTGAAAAAACGGCTTTGATCCTTGAGGTAGTAGGAGCGGTCGAATCCGGAGGCGATGGGGGTGCCGTCGATGTGCCATTTGCCAATGTGATACGAACGGTAGCCTGCGGGCTTCAGAAGTGCGGGTGCGAGGGATGCCCAGTCCGGGCGTTTGCCGCGCATGCCGCCGCTCTTTTGTTTGAGGGTGTCCCGCCGGATTTGTTGGGGGTAGTAACCGGTGAGCAGGGAGGCGCGGGTAGGCCAGCAGCGGGCGGTGTTGTAAAAATTGGTGAAGCGAAGGCCGTTTGCCGCGAGCGAGTCGAGGTTTGGGGTTTTGATTTCGGATCCGTAACACCCAAGGTCGGAGTAGCCGAGGTCATCGGCGAGGATGACGAGGATGTTTGGTGAACTTTGAGCTCCGAATAGTGAGCACAAACTTTGAATGAGGAAAAAGAAGATGGAGTGGTGGATCTGCATGACAGCGAGAGGTTGTTTAACCAAAGGTGCGTTCCTTTTTGGATTCGGGGTGGGTTGAGAAATTTTCATAGAGGGCAATTGGGACCCACCAGAAGTTGATAAGGAGGTAGACGATGAGGGGAATTTTGATTTGGAACCATTTTTGATGCTGCCATGCGATGAGGGTGTAGGCAGTGGCCCAAAGCATGAAGAGAAATCCGTCAATGGTTCCCAGGGCCATTCCTTCTATGGGGAGTTGGCCGCCTTGGATGGCTATTCCTAAAATCATTCCCGCTGGAGTGAGCAGAAGGATGGAGGGAATGAGGGCAGCGATAAAAAGTCTTTGTCTGGCCACAGATGGGGCTTTCATACCAGATTTCGGGCGGTGATTTCATCGACGGCCCATTGGGCGTGCTCGGCGATGAGGGTGGAATCATGGGAGGCGAGTTCTTTGAGCTTGGGGAGATCTTTTTTTGTGCCGGTGTTACCGAGGGCGATGCAGACGTTCCGCAAAAAGCGCTCGTGCTTGATGCGTTTGATAGGGGATTTGGCGAAGACGCGGCGGAAATCGTCCACAGTCATGTCGAGGAAATCAGCTAACGAATGGGAGAAAATTTCTTCGCGGGCGTGGAAAGAGGATTCGCGTGAAACTCTGGCGAAGCGGTTCCAGGGGCAGGCGTCGAGGCAGTCGTCGCAGCCGTAAATGCGGTCGCCGATGGCGCGGCGGAATTCGAGGGGGATGCTGCCTTTGTGCTCGATGGTGAGGTAGGAGATGCAGCGGGTGGCGGCGAGTTTGCGCGGGGCGGTGATGGCGTGGGTGGGGCAGGCGGTGATGCAGGCAGTGCATTTGCCGCAGTGGTCGCTGGAGGTGGGATCAGGCGCGAGGTCCAGGGTGGTGAGGAGTTCGGCCAGGAAGAACCAGGTGCCGAGTTTGCGGTGGATCTGGACGGTGGATTTTCCGTTCCAGCCGAGTCCGGAGGCGGAGGCGAAGTCGCGCTCTAGGACGGGGCCGGTATCGACGTAGTAGCGCTGGATGCCGCCCATGTCCTGCATGGCGAGATCAAGGTCCTTGAGCTTATCCCCGATGAGATCATGGTAGTCGTCGTTCCAGGAGTATCTGGCGATACGATAGTCGGAGCGGGGCTGATCTTTGGCGGGGAGATAATTGAGGGCGAGGGAAACGACGGACCTGCAGCCGGGAAGGACTTCGCGGGGATCGCAACGGCGGTCGGGATTTCTTTCAAGCCAGGTCATGTCGCCGGCGTGACCTTCTTCCACCCATTCGAGGTAGGTGTCGGCGTGGGGAGCGCGGGTGGCTGCGGCGACGCGGCACTCGTCGAAGCCCAGTTGCCGGGCGACGAACCTGACGTTGGCTTTGGCGATGTCCGGATTCATTCCTGGGTGCCGAAGTAGTAGCGTGCGGATTCGATGATGCCGGTGGTGACTTCGTCGAACGAGAGATTGTCGGTTTCGATGCCGAGGTGGGCGGTATCGCGGTAAAGAGGGGTGCGGATTTCGAGGAGGTCCCGGATTGTTTTTTCCGGATCTTCGTTATTGAGGAGCGGTCGGTTGGAATTCCGGGAGGTTCGCTCGAGGATTTCGGCAGGGCGGGCGATAAGCCACACGACGTAGCCGAGTTTCCGGAGAAGTTGGCGGTTTTCGGGCCGGCCGATGATTCCGCCGCCGGTGGCGATGATGTGCCCGGTGTGTCGATTGAGCGATTGAAGGAGTTTGGTCTCCATGTCGCGGAAGGCTTGTTCACCCTCTTCCTCAAAGATTTGGGGGATGGACCGCCCATCCTGCTCCACGATGAGGTTGTCGGTGTCAATGAGCGGGTAGCCGAAGGTTTGGGAGAGATTTCGTCCGATGGTGGACTTTCCCGTTCCCATAAATCCGATGAGGATAATGTTCTTCTGCATGCGCCTGGAAAAACTCTACCTTTCTGAATTCGATTCGCGAAGCCGTATCTGCTAAAGATCTCGTGTGGACACAAAACGAGTGGTTGCAGATTTTGAAGATTGGCGGGAGGCGGTGGCGGAAGCTGTCGCGCTTTTGGAAGATGGCGGGGTGGTGGCATTGCCCACCGAGACCGTCTATGGATTGGCCGCGGATGCCTTTAACGCCGAGGCGGTTGCAAAAGTTTTTGAGGTCAAGGAGAGACCTTCTTTTGATCCACTGATCGTGCATATCGGGCACAAACGGGATCTCGAGCTCGTGGCAAAAGTGCCGGAGGAGCTTGATGAGATCGTGGATGAGTTGATGGCGACTTACTGGCCGGGGCCGCTGACTTTGGTTTTGCCGAAGAAGGAGGATGTGCCTGATTTGGTGACAAGCGGGCTCGAAACGGTGGCGGTTCGCATGAGTTCGCATGAGGTGATGCGGGCAGTGGCAAGGGAAATTCCGGTGGCGGCTCCGAGCGCGAATCGCTTTGGGCGGATTAGCCCGACTTCAGCGGATGCGGTGATGGAGGAGTTGGGAGGAAAAATCCCGATGGTGATTGATGGCGGGGCTTGTCGTGATGGCTTGGAGAGCACGATTATCGCTCCGGAGATGTCGGAGAAGGGGCCTATTTTGAGGCTGCTTAGGCCGGGGCCGATTTCACGAGAGGATTTGCGGAAGATCGCCAAAGTGATCCGACCGAAGAAGACGAAGGCAGATCATATTGAGGCCCCGGGGCAGGTGGAGAGCCACTATGCTCCGGCGACTCCTTTGGTGGTGATCGACAAGCCGGCGGACTTTGTGCCCGAGGAGGGCGTGAAATATGGTTTGCTGAGTTATCGTGGCGAGGGAAACAGTTCTTTAATGGAGGCGACCGATTGGGCGCACGTGGAGATCATGAGTCCGGGGAAGGGCAAGTTGGCGGAAGGCGCGGTAAGATTGTTCTACTGTCTGCGAAATCTTGATGCAGCAGGAGTCGATGTGATTGTTTCCGAATCGGTTTCTGAAACCGGGATTGGAGTCGCGATGATGGATCGATTACGTCGTGCGGCGGCAGGCTCGAAGAAGTGAGATGGACGGAAAACTTAAGACAATCTTTGTTGGCATTCTCCTCGTGATTGCAGTTGCGATCAGGGTTTACGATGCCGCGACGAATCCGAGTCCCCCGGAGCTAACAGGTTCATCCCAGCTGGAGAGTGCTCAGGATGGGAAAGAGGGGCGGTATTTTGTCTTAGAAGACTGTGTCTATGTTCCCGACGAGAAATACAACGACGGAGACAGTTTTAAGATTAAAACAAGTGACGGCCGGGTGGTCGAGATCCGGATGTATTTTGTCGATGCTGCAGAGAGCAAGGATAAGCCTTACGATGATTATCGGCGTCGGGTCGCGGATCAGGGGAAGGATTTTGGAGGCTTGGATTACCAGGAAACGATTCGCTTGGGGCGGGAAGCAAAGAAATATGCGGCGAGCCGTTTGAGAAAACAGAATCTCACAGTCTTCACGGCGTGGGAGGAGGTTTACGACAGCGGGCGGTATTATGCTTTTGTTCGAATGGAGAACGGGAAATTCTGGCATCAGGAATTGGTGGAGAAGGGGCTCGCGAGAATTCACACCAAGGGGGCGGATTTGCCTGGAGGGACCGATCGGCGAAGCCGGGAAAACGAATTGAGAGGGCTTGAGCAGAAAGCGAAACACGCCAGGGTCGGTGGCTGGGGGTATTAGGGAAATATCGAGCTTGAACTTCAGGCGGCCTCTTGGTTCGGGTAGCCAGTCGCTCTGCTTTGACCGGCCCAACGCCGGAGCTTTCGAGCCTGCGGTTCCATGGGCTTGCTTTCCTCGGCCTGGAAGCTAAATCACTCGCATGCTTGCCAAGCGAATCATTCCCTGCCTCGATGTCACCAATGGCCGGGTGGTGAAAGGGACCAATTTTGTCGATCTCATCGATGCCGGAGATCCGGTGGAGTCTGCAGTTGCTTACAACGAGCAGCAGGCTGACGAGATTGTTTTCCTGGATATCACGGCATCATCGGATGGGCGTGATACCATGGTGGATGTCGTCCGTGAAACGGCGGCACAGTGTTTCGTGCCTTTGACGGTTGGGGGTGGTATTCGCGAAGTGGCTGATATGAGCCGGATGTTGCTTGCGGGGGCTGATAAGGTGGGGGTGAATACTGCCGCTATTTTTCGACCCGAAGTGGTGGATGAGGGGGCAAAGGCTTTTGGGAACCAATGCATTGTCGTGGCGATCGATGCCAAACGGCAGGGGCCGGGGAAATGGGGGGTTTACACTCACGGAGGTCGCCAGCCGGTCAAAGGGCTTGATGCCATCGAGTGGGCGAAGGAAGTTTACAATCGTGGGGCGGGGGAAATTCTCCTTACCAGTATGGATGCCGACGGAACCAAAAATGGTTACGATCTTGAGCTAACGCGGACAGTGAGCGAGGCGGTGGGCATTCCGGTCATCGCGAGTGGCGGTGCCGGGACGCTTGAGCACATGGTGGATGTTCTCGACGAGGGGAAGGCTGATGCGGTTCTTGCTGCCAGCATTTTTCACTTTGGCCAGCACACTGTGCCGGAAGCCAAGGAGTATTTCCGGAAGCGCGGGATTCCAGTGCGGCCGATGGTGCATTGAGGCAGACGATGCGGATTCACTCCGGGCCTGCATTCCGGTGACTGAAACGAGCAGGACCAGAAGAGTCGGGATTGATCATTGTAAGCGGTTCACCAGCTGTCGGGAAATCGCATCTCCGCCGGTAATTAATGGCGATGACCAAGATGGGAGTATCTCATTCCATGGAAATTCATCGAGATTGCCCTGGCATCGTGGGCGTCTCTCCACAAAGTCCTGACAAAAATTCGCTACCTTGTGGCGGAGGCTGGATTGAGGAATCATGACTGTTCATGCCCGTTTCTTCCTTTTCTTAAAACGGAAGGAGAACGTCGGATGCTTCTGTTTCGGAGTTTTCCTTGTTTTCAAAGGCAAGCGGAGCTCATAGCCTCACCGACTATGCCTGTTTCGTCACGTCGTCACTTCATCCAAACGTCTGCGACGGCGCTGCTTGCCACCCCGGCGCAGGGGGAGAATCAGGCCGCACCCCGCATCAGAGTTGCCCAGATCGGGACGAAACATGCCCATGCCGAAGGGAAATTTTCCACTCTGCTCGACCTGCCCGACCTTTACGACGTGGTGGGAGTTTGTGAAGCAGACGCGGCTCATCGGGAGCGGGTCTCCCGTCGTCCATCCTATCAATCCTCCAAGTGGCTCGACGAGGATGGCATTCTAAATGATCCCGGGATCAAACTTGTGGCTGTCGAAACGGAGGTGGATCAACTCGTTCCCACCGCCCTGCGCTGTCTCCAGGCCGGGAAACACATTCACCTCGACAAGCCCGCCGGTCAGAAATTGGGCCCATGCCGTGCCATGCATCGTGAAGCTACAAAACGTGGCCTGACCGTTCAGATGGGCTACATGTTGCGTTACAATCCGGCCTTCACTTTCCTTTTTCGTGCGGTCAGGGAAGGTTGGCTTGGTGAGATCACCGAAGTTCACGGGCATATGGGAAAGAAAGCCTCGCCAGCTTTGAGAAAAGAACTTTCGCAGTATCCCGGCGGAGGGCTCTTTGAACTGGCCTGTCATCTTATCGATGCCCTTGTCACGGTCCTGGGAAAACCAATGGAAGTTCATGGCCTTCATCTCAAGAGCAAGGATGACGCTTTCAAAGACAACCAACTGGCGACCTTTCGCTATGCGCGGGCTCTGGCCACCATTGGTAGTAATCACAACGACCCCTTCGGTGGTTCGCGACGGCAATTCAACGTCATTGGCACCGAAGGGCACATCTCCATTCAGCCTCTCGAACCCCCACGTCTGGTTCTCTCATTGACGAAAGCCCGGGGGGAGTTCAAACGTGGCAGCCAGGAGGTGATCCTGCCCAAGATGGAGGGACGCTATCACGACGAGTTGCGTGAGATGGCAAAAATTGTGCGTGGCGAGAAGGTGCTCGCCTGGGATTCCGCCCATGATCTCGCAGTGCAAGAGACTTTGATGCGGGCGGCCGGACTCCCGCTTGACTGATCATCGGCAGGGACCGGGGCAACCCCAATCAATTCGATCCCCGATGATTGCAGTGGCTTTGACTTCCGGGGAGTGACAGCCAAAAAAGACGGGTTACGCTTCACTCCAAAAAGATCTCTGCATCAATTAAGAATGACGCGCATCCTGAGAAACACGGTGCTGCCATCTTTAGGGAGAACCGATTGGTAGACCAGGGTGGTGGTGCCGTCCCGGTTGTCGGTCTCATCGACCAGTGCCATGGTCTCGGCGGCCGAAACCCAGACTTCGAGATCCGATGATTGTTCGAGGATGAAGGTCACGTCTCCGGCGAGAGGATTACGGCGAAACGAGAAAGTCGGGAATTCGCCGATGTCCAAATGGCTTCCATAGGTGTCTGCCGGATCGGGACTCGTGGGGTCGGTGCCCATGGCGTATTCGATCAGGGCGGGGCGACCGTCGACGTCATGGTCCGATTGCGGTTCAGGGTTTCCGAAAGCTTCCGCCCAGGTCAGGAAGTTCAAATCGTCACCCGTGCCCGGGGTGCCGCCGGGGGCTTGACTGAGCCTCCAGTTGGTAGCGAGGGTATGATCCGGATTGGTCTCGGGAGCCACCAAAACCAAGCTGAAGCCTCCATCACCGGGAGCCACCGGCCAAGGGGCTTTGTTGTCGTAGGAGAAGTTTCGCAAGTCCTCTCCGCCGAAGGCAGTCAGGAGCAATCTTTCGCCTTCGTTCCTCAAACGGGTGCCATTTTGGAACTCACCAATAATGCGAGCAGAAAGTGCGGACCCGTAGCGTAATTCGAAGGCGGCCTGGTTCTTCACAAGCAGCACGCGCGCACCGGGCTGCAGGAGGCTGATTGGGCTGCGGTTAAAGTCAAATTCGACCCCGTCGACCAGGTGCATCCCGGCGAGCGCAACCGGGGTGTCGCTGATGTTCAGGAACTCGAGGTATTCAAACTCCTCCCGGTCATTGAATCCCGCGGTGAGCTCTCTTTCGTTCGGAACCGGTGGGCGAAACATGATCTCGGAGATGACGAGATTCGAGCGGTCCGCCAGATCGTCCGGGATGATGAGAGCGATCTGCTCGGGGGCACTCCACTGGGATCCGTCGAAGGTCCGGGCGGTGATGACGCGGGTGCCATCCACGGCGACGGGCATGGCGGAGATGGTGTGATTGACGGAAAGGGTGGCACGAATGACAAAATCAAAACTACCGGCCGAGTTGTTCAGGCCATGGAGAGCGAGGACATTGGCACCGTCGCGCATCTGGTCTTTAAACGGGGTGAGATCAATTCGGATCGGATTGTTGACCACCCCCGTGTCACCCCCGGGGAAACCACGCCCTCCATCAGTCGTGCTGTTCCACAAGAGTGGCGAGGGCTTGAGGAACGAGCCGACCTCTGTGCCATTGAGATAGGCGACGAAGCCATCATCGGCCCACACCGTCAACGTGATTGAATTGAGGTTTTCGGTGTTATTAAACTCAAAAGGGAGCCTCAGATAGCAGCTGGCATTGACCAACTTCATCTCTTGTTCGATATCGGTCGCGATGAGTTCCGAGATTCCGCCGGACGATTCAAAGCCGACACCGTTGACAGCCGTTTCCCATGACGAGTCATCAAAATCATCGGGGGCCTGGGTCCAGGTAAGGCCAAGGGAATCATCCGAAGGAACGAGATAGCGCCCCACCGCATCGATATCGATGAGTGTTTCCTGGACCGGACCACCGGGGAAGGGGATTGAGTCTGCCGTCGGCAGACCTCCGGGCGCGCGTGGGTCCGATCCGTCGAGCGTATAAAAAACCTGTCCATCCGGTGATCCCATCACCAACTGAAAGTCCTGCGGAATGATCCCTCCGGGCGTATTGAATGCCGGGGTCCGAAGATACTGCGAGTCGAGCCATTCGATCCGTGCCGCCAACCAGTTCTTCATGTGCGAAATTTCCGCCTCCCAGCCGGTCAGGCCTGGATCGGCAAAGTTCCCTCCATTCGGCGGGTGTTGCGTCCAACGCTCAAAATTACGGGCCTGCGATTCGCGGATTTCGTCCGCCATCGAATCAATGATGGCATGCAGGTTCTCAATGGAGAATTGATCTTTCCGCAGCTCAAACCACCGGTCGGTGTGGCGTTGGCGGACTTCCGGATAATATGCCTGGGCGGGATTCTCGCTTGGCCCCAGGAGATTGCCATACCAGGGATATCTTGAATCAGACCAGGTTTTACTGGATACGGTTCCAACTGCATTGACGACGCCTTCCCAGGCAAGCGGGTTGTTATCGCGGACGTCCTCACATCCCAGTGCCCGGTCGTAGTCCCAGACCGGTCCGCTGACGATCCGGCCATTTCGGTCTTTGTGGAAAAAGGCACTATGTCGCCCCCAGTCGATATTCATCACCATAATATTCAGCCAATGGTGATCGATCCACGAATCAACATCGATATAGTCGGACAAATGCAACCCTGTTGTGGTGTTCACTCCTTCCGGACTGTTGCGAAGGGCCCGGTCCACTTCGTTGAGGTGGTTGGTGAGCCAAGATCTTTGGATCCCAGTGGCTTCGCCACCATCGGGATCGACAAGAGTAATTTGTCCCATCCCACTGACATTGATTGTGGGTTCGCCGGGGTCGGGACGATCGTTTTTGAAAATGTAACCACCGGTAATCTCCGGCGCGGTATTCTCCCAAGGTCTGATTTTTTCGATATCCACGCGGTCCCGGTCCACCTCAATCTTCTCAATCAGGGAGTAGACCCCAAAATAGTCATTGTCGGAAATTGCAGCACCACTGGTGTCGGCAAAAACTTCAACAAATTTGGTTCGCGGGGCATAGCGGCCGATTTGACGGCTGACTTCATAGACGAAGGGATTGCGCATCAGGGCGAGGTCCCATTCAAAGCGGGCATTCAGGACCCAATCGGCCTCGATCGGCATTCCGAATGGTTCGATATTGCGGTCCTCGTCATCTCCGTCGCCCCAGGTCTCGACTGATAACGACCACTTTGGCCAGCCGCCCGAACTGGAGCCGCGTCGGCGGACTCCGGCCCGTGTGGTCAGAGCAGGGCTTTGTGTCAGCACGGTGCGTCCGGTCTCCGGATCAGGTTCAAAAAAGAACATGTAGGCCGTTTTTCGTGTCGTTGATGATGTTCCCGGCGGTGGTCCGGTGCCAAGGGTCGAAAGGACAACCACCGGGAGGTCAGAGGAGAATGCCGGAACGTCTTCGGACATCTTCAAGTAGGTTTCTGTTTTCACCGCGCCGTCGAGGGATCCGGATTTAAAGGCCTGCGCGCGAATCTGGGTGCTTGCTGTGATCTCGATCGGGCCGGTGTAAAGGGGGGAGGGATCGTCAATGGCATTCGTCGGCAGGCTCAAGTCGGTCGTGTAGCGAATCACCGTGTCAGGTGTGGGATTGCTCAATTCAACGAGAAAGTTTTCGGTGAAGAGTCCGCTGGATGTGGAGAAGATCACCTCAGCGGGTCGGCTGTTTTTGATGGAACCATTGGGGGTTCCGGGGGTGGGTTCTTCAAAATAGCCCCCCTTTAGACCGCCGGAGATGTCCTGGACATCTGCAAGCAGTTCTGCGTCGATCACAAAATCAGAGCTGTTGACGTTGCTGTTCATGGCCTGGATAGCGAGGACATTTTCGCCATCCTTGATGGCCGCCCGATAGGCGCTGACATCGATCACGATGGCCTCATCGATGGTTTCCTGATCACTTCGGCTGGGGCTGCCGGTGGCGCTGGAATTCCATTGCAAGTCGGGCGGACTCCGGAAGCTACCGATTTCCACGCCGTTCAGATAAGCGGCAAATCCATCATCAATGCGGACACTCAGCTGCATCAAAATGATTTGTCTGTCCCGGGTATCAAATTGAAAAGGGAAGCGGAAATATCCGCTGGCATTCACGGATTTCATGGCATCAGCGACATTCGTCGCGATGATGGGCTCAAGGGTTCCTCCGGTCGTTTCAAACCCCAGTCCGGCAACCCCGCTGGCCCAAGTGGAATCATCAAATTCGGCGGGCGATTGTTTCCACGTTTCACCGAGGGTGTTGTCTGTCGGGATCAAATACCGTGCCTCACTATCCCGTGCGACCAAGGTTTCACGTGCTGCGGATCCGCCCACTCCGAGGCCATACGAGAGCCCCGCAAATTGCTCCGGATACCCGGGCGTGAACCCACTCACAACCGTGGTGCCATCGGGCGCAATCAAGGCGAGATAATCACCACCACGGTCCAAGGTGAAACTGGTTTGAAATCTACCCGGTGCCGGAGGGTTGGCGGTTTGGCCGGAGGCTAAAACCACGAGTGAGGCACCCGCTTCAATTTCTGCGGCCGGAAACATCCACTTCCGCAAATCCGTCGCGTTGTTGGTCAAAAAGTATCCTTCCAGTGAAGTGGTTTCTTCTCCGAAGTTACTGATCTCGATCCAGTCGGACGGGGCTCCATCGGCATCAGGAAACGCCGGGTCGGCCACCGCCATGATCTCGGTGATCCGTAAATTGGCAATTGACCATGAGGCCGTTGTGAGAATGAGGCCTGCGCAAATTAAAAGACGTTTTGAGAAAGAGGGCAAAAGACGGAATTTCATGAGAATGGCGTAGCTTTCAGGATGGAGGGAATCGAAGAAAGATCAGTCTGGACTCTCGCCATTCGACGAAGAGAAGGGAAGCTTCCATTTCCACGCGGGACCCGTCGATCGTTCGGGGAGATCTCGTAAGGGGAGAAAGGCGGATCCTTCCATCAGCATTGGGCCTTTGATTTCGCCGGGTGAGGATCCCCAGGCCAACTGGGGTCTCTGCTTTTGACAAGTTGGGCTTTTTAAGCGGCGATCTGATTTTCGCCCCCATCTCCGTGGTCAAATCAAACTTTCGACAAAGGGCTCTGCGCTCTTTTGCTTCTGGGAGTTTGCTTTTGCGAGGAGGGCTTTGAAGCCGCCTTTGGACCGGAGTAAAGGGGGAGAAAAGGCTTTTTCCCCAAAGATCATGAATTTCAGTTGCGAGAATATTTATGGACGATGGTCAGAACGATCGAGACCAGATGAATCGGCAGCATGGCTTGGGGTGCGATTTTTCATCAGAGATTCGTTTATCTCATGGTCTTTTTCCAGTCTTGGGCTATCCCTTCACGCAGCGAGGATTGTCGAGGCAATCTTTCTGATTGCTCACCAATTTAACCACCTACCATGAAACTTCGCCCTTCTCTTACAATCCTTTTCTCCGGTTTGATCGCCGGTGTCGGTAACACCAACGCTGCTGGCATCATCTACTCTGCTTCATTCGATGGGGTTGCTGATGATACTTCGCTACTGGGCTTTGTGCCAGAAACCGCCAACGGTGTCCCAGGGGCAGTTTTCCACGAATCAAATAATTTCTGGACTGCCAACAGTGACGTCGGGGTCTTCGGTGAAAGGGCTCAACTTGGTGCAGATAATCAGGCTAGTCTTCCAATCGATTCCACGGGGGACTTCGTGCAACCAATAATTTTGCAGGTCTCGGCGACGATCAACGTTGGTACCACCGCTGGCTCGAACCCCGCATCGCTCGCCAACCCTCAGCGGGGAGCGGGACTGGGATTTTTTGCCGGAACCGGGACGGTTGCAACGCCAGATAATTTCCGTGGCCTCATGATCACGACCGATGGTAGGCTGATCTTTGCACAGCATGGTTTTGACGGTTCTCCCAGAGCGGGGCTCATCGAAGAAATCGCAAATGGAATCGATACTTCACTCGATCATTCGTTATCATTTCAGATCGATACGAACAGTGGCGACCTTTCGAATATTTTGCTCAATGGCAATCCGCAAGCTGATGTCTCTACCACTCTTTTTGGCAGTGATGTCAACGAGGTCGGTTTTTTCACCAGTAGCTCTGCAGGAGGAACCGTCGGGTCCTTTGATGATTTTACCGTGACTGGGATTCCCGAGCCCAGTTCTCTGACGATTCTAGGATTGAGTGGACTGTTAATGGCTTTCCGCCGTCGTCGCCTTTAGCCCGTTTTAGCATAACTGAAAGTTTATATAGAGATGAGAATAAAATTGTTCATAGAGCTTGTGACCATTGGGTTTTGCGTTGCTGCAACTCCTCTATCCGGTCAAGCAATCATCTATTTCGATTCCTTCACAGCAGATGATGGGACCCTTCTTTTGGGCAAAGAGCCTGAAACCAACAATGGTGTGTCAGGCGCGATTTTTCATGAGTCGAACAACTTTTGGTCGGGGAGCTCAGACGTCGGGATCTTCAACAATCGGGCTCAACTTGGAGCCGACAACCAGCTCAATTTGCCGATCGCAACTGATGGGACTTTTGTTCCGCCAGAGGTCATCGGGGTCTCGGTAATCCTGAACCTTGGAACGACAGCGGGTCCGCCCGATCCTGATGCTGTGACAAACCCGCAACGGGGAATTGGGTTGGGCTTCTTTGCTGGAACCGGGATGGTTGCTACACCGGATAATTTCCGCGGTCTCATGATTACCACCAACGGGCGATTGATCTTTGTCCAGCATGGTTTTGAAGGCTCTCCCCGTGCTGGTCTGATTGAAGAGCTAAGCAACGGAATTGATACTTCTGTCGATCATTCCATTTCGTATGAGATCAATACTACGACCGGTGATATCGAAAATATTTTGCTCGATGGAATTGCTCAGCCGGATGTCGAAACGACTCTCTTCAATGCTGATGTCAACCACGTGGGCATCATGGTGAGCAGTCAGTCTGGTGGGACCTTGGCGTCTTATGATGATTTTACCGTGACCGATGGAGCTGCGACTGGAGGCGGGGATCCACTAGAAATCACAGACTTCACTTACGATCCTACCACGAATGTGATCCGCCTGACCTGGAACTCTGATCCAGGTCGCCTCTATGCCGTCAAATATTCTGAGGACATGACAAGCTGGAACTTCGATCTCGACGATGGTGTCCTCGGCGAGGAAGAGTCCGGCACCACGACTGTCGAATTCAATCTCGATGATTTTCCAGCAATCCAAACTTTGCCCAGACTCTTCTTCAGAATTGAAGAATCTTCTTGAGGGAGGTCGATAGTCAGATCGTGGGCATGACGTGCCTTGGCCGCCAACTGATTCCAGATTTCGCTCCTTGTGCGCAGTTACGGACCTGGCTCGGATCGTCCGACTTTGTCCCGGGAAATTGTCGCTACGTTTCTCAAAACTTCTTAAATGTGCTTAGCTTAGCTTAATCCAGCCAAGAATTGACCGACGTTGCAATTTTTTGGCGAACCAAAACCAGCGCGAATCGTCTTTTTCTGACTGATAAAAAGATTCGCCCGATAAAAATGAAGCGTAGATGCACAAAGTCCCTGGCGACCGGCAAGGAACGAAAGAAAAACTCCGGGCACGAATTTTGGTAATGATCGTTTGGGTGTGGGAAAGCCGTTGGAAGGGAGGTCAACGGCAAAAGAGGGCTGCATGCACTTCATGAAGGACTCTGGAAAGTTGCGATCATTGGTTCCCGATTCGCCAAAAGACGGTCCATTCCGCTCACCCCCCATCACACGGGAGAGATCGTATGACCGAGCTGGCAATCTGCCACCCGTTGGGTGGTTTTTAGTGTGATTGCGAGAATTGTAACCCTTTGTTGGGCTGGCGCTGCTGCTAGCTTATTCCGGCCCGTTTGGCGTTTGCTGAAAAATGAAACATTTTGTGCCACTCTTTTTTTGACCGTGCTGTTGTCCTGTGATGACCGACCCCGGCGGAGTTCAAGCTATGCCGGAGACCAGGCCGGAATTTCCGACACGGCCCTAGCGATCGTATCTCCAGGGGAAGCGGCCGCATCCCTGTATCCTTATGTGTGGGTAACAGCACAGGGAGATGTTCACGAGCTCGATGAATGGGACCGCCGACACCTCGAAACTCCATTCGCCACGACGGACCCCGTCCGGCCTGTTCCAAAGACTTCGCTTGAATCGAAGGACGAGTGGGGAGGTGCTGCCGGCTTTATTGCACGCGCAGATTTGAATATCGACACCCCGATCAATGCTGATCCTGTGAAAAGGATTTTCAGTCCCTTTCGTGCAATCGGACCAGAGGACGAAAAGTATGTGGCCAAACGTGATGTGATTTCCAGGCATGAGACGAAAGCCGAATTCCAGGGTCTCTCTTATCATGTCTGCGGTTCAGACGTGGCGGGCTGCCCTGAGTTCTGTTCCGACTCGGGAGAATTTGCCACTTTTCGTATTGTCAAATATCTGGGACATCAGACAACGAGGGGTGGATCATTCACGAATGAAGGTGTTTCGGCTCAGGGTTTCCGACTTTCACAGGAAGCCGGTCGACCCGGAGTTGGAAGCTCTCATCCGATCACTCGAAAAGGGCGTGGTGATACCGCTATTTTGGCGCAACGAAAAAGTGACTATGAGTCATGAGTTTTTGGAACACTACCAGCCCAATCTTCCCAGCCGTGACGAGATGCCCAAAGCTGTGGCCGAGAAGCTCTTTCCCTTTGTGAAAAATGAATGCGTCCTGGAACGTCTGGGGGTTGTGGAGCGCGGTAGGATGCGCTCGGAATAGCGATGAAAGCGGTGGTGTGTTTGGAAACTGATCATTGTCAATGACACCAGAAAAACGCGTCCAGAGCGGGGAGGCCTTCAGGGCGTTCTGTTCCCTTGGTCTTTCAGCAACGCCACTACCGTGGCCGGAGAATCATGGGGAGCAGGCAAAACAATCCTGCCAAAAGAATCAGCAGGTCGAAGGGCCAGGCGATGGAGAATGGAATTGAAACCGGAAGAATGGACTGAGAGCTGAGCAACAAGCCGAAAATCACCAGCAGGACGCCCGGGATGAGAAGAAGGTGTCTCGTGCCACTCGCGTTTTGAGCCTCGGGAGAAAGAGCCGCCCGGTCCCATTGAAAGGGCTTGCTGGAGTGACGGACGAGGGACGTTCCGCAATCGGGGCAATTAAGATCGTCAGTGCAAGCACGATGAAAGGCTTTGGCACAGGCAGGGCAGTATGAACCGTCCCGGGCGATCGTCACTTTGCGCGAACACACCGCGCAGGTCCTTCCAGCAATTTGCATGGGAGGTATTACCAGTTTGGCAAATCCGGTGCAGCCTTAATTCTTCTTTTATGAAACTGGTGTTCCGCGACCTGTTTCCTGGATTTTGTCTCGGGGCAGGCCCGCGAGGGTGGCTGTGCGGCCTTTGGATTTAGCCAGGAAGTCTCAGGTCGATTGCACCAGGGGGGTCGGAATTTTTGGGAGGAACATGATAAGAGGTAGATCTGCTCCTGAGATTGGTAGCATGGCTCAAATTCCTCTCTGAAATCGAAACTCGCTTCCCGGTAAGAGTTGGGGGATCCTGAGGGCTCCGGGCATTGAAAATTGACATGCTTATGGACGCTACAAATGACATACAATCTTAAGCCTGTTAAGGCCCCTAAGCTCAGAGGTTTGGGGCTTCGTCTGTTCACAGTGCTCATCGAGAGCAAGTGGGTTCGTCCGCTTCTCATGCCGGGTCTTATCAAGAGCACGGGGGTGGCGGCCTTTCGCCGGATCGTCTCTCAGTCAGCACCGACAAATCTTCCTCTCGTCAAACCTTCGGAACCGCTGATTCGAACAAGCTCTCAGTATGATGTGGCGGAGGCCGTCGCTGCGGTTAGAGATGAGGAAGGGTCCTCCGGGTTTCAATTTTCCTCGATCACGGATTACGCAAGATCCTACCGGGATCAGAGTGTCTCTCCGGAGGAGGTTGGCGAAAACATCATCGCCGCGATCGAATCATCCAATTTGGGTGATTATCCCCTCCGGGCGATCATTAAAAGTGAGGCGGACGACATTCGGCGTCAGGCTGCCAAAAGCGCGGAACGTCTGGCGCAAGGTCGCCCCAGAAGTATTCTCGAAGGAGTTCCGGTCGCCATTAAGGACGAGTTGGACATGCCTCCATACACGACCCACGTGGGAACTCGATTTCTTGGGAAGGAGATTGCCGGCGAGGATGCGACTCCTGTGAGTCGGTTGCGTGCCGCTGGTGCTCTTTTGGTTGGTAAGGCCAACATGTTTGAAATCGGGATTTCTCCGACCGGAAACAATCCCATCCACGGATTCGCTCGCAACCCATACCATCTCGATCACGATGCCGGTGGCTCGTCGGGTGGCAGTGGCGCATCGGTCGGTAGTGGCATCGTCCCGTTGGCGATTGGGGCCGACGGGGGAGGGTCGATCCGGATTCCGGCTGCGCATTGTGGAGTGGTTGGTTTGAAGCCAACGTTCGGGCGAGTGAGTGAGTTTGGTGCAGCGCCCTTATGCTGGAGTGTCGCCCACGTTGGACCGATTGGCGCGACCGCGCTCGATGCCGCGATTGGTTACGCGATTTGTTCGGGTGAGGATCCGAAGGACGCCATGTCGCTCGGCCAGCCATCCGTTCACCTGAATGATTTTCAGAATCGCGATCTCAGTGGAGTTACCGTGGGGATCTACCCTCAGTGGTTTGAGGATGCGTCGCCGGAGATTGTTCAAGCTTGCAGGGATACCCTGCAAATTCTCGAGGAGGCAGGAGCGGTTGTGAGAGAAATCTCCGTCGCTGGTCTCGAAGAAGCCCGGGTTGGACATGCCATCACGATCCTAACCGAGATGGCGACCGCGATGGAGCCTCATTACGCGGCGCATCGAAAGGATTTCGGGCATGCCACCCGAATCAATCTTGCAATGGGCCGTGCCTTCAGTAGTCGTGATTACGTGCTCGCTCAGCAAGTTCGCACGGAATCCCTGCGGGAATGGGACCGGGTTTTTTCTGAGGTGGATGCGGTTGTGACTCCAACTACTGGTTGTGCTTCCCCCTACTTGAATCCCGGAACAGCCAGCCATGGAGAATCAGACATGAGCCTGCTGACAGAATTGATGCGTTTTGTTGTGTGCGCAAATTTTTGCGGGCAGCCGGCAGTTTCGTTCCCGGCGGGCTATACCGGGAAAGGACTCCCTATTGGGATGCAGGCGATTGGCCGCCACTGGGAAGAACATCTGCTTTTGCGTTTGGCAAATGTGGCTGGACGAAGGGTGGCGCGTCGAGAGCCTGTTTCGTTTTACGAAATTCTTTCTAGAAATGATGGATAACTAACTGCCAGGAGTTTGCTCTTGGCGGGAGGGCTTAGCCTTTGCCTTTGGGTTGATGCAAATCAGCAAAAAAAACGCTGCAACCTTTACAGTTGCAGCGTTTCATAGGGTTTTGAAGATGGTGCTCGACGCTGGATTTGAACCAGCGACCCCCACAATGTCAATGTGGTGCTCTACCCCTGAGCTAGCCGAGCGGCGGGCGAAAACTAGGAGGAGAGCCGGGATCTGGCAACAGGAAAATGCCTTTTTTGGAGCAATTTAAGTGA
This sequence comes from Verrucomicrobiia bacterium, assembly GCA_030432565.1. Lineage (GTDB taxonomy): Bacteria > Verrucomicrobiota > Verrucomicrobiia > Verrucomicrobiales > Akkermansiaceae > SW10. The sequence goes on along the minus strand of JAUIGV010000019.1, from coordinate 63,577 downwards.
TGAGCCTATTCCGGACGTGATCGGCCTGCCTTCACGAGGATTTCCAATTCAGCTTTCATCTCGGCTGCGATCTTGGGCTGGTCTTTAATGACGTTCTTTTTTTCAGCCGGGTCCTTGCTGAGATGGTAAAGTTGAAATTCGGGAACCTTGGTGTTGGCGAGTTGCTTTTCGACGACGGTATTTCGAGCTGATCCGCCGGGATGTTTGGTTAACTTCCAGTCGCCCTTGCGAAAGCCAAATTTTCCTCGTCCCCCGTTGTCCTGCTGGATGAGGTGTGTCCGGCCTTTCGAGTCGGGCTTGCCGAGCAGGGCTTCTGATACGTCGAAGCTGTCCTTGAAGGCATCTTTCGGCGTTTCAGTTCCAGTGAGCTTGGCAAGGCTGGTGGCGAGGTCGATGGTGCAGACCATTTGATCTGATTTTCCTGCCGGGATTTGGCCTTTCCAGTAGGTGATGAAAGGGGTGCGGGTTCCGCCCTCATAGACACTGTATTTGCCACCTTTGTAGGGACCTGCGGCTTTGTGTGTTCCCACTTTTTCAACCGCGCCGTCCTTGTAGCCATCATCCATGACAGGGCCGTTGTCGGAGCAGAAGACCACGAGAGTTTTTTCAGTGAGCTTGAGACGATCGAGGGTCTTCATGATTTCGCCGACCGTCCAGTCGAGTTGGACGATGGAATCGGCGCGGAAGCCGTGCGGAGTCACTCCTTGAAATCTCTCGTGAGGGATGCGGGGAACGTGGAGATCGTGCGAAGCATAAAAGAGGAAAAATGGATCGTCCTGGTTTTTCTCGATCCATTCGACTGATTTCTCGACCCACTTATCGGCGAGGTCTTCGTCCCGGAAGCGGGCTTTTTCTCCGCCGGTATAGAATCCGATGCGAGAGATTCCGTTGTGAATGGTGGAGTTGTGACCGTGAGACCAGTCCATTTTGAGGGAGTCGCGATGGGTGATCCCGGTGGGGTGATCCGGAGATGGCTTCTTGTTGCCGACCCAGAGGGGGTCTTTGGGGTCGAGGTTGAGGACACGGCTATCGGTGACGTAGACCTGGGGGACGCGGTCGTTGGTGGTGGGAAGAAGGAAGTGGTGGTCGAAGCCAATCTCGCGGGGGCCGGGTTTGAGTTCGCCGTTCCAGTCCGGACCTTTGCCTTTTTCTCCAAGTCCGAGGTGCCACTTGCCGACGACGGCGGTCCGGTAGCCAGCTTTCTTCATGAGGTCGGGCAGGGTGAAAGTGTCAGCATCGATGATGAGGTGTCCGTTAGGGGGCGCGATTCCGGTTCCCTTCTTACGGAAGGCGTAATTGCCGGTGAGCAGGGAGTAGCGGGTGGGTGTGCATGTGGAGGCGGAACAGTATCCACTGGTGAAGAGTTGGCCTCCGGCGGCGAGTTTGTCGATGTGAGGTGTTTTGAAAGTGGTGGCTCCGTAACAGGAGAGATCGCCGTAGCCCAAGTCGTCGGCCATGATGACGATGACGTTGGGTTTCTTCTCTGCTGAGGCGGATGCGATGGCGAGGATGCCCAGAAGAGTGGTAAGGATTTTAGAATGACAAAACATGATGAGAAGGATGTAGCTGAAGGAGGATTGGAGAAAAGAGAAAAGGGACACCCCGTTTGGAGTGTCCCTTGAAAATTACCAGGTAGGGATCGAGATCCTTACTTGCGTTTTTTGGCGGTTTTCTTTTTAGCAGCCTTTTTGGCTACCTTTTTCTTGGCCGCTTTTTTGGCGACTTTTTTCTTGGCGGCTTTCTTAGCCACCTTCTTGGCCGCTTTTTTGGCTACCTTTTTCTTGGCCGCTTTTTTAGCGACCTTCTTGGCAGCCTTTTTGGCGACTTTTTTCTTGGCGGCTTTCTTGGCTACCTTTTTCTTGGCAACCTTCTTTTTAGCGGCTTTTTTGGCGACCTTTTTCTGGGCTGCCTTTTTGGCGACTTTTTTCTTAGCTACCTTCTTAACCGCCTTTTTGGCGACTTTTTTCGTAGCCGCTTTTTTGGCGACTTTCTTCTTGGCTACCTTTTTCTTGGCAGCCACGGGCTTTTTAGCGGCCTTTTTAGCGGCCTTCTTTTTTGTGGTCTTCTTTTTCGCAGCCATGGCTTTGTGCTGTTTGATTACGCGGGTTACCGCGGTTTTCTCGTCGGGCGTCATGACACCAACTGAGATTAGGGAGAGGATCGCCTGTCCAAGGCTTCCTCCGAAACTGTTATGAACGAGGTCCTGCAAGCGTGGCTTGAGAATGATCTCGCGATCCACCTTTGCTTCGTAGACGTGCGCCCGGCCCTGGGTGTTGCGGGCGGCGAGATTCTTTTTCTCGAGATTACGCATCACGGCTAGTGTGGTCGTGTAGGTCCGATCACCGGCGTCCTCGTTCATCATTTCATGTACGAAGCCGACTGTACTTGGACCCTCGTTCCAGAGAATGGCGAGGGCGTGGAGCTCTTGTGGAGATGGTTCGTCGTATTGTGGCACTTGTGTTTTGTGAAGTGGTTGAGAGAAGAAAGACGGATACCTAACAAGAGTTCAAGTTTAAACTTGCATAGTTGTGATCAAAGATTTTTGCCCTTATTTGCCTTTTTCACCGGATGGAGGGGTGTTTGAGCCGGTTTCCGGGAGTACGGGATCTATCGTAGGTGGTGTGATTTTTGGATTAAGTCCTGCCAGGATCTTCCAAAGACGGCCATCGGCGGGGTCGCCGTTGAAGAGGATCTTTCCTTCTCGCGATGCCAGGACCACGGTAGGGAATGAGGAGACACGCATCAAGGAACCCAAAGAGGATTTTTCATGATCAATGAGCCAGTGGCCGGGATTCTTCGCTCCATCGGTTCCGAGGAAGTTGTCGGCATCCTTCCTGGCTTCATTGGTGCTGCTCAAAAGAATCGAAGCTACGGGGATCTTGTTTTTGATGAGGGTGTTTGAAACGGTTGCGATTTCCTCCATGGCTGCCATGGATTGTTGCACCCAGGGGCTCCAAAAGTGGATGAGGACGGCTGCTGACTCTCCGGCAATGGATCTTAGGGACATTTCTTTTCCTTCTGATTTTTGATCAGGGAACTTGCGGTCCAGATCGAGTGTGATTTTCTTCATGGCCTCCTCCATTCGCAGCTCGTTAATCAAGGGAGCAAACTGGGCGGCATGAGACGGGCTGAGCCAAAATGCTTCCATGATGTGCTTTTTGAAAAGAGCGGTATCGTTTTTCTCAAGTGCCGCAAGTGCCCTGGTGTATTCCACGATGCTCGCGAAGTCTTCCTCGACCGCAAACAGCATGGTGTTGTCGGGGGAGAACTTTGGAAGATGCGCCGCCAGTTGTGGTGACAATGCAGCGAGTGCGGCACGATTGTCTTGGTTCACCAGAAAGACGAAGCGTGCTTCAAGAAACATTTGTTCGGGCAGTCCGGCTTTCTTGCCCTTTTCGATTGCTTGGTCCAGGGAGGCCAGATCGGGGGCGTTCATTAGTGCCTCGAGTAATTGTTCTTTGTCGTCCGGCATTTTCTGGGAGAAAGCCGGAAGGAGGAGGGAAAGAAGGGTGATAAGGATAAGTTTCATCGTGACACAAAAAGGTGGGCCGGATTTTAGTCCGGCCCACCGAGAAATGAAAGTTTCGTAATGGAAGGTGGCTATCGTCCGGGAATAATCAGGGTCCGTCCATCAATGATGGTGTCGCTGGTCATTCCGTTGGCTTCTTTGATGGCGCTGACGGAGGTTCCATATTTGCGCGCGATTCCCCAAAGGGAGTCTCCCTTCTTAATCGTGTAAACATTTCCGTTCAAATCAGCAGCCGCAGGCGCTGGCGTGGAAGGGGTGACCGCAACCGGGGGAGGCGTACCATACGGGTCAGCTGCAGGAACCGGGGCTGCGGGAGGGTTAATGGGACCAACCGGCTGGTAGGGTGGGTTGACCGGGTCGTATGCTCCGGCAGCCGGGACACCGTATTCATTCCCCATGTTCGCCGCGGGTGCGACGGGCGGGGCGGCCTGACCTTGATTCTGGGTGCAGGAGACGAGAAGTGAAATCGGAACGAGCAATAGAAGTGTTGCTTTCATAGCATTAGCATACCTGAGAGATCCGGAAATGCGAAATAAAATTTTCGGGGAAGTGACGCTGGGCTTGTCGGGAGGAGGGGGGGCGGTTAGAGGTGATGAAATTTATGGAACTTTGGAAGGCGATCATCGTGGGAATTGTGCAGGGATTGGCGGAATTTCTTCCGGTGTCTTCTTCGGGGCATATTGTGCTGACCCAGTATCTTTTGGGGATTCGGGAGGTGGGGGCGGAGCATCAGCCTGATCTTTCTTTCGAAATCATCCTGCACCTTGGAACTCTGGTGAGTGTGTTGATCTTCTTTCGAAAGAGCCTGTGGCGATTGACCCTGTCGCTCTTCAATCGCCAGATGAAGGAGGATCGGATGATGATTTTGTGGCTTGGGGTGGCTACCGTTCCGGCGGTGATTGCTGCGTTATTGTTTAAGGATTTCTTCGATGCGGCGCCGGGGAAGCCGGTTTTTGTGTCGGGGCTTTTGATTGTGACGGGATTGGTTCTCTTCGTCCCGCGCCTCTTAAAAGGGAAAGCAGCCAAAGTTGGGCTGAGGAGTTCTGTGATTATGGGGATTGGCCAGGCTTTCGCCATTTTGCCCGGAATCTCCCGCTCCGGATCGACCATCGCGGCCGGCCTGGTGAGCGGGGTCAAGGCCGAGAGGGCTGCTGAGTTCTCGTTCCTGATGTCGATTCCAGCGATTGCAGGCGGTTTTGTGCTGACCTTGAAAGACCAGATGGAAGAGACGGGATCATTTGGCGATGCTCTCAAGTCTTGTTTCAACGGTCCTTATGTGGCCGGAGCGATCGCAGCCGGGGTGGTAGGCCTTTTCGCGATTTATGTGGTGATGGGAGCGGTGAAGAGGGGGAAGCTGGAGTATTTCTCCTATTATTGCTTCGTGGCCGGAATCGCGGGGATGATCTACTTTAGCCAAGCCTGATCATTTTTTAAAGAAGCCGCGTTGTTTTTCGGAAACGGGCAGGCCGAGTTTCTCCATGATGGCGAGCATGTCCTCCCAGACCTTGCGTTTTTCGCCGAGGCCATCTTCCTGCCTTAGAAGATAAGAGGGATGATAGGTGACGCGGAGCGGGATTCCTTGAAATTGGTGCCAGCATTCGCGCAGTTGGCCGACTGGTTTTTCCAAGCCCAGCAAGCCCTGGGCCGCGCTGCCACCGAGCGCGACAATGACGCGGGGTTTGACGACATCGATCTCGGCTTTCACAAAGGGAAGCGAGGTGGCCATTTCCTCGGGGGAGGGTTTGCGGTTGTTGGTGGTCTGATTCCGGGTGGCGGGCCGAAATTTGCAGACATTGGAAATGTAGACTTTGTCCCGTGCCAGCCCCATGGCCTTTAGAATTTGATTCAGTTTCTCTCCGGCCGGGCCGACGAAAGGCTCGCCTTTCTGCTCTTCCTGAAATCCAGGGGCTTCACCAACCAACATAAAATCTGCTTCGGGATTACCGGTGGAGAAAACCATGGTGTCGCGCAGGCTGCCGAGAGCTCGGGCGGGTTGCCAGGTTTCAGCAATGGCGGCCAGTGAGGCAATTTTTTCCGCGGCGGTATGGCCCCGGGCAATGATTGCATCCGGCTGAGAGGGCTGTTGAGGGCTTTTCGGGGTGGTCTTTGCGGTGCGGCGGGCGCTCCCCCGGGTGTAGAGTTCGCGAAGGACCGAGCGCGCGTGGTCGTCGATTTCCACATGGGTCACTCCCTGATTTTCGAGCTGTTTCAGATAATCGAGGAGAGTCGCGGTGGCCACGGAGCGAGAAAATCACACCTGAAAGGGGATTTCCAGTTCATCCGGTCAAATAATGGGAATGAAAAACCTCGGGGAATTCTCGGAAACCGCTTGACCCATCCTGAAATTCGCCTATCTCACCCCTTCACCAGTTTTTAGACCTATGGCAAGAGTATGCAGCATCCGCGGTTCCAAAGTTCGAGTTGGACGTAAAATCCACCGTTCTGGTTTGGCCAAGAAAAAAGGCGGCATTGGCCGTCACGTCACCAAGACGGTGAAACGTAAAGTTTCTCCGAACCTTCACACGAAACGGGTCTGGGTTCCCGAACTTGGCAAACACGTCCGCGTGAAGGCCAGCGCCAAGGCGTTCAAGACCATCAATAAGAATGGTGCTTACGTCACTTTGAAGAAGGCGGGCCTGATCTAGGTTCCTTCGCAAATTCTAGTTTTGAGAAAGCGGGTCGGATTCGACCCGCTTTTTTCGCGCCGTCATTGAAAATTCAGGCGTTGAAGAAGTTATCGAGCAGTTTGAGACCGGCGTGTTGGCTTTTCTCCGGGTGGAATTGCGTGGCAAACAGGTTCCCTTGTTCAATGGCCGCGCAGAAGGTTTCGCCACCATAGTCGCAGGTGGCCGAAACGAGCCCGGGGTCCACTTCGGACGGATAATACGAGTGGACGAAGTAGAAGTAGGGTGCTTCGTCAAATCCCACCCAATAGGGGGAATTTTCTTTTGTGTGGACGGTGGCATTCCATCCCATGTGAGGGATCTTGAGGTGGTTGCTGGTGAATCGCCTTACTGTTCCGGCAACAACTCCAAGACCGGCGGTTCCGGGAGATTCTTCGCTGGCTTCAAAAAGGAGTTGGTAGCCGACACAAATCCCAAAGTAGGGCTTTCCTGCCGCGATCCATTCTTGAAGCGGCTTGGCCAGTCCCAGGCGGTGAAGACTATCCATGCAGTCTCCGAAGGCACCTTGGCCGGGGAAAATCAGATGGGTGAAATTCTCCAGTTCCTCCGGTTTTGTAATCAGGGTGGGATCGTGGCCCAGGACCTTGCAGGCATTGATGACGCTGCGCAAATTTCCCCGACCGTAGTCGATCATTCCGAGTTTCATTTCCATTCAGAGAACTTCCTTGGTGGATGGGATTCCCTCGCGGCGAGGATCATTCTCCGAGGCGATCCGAAGCGCGACGGCCATGGATTTGAAAATCGACTCGGCAATGTGATGTCCGTCCCGGCCATAAAGCACCTCGATGTGGAGGTTGCAGCGAAGGTTTGAGGCGAGTGCCCGGCAGAATTCCTCCACGAGGGTGAAGGGAAAGTTCTGGGCATCGGGTGTTTGTTCCGGGGACCGGAGTTCGAGCTGCGGGCGATTGCTCAGATCAATGACGCTGCGGCAGAGAGTTTCGTCCATGGGCACGTAAGCGTGTCCGTAGCGGCGAATACCGGCTTTGTCTCCGAGCGCTTCCTTAAGGCACTCGCCGAGGACGATTCCGGTGTCTTCGACGGTGTGGTGGAAGTCGACTTCGACATCACCATCGACCTCAACATTCAAATCGACGAGGGAATGACGCGAGAAGAGCGTGAGCATGTGGTCAAAGAATGGAATTCCGGTGGCAATGGTGGATTTGCCGGAGCCATCGAGATCGAGGCTGAGCTTGATTTTAGTCTCGGCGGTATCGCGTGCCTGTGATGCGGTGCGGGTGCTCATAGAATAGGATGAATGAAAATCGTCGGGCGGGGAAACAGTCACTCGCCGGAGATGACCGAGTCAAGAAGTTCAGTGAGTTCCTCGAGGGTGGTCGCTTGTCCGAGTGAATCGCCGGCTCGAGTCAGGACGACCGAAGAAGAGCCTTTGGGTGTTGGAAGTCCGGCGAGAGGACTCAGGAGCGGACTTCCGGATTCGGGGCGGATGGTGAGGAATGAAAGGTATTTCGGCGCATTGAGACCAGCGATAAAGCTCTTGCCCAGCTCGCTGGTGTGATCTCCTTGAAGGACAGCCACCAGAGCGGGTTCGCCGAGCGCGCAGGATGAGATGTAATCCGTATGGTTGACTACGGTCCTTCTTTCCATTGGGGCGATGACTTTGAGGTGGGAGGTGAGAAGATTTCGATAGCTCTTCTTGCCGGTGAGAGCGTGGAGCCGCCCCAGCACCTGATCGGCGATCCCCAGAGTGGACTCGCCGAAAATCATTCCCACACTGTGCAGCCTTAAGGGAATAATCCGTTCGTCCGGGGCGAGTTCGGCCAGAATCTCGGTTTCAGATCCGAATTCCCTGAGGGAATGGTCTGCGATTTCGGTTGCTGTTTTAAGCCAGCGCTGGTCGAGAGTCGCCTGGTAAAGTTCAGTCAAAGACCGACAAACGGTCATATGGTCCTCGCAGCGCGCGGGAATCAACGTGCTGCCGGTGTTGATGCGGGACAGCCCTTCCCCGGCTTTCCAGTAATCTGATAAAATTTTGTCGGCGGTGGCGGCAGCGGCAAGGTGGTGGGCGGGTGATCCGGTGTGATTCGCCCTCAGGATTTGGGCTCGCAAAACCAGTGCCCAGTCTTTCACGGTCAAAGTGGTCTCTGTTGTTGTTCCAAGTTGCTCCTTGCGGTGGGCGAGTAGTTTGGAACGAATGGCTTCCAAGGATTTCGAAGCGACTTCGACCGGGAGTTGGTGTTTGTCGGCGACTTCCTCGTTTGAGATTTTGCTGCGAAGGGAGTTCAGATTGAAGTAGTTGCCGAGTGGATCGGTTTCGAGAGGAATGTTGCCGGTCGGTTCGAGAGAGAATGCCGTGGTCGCCACCTTGAGTTCATCTTCGTTGAGAATCTTTTTAAGAGTCCTGAAATCCCACAAGAAAGCTCCTGGGAGATCGGCGTCGCCTTTCGGGCTGATGCTGGAAATTTGCTTCGTAAGCCACTCATCTTCCAGAACCGCAAGTAAGTCCAATCCCTGCGTGGTGAACTGGTCTTCATCGAGAAGCTTGCCGACCCTGAGCAACATTGTGGCGACTTTGGCTTGGGAAAAAAGATCCTTTGAAAATGATGGGAGTGTCCAATCGCCGGTGCGCCGTGCGTAAAAATAGGTGCTATCAAGTGGGTCCTTAAGTGCTCCGGAGGTGAGTTCCCGGGTCAGTTCCTTGGCAGCTGCCCTGCTTTGCTCACGCACATCTTTGGCGAGGCTTGCCGAGTGTGATCCGATGGCCAGAAGTTCGATGCTGTTCGTGGGAATCAAGCCTCCGATAAAATCGAGATCCTTGTCGCCAAAACTGTAAAGAGAGCTGAGCTGGCGGGTTTCCCGGCGAAAGAGTTCGTCGCGGGAAAGAGGTTCCTCAGGTTCTTCGGTCTTTGGTGTGAGGCGCAATTGCCTGCTCTCATTGTCGATACGGCTGTGTTCAACCGCGTAGCGGGAGGATTTTGTCCAGGTATCTTCGACCATGGCAACAGAGTTTGAAACAAGGCTTTCCAGTTCGCGGCCGGAGGTTTGCCCCACCGGAATCCAGGCAATGGGCGAGCCTTCGTGGCTCAGCCAAATCATCATGGGGAAAGCGGTGGCTCTTCCGATCTCGTTGGATAAATGATACCCGAGTATCGCCATTTCGGGGTTTACATTCGCGTCGATCACGGTGCAGACCGGGAGACGGGAAACCATTTCTCTGAGAGCCTGATTCTCGTTCAATTCATTTGCGACGGCGCGTGAGGAATCTCCCAGAGGGGAGCACAAGAGCGCGAAGATCGGGCGCTGGGTGTCCTTCGCCTTCTGTAGAATCTTTTGATCCCACTTTTGCCAGCTGATCGTGTGTCCGGTAAGTGCCCTGAGAAAATCAGTCTCGCCTGTGGCCATTTCATTTTCAAAATCGACCGCGATCTTGGTTTCGGTGAAAAAGTCTTTATTGCTTCGTTCTTTCTTGGAGTCCTTGTTGTCAGAACAGGATGCCACCAGCATGCAGTGCAGAAGGGGCAGAATTGAAAAATAAGAGCGCATGTTTAATCGTCTTTAGACGGGGTTGGGCCGGGTGAAAGTAAGAAATAGGGAGAAAATGACCAGACAAAGGAGCTTCTAAATGGTTGCATTGCCCGAGGCCAATCAGGAATAGGTTTCCCGAATTTCATTTTAGATTTGTTTCAGTGACCACTCTAGCCATCACCAGCCAAAAGGGAGGCGTCGGAAAGACGACTCTCGCCATCAACCTAGCCTATGCCTTCGCTCGCAGTGGGCGGAAAACCCTGCTCGTCGACTCCGACCCGCAGGGTTCCGTGGGGCTTTCGTTGACGCGTCAATCGCGCCACCTTTCGGGCTTTTACGATTTTCTCGAAAACCCGGCCATGAATGTCGAGGAGCTCATAGTCCCAACCCGCCTTCCAACTTTCAGTCTTGTCGCGGCCGGGCAGAGCAGCGCTTACGAGTTCGGGAGCGGTCCTGTTTCGGGAAATCTCCACCGCATCAAGGGCTTTGTTTCGCAGATCCGGGCCATGAATTATGATCTTTGTATCTTTGACACGGCGGCGGGGCTCTTTGGCGTTACTGCGGATGTCCTTGGAGTCTCCAACGGGGTCATTGTGCCGCAGCAATCCGAGCCGCTCGGTGTTCGCTCGGTTCCCAAGATGCTGGAAGCGCTGACCCGGACGCGCGCTGTCAATCCCAGTCTTCAGGTGCTCGGCGTCGTTCTGACCATGGTGAAAAAGGAGCTTTCCGAAAGTCTGGAATCTGCTCAAGCGCTCCGGGGCCTGCTTCCCGAGGAAATGGTGATGAAAACTGAAATCCCCCGAAATGATCTCTATGTGCAAGCCAGTGCGAGGGGGCTTCCGGTTGGTGTGATGGAGGAAGGCGCGGAGACTTTATCGACTTTTGAGCAGCTCCGTCTCGAACTGGAGCAGCGCATCAGTCCACCAATCCCAACCTAGAATCATGAGCGAAAACGAAGTTTTGAGTCAATGGCTCGACCCTGACGAAGTCAGGGCGCTTGCCGAAGGCTTGCTTGCCAAAACACCGGTGTCGCAAATCCCGTCTCACAAGTCGGTTTTTGGAGATCGCTTTGAAGGCTTCGACGGTGATCCGGCTGCTTCCAAAAATGTTCCGGTGCCAGTGGAGCCTCCCAGTCCACCGGTGCAAGCAGTTCCCGCCGAGCAAAAACCGGCCAGGATTGTTGCCGAGCCAGTCACCCCGGTTCCTCAACCCGCGCCCGCTCCACCCGTTGGTGAAGAGGTCAAGCCCCCAACCCAGCCTGATCCTTTCCGAAAAGATCACGCACGTGTCGTTCCGGCCGTGCCCGTTAAAAAAGCTTCACCCTTCAAGGTCGCACCAAAGGAAAATCCAGTGCCCGCACGCTCCTCGGGGCCTCCATCGCTGCCGCGCGCTCTAGACACGTTCGCCAATTGGCTTAAGAAGCAGGGGCCCATCCAGTCCGCTTTTCTCTGTGATCCCAATGGCAGGATTGTTCTCGATGAAATCGGCAGCGAGAAACTGATCAAAGTGGCAAGGTCGCTTTCGTTGGCTTCCATCAGCAAAGGAGCTGCCGGATCCGGCGGACTTCTGCAGGTCGAAATCGCCAAGGACCGGGTGATGGAAATTCTCCCGCTGAAATCCGACGAGGGACATTCGATTGCCGGTCTTGTTGTCGCCCGTCCGTTGGCTTCCGAGGCCTTGGCGACGATCCGCCGGAGTTTTGAAACAGCCCTCGTGCGTTCCTCAACGCCGGGTGAGTGAGTAGTTGAGAAAGCTCGCGGCCGGGAGGAGAAAAGTGATCGTGAGAAAGATTAATAAGATCCGGCAGTACCATTGAGTGCTCAGATTTATGCCTAGGAGCGGTTTTTCCTTCGCGAGGAAGATGTTGGGTTGATCCTTTCTCCTGCCATCGAGTCGCAGGGTTTCGGCAAGCTCCACCATATTTTCAACCCGCTCGTTGACGAAAAATTGAGAAACCGAACGGGTATCGCGATCAAGGTCGGGCTCCAGTCCGGCCATCTCCTCCTCTTGAAGTCGTTGCAATTCTCCGAGGGGATCACGCATGATTTTCTCTGCCTGAACCGAGTCTTTTGCGACCGCGGCAAAGAGGACCCTGATCTCATCTCCAGCTTCCTTAAGTTCCTCCTTTTCTGACGCACTGAGCTCTTCCTTGTCTTTGAGCGCGTCGATTTTTTCCTGAATGGGCCGCCGTGTTTTTTCAAAACGATTGGCGGTGGCCTGGCTCACGATACTGCCTTCGAAGGCGTAACGCAGCGGCATGATGGTGGATGGAACAGGTTCGCCTCCGTTGTCACGCCCTTCATCACCACCAATGAAGAGTCCGCGGTTCATCTCGGTAAAGGGGATGAGGGCTCCGGCGAGAAGGATTTGTGGAACGAGAATCAACGGGATGGAGCCCAATGCGGTGCGCTCGGATCGAGAAATCACCGAGATCATCAGCGCCAGCGCGGTCCCGCAGCAGCCGGTGAGAATCATCCAGCCGAGGTGGTTCCAAAACATGTAATGAAGATCAAGAATCTGGTTTGCGACCGCGATAAAGACTGCGGATTGAACCGCGACGGTCAGAAGCAGCACCAGGAATTTCGAACCCAAATAAAGAATCGGGTGTGGCCGGCAGTTGCGCTCACGTCTTAAAACCGGACGGTCCCTCAGGACCTCGGTTGCGCTGTTGGTGAGACCGAAAAACATCGCCACAGTCACCGCCAGGAACAGGTAGGAAGGCAGGTGAAGAGCTGAGTGGAACTGATAGCTGCCATCGGGTGAAGCTCTCAGGGTCAGACCGATGAGGCCGGCGAGCAGAGGTGCCTCCAGCAAGATGGAGTTATAGGTTCCCCGGTGCCGGAACTTTGATTTGGCGGCCCGTGCCAGGTGGGTCTTGAAAATCATCCACTTTTGCCGACGCCCGTGAGCCGGAGGTTCCGGGGCTGCGACCTGGTCCTCTGCTGTGGGCAAGTCCATTTCTCCGGTGCTTGGGTTGGCTTGCGAAAGTGAGAGATGATCCATCACCCGGCGGTTCTCAAATCTTTCCTGCCAAAACTCGGGCTGGAAACGTCTGCGCGTTTTGCCCGGAGTGTGAAGCTTGAGCATCGCGCTTTCGAGGACATCAAAAACGAAGTCCGCTCCCTGGGGGGTGATGTTGGGTTGACGCTCAATCTGAAGATCTTCGGCCGCTTGCTCGAAGTAGCCCACGAGATCCTTCGGTGGTCCGAGGTAGGCCATCTTGCCTCCGCGATCCAACAGCAGGACCGTGTCAAATACTTCCAGGACTTTCTCACTGGGGCGGTGGAGGGATGCCACTACGATCTTGTCTTGAGCGAAGCTGTGGAGAGCATCCACCACGTTTTCGGCATCCTTTGAGGAAAGCCCCGAGATGGGTTCGTCGAACAGGAAGATTTCGCCGCCACCGATCAAGTCCAGGCCCGCATTGAGGCGCGAGCGCTCGCCGCCGCTGAGGCTTTTTGACTCCGGGCTGCCCACCCGGCGATGTCCGGTCCTCTCCAGCCCCAGTTCGCCGATGAGGAAATTCACGCGCTTGTCGATCGACTCGACCGAGAGATGGGGGCGACGGATGGCCGCAGCATGAGCCAGGTGTTCGAAAACGGTGAGTTGCTCGGACAAGGCCTCCTCCTGCGGCATGAATGAAATCAAGGGGGCAAGTCGCTTGGGACGGTCGTAGAGTGAAATCCCGTTCAGTTTGACTTGCCCGCTTTTGGGTCTCCGCTGGCCCGCCAGGATTTCGAGAAGGGTACTTTTGCCACTTCCACTGGGGCCGATGATGCACATCATTTGACCTCGCTCGAGGCGGAAGGAAAGGCTGTCGATGGCTTTGCCGCCTTTCCAAAAACGGTGATTGAGATTCTCGACCTCGAGGTGGCGAACGAGATTTCGCTCCTCATCGAGGATATTGTCCGAGAAACGACAGCGGAGGGCTTGTCGGTTGCTCAGACGGATCATCGAGCCATCCGGCAACGGCTCTTCCTTGACCGGTTGACCGTTGACGAGAATCGTTTCCGTGGACTCGATGATTTCGATCTCCCCAAACCCTGTCTTGGGATCAAATTCCAGATCCAGGACGAAGCGGCCCGCCAGTCCCGGAGTGACGAGCAGGCTGTCGCCGGAGAGTTGATTGGGGTCATTTGAAACACGAACCCTGCGGCGACCCGCCGGAAGCACAAACCGCTGTCCGGTCTGTTGGGTGAGACGTCTTAGGGCTTCCAGCGCGAGAGGTTCTTTTTCGCCGACGTGAATGACGTCGTGGTAGTCGAACTCATAAGTCGTTCCGGCACCGAGTGCGTTTCGCAAGCCATCGGTGAATTGACCGCCCTGAAGCGGGGTGAAGTGGATGCGGTGTCCAAAGGTGATTTTTGCGAGGGCGAGGCGCGACTTGCTTCGGCTCAAGGTGACTCCCTTTTCCTCCTTGATGAGGAAAAGTGCGGGAGGAATGCCTTTTTCTTCGACTTGTAAAAAGAAGGCGAGCTCGTTGTAGCTTAAGCGCCATCCTCCCGCGAGCACTTCGTCGGAAGGTCGGATTTGCAAGAGCCGATCCGGGTCCAGTTGATATCCCCGGACCCAAAGCGGGTGTTTGCGAAGATTGCGAATAAGAATGAGAGCTCCAGCCTGGTAACAGCGGAAACGGGAAGGAGAGTCCTTGTCGCTCAGGCGTACGTCACAGGATTGATCGGTGCCAAAGTCCACCCGGGTCAAGAGGCTGTCTTTGGGGGCGTCGACTTGTCCGAGTTCCCGGAGAACGGCCTCCGTGATCTGGCGACTGCCGATCGCTTGCATCACTTCGGAGAATCGTTCTTTTTCCTCCGGAACATCTCCGCCAGCCCTGATGACCGAATAGAGCTGCAGGGCAAAAGGGATCCGGTGCTCGGCGTTTAGGCTTTTCTTGAGATGTTTCAGTGCCGGATCAATGGGCTGGGCGCGTGCGACTGCGGACTCCAGCGATTTCCCGAGGATGCCATGATCAACATCCGGGAAAACATTACGGACAAAGTCATAAACAATCTCGAGTTCCCGTCGCGATGCATGACCGTCATGATTAATGAAGGATGCAAAGACCTGGGAGAGCGCTCCGGCCGTTCGCTCATGTCGCCTCTCAAGCGAATCCCGGAATACGAGACGTTTGGTTCGGGCGAGAAGTCTCCGCAGGCGCATGATTTCGGGTGGACTTATAGCCGTGACCTCTCTGGAAGACAAGAGAGGCATCCTGGCATTGACATTGGGAGACCGCAGTCATCCAACCTGAAATCGTGCTGGGTGGTCAAGACGGTTTGGAGCTCACGGGTGATTGCTTCCAAAGTAGATCGAGCCATCGGGTCTTGATTTGATGGTCAGGCCGTCCGGAAGAAGGCCCTTTGAAAGTGTGCGTCTTTCGGGGTCATATTCAAGGACGGTGGTAGCAGCTTTGCCGTAGCGGGCCTCTACTGGTTCCCAGCCCGGGGTTTTCAAGAGCTTGGCCATGGTTTCTGATCCGGCATCAGATCTCACTGTGATCTTCAAAGGCTTGTTGTGGTGAAGTCTGGCATTGATAGCGGCTGCCGCGATGCCACTCCCCAAGTCGATCGCGCTTTGATTGGCAATATTAAGCCATGTTTCAACGGCATCTTTTTTGATGGAGGTTCCGATCGAAATGGCCTTCTGGTGTCCAAGGAGGGGATTGAGTTCAAGTGAGAACTGAAAACCAGGGAAGATGTTGTAGAAGTGACTGTGAGGCAGGGAAAGGTTCTTGATAACTTCCGTCGAATTCCCAACCCAGATCGGAATGAGGTGGAATGGTCTGGCTTCTTGTTCAAAACCTCCGGTTGTGACAGGAAGGATCAGTGGCTTCTTTTCCGGGGTGAGATGTTTGGGATTTTTCCCGGGAAAGATGACATGACGCGTTCCAAACGGGTCGGTTTTTAAAATACTCTCACCGACAGGCGTGGGAGTGATGGGCTTGTTGTCCTTGCCGGGTCTGGTGATGTATTTTTTTGCGTAAGGCTTCGCCCAAGCATCGTCCTTCTTGTTTTCGGTGACGATCCGCAGGTCGAGCGGGAGGTCGGGGCTGGCATAACACGACTGAAGAAGACAGTGAATGGTGGCTGCCAGAACGTCCGCCCTGGTGTGTGGGCTGTATGCCGGAACGGGCCAGTCCTTGATGTGAATTTCGACCGGTGTTCCCGGGACGTTTGTCCCATCGATCGGTCGAACCAAGATGCCAAAAACCGATGCGAGGTTGTGGTTGGTCTCGATGCCTTTATCCCATTCGATGGCTCCTTTGAAAAAGGGACGGGGAGCGGAAATCTTACTGTGGATTCCGTAGCCATAGTTGTTGTAAATCAGTGACTGGGTGAGGGGAATGCAACCGGAGAGCGAGTCTGAGACCAGGTTGGCAGGCTGGTGAATGATGGAGAATTCGGGGTTGGATGCCCGGGCGAAGGGCAGTGCGGCAAGAAAAAGAAGGGGAAGGATTCTCATCGAGATGGGAACGCCTGGGAGCGAGAGTTTCTCTCATGCGCCCGTCTTTGTTGGCGTTCTTTGACATTTTTCCGGAGGTGACGCCGGAAGCTGCGATAGCGCCGGGCGACGAATTCTTCGTCGTAGATTTTGGTGAGGAGATTCATGTAGCCGGTTCGGAGGTCTTCGACGGACATGGAGTCGGGCTGGAAGTTGATGTCAAACAAGGTGCAGGTTTCCGAAGCGTCTTCGACAAGGATGCGGCCTTCATCGGTGAGGCGCTGATGCAGCGGGGTGCCGGGGAAGGGGGTGAGGTAGGTCATCTGGACATCGTAGAGTCCGCTCTTTTCGACGAAGTCGAGGACGTTGCTAAAGCTCTCGGGGCCATCGCCATCCATGCCGAAGATGAAACATCCGTTCACGGTGACGCCGTGTTTCTGAATGGTCTCGACGGCCCGCAAATATTGGTCGGTGCGGCGAGCCTTCCAGTTTGATTTCTTTTCCACGCCGTCCATGGTGGCGAAGGTGGGGCTTTCGAAGCCAATCAGGATTTGTTGGCAGCCGGCGTCTCGCATCATTTTAATGAGATCTTCATCGTCTGCAACGGAGAGGTCGGTTTCGGTAAACCAGCGGACTTGCTCTTTGGCGAGGGCCTTCATGAGGGCTTTCCCGTGGCGCTTGTCGGCGAAGGTGTTGTCGTCGGCAAACTCGATGAAGGGGCGTTGGTAGAGTTCTTTGAGAAGGCGTATTTCGGCAATGACGCGCTCCACGGGTTTGACGCGGAATTTGGGTGAGAGCCGCATCGAGGCGGCGCAGAATTCACAGGAAAGAGGGCAGCCGCGTTGGCTTTGCACGGTGAAGCGCGGGTAGCGGTCGGGGTTGAGAAGCTCGAAGCGCGGGATGGGGGATTCTGAAAAATCGAAAGAGCCGATCTCTTTCGCGTTATAGGTGGGCTTGAGCTGATTGGCGAGGAGGTCGGCCATCATTTGGGGCCAGATCACTTCGCCCTCGCCAATGGCGAGACAGTCGACGTGCTTTTCCGCTTCGAGCGGATTGAGGGTGGCGTGCAATCCTCCGAGAATGACGGTGGTGCCGATCTCACGAAACCGGGCGGCGAGGCGGTAGGACTCTTTGGCGGTGGCGGTGAGAGTGGAGAGCGCGACGGCATCGAAGTGAGTGGGGAGGTTGTCCAGATCGACGTCCCGGACCTCGAGGTATTCGACGTCAATTTCGTCGGGTGTCATTCCGGCGAGGGTGAGCAGGCCGAGCGAGGGAAGGGCTTCGATTTCCTTGGCGCGTCCGCTGAGGCTGGGGAAGCTGAGTCCTTTGGCGAGGATCTCGGCGTCGCAAACGCGGAGTCCGCTGATGGCAATGAGTCCGATTTTCATGACTTAGCTTGAGAAAAAGAGGATGATGCAAATGCCGGTGGCCGCTCCGAGAACGGGGATGAAGAAGAGATGTCGGAAGGGCTTTTTCCACGCGGTGAGGCTGCAGATGGAGGGCATGCCGAAGAGGGCGACGGCGAGGCCGGTGACTCCGATGCGGGCGTGCTCTGGAGCGACACTCATTGGTCCGATGGAGAGTCCGTAAAAGAGGGTGATCAGTCCGATTCCGAAGAAAGAAATATGGCCGAGGCGGAGGAAGCGTCGTTGGTGGGAGCCATATCCGCCGAGCCAATTCTCGTTGTGAAAGAAGAGGCCCATAATGGCTCCACTGATGACGCCGAGAAGCATGCCGGTCCAGCCAAGCTTGAGGGCGAGAAGTTCTGATTCCATGATTGGGTTTTATCACGGAGGAGAGTGAGGCGGGTATCGATAAAAGGAGGTGGGAGAATCATTCAGGTTGATCTTCCGTGTGCCCGGTGGGAAGAAGTTTCAAGTCATATCCCGGCGTGAATTTTGCAGCGAATTCTTCGATGTATGGGGCCTTTTGGAATTCCTCGCGGAGAGCCGAGATGCGGTAATCTTCGCGGTCTGGGTCAAGATCTTCGAGCCAGATTTCAGCACCTTCATTCAGCTCGACTTCAACCCATTCCGGCCATGAGTTGTGATAAACAAGGGCATTAATGGCAAGGGGTGGGTTGTAACTCAAAGACTTGCCAAGGAGATGCCGGTGGGGCGGGAAATCGGTCTTGGTCAGCGATTCGGTGAAAGCCTGGGCCTCCTTATATTGCCCCTGGTGGACAAGGGTTTGAAATTGTTTGAGGTTTCGGAGCCTTTGCTGGGGAGCGGCGGAGGCGAGCAGCCAGAGTGCGATGATCGAAGTGGCGGCGAGCCAGGTCAGACGGGAAATTTTGGGTGGATTTTCGGAAGGTGTCAGAGCACGAATTTCGCCGCGCTTTGAGCAGAAGATGAGAAGGCAGGCGGCAACGAAAAGGAAGAAGGAGCCTGCAGTGACGGTTTGAGTGGCTTCGTAGAGGAACCTTTCGGCGGTGGTGAGTTTCATTCCACCCATGATGCCGACAATGTCCATGGATTTGACCAGGGTGGCAAAGAACATCTCGATCGAGGCCGGGATACTGATGAGGCAGAAGGCTCGGAGCGGAGTGAAGTTGAAGAGAACAACGAGAACCCGAACCATGAGGGCAAGTCTCCAGAAAGAGACGAGGAGAAGAACCGCGAAGTTAAATTGGGTGGCAACGAGGGCGGTCGTGAATTGCTCTGCCGGAATGCCATAAAGCCAAGCCAGCGGCGCGGTCATGGCGAAGCAGCGGAGAAAGGGAAAGTAGTTTGAGCAGGGAGTTGGGATGCATTTTAAAGCACCGCGGCGTAATCCTCCCAGCGCTTTGACAAAGGCGAAGATGAAGAGGGATGAAAAGAAGGTCATCGCGAAGGGTCCGAAAACCCAAAGTGGTTCCTGGCTCAGGATGTGGTGATCATAGTTCCTGGCGAGGCCGGCGGAGACGATGAAGAGGGCTGCCAAAAAAAAGGTGCCCTTTGAGGTGGCGACTTCCTCGATGGCATCGCGTTTCCCGACGAGGAAGCGTGCAATGGTTTTGGGGGTGATCATGGCGGGGGAGGTAGCCGAAAGCTCCAGCTTTCCGCTACGTTGGGATTGTTGCGAGGGCGAGGTTGGGATTAATTCCGATATCGAGTGGGTCGGCGGGGCGGTTTTCGGAAGCGAGGAGAGCGGCGAAGGCGATCATGCCGGCGTTGTCGGTGGTGAGCGAAGGAGGGGTGGGTTGCACTCCTATGCCCACGTTTTGGGCGGCGACGGTGAGGGCCTCCTGCAGGGTGCGGTTACAGGCCACTCCGCCGGAAAGGGTGATCAAGGTGTGGCCGGTTTGGCGGGCGGCCTTGATCGTTTTTTTAACGAGGGCATCGATGACAGCAGCTTGGAAAGATGCGCAGATGTCGGCGAGGTGTGTCTGGGGATCGTCGAGCTTTTGGAGTTGATAAAGGACGGCGGTCTTGAGGCCGGAGAAGGAAAAATGAAAGGGCGTGTCGTTGAGATGAGCGCGTGGGAAGGCGAAGGCTTTTGGGTCGCCTTCGCGGGCGTGCTTTTCGATTTCGGGCCCACCGGGATAGGGGAGCTTGAGCATGCGGCCGACTTTGTCGAAGGCTTCGCCGGCGGCGTCGTCGATGGTGCGGCCGATGAGTTGGTATTGTCCGTGCGCCTGGACGTCGATGAGCATGGTGTGGCCGCCGGAGACGATAAGACCGAGGTGGGGAGGGATTGCTCCTTCTTCGAGGAAAGGCGAGAGAAGGTGTCCTTCCATGTGGTTGATTCCGAAGAAGGGTTTTCCGGAGGAGGCGGCGAGACCTTTGGCGTAAGCGAGTCCGACGAGAAGGGAGGAAGCGAGGCCGGGGCCGCGGGTGGCGGCGAAAGCGGTGATGTCCTCGAGGGTGACTCCGGCGTCATCGAGGGCTTGCTGCACGAGGGGGCGAACTCGTTGGGCGTGATTGCGGCAGGCGACTTCGGGAACGACGCCGCCGTATTCGCGATGGATCTCGATTTGTGATGAGATGAGCGAGCTGAGGAGTTTGGGCGTTTGGTCCTCCCGCCGAATGATGGCAACTGCGGTTTCGTCACAGGAAGATTCGATGGCGAGGATCATGCTAGGTGGCGGGAGCGATTTTTTGAAGTCCAAGAGCGGCAAGGGCAAGGAGCGGGCAAAGAACCCAAAAGATGACGTGCGGGGCCAGGACGAAGACGAGCAGGTAGTCTACAAGCGGAATGGCGGCAAGGGTCCGGGAGACGAAAGCTCCGACATCGTGGTTGGCGCGGAGTTGTCGCACGATGATCGCGATGACGATGATAAAAAGGGCGAGCGGCGGGATTGCGTTACCGACGTTGGTGAGGAGCAGAGGGCCGGAGAAAAAGAAGACGGGGGCGCAAAGGCAAAGGATGGGAAAGGTCTTCCGGGCATCACTGACGGGATCCTTGGAGGTTTCGGCGCGGGCGGTGAGGGAAATTCCAAGGATGTATCCACCAAGGCCGATTCCGACGACGAGAACGACGAGGGTGTTGTCAATGGAAGTCAGGGTCATCTGATCCCATGAGATTAGGGAGAGCGCAGCCGTCGGATAAATAAGGGCGCGTGCCCCGGCCATAAAAAAGAAGCTGGCGGGGTGGACCTTGTGCCACTTGGTGTAGGCGAGGATGCAGATGACAATGCCAAGGGCGAAGAGTCCGGCGGGCAGGCTCACGAGGGAGCTAAGAACAAGGCCGCCTCCCATGAGGAGAATGGAGAGGGTGAGAATGGTTTGGCGGGACCAGCGACCGGAGGGGATGGGCCGGTCGGGGCGGGTTTTGGTATCGAAGTCGAGATCGTGCCAGTCGTTAAAAAAACAGCCACCGAGGTAGAGGAATGAAAGGGCGAGGCCCGTGAGGGTGAGGCAGGTCGGGCACAGATGCGCCGAGTCGCGAAAGATGGTCAAGCCGAGTAGGACGCCGAGGAGTCCGTTTGACCAGACGGTGGGGAGATTGGCGAAGCGGCTCATGGCGAGCAGGTCGATGACTTTTTGGCGGGTCATGGTTGGTTTGGAGAAGAGCAAGCAGGGGTGGAGTTTGGAAGTCTAATCGTGAGGTGGTTTCTTTGCTCGTCAGAACGTGTGCGCAGAAGGCAGACTTGCGGGATGAAGCGTTACTTGTTGATTTTACTGTGCGGGGTGGGGAGTTTGTCGGCGAGGAGCTGGACGAGGGGGCTGACGGTTCATTGGGTGACGGAGAATCCCAAGGCGGTATCGGTCTTTAACGAGAAAACCGGGGAACGAATTGGTGATTTAAAGAATGGGAGACTTCAGCAGGTCTTTGAAAATTTTCAGGCGATTGATTGGTCGATCCGAGATGGAGACGAGAAGGTTTTGGAAATGGGGACGGCGAAGGTGGAGAATTACGAGTATTCCAGAGATTCGCTGGTTCAGGAGGTGCCGCAAGGAAAGGTGACGAAACACACCTGGAATGAGAGCAAGATCTATCCGGGAACGGAGCGGGAGTATTTGGTTTATGTTCCGGCCCAGTATGATGCATCAAAGCCGGCGGCGTTGATGGTCTTTCAGGATGGACTTCGGCACGCAGATCCGGAGGGGAATTTACGAGCAACAACGGTGATGGACAATCTCATCGCGAGTGGCGAAATGCCGGTGACGATAGGGGTGTTTGTCAATCCCGGTCGCTTTGCAAAGCAAGGACCGAAGGAGAAGCCAAGGAACCGGAGTGTGGAATATGATTCGCTGGGAGAGACCTATGCGCGTTTTCTTTTGGAGGAAATTTTGCCCGAGGTGGAGAAGGATTATAAGATCAGCGATGATCCGGAGATGCGCGGGATTGCGGGTGGGTCTTCGGGCGGGATTTGTGCGTGGACGGTTTGCTGGGAGAAGCCGGAATCGTTTCGGAAGGCTCTAATCTGGGTGGGGACTTTTGTCGATATCCGGGGCGGTCACAATTACCCGCCGATGGTTCGGAAGACAGAAAAGAAGCCAATCCGCGCCTACCTGCTCGCGGGTGAAAACGATCTCGATAATCAGTTCGGAAACTGGCCGCTCGCGAACAAGCAGATGGCGGCGGCGCTCAAATATTCAGGCTACGACTTTCACTTTCACTACGGCAGGTGTTTCCACGGATCAAAGGAGGCGGGCACGAAGCTGCCGGAGATGATGAAATGGCTCTGGCGCGACTGGAAGGATGGGTAGGACAGGCAGGATGCCTGGGTGCTAAGCCTTGGCGAGAAACGGGGCCTTAAAGGCTTCGTCGAAATCGTAGGCTTCGTCAAAGTCCTCGAGTTTGTCCGAGTCCTGTTTTCCAAAGACTCCGTGCTCAATGAAGAGGAAGACGATTTCTCCGACGTGACGGCATTTGGTGATCCCCCAATCCTCAAGGATGGTGGCGCCCATCGGTCCATATTCCTGAAGAACGTAGTCGCGAAATCCAAGGAGAAGTTCGTGGCCACTGACGTGACGTTTTTCGTTGCTGGTGTCCTTTGCGAGGCGGTCGACGGTGAAGTCGAGAGTCTCTCTGACCAGAAAATAGGCTCCCGGCTGGAAGCGCTTTTCCTTCTCAATGATGGAGGCAACGGCGTGCTCGAACTGGTTGTGTTGCATCTGAAAATATCTACTTCAAAAAAGCCCGCGGTGTTTCAACCGGCGGGCTTTTGGAAATTTCCTTACATGGGCAATTCGATGAAGCCTTCCAGCTTCCGGATTCGGGTCGGGTGCCGCATCTTCCGAAGTGCCTTGGCTTCGATCTGACGAATGCGCTCACGGGTGACCTGGAATTGGCGGCCTACTTCTTCGAGAGTCCGGGAGTAGCCATCCTTGAGCCCAAAGCGCTGTTCAAGAACTTCGCGCTCCCGCTCGGTGAGAGTGTCGAGGACTTCGATGATCTTGTCCTTGAGCATGGCAAAGCCAGCTTCCTCCATCGGGTTTTCGGCTGATTTGTCCTCGATGAAGTCACCGAAGGAGGTGTCGTCGGAATCGCCAACAGGCGCTTGGAGCGAGATCGGCTGCTGGGCCATCTTGAGCACGGCACGAACACGCTCGACGGGCAGGTGGATCTCCTCGGCGATCTCGTCGGGGGTCGGTTCACGGCCGTATTCCTGCACGAGTTGTTTCTGCACGCGCATGAGCTTGTTGATGGTCTCGATCATGTGAACCGGGATACGAATGGTCCGGGCCTGATCGGCGATGGAGCGGGTGATGGCCTGACGGATCCACCAAGTCGCGTAGGTGGAGAATTTGTAGCCGCGACGATACTCGAATTTCTCGACCGCTTTCATGAGGCCCATATTTCCTTCCTGAATGAGGTCCAGGAATGAAAGTCCGCGGTTGGTGTATTTCTTCGCGATGGAAATGACGAGGCGAAGGTTGGCCTCGACCATTTCAGTCTTGGCTTTGAGGGCCTTGCGCATCCAAAGACGGAGATCCTTGTTTGTGTCCTCGAATTGCTCGACGTTGTGCCAGGATTCCAGGGAAAGCTCCTTGATTGCAGTCTCGGCCTCGATGCCTTTCTTGCGGGAATACTTCCAGATCTTTTCCTGATACTCGGCGACGACGTCGCAGAAGTCTTCGATGACCTTTTGCTTGAAGTAGAACCGGCTGTAAAGGCGGGCGATGGTTTGAAGATTCTTCGAGAGAGTGGTCTCGAGCTTCTTTTTACCGCGGGGTGCCTTGGCCGAAAGTTTCTTGATGATCGCGGTCGTCTCCTCGTGAGTTGTGCGAACCTGATCGCAAAGTTTTGGGAGGGCCTTCATGTAGCGCTCACGGCTTTCGATCTTTTTGTCGAGGATAACGCGGTCGAAGCGTTCCTTGCCGCGCATCAGTTTGTCGGCGAGGGCGAGGTATCCGCTTGCGGTAAAGCCGAAGAGGTGGAGGTATTTCTGAACCTCGATTTCAGCATCTTCGATACGCTTGGAGATTTCAACTTCCTGCTCGCGGGTGAGAAGGGGAACCTGGCCCATTTGCTTGAGATACATCCGGACGGGGTCGTCGAGGATGTCGAGCTTTTGATCCTTGGTATCTTCCTCGGAATCAAGATCTCCCTTTTTCTTATCCTTGAAGCGGTCGACCTCGGAGGCGTCGATGATCTCGAACTCCATCTGGCGCAGCCGGTCAAGAATAGCCTTGATATCTTCTTCTTCGATGAGGTTGTTGGGGAGGATCTCGTGAATATCATCGTAGGTGAGATATTCCTGCTCTTTGGCGAGCTTGATAAGTTCCCGGATCTTTTCCCGGATTTCGGGAGTGTCGATGCGATTTTTTGGCTTCTTGCCAGACTTGGACTCGGGCGCGGGAGCGGCGTCGGCAGGCTTGGTGGTTTCCTTTTTGGCAGCAGGTTTTTTTGCCGTTTTCTTGGGGGAAGCTTTCTTTGCTGCTTTCTTAGCCGGTGCCTTTTTCACGAGAGCTTTTTTAGCTGCTTTTTTGGCAGCTTTTTTGGCAGGGGCCTTCTTGGCAGCTTTTTTAGCAGGAGCTTTCTTTGCGGCCTTCTTGGCGGGAGCTTTCTTAGCAGGTGCTTTTTTGGCAGCCTTCTTAGCGGTGGTTTTCTTTTTTGCCATGACGGGGAACTTGGGAATTGAGATGCGTTGGGCACACCTCACCTATTATAGGTCAAGCAGGAGCTTCCTGCGAGGCGGTGTTTCTTTGTGACGGAGAGGGTTTGGTCAAGTTTTTTTCAACGATAACCTCAATCTTGATCCTTTTCCTCCGATTCTTTTCCGAGATCATCCCGGGTGATTAAATATTTTTTGGCACAGCGGGGGCACTGCAGGGACAGGGTGGCGTCGTCGCCAAAGAGTTCTCCGGGTTTGTCTTTCCAGGCGCTGAGGGTGGGGAGTATTCTTTCCAGCGAGCACCCGCAGGAGAATTTGAACCTTCGCGTTTCAAGGACCTTGGTTTGCTCGTTGTCAGTGATTTTAGCGACTTGTTCGGCATCCAGGGCGCCGAACCATTCTTCGTCGAAATCGGGTTGGGCGGCAATCAGGACATAAGTGTCATTTTGGAGCCTAAAGGCACGACCGGGCCGTTGTTCGGATTGGTCGTAAAAATGTTGCAGCCACTCGATCGGATCGGAGGAGTCGACCTCGATGGTGGAGGTGCGGGGCTCCTTTCCCTGTGTGGTGGTTTGCGAGTAGAGGAAGTTGCGATCGGGTTCGCGGACGTCCTTGGTGAACAGCCGGCCGGTGATGTATTCGTGGACCGAGGATCCGGTGGCGAAGAAGTTGACGCGGGGTGCGCGGAGGTTTGCGGTCCAGGCGATGGTCTCGGCCCACGGTCTTGCGGTGAGGTGCAGGGTGAGGGTTGCCAGAAGGTCCTTGAGGGTGGTGTCGAGGTTTTCCGGGTGGCGTTCCCCGATGTCCATGAGGTGGAGGTAGTAGTCGGTGAAGATGGGGGTGAATTCGGCGCGGACCATCAGGCAGTTGCGATGGCGGACAAAGATGGATTCGGTTTTGGTGAATTCCTGGACTGGTTCGGGGACGGGCTCTTGCATCGGTCTTAGAGAAGGTGTTGCGAACTTTCGGCTGCGTCAATGGCGAGTCTTTCTCGAGCGGTTTTGAGATATTCACCATCGATGTCGAAGCCGGTGAATTTTTCGACTTTCATCCGCTGGGCGGCGACGGCGGAGGTGCCGATACCGGCAAAAGGATCGAGAAGGTGATGGGTGCGTTCGAGCCCGTGAATACGGATGCATTGTTCGACAAGGGCGACGGGAAAAGTGGCGGGATGGGGCCGTTGCTTGTTGCGGGACATAATGGTGTCGTAGGGGATGAACCAGTTGTTGCCACGGCACCTTTGATCTTCACCTCCGGTGTGGCCCCAGCGGGCGATGTTTGATTTGTCGGCGTACTCGACCCCGGCGGCGCGGCGTTCCAGCGGGACTTCGCCGGTTTTTGTGAGGTGGAAAATATACTCGTGGCAATCGTTGACGAAGCGCTTTGAGTTGATGGGTTTGAAGTGGCCGGCCGAAATGGTTTCGCCCCGGCGCGTCTCAACGCTGATCGATTTGATCCAGTGAAAGGTGTTTTGGAGGATAAAATTGGGTGCCTCCCGGGTAATGGCGAGGAGGAGCTGGTGTGGAAGCAGTGGATCCTTTGGCGCGGCGCCAACGTTGAGAAAAAATGAGGCCTCGTTGGTCATGAGGCGGTGAATCTCGGTCGTCCAGTCCTGGCACCAAGCGATGAAATCGTTACGATCCAGATTGTCGCGGTAAGTCCTATACTTAATGTCGAGATTGTAGGGTGGGGAGGTGACGACAAGGTCCACGCAGTTGGACGGAAGTTGCTTCATGCCTTCCAGGCAGTCTTTTTGGTGGAGTTCGTGCACGCGGGAGTCTCCCTTTACAGGAGCGGGAAAGAAAGCTTCGCGTCGAGCAAATTTGACAAATTCGGATCCGCGCTCAGTTTGCGATGGGAAAATAATTTAAACATTCGTTTGAATTATTCTGAAGCCGATTTAAACACTTGTTTGAATTCGATGGTGAAAACTGAAAACGCAAACGCAACCAAGACGGCTCTGATGGAGGCGGCCTCGGTTTTATTTGCGGAGAAAGGATTCGAGGTGGTGTCGGTTCGGGAGATCACGACACTGGCAAAAGCGAATGTGGCGTCGGTGAAATACCATTTTGGGTCGCGGGAGGGATTGATTGATGCGGTGGTGGCTCGCATGGCGAAGCCGGTGAACGACGAGCGTCTGCGGCGAATCAAGGAACTTGAGGAACGTGGGGGGACAACGGTTCGGGAATTGATTGTGGCTTTTTTCGAGCCTCTCTGTTCGCAGATCAAGAACAGCCCGCTCAGCGAGAAGCTTTTCATCAAGCTGATGGGGCGTGTGGTGGGGGATCGTCCTTATGAATTTTCAGAGGAGGTGATGGGGCAATTTCGCGAGGTGGCTTCCCGCTACGTTCCCGCCTTCATGAAGGCCTGCCCGGGGGTGTCTGCCGAAGAAGTCTTTTGGCGTATTCATTTCTCCTTCGGGGTGCTCGCCAATACGCTGACCCATGGGGATCTCGTCAAGAAGATCAGTGACGGAAAAGTTGGCGACGAAAAACTTCCCGTTACGCTCAAACGCGTCATCGATTTCTGCGAAGCAGGTTTTAGACAATGAAAAAGATTCTCCCAGTCATAGCGGCCGTGCTGGCCGGGTGCTCGGCCAGCGTGCCCGATTCGCGAATTGGTGCGGTGAAAAACGAGGCTCCGCCGCGTTGGTCGGCCACTCCCGAAGCGAAAGCTGGGATTGATACAAATTGGGTGGGTCGTCTCGGAGGAGCCCGGGCTGAAGCACTGGTCAATGAAGCCTTTCTTCGAAATCCCGATATGCGGGTTGCCGCCGAGCGGGTCAATCGTGCCATAAACTCCGCAAAGAGTGCCGGGGCAGCAATGAATCCCCAGGTTTCAGCGGGCCTCAACGCAGCCCGTCAGAAGCAAATTTTCGTCGGGATTCCGCTGGGAGGGCCCGGGGGAGGCGGGATCCCTTCCGCGAATTTTAACAACTTTGGGGCCAATATGACGGTTTCGTGGGAGCCTGATATCTGGGGGTTCCGGAGAGCTGGGCAAGCTGCCCTGATTGCGGATGCCCAGGCCGAGGGGAATGCTTACCGTGCGGCGCGGGCTTCGCTGGCGGCGCAAGTGATGAGAGCCTGGCTGGCCTTGGCCGAGGCGAACGAGCAGATTGCGTTGGCGACCGAGACGCAGGAACTTCTTGTCGCTACGAAAGATATCGTACTTGATCGCTATAACAATGCCCTTGCCGCCGAAGGGGGGTCTGCGGCCGAGGTCCGGTTGGCCGAGAGTGAGATCGCGAACAATGAAGCTTTGATTGCGCAGCGAACGGGAGAACGGGAGCAGGCAATCAGGCAACTTGAGTTGCTTTTGGGGCGCTATCCCAAGGGGATACTGCAGGCTGCGACAGCACTCCCGGATGTTCCGGCCATGCCGCCATCCGGATTGCCCTCCGAGTTGCTGTTGCGTCGGCCCGATATCCTTGAGGCGGAGCGTCGTTTTGCCTCAACTGGCAGTCTGGTGAAGCAGGCCAAGCGGGCCTTCTATCCCAGCTTCGCGATCACCGGGAGTTCGGGAACCACCACCGACACCATGCGGCAGGTTTTTAATTCCGACTTTGGAGTGTGGTCGCTTGCCGGGGGGCTCACCCAACCGATTTGGGCCGGCGGGAAGTTGCGGACGGAAATTGCGAGGATCAAGGCAGATGATCGCTCGAATCTCGCCAGGCTCCAAAGCACGGTGCTGAAAGCATTTGGCGAAGTGGAGCAGGCAATGGTTGCGGAGAAGTTCCTCGTTGCCCGGGAACGGGCCATTACCAAGGCCCTTAAATCGGCCGAGGAGGCTGCCGATGCTGCGTCCAGCGAGTATTCGAGCGGAGTCGGTGATGCTTTGACTTTGATCACCGCCCAAGGGAACCGGGTTGCCTTGGCGTCCCAGAAAACCACTCTCAAGAGGCTGCGTCTCGATAATCGTATTACCCTTCACCTCGCTCTGGGCGGGGACTATCGCCCTCGTAAATAGAATTATGAAAATTGTCATCACAACCATCGTCGCCATCGCCATTGTGCTTGGTTTGACTATTTTGGGAGTCAGGTTCCTTGAGGAGAATGCCCCTGAAGCCGAGAAGAAGGAACGGGTGGAAAAGCCTCCTGTTGTTGAAGTCCAGGTAGTCAGCAAGGGTGATCAGGAGTTTGCTCTCAAAAGCGAAGGTGTGGTGTTGGTCCGTCGGGATATCATTCTTTCCGCACAAGTGGGAGGAAAGCTTGTTAAGGTGGATGAAAATTTTGAAGTCGGTGCGACTTTCAATAAGGGCGACCTGATTGCCGAGATCGACCCGGTTGACTACATGGCGGCTGTTGCGCAATCGGAATCGACTTTGGCCGAAGCTGAGCTGGCCCTGGTTCAGGAGACAGCGAGGGCCCAGCAAGCGGAGCGCGACTGGAAGAAGATAGGTGGTGGCAAGGATGCGAGCGAGTTGGTGTTGCGCATTCCATTTTTGAATAGTGCGAAGGCACGGCTGGCGGCGGCGGTGGCGGCGCTTGAGAAGGCTGAGGCCGATCTGGCGCGGACCAGGATTTTTGCTCCTTTCGATTGCCGGGTGCGGGCGGTCAATTTGAACGTTGGGGCAACGGTTGTTCCCGGGGCTCAACTGGGAACGGTTTATGATCCCGGGGAGCTTATGATTCGTCTTCCGTTTTCGTTGGATGACTATGCACAGCTCCCCGATAATGCAGAGATCCGGTTGTCATCAACAATCGGGGGACGCCTGCACGAGTGGGACGCCGAGGTGATGTGGGAACTTGGAGAGGTTGATCAACGGACCCTGTCGGCATACGTTCTGGCGAAAATCCTGCCCAAAAAGGATGATTCGTCCCGTTTCCGTTTGCCCTCTCCGGGCATCTTTTTGAATGCCTCTTTAGAAGGAGCGCTTCTGCCGGGAGTGGTGGGGGTTCCCCGGTCTGCGATCCGAGGTGAGAACCGGGTCTTTGTTTTTGGTGAGGAGAGCAAGTTGGAAGTTCGTGAATTGGTGATTGCCCGGAGCACGGCCGATTGGGTTTTCGCGACACAAGGAATTGCTGATGGCGAGAAAGTAATCCTGACGAAGCTGGATATGCCAATTGCCGGGATGACTCTCGAACTCCCAAAGGGTGATCAACAGGAAGAACAATCCACGTCACCAAATTAGAGCCATGCAGAAGTCGATCAAATGGTTCAGTCGCAATCACGTTGCGGCCAATTTTCTCATGCTCGCGGTTTTGCTTGCCGGCTTTACCGCATGGTTCAAGCTGCGCAAGGAAGTCTTTCCGGAAACGTCCTTTGACGCGGTCATCGTCAGCGTTCCCTATCCCAATGCCACTCCGGAGGAGGTGACAAGCGGAGTCGTTATTCCGATTGAGGAAGCGATTGCGGAAGTGGAGGGCATAAAGCGGGTCACTTCGACGGCGGTTCGCAATATGGCGACACTGACGGTCGAGGTGGAGACCGGATACAATACCCGGAATGTCATGGGCGACGTCCAGACCAACGTCGATGCCATTGATAACTTTGCCGAGAACGCCGAAGAGCCGGTCTTCGAAGAGCTGGTGGTGAATCGGCAGATCCTCAGCCTGGCCATCACCGCCGATACCGATGAGGCCAGTCTCCGGGAGTATGCGGAGGGGATTCGTGACGGGCTGCTGAATTATGTGCCGCCGAAGCCGGAGTCAAAAAAAGAGGCATTCTTCGACGACCCCGGGGGCTTTGTGCAGACCCTCCTCAAGGGGAGGGAAACGATCAAGAAGGTCGAGCTGGCCTCGGTCCGACCCTATGAAATTTCAATCGAAGTGCCGGAGGATACACTCAGGCAGTACAACCTCACTTTGCAGGAGGTGGCAATGGCTGTTCGGAGTGCTTCTTTGGATCTGCCCAGTGGATCGGTTAAGACCGACTCGGGTGAGATTGTGGTGAGGGCTCTCGGGCGGATGTACCGGGGAGAGGAATTTCGTGAGGTGACTGTCAAAAAGCTGTCCGATGGATCTGATTTGAAGTTGGGGCAGATTGCCTCGGTGATTGATGGATTCGAGGATATTGAACTCGTGTCGACCTTCAATGGACGCCCGGCAGTTGTGCTTCATGTCTTCCGTGTCTCCGAACAGGATACTCTTACGATTGCCAAGCTTGCCCGGGACTATGTTCAATCGCTCGAGAAGCCTGAAGGCGTGGAGATCGATATTTGGAATGACCAGAGTGTCATTCTGAAAGGACGATTGGATCTCCTGAAAAGCAATATCGGGATTGGGCTTATTTTGGTCCTTGTGGTTTTGGCCCTTTTTCTGCGGCCAAGTTTGGCGTTCTTGGTGGCACTGGGCATTCCGGTTTCCTTTGCCGGCGGACTCTGGCTGATGCCTGGCCTTGGGATCTCGATCAATATGATCTCCGCCTTTGCCTTCATCCTGGTGTTGGGGATTGTGGTGGATGACGCCATCGTGGTCGGTGAGAATGTCTACACCCGCATTCAAGGAGGCGAGCACCCGAGGGAAGCGAGTTGGAAAGGCACCCACGAGGTGGGGATTGTGGTGATTTTTGGGATTCTCACCACCATGACCGCCTTCACGCCAATGCTCGGGTTGAGCGGCGTGAGTGGGAAGATTTGGCCCAATATTCCCTTGGTGGTGATTCCGGTTTTGGGTTTTTCGCTGTTGCAGTCCAAGTTTGTTCTGCCTGCGCACCTGGCCCTTCTCAAACCGCATTCCGCCAATCGAAGTGCGAATCCCCTGACTCGCTTGCAGCGGAGTATTTCGGGAGGGCTCGAACGATTTGTGAAGGCCGTTTATTCACCGTTCCTAAAGGTGTGTTTGAGGTTTCGCTATTTGGTTTGGGTGATGTTTATTGCTCTCGTGGTGCTCTCGGTATCGCTGGTGAGCACCGGTTGGTTGCCTTTTCAATTTTTCCCGAAAGTAGAGGGTGAGATTCTTTCGGCGAAACTCGAGATGCCTCTGGGTGCCCCGTTTGCCGAGACCCGGGAAGTGGTGAAGCGCTTGGAGGCGGCGGCTCTTGAGCTCGGCGCGACGGAGCAGGACAACAAAGGAAATCCCATTGTGGTCAACCAGCTGGCGACAGCGGGAATGCAGCCATTTCAGGGTGGCTTCTCACCCGCTGTTCCTACGGGAACCCATCTCGGTGAAGTGACTCTGGAACTGACTGCGGCTAAGGACCGGGATCTTTCCAGTGAGCAATTGAAATCGATGTGGCAGGACCTTGCGGGCGATATCCCCGGAGTGGTTTCTCTCTCTTTCAGGGCCGAGACAGCAGCGGGTGGAAATGCCATTGACATTAATCTGACCGGTCCGGACAACGAGCAATTGGTGGCCGCAGCAACCTGGGCGACAGAGCGTTTGCGCAACGACTACAAAGGAGTGGTGGATGTTTCCAACTCCGATCGGCGTGGCCGGGAGGAGTTGATCGTTCGCGATCTCACCCCGCGGGGCAAGGCCCTGGGTTTTGATCTCAACGGGGTGATGAACCAGGTTCGCAATGCCTTTTATGGGAACGAGGTACAGCGACTGCAGCGGGGACGTGACGAAGTGAAGGTCATGGTGCGCTACCCGGAGGCTGAGCGCGGGTCACTTGCTAATTTTGAGAACATGAAGCTAAGAACTCCCGGGGGGGAGGAGGTTCCTCTTCTCGATGTGGTCGTTCCGGAATACGGACGCGGGCCGGCGACGGTGACCCGGGTGGATCGTTTTCGGACAATCAGCCTGAAGGCCGATGTTGATCTTGCCGGTGGTTATAATGCGAATGAGATTGTTGAGAAATATACCGAGGAGGTGCTCGACAGGATTCCCGATAAATTTCCGGGTGTCCGGTATTCCTTCGAAGGGGAACAAAGCGACCAGCGCGACAGTATCCGTGAGATGGGCATCGGCTTTTTGGGAGCACTCCTGCTGATGTACGTCTTGATGGCAATTCCCCTGAAGAGTTACGTACAGCCCTTAATTGTAATGAGTGTGATCCCCTTTGGCATGGTTGGTGCGGTCGCAGGGCATATTTTCATGGGCTTGAATATGAGTATTATGTCGATGTGCGGGATTGTTGCGCTGGCCGGGGTGGTGGTGAATGACTCCCTGGTGCTGGTCGACTACATGAACCGTCACCGGAATGACGGGCTCGGTATCCTGGAGTCAGCCCGCAATGCGGGGGTGAGAAGATTCCGTCCGATCCTTCTGACTTCGCTCACAACCTTCGTGGGTCTCATGCCGATGTTGCTGGAGGATGACATGCAGGCCAAGTTCCTCATTCCGATGGCGGTTTCCCTGGGTTTTGGCATTCTGTTTGCCACTGCAATCACCCTGATCCTGGTTCCTTCGCTCTACGTCATCCTTGAAGATGTCCGCAACCTTGTCACTCATTTGATCCGTTTCATCAGCAACGGAAATAAACCTTTGGAAAATTCCCAAACTAGGAGACGTTCGGAACATGTTTCTTGAAGCTCTTGCGAGCGCCTTCCCCTCAAATGCCTATTCTCAAGAAGAGTGCTTTGAATTCACCCGGACGACTTCTTCCTATCAATCATTGAGCGCACGCGGACGCGGGATCATTGGGAAAGTTCTGTTGGGGGACTCCGGGATTAGCAAACGCCACTTTTGTGCGGACGATCCGGCAGCGATGTTTGACGCGGGGGCGCAGGAGCTCAATGAGTATTTCGAGAAGGAGGCCCCGGAGCTTTCGATTGCGGCCTTGGAAAAGACGGGAGTCGATCCGTCTGAAATTGACGCCCTCATCATATGCACTTGCACCGGATACCTGTGCCCGGGGGTGACCAGCCATGTCGCCGAGCAGTTGGGGATGCGCAATGATGTTTATCTTCAGGATATCGTAGGCCTCGGGTGCGGTGCCGCGCTTCCCATGATGCGGGCTGCCGAGGGTTTTCTGGCGGCAAACCCCGGAAAGAAGGTTGCAACAATCGCGGTCGAAGTCTGTTCGGCGGCTCTTTACGTGAACGAAGAACCCGGTGTCCTCATTAGCATGTGCTTGTTTGGTGATGGAGCTGCCGCGGCTGTTTGGTCTGATGAGGGAGGAGCGGGTAAATGGCAGGTCGGCAACTTTGATACAATTCATGTTCCGGAGGAGCGGGAGAAGATCCGCTTCATCAATTCCGGTGGGAAATTGGAAAATAAACTTCATCGGACTGTTCCCGGATTGGCGGCGGAAGCGGTCGAAAAACTCTGGCAGAAGCGGCTAAACGATCCTGACCAGGTCCTCGCTCACACCGGTGGGAGGGACGTGATTGAGGCGCTCGAGAAGCGAATGGGGTGGGATTTGCCCGAAACCCGTGAGGTTCTAAATAGCGCCGGAAACTGCTCCAGTCCCTGTGTTCTCTTTGCTCTCGAAGAGCGTTTGAAGAAATCGAAGGACGATTCCCGCTACTGGTTGACCAGTTTTGGCGCCGGATTTGCGGCACATTCTTGTGAGATGTGGCGTTGACACATCTGCATCCGCAGATGACCGTCATCCCGACATGATTAACAGAAAACGCCGGCTGATGTCCGGCATCCTCAGTGGCGCCCTCGGGGTGACCGCGATCGCGCAAGAGCCCGCGGCCCCCGCCGAGCCGGTCAAACCAGCAGAGCCCGCGAAGCCGGCTGAAGACCCCTTCAAAGCGCCTGCCAATGTGGCAGCTGCTCCTGCCGATGCCGAAAAGACCCCATCAGGTCTTGCCTCATTGGTTCTTAAAAAGGGAACCGGAACCGAGAAGCCATCGGCTACCGATACCGTTCGGGTTCATTACACCGGGTGGCAGGCTTCCGACGGGCAAATGTTCGATAGTTCGCTCAAGCGCGGGCAGCCTGCTGAGTTTGCCCTGGACCAGGTGATCAAGGGGTGGACCGAGGGTGTGCAACTCATGGTGGTTGGCGAAAAGCGCCGTTTCTGGATTCCTTCCGATCTGGCCTATGGTGACCAGGGCCGGGTGGCTGGAAATCTTACTTTCGATGTGGAATTGCTTGAAATCATCAAGCCGCCCGCTGCTCCCAAAGATCTCACCGCCCCGGCAGATGCCGTGGCGACGGAATCCGGTCTCAAATATCAGATCCTTAAAGCAGGTGAAGGAGAGACCTCTCCCGGACCTGAGGATGTTGTGACCTGCCAGTTCACGGGTTGGAAAGCGGATGGCGAATTCATCATGACTTCGACCCGCAACCCGCAGCCAGCTCAGTTTGCGCTGGGCCAAGTTCCTATCAAGGGGTTGACCGAAGGCGTCCAGCTGATGAAGAAGGGTGGAAAGCGCCGTTTCTGGATTCCCGCCAGCCTTGCTTATGGCAAGGAGGGTGAAGCGCCTGAAGGTGCTCCGACCGGCGACTTGATCTTTGATTTTGAACTCATTTCGTTCCAGCCGGTTCCCAAGCCGCCACCGCCGCCGAAGGACCCCAATGCTCCCAAGGATGTTGCGGCTGCCCCCGAAAGTGCGACCAAGACTGAATCTGGAATCGCATACACGGTTCTCAAGCCCGGTGAAGGAGACGCTTCTCCAACCGAAACTGATCTTCTGAAGGTGAGCTTCAAAGGTTGGGATGCCAATGGCGCATCGATTGGCTCCAGTGAAGCGATGGGTGGGCCGATGGCACTTTCCCTCGACCAGGCTCCGATCAAAGGATGGGTGGAGATCTTGAAGACCATGAAAAAAGGTGAAAGCCGCCGTGTCTGGGTTCCGGAAAACCTTACCTTCGAAACCAAAGGACGCGGAGCTCCCGAGGGCGCGTTGACCTTCGATCTTGAATTGGTCGAGTTTAAGCCCAAGCCGGTGGCTCCGAAGGCACCGGCCGATGTTGCAGCTCCGCCGGCAGATGCCAAGAAGACGGCCTCCGGCCTCGCCTACAAGGTTCTCAAAGCAGGAACTGGCAAGCGCAAGCCAATTGAGACTGACACCGTCAAGGTGCACTATGCCGGTTGGACCACTGACGGAAAACTCTTCGACAACTCCATTGAGCGTGACGAACAGGCCCAGTTTCCTCTGAACGGAGTGATCAAGGGTTGGACCGAAGGAGTTCAGCTCATGGTTGAGGGTGAAAAAACCCGCTTCTGGATCCCAGTCGAGCTGGCATATAACAACCAGCCCGGACGTCCGGCGGGAATGCTGGTGTTCGATATCGAACTCTTCGAAATTGTGACTCCCGAGGCTCCTAAAAAGATCGAGGCCGTCACTCCGCCTATCGAAGTGAAGCCGGTCAAGCCGAAGGAAGAGAGATCAGCCGAAAAGCCGACTGAGAAACCAGCCGAGTAACTCGACTTTTCTTCCATTTTTCAAACAGCCCTTTGCGTATTCGCGACGGGCTGTTTTTTTTGTGGTGATTTCCGCCGTAAATCCTTGTGAGCCTGCCCCGGCTTATTTAGGAGCGGAACCATGTTTATCGACTTGCGAAGTGATACCGTCACCAAACCTACTCCGGCCATAAGGGAGACCATGTCCCGTGCAGAGGTGGGAGATGATGTCATGGGGGATGATCCCACGGTGGCCCGGCTTGAGGAATTGGCTGCCGGGATGTTGGGGAAAGAGGCGGGAATGTTTGTTCCGAGTGGAACCCAGAGCAATCTTTGCGCGTTGCTTACTCATTGTCAGCGGGGAGATGAGTATCTCGTTGGTCAGACTGCCCACACCTATCTTTTCGAGGGCGGGGGAGCCGCGATCCTTGGCAGTATCCAACCGCAACCTCTCGCTCAGGATGAAGACGGTACGCTGGCTCTGGATAAGTTGGCGGCACTGGTAAAGCCCGATGACTTTCACTTCGCGCGCACGAAGCTCTTGTGTCTTGAGAATACGACGTGGGGTAAGATTCTCCCACGGGACTATTTGAATGCGGTTCGGTCCTTTGCAAGTGATCATCAACTTTCCCTTCACCTCGATGGGGCCCGGCTCTTCAACGCGTCGGTTGCGACGGGAGAATCCGCCATCAAATTGGCGGGACCCTTTGAGTCGGTTTCGATCTGTTTGTCCAAAGGACTGGGTGCGCCGGTGGGCTCTGTTCTGCTTGCCTCAGCGGATTTTATTAAGGAGGCAAAAAGATGGCGGAAGATGCTCGGGGGCGGGATGCGCCAGTCCGGGATGTTGGCAGCAGCCGGAATTTTTGTTTTGGAGAATCATATCGAGCGACTGGCGGAGGATCACGAAAATGCCCGCAAACTGTGTGACGGACTCGCCGGGATTCCGGGGCTTAAGGTGGACCCGGTGCAGACCAACATGGTCTTTGTTGATTTTGCTCAAGTGGATGGGTCGCAGGTGTCCCAAACCCTTGAAAAGAAGGGGATCAAAATTGGAGGATACACCGGAGCCAAACAACGCCTCGTGACTCACTTGGGAATTTCTTCCAAGGACATTGACTTTGTCGTGGATGCCTTTGAAGAGGCTTGTGCCTAGTTTTTAAAAAAGGGCGTCCCGGACGAACTGCCTGCGAAAAAGGAGGACCGCCCGGGACGCATTGAAGAACAGGCTGGATTAATTTCCCGTTCCCCTACATTCAGACAAAAAACTCCGACCGATGACAGCAAAAGTTTGAAAAGATTTTCGTCTTGTTTTGATGATCCAAACTACCCGCGTGCTGTTGCCTGCCGATACGGTGTTTTGCCGATCTACGAACTCGAATTGGTGGCGGCTTCCACCTGCTCCGGGAAATACTTCATTAGTGATTCCGTGACGTGTGGTGCGGCCATACCGAGTCCACAAGCCGAGGTTGCTTTCATGGCCTCGTTGATGTCGTTCACTTCCTCGGTCCAGGCTGTCAGGTCGAGGTGCTTGGCTTCGCCATTCAAGCGTTCGGTGAGTCGTTGGGTGCCGATGCGACACGGGAAACACTTGCCGCAGGATTCATGTGCGAAGAAGGCCATGGCATCGTGGGCAGCCTTTACCATATTGCGTGAGTCGTCGAAGACCATAATGCCGCCGGCTCCGAGGAAGGAGCCGTGCGAGCGAATGCAGGGATCGTCGAGTGTGAGGTCATCGAGGATTTGATGACCGAGGAACCCTCCGGAAAGCCCGGCCATGGTGACGGCTTGAATTGAGCGCCCCTCGAGTGGTCCACCCGCCCAATCGTACAGGAGGGTTCTTAGAGGAAGGCCGATGGGAATCTCGTAGTTGCCCGGATGTTTGATGTCGCCGGAAAGCGAGATGAGTTTGGTCCCGGCGAGCCCTCCCATGCCGAGAGATTGGTACCATTCCGGCCCATTGTTGATGATGTGCGGAATGGCACAAAGGGTCTCGACATTGTTGACTGCGGTCGGCTTGTCTTCGAATCCGTGAGTGACGGGAAAAGGTGGCTTGTTGCGGGGAAACGGGTGCTTTCCTTCCAGCGAGTTGAGCAGGGAGCCTTCCTCACCGCAGATGTAAGCCCCGGCTCCACGGCGAATGTAAAGGTGAAACTCAAACCCGGATCCGAGAATGTTGTTTCCCAGAAGGCCGGCTTCCCTCGCTTCGGCAAGGCATTTTTCGAGAAGGGCATTGGTCTCGGGATATTCGTAGCGAAGGTAGATGAATCCGCGTGGAGCTCCGGTGGCAAATCCGGCAATGATCATGCCTTCGATCAAGGCGAAAGGGTCATAGTCCATGAGGGCGCGATCCTTGAAACATCCAGGCTCGCCTTCATCTGCATTGCAGACGATGGATTTCGGGTGGCGATCGCACTCGGCAACCGCTTTCCATTTCAATCCGGTCGGGAACCCGGCACCGCCACGCCCGGCGAGTTTTGATTCGGTGACCGTATCGATGACTGAAGCAGGCTCTCTTTTGAGGACTGCCTCGAGAGCGACGAAGCCGCCGTTTTCGCGGTAGCCTTTTAAGGTGTTTTGCCCCTCTTTACGGATGTTTGAAAAGAGTGCTTCTTCACTGTCTCCGGGATTGACGGGAGGAAGCGGGGAAGGAGTCGGCGTGAGACCGGCTGCCGATTTTCCGGCCAAAGTGGTGTGACCGGTGAGCACCGGAACAGGCGCGTCACAGCGACCGGAGCAGGGCATTGCGGTTGCGTCCTGGCCTTGGGATTTCAGAGTTTCGAGAATCTCGTTTCCGCCTCGAAGGCAGCAGATGTTTCCAGTGCAGACGCGGGGGGCTTCCAATCCGCCGGGAGTGCGTGAGAAGTGATGGTAAAAGGTGACCGTGCCGTAGAGGTCGGCCAAGGGGGTTTTTAATCCTTCGGAAACTGCGCGGAGGGCGTCATCGGAAAGGTAGCCGTCACGATCATGGAATGCGTGAAGCAGCGGGAGAAGCGGGGCGGGTTCGTTCTTCCACTGATCGACAAGTTGTTGGTCTGAACCTGAGATGGCCATACCGGAAGAATGACGAATCAGCCAAAAGAAACAAGGGGGAAGCGATGGGCGGGTTGCGATGCGGGTCAGAAGGTGGTACCGATCGCGAAGTGGAACGCGCCCCCGGGCTCGCCACTGTCCTGCGAAAGCGATCTGCCGTATTCGAATCGGATCGGTCCCACTGGGAGGTTGATGCGGACTCCCACGCCAGCGGCCAGCTCGACTTCCGAATCGAGTCCAGCTGCATCAATAAAGACCAGTCCCCTCACCGGGCCGACAAGAGTGTGCATGTATTCGGCATTCGCAAGCCACCACTTTGTTCCCCCCAGTGCGAGCCCATTGAACGAGGGCCCCATCTCCAGTTCGGGAAAGGAGCGGATGGTGTTGGCGCCGCCGAGGAATTTTCGGAGGTCTATGGGGAGTCTTTGGTCGTCGACAGATGGTGAAATGAAGCCCCCCCGGAGTCCGAGAGCATAGGAGGTGTTTTTTCCGAGGCTTCGATAGTAGCTGATCTGACCTTCCACTTCGGTGAAGCCGACGCTTTCGTCTCCGCTTGAGAGACCGATCGAGGTCTCAAGGCTCGCGAACCAGCCTTTCGAGGGAAGAGCGGGATCGTCCCTCCAGTCAAAGACTTGACGGAGGCTTACCCGGGAAACCAGGTATTCGTCGGACCCAATTAAATTGTCGGGTATTGGGCTGTCGATGGTGGTCCGCGAAACGGTAAGCCCCGCTGTTCCTGTGTAATGCTCACCCCATTTCCAGGTCAGCTCGCTTCCGAGGCCACCTTCCAACTTATTGTAGTTATTAAAGTCGCGGCTGATCAGGAAGGCACGGCTGGAGAGACTGAGGTCCCCGTCCAGAAAAGAGGGGTCGGTTAGTGAGATTTCCCCAAGTCCTCCGAGCCCGGTGAATTCCGCTCCAGCAGAGAGGTTCCAAAGTCTTCCCCAGAGATTACGATCAAAGTAACGAAGTCCCACAATATAGCCTTCGATCGATCCGTAACCCATAGAGACCGAGTAGCCTCGTGCTTCCGCTTCTTCGAGGTGCAGGGTGAGGTCCAGCTCGGTTTCATTGATCTCTGTTTTTTCGAGACGCACGCTGGAAAACGCGCCCGTGGCGAGAAGTTTTTTGATCTCCTCGTGGACAAATTTTTCATCGAAGTTTTTCCCGACCAGCCCCTTGAATCTATTGCTGACATTCTGCGGCCTCGTCTTTTTAAGTCCGGCCGATTGAAAGGAACGAACCACGAATTTTTTGCCGGGAGTAATTAGGAATGTGAGGGTGAGTCGATTGTCCTTCGTCTCCTTTAACATGATTAGAAAAATGTCGGGATAGCCACGGCGCCGGAAGTCCTCTGTGATCTTTTGGCGGATCGCAACGATGTTCTCAGCGGTGGCCTTGTTTCCTTTGTTTGCGATTAGATCCTTGAGCAAGGAGGGGGATGGGGGAACCCGGCTTTTGAGTTCGGGCTTTTCGAGTGTGAAGACCGGTCCGGCGTTGACGATCAAGGTAAATGGAATGTCTCCGTTGGCCTGTCGGGTTCCCTTGGTGGCGGCGACGGTGCCCTCCCAATATCCATCGGTGTGCAATAAATCCCTGACTCGCTCCAACCCTTCTTCGGTCGCCTCGGCTTCATAGGCCCGTCTGTCCCCGGTCTCGGGGAAGGGGGCCTTGAATTGGTCCTGAATGCTGGCTTTGTCGTCGAAGCCTTTCACCGTGATTGCACCAAGAAATTGGGCAATGCCTTCTTCGACGGTGAGTCGAAT
This sequence comes from Verrucomicrobiia bacterium, assembly GCA_030432565.1. Classification (GTDB taxonomy): domain Bacteria; phylum Verrucomicrobiota; class Verrucomicrobiia; order Verrucomicrobiales; family Akkermansiaceae; genus SW10. The sequence continues at coordinate 22,978 of JAUIGV010000019.1, read as the reverse complement.
CCTGTTGTCGGGTAGTTTCTGGCCATAAACCATGGCATCGACAAGTCCGTGGGTGCGGAGATAAGACTCAACCAGAAACGCAGCGTCGTCGGCCCGGAAGTCGGTTGCAGGCCGGTCCAGAATGTAATCGAGTCGACCTCCAACCGCCTCGAGAAGGCCTTTTTTTGTGAATGACTGCAGGCCCACGAAATCCAGTTTCGCCGCCATCCCCGGAAGGGTGGCGAGAAGCAGGATCAAGCAGATGCTTCGAGTGAACATGATTCTTATTTGAAGCGGATCGAGAAGACGACGAGAGCCCTGGTTTGTCCTTGTTCGTCGATCTGAGTGGTGAAGTCGAAATGATCGCCGAGATCAAGGGTGGCGGAGGAGAAATTACGACCGGAATATTGATTCGTTTCACCGAGTGAGAGTTCGATTTGGTCGGAGTTTTTGAGAAGGCGCTGGAAGACTGATTTATCTTTTTCTCCGTTTCGGCGTCTGAGGGTTTCGAACAGATATTGAAGGGCCTTTTGCGAAGCAATTTGTTGATCGGCCAACTGGGCCGAGGAGGAGCCGGTGGCAAGAAGGAGCAAAATTTCGCTTTCCGGAAGAGGAGGGTCGGAGGTGAGAACGAGGTTGTGATTTTGAACGGAGCCGGAGAGGTAAACTTGAATGAGATGTGAGCTGATTTCCGAGCTGCCGCGAATATCGAAATATGGATTGGTGAGCGCGTCCGGACGCAGGGTGACGACAGCGGTTTGCACCTCCAGCGTGCTGAATGGAAGGTCTGCCTCGAGGTCTTTCGCAACCAGCGTACCTGAGGTTTGTGGGTCTCCGATCGTTCCCCGTATGCGGAGGTTTTGTCCGGTGACCGAACCTTTGACGAGATTGCCGCGGATGAGGATGGGATCCTCGATTTTCACGTCGATTTGCAGGCCCCAGGTCATGATCCCTGTCTGAGGTCTACTTTGCTGCTTCTTGACCGGCTTCTGCGAGAAAGAAGGAAGGTTTGGTCTTGGGATTTCAGTGGTGCGAGGGACGCCGAGTGGAAGGATTTCAACGTCCTTGTAAATAAGACTGTCGGCGATTTCGAGGGTGCCTGAAACGTTTGCTTTTGAGAGTGGTCCTTCGACCCTGAGATTCGGGTGGCCGCGGAAGGTGAAATCCTTGTTCCGGTAAAGCAGGATGAATTTTCCGTCGAGACTGAGGTTGAAAACAGGATCAAATTCAGGCTTCCTGTTGCGGAGGTCAATCGTCCCCTTGAGATCAGCCATTCCTCCGGAAGCGACGATTCTGCCTTCGGATATGGTGACAATGTCTTCGGCGTAATCTACCTGGATCCGGGTGTCTTTGAAGTCCGAGATTGGTGAGTCCTTGAGACGCATCTTCTCGATGCGGAGAAGAGCGTTACCGGTAATTTCAGGTTTGGCGAGAGTGCCGCTGACGGAGACGTCAGCGGCGAGATCCCCGCGAATAAGTTGAATCTGTGGAACGAATGGGCGGATTCGCACCAGGTCGATGCGGGCTCCGGTAATGTCGAGAGAGATCGGCTTTTCCGGCAGCTCTTTTGCGCGTCCGGTCAGAAGCCCTGATTCAAGAGGGAGTTTGCCGGCAACGGTGAAGAATTGATCCCGGCCTTCTTGTGCCGAGCCGGACAAGGCGAGAGTCCGGTTCTCTGTCGCGAGTTTCACGTTCAGTCCAAGGTCTGGTAACTTGTTCTGCAATGTGGTGTTGAATCCGCTTAGGTTCAGGTTTCCTCCGATGACCGGAGTTTCGATTGTTCCAGAGAAGCTGAATTCGAGATCGAGCTTTCCCTTTATTCCCGGGAGGGTGGGGACGAAGGGTTGAATGCGGCGCAGGTCAAGGCTGTCGTTGGAGACGACGAGAGAGATTGGGGTGTCGAGAGGGATGGTTTTAAGGTCAATCCATTGGCGGGGCAGAAAGGGCAGCACGCCATCAATCTTTAAGAGTTGGCCTTCGGCATCCTTTGCGTCGAGGTTGACGCTGAGCTTTTCATCGGAGGTTTCAAAGGCAAGATCAAGATCTGCAGGAGGAAGGTCGGGGGTGGAGGCGGAGCTGAATCCCTTGAGCGTAATTTCACCGTCCAGCGCCGGGTTTTCGAGGGTGCCTGCCAGTTTGAGATCTGTAAGTTGCAGGACACCGGTGAGGTTTTCTGGGATCGGGAGAAATGAAGCGAGTCGCTCAAAAGTCAGGGGCTTCGACGAGATCTCCATTGAAATCTTTTCCGGCGATTCCAAGAGATCGTCCAGCGAACGTGTCTCGAGAGGTGCCGGGAGGCTGGCCTGGACCAGGAGGAGCTCATCGGTGCCTTCGAACAATTTGATGTGGCTAATATTTAGCGTGTCGTTGGACCAAGACAGACTGGCCTGTGCGCTGGCTTCCGGCGTGGTCATTTCAAGAGTTTCGATGTTCACGCTCTCCGGCCAATTCCAGGTGATTTTTCCCCGGCCGATTGCTTCGGGGAAGTCGGGTTGGCGGAATCCGAGTGTTTCCAGATTCAGGGTGCCGGAGTGTTTGGCTGATTTGAGATCACCATTGGCGGTCGCGGTAAATTCCAGGGGGCCTTCCAAGCGCTTTTCAAGATCGGAGGCGTCTTTGATCCTTCCCAGGATCTCGGCCTGGTAGGTTTGCGGATCGACTTGAAAGCGAGCCGTTGCGCGGAGGTCGTCGAGCGTGTTGGCGATGATCCTGGCCTCGCGGGAGTCATAGGCGAATTCAGCATTGACGATGGGGACTTCCGGCCAATTGACGACGAGGTTGAGCTCAGCCGAAGAGTCGAGAATTGATTGATCCAGCTCGACAAATCCGTCGACTTTAAGTTTTTCATCAATGGCGATCTCGAGGTTGATTGGCTGCTCGAAGGGCGAGAGTAGATCCTTGGTTGTGGCTTCGATCGACGCACGTGAGATCTCTTGATCCTGATACTTCAGGTTTTGACCCTCGAAAGTCACCAAGCCGGTCGCGGTGTTGATTTCGAGTTGCGTGATTTCGCCCGTTGCTTCGATTCCGGGCTTGGCCAGCTGGATGAGATCTGGGATGGAGAGTGCGGGAGATTGGAGCAAAATCCGGTGTGAGGAGGCGAGGTCGGATTTCACAAGGATCTCGCTTTCGGCAACAGAGATTATTAATGAGGCTGATCTCTCCGGTTTGAAGGAAAGATCGTGAATGGCGAGCCGGGGATTGAGGGTGACTTGGTCGATGGCAAAGCCGTCCTCATTCCACGTCAGGGTTGATTGCGGATTGTGAACGGGGCGATCGAGATGATCGACAGAACGGAGGTCCGAAATGAGGTAGGTAAACTCGCCAGCGGTGTGGCTGATCGATGCCAACGAAACTTGGGTGACCTCGACGATTTCGACGTTGAGATCGGTGACGGAAATTTTGGCCGGTTGAATAAAGCCCCGGACCAGGTTCAAGGTGTCCGCGAGAGAAGTGCCGGAGTCGGAGGAATCTTCCGGTGCCTCGGGGGACGGGGCGCCGGCGGGCTTGGGCGCTTTGGGATCGACGACAAGGTGGAGCCGATTGAGGGTGATCCCCTCAAGTTCCTGATCGATGAGCGAACCAAGTGACCACTCAACCTGAATCAAGTTTGATTTGACGCTTTGAATAGTCGATTTCCCATTCAGCGAGATGTCATGAATGGAAATCCCGGAGAGTGCGGTGCCCTCAACTTTGAAACTTCCCGAAAGGTCCTGTGCAGCGATTTGTTGTGAAATGACCTTCTTCAAGCCCCAGCGAATACCGGGGCCGTTTGCCCAGATCAGAAAGCCAATGAGCACGAGGAGGCCATAAACCAGCCGCCGTTTCCAACGCCGGCGGGTCTTTGGTGGGTCTTCGGGTTTTTCCTCTCGAGGTGGCATCGCACTGCAATTCTCCTGTTATGACGGGAGTTCTGCAACTTTCATCGCGTTTAATGTGCCAACTCACGAAAAAAGAGAATGAGTGACGCTCTCCCGGGCGTCAGCGGAGTCCGGGGACGGGAGACAGACCCAACGGGATTATTTGGCAAAGGTCTGGTAAGTTTTTTCGACCGAGTCCTTTTCGAAGGTACCGGGCTGCATGAGAAGAGCGTATTTCTGAGTCAGGGAATCGCCCTTCTTGAGGACGTGGGCACCGTTGCCTTTTTTGGTAAAGCTCTTTTCACCAAAGGGGTTGGCGGTCAAGAGGCCATAAGTCCGGGCATGCCAGTAGGTGGGATGATTGAGGTTTGACGGGTGGTCCATCATGGTGATGGTGACGTCCTTGCCCGAGCTGTCGGGGCCATAGTAGCTGACCCAGCGGGCGCGCTGGCCCCACGCTTTTTTGTCGGTCAATCCTTCGGAGTTCGCGATGTGGCCTTTGGCGACCTTGCCTTCGTGACGGAGAGTGGGTGAGACGCGAAGAGCGAAGGATCCTTCCTTGGTGTCGCCAAATTTCACTTCGCTGGCTGCGGTGAGAGTCGATTGAACCTCAACCAAGAGCGATTGGTCGTCTTGTTTACTGAAACGATAGGTGCGGGTTTCCTTGAGAAGCACCACCTTGTCCTGCTGCCACTCGAGGTTGACTGAAAATACTCCTTCACTGGATTCACCAAAGGATTTGTGGACAATATTTGAATTGTGGTCTTTCGAGTGCCAGAAATCGTGGCCGTTGACATCGCCATGGGTGAACCAAAAGGAACGGTGGTGGGGGTGATCCGGCTGCTCGCCTTCCACGTCCTTTTTCATCGGGAAATTCCGGGTGAGTCCAACTCCGGTGGGTCCCACGAGCGGGTAAAGATAGGGGAGGTGGTGGTCGGTGCGGTATTCCGTAATCAAAGTGTCGCCGTCAAACAGCTTCAGTGAGGAGTCGGTTTTTTCCTGACGAAAGCCAGCGAGCGCGGATTGGGCAAGAAGGGCGGGAACTAGGAGGAAAATCGATTTCATAGCTGCCCAGCAATAATCTGCAGTGGATGAAAAATAAAGAAGGGAAATCGCGGGAATAATTGCGCGACAGACTTCTCTTAATGCCAGAAGATCAAAGCGATGGACGAATTCGAAGATTTGGTGGACCAGTATTACCAGGCGCTTTACCGTTTTGGCTTTTCTCTGGCCAAGAACCCCGACCGCGCGGCGGATCTCGTGCAGCAGACTTTCGTGATCTGGGCCCAGAAAGGGCATCAGCTCAAGGATCGCTCGAAGGCCAAAACCTGGCTTTTTACGACGCTGTATCGCGAGCACCTTGGGAATGCCCGTCGTTCCCAACGACATCCCGAGACCGAGATCACGGAGGCTGAGCATGAGTTGCCTCTCGAAGAAGAGGATTCGGGCCGGAAGCTGGATGCCCAGCGAGCGGTCAAGCTTTTGAGCGAATTGGACGAAACCTTCCGCGCACCCCTGACTCTTTTTTATCTGCAACAACATTCCTACAAGGAGATTGCCGAGGTTCTCGATGTGCCGATCGGCACAGTGATGTCGCGGATTTCGCGCGGGAAGGATCAGCTCCGTAAGAAGATGACATCGGAAACAGCGAGTGCTCCGACACGCATTGTTGATTTTAAACCTGAAACGATTCAACGAAACAATGGATAAGGAACGCGCAAAATTCGTCCTTCAGAGCTATCGTCCCGACGGCGAGGACGCAAATGAGCCTGCTTTCGCCGAGGCCCTGGAGCTGGCGGCCCGGGACCGTGAGCTGGGAGAATGGCTCGCAGTCGAGCGGGCGCAGGATGCAGCATTCGCAGCCATGCTTGCGGATGTCGAAATCCCGGAAGATCTTCGTGACGCTATTTTTGGAGTTTTGGAAGGTGCCCAGGATCAACCGGCGGAATTTGATGCGGACTTCGTGGGGGCATTGGCTTCCGTCCGAGCTCCGGAAGGACTTCGTGATCAGATTCTCGGAGCCATGGAAGTGGAGCAGAATGTGGTGGAGATGCCACCGCGTCACAAACGAGGGTTTTTCAAGGCTGCGGTCTGGACAACTTCTGCTGCGGCCGTCATCGCAATCATGGTCGCAGTTGGGGCATTCTTTGCCGGTGCCGGTGGAAATGCGCTCGCCGGAACCACTCCTAAGGAAGTGGAGTATTCCGCGATTGCGATGCTGGAGTCTCCTTTCTTTTCGCTCGATCTCCAAAATGATCGACAGGCCGCCCTTTATGAGTGGCTTGACGGGAAAGATCTTCCGACGCCCGCGCAATTGCCGAAAGGCTTGCAGGATGTAAAGGGAGTCGGGTGTAAACTCCTTGAGATTGGCGAGAGGAAGCATCGGGGCTCCTTGGTCTGCTACAAGAGAAACGACAAAGTGGTTCACCTGGTAATGATGGAGCGTACGGCGATCAATGTTGACGACATCAATGGGCTCGACACCGCGTGTCAAAAGTGCCGCCATTGTGATAAGAATGATGAATGGGCCGTGACCCGATGGGCTGATGCCGAGCACACTTTCTTCCTTCTCAGCAAGATGGACCCAAGTGAGTTGGCGAAGGTTTTTTAAAAGAGGCCGGTTCTCCCGATCAAGCGACTCCAGCAGGGGTCTTCGAAAGGTGTCCCTTCTTTGCGTTGTGCTGATAGGGCGACTGATCATTCGGAGTATTCTGCGAATGTCTGTTTGTGGGAACGAGATTCAGAAATCTCTGCCGAATGTCCGTTTTCGCGGGTTCTTGTTTTCCATTGGCATGGTTGTCTGGACCCTTTTCCCGGGAGCCCTGTCCGGCTCCGGTCATCGATTTGAGGTTCAAGGACCTGTGGCTGGCTTTCTTGAGAATTATTGTTACGACTGCCACGACGAGACCCAGAAGGGTGATATTCGCTTGGACAATCTGGCGGCGCTGGACAATCCCAAGCGCCTGGATCTTCTGAATCGAATTCAGGAGCAGGTCTACTTCCGGCACATGCCGCCAAAGAAGAAGGACCAGCCTGATGAGAAGGAGCGAAAGATTCTTCTCGATTTTCTTTCCGGGGAGCTGGCCAAATACGGTGCGTCGACTCTTGAGGGGAAGCTTCAGAAGGCCGAGTTCGGGAACTACGTGGACCATGAAAAATTGTTCTCCGGTGAATACCTCGACCTCCCGGCTTTCACCACGGATCGTCGCTGGCTCATCAGCGAATTTATTTATAACGCGAAATTTCAGCGGATCCTTAATGGCCGGACCATGATCAACCACGGGAAGAAGCGCTCCGAAGGGAAGGGGAGCAAGCGTTTCGATAAGTTGGATATTTCCAACCCGTTCCTGCTGCCGAAGACCATCGGGGTGCGCTACTATGCCAATGAGGATCTGACTGCCGGACATCTCTCGAGCATGCTGACCAACTCACAGAAAGTTTCGCAGCAGATCACCGAGTATTTGGTTCCCAGACACGGCAAAGGGCGAACTCCCTATCTCCCTTCTGTTGTTGAAATCCTGAAAATGGAGGATGCTCACAAGGAAACACTCGCCCTGCGTCGCGACTTTCTTGAAGACCACATCGAGCGAATCTGCGAGGATATTTATGGGAGCAAAAACGAGTCCTTGTTGCCGAAGTTTGTTCCCGTTGTGCTCAAGCCTCTGCCCGAATTAAAGGATGGAGAAAAATACAAGCGTGCGCCGATGAATGTTTCGACCGGCATGCTCAAGAAGCTGGAGGCTGATCGCCTGGTCTATCATACCCTTTCGGACCCGGAATACTCGCACCTTGATGACAATGAATTTCGCGGGTTCTGTGAGCGAATTTGGTTCTTCCGGGGCCACCACAAGCGGACCATTCAAAGCCGGATGGCTTTGCTTCGCGAATACGTTCCGGATTTTCGCGAGATTGCCGGGAAAAACGGAAAGCGGATTAAGAAGGTGGTTTATGACCCACTCGAAGACGATGATATGGAGGCCGTCCGCACGGCGATCCTGAAGCATCGAAAGAGAGGAGATTTTTATTCTGACATCATCGAAAAGTGCATGGCTGCTTGGGAGTTGGACTTTCAAAAAGAGCGTGATGATGCCGGCCCCCCGGGCGAGGAATTGTTCAGACAGCTGATTACGGAACTGTCCACCTTGATTCTCGAACGGCCTCCTAACGGTGAGGAGTCCGCCCAATACCTGCAGCAGGTCAAAATTTACACCGATAAACTCGGGCGCCGCAAGGCGGTGCAGAAGCTCATTCAGACATTCCTGCTGAGCTCCGAATTTGTCTATCGAAACGAGTTCGGAATTGGTGAGGCTGATGAGCATGGTCGGCGTATGATGGCGCCGCGTGATGCCAGCTATGCTTTGGCTTATGCTTTGACCGATCAGAGCCCGGACGAGGAATTGGTGGTAGCCGCGCAATCAGGGAAATTGAATACCCGGGAGGACTATCGCCGCGAGGTTGAGCGAATGTTGGCCCGGCGCGATGTTCGGACCATCATCGATCCTATTCTTGAAGACAAAAACTATGCCGACAACAGCACGGATTTGCCCATCCGCGAGTTGCGCTTTTTCCGCGAATTCTTCGGTTATCCCAAAGCGCTTGAAGTCTTCAAGGACGAGAAACGATTTGGAAGTGATCGCCTTGACCAGTCGACGAATCGTTTGGTCAATGAGGCGGATCGTATCGTGGAATTCATCCTCGAGAAAGATAAGAACGTCTTCGAGGAGCTCATCGGGACCGAGAAATTTTACGTCTATCACGATGGAGACAATGAGCGGATGCGTGAAGCTTCAGAGAAAATCAAACGTATTTATGCTTACTTCAAGGATACCGGTTGGGAGGATTTCGGTTACCCCGAGCTCGAGAAGCACAAGGAGTTTTTGCGCAAGGAACCGATGCGCAGTATCAACCCCGACAAGCTCAAATCGGGGAATCGTCAGGGAGATGGACTCAAGCTCTTCAAGAAATCAATGACCACCATCGCGGCACGTCTCGACAAGGGGCAGAAACATGCCCCGCCTTTTGATCTTTATCGTGGTTATGGCACGGATTTTATGTGGGGAGGCAATGTTGCAAAATTTTGGGGTTACCGGAAGGATAGCTGGGACTGGACACCGGAGCAACCAATGAAGGTTTCCAACCGAAAGGGGATGTTGACCCATCCGGCCTGGCTCATTGCCCACGCTTTTAACACCGAGACCGATCCGGTGCGTCGTGGCAAGTTCGTCCGCGAGAAGCTCCTGGCCGGAACCATTCCCGATATTCCAATCGCGGTTGACGCGCAAATTCCGGAAGATCATCAACGGACTCTTCGCTCCCGCCTCGCCTCCGCTACCGAGACCAACTACTGCTGGAAGTGCCATGAGAGGATGAATCCGCTCGGCTATTCCTTTGAGTGTTACGACGACTTCGGGCGCTTCCGCGTTCAGGAATCACTTGAGTATCCGGAGAACGTGATCGAGAAAAAGCCAGACAAACTTCCCGGTCGCAACCACCTTGTTGATCTGCGGGACATCTACAAAACCCTTCCGGTTGATGCCTCCGGCTTCCTCGCCGGCACCGGAGAAGTCGCACTTGATGGCAGGGTTGAAAATGCGGTCGACCTTGCTGGTCGTCTTGCCAGATCGCGCCGGGTGAGGCAATCGATCATTCGGCATGCGTTTCGCTATTTCCTTGGGCGGAACGAATTTCTGTCAGACTCCAAAACTCTCATCGATGCCGAAAATGCCTACCTCGAAAATGATGGTAGCTTCGACGCGGTCATTGTATCTCTTTTGACCTCCGATTCCTTCATTTACCGCAAACCTCCCACGAATTAATTCCATGACCAGCAGACGACATTTTCTCAAAGCATCAGCCCTTGGGGCGGGTGCCATGACTCTGGCCCCCTCCTTCAGCCAGTTGTTCGCGGCCACCGGGACTGTTGGAGAGCCAAAACGCTTCATCTTTATTCGTAAGTCGAGCGGTATTCGCCCGCTGGAATTGGCCCTTCCGAGTTTTTCGGAAAAGGACAAGGCCCTGGATGAAAAGAAGGAGGCATTGGAAGTTGATCTCGACCAACACGAACTTCCGAACTGGTTGCGTGGTCTGGACGATCACAAGGAAAATTTGACCATCTTACAGGGTCTTTCGGCGAAGATGAGTGAGAATGTTCACTACTCTTTTTCTTCGGTAATGGGTTGCTTTAAATCGAACCGCAACACCCTGAGCGCGATCAAGCGGGCCACGATTGATTTCGAATTGGCCAAGCTTTTTCCATCACCTTTTGGTCACGTTGAGCTGTCCTTCGCAGGTGGGCGGACCGGGATTGTCTCTGGGTATTCCGCACCCGCGCCCCAGACGAGAAATTACTGCTACGCCGATCCAGAAACAGCGCGCAGTGAGCTTTTCAAGTCGGTTCTCAATCCGGAAGCGGTTACTTCCGATAACGATATGCTTTCGTTCTTACGGAGCAAGGAAGGCCTGAAGGAGAGTGGTATCGCAGGCCGTGAGAAACGCCGGCAGGAAGTCCACTTACAATCGATCGAGTCGATTCGTGAGCGCAATGAGAAGCTCATTGAGATTTCCGGTTCGCTAGCGAAATTTCTTCCCGAAATCGATCCCGTTCATGCCGATGGAGGGCCAAATGCCAGCACCCCTGAGAAGCAGGCGGCCATGACGAAAGTGATGGTTTCCGCATTGAAAGCAAATCTCACCAACGTCGTGACCTACACCATCGATGATCTTGGTACTCCGATCACCGGACTGCCCGGAAACGAGGCCGACCGGGTGGGCATTCACCCGCTGGGTCATGATGAAGCCTTCGGCGGAGTGCCGGCCTGGAAGACGAGGGAGCAAATCAGAATCAGCCACGTCAATCAGATTAAAACCATCGTAGAGGAGCTAAAGAAGACTCCCGAGGGAGATGGCACGATGTTCGACAACACCATGATTATGTATTTCCCGGAGAACGGAGAGACTCATCACGGGATTGGGCTGGAATCCCCCTTCGTGATCATGTCCGGCAGGAAGTGCAACCTCAACATGGCGGGACGATATGTCCGCCTGCCGGTCCTCGGCGTCGAGGGACACAAGACTCTCGGCAATTGGTATACAACCTTGCTAAATGCCCACGGAAATTCCATGGAGCACTACGGTGACCTGGATCTCGAAATGTCCCGCAAGAAGCTCGATCAAACCGGGCCGATCAAGCAATTCATGGCCTGATTCAGACCCCCATCTCAAAATGAAATTCTTGTCTCCGATCGTCGCACTGACGTTCGCCATTCTCTCTTTCCTGCCGGTCCTGGCTGCTCCCACCAAGCCATGGGTTGTTCCGGAAACACTGAAGGTCCATGGCATCTTTCGCAGTCACATGGTGATTCAGCGTGACGAGCCCATCACCATCTGGGGCTGGGCACCGGTGGACACCGAAGTGGAAGTCACTTTCGGCAAAAACATCGCGACGAGCAAGGCCGCTGGTGAAGCGGGACGATGGGAAGTGAAGTTTGCCCCGCAAGCTGCGACTTCCGTGCCGCAAACCTTGAGCGTCAAAGGAGGAAATACTACCATCAGAATGGAGGACATCTTGATCGGCGACGTCTGGGTCATGAATGGTCAGAGTAATATGGCCTTTGGTCTTAAGGCTGTTTATCAGGCTGGTTTTGAATCTGCCCAGGCTCACTTGCCGCTTATGCGTCATTTCAAAATCCAAGCGGGCGCGGAGTCCGAGTATGTTGAGGCGGACCTCAATGAAGATTTTATTTTCGGCAAGGACGTCGAAGACAAGAACTGGCGGGTGGTCACGCCGGAAACTTCGCTCGATATGGGAGCGATTGGTTTCATCTTCGGTTCGCGATTGCAGCGTGCCTTGCAAATTCCTATTGGCATCATCGACAACTCGCGCGGAGGGGCTTCCATTGAGAGTCTTGTTCCCCGCCACAAGTTTGCCGATGATCCCCGGGCTGCCGAATACCTGGAATGGGTCGATGGTCGTCGCGCGGAGTTTAGCTTCGAAGACTTCCACAAAGCCCAAATGGACAAGTGGAAATCGGCGGAGGAAAGGTATCAAAAAGAGCTGGCCGCGGACAAAGAGAAGGGGGTGACCAAGAAGCGCCGCCGTCCCAATAAGCCGGACGGGAGCATTCGCACCTGGTCCGTTCCCGGTCGCAGCCCCAGCGATGCCGCCGCGTGTTATAATGGGATGTTCGGCGTGTTCAAGGGCCTCAACATCAAAGGCGTTGCCTTCCACCAAGGCTTTAACAACGCCATGATGAACACGAGTTGTAAACCGAAGTTTTACCGCACCCTCATGAAGCTCATGGTCGATGGATGGCGCGAGGACTTCGGCAAGGAACTGCCTGTCGCGGTCATCGGGTTGTGCGCCGGTGGCGATGCTCAAACTCGCCTGAACTTTGAAGAAAAGGGTCTTTCTTCAGCCGCCTATATTCGCGAATCCCAGAGGCTGGGTCTCATGGATGCAGAGGATCAAAGCAACACCGTCTTCATTCCGGCCTATGATCAAAAGATCCCCCAGCTCCACACCAAGAAGAAAAAGGAACTGGGCCTCCGCACGGCACGGTGGGCACTGAACGAGATCTATGGTATCGAGAGCGTGGTCTGGGAAACCGGAAATGTTGTCTCCAAGGTGACTGCAAAGGGCAAGATGTTACTCACCTTCGACAAGCCCGTCCGGGTCGATGACTTCGGGTCCGAGATCGAAGGCTTTTCCATCGCCGACAGTTCGGGAATCTACTACATGGCCGAGGCCGTCTATGTAGAGACGAAGGATAAGGACGAGCGCTTTAAACAAATCCTTGTCTCCAGCCCTCTCGTCAAGGATGAACCGGTCTCCGTGCGCTACGCGTGGTCCCGGGCGCCCATGGGAAATCTCAAGATCAACGGAATTCCCTGGCAGCCGCTTTATAGTTTCCGCACCGACAAGATCGATTTCTCACCCGAGGTGACGCATCAGGATCCGGAGGGTGGGAAGAAAAATTCGGCAGCGGTGAAGGTGCTCAAATCACAAGCAGCCGAGGCATTGGAAACCCGGCTGGGAAAGGAGTGAGGCTTTCCCGGGCGACTGCAAATGAAAAAGGACAGCCTGGAGGCAGCCCTCCGTTTATTTCTCGACAGTCCAGGCGGTGAGCCATTCCTGTTTGGTCTTCTTGTAGCCTTTTTCCAGGAGGGTTTTCTCCATGGCAGGGAAGTGGGCCGCGCCGTAAAAGATGCCGAGGTTTTTGTCGCCTTTGGCGATTTGAGCATCGAGAACTTTGAGCGCCTTGGCGTTACGATCAGAGATGACAACGGTGGGTGTGACAAGGCCGCCCATGGCTTCGTCGCCTCCGGCGAGGGCGTCGACGAGGAGGAGTTTTGCTCTCTTTGAATCACCCGTCATCACGGCCTGCATCAAGGCCATGGTGGAAGGTTGCTTCTTCAGATCACTGTTTTTAGCGGCTTCCATGGCGAAGCCGAGTAGAGATTCACTGCGTTCTTCCTGCAGAGTTTGGAATTCCGCCATGGTGAGGTCGGCGTGAATGAAATTTTCGGCAGTGTAATCGATTTCGGTCTTTTGGTCGGCGAGAGCGAGAAAGGTGGAAATCATTTGGTAGATCTTCCCAAGAGGCGATTCTTCGGCCTTTTTTCCTTCGGCTTCCTGCTTGCGGACCTTTTCCAGTTGATCTCCGCCGATCATTTCAAAAAGGATGCGATCGTAACTTTTGAAGCGTTTATTAAGATCGGTGTAGTAGGTTTTGTCGGCGATGTGGACTGCGCCGATGAGCGAAACCTTCACGCCATCCTTCTCGTAGGTCGCGAGTGCGGGCTGGAGGAGGACTTTTTCTTCAGACCGCTCCACTCGGATGAAATCGGTGGCTGTCCGGGGTTCCTTTGCGGCGGTGACGAGGGTCAGGATCGCAAAAATTGGGATGAAAGGTTTCATGGCGGAAGCATTCGCCAGATCTGCCGCAGGCGCAATCAGGGAATGTGGGCGTTGCGGGCGGGGCGTTTTTGGCTTAGAAGTCCGAAGAACCACATGGCACCCGAATTACGTTATTGCAAAGATCTCTTCAATTACTCCCGTCGCGAGTCGCGGGAGGTGACGGTTGGAAACGTGAAAATGGGTGGCGGCAACCCCGTGGTGGTGCAGTCCATGATCACCTCGGACACCCGGGACACCGATGCTTGTGTCAAAGAAGTGTTGCAGCTGGCGAATGCCGGCTGCGAGGTGGTGCGGATCACGGCGCAGACCCGGAAGTATGCCGAGAATCTCGAAAATATTCGTGATGGGGTTCGCGCCGCCCATTGTGATGTTCCGTTGGTGGCTGACATCCACTTCAAGCCGGATGCTGCTTTTGAGGCGGCAAAATGGGTGGAGAAAATCAGGGTCAACCCGGGGAATTACGCGGATAAGAAGAAATTCGAGATCAGGGAATACACGGATGACCAGTATGAGGAGGAGCTGGGCCGCATTCGGGAGGAATTCGCACCCTTGGTGACTCTTTGCAAGGATCTGGGTCGTGCGGTGAGAATTGGGACCAATCATGGTTCGCTCTCCGACCGCATCATGAACCGCTACGGCGACACCCCGCTCGGGATGGTGGAAAGTGCGCTGGAGTTCGCGCGGATTGCGCGAGAGGAGGATTTTCACAACTTTGTTTTCTCGATGAAAGCCTCGAATCCGAAGGTCATGATTGAGGCTTACCGTCTTTTGGTCGCCCGTCTTGAAGCGGAGGGTTCGGATTGGAATTACCCCTTGCATTTGGGCGTGACGGAAGCGGGCGATGGCGAGGACGGACGTATTAAAAGCGCGATTGGAATCGGAAGTCTTTTGGCGGACGGAATCGGTGATACCATCAGGGTGAGTTTAACCGAGGATGCCGTGCATGAGGTTCCGGTGGCGCAAGCATTGGTAAAAGCGATTCCGGAAGGCGGCTGTGACACGGGAGTGAAGGAATCGTGGAATCCTTTCGAGTACGAGCGTCGCAAGAGCGAGGTCCAGGAGGTTGGTGGTTTGTCTTTGGGCGGCACGGAATTGATGAGGGTCTTTACTTCCCGCAAGAAGTGGGAGGCGGTGGCTCACAAGATCGATCAGATGGGCGATTTTAAGCCTGAGATCGTTGCCGAGGATTCGGGGGTGGTGGAGCTTGATCCGCAGGACAACGAGGCGATTTCGGAAATCAACCAGGCGGATGAGCCAAGGTTGCTCACGGTGAAAAACGGGCTGAAGCTTCCGACCATTTCAGCTTTCCGGCTTTTGGCCGCAAAGGTTGATGCCCGCCATTCGATTTTATTGAAGGATACCCTTGTTCCCTCGAGCGATGAGGCGGCTGATTTCCTGCCAACTTTACTGAATGCGTCCATGAATTTGGGTTCCTTGATTTGTGATGGAATTGGTGATGCCATCCTGGTGCAGGGGGAAGAGGCTCCGGGGCAGTCACTGCGACTTTCCTACAACATTCTTCAGGCGGCAGGTGCCCGAATCTTTAAGACTGACTATGTTGCGTGCCCGAGTTGCGGGCGGACCCTCTTCAATCTGCAAGAGACGACCCAGAAGATCCGTGAGGCGACCGGTCATTTGAAAGGGGTGCGGATTGCCGTGATGGGTTGCATTGTGAATGGGCCCGGCGAAATGGCGGATGCCGATTTTGGTTATGTTGGGGGAGCTCCCGGGAAGATCAACCTCTACGTCGGGAAACAGGCGGTGAAGTTTAACATTCCGGAAGGTGAAGCGGTGGAGAGACTTCAGGATTTAATTCGGGAACACGGGCGCTGGGTCGATGCACCGGAACAAGTGGCGGAGGTCTAAATGATGAATGCGGTAGATGCCCCGGCTCACCAAACCAAAACCAGGAGCAAGGAGAAAACCGATAGACCCTGGCAGGTCATCGTTCTCGATGATCCGGTCAATTTGATGGAGTATGTCAGTCGTGTCCTGATCCGAATTTTTGGATTTTCGAAGGAGAAGGCAGAGGAGTTGATGATGGCGGTGCATCAAAGAGGGCAGGCGGTTGTTTGGAGTGGGAATCGTGAGAAAGCAGAAATGTATGTGAATCAACTACACAGCGCGCAGCTGCATGCCACTCTTGAGAAGGCGGAATGACAGTAGGCCCGACAGTTGCAGGTGGCCTAAAGTTGGTCCCCGAGACCGAGCACGATTGGATGCTTCTCATTGGGATCGCGGGAGATAGTGATTCCGATCTGGCGGGCAGACTGGCGGGTTTGATGGATGAGGACTCGATGTGGGATGAGATTGTGGCACCCGAGTTGACCGAGGAGTTTTCAAAGCAGCGAATCGCCGTGGTGAAGGAGGTGCTTAAGGCCAGGGAGGAGGAGGAGGATATTCATATCGTAAAGAGCAACGCGGAGTTCTGGTATGGCGCTCTAAACCAAGCCCGACTCGCTCTAGAAGACAAATACAAGTTCGGAGCCAGCGAAGAAGTGGACCCCGAAGTGTTTGAAGATTCGTCGGCGCGAGCGGCCTACTTCCGCAACAACTTTTACAGTCACGTTCAGGGCATGCTTCTTCAGTATGTCATGATTGACTACTGATAGAGAGTGACGCCCTCCCGGGCGCCAAGTGCTGCAAGCGGGCATTCAGGAGACTACTTCTCCGAAGAGTGAGCGGGCTTCGGCCAGCGCTTGCCCGACCGTGATCTCCTTCATGCAGCGATGATCGAGGGGGCACTTGTTCAGGAGGCAGCCGCTGCAGGGAACGTGCTCGCGAATCACGCGGTGAATTTTTCCGAGAGGTCTTCGCCATTCGGGTTCGTTCGGGCCGAAGAAAACGAGTGAGGGAGTGCCGACAAAGGAGGCCAGATGGGGGATGGAGCCATCGCTTGCGATGAGGCCATGGCAGGTTGCGAGAAAGTCGATAAGTTCGGCTCCTTCAATGGAGGTGATTTGTTTTCCAAGGGATTTTGCCAAGGCAGAGGCGGGGCCCGGCCGATCAGGGTGCGGGACGATCGCGAGATCAAATGTCCCGGAGAGCTCTTCGGCGAGTGCTTGAAAACGATCGAGCAACCACTCGGCGGCGGGGCCATAGTCGGATCCGGGTGAGATCGCGAGGATTGGTTTCTCCGGGGCCGGTGGTCTGGATGGATGGGTGAAATAAGCTGCTTGAAAAGGTTCGGCACCGAGCTTTTCGACAAAAAGCAGGTAGTGCTTTACCCGATGTTCGATTGGGCCCGCCTCACGCTCGACTTTGACAGGATCGGTCAGGAATCGGGCCAGTTTTCCGGCGGGGTAACCAAGGCGATCCTTAATTCCGATCTTGGCGAAAGCCTGGGCGGCAGAACAGTCCTCCCAGGCAATTGAGGAATCGAAAGGGATATCCGCCGCTTTCAAAAGTTTGCCAATTTTACGGGCCGAATCGGAGGGCGAGTGCTCGATGACGAGATTAACGGCGTCGACCTTTCGCCACAACGGAGCAGTTTCGTGGTTCGCTACGACTACGATGGTGCTGTTTGGCCGGATATCGCGAATGCCCCGAACCGCCGGGATGCTGAAGCCGGCCTCAGAGATCGAATCGGGCGAGGCGATCGCCAGGTATCCTCCTTTGAGGTGGAGCGGTGGGCGGTCCGGAAGGGGCGCGGCCTTTGGCATTTCGGGCATGTCGGGAGGCTAGTCTGGAAGGAGCGCGATGTCACGCGAGAGCGATTGGATTGATGGGGGGAAAGAGATCGGGGCGGTGATAATCGGGTTTGCCCTCCGGAGGATCTCCCGCAGTGACGAAGATTTGGTCAGGGGAGTTAAGAATAAAGCAGGCGTTCAGGTGGGAGGATTCGCCGAAACCATAGAATTCCTGCAGCCAGAACAAAGGAATACTTGCGCGAGACTGCCACCCTTCGCTGGTCGCTTCCGCTGATGTTTTGACGTCGGGAATCGGGGAGGGTTCGCCGGGAGCTGCCTGGAGAGGCGCGGTAAAGGCGCTCGACCACCATCCGCCATTTGGAGCGAGGTTGAACTCGAGGTATCGGCTTTTATCGGACGACAGAAGGAAGAATTCAGCGACGTCATATTTCCAAAGTTCGGCTTGATATTGCCCCGGTCGACTGTCCGGATGGTTCATTCCCGAAGTGCCTTTCTGGCTGGCCAGAAAGTGGAAGTGAGTGCGATCGACCCAGAAAAGAAACTTTGACAATTTTGTGATTTGCGAACCCGACCAATCCGTAAGAAGCTCGACGCCGTGCCGATGAAGCTCATCGAAGGTCGGGGTTTTTTCTGCAAAAATGACCGGGATTTGTTCCATCAATGCAACAGGACGAAAAAAAATCTACTTTCTCAAGGAGAACGACAGGTTTTCGCTCGCCACGCGTATCAAAACATGACAATCTTTAATAGTTAATCAAAGTTAAATGAGACCAATCGAGTATATCGGAGCTGCTCCGATGAAAAAAAAGCGCAGAAGCTCACTGGGTGGATGGCTTCTTGTCGCGTTTGCGATTGTTTTGGGTGGTTTTTTTCTTCGCCCGTTGATTCCGTTTCTCCGCGCCCAAACCGACCTTACTTCACCCGCGAATGTTCGCGAGGCCATTACAACTCTGGAATCCGATGGCGATTTTGGATCCCGATTAGCGGCTGCGGCTCTTGAGCGGACGCAGGCTCAAGTCAACTACGATGGTTCTTACTTCAAGATTGGTTTTCCCAACGGTGATATCGCTCCGACTCGTGGCAAAGCCGAGGATTTGATCGTTCGGGCCTATCGGAGCCTCGATATCGACCTCCAAGTGCGTGTTCACGCCGATATTAAGGAGAACTTCTATTCTTATCCCCAGATATTTGGTTCCAAAGAGCCGGATACCAATATTGATCATCGGCGGGTTCAAAACCTTCAGCGTTTCTTCACTCGCAAGGGGCAGGTTCTGGGTGTGAGCCAGGATCCAGAGGACTACAGCTTCGGTGATATTGTTATTTGGCAGTTGCTCGATGGGAACAAGCACATCGGAATCGTTGTTCCTGGCCCGGGTGCCAAAAAGACCGAGAAGTGGGTGGTCCACAATATTGGTGATGGTCCCGAGTGGGAGAAAAAGCTCTTCGATTACACCATCAAGGGGCACTACCGCTACAGCGAGTAGGATGCTCCACAGAATTACTTGTTATAGGAAGCCCCCGCTCGAGATCCGAACGGGGGCTTTTTTTGAAGCTTGCTGATTTAACGGAAGGTCACTGGAAGTGACTTCTGGAGGTGCGCTCTGAGCTTGTCGTGGGCGGTGTCGATTTCCTTCTGTTTCATCGTGCCTTTCTCGGATCGGTAGCCGAATGAATAAGCAATGGAGCGCTTGTCGGCGGGCATTTTCTCGCCGGATGGATCGTGGAATTGATCAAAGCAGATTGCCGATACCAGCAGGGGATCGCTGTGTTTGGAGAGAACTTTCTCAATTTCGGCATTGCTGGTTTTGATGGGGAGTTCCATTGCGATGTCGCGGCTGGATCCCGGAAATTGCGGAAGGGGCTCGACCTGAAACATATCTTGTTTGATTCCAAGGATCTTTTTCTGATCGAGTTCAGCAAGGTAGATGGGAGCTCGGAAGCCAATCTCCCGGGCTCGGGATGGCATGACTTGGGCAAAAGTGCCAATTGGTTTGCCCCCGAGTTGGATGTCGCCGGCGAGGAGGAAGCCATCGCGAGCGCGGGTCGTGAACTGAATCGAGCGATTTCCAAGCACGGCCTGGATGGCGGCTTTGAGATCGTAAAGGTCGAGCAGACGGTTCTCACCTCGTGTCCAGGAAAGGGGGCTGGCTTCACCGCCTAGTAGAAGCGCGATGGAATCGGCTTCGAGATCGGTAGCTTTACCGCCGCCAACGTTCCGGAATTGGCGGCCGGCCTCGAAGAAGCGTAAGGTCTTGGCCCCCTGGCGGAGATTGTTTTCGGCTGTGGCAAGAAGTCCGGGAGTGAGTGCGGGGCGAAGGATGGCGTGATCTTCGCTGAGCGGACGGGCGACCTTGACGAGATCGCCCTCTTGCAGAGGTCGAAGCGGAAGACAGTCCCGGAGTTGGTTTTCGGCGATGAGCTTGATGGTCTGGGTCTCGTAAAATCCGAGGGCGACGAGGCTCTTTTTGAGATCGAGGAGCCGATCATAATCGTGGTCGATCTTACTTTCGTCGACGGCTGTTCCGCCGGTGCGGGAAGGGACGTTTTCGAGCCCGTGGGTACGGGCGATCTCTTCGACGAGATCGGCCGAGCGCTCGAGATCGCCGCGCCAGCTTGGAATCTCCCAGGTCTTGAGATCGGATGAAGAAAGGCCGAGGCGGGTCAGGATGGCTCCGGCGTCTTCAAGCGAGATGCTGTTGTCCATAAGCTGGAGCATGCGATCGACATCGAGTTCAACTGCGGGAAGCGCTCCGGGGAGTTGTCCGGCGGTCACGGTTTTGTCCACGACTTCCCCTCCGGCGACTTCAAGAATGAGGGCTGCGGCCAGGGCCGAGGCGGGCAGGACTTGTTGCGGGTCGACTCCGCGCTCGAAACGATAGGAGGAATCTGACGTTAAAAAGAGGCGCCGTGAGGTGCGGCGAATCTCGGAAGTGGTGAAGTATGCAGACTCGAGGAGGATGTCGGTGGTAGAGTCAGTCACTCCGCTGTCGAGCCCGCCCATCACTCCGGCGAGGGCGAGGGGAGTGCCGGATTGGTCGGAGATGATGCAGTCGACGTCTTTGAGATCGTAGGTTTCTTCGTCGAGCGCTTTGAAAGCTTCTCCTTCGGAAGCCTGGCGGACGTGAATGGCTCCATCGACTTTGCCCGCATCGAAGGCGTGAAGCGGCTGCCCGATCTCGTGGAGAACGTAGTTGGTGATATCAACGATATTGTTGATGGGGCGGAGGCCGATCGCTTTAAGCTTCTTGGCGAGCCAATCCGGGCTTGGAGCGACTTTGACACCTTTGATACTCAGGACAGAGTAGAACGGGCAGGTCGCTGAATCGACGGTGACAACAGCGGAGTTTTCGGCAATCTCAGTTTCGTGTGATTTTTCGACCGGCTTGGTTTCGGTATGAAGCAGCGCTGCCAGTTCCCGGGCAAGACCGGAGTGGGAGAGGAGGTCGGGGCGGTTTGGGGTGATCTCGACTTCGATGAGAGTGTCGGAATCAAAGAGGTCTTTGACGGGAGTGCCGATCTTAAAATCAGGGTCGAGGATAAGGAGGCCGTCTTCCTTGTCGGTAAGGCCGATCTCGGATCCGGCGGCGAGCATTCCCTTGGATTCGACCCCGCGCATCTTGGTTTCGCCGATCTTGAATCCGCCGGGGAGGGCCGCGCCGGGGAGGCAACAGGGGACTTTATCGCCGACCTTGTAGTTGGTGGCACCGCAGACGATTTGGCGTAGCGAGCCTTCACCGGCATCCACCTGGGTGACTTTGAGGCGGTCGGCGTCCGGATGTTGAACCGCCTCCTTAATCTCGGCGACCACAATCTGGTCGCTTTTGACGCCCATCTCCTGGAGTCCTTCGATTTCGATGCCGGCAAAGGTGAGGAGGTCGCAGACTTCTTCGAGGGAGCGGGAGCCGAAATCGAGGCGTTCTTTGAGCCAGTTGAGCGAAACGTTCATGAGGCCGGGAGGAGAAGGCCCCGCGAGGTTTTTTTCAATCGCAAATCAAAGAAATCCCGGCCGGGCGGGAAATCGACTACCGGACTTCGGGGCCACCAAAGTCGAAGCCGAATTGCAGCCAGATGGAATCGGCACTCTCCTCCTCAAGATTATCGTGGGAATATTGCAGGCGGATGGTGGAGAGCATGATGTCGCTGTGACGGAACTCGCGGGTCAGGGCGAGGGTGATGCGCTCGCGCCCGGAGGATTCAAAGGCGTATTCGGTTTCGCCCATATGAATGTCGGCACCGCCAATGGCTCCTTCGAGGTATTCATAGCGGATGCCGGCGATCCATTGCGGGTGAAAACGGTAGTTGGCGAAGGCCATGAAGCTGTTTTGAGAAGTTGCCCCTCGCAGCGTGGGATCTTCTTCACCGATCCATTCCACATCGCGATAGAAATACTCGGCACCGACCGAGAACTCCCGCCCACCCAGTTCAAGTCCGTTTTCCCGCCAGGTGTAAACGTAGTCAATCGAGTGCATGGAGGTGTCGCGGCCGTATCCGTTCTTACCCCAAGCGGTGTTGATTCCAAGGCGGTGTTGATGGAAATCGCTTTGGTTGTAGCCGAAGAGAGCGCGGGTCACGAAGACGTTGTCTTCCATGAAGGCGTCCTCGGAGGAGTGCTCGTGCTCATGATCGTCTTCGTCCCCGTGATGGTCTTCGTCCCCGTGATCATCCTCGTCCTCGTGATCTCCATGGTCATCTTCGTCGGCGTGATGATGATGGGAGGCAGTGTTGCTGAAGTTGGTCGAGATTGCGAAGAATCCCTTGTCGAAGTCCTTTCGCCAGGTCAGCTCGATTCCCTCACTCATGAGGCCTTCTTCGCCCAAAAACTGGGAAGTAGTGAGGTTGGAATTGACGAGCGTCCAGGCGTGAAGGTGTTGGTTGTTTTGGAGCCCAATCCGGGCAAGCATGCGCCCGCCCCGGAGTTCAAAGCCTCCCGGGAGATTCTTGAACTTCAGGAATGCTTCCTCGAGTTCCCAGTCGACCTCGTGATTCGAGTCCGTAAAAACATTAATATTGGTGAAGCCGGCGAGCCAATCATCGACCCGGAGGTTCAGTCCCGGCTCGAAACCCTGAACAGCGAAATTGTCATTGGGATCGTGGGCATGGCCCCCGATCTCGCTGAACGAGTCAGCCGAGGTGTCGCCGATGACGCCATTGAAATGAAAGGTGGGATCAAGACTGATGTCTGCAAGCAGGGGACTCGTCGAAAGAGCCAGGACAGGAAAGATTTTCATAAACGCAACTAACTTGCGTTAATGACATGCGGCGTCAAGGCGAGTTTTTGCGTTTTTGCAAATTAGCGCGTCCGCGGCCTTCGGAAGCAAACCGGAATCGCCAGAGAGAAGGCGAGCAAAATGGTAGAGCTAGGTTCGGGGACCTTCTCGAGTTGGATTGCCGAGGGAAAGACGACGCCCAGATCAAGATCGATTGGCCCGACAATGCTTCCTCTGACGAGGCCGTCGACCGGGTCGGTGATGTAAACTTCGGTTCCTCCGAGACCAAGCTGGTTATCTTCCCCAAACATGATGCCAGAGTCGTAAAGGGCGAAGCTGTTGGATTCCTCAAGAGACGATTCGTTC
>JAUIGV010000018.1 GCA_030432565.1 Verrucomicrobiia bacterium | reverse complement strand
CCAGAAGAGGTTCTAAGAGTCCAGAACCTCTTAAACTCAAGACCAAGGAAAACCCTCGACTATGCCACCCCAAACGACATCTTTCTAACTCAATCTCAAATTGCGCTTCCGAGCTGAATCCGCCGGAGACATTTTGTTTGGTGATCGGAAAATAACTGGCTCAGTCCAAATCTTCTTCCTTCTCCGACTATCCCAGAACGGAGTGATTAAAGGAACTGGCAGTCTTTCCAAAACCCTCCCTAGTAACTTCCCCAGCGATCAATGAATCCACCGCTCCGAATTGAAGATATCACCTACTTGAACCATCCCCTCTTGTAAAAAAGTCGACTTGCCCCAACACCAAAGAAATCATTAACGCCATCACGACGGAGTAACCATGGGACATTCCCACAATCGGAATATCTTCAAAATTTATTCCGTAGATTCCTGCAATTCAGGTAGGAGGAAGATAGATCGCCGAGAGTATGGTCAGAATGTTCAACCTTCGGTTGGTTGTCTCGTCGGCTTGGGCAAGCTGGAATTGATTGAGACCATTGATACGGCCCTTCAACCGTTCGACCGACTTGAACCCTCTGTCCAAATCCAGCCGGGCTTGAAAAAAGATGTCTTTCTCTCCATCCATCAACTTAAAAAAATAGCCACCGGAACCTGACCATTGAAGGCATCGGTCGGACTGGAAGATCCGGGCTACTGTCTCAGCTCCCTCGATTGAATCATGAAACGACAAGATTGTAGATTGATTGCAAATGATTATCCCGCGGTCGATACTGCCCACCCCTTTTCACCTGGGAACTGACAAACAAGAGACCATTCAGATAAACAACAACCGGACGCGTCGGGTGATTCTGTAATTCATCAATGACTGCTCCGGGCAGGTCGACGCCAAACTTTTGACAAGTTTCACGGATCAGCGCCTATCCGGTTCCTGAAAAACATCTCCACCTCTTGACCGGATCCTTGTCCCATTCTTGTCGGGGCTCCTCTTCGTCGATCCTCGACAAGTGGCGCTCTCTTGTCGGCTCGTAGATTGGCATCACTACTATTGGTTTTCAAAATCCCCCCTCCCCATTCGTGGCAGGCACTCCCAAAACCAATTTAAAGTCTCGGAATGGCTGCAACGAGAACGGGCCGGAGCCGCGAACTAGAATGAGAAGTTCATTCCCACAATGAATCCCGAAGTCTCGGTATCAAAAACGAAATTATCTTTCGAATAATCGATGGCGAGATGCCGATATCCCAGAAAAATCGAGCTGGATCCACTCGTGCGATAACCTACCCCTCCCATGGCCTGCCAGGTAAGATCTGACCCTGCCCCGAATCCCCCAATTTCACCTCGAAGCATGGTAAACCACTTCTCGGAAAGTTTGTGACGCAGATGGAATCCCACCACCGGATCAACCCAATCGGCTGACGTTCCGATAGTCCTGCCGGCACGATTTCCAGGAAGCAGTTCAAGATCAGTTTCGATTGAAAAATAGCTGGCTCCCGCCAATAGATCGAGTGTCGTGCCCCCCTCAAGAATCCGATAGGAAAGCAAACCCGAAAGGCGGAGTTCTTCAACGTCGACAGCGGCTCCTCCGTAGAGAGGTCCCCGCGTGTCGGCCCCGGATTCGAGCTTCAGCCACAGTCCGTCGAAAAGAAAAGCCCAGCGACCTTTCCGGGCTTCAAATTGCCCCATCGCACCGATCTCCAGATCATCTACAATATCACTGAATGAGAGGTCCACATCGGCAGTCACGCTTCCTACTCCGACGGTACCATCGAGCCCGGCCGCCCACCCATAGGGGCTAAACATAAATTCCCAATCGTCACCACTTTCGGTGGAAGGAATCGTCAAGGGGGCAAAGGCATCGGCGTCCCCGGCATAAAGCGGGGCTATCGTCATCCCCAGCACCATTGTTCTAACTAGTGTGTTTTTCATTGTTATCGTTTTTTAGTTTGAGATTGATCTTGTCCTACATTGACTGCTCTCAAGACCTGAAATCGCAGCTGGAAAATTCTTGGTTAATTCATCAGCGACAGCGCCCGCTCGGCGGCCGGATCGCCCATTTTGAATAGCGTCCGAAGCGGTCGATCAAGATCGACGATGAGGACAATCACGAGGGAATAGGCCGCGATAAAGACGGTCGCTACCAAGCGGCTCCTGCGCCCGTGCAGTCCGGAACTCATCCCCAACAAGACCATCGACAGGGCTGAAAGGGACCCGAGTGAAAACCAGATAATCACCGGCAAGCGGTTGGCGAGTGCCGTCGTCTGCCGGGTCGCATCGTTCTCGATCAGCTTGGTCAGGGCGATGCTGTAGAGACGAACCTGTGGTGACCCGTCCTTCACGCCGATCCGCCAAAGTACTTGTTGAATGTCACTCGACCGCGTGATGGCAGCTTGAATTTGTTCTGAATCTTGTTTGATGATCGCCTTGGACCGCACTTCGAGATACTCCCGAATCAAGGACTTGGCTTTGGGCACCTCCTCCTCCTGGAGATAGTCAGCTGTCAGGTAGAGACTTTGGGCAAGGTTGGCATCGGCAATGCCAAGCGAGCGAAGCTTTACGTAACGGGAGACCGCAGTATTGAAAGTGAAGGCCGTCATAAACGTCAGCAGCCCCAGCAAGGCTGTGGAAATAGCAGCCTCGACAGGGTGTTTGGATAGCCCTTTTTCGCTGGCAATGCGCTTGCCCAGTTGAAAACCCAATTCGATCACCACCGATAGCACCACGACGAGCATCACCGCGATGAGCCAAAGCGGGATGGAATCCATGGCTGATGATTCAAACATTATTCTCAACTATTAAGACCCAAGCCAGCATCCGGAGGTCCGTATCAATTCATAGCCCGGTCAAACCAGGCATCAGTCCGCTCCTGTCTTTCGTCCAATCGGATCTCCCGACGCTCCTGCACCTTTTCATACCCCCGGGATCGCCTATCCATGCGCTCCTCAAATTGTTCATTGGAAACACATGAGGTACCGAAGACCGCCAAAGTGGCCAGAAGAAGAGTCACTTTCATTATTTCATTTGATTGTCGTGTTGAGGATCCGGAGAGTTGGATCACTTGACCTTCTTGATGTCATCCGGCCTCCAGGTCTGATCAAAGAAGGGTTCCAGGGGGCCGTAGAGTCGAATCAGGATTTCCCAGCCCTCGCCGGGGATGGTTTTGACCCAGTTCTTTTCCTTGCCTTCGGGGGCTTCCGGAGCAAACCAGATCGTCGTCGTCCCATCCGGGTTGACATCCGGTTTGTCATAAGTGCTGACGCTGGGTTTGTCCTGACCGTTCTGGAGCAACGACCGCGTATCGGGGTGATACACCGTGACCGACCAGAAATTCTTCGCGGGAATGTTCTTTGGAAGTGTCAGCTGATAGACGTGATCTCCCATCAGGAATTCGTCATTCGAATCGCGATAACAGGCCAGATACTGGGAACCAACCCCCACCATTTTGGCAGCCATGGCAGGGGTGACTACGATGGCTTCGTAGTGGTACAGGGTTCTCGCGTCGATCCACAGGGCATCACCTGACATGAAATCGTGGCGCCCGCCCAAAAAGAGATACTCATACTTGCGGTCGTCATAGATGCGCACCCCATCCAGGCGATTCGCGTAGGCATTGGCTTTGGCAATGGCTTCGCCGATCTGGACGCCCTCTGCCAGGAGCTTCTTCATCCTTGCGTCTGGAGCGAACTTCTTGCCCTGCTCGATACCAAGCGCCTTCAGTAGACCGAGCTCGTATGGTGTAAAGGCCGAGGCCGGCTCAGTCTGCACAATCTGATCAAGGAGATCGAAGTAGCTGACATCTCTTGGATGAGTCGTGTCCCCTTTCACATGGCTGAGGCTCACATACTTGACGTCTTTCCTCGGGCCTTTCTCCAAGGAGTAGATCCTGAACGTCTTCGCGTAATACTTCAGGGAATCCTCGCCGGTCCCGGTGTCCTGAACGAAACCACGCACCATGATCCAGTTTCGGTAGGTGGGGCACTCGACCACGAAATAGCCGTCAGGGACTTCGCCCTCGTAGCCGGGAGGAAGGAGGAGGTATTTGCCGCCTTTTCCCTTGTCCCGACCGGCATTGCCCAGGTCGGTCAGCCATCTCTGCCATCCGTCGTCGACAATCCCCAGCACATTGGGCGGGACCTCAACAACAACAGGCCCGTCTTTCTTGAGATCCGCAAAGGCCGAGGCGTAGATGCTCTCGGTGTTGTAGGTCAGACCAATCGTCGACGCCTTTCCTGCACCCTGCTCGGTGTAGACGCCGACATCGCCGGCAGCCATGCCGTTGTCCCGGATATGGCTCTCAAAGATTGCGTTCACCGAGGTCATCGGCATGAACTCAAGATAAGCCTGGGTTGCCCGCTGCCGGTCCAGTTGATCGAAAGCTTTATCGATCGTGGCCTGGGTGGGAAAACCTCCCTTATACTCCAGGGTGCCGATGGGAGAGTCAGCCTTGGCCGTTGTGTCGGGGTAGTTGTCCTGGGCGAACCCGCTTCCCGCTATCAGCAGCAGGCAAGCGATGATCGGTGTTGTTTTCTTTTTCATTCTTTTTCTCTATTTGAATTGTACGGCCGTGAATTTCTTTTCGAGGGGAGTTCCTTTGTAGAGGATATCCACTGCGGTATTGCCATTGAGCGTTTTTGTCGGGCCGTAGTAGCGGGCGATGATGTAGTAGCCGGCATCCGTAACGGGCATCCAATAGCTGCCGTCTTTTGGATCCTCCTTGCTGAAGGTGAACGTGACGTTGCCCTGAGAATCGGGCTTGGTGTTGAATGCGTTGTATGCCTGAATATTGTTGCCGCCCAGATCGGCCGGATCGAGAGGAAGGAAGGTGTCGGCACCATAGCGGGTGATCGACCAGAAGAGATCCACACCCGGATCGTAGGGGAGTGTCATCACGAACGGCTTCGCGCCGGAAAGCAGTTTCCCCTGACGGTTCATCGGGATCTGCTGATAGTAGGCATGATGGACAGGGAAGCCCAAGTGTCCCATCAGGCAGCAGGCTGCCCGAACGAGCATCGTGCCGCCGGCTGGATCATCGACCGCTTCGAAACCACCCTTGTTGCCGCTAATGCCCCCTGAGGAAAGAAAGACTTTGATGTTCTCGAAGGTCTGCTTGTGCATGGCCATCGAGTAGGTCTTGGCAGCTTCCTTCATGAATGCTTCGGTCTGCTCATATTGGTTGGAGTTGTCGATGACCCATTGCACGACCGCTTTCGTGTCGTCTTTTTTCGGGAGATTGGGCATCTCCCAAACACCATGAATACGGGCCGAACGGCGGATCGTGTTGGCCAGTTTGTCCTCATTGAACGCGAATGACTGGGTCCGCATGAACAAGAAGGGGAAATTGCAGTTCACCTTGATGACGGTCCCCTCAGGAATCGGGCCCTTATAGTCTTCATGAACGACGACGAAGCGCTCGCCCTCTTTGTTGATGACCTTCTCGAACACAGAATGATGCTCCATGTCAAAAACCTGAAAGCTGGAATAGCGATCGTCCTTGGCCGGGGTATCAACAACGACCGGCCCCCAGCGCACGTCCGTGAGGGCTTTGCTATAGAAGTGATCCAATGCGGGGGTGATCACAAAGAAGCGATGGTCAGCTATGGGCGGATTATCCCATTCGTTGAACCCGAACTTTTCCATGTGTTCGATCACGGCGGTCATGTGATGGACCACTTTGTAGGCATGGTACTGAACATCTGGCAGAACCTCCGAATCCTGGGCGGACGAGACCCCGCTCCCGAGCAGGAGCGAAGCGGCGAAGATTACTGCGGGGATGTATGGTGATTGCTTGCTGTCTTTCATAGTTTTGTTGCCTGATTCATTTTAAGAGGTTTTGTTCTAATTGTTGCCCTTCGCTTTAATCGGTTTGTCCTTCACACAGCGAAATCCGATGTGGGACATCCCGGTGTCGAAGGCAGTTCCGCGCCGACCGGCCGGGCGGTAAGCTGCGCAGTAGCAATCGTGGCAGAGGAACGATCCTCCTCGAGTGACACGCTGCTTTTCGTGTGGATTGCGAGGGTCAATGTGGTTGGGAGGCCCCTTCGGATCGACGACCGGATCGCCCTTGACGGCGCGGTGGCGGTAGAGGTCGACACGCCACCAGTCGGCGCACCATTCCCAGACGTTGCCCGACATATCGTGGAGTCCGTAGCCATTTTTGGGATAGGACTTCACCGGTGCTGTGCGCAGGTAGCCGTCGGCTTTGGAATTCTTGTGGGGGAAGTCGCCTTGCCAAATATTGGCCTGCGGCTTCTCCTCGGATAGTGGTTCGTTCCCCCAGGTAAAGGTCGCTGCTTTCAAGCCGCCGCGGGCGGCGAATTCCCACTCGGCCTCGGTCGGCAAACGCTTGCCGGCCCACTTGGCATAAGCCGTTGCGTCTTCCCAAGCGACGTGCACCACCGGATGATCCTCTCGCCCTTTGAGATCGCTCCCAGGTCCTTCGGGATGGCGCCAATTGGCGCCGGTCACCCACGACCACCAGCCGCGGATGTTGTTTAAGGGCACGGCGTTCTCGGGAGGAGTGAAGACCATCGAACCGGCCTTCAGCTGTTCGACCGATGGCTTCGGAGTCCCGGGAGGCACCTGTTTCTTGAGCACCTCCCAGTCGATGTCCTTCTCCGCCAGTGTGACATAGCCGGTGGCTTTGACGAACTTTCCAAACTGGGCGTTGGTCACTTCGGTGGCATCCATCCAGAATCCGGATACCGAAACCTGGTGAGCGGGTTGCTCGACCGGATGGGCAAGTTTTTCCTTTTCCCCCGAGCCCATCTCAAACTCCCCACCGGGAATCCATACCATCCCCTCGGGCGCGCTAGCGAAGCCGTCGCAATGCAACGTCGCCATGAGGATGACGCCCGCGATGCTCAAGGGTTGAAGTTTCATTTGTTGGGGGAAGTGATATACCCCTGCCCGCGGAACGTTCCCACGAGCAGGGGCGCGAATCAGATGGCCTACTTGCTGCCCGCTCCGCTTTGCAGCTGCTCCATCATTTTGCCAACATTCCAGGAACCGGGTCTCTGGCTCGGCGGATACTCCTCCATCGTCATGATGAACTGTCCGAGCAGCCCTGCGACCGGAGGAAAGATGAATCCAGTGCGGTCCATCCACCAGTCGTTGTAGGTGTTGGAATTCTCTTGAGCTCGCTCGAAGGGGTCACGACGGAGGTTGAACAGGAGCGGGGTCCGCAATTCAACGAAGGGCTCACGCCAGAGGGCCATGGTTTTGGCGCGGTTCACCTTGAAGACGAGCTTCCAGTCCTGATATCGGGCAGCCATGAACTGGCCTTCGTCGTCAGCGTACCAAAACTCGTTGCGGGGCGACTCCTTGGACTTTCCGCTTAGGTAGTCGAGCATGTTGTAGCCGTCCACATAGTTCCGATACTTGCGGCCGTTGATCGTCGTCCCTTTCTTGAGTTGCTCCTTGATCTCCGGATTGCCAGCTGCAGCAGCGAAGGTAGGGAGCCAGTCCTCATGGGACACGATTCCATTCAGCGTGATGTCAGCCGGGAATTTTCCAGGCCACCGGACGAAGCAAGGAACGCGGAAGGCGCCCTCCCAGTTTGAGTTTTTCTCACCGCGGAAGGGCATGGTACCGGCGTCGGGCC
Organism: Verrucomicrobiia bacterium; assembly: GCA_030432565.1. GTDB lineage: Bacteria > Verrucomicrobiota > Verrucomicrobiia > Verrucomicrobiales > Akkermansiaceae > SW10. The sequence goes on along the minus strand of JAUIGV010000018.1, from coordinate 94,612 downwards.
AGGTGTTGTAGTGCGGACCGTTGTCGGTGGAATACTGGACGATGGTATTGTCGGCGATGCCAAGATCGTCGAGCAGCTTGAGGAGCTGGCCCACGTGCAGGTCGTGCTCGACCATGCCATCGCTGTATTCGTCCTGGCCGGAAATGCCGCGCAGCTCTTCCTTCACGTAAGTGCGGAAGTGCATGCGGGTTCCGTTCCACCAGCAGAAGAAGGGCTTGCCGGCCTTGTGTTGGCGGGTGATGAACTCCTTGGCGGCCGCGAGGGTCTCATCGTCCACGGTTTCCATCCGCTTCTTGGTGAGCAGGCCGGTGTCCTTGATGGATTGTTTGCCCACCCGTCCCCAGCGGGGATGCACAGTAGGATCGTCCTTGTCGCTCGCTTTGCAATGCAGCACCCCGCGAGGACCGAAGTTCTCCAGGAACGTCCTGCCATTCTTCATTACCATCTCACGGGGATAATCCTCGTTCTCGGGCTCCTCCTCGGCGTTGAGGTGGTAGAGGTTTCCGAAGAACTCATCAAAGCCGTGATTGGTCGGCAGGTGCGTGTTGAGATCACCCTGATGATTCTTACCGAATTGGCCGGTGGCGTAGCCCTGCCCCTTGAGGACCGTGGCCATGGTGCAGTCAGTTGTCTGCCAGCCTTCCTTGGCGCCCGGAAGGCCGACCTTGGTCATGCCCGAGCGAACCGGGACGGAACCGCTGATGAAGGCAGCGCGACCGGCGGTGCAACTCTGTTGGCCATAGTAGTCGGTGAAGCCCACGCCTTCCTTGGCGATGCGGTCAATGTTGGGCGTCTTGTAACCCATCATGCCACGATTATTGTGGCTGATGTTCCAGGTGCCGATGTCGTCACCCCAGATCACCAGGATGTTCGGTTTCTTTTTCTCTTGTGCCGCAGCCGTCCCAATCAAAAGGGAGCTGGCTGCAGCCAGGGTTGTCATTAGGTATTTTTTCATTTTGTCTGGTCTTATTGTTAAGAGTTGGTGCTGGTTGAAGAATTATTCGCCGCTTTGAGTCCGGGCATTTGTCAGAGTCTGTTCGATGGCAGGGAGGATCTCATCGCTCAACCGGGTCCGGAGAACGAAGGCCGTCGCACCCATGGCCTGGGCCTCTTCGTAGGCTTCGGGTTCGTCGTAATCTCCGATTGCGATCATCGGGACGGTGACATTGTCCCCGCGGATTGCCCGAAGGACGTTGAAAGCATGGTCGGTCGGCAACGACAATTCGGCGATGATCAACCCGGCGCTGGTCACAGCGAGGGTATCGACAAGACTTTTGTAATCGTCCGCAAAGATCATGTGATCAAAGCAATCCCCAATCAATCGACGCAGACTGTGACGCAATTCCTGATGCGCGACCGCAATGATAACCAATACACCCTTCTCTTTCACGCCAATGAGATTGAATGAAGAAAGATTATCCGTGAACTCGCAGTGTTACGCGATAGACACTGGGAATATCCTAGATTCAGATCTTAGTACTTTTACCAGCACACATCCGGCAACCATTTCCAGTGATCAACCTCTAGAAAGTGATACCGGATCGGAGGCCGAAAACCACGGCGGTGTCCGCTGATTTCAAAGCCGGAGAAATGACCTGTAAATTACCTGCCACCCGGAACCAAGGAGTCACTTCGACATCGTAGAAAATCTCAAGCCCCTGTTCATCCCCTTCCAGGATAAGCCCAGGCAATTGATCGCTGGTTTCCAAATAGTAATATCCAATTCCAAATCGATCGTTGGGCCTTCCCGGAAAGATTCCCGTCCCTCCTACTCCCGCACTTAGAAACAAAGGGATCGGATTCGTCTCTTCGTCAGAAATTCCGACCCTGCCGAATACACCCCAACCTTGGTCGGTCTCAGGATTGTATTGGATATGTTGCTCGAAGTTGTAAAAGGCACTCCAACTCCCGTCTTCCTTGTGCGCAGGAAGAGGTGGAAGCAGAATCCGGGGATCGTTGAGCGAAACAAAGTCACCTTCTGCGTAAGTAAACCCGAACCGCTGATACCCGGGCTGATCAAAGAACCCCGTCTTGAGTTCCAAAATTGCATTGTAGGCGGTCCCATCATCAAAGGCGGTATCAACTCCACTGGTGCTTATCTCGCCCTCGAGGTCATAGGCCGTAAAAGTGAAGGCGACGTCATCGATCGGATTCCAAATCAAGCCTGCGCCCAATGTTGAATACGGTGCGGTTATCAAAGTGACCGGGTTAAACGAGAAGGCCAGATTTTGAAATCTTTCATCACCACTGCCGTGGGCTAAAGAATTGGCGTCACCCTCCGATGGATCGAGCTTTCCAAAAAAGAAGCCAAAAGATTCGGACAGCATTTGCGTGTAGACGACATGAGGAAGATAGGTCCCGTTACCTGCTCCCTCACTGAGCGAGTAGTCGGTATTCACAGGCATGAGCCCACCTCCGGAGAGGTTCGCCGGCATCCCAAAATAGGTCTCACCATGCACTTCAAGGATCCCTCCCGACCACAGTCCGGCTTTTTCAGTGTCTAACTCAAGGCGATAGTCGAAGCTGCCGCTGTCTTCCCAATCATCGATATCACGCCCTCCGTCGACCACACTTTGAAAGTATTGATGGAGAGTCACATCCAGTTGGATGCCATGATCAGCCAAGCGTTGCCGCATTCCGCCCCACTCTCCCGTCATTCCGGGGCGCTCCAAAAGTGATCCCGAAAAATCGGGAGCAGCGTGCAAATGCCTTTCCTCCATCCCTGCCAGAACAAACGCTGAGATCTCGGTCTCTCCTGCCAGAACAGGACTACAAAGATAGATCAACGCCGAGAGACCAAAAATGGATTTAATTCTATGTCTTGATATTTTTTTTTTCATACTAGTTATTCGTAAAATCCATCAATGCCCTTCAATTGGGCACCGGCCACCTTTCCTTTGATACCCTCTCATGCCAGGGATCCTCTCCGTATTGGTTAGACTGAATCCCTCCACTGAAAGCCATCTGCGGCAAAACCAAGGTGAGCGAGTGAGAATGGTTCCCGGTATCAATGAGATCATTCAGCCTCCCAAAACGATCGCTGACGAAACGGAGAGCTTTGCATTTCGCAAATTTATCCCCCAACCTTTCCCTCCCTCTCATTCCATGAAGAATGCATGGCAGGTGGAAAAGCGTGAACTCGTAGTATTACGCGAGTCCCACCGGGAGAATTCTAAGAAAAAATATTAGTAGATTTACCAGCGTCGTCATCGCGCCGGGTTTCCGTCACAACGGTAAACTGTGATCCCCGGATCCTCCCCTTATTTACCAGGCTCTTCAATGCGCAGGAAGTTCCCTTTGAGCTAAGGAGAAATCTACTCCTTATCCACCAAACCTTGCTTGGTAGCGAAATGCACTAACTCTGCAGTGGTCTTCACCCCAAGTTTCTCCATCAACTTGTATTTGTGATACTCGACGGTTCTTGGGGAAATATTGAGACGGTCACCGATCTCCTTAGCGACCAAGCCCTGGGCAAGCAGCCGCAAGATATCGCAATGTCTCTCACTCAAATTTGTTTCCCTGGCCGCCCCGCCACCCGCCGCAATTTCGAAGGCCTCTCGCGCCAACCGCGGTGAAATATAAACCCCGCCGGAAAATGCCTCCTCAATCGCCATGACCAGTTCCGAGGATGCGGCACTCTTCAAAACATACCCTGCCGCGCCCTTGATGATGGCCTCGGCAGCAAACTCAGGCTCCTCATGCATGGTCACAATCACCGTCTTTGCCTTAACTCCCAAACGTTCCAGTTCGCCCAGGGCCTTCAAGCCACTCAAGCCCGGCATTGAGAGATCCGATACAATGACATCCGGCTTCAACTCTTGGGCCAACTCGACCAAGGTCTCGCCATTGTCGGCCTCCCCAACGATATCAAATTGCCCTTCCAAGACACCTCGTATCCCTTCCAGAAAGAGATGATGATCATCGGCAATTAGAATCGCTGGTTTGTTTTTTCTAGCTGGCATTGGTTAATCGGGTGGGGAGGACAACGGTGATCTTGGTTCCTTGGTCGGGTTCAGAAGTCAATTCGAACGAAGCTCCACAGAGACGGGCCCTTTCGCACATGCTAACGACGCCAAGAGATCCACCTTGCTTCTTTTCCTCAAGATCAAATCCCACACCGTCATCTTTTACAGTCAACACGACGGCCTCGTCCCTTTCAAGCAATGACACTTCAACTGATGAAGCTTTCGCATGCTTGGAAATGTTTCCAAGCCCTTCCTGAAGGATGCGGTAGAGACATAGAGACTCTTCCTGTGTAAAATCATGCCGGATGTCATTGTCCGTTTCAACCCCCATGGAGATCTCAAAACGCTTGCCGAATCGACGACACTCTGCTCGCACTGCCCGGGACAGCCCCAACTCTTCGAGGATTTTCGGGTGAAGCTGACGGCTCAGCTCCTGGGTCGAGGTCGCCATTTCCGTCAAATCCTCCTGAATCTCCCTCAACTCGATGCGCGCTTTCTCGGGAGAATTCTCGACATCCCTTTCGGCAATACGGGCATCCATGGCCATCGCGGCAAGACGCTGTGTCAAATCATCATGCAACTCTCTGGCAACGTGGCGACGTTCATGCTCCTGGGTATTGATCAGCCTCGATGTCAACTGGTGCAACTTGTCCTGGGCCAGTCTTCGCTTTCCAATTTCGACTTCCAACTCCTCGTTCTTCCCTCGAATCGCTTCTTCAGCCCGACGCTGTTCCGTAACGTCCCTTGTCGTTCCCCAAACTCTGACCACCTTGCCCTCTCTGATGATCCCAATCAGATTGTTGAGCATGATCCTCGCCGAACCATCCTTCGCAACCTCATCGGTTTCAAAATCCTTCAACTGAAAGCCGGCCCGGGCAACATCTTCCAGCAAGGGAAGGGTTGTCGGAAGAGATCCCGGCATGACTTTCTCAAATTTCCACGTCAGGACCTCCTCGATCGTGGAGCTATAAGCTTCCGCCAATGCCTCATTAGCCTCAACAAAATGAGCGTGTTCCAAAAACCACCCGGCTTGATCGCGAACCGGAATGTCCAACGGGATCGCAGGATCAATTTCAACACACCAAACCTGCTCGGTGCTATTTGTAATGAAGCTTTTGAACCGCTCTTCACTGATCCGGAGTTTCTGGTTCAACAATTCCCTTTTTACGGCTTCGGCTTCCAATAAATCAGCCCTCTTGTGCGCTGCCCGGACTCGATGATTCACAAACAAACCGCACAAAGACGTCAGTCCGACCACCGCGATGCTACGAGCCCACCAGGTTTCCCACCAAGGGGGCAGGACCGTCAGACTAATCGAAGCTTCATCTTCGGACCACACCCCCTGACTATTCGCCGCCTTGACTTTAAAAACATACTCGCCGGCATCCAGCGTGGTATAGGTGGCCACCGGAAGCTCTCCCCCTTCCAGATATCGCCATCCATCCTCAAGCCCTTCCAGCCGATAGGCAAACCGGTTATTTTTTGGCGCGGCATAGTTGAAGGCTGCGAACTTGAACCTCATCACTCGGTTCTGCGTATCACTCAATACGATCTTGCCGGCTGACATCTGATCCTTCAGCGAATGAGGCTCCCCACCCATCAATTGAAAATCAATAATCTTGGCCTCTGGCGGGTCGATCAAACGAAACTTTTTCGGATCAAGGACCAACACTCCTCTGGTGCTCTGGAAGAGCATCGCTCCGTCAGAGAGTTGGCTGCTGACCCCGCCTAGAGATCCCCTCTCGATTCCAGCTGCCCCTGTCGCAATCAAGTATTCCGGGTTTTCAGCATAAGGGTCGGGGACTCTTACGACATGATCTCTCAGCCTTAACCAAAACGCACCACTATCCTCCTGCTCAATCGCAATCACTTCCGAACGAAAGGAATCAATCCAGGTGAGTTCTTTTGACTCGATTGAAATGCGGAACAACCCCCGATTCGTCCCGAACCAAATCACTCCTTTGGCGGTATCCTCGTGAATGGAATGAATGGCAGTCCCGCTGTAAACCCCGGGTTTGTAGGGCTCACTCTCGAAACGATAAAAGGCGCCCTCTCCTCCATTCGACACCATCGAAATACCGTTGCGGTGGTGCCCAAACCAGACATTTCCGCTGCTATCCTCATGAATCTTTGTGACCCATCCGGCACCGATCGAATCCACGTTTTCCGGATCGTGTACCATGTTCACAAGCTCACCTGATTGCAGATCGAATCTTCTTACCCCACGGTTTTTTCCGACCCACAGCCGCTCTTTCCCATCCTCGTGGAGAGCATGAATTCGGCCGTTCAAAAGTTCCGACGATGATCCCGCTTTTGATTCAAAGCGAATAATCCCACCGCTTTTAGGCTCGTAGAAATCGATTCTATTCCCGGCTCCGACCCAGAACCCTCCTTGCTTTCGATAAGCCAAATATGCGACCCCATCCTGTCCGGAAGACCCGGGAGACCGGGCGACTTTTCGGCGCTCTCCGGTCTCACGGTCCCAATGAATCAGACCTTCGTTCGTCCCCATCCAAACCACATTCGGCTGTTCACGGTCTTGTAGAACCGCCCGTAATTTAACCGAGTCCGTGGGCCTTGAAAAATCATCATAAAACTGATGCTCATAAATCCAGTCTCCATTGGGATCCAACACACAAAGCCCGGTTTCCCCCATTGCAGCCCAAATCATTCCCCCACGATCCCGAAACAAACTCGAAACTTCGTTGTGACTCAGGCTTCTGGAATCCGCAGGGTCATGTCGGTGACAGCGAAAAAGTCCCGTCTCTGGAAAGAACCTCGCAACGCCCTGCGAATGACTGGACACCCAGATATGCCCATCTTCATCTTGCGCGACCGAACTAACCCCCTTCCCCACTCCATCCAGTTCCGCGCCCAAGACATGGTGCGCCAAAAAGCGCTCTGACTTCGGATCAAATTGATAGAGTCCCGAACTTGCCGCGACCCAATAGATCCCGGAAGATCCTTTCAGAATCGAGTTAACGCGCTGCGGTGGCGTGACAACATGTTTCCCTTCCGGGTCGTCTTTGAAAAAATGTAACTCTCCGGAAACAGGGTCGATTCGCACCAATCCCATTCCATGGGAGCCAATCAAAACGAGTTCAGGATCCACCGGATCGGAATGCACGCACAAGACGATACCCTGATTGGTGTTGCCGGGACTCATCGCCCTCAGGGGAAAGTGTTCCATCTCTCCGGATTCCGGATCATATCGATGAAGCCCCCCCCAATCGGTGCCAACCCACAACTTCCCGGCGCCCGCTTTCTCCACGCATTTGATGTTGCTGCTCGCCAACCAATTCTCACGGCCGTCCTCGAAAGAATACGCGCCGATGAATTTGCCGGCAACGGGATCAAAATGGAAAAAACCATGAAGTCCGCCGGCCAGCCAAAAACTTCCGTCTTCAGCTTGTACAATACCTTGGACTACAAACTTTTTTCCGGTCTGCAGACTGAAACCATCCGGTCGATAGACTTTAAATTCCCGACCTTCGAAACGGTTCAGCCCATCATGGGTCCCGACCCAAATGAACCCGGTTGGATCCTGAAAGACACAGTGCACATTGGGATTCGACAATCCGTCGTCAAGCGAGATGCGATCAAATCGATGCCGGCAATCCTCGGCGGCAAGAGCGATTGCCCCACCACACAGGAGAGCCAAACCCAGCAATACTGTTCGCCCCAACATTTCAAACGATCGATGTCCTAATTCACTCAAAGCCAGGCGCACCCTACATACGATTGCAGGAGATGGCCAATGAGGAAGGCGATTATTTCCCTGAGGTCATCGGCGCAAAAAAGAGGGCTTATTTTCCGATGGCGACTCGCGCCCCTCGAAAATCAAACCCTTTAAATGGGCAGTGACGCTTTGGGAATTCACCTCAACATGAACCCCGTCCATTCGAGGTCCAACACTAAGGCCGTGGTTGGATCCGGGTAATCTTGGCTCCCTGCAATCCTCCGCCAGCCATCAGGCCGGATTGGTTGAACATGAAACCATAGGTTCCCTTGCGCAGGGAGGTCGTCGACATCCCGCCGGAAATGGCACTATCTCCGATGACCAGAGAGGGACTTGATCCAACTTCCCAGCCACCCAAACTATCCAGCTCGCGCATCGAATCATCATCCATTAAAAACAGCGCCATGCCAAACTCCTGAACCCCGGCCTGAAAGCCGTAGGAAGCAGCGGCAGTTTGATAATATCGGACCGTTCCGTCCTCCAGGAACAAGGTTCCGTTACCCCCCTGCAGCCCAACTCCAAAGCCAGCTTTGACGACCTTGGGAAAAACCAAAACCCCTCTTGCTTCGGAACCCAATGACCGGGCTTTGGCGCTTTTCCTGTAAAGACTCTGTAGGCCGCTCAGTGAGTCGGTTCTGATAATCCGTGCACTGGCACTGGCTTCATTGATCGCAGAAATGGGTCCCTTTCCTGTCGTTGAGCAACTAGTGGAAAGAAGCGCCAGAAGGGCCCAAAGGGAGAGCATCGTGATTGTATTTTTCATCAGGTGTTTTTGTAGTTGGGTCAGGGTCAGCGGGAGGGAAATCCATCCTCCCATCAACCGGGATCTTCGCTACCCGAAGACTAGTCCGACCTGTCTCGATTTTTGAACTCGGGAATCGCTTAGTTATCCAACTGGTAATTCCCCTAGTGATCGAAAGCACGAACATGCTCACGGAGGATTCTCCATATCTCCTCGAGACAATCGTCATTCGTTAAGACCGAGGTATGATTTGCATTGAGGACAATTTTTTCCGAAGCCACGTCTTCAAGATGTGCACTTGAATAACGCACAATTCTGTCAGTCCCTTCGGAGCGCGGTGCCTTCTCATTTGCCTGGGCAATAATGGAATGAATCTTGACCCCCTTCCTAACGGGAAGAGTCAAGACCGCGTGGAGTACCGGATCGTCGGTCCGCAGGGAGGTAATACTGTTTCTAGGCCGGGAAAACGCTGCCCCCGAATCTCCGGTCATGATATCAGTAAAATCAAATTGTTCCATTACGCTGCCAGCAAGCTCAAAAGACAACTTAATCAGGAACGAACCAATCTTCCCGATGGTATTCGAAGCAAACGAGCTCCCCCGCAAGGGCGCTGCAATCAAGATGACCCGATCAATTTCGTTGTTCGCTTTGAAGAAAAGACGCCTTTGAACTTCTTTCTTCTGCTTCGTTCCGATCTCTACTTCATCGAGTTTTTTCTTAAAAAGAGCATCGTAGACCTGGGAACCACTGGTTCGAATCTGCATGTTTGAAATCACTCCCCCCATACTGTGCCCGGCAATCACCGAGTTTTTCAGGTAGGGGTTTCTGCCCTGGGGGTCATAGATCTTCTTGAAGTCCGCCAGGGCATCCCGGAGGTCCGCGGCATTTTTTGCAACGGGATTTCCAGTGGGATAGTTGAAGAGGATAATTTGAAACCGATCACGAACCATGGGATCTGCCCGCAGTCTGTTTGCAAGATGAACCCAGGCCTCAGCTCTGGACTGGAGCCCATGAACGAGAAACAAGGGGATCTTATCCTTTCGGAATGGCTCGATAGTAATAAGACCGGCTCGATGATTGTAATTCCCGGGACGAATCATCGCCTTAAACCCGCTGTAATGGCTGGTGCGCTCGTCAAAATAGGAAGCAATGGCTGCCGAAAAATCACCTTCCAATGGGACAGACTTTCCATCGATTCTGGCATCTGCACCCAACATCAAATCCTGAAGGACCAATTTTGCAGAACTATCGGAAAACTCGATTCGTGCATTGAGAGGATACCCATAGCCACCACGCGGGATGTATGGGTTGGTTAAAAGTTGACGATGATCGGGAAGCTCCTTGCCCAACATGGCGACACCCAATCCCCGCTGGCCCACGCTACGAAGCTTCAACCCAGTCAGGGTTAACCTTTCTGCAGGAACCAAGAGATCAAACTTCGATGGGCTCACGTAACGCTTTCCTTCGGCAACGGAAAACCGGTGAACTCCTTGAACTCCGAAAATTGAAGTCTTAGACTTTAGATTGACGGATTTTGAATGAACTATACCAACCACTCCAGACACCGCTTCCCGACCTATGATCTCCAGTTCCGAATTCGCCCCCCCTCTTGCTTGCCCGGAAGCCCCCACTCCGGAAAACTTCACCGCATCCAAATAGTGTCCGAGGGCTCGCAGTGGCTGTTTTTTTTCAAGGCTCTTCCCTTGATCCAGACTCATCTCGGCAAGGGCTTCCCTTCGTTGCCGGGTGGAGTTCTTTTTTTGCATCTCCCAGGCACGACGAATCGCCGCTTCGGGATCGGACCTGTAAAGTAACAAAAGACCATCCCCGCTGAGGGCTTTCGACGAACTACTTCCCAAGGTGGAAGAGTTCAGAATGCTCTTCTCAATCCTGGATTGAGGTTTCGAGGAGTTCCTAATTTGGAGGGAGGGACCGGAACACCCGCCCAAACCAATCATCACTACCAAACCGATAATTCCGATGGAACTGAATTGACTAGAGGATTTTGAAGGCATCTGGGAGGACGGTTGTTGTGGACAAATAATAGTGAACGCATCACTCAAACTCGGTATTTTCGATGAAGTTTTTTACCGGGCGTTTGATCACGTTTTTTTTCTCAATCACACGACCATTCTTGGTGACAGTTCGTCTCGTCACACATCCGGAAAGAATCAGGACAAAAAGAACGGAAGGAAGCAGACCTTGGAAAAACTTCTTAAACATTTAGGGATTAAGATTGGTTATGAAAGGGCTCCTGATTTCGAAAAAACGCCCATCTTGAGATAATTTTTGAGAGGTGGACGGCAACTCCACGAATTCCAGAAGACCGGAATCGAGCCTAAAAGTTGCCCAAGAATCATAATTAAGAAAATAGGAGCGAAAGGAGGTCAAACAGAAAGGATGGAGAAGAGTTTCCGCGTCAATCCCATTGGAAAAAAATCAATTAAAGTCGACAGCGACGCGAATGATGCCACTCGAGCTAGCGAGTCCACTGGTCTTGGATTCGACGTAGATGATGACCCCTTTGTCATTGGTCAGTTTCGCATATTGTTTACCTCTGAAGAGGGTCAATCCACTTCGAAGACCTTCGTAGGTTCCTGGGAAATCAGCAAGGCTGCTGAGATTGTATACCTTACCGACAGAGGAGAGGCTATGCGCTCCGGACCCTCCGAGCCCGACAACTCTGGCAGAAAAACGATGGGACTCACCATTATACACGAGTGTTCCATCGCCGCCGCCTCCCGAGAGCCAATACGCGGCACTTTTACCTTTGAAGGTGAGGGTTGCTGATGGTGGTCCTACTGGTGCGTTCTTGTCCCGGGATTGCTTCGTGGTGCAGGAAGACAGGGCAAGAATGGAGGCACCGCAGAGGGTTGTCCTGTAAGCTATTTTCATTAGTTTCTTCATGGTTTTGGATATTTAAGATTGAGATTCTTTTCAAATTGACGTCTGAATTTGGAACAGTGGATCGTTGGTGTATTAGAACCTGTTGGTATTGTCTTCTCTACCAAGCCTAGGGGTCCGATCAACTCCACCTCGCGCCAGGATTGCCGCCAGAAACTTCCTTTTGCGAGAAAAGGAGGAAGCCCTTTTGGGCAGATCGGAGAAGATAAAAGTGGTTCGGCTCCATGGGGATGAGAGTGCACGACGAGTAGTCTTGCGTGAACTCGCAGTGTTACGTGAATCAACCTAGGGAATTTTTGGAATCAGATCTTAGTACATTTACCAGCGACCATTCCGCCAAACCATATGCCTCTGAAACACTCCGCCCGCTCCAATGATGGAAAACAAGCCATCTTGGGAGTTTTGCTAGGAGACGACCGCAAATCTCCGAGTTCCAGATTCCACCCCTTCAAGCTATTACCTTCATCACCAAACTCCTTCAACTCAATGCGTTTTCCATTTGCCTGTCCGTTCTCTCTCATAGCCGTCGCCTTCGCTCTTGCGAGCACTTCCAATATCCGGGCCCAGGCCGAATCAGAGCCAAAGGTTTTGGACGACCTTGATTGGCCCCAGGTCTACCAGGCCAAAGGCTACGAAATCGCAGTCTACCAACCACAGGTTCACGAGTGGCTCGACTATGTCACAGCGAAAGCCCGGATGGCGATCGGGCTCAAGAAAACCGGCGAGGAAAACATCCATTACGGAGCCATGGAAGTTGAGGCAGATACGATTCTTGATTCAGAGAACCGAATCGTCACTTTCAAGGAGAGAATATTCAAATCCCTCAATTTTCCTGACGCTGAAACAGCCGAAAAGAGGAAAGAACTCAGGGATGCCGTCTACAGCATTCTCACTCCGAAAAAGCCTCTGGTAATGAATTTAGATCGGCTCCTTGCCAATGTGGTTAGAACAGCTGATCAGGAACGTGATATTGAAATCAACCTCGCTCCTCCTCCGATTTTCTACAGCAAAACACCAGCCATTTTGGTGATGCTGATTGGAAAGCCCCGGCTCCAGGCCATCGAAGGAACAAAACTCCTCTTCGCCACGAACACGAACTGGGACCTCTTTCTCGACACAAGAAGCAATCTTTACTTCCTCCTCAACGGGAACCACTGGCTTTGCGCCTCCAATCTGGCCAATGGCCCCTGGATTGCTCCGGTCCATCTTCCCGAGGATTTCAAGAAACTTCCGTCCGATGAGAACTGGCAAGCAGTCACGGCCAATTTGGACAACAAGAAATCACCAACGACTCCAAAAGTCATCCTGGTGGAACGGCCCTCGGAACTCATCATAACGAGTGGAGAAGCCAGCTACTCCCCCATCGGAGATAACGGCCTCCTTTTTGTCTCCAACTCGGATCAGGATGTCTTTTTGATCCGCAACAAGCACTACTTTTTGGTCGCAGGGCGCTGGTTCAGCTCGGAGACCCTGGACGGTCCCTGGGAGGCTGCAACCAACGACCTCCCTGTTGAGTTTCTTCGCATTCCAAAAGATCATGAAAAGGCCTACGTCCTAACCTCGGTTCAGGGATCTCCGGAGGCAGAAGAAGCCGTCATCATGGCGCAAATCCCTCAAACCGCGACAGTCCAACGGGACGAGATAAAAATCGACATCACCTACGATGGTCAGCCGCAGTTCGAAAACATCGAAGGAGCTCCGGGCGTCCGATATGCCATCAACACCACCCACGATGTCTTCCAGAGCGACCTCATCTACTACTGCTGCCAGGATGGCATTTGGTTCAAATCGATCTCACCCAGAGGACCATGGACGGTTTGTGATTCCGTCCCACCTGCCATCTATCAAATCCCCGCTTCCAGTCCCAAACACAACGTCACCTATGTGCGGGTCTATGATTCAACACCGACGACTGTCACCACCGGTTACACCGCGGGTTACACCGGAAGCTATGTGGCGGGTAACGTTCTCGTCTTCGGTGCCGGAGTTTGGCTGATGAGCGAAATCATCGACAACTGGGATGACGATCATTGGCACCACTGGCATCACCACCACTCCCCCCACTGGTATGGCTATGGTTGTGGCGCCCACTACGATTGGTATTCCGGCGGCTACTACCGCTCCGGCTATCGTTACTATGGCCCCTACGGAGGAGCAGGCCGTGGCGCCATCTACAATCCCAGAACCGGAACTTTTTCCCGTGGAGCCTATGCCTATGGACCCCGGGGAGGAGCTCTTGCCCGCGAAGCCTACAACCCATGGACCGACACTTACGCCGGTCAGTTAAAGATTAAGACCCCCTACGGCTCCTGGGGGCGCTCTGTCGTAACCCGCGATGACGAATGGGCTCGTACCGGTCACCGCTCAAACTGGAAAGGAACTGCCTACGGTCTGGAAACCTCAAAAGGGGGGAAACTCGTTGGGGTGGATAGGCGCTATGGCAACGACGGCTTCATCGGAAAAACCAAAAAAGATGATCTCTATGTCGGTCGAAATGGCAACATCTACAAACGCGACGCCGATGGAGGTTGGTCTCACCGCAGCAATAACGGTTGGAGCCCTGTCGAACTACCCAGGACATCTCCCCGCCCATCGCTCCCCGGTAAAGTGACGCCCCAAAAGCCTCGACCGACAGTCAGGAAACCAGATGCCACCATTCCCAAAGTCCGGCCTAAAACACCAATCAAGCCCAGGTCAACAATTCAACCTGTCAAACCGGTTCGACCAACCCCGACACCGCAACCAAGAGTGCAACCCACTCCAACCAAGCGCAGAATCATCCCATCGACTCCCAGCCAACTCCAAAGAGATCATCAAGCGAGACAACGAGGGCAATTACAAACATTAAGGAGCCGATCTACTCGCACCAGTAGATCATCACGGGGACCTGTGAGCCGCGGAAGGAGGAGATAATCATGCCTCAAAATACATGCCACCTTTTTGATTCCTTGGAGAAGGTGAACCCCAAGGAACCAGACGATCTCCCTTTGCCCTAGGTAGGATGCCCTCAGATGAAATCACCATCTAAATTCATGAGGCATCAAAACAAGGGAGAATAAATGGATGGCTGCCGAGCGCGCTATCCGAGCCGCAAGCGCGCAGGCAAGAGTACAACGATCGGCTATGGCAGCGTCATCTCTGACTGGAAGCGCAAGGGCACCTTGAATGTTTTCAACGGCGGTATCGATCTCGGTCGGAAGGCAAAAAATTGAGGATCAAAAAAGACCATCGTCCCGATCTAATACGTATTTCAAGAGGTGAGAGCAAACAGTGGGCCACCGGGGGAAATTGGATACCGGAAATGCGCGTCGGGCTTGAGATCAGCGAGAAAAGATTGTCCTTCTCGCCCACGTAAATCCTCCCTTCATGCACTGCGATCGCCGTCGGTTCATAAAGATCCCCCATCAGGCGCTGAGCCTTCACCTTGGAGCGATCGGAATTTCCGATGAGACCGGTCACTTTGAAAATCTCCCCCTTTTTAAAGGGAGCCTTGTTCTGACGGTCCGGAGTGAACACCGTCACGTAAAGATCGTCACCGTGAAATGCCATCGCCGAGATCTTCAATTGAACGTCTTGCTCAGGATAGAGGTTTTCCAACTTGAACAACGGATGAAGCCGGTCTGCTTCAACCACTGCATCAAGCTTCGGGCTGAATGGTTTCCTGGGCTTTTTGGCCTTGGTCTGAGCTTGCGCCAGCGATGAAAAAAGAAGGGGAAGAATGAGGAGACATCGGAACATCAAAAATAGAAAACTGGGTTGCTGCTATTTGACGTTACTAACAAAGAAAAAGAAACCATCGAATTTGAGATGAGCCGGAAGGTTTGAGATTTAGGCAGGCGGTAGAATGTGTTCTCATGACCCCATGAAACGTCGAAGTGTGATTGCCGGGTTGGGATCAATTGGGTTGTGTGGAGCCCGCGGACCCATCGAACGGAGTGGTAATGCCAACCTGCGTCTCGGCTTGGCCGCCTACTCACTCCGGGAACACTTCACCTGGATGAAAGGGAAACCTAAAAAAGGAAGGGAACCGGCAATCGACATGTTTGGCTTTCTCAATTTCTGCGCGAAGTGGCAGGTGCCAGGAGCAGAACTGACGAGCTACTTTTTCCCGCCTAATGCCGATCAGGCTTACTTCCGCAAAATCCGCCATCACGCCCATACCAGTGGAGTCACCGTAAGCGGAACCGCCATCGGCAACAACTTTTCGAAAGGTCGTGGTGAGCACCTTGAGCAGGAAATTGCCACGGCCAAAAGATGGATCGACCGGGCTGTCTGGATGGGAGCTCCCCACGTCCGCTTTTTTGCCGGAACCTCCAAAGACTTCGCCCAGGCGCCCGAGCGATTGAAGATCGCCATTGAAGCGCTTCAGGAGTGCACCGACTACGCCGGAAAGCGTGGAATTTTTATCGGCGTTGAAAACCATGGCAACCTTACCTCCAAACAAGTTCTTGAGATCGCCAATGGAGTCGAAAGCAAATGGTTCGGGGTTAATCTCGACACAGGTAATTTTCATTCAAAGGACCCTTACGCCGACCTCGAAAAATGCGCACCCTACGCGGTCAATATTCAGCTCAAGACCATGATGAAAGATGATAAAGGAAAGGTGTTCCCTGCCGATCTTGAACGCATCACCGACATTTTCAAGAAAGCGAGATACCAGGGTTTTGTCGTTCTCGAATATGAGGAAAACGAAGCGTTCCAAAACATCCCGAAAGTTCTCACAAAACTTCAAGATCTCATGTAATCACCCTCATACCTGGGGACTACTCGACCTCCGACTCAGTAAGACGTGTCTCGTATTCTTTCTTGGCGTGGGCATAAGCAGCCCTGGCATCATTCAATTCAGCCTTGGCAATGAAGCGCTCCTTTTGGCTCCAGCATTGATCGACCGAGGCGAGACACCATTTCGCACTTCGTCTCGATGCCCGGACCGGCTTGTCATCAACAATGACCCACACCGGATTGGTGTGCGAACTTCCCAGCACCCGCATCGCGACCCAACTGCTTCGATCAATCTGAACCTCAAAGCCCACCTCTCTGGTTTCTCCGTCGGCCGCCACTTCCTTTCGTGCCACCGGGTAGCCGTTCACGAGCAATTCCACCGGGACCATTCGGGAATCCCCCACCCGTGCCCGCTCAATGTGCCAGTAGGGTTTTTCCTGCTGACTCCTTCCGCGCACAATGGGGTTCACTTCCTTGTCCAACCAAGCTGCAAAATCAATGCGAGCGGTCACCTTGCCCGGCTTGGCCAGCTGCAACTCGCTGCCATTGACACCGACTTCCACCCCGCCCACTGAAAAATCCATGAGGTGGCTTCGACCGTCTCCGACGTAGTTTCGGCCGGCTCTGATGCCTTCGCACCACTTGTTGTAAGTCAGTTCTCCATCCACTTTGACGTAGCTCCGACCCAGCCCCACCCGCTCGCCGTAGATGCAGGGAAAGTCGGTCTCGCCGCTGATCCGGGTGCGATATCCCACATTGAGCGTGTGATACCAGATGTTAAGCTCCCAAACCATCGGGGTATCGACGGTGGAAAGAAAATCGACTGCCGGAACGAGGTTCCCTTCGGGCACTTCCACCTGATGGGTCACATCCACGATGTATTCATTGGCGCCGATGCCATCGAATGGAGGGATTTCATAGTTGGGCAACTCGCTGCTCTGGCAAGCAAGGCCCCAACCCGAGTGCGCCGGCCCCACCACCGCGCCCTGCTTTTTTGCCCACTTCAAGGTATTGAGCCCCAGGGTCGGCCAGTGGTCCTTGGAATCCCCGCCCGGATACATCTGGTCCTTCAATTGCAGTAGACAAAGGTGACCACTTTGATGGGAGCCAAAACCCGAAACCTCGATATCGTAGCGAAGGAGATAAGGATGCTGCGAAACCTTGTCCTCTTTTCCGGTGAAGAATTGCTTCTGGTAGTCAAAACACGGCCCCCAGGTGAGATTGGCTCCCACCTTGAGATCCTCCCCAAGGATATGCCTCATCATATCGGGGGCATGCACTCCTTCGGTCGGCTTGTTGTAATGGGCACAACCGGCGGCATGAATATGGTGATCACCACTCCACCACCCGCTCGCCGACGGATCGACCCAACGGTTGAGATCAATTTTTAAATCGCGCGCTTCCTTACCCATCGTGAAGGCCCTCCACCCCTCGAGATACTCAGGCCCTCTCGTCACCCGTATCTTATACCGCCCCTCGGGGAGCTTCACTGTTTCACCATGGGCCCGGTAAATCTGAGGATGAAAGTGGAAATCCGGAGCAAGCCTCTTCGCTTGGGAAGGATAAACCCGTCCCTGTTTGTCCCTGATTTCAAGTGCCGCCGTGGTCGGTTTGCCATTTTCATCCAGAAGCTTGAGTTGAACCTCCCGGGTCGGTCGACACTCGAAGTTCACCAGAAGGTCGCTTCGAAATCCCAGGTCCTGGGTTCCCTGCCCCACGTCAAAAGTCAGGACCGCCGCCCGCCGCCCGGCGTCGCGCGAGTAGAGTTGAATGATACGATAATCGACACTCGCCCCGGTCAGAGTCGGTGAGAGCGGGCGGCCTCGAAAGATCGCAAGATCAAGCCAACGATCCTCCAACTTTGCCTTCGGAGATCCGGCGAGCGGAATGGCCTGCTCGCTTGTGACCCGCAATGGTGCAGTCACCCCTGCCTCATTGATCACCTTGATCAAAAAAACACTCCAGCCGGCCTCCACCAGCACCGGTTTGGCCTCGCCAGCCACTGCTTTCACCCGCGATTCCGGATTGATCGTCACCACTGCCAAACACTTTGAATCCAAAACCCCTTCCATCGTTCCGCCGTGTCCCTCTGCAAGTCTGGCCTTTTCTTCATTCGAGAGTGGGTTCCCCAGCACCTCCAGGGCCTCCACCACCCGCTTCGCATTCAAGGCCACGGCCTGACCGTCATTGGCAGCTTTTGCAATGAAGACCGCGACCAAAAGACCAGCCGGGAGAAGGAGTCTGAGGATTTTCATTTCGCCACCCTATCAAAGATGACAAGAAGGACGAGGTCAGATCTTTACCGCCCCCTTTTCGAATCCAATCAACCATCCCGTGAAGACACTTCGCTGATCGTCTCCCGGTGCTGACCTCGAACTTGCCTGGCGGATTGTTTCCGAACGACGGATTGAGCTTACTTCACCCGCTCAATCTTACTGAATTCAGACCGGGTATCCTTTGCGTAAATGCCGACGTAGGTGACTTGTTCAAGACTCGCAGGCAGCTTTTGCACGACTTTGGTCCCACCCACTTCCATGGCCGCTTCACCGTGTTCCAGATCAATCGTGATCAATGCTTCAAAGGAATCGTCTGACTTGAAATCAGCCTTCTTTGAAATGCCCCGGGCCACGTTCCCCCACCCGCCTTCGAAGATCCCGTGCTTGCCCATCCCAATGAGAGTCCCAGCCTTGTAGAGATCGTTGTTGGTGGGATTTGGCCCGAAACAAAAGCAAGCGTTGCGGGTGACACCCCTGGCCGCCGAGCGATACTTCACCTTGAAGGTCGCTTTCTCCTGAAGCGGAGTTGCCAACTTCTGCAGAGCAAACCCCTCGCTACCAACGGTGTCCAGGAGGTAGCCAAACTTACTGGTCGTGACCTTGCCTCCGCGCACGAGGCCAAAGTCTCCGCTCTCGTCCTTGCCTTCGGCAAGCTTGCCCGACTTCTTCTTACGGCCTTGATTTCTCCGCTCCTGGTCGGCCTGTCTCTTCCACCACTCGCTTGGGCCTTCCTTCTCAACTCCCTCCCAAACCTCGAGAAATTTCGCCTTCAGTTCCGCCAATTTCTCCGGATGCTCTTTGGCGAGATCGTTTTCCTCCTTCCAGTCCTTCTTGATTTCATAAAGCTGGAACTCCTTAAGCTTCTCGTCCGCGACAATCTTCCAATCGCCGATCCGCATCGCGGCATGGCTTTTTGTCGGAGCGATATGAGTCCGCCAAAACAAGGGAACCGGGCGTTCCACCTGTTTGCCAGCGCAGGCCGGAAGTATATTCACTCCATCAATCGTCCGGTCGGCGGGAACCGGCACCCCCGCCAAGGCGAGTGCGGTTGAAAAGAGATCGGAGCCGATGATGGGGACTTCACTCACCGAACCAGCCTCAATGTTTCCGGGCCAGCGGATGATCCCCGGAACACGAATGCCGCCCTCGTGGCTGTCCCGTTTACGACCGCGAAGTCCGCCGGTCGATCCCCAGGTTCGATTTTGTTGGGACTCCGGAGCAGACAGCTTTCCTCTCCCTGATCCTTCCGGCCCGTTGTCACTCGTGAATACGACGAAGGTATTCTTGCGAAGACCGAGCTCATCGAGCGTCTTCATGAGCTGTCCGAAGGCATAATCCAGCTGGGTGACATTTCCATGATGCTGGCGAATCCCGGGGTTTTCGATATCAGCATAAGGCTTCTGAAACTCAGGATCACTTTCGATGGGAAGGTGGGGTTCGTGGGTCCACACCGTGAGGAAAAAAGGCTTATTGGGATCACGCTCCTTCTTCAGCCAATGTGTGGCTTCATCGGCAACCAAAGGAGCGGAAAATCCGGTAAGAGGCCCCACTTCCTCGCCATTGCGGACAAAGTTTTTCGGATCCTTGTGGGTCGGCGAAGCATTGTTCTGGGTCGCAAACCACCAGTCGTACCCGTGGTCATCGGGCTGGGGTTGTTTGTCGCTATTAAAGTAACCATTGAGATGCCACTTCCCACTGTGCATCGTTTCGTAGCCTGCTTTCCCAAGAAGCTCGGGCGTCGTGATTTCGGACTCCCGAAGATGGGCTTCGTTTCCAACCGGCAGCCAACGCCAAACCCCGTTCCGGTAGGGCGTGCGGCCGGTTAGAATCGACGAACGCGAAGGCGAGCAAACCCCACACGCCGAATAAGCCTGGGTGAAACGAACTCCTTCGTTGGCAAATTGATCGAGATGGGGCGTTTTAATGCGGGGATGGCCGTAACACGCCAAATCCCCCCACCCCAGGTCATCAGCCAAAAAGATGACGATGTTCGGTTTCGTCCTGGAAAAAGCCAAAGACGGAAGGAGCAGAAAGCACAGAAGCGAGCGAATCATAATTTTCACGGTCCGAAAGAGTGAACCAAATCATTTTGGCTTGGGAAGCCAAGATCTCTCCCCTTTTCCTTCAAAAAGAAAATCCCAGACTGTCATCGCCAGCGGCCGATCATTCCGGCTCACTCACGTGCGTGGATCGATCGTGAGAGAAATTCGGACCAGGGAGACTTCACTCGGTCATCTTCTTTTTCCCGCCAGGCTTCTCCTTCTTGACTTTAGGCTTCTTCGCGGGGCGCACCAGTGAGATTTCACCGGTGTCACCTGTTGCCTTCATTTCGAAACCGACGGTCAGAGTGTTTTTGTCGACGAGCTTATGAGTGACTTTGAGCTCCACCACCTCACCACCGGCATTGGTTTGAGTAAGATCGAGAACTGCGGCACCATCCTGGGTTGACCATTTTCCACGAGTGAGCGCTCCCTTTGAGTTTGCTCCGATGTGGAGGACTTCTTCGGATCCTTGATCGAAAATAATCAGCGCAGTGGAAGTGCTTTCCTGAGTCTTGAGGCTCAGTTCCACCGCATGTCCCTTGATCTTCCATCGGTAGGAGATCTTGAAATTCTCACCTTCGGTATCGGCATCAACCCAAGTGCCAAGCATTTTGTCAATTCCCTCCGCTTTCATCACGTCACCGAGAGTGTCAGCCTGGAGGTTGGAGGAGGCAAAGCTGACGGAAAGGGCCACAAGGGAGAGAAATTTGGAGAGCGTCTTCATGGTGTTTTAAATTGGGAGGTTCTGGAGTAGGACTGGATTCCGCGATTTTCAAACAACCACCCTCATCCAGTCTCCCAAGAGGGTGCAGAACCAGCCGAAATCGGTCAAGAGATCTCTTGGTGTGGCAATTCCTTGGGCGATCTCACCGTGACACAAGCCGTAAAACATCTTCATCAGTCGAAAAGGAATACTGAAAACCGGGGGTTTTGGCTTGGCCAATTTGACCGGGCTGCCCGATGACAAGATCGCATATCTTCGCAGAGTTGTTTTCCTCCGGCCTCGATTGGGTCACCGGGCCACACCGGCCCGTCCAGGCAATCCTGGAAGGTCAGCGCCGGTTCATCCGGGTCCGCGTGGAGGAACGCTGAACCGCCAGGAAGCATTTCAAGCCAAGGCTACTTCCGGGACGATTTCAGCACAGAGTTGTCTCGGCCCAGATCGCGCACTTCGCCCCGGCTCGTCACCCGGTTCTCTTCGGATAATTTCCCCAGAACGACCGGGTTCGGGGTTTCGTTCACGACGGTGATATCAAACGCTTTGTAGGTTCCGGGCGAATACTTCGCGAAGTGACCCTCGAGTCCCTTCGGAACCTCGGGATAGTCGACGCAGAGGAAATCAAACCTCATCGGGTAGCCTACGATGATGGGACGTGGCGTTGTTTTGCTATGATCACCAATACTGGTAATAGTGATTTTGTGATCCCGGCCTTTGAGAGCAGCGAGGGGATGATCTCCCAAGCCATGGGGAGATGGGAGAACTTTAAGATCGATTTGCTGCCTCGAGTGACTATCGCCATGAACGTAGAGCAACGGTCCGTATGCAGCATTCCCGCTACAATTTTCAATCACGCCCCGAGTCGGAAGGGAATAGCCCTGAACGACGCAATCCAAAACCTGGCAGTTGGAAACCTTCGCCTTTTTGGCCATGTAGAGTTTGATTCCACCACGGCACTTTCGGACGATGCAATTCTCGACAATCATCTCACCGGCGCCCTTGTAAGCCCGGATCCCGTCTTCGGTGCAGTTGATCATATGATCGCGCGGAATCGGAAGTCCTCTGACCAGATCGGGCCATTGAAGCTGGTAGTTGAACTTCTTCGCCAAATCGCGATCGTCTTTCTCCTCATAACAATCATTGCTGGGCCGCAGAGTTCCTTCGACCATGGTATTACGCACCGTCGTGCGGGTCCCTCCCTGCACATAAATGGCATGCCCAAAAGCTTCCATTTTGAGGTCACATCCATCGATGAGAGTCCGGTCACCCTTGATCTGAATCCCGCAATGCTTGTTCAAGCCGACCACCGCTCCGCCACCGATTCCATACATATTTCCATAACCATAAGGAAATGACCCTCTCACTATCAGCTTCATTCCCACGACGCGATTGTCATCGCCCGAAATCTCCATTTCATTCATACCCCCGAATTTCCGCCCCTGATTGTATGCCCCGAAATCGGTCACCTCGGTCATGCCATTCGGATAGGTGTCCTCCACCATCCCACCACGAAGACCAAGGTGATTCCCCGACAGCTCGAAAAGAGTCCTGCCGGACGCAATACCCAGCGGTACGATGATCTCAACTCCCGTCAAATCGATGTCATTGTTGGACCCGGACAGACGGAAGCCCTTGCGATCCGGAACCTCATATTTTCCGGGCTTCAGAATGATCTGTTGATTGCTCCGGGCAACAGCTTCCCGAAAGCCTTCCAGTGAATCAACCCGCACCACGGGACGAGGCTTCTTTTCCGGATCGGCCTCCAGTGCGTAAACCCGAAAATTGGAATAGATGTGGTGGGTGCCCACCATGCGAAAGCCAAAGTAGCCTTCACGATAAGTCGGGAAACGATCCGCCGAATAAGTTGCAAGATTGCTGCCATCATTCTCAGGCCCCTCGATGGTGACCCGATCATCGTGCTTCATTTGATAGATCAACTTTCCGTCCACGATGTATTGCACGAGATCATCAAAAGCTACCAATTGCACTTTCATCACCTGATCCGGGTGAATGAGATAGCCCAAGCGACCATCCTTGTCATTGAGCGCAATGTGTGGCGCCGGTTTCCCATCAACCTCACGGGGATACCTTCTCATTCTCGTGGTCGGACTGGTCTCTTTCCCACCTCCGGTGCTGGCATAGTAGCCATGCATCTTATCGTAGGTTTTGAAGGACCCCGTGAATCTCGTGGAGTCGAAAAGACCCTGATCCCGATCGACCGGATCAGAGCACATCCAAAAGTTATTAATATCCCGCGGACGAAGCCCCTCGATTGCCTGATTGGAAGTGGGACACAGAACATCATAGGTAATCGTGATTCCCGTCTTGAGTTTCTCCTTGAACCAAACCGTGCATCCTCTTCCCGGGACAAAACAGTCCAACTGATTATCTTTTACTCTCACTTTTGCCGGGACGGGCCCCGAACGGTCCTGCAGTTGGACGACCCAGTTATCCAAGGTCTCAAAATCATCTGCCAACAATAGCTCTCCGACTTTAAAAAGCCCGACCCCGTGACCCAGGACAGCAGGCTCTTGACCCAGGGAATCCTGACCTGCTCCCACGTGACTGAATCCAAAAAAGATCAAGCTAACGGCCACCAGCTTATGGGGTAGAAAACCCCTCATTATCATGGAATCCATATGAGCTGCCATTTCTACCGACGGACTAGAGGAAACTTTTCGATTTCTGTTGGAAATCGTCCACCAAAGCCTGTTCGATGGCGATCCACCACCAAAGAAAGAATTTACATTCCAGTTACCCCATTTTCTTTCCACTGAGCTATGCTATCCCCCATGAAAACAATCATTCTAACTGCCTCTCTTATTACCGCCCTCATTCAGGCTTCATTTGCCGGAGGCAATACCTCGATCGTTGATCTCGACAAAGTGACTTCGATCAAAATCGAGGGAAATAAGATCACCATCGTGGGATCAGGAATGGTCCGCAAGCGGGTCGCCAGTGATGCCGAGCATGGCGATGCCTCGGTCTTTGGTCAACCCGCCCAAATGCTCCATGCCAAGGCTGTTGATTGCACTTTTATTATCGTCCCCTACCACGTGAACGAAAAACTCGAAGGAGTCCCAGGACCATCGCCAAGAAATATGACCGCCGAGATGAAGGCACAAAGCATGAAGTGGTGGAAGGGAACCCTCGAAGTTGCCAAAAAAATCAAAGAAGGCCAAGCCCTCACCATCGGCTACCAGCGTGAGCAAATGACGTTCACCAGCTATTTTGTTTCCCAAGTCATAGGGTCGGGCAGTTTGATTCCACCAAAGAAAGTCGAACAAAAATAACTGCTACCGGTTGACTCATGTCGCCTTTCATTGACGATGAAAGGCATGAAGACCAAACGAATCCTGGCGCCGCTCTTTTTCTCGGCTCTCCCCGTCACCGCGAGCGAGCCGTGGAAGATCAGCTCACACGATGACTGGACGGCCGCAAGCGCTTCGCATACCGGCTTGACTCTGATTGACGGAGCAATTTCCCCCAAAGAGAAAGCCGGGACGTTTCAGAGCAATCTCAAGAAGTTTGACCAAAAGCGTTCGGTCACTTCAATCACGCTGAACCAATCTCCCATTTGGCAAAACTGGAATCCCATTGGGAATCTGGGACCGGCCAACCTCGCCGATGCTCCGGTGCTGCTCACGTTGGGGCCGGACAATTACTGGATGTTTGGGCGTTACGGTGGAGCCAGGCCGAAGAAAAACAAGACGGGCCAAAAGCAGGCCGCGTTTACTCCCGAAGTTGCCACACTGGAAGGCTTCGACGTTCCCCTCCAAACGACTCGTTTCCCCAATCAATTTAATGCGCCGGGCGGACTGAAACCAAAGCTTGGCGGCTACCACGCCTGGCAGAGCAGGGACATGGTGAACTGGGTGCACCATGGACCGGTCACCGAGGGGTTTTCGAAATGGGTCACCAGTGCCGAACATGTCGATGGCAAGACCTACATTTACTATGACTTCCCGAATGATCAGGACCCTCACGGCTATGTCGATTCCGATCTCACCGACGGCTTGCCCGGAGAGAACAAGGGGAAAGTCTTGAGCGATCCTTCACATGGATCGGACAGCGGCTTCATTCGCGACCTCGATGGTAATTTCCATGTCATCTTTGAAAACTGGAACCCTATCAACGCCAGCAAACGGGCCTGGGACTCTCCGCTGGCCGGCCACGCCGTGAGCCCGGATGGCATCTCCCCTTTCAAAATTCAGAAAATCCCTCCCGTTGATGTCCGCACCGAGCCAACCGGCGAAATCAAAACCTACAAGCATCCCCACTGGACAAAGGAAGACCCGAAAAACTACCCATCCAGCATCGCAGAATACGAAGTCCACAGCCCGAACCAGGAGGCCTTTGGCGATTGGGCACCAATTTGTATCGGCGGACAATATTACCTCTTTGGTGACTACGATTCGGAACACGGCAAACCCATGCAAGCGGCCTGGTTCACCTCTTCGGATATCGGCAAGCAATTCACCTTCTGCGACAGCATCGGCAGGGGTCATCCGGATCCGGATGTCTGTTTTGCGGAAGGCCGGTTCTACCTGGCGACCCAGCAGAAGACCGATTACACCAGCCCGGGACCATGGGTCGAAACCGTGGAAGTCCGGGTCGGTGTCGATACGAATAACGATGGAAAGATCGACAAGTGGACGGAATGGCAGGAGCTCAAAGAGACCTACGACCACACTCCGGGTTTCTCAAAGCAGATCCAAAAAACTCCGGCATCGCTCGACCTTGCCACTCTCCCGGAGGGCTATGGATTTCAATTTGAAATCAAGCTGACGGACTCCACGGAGAACAAATCAAAGCCGATTCTCGAGAGTGTCGAACTTCAGTTCAATGATCCTCTCCCGAAAAACGAATAAGATTTAATTCCGCTTGTCTGCTTTAAAACGGAAAGGCTTTCCCCCCACGAGGTCCGCGCTCGTAAATGAGGGACACCAGTATTGCTCGACGTGATTGATGACCAGATCGGTTCCGGTAAAATGATCGACTCCCGGTGGACGTTCGGGGTTATACATGGTGTCGGTCATATCTCGCATCAAGGCGACCTTCTTTCCAAGCTTGACCATTTGGCGGATGCCGAAAGGTCGACCAAGAACACACATGTTGAGATGCACTCCACAAAGGATGACATTCTCAATTTTTCTCTCCTGTAAAAGATTCCAGGTCTCCTGACCGTTGTCGGTGATGGCATCTCCGTCCATGATTTCGATCGTCTTGATCTGTCGGGTCCACGCCTCCCGGATTTCACATTTTTCTCCGTGGCAACTGCAGCCCATGTCCGAATCATCAATAGGCAGGACTCCCTCGAACTTGGGATCCGGCCAGCACCAGCATGTCCCCCAACGCTCCTTCACACTGAGAGGCACCGGGGACTTTGCAAAGGGAGCAGCTTTCGCGAGCTTTCGCTGCGGAGTGTCATCGTAAAAAGAAACCACGCTGCTGGGGGCATGGATGATAAAGACCCCCTTTTCGCGCGCGGCCCTGACCATCTCGTTCATTGGGCCGGCCAACTCCCCCACCCGCTTTGAGGCGGACTTACACCAGTGATCGTCCCACATGTCGCAGATGATCAAAGCGGTCTTTCCAGACTCCCATTGAGCTTTGGTTTCGACGACATTTTCCGGAGACTCCTTGGATCGTGATCGCAAGGTCAAACTGAGTTTCGTTTCTTCCGCCATAAAGTTGGGAGCAAGCGTCACCGAGACGATAAACAGTCCAAGCGCTCGTTTGAAAATTTGATTCATTCCTGACTTTTAAAGATTGGCGGATCACCTCACAAGATCAAACGGGCGAACCTAAGTCACCGATCAATCCGGACGCCCGATACAAAGCAGTTCCTTCATCGTCCGCGCATAAATTTTTCCGTCACTGTAGGACAGACTTGATAAAGACCACGTCTTTCCCGCCGCACCGAGATCGCTGATTGAGACCAGGGCGCTTTCATTAAGAACCGGAGCATTCCATCTCAAAACGTAAACCATGCCAATCATTGTCGGCATGTAGAGGTATTCGCCAATCACGGTGGGGCTGGCCGCCGAACAATGACCCCAGCCGCTGCCAGCATTGCGCTTATCCTGGGTGGAGAGAAATCCCTAGGCATTACGCATGTCATTCGGGATCACCTTTTGCCAGAGAATTTCATCTTTCCCGCCCTTTGGCCTGACAACTTGAACCGGCACTTCGAGATACTCGACCTTGCCTGTCTTGACATTCACCCGACCGATGCGGAATCCACTGAAGGAGCGAAAGTAATGGTAATCTCCAATCAGAAGATTAGTCTGATAAGTGATGGGCTTTTTAGAGGCCTTCAAGTGTTGGTTCGCTTCCGTGACATAAAGGCCATCAACCTGACGACAGGTTTGGACACCGTTCAGAAGAGACACAGTCTTCAAAATCTCCCTGGAAGCCAGGTCGATCGTGAGATGAGATTTGCCCACAAACATTGCCGCAAGCCGGGAATTTGAGACGCAGTTTTGATGGGAAGCGTAGCCTTTCACCGGGAGATCCCAGATCGCCTTCCCATCGGATGCCTTTAACAAAGAAATGCCATACGGTTCCTCGGGAGGTTGGTGCCCGCCGCCGCGACCCGTAAGAATTGCGGCGGTTCCATTCGTGAGTTTCGCTGGTAACGACGTCGCATGAATGCCCGTTCCCGATTGCCCGGTCCAGACAAGCTCCCCTGTCTTCAAATCATAAGCATGCAGCCAGGTCCAGTAGGCCCGGTCCCGCCCGAGTGGCTTCGCTCCACCCTTGGTGGTGACTTTTGGATCGAGATTGGATGGCTTGACGCGCACCACAATCACTTTGCCGTCGTGCAGAATTGGCTCATGCTGGCGGGAGTGATGCCGCCCAAATGGCACCCACTCCTTTGACCACAGCTCCTTACCATCGAAGTCAAAGCACCTCATCGATCCACCAACATTGATAAAGCAGACCCGCTCCCCGTCGGTCACGGGAGAGGCCGCGGTATTGTCGCTGAACAGGCTCGACAGATCAGTGACCCTCGTGCCGGAAAGTTCACGCCGCCAGAGTTCCTGGCCCGAGGCAGCATCAAAACACTGCCCGATAATCAACGAACCGGTTTCCGAGTCTCCATTCGTCGGCGCATGCGACGCAACAAAGACACGGCCGTTTGAAACGACCACGCTTCCCTGCCCGGTATTTGGCAATGGGACCCGCCACCGAACCTCCTCGTCGCGCGCGACGCTGAAGCTGACCGGAGCCTTCCCTTCGACAATAAAGTTTCCGTTCGGACCCGCCGCCTGTCTCCAGTCATCGCATTGTGAGACCCCCATTTGCAGGAGGACAAGAAAGGCAATCAAAAATCGCATAAAGGGATTCTTATCAGAACAGAACCCTGCTTACTTGTTTTTTTGCTCACCGATTACCGATTCAATCTTGAGCGAAGATTCCCCGAAAGTTCCGTCCTCGATCTTAAGCGGTGACTCACTGAGAAACTTCCCGGTTTTGTCATAGCTCCGGATTGCGCATTCATGAACCTTCCCCTCAACCTTGCTTTTGTCCGCCCGGCCAAAGGTCAGAAAAATCTTACCGTTAGCCGCCTTATCGCCAACCAGCTTCTCGAAGAGTTCGGTGAGATCGATCCCGAGTTCGATCGGAGTGTCATCATCCGGACCGGCGATGGGAACGTGCCCGCCATTACTGCGACCAAACAAGGGCCAGCCGTTTAAAGCCAAAGGCGAAATCTCGTATTCAGCAACTGTCGCTTCCGCCTCCGCTGCGATTCCCACCGTCATCCGCAAGTCAGAACGATCATTGCAGGAGAGCTTCAATTTTAGAGTTTTCTTGGGCTGGTAGCGCTCGACCTCCACCCGACCAAGATAATTCCCGCGCTTCCACGTAGGATCAATCATGGCACTGTAAAGGAGGTAGATCCGGCCATCTTTCGACCACGATTTCCCCCAGGAATTCACTACGATGTAAGCACCGCGTTCCCAATCCGCGAGGGTCACCTTGCCGTCGTTATTGATATCCAGATCGTTGGTAATCTTGCCGTCGCCATTCACATCGAATCCAACCTGATCGTCATAGCCCACGCAGGTGATTCCGTGTCCATAACCACTCGGCCCCCAACGCACCCAGACATCCTCCCCGGCGGCATATTCCTTTTCGGGGATCGTCTTGGTCACCTTCTTCAACTCACCCATGCGCCCATCCAGAGCAAACAATCCGCCGATCGTTTCACCATCCTTCTTCGGTTGATTTCGATCGAAAAGCCAACCCCGGGCTTCGTTGAGTTGCTCCACGGTATTTGCCGGCGAGTAGCGATATCCGGATACCCGATACTCCATTGCTTCGCGCCAAATCCCATAGCCGTTTGGCCACATCCCGATTTTGTTAAGCCGGACTCCGCCATAGGTCTTGGCGGTTGGAATGCCGATACGCTTGGCCACCTCCCACCCGTGATAAGCCTCGGAACCATTGTTCTCGGCTTTATTCATCATATTCCACGAGAAGTGGGCCGGGAACCAATTGGCGTCGGTATCCGCAACCGTGCCATTCAAAACATTCATCTCGTAGGTAAAAATCGAAGCCACCGACGCAAACTGACCACATGCCCCCCACCGCTGCTTGTAGATGGGCGGAAACTGCGAACGAGAGGAATTATCCACGCGTGAAGGCAGGCGCTTCGGATCCACCTTTACCTCACCCACATCAGGGCCTGTGGCATCGGCCCAGGTGTTGTAGTCTTTCCCCTGCGAAGGAGGACGCGAAAACCCACCCGGGTACTCGGCGCGGGCCTGATCGGCATCATCCGCAATGAGCACCCCATGAAGCGTGGTGAACAGAAGGCTGGCGGTGGTGAAAATTCGTTTCGAATGAGTAATCATAACTAAAGTCCTGAGGAGATACTTGATGTAGCAGACATCACTATCGTTACAAGTTGCAGTATTGCATTGACAGAAGCGGCTCTCCCCCTTCGTCCTCCCAGAAAGCGGAAGAATCATCCCTACCATGAAAGATTGGACGATAGATCTCTGCCCGTCCCAACAGTAGATCAATACCAACATTCTCCTTCAGGAGGCCGGAATAAACGATGAGTATCATCCGCACTTTTCTCCCAACTCGATCTGGCATCACGGCATGGTTCCTTTTCGTATCGACTTCTTTGGGACACGCCGGCACGCCATCGCCATCAAGTGAGCTTCCGTCACTCGAACAAGCCCGTGAACTCGGGCGCAAACATTCAACCTTGTTGGCATCGAGGGGAGCCTTCCCGGAAACAATCGGAGCACCAGCTGCCAATCTCGCGGGCTTTAAGAAGAGCATCGCGCCCATTCTCAACAAGACCTGCCTGGAGTGCCACGGACCCAGGAAAGCCAAGGGCAAGTTTCGCATCGACACTCTCGATCCGGATCTCATCAAGGGTGGCGATGTCGATTGGTGGTTGGAGGTTCTCGATGCCGTGAGCAATGGCGAAATGCCGCCCGAAGACGCTGATATCCAAACCACTGATGGAGAACTCGCCAAGGTCACGGAGTGGCTGAACTCTGAAATTCAGAAGGCCTCGACTCAGCGGCGAAATGAAGGGGGGCATTCTTCCTTCCGTCGCATGACGCGATATGAATACGATTACGCGCTGCGAGACCTTTTGGGACTTTCCTACTCTCTTTCCGGAAAGCTGCCTCCTGAAGCGGCCTCGGAAAACGGATTTAAGAACAGCTCGGACATGCTGCAAATGTCGGCAATGCAGTTCGAGATCTATCGAGAAACCGCACTCAAGGCGCTCAAGCATGTGACCGTCCTCGGCGAACAACCCGGGATGGTAGTCTACCGGCTCCCCAATTCGGACCAAACTTCATCAAAAATTGTCCCCAAGAACATCAGCGCGATCCATCGCCTCACTGAAAAAGTAAAGAAAGGCCAGACACCTCCGCAGACCGTCACCTTTGATAAGAGAAAACGCTCGGTGAAGTTTAATCTCAGCAATCACCTCCCCGATGAAGGCACGATGAGAATCACCATCCGGGCCGCGCGTTCGACGCTGAAGCCCGATGAATTTGCGAGCCTGCGTTTTCACTTCAGTGCTCACACCAGCAATAACGCCAACTTTTCCGAGGTCATCTCCAAGCGCGACATTCCGATCACAGGAACGACCGACAAGCCCCAGTTGATCCACCTGGACATCCCGCTCAGCGAGATCCAACGCAACCCGTTTCGAAACAATAAGGAGAAGTTTCCCAGGAGAGATGAATTTCTAACGATCGAATGTCAAACGAGCACGCGGGGGAAGGAGCCGCTCACCGTTCTCGTCGATTTCATCGAAATCAGCGCCCCGTTTTTCGAACAATGGCCGCCGCAAAATCATCAGGAGATTTTCTTCGAGAGTAAGAACAAAGCAAATGAAGAGGTCTATGCCCGTGAAGTCCTGACGCGATTCATGGTGCTTGCCTGGCGCCGGCCGCTTAACGCAAAGGAAGTGGACCCCTTCGTGAACTTGTTTGCGAAATACCGTCCAGAGTTTGCCACGATGGAAGAGGCGATGCTGGAAGTCTTGGCCACGGTTCTGGCGACGCCGGAGTTTCTTTACCTGACACAGCCAGATTCCGAGACCATCAGTGACTTGGAGTTGGCCAGTCGCCTTTCGTTTTTTCTATGGTCCAGTATTCCTGACGAGGAACTACTGACGCTCGCCTGGAAGGGAACGCTCACCAAGCCGGAGATTCTGGATGCCCAGATCGAACGCATGTTGGCCGATCCACGATCTGGTCGTTTCTCGAAACACTTCGTGCAGCAATGGCTTGGTTTGGACGGGCTCAATAGCGTGGTCCATGTGAAGGACATCGCGCTCATGGAAGCGATGCAGGAAGAACCCATCGCCTTCTTCAAAGACGTCTTAAAGAACAACGACAGCGTGATGGATTTCCTACACTCCGACTACGCGGTGGTGAACGAACGGCTGGCGGCACATTATCGGATCGGAGATGTTTACGGCCCGCACTTCCGCAGAGTGCCTGTCACGCCCGAAGCGAATCGCGGCGGGATCCTGACCAACGCCGCGATACTCACCATGAATTCCGATGGCAAGGATTCCCACCCGCTCAAACGCGGAATCTGGATGCTTGAACGAATCCTCCATGATCCTCCCCCGCCCGCTCCTCCGAATGTCCCGGAGGTCGATTTGACAGACCCGAGGATTCTGGAAATGACGCTTAAGGAGCGTATCGAAGACCACCGCAATAAACCGGCATGCATTTCCTGCCACGCCAAGATTGACCCCTGGGGAATTGCTTTCGAAAACTACGACGCGCTGGGTGCCTTCCGAACCAACATAAAAAGCAAACCGATCGATGCCACATCGATACTTTTCAATAAACAGGAACTGGCTGGCATGGATGGCCTGAAGCGCTATCTCCTCACAGATCGCCAGGATCAATTTTCCCGCGCAATGGTTCATAAAATGACCGCCTACGCCCTCGGACGCCCGCTGACTTTTAGCGATCATGCCGGGATCGACGCGCTGACATTGAACTTTAGAAAAAAGGATGATCGCCTGAGTGACTTGATTCATCTCATCATCCACAGCAGTCTCTTCAACTCAAAATAGCAACAGAAAACCGGATAATGAGCCACAAGACCTCCTCCATGAACCGTCGCAATTTCCTTCGGGGAACCGGCGTCGCTCTCGGCCTGCCCTGGCTGGAAACTTTTGCCGCAGATGACTCCAATCCGGACCCTGCTCCAAAACGATTTGTGAGCATTTACCATCCCGACGGCGTCGGCCTGCCAGTCAAGGAAGATCCGGCCTGGAAGGATTGGAGCTGGTTCCCTCGGGGAGGCGAGAGAGATTTCAAACTCACCAAAGTGCTCGATGTGCTCGAGCCCTTGCGAGAAGAGATCACCATTTACTCAGGCCTTTCCCATCCGGCGGCACGAACCGTTCACGGTCATTCCAACGCCGACCAGTATCTGACCGGCGCGGCCATCGGCGGGCACGGGGCTTACAAAAACTCGATCTCCATCGATCAGGTCTATGCCGAGCAAGTGGGTCATTTCACACGCCACTCTTCTCTCGTGATGTCGACCAATGGTGGTGTCGGCGGACCACGGGGAGCGCAGACCCAATCCTACAACCGGAGCGGACGGCCCATCCCGGCCTTGAACCATCCTAAACAGATCTTCGACATGCTCTTTGTCACCAGCGGCAGGGAAGCTGCGGCAAAGTTGGCACGGAGCAAAAGCGCGCTGGACCTTCTGATCGCCAATACACGCTCCTTCGGGCGGAAGCTATCCAAACACGATCAGGAAACGCTGGAGCAATATCTTGATGCGGTCCGCGACACCGAAGTGAAGCTGGAAAAAGCCCGCAAGTGGATCGATACGCCGGTTCCAAAAGTGGATACCCGAAACCTCGCTTTGGAGGCTGGCCCCAAGGAAGCGAAACTCTATTTCGAAACGATGTACGAGCTGATTTATCTATCCTTCGTCAGTGATTCGACCCGCGTGGCGACCTTCCAACTGGGCCGTGAAAATGGGGGCGGCCCTCACGACCTTCTCTCAAAGGCGGTCGGGCTGGGGAATGCCCACGGCTTAACGCACGCCGTCAAGAAGCCAAAGGGATGGGAGAATCTCGGTACCTACAACCGGTATCAAGCGGAGGAATTTGGACGCTTCATCCAGAAGCTCAAGGATACCAAGGAACCAAATGGCCAGGGAAGCATTCTGGACAATACCTTTGCGATGCATGGTTCTGCCTCCAGTAGCTTCCACCTTTCCCGCAACTATCCCATCATCTCGGCCGGAGGCAAAAACCTCGGTTTCGAAAACGGCCGCTATCTCAAATTTGGCAAGGGTAATGAAGACAACCAGGCCGGAGCCGGAATCGTGAGTGACCGTGGGTGGCGAGGCAAAGTCGAGGTAGAAGAACTCCCGCTTTCCCAACTCTTCGTCACCATTTTGCAACGACTCGGTGTCGAGACGAACTCCTTCGCAGGAATCAACGGCACCTTGAACAGGGTTTGAGATCAACTTGATTGCATCGAGCCCCGGAAGCCCAGGCTATCGGCTCACGACCCGGACCCGAAGGAATTGCCGGACCGTCGACAGACTTTCGTCCGATCTCATTGAGACCGTGACGGTCCCATTCGAGTTATAGCTTTTCAGGCGACGAGTTGTCAGCGGAGTCCACGAGATCAGATCCGATGAAGATTCGATGATGACCACAACGTCATCTGATCCGAGATTTTGATCATACTCAAGAGTAAGGAAAGTCTCTTCGCCCACGGCGGTGAAGTCAGTCTCAATGCGGCCCCCGACCGCGTATTCGACCAAGTTGAAAATCCCGTTGCCGTTATCGTCGGCAGCAGGGTCGCCTGAGAAAGTCGTGGAGTCTGTCGCGCCCGGAGTGCCGCCGGGGAATGAGCTCGATCGCCAACTGGCCGGATCGGAAAGATCGGGAGCTCCCCCTGGAGCGATGAGGGTGAGGCTCGGCCCGCCACCATCGGGGAAGCTGCTCCAGGAATGATCATCGCGGTAGTGGAAATCGAAAATCGTGGCACCGAGGTAATCGACAAGAGCAATGCGTTCACCGCCATTGTTCAACGCGGTATCGTTTTCAAAAAACCCGATGATGTCGGCGTGTTCGACCGGTGTAAAGGCGGCGGGATCCCGAACGATCACGAGGCGATCTCCTGCGGCCAGAGTCATACTCTGAGCAAAAGTGAAATCTATTCCTTCGGTGAAGGATGCCCCACCTAATTCGATGGCGTTGTTTGAGATATTGAGGAGTTCGATGAATTCCCGTCCTTCTTCCCCGGCGGGTGGGTGGTAGTTAAGTTCCGAAACAATTAGATTCTCCGAGCTGGCAGGCGTCCCCACGACGAAGGAGGCTTCGGTGAGGGCGGACCATTCACCGGCATCGAGAACACGAGCTTTGATTGTGAGGGACCGGGTGAGATCTACCGGCCCCGAGTAGCTCGTGCCAAGGGGGTTACCAGTCCATGTTTGGCGGGGATCGGAACCATCCATGGTGTAATAAATCGTTCCCCTGTCAGCGGTCAGAGCAAGATCAAATCCCGGAGCGACTTGTCCCCCGTGTTGGGAAAGATGCGGCGGATCAACATCAGGATAGAGTCCGTGAATCCGGAGTTGGGAAATAACATGACCGGGACGAACAGGAAAAAACTCGCTATTGATGCGATCGCGCTCGGCGGTCCATTCGCCATCGCGAGTGTAGGGAGAGGCCCGCCGTTGATCACCCCAACGAGCCGACTCGCCAATGACCGCACTTTCAATTTCCTGCGCCCGGGTTTCAAAGCGAAAGCTGGCATTTTGCGGAGTGAGCGCTCCACCGTTAAAGAGATGCTTATAGGCCCGGTCGGCATATCGGAGTTGGAACTCCGGGTTATTATCCTTCAGACGGATATAGATTGAAGCGATGCTGTCAGTGATGTCGTTATTGCTGTTCCGGGAACTGGAATAGATCGGAAATGGGTATGAGAAATTGCGCGTACCCATGGGATCGATCATGGAATACTCCATGTCCCAGGCGTAGGCCTGCCAGAGACCCGGTGGGTTGTTACGCCGAACAAGGCGCATGTTATTGTGGCCAAAATCGTCCGGACCATCGCGCGTCTGCATGAACTGATGGATGAGCATGTAGTCGATAAGATTATCGACATCAATGTATTCCTGCTTGAGCGTTTCATACTCTTCCCTGGTATCGAGAAGGTTGTCGGAATAGGCGATCATTTCGTCCCAGTGAACCTTACTGCCCGACTGAACTTCCACGCTGAAGCGTCGACTCACCGCATCGTAGTCGGCATCGTCTCCGCCAAAGTGGTCCTCGCCAAACGAGCCATCGGGTCGTTCGGTGGGATTGTAGAGCCCCCAGTAGGTTCCATTCAGGAAGAGGTGGACAAAGGTTGATCCGGAGTGAGGCTGCCCCATGGCTCCCTGAGTGTCTTTCGCAAAGGAGTCCTGCAGGAAGGTTGTTGATTGGCGGTCAAGCGAACGCGAGCTGGTCCAGCTGTTGGCATTCTGCGCACGGAGGACAACGGTATTGAATTTTTGCGCTACAAAATCTTCCCCGAAGAGCGGGTAATTGAGCTTCTTCGGCCCGTAAGCGGCACGGAAGAGGAGGCGGAGAGAGTTCTTGGGATTTCCCCTCGAACCATTGCCATGCATACGAAGACCTGCATTGGTTTGCATGGATGCGTTGAAATTATCAGGGTCGATGAACTCGATGGAAACAGGTCGTTCCCAGGCGATGCCCCTGCCGCCGGTATTGGCAAGAATGCCGATGGAGTTATCGAAAAGATTGGCCGGATCAGTGACCAAAGAAAGGGTGCGAATGGATTTCAGAGCAGAGTCGATTTCCCCCCGGTAGGCCGGATCATTCACGACGTCGGGATCCATGTTGGGTTGCTTGATGATGTCGGAAGTAAAGAGGTAGGTCTGGGTATCAATGTTGGTCGCAGTGAGGCCCGCTTTGAAAGCAGCGGCCCGAAGCACGGTCGTACCAGTGATGGAAACGCTGGCTGGGGCCACCGAGGTCGTGCCATTGGTGGCGGTGGGATCTGTTCCGTCGGTGGTGTAAACGATCGTCGCTCCGGGCGTCTCCGTGGTGATGTTCACGGTGAAAGGGGTATCATAGAATCCACGGTCGATATCAAAATTGGTATCGGCCACGAAGCCACTGGTGGCCGTCCCGTTCTCTTCGCCCGGAGTCGGCAAAGAGAGGTAACCCGCCTGCGAGTAGGAGATATCGGTCCGTTGGGAAGGGTAGTTGAACTCGTTGATCACGGTGCTTCCGTCGGGAGTGATCAGAGCAAGGTAGCCGCCTCTGGCAGAAATTTTAAAGTTGGTATGAAGCTCGGAAAGCCCCCTGCTGGTTCCGCTCGCAAAAACGATAAGGTAGGAATCACCACCGAGGGAGACCCCTTCGGGGAAGGTCCACTCGGTGGGCCTTGCTGGATCGCTGGTGAGATGATAACCATCGAGATCAATGGCAAAGGCATTTGGGTTGTAGATTTCAATCCAATCGGAAAATTTTCCATCTTCGTCCGCAAAGTCACTGTCGTTGCTGGCGAGGAATTCATTGAGAACCGGCGGAAGCAAAGGAACATCGACACCCACGGTAATCTCGGAAGTCACCGGACCACCATCGTTTGTGGCAGTGAGGATGTATGTGGTTGTAGTGTTCGGACTGACCAAAAGGCTACCCGAGGTGGCATCGATGACACCAACACCGTTGTTTATCTCGGCGGTATCAGCACCGGTGATTTGCCAATCCAGTGTGGTGGATTCTCCGCTGGCGATGAGAGAGGGTGTCGCGGAAAATGATTCGATGACGGGAACCGGGAAGGCACTCCGAACCTGGTAACCATTGAGGTGCACATTTCCAAATCCATTGGCGACGAGGTTGATCGTCTGGCTGGTTCCATCGGCAACAAAAGTCCCCGTCACATTTTGACCAAAAGATCCCGGAGCCCCGGAAGCACGGACGTTCACAGTATTCCCTTCACCATCACCGAAAGTCATGACACGACTGCTGCAACAGCTTCGAAGGTCGGTGAAGAACAGCTGGATCGAGTACGCCTGCCCGACGACCAGCTCTCCTCCACCTACGGTGATCGCAGTCGAAGTTCCTCCGCCAAACTCCACGTTGTTGAGCAAACGATCGAGACCGGGATCCAGCGTGCTTCGGCCGGCCAACGCGACGCTTGCCGCTGAATTAGGCAGGAGCGCATTCGTTGGAGAAAAGTCGACCCCATTGACCGTCACCAGACCCGTTGCGGCGGTTCCATTCAAGGCTTCGACAAGGGACCCGTCAGTCAGAATGACAGAAGGATCGGCAGTATCCGAAGCAGACGCCCAGGAGATTGGTGCTGCTAAAAGAGGCGTTCCCACAGTGATGCCCACCAAAGTAACAAGGGTCAGAAAAACAAAATTCATTGCGTGCACCCCAGCTTCGCAAATTTTTCGATCCCTCTCGACCTCAAAATAAATCCGAACTGGTTTTCGCCATCGTCGGTAGAATATTCAAGGCCGTCAATATTCAGAGCTGGGAACGACAACGTTTTGGTGAAATACTCCCTGGAATCCCAAGCTTATGAAAAGACTGCAGAACATTTTCCCGGTGCTCTCTTTGAGTGCGCTTCAACTCCTTAATGCCGCTGAACTTCATGTCCCAAAGGATCACCCGACCATCTCGGCAGCGATTGAGAAGGGACAAAGCGGCGACGTTATTCTGGTGGCTCCGGGAACCTACCGGGAACGTATCGAGTTGAAACCCAACCTCACCCTGCGCAGCCTGGGAGGGGATGAGAGAGGAAAGCTCGGACTCAAACGGGCCGAAGCGACCATCATCGACGGAAGCGGAGGACAGGCCGATCACCCCGGCGTAACCATGGCCGAAGGCGCAGGCCTCGATGGTTTCACCGTGACGGGCGTGGGAACTTACGACCAGGTAAAATGGCAGAAGGCTTGGGATGAAAAGGGAGAGAATCAGTCTCATGAACACATTGGAGGATTTGGCGTTCCGGGAATTGCCATCACTGCCGTGAATTGCCTGGTCCGTCACAACATCATCCATCACATCGGAGACACCGGGATTGCCATTCGTGGGGCGAAAGGAAAACAGAGTTCCCCACTGGTCATCGAAAATATTTGCTACCGAAACATGGGAGGTGGCATTGGCTCGATGATGGGATCCACCGCCGTGATTGAGCAAAATCATTGCTTTGAAAATTTCTATGCGGGCATCGGACACAACAACGCCAGTCCGGTGGTCCGCGGAAATGTCTGCCATGGCAACGTCCGGGCAGGAATTGGCATCAGCGAAGGCGCAAGTCCGTTGGTCAGAAAAAACCGTTGCTATGGAAATCGGAGAGCCGGGATTGGCATCCGCACCGGGAAAGAAACGAGGCCCATCGTTGAGGATAACAACTGTTACGAAAACGAGATGGCAGGCATTGGTTGCGACGAAGAAGCATCCCCGGTCATTCGTGGGAATCGATGCGAACGGAACAAGCTGGCAGGCATTGGAGTTCGCTCAAATTCGGCGGCATACATTCTTGAGAACCACTGCCATGAAAACGGAGCCGCTGGCATTGGAATCAGCACCGCCGGGGCCGTGATCGTTCGAAATCAAATCGAGAATAATAAAACCGCCGGAATTGGAATCAGTGGAAAATCCAATGCAAGCGTCATCGAGAACACGTGTCTGGAAAACCGGCTCGTTGCGGTCGGAATTCCAAACGGCGGCGAGGCTCTTCTTCACGGAAACACCCTCGTGCGAACCGGAGGAATGCCACCCATCGTTGCCATCTTCGGAGATTCCAAGACCATCCTCACCGGCAACACCATCAAGGGTGGAGGGATCGCCGGAATCATGCTGAGTGGGCGCCTCGATGCTTTCGGAAACTCCATTGAAGGGCAAAATGGCGCGAACGGGATTCTTGCCAGGGAGGGGAGCGAAGCCGTGCTTTCGGGCAACGCGATCAAGGGCTACCGTACTCCGGTTTCAAACCAGAACGCAAAATCAGTCGTTGAGGTGGACAAGCCGAAAAAGGACGCGCCCTCGAAGTAAGGGCAGGGCGTTAATATGGTGAGGTTCCTGATGCAACGGCCGCTTGGAGAATGGCCACCATCACGAACACCGGAATAATCAAAGCGACCTTTCGAAGATCAGTCTTCTGCTCGGGCTTCACTTTGAAAAATGCGAACCTTGAAAGCACCAACAGGAGGGCAAGGTGAATGACCCCCAAAGCAAAGAGACCGACGAACCACTGTCCGAACACCTCGGACGGCCCTCTTGGAATTCCAAAAATCTCACGATACCCGGCAATCACGTCGCGGGTCCAAAGGTGGAAGTAGGCAAACTCCAGACTGGCGGCAAGCCCGACCGTCCGAACCCAGTCAAGTCTGCCCCGGGAAATCCAGAATACCGCTGCAAGTCGAAGGAAGATGAAAAACGACCACGATGGCATGTAGCGATTGAAGGTGCACTGTGAGCACCCCAGCAATTCCATCACCTCAAGTCCGAATGGCATGACATCAAGCCAGCTTGTAATGCCCGGCCCATTCCTTTCTCGGAGCAGGTCCGGCAAGAAGCGCATTGGCCGCTTCGTTGCCGACGAACTTTTGCGTCTTGCGATCGAACTCGAGATCAACATTGAGATACTCCGCAATCATGCCGAGATTCAAAACCTGGGTGAGGGCTCCCGCGACACTGAAGGGAGATTCGGTTTTCCCATTGCCCATGCAGGCCTGGGTGAAGGATTCCATATGATCGTTTTGCGGCCCCTTGGAGTTAAGTGCCTCCTTGAGATCCTCGTGTGGGTTGGCCGAGATCAGCTTGGACGACCCGCCGTGGGAATTGCGATGAACAAGGTAGTCGCCCTGCTTGCGGTGCAGGAGAGTTCCGGCCCCACCCAGGTTGGGGGCTTTCTTGTCACCGAGGTATTTCTTGTCGACCGGCGGCGCGTAGTCCCCTCCCGCTTTCCAAACAAGGTGCACCGCGGGCTTGTTCTCACCGCGTGACGGGAAGTCCAACTCGATATGCGAGCTGAGCGGAAAGCTGATCTTGTTGTAGTCACCGAGAGCCTTGGGCGAGATTTTGGTGGGTAGGCCGAGGTCAAGATAGTGGTGGATGAAGTCGATGATGTGACATCCCCAATCTCCGAACATCCCTCCGCCATAAAGATGAAAGCCCCGCCAGTCGAAGGGATGAAACATGGAGCTAAAGTCCTTCATCTCCTGGGGGCCGCACCAAAGGTCCCACGTCTTAAGCGACTCCGGAATGGGCTGGGCCTTGGGATATCCCTTAATCCGCTTGTTCTTGTCCATGAACCAGAGCGAG
Organism: Verrucomicrobiia bacterium; assembly: GCA_030432565.1. Lineage (GTDB taxonomy): Bacteria > Verrucomicrobiota > Verrucomicrobiia > Verrucomicrobiales > Akkermansiaceae > SW10. Next base: position 53,667 of record JAUIGV010000018.1, on the reverse strand, counting down.
GGGCTCTTCCAGGCATCGACCTTCACGATGTCATTGACGACGCCACCGGCGAGCATGCGCTTGAATTGTTCGGCCCCCCCCGAGGTATGACCCTGATTGCCCATTTGGGTGACGACCTTGAACTTCTTTTCACCCCGCATCAGGATGGCTGCTTCCTCAAAGGTATGGGTCAGTGGTTTTTCCACGTAAACGTGTTTGCCCAGCGACATGGCCTGGATGGCCGCAGTGAAGTGAGTGTGATCCGGAGTCCCCACTGACACGGCATCGATATCGCCCTCCATCGTGTCAAACATCTCGCGGAAATCGTGGAAGAGCTTGGCATCGGGATTCCCTTTGATCGTTTTGGCAGCGCGTTGGTGATCGACATCACAAATGGCCACCGGCTTGGCGTTGCCCTTCCGGCAAATCCCCGAAACAACGGAAGCTCCCCTGCCCCCTGCTCCAATGCAGCACAGATTGATGCGCTGGCTGGGTGGCTTGTGAGGATTGTTCTGCGCGCGCGCGCTCGTGAGATACGCGGGGATAAATGTGAATCCAAAGGCCGAGGAAGTGGCCCCGGTCAGGAACTTACGGCGGGTGGGCTTGGAACTGGAACTGTTGTCGCTCATGGTCGTGTTTTTGTTTTTAAAGTTTAGCGGGATCAAGGATGACATGCTTGATCCCTTCCCGGTGGTAGGTGTAAGTGATGTGGATCATGCCGTCCTTGGTTTGAATGACGGCGGGATAGGAATACTCGACGGAGCGATCCGGATTTTCAGATTTTGGAGTTCGTTCGAGTGTCACGACCGGCTTCCAGTCCTTTCCATTTTTAGAAATGGAGACATTCAACATACGACGTCCGGGGATTCTCGTATTTCGAGTGGTGTGATTGTAGACCATGAGATGACGACCATCGGCCAGGGTCACCGCATCAGTTCCGGCGCTGGGGTTGGGAAGATTCGATGCGGTCATCTCGCTCCAGGTCTTTCCCTGGTCTTTCGACCAGGCCTGCGTGACGACATTCTGACGACTGCGGCAGAGGATCTGAAAATCGCCGTTCTTGTGGGTTAGGATGCTCGGCTGAATGGCGTCAAATTCAATCCCGTCATTGATGGGGCCGATCACCTCCCAAGTCTTGCCCAGATCGCGGGTGATTTCAAAATGAACACGCCATTTGTCGTTCCCCAACTTAACGTCCAGTTCGGAGCTCGAAGGACAAACGATGGCACCGTCGGGGAGTTGAATGGGCTTGTTTTTGACCGGTCCAAGAAGATGGCCAATCGCTTCGTGCTCGCCCAGCTTGGTGGGCCACGACCAGGTTTTGCCATGGTCATTGGAAGTCGTCAGCATCCCCCACCAGGTGCTGGGACTGGGGCCAACTTTGTAGAAAAGGAGAAGCGGGCCATCCTTCGGCTGAAACAACACCGGGTTCCAGCAGGGATAACGTTTGCTACTGGATTGCACTCCATTGACCACTTCGACCGGAGCACTCCATTTGCCATCCAAATGGCGGGACACCCGGATACCAACGTCCTTGTGTTTCTCGTGACTCCCTCCAAACCAAGCTGCCACCAACCCTCCCGGAGTTTCCTCAATGGTGGAGGCATGACAGGATCTCGTCGGCTTCTTCGCAAGATCGAAGATCTGCTGCGATTTGATCACGCTTCCCTCACCTTCCCGAAGCACCGGTGGAAACTCCACTTCAGCGGACAAGCCGGAGATCATCGCGGAAACGCTCATCGAAAGGACCAGTGTGTAAATTGATTTCATCAGGCGACTCAAGACTGATGCGCCGGTGAGCCTCCAGCAAGCAACAAACGGCGCAGGACTCCATCGCCCGACCGTGGATCACTTTTCCCCGATGCAGTAGAGAAACTTGTTTGAACGAATCAGAAGCCGTCCGCCGACCATGGCAGGGCTCGCATTAAAAACTCCCCTGCCGTTCTCAAGTTTGGCGCTGCCGACCACTTCAAATTTGGGACCGGCTTTGACAATCACGGCCTTGCCACCACGACCCAGATAGAGGATCTCATCGCCCACCAACAAGGAAGAAGCATAGACTTGTCCGGGACCGGGCTGCACGTTTTCTTCATAGGCAAAGTCGCCGCTCTTGAGATTGACCGCGTAAGCCTCACCCTTGTCCTGGTGAATGTAGTGAAGGTAATCCCCATGAATCACTCCCGAAGGAACGTTGGTTCCCTGTTTTAAGGTCCATTGCCGGTGAGTCCCCGTCACATCTCCGGTCCCACCCAGTTTCACCGCCACCCCTCCGATACCGCTGCGACCGCCGATAACATACACCACTCCGTCTCTGACCAGCGGCTGGGGACAAATATACCAGGAGATACCCGACTTGCAGCGCCAGACTTCCTTTCCGGTCTCGAAGTCAAAGGCTGACACATACTGGGCCTGCCCCATGATAATCCGGGTTTTTCCATCGACCGTTGCAAGTGCTGGAGCATGCCAACATTCCTTCAAGCCCGGCGTTTTCCAGCGCTCTTTTCCATCAGACTGATTGAGAGCGATCAAAGATTCACTTTCAACACAGGCGTTCACCAAAACCGCATCTTCGTGAAGAACCAGCGATGCCGCCGAGCCCCAACGGTTGAGCGTTGACCCCACTTTCGTGTTCCATTTCAGATTTCCATCGTGATCAAAACAGGACACTCCCGACTTCCCAAAGAAGACAAACACGTGCGTCTCACTCGCGACCGGCGTGGCCGAGGTATAGCCGTGATCTTCACGAACCGTCTCCACTTCGGGCAATTCCGAGGCGACTGTTTTCTCCCAGAGTTGCTTGCCGTTTGTGAGATCGATGCAGATCAACTTCCGCACCAAATCCTCCGAACCTCCCACTCCGGCGGTGAGAAAAACCTTGTTTCCGACCACGACCGGAGACGACGCCCCCACTCCGGGCAAGGCAGTTTTCCAAATGATGTTTTCCTCATCGTTCCACGTCCGGGGCAAAGTCCCCTTCCCGACTCCGGCACTCCCGCTCCCCCGGAATTGCAACCAGTCTTCCCCAAAAACCGGTGAGTGAGAGGAGACAACGAGCGCAAGAATTCGAATTGAAAAGGTGAAGACAAATTTCATCGGTAAAAAGGAGGAATCGTCGGTTTATCACAATCTCCTCCTCCACAGAAGCCAAAAGGACCCGTTCCTCCATTCATCATCGTGATGATTGAGAAATCTTGGGCGAATTATTTCGTGTCATTGACAGGACCAAGCCGGTTCGTGTCTTCTTTAGTCACCCTCCATGCCTGAAGATCCATCCCTTGAAACCCTCCTCGCCGGTGCGAGAGGCGACTTCGACCTGACCCGCGCAGATGATCAAAGGAGCGTTTCTCTTCTTGCCGAAGCTCTCGAAGGTTTCTCTGAAGATGAAATTCGATCCGCCCTCAAAACCTTGAGTGCCGACGCTCCATTGGAAGCGGGCATCGCCGCTCTGCTGGCCCGATCGCGACAGTGGTTGAACAAACACTCCCCTGAGATCGAAATCGGAATCGTCTTTGCGATGTGGGGCGAACAGAACCGTCTCCGACCCGCCAGTGCGGAAAACCCCAACGGGGAAAACTCTCTGGCGACCAAACTGGAACAGCTCGACTGGGCCACTCGAAACGCGCCGGGGGTCCGATGGAAACTCTACGCCGTGGATGATGGCTGCCCTCATGGCAGTGCCCGCATTGCTGCCGAAATCGCAGCCTCCCATCCTCTGGGCGATCGCGTTCGCGTGCTTTCCCTGGCGGAGACCCTCCCCTCCGGTGCGCCCCCGCTCCGCAATCTTCAGTCGGCCGACGACTCGCGCAAAGGAGGCGCCATCATCCTTGGAGCAATGACCGCCATCGAAGAAGGAGCCCGCGCCGTCATTTACACTGACGCCGACAACTCGGTGCACTTGGGTCAAATCGGACTATTGCTGGAACCCTATCTCACCCGGGGCGCACCGGTGGTTTTGGGCGACCGTAAACATGCGGACTCGGTGCTGGTGAAAGACGCGGCACGCTGGGGGGTGGGTATTGCCATCCTCCGCCACATGCAAAGGATGGCCGGAAGGGAAATTTTCTCGCGCGGCATCCTCGACACCCAGGCCGCCTTCAAACTCTACGATGCCAAGGTCCTCTCGAAGATCATTCAATCGCCTTCGGTTTATGATTTTTCCTTCGACACCGACTGGATCCTCGCCGCCTTGGCCGCTGGCGAACCCATCGAGCAGGTTCCTTTTGCCTTCATTGATTCCTTTGCCGAATCGGCCTCCATCACCCAGGGTCCCATGACTACCTGGGAGACGCTCCTCTTCGGGCTCTGTATTGCGGTGAAACGACACGGCTTCGCGGAGGGACCGGCGGCGGAAATGATTTCCGTGATCAATGATGAAATCAAAGGGCACGAGGATCTCGATCGGATCATCAACTTGATCCCAAAAGAGCTGGAAGGCGCAAGCGATTCGGACTTCGGCAATCCGGACGTGATGAGCCCAGCGTCACTTCGAACCTGGCTCCGAGAGGTCTTGAACCCTTCTCACCCATAGTCGTTGCATCGTTGCAATCAGGGAGTCGTGTCTTGCGTGTTCGCGGCAAAGACCCGGTTTCCACTTCCACCGGGCAACTCACAACGGTGGCCAAAGTGGGGCCGGGCAGTGGGCGCACCGTCTCGGCTCCCAGGTCACCACGGGAGCACGATTGAGGGCGGCATCGTCCTCCTCAGAATGCGGTGGCAGGGCCCGGAATGACGTGCAAAAATTTGTAAGGTAAAGCGCAGTTTTCTAGGGGTGGCTTTCTGTTAAGAGGCCGACTGAAAAACGCCGAATGAATGCTGCGTAGAAATTTTATCCCAAGCAAGGCGCGACCGGGGGGCTGGCCGAAACCCGTGACTCGGGACCAACGCAGCTTGATTTGGAGGGCCTCGCAGCCCGACTGGGCTTCTTTTCTAATCAGTCGGCGCAGCCACCATTCTTCATCACCTCAAATCTGAAACACTCGTTGGGCGGTTTTCAGACGGCCTCTCAGTGAAGAAATCCCCCAAAGGCAGGGGATTGTGAAATAAGATCACCAAATACAGGACCCGCAGAAAAAATCCTCCTGCGAGAACAAAGATCAAAAACAGCCTTGGCGCAGCACCCTCGGGAACAGACCCTTTCCCCAGTGAAAGCCTGTCTCGCACTATTCATTCTTCAACTCTCACTCTCGGCGGCTGAAAAACCCAACCTCATTGTCATCATGACCGATGACATGGGCTACGCCGACGTCGGCTTCAATGGCTGCAAGGACATCCCGACTCCCCACATCGATTCCATTGCCGCCAACGGGGTCAAATTCACTTCAGGCTATGTCGCCTACCCGGTCTGCGGACCCAGTCGCGCCGCCTTCATGACCGGTCGCTACGGCCAGCGCTTTGGGTTTGAACGCAATCCCCAATACCGTACTCAGGATGAAAACATGGGCCTTCCCTTCAGCGAAGAGACCATCGCCAAAGTTCTCGGCAAAGTCGGTTACCACTCCGGCGTCATCGGTAAATGGCACCTTGGCGCGACCAGGAAGCACCACCCCCTCAACAGGGGCTTTCAGGAATTCTACGGACACCTCGGCGGCGGACATCAATACTTCCCCAAAGAACTCACTATCAAGGACAGCTACGCCGCCGAAAATGAGTCTCAAAGTTATCGTACTTGGATTCTCAGAAATCACGAACCGGTTGCCCCTCGCAAGTATCTCACCACCGAATTCTCGGATGAAGCAGTCAGCTTCATCGAACGAAACTCGGCCAAACCCTTCTTCCTCTTTCTTTCCTACAATGCCCCACACGCTCCCCTGCAGGCTCCCGGGGAATATCTCAAACGCTTTCCGCACATCGAAAAGAAGCAGCGCAAGATTTACGCCGCGATGGTGAGCGCGGTCGATGATGGCGTCGGTCGCGTCCTCAAAACCCTCCGCGAAAAAGAAATCGAAAAAGATACCATTGTGGTCTTCCTCTCCGACAACGGTGGCCCTACCACCAAGAACGGATCCAACAACGCCCCCCTTCGCGGTGGCAAAGGCGATGCCTGGGAAGGGGGATGGCGCGTCCCCTTCGCCATGCAATGGCCGGGCGGATTGCCAAAAGGAAAAACCTACTCTCACCCGGTCGTATCGCTCGACATCATGGCTACCATCGTCGCCCTTAACAAAGCACCCGTCGCCAAGGAATGTCCGCTCGATGGGGTGAACCTAGTTCCCTTCCTGACCGGGAAAAAGAAGGGGCCGCCGCACCAGGGCATCTTTCTTCGCAAGTTCGATTCCGAATCCACCGCTGTTCGAAGTGGGGAGCGCAAACTCGTCACTTATGACAATAAGGGCTACACCGGACTCTTCGATCTCACCGAAGACATCAGTGAATCCAAAAACATCCGCGACCAGACATCCAAAGACGTTGCCCGCTTGAAGTCACTTTGGAATGATTGGAACAAGTCCAACATCGACCCCGTTTTCAAAGGCCTCATTCACACGCCCGCCTGGCAGAAGAAACGGGAACAAGCCGCCCGCAAAAAAGCCGAAGACGACAACAAGTAATCTCTTTCCACGCATGAAACACAGCATCTTCACCCTCGTTCTCGCTCTCTTCTCAACCGCCTTTGCCAGCGAAAAGAAGCCCAATATCATCTACCTCATGCTCGATGAATGGGGCTACTTCGAGTCCGGGCACATGGGCAATCCCGATCTCATCACTCCAAATATCGACCGCTTCGCCAGTGAAGGCATGCGCTTCACCAACTCCTACGCCGGAGCCCCGGTCTGCGGCCCGACCCGCTGTGTCCTGCTCACCGGTCTGCACTCGGGACACACCTCGATGAGAGCCAACAGTGGCTCGGCTCCGATCCGCGCCGATGAAACCACGCTCGCCAGCATGCTCAAACCACAGGGTTACGCCACCGGCGGCTTCGGCAAGTGGGGCATCGGCGGTCGCGGCACCAGCGGGGTTCCCGAGAAGCATGGCTTCGACGAATTCTTCGGCTACTACGACCAGGTCCACGCCCATACCTTCTATCCCCAATACCTCATTCGAAACAGCGAGGAAGTCCCGCTCAAAGGCAACACGGGTGAAACTTTTTACAAAGGGAAGACTCACGCCCAAACCGAGATCTTTAACGAGTCGGTGAAGTTCATCAAAAAGAAGCGCGACAAACCTTTCTTCTGTTACCTCCCCTGGACTCCGCCCCACGGCCTTTGGGGCATCGACAAGGACGATCCTTCCTGGCAACTCTTTAAAGACAAACCTTGGATCGCCGGACAACGCACCGATCGCGACGCCCGCGTTTACGCAGCCTTCATGCACATGGTCGATCGCCAACTCGGTGAAATCATGTCCTTGCTCAAGGAGCTAAAGATCGATGACAACACCATCATCTTTCTCTGTGGCGACAACGGCGGGCAGGCTTACTTCAAGACCCCGGATCGTCCCCACGGATTCTTCGGGCCCAACTTCAACCGAAAAAGCGGGAAACGCTTCCGCGCCGGAAAAGGCTCTCTTTACGAAGGCGGTCTCAAAGTCCCCTTCCTCGTTCGCTGGCCCTCAAAAATCAAAGCCGGTTCCGTCACCGACCACCTCTGCTACTTCCCCGACATCATGCCGACCCTTGCCGGAATCTCCGGAGCAAAATCGCCAAAGACCGACGGACTCTCTCTCCTCCCCACCCTCACCGGTGAAGGTGAACAGGAGCAACACGACCACCTCTACTGGGAATACCTCGGCCAGACCGCCGTCCGCATGAAAAACTGGAAAGCCTACAAAGCCAAAAAGGGCGACTGGAAGCTCTTCGACCTCTCGCAGGACATCGAAGAGAACGACGACCTCGCCAAAGAGAAACCGGAAATCCTCAAGCAACTTGTCGCCCTCGCCGGTTCCTCCCACCAACCCATCAAGCCTGGAAAGATCTACCAACGCGACCTCATCGAAAAGGATCGCAAACAAGCACCCCACGGCAGGAATCAGAAAAAGAAGTAAGATCAAACATGCCGGAAAGCCCGCAGACTTCCGGAGGCCAGCCTCCAAGCAGACCCTCGACCGAGGAGTTGTTTGAGATCGTGTACGACGAACTCAAACGCGTCGCCAACTTCAAGGTCGGCTCGGAGCCCCAGGGACAATCCTTGAATGCCACCGCTCTGGTTCACGAAGCTTACCTCCGGCTGGAGGGCGACGAACGCTTTTTCGAAAACCCCAAGCATCTCTTTGCCACCGCTTCGGAGGCGATGCGCTGGATCCTGATCGATCGCGCAAAGGCCAGACGACGACAGAAGCGCGGCGGAGATGCGCCCAAAGCCGAATTCATCGAGGCCGACCTCGTGGCTCCGGCGGACGACGACCAGCTGCTCGCCGTCGATGACGCGCTCAGGAAGTTGGAAAAGGAAGACCCGGAAAGTGCGGATCTGGTCAAAATGCACTTCTTCTCCGGATTCACTCTCCGGGAGATTTCCGAAGCCACCGAGGTCCCCTATCGTAGCTTAAAACGGCAGTGGGCTTTCGCCAAAGCCTGGCTAAAAACCACGCTCGAATCAGATTTCTAATTTTTCTGGCCCATCGCCGGCCGGTTCATCGCTTGGAAAGATCAGGATGCCCATGAGACTCAAAGAAACAAAGGAGATCTTCCTCGGCGCACTGGACCACGACCCGGGCGACGAAAGGATGACCTTTCTTCGTGACTCCTGCGATATCGATGGGATCTCTCACGATCAGATCATCGTGAATGGCACACTCGACATTTCCCAAATGACTGCCGTCCTGTTTGGGAGAGGGGCCGGGCTGACCGAGAAAGCTTACGTCATTGCGAGATATGGCTCGCTCTCCGGCCAGTTCGTCGAAGTGCAGGCCCTCCCGGCGGGTTACGGAATCGACTACACCTACAATGATGGAACCAGTTCCAACAACATCGCGCTCGTCCGCTTGCCCGAGGTCTTCACCTTCAATGGCAACATCAACCAAGACTTCCTGAATCCGGCCAACTGGACTGGAAGCTTTGGCCGAGCAGCCACTCCGGCCACCATGGGCCCCTTGGATACGTATCTCGTCGCAGCGAATGCCACGCTCGATGGCGATTCAGTCCTGACGGGCCGGTGCACCATCAATGGCGGCGTCACTCTCACGATCCAAAACAACGGAACGATGACCCTTGACGGGGATTACCATCTCGCCAGCAGTGGCCTGATCTCGGTTTTTGGTACTTTCACCATGAACAGCTCTGGATCCCGCAGTAACCCTTCCATTTTCCGTGGTGGGGACCTGCGGGTTGAAGCCACCGGCTCGTTCACTCGACAAGGCCCGGGCTACTCGGAACTGTCGGTCCGCTCGGTCAATCATGGTTCGTTCATTGATGCCCCTGATGTCAGGAGCAGTCGCGCAATCTGGAAGGATCTCTATTTCACCAACTCGGCGAATGGAACAGCAGAACTGCGAGCCAACGTCGATCGGGTGGAGGCTTCTGTCAGCATTGAGAATGCCGGCACCATGATCATCCACAAAAACCTGGGTGGCAGGGCCGAAACATTTCCTTCCCTCAGCAACTCCGGAACTTTGACCCTCAAGAATGGCTTCATCGATAGTTCCGGTGCCTTTGTTTCCAATAGCGGTGTGCTCCATGGGCAGGGGCCATTCTACAACTTTACGAATCGTGGAACCTTCAATCTGACCGGACCGACCCGATTCTTTCCCCTGAATTCCGGCCAACCCACTAACCAAGCGGGTGGCATCATCAACCAAGGAACGCACAAGGTAACCTTCTGGAAATTCCTGAACGAGGGAACCTGGACCGGCAGCGGCGAGATCGAACTCAACGTCACCTTTGGGCCCTCCGCCGTCCTGACCATCGGGGGAAGCGGTGTGCTCACCAATAATGGCAGCTGGAACCTGAGCGAAGGACCTTTCGAATTCAATATCGCCGGAACTCTCGGTGGCACCGCCCCACTCACCATCCCGGCCAACGGCACTCTATCTCTTGCGGGCGGAGAAATCGCCGGAACCGTGATCGCCAGCGGCACCACCACCAATGCAGACAGCACGATCAGCGGCGCCCTCACCCTCTCCTCGGATCTCGCTCTTCCTGCCGGAAACACCTTCACAGTCACCTCCTCAGGCAGTCTCACCCTATCCAATGCCAACCTCCTCGGCTCCGATGGCAGCCTCTCGGTGAATGGACTGTTAATCACGAATGGAAACTGCACCGTCGAGCCCAACTGCAACGTCGATCATGCGAACGAAACGGCCCTCTTGGTGCCCGCCGGATCCGCCCTCACCACCACCAAGCCATGGCAGGTCGATAACGCCATCGTGCAGATCGATGGTCTGTGGAATTACAACGCTATTGGCTCGACCCTGCAGATTCCTTCAGGCAACGGTGGCCCCGACACCAGCGCCTTGAGAGGTGGGGGAACCCTGACTGCCAGCAACATCGAGATCAATGGACGGTTCCAACCGGGAAGCGCCAGTGGCCCCGCGACCTTTCACTTTTTTGGAAATACTGTCCTCGGTCCCAACTCCACCACCTTCATCGATGTCTCAAGCAGCGCCGTGTTTGATCGGTTCAACTCCACCGGGAATCTCGTCCTGAATGGTGGCTTGACCGTCAACTTCACGACCAAGCCGCTCGCCGATCCGGGGAGCTATAACTTTGCCACCGCCGGTGGCAGCCTGTCCGGTTCGTTCCAATCGACCTTCGCGGATGGATTGAATGCACTGCGATCCATGGACTACGACAGCGCCGAACCGGGCTCCTTTACCGTGTCGCTCACTCATGTCTACAAAGCCTGGGCTTTCTTCAGCGGACTCACTGAAGGTGTGAATGCCGCTCCCACCGACGACCCGAACAATGACGGCATCACCAACTTGCAACACTTCGCTCTCGCCACCAATCCTCTTGGTGCTGGCGGAAACGAAGGAAAGAAACGCGTCTCCATCGACACGATTGAAGGTAGCAACTACTTCACCATCACCCTCCCCGTTCGTCGAGGTGCCGTCTTTAACAACCTTCCCAACTTCCCCAGCTCCTCCAACCCGACCACGACCATCGACGATGTCACCTACGAAATTCAAGGAACTCTCAACCTGAGCTCATGGAACGTCGAACTTGCCGAAGTCACTCCAGCCCTCTCCGCCGGCCTACCCGTCCTCGCTGATCTTGATGGCGACGGCAATCCCGATTGGGAATACCATACCTTCCGTTTCACCAATCCCGCCGCTCCTCTCGATGACGCTTTATGCGCATCAAAATCACACCTCGCCGGAGCCTACGTCCCGGGCCAACGCAACCTCTCGAATGACAGCTTCTTCTTGATCGTCTTGGAGATCGTAAAGCTCAAAGGTGTTACCGTTGTCTTTCGAGATCAATTTGTATTGGTCATACCCCCAAGAGCAACCGGCGAAATACTAAAAGCCAAACGGTTGGTTTCGCTCCGTCGCCGCGTTTTCAATCACGCCTCGCAGCGAGATCCCATCAATCGATTTTTGGTTTGAAACCTCCAACTCCAGGTAGATTCAGAGGCTGGGGGCTTCTCAAATACGTGAAGAAATCGATCAATTCCTGATCACTCAAACCGCTCAAAAGCCCGGGTGGCATAAGACTTGTCCGACTTGGCTCAAGAGTCAGGATTTGGCCTGCACCCACCGAAACTGCAGTACCACCGGCTGGTTGCAAGACCACTTTGGTGGGAGTTTTTGATTTTAGAAATCCAACCAAAGTCCTGCCGTCGCGCGTCTTCAAGGTATAGTTTTCAAACCCCTCCCGGATCTCCCTGCCAGGCTGAACAATCGAAGGAATTAGTGTTCGCAGATCCTCGCGTTGGTAGGATGTCAATGAGGGTCCGATCTTGCCCCCTTCCGCATGAAGCTCATGACAAGCGGCACACCTTGCTGAAAAAATAGTGCGACCGTTCCTTACATTGGCTTCCCGCTTTTCTGCCAGCACCATTTTTAAACGCTCGATCTCTTCGGCAAAGGAGCGGGCCTCCTTGGTCACCTCTGGGAAAAAGGCCTTCAGTTTGTCCATATGCCCGGGAGCCTCTCCAAGCTTAATCTGTGATTGCACTTCCGGGGTCAAAAGGCTTTTGAGATCCTCTTTAGACACAGCGGCATCAAGCCACTGATCCACCCACGAGGCACGCGACAGGAGAAGAACCCCGGCAGCCTGAAACTGGGCGGAAGGCAGGGTCGGAAGCCGCGCCAACACGGCCTCTCCAATCACCGGAGAATCAATCCCTTGAAGGCTGGCGAAGATCTGATCGAGGATTTTTGGATCCTTGGAATCGATTAACTTGATCAGGAGCGGAGTCGCCTTTTCATGAGGGACTTCACCAAAGTATTCAATGAGTCGCAGAAGAGTCCCTCGATCCGCTTTGGGATCCTCTAGAATCTTAAAGGCACGCTCCAAAGCCTTACGGTTTGACGGAGCCACTCGCAGTTTGAGATGAAAGGGAAGGTCCGGGAAATGGTATAATTCCGCCTTCAACCGATCGGAAAGCATCGCCAGGGATCTCCCTTCAAAGGCTGCATTGAATTGATCCCAAAGCTCCTTCTTCTCTCCGTCCGAAAAGCCGCCGGTCAGTCGAAACAACCACGCACAGTGATCAAAGTTCTTCTCATCCCCGGTTGAAGCCAAACGGCGAATGAGCCGACAAACAACGAGGGGAGGATTCACCTGATCAATTTTGAAAAGCGAAATACAACGATCGGCATCCTTGTCACAATGCACTTCGATGGCCCACCAGACTAAAAGAGAAAGTGAGCGATTTGTCCCTAGCGAATCTTTTCGCATCAAAGGGTCGAGGATCGCAAGAGCGTCATCCACATTCATGCGAGCAGCGGAAGAAGCAATCTGGGCCAGAACCTCTTCGTCGTCTTCGCGAACCACCAATTCTTCAATCGCTTTGACATGAGAGACAGTGAGATCATCGCGATCAGTCACTAGTCGAATGGCCCAGCGTCGCACGTGGGGATTCTCATTCTCCAACATCATTCGGAACGCCGGGAGCGAGAGGTCATCGATGAAGCTCCAACACCAGAGAGCTTCGAGTGCAAGTTGACCATCCTCTTGTGAAAGCCACTTTTGAAGAGTGGGAATGGCGTGCTCGCGGTGACGATGATTTTTAAGAATTCGTCGGGCCTCTTCCCGCCACCAACGGTTCGGGCTCTTTAAGTGCTCGAGAAGTTCGGGCACAGAGGCCCGGGAAAGGTCAAAGGACTTCAACGGCTTGCTCTTGCGATCTCGAATCCGAAAGAGCCGACCATCGTTGGCGTGAAGTTGCCCTTCAGAATGCTTGAGATGATTACACTGCTCATCATACCAATCGCAAACGTAGAGTGCCCCGTCGGGGCCGGCATCGACATAAACCGGGCAGAACCAGTTGTCATCTTTGCTGACCTCCACAATGCCATTTGGAGTCACCGAAAAGTTGAGACCTTCCAGCTTGGGACGATACGACCCCACTCCGAGCGTGAGCGGATTGGCAAAGACCATCGCACCATCAAATCGGGACGGCAGTTCTCCTCCCTCATAGATGATGATGGAATTGGTAACCCGGGCATACTTCTGATGCAGGATTCCGGGAAGGTAACCGTAGGTGTGCGGATTGGAGAGCTCACCATGTTTCCCGAAGGTCTTTTGATAGTAGGCACCTTGATGGTAGTAAAAGGCGGCATGCCGGGTGTTGCTGCCGGAGTAGAGACGTCCCACTGAATCGAACTCGCAACTCAGGTTGTTCCCTCCTCCCTCCGCGAAGATCTCAAACACTCTTCTTGTCGGGTGATATCGCCAAATCAACTGTCCCGCTCGCACCACCGGAGGAGCATCTTTTCCTTCAACGGTCACCCGCAGCGAAGTGGTGGAACCATTTGCTCCATAAAGCCAACCATCAGGCCCCCAGGTCAGCGAATTCGCAAGGGAATGTGAGTCTTCAATTCCAAAGCCACGAAGGTGAACAGTCGGCGGACCATCGGGTTGATCGTCATGGTTTTTGTCCTCATAAAAAAGAAGGTATGGCGGCTGCAAAACCCACAAACCATCATGATCGTGCGCGAAGCTCGTGCAGAAATTTAATCCATCCAAAAATGAAGACACCTTGTCAAAAGAACCATCACCATTGGTGTCCTCATGAATGCTGATCCGGTCCTTGCCCGGCACATAATCAGGAGATCCGGGAGGAGCAGGAAGCTTGTCATATTCACTCCGCCAAAAACGATCCTTCCCCACGACCGTCGATCCCGCTGGAAAAGGATACTGTCGATACTGCGCCACCCACATGCGCCCGCGATGATCAAAGTTCAGAAAGATTGGTTGGGCGACAACCGGATGGGAAGCGACCATATCGATGGTGAGATCATCACCCGAAGGCCATGAAGAATCCTCCCCGTGCAAAATCGGAGGCAAGATGATGGTGAGCCAGAGAGCCAAGCGCATCATATCACCAGATCCTTCCAAACGTTCCCATGTACATCGGTGAGACGGACGTTCCGGCCCGCGTAGAGATAAGTGAGTTTTTCATGATCGAGTCCCAGCTGATGAAGCACAGTGGCCCAGAGGTCGTAAACCGAAGTGGGATCCTGAATAGCGTGGTAGCCGAGGTCATCAGTCGCGCCATAGACCGAGCCTCCCTTGAATCCTCCTCCGGCGAGCCAAACTGAAAAACCATAAGGGTTGTGATCCCGACCATCGCTGCCTTGGGAAAACGGAGTTCGACCAAATTCTCCGCCCCAAATCACAATCGTCTCATCGAGCAGGCCCCGTTGTTTGAGATCGCGGAGGAGCGCCGCGATGGGCTGGTCGATTTGCCGGGCCATCGCGCCGTGACCTTTTTCAATCGCGCCGTGTTGGTCCCAGGGATTGGCGGCCCCTCCCGCTCCAATGTTGGCGGTGAGGCAACTCAGCTCAACAAACCGGACTCCCTTCTCCACCAGTCGGCGGGCAAGGAGAGCCTGACGGGCATAGTGCGCGGTATTTCCATCGGTGCTATTGAGTCCATACATCTCCTTGGTCGCTTCGGTCTCACCCTCGAGGTCGGTGACCTCGGGCACGGCCGATTGCATGAGCGAAGCCGTTTCGTAATTCCGCACCGCCGCTTCCACCTTCTTGTCCTGATCCGTGAGATCGGCAAAACGATCATCGAGCGATCGGATGAAGTCGAGCCGCTTTCGCTGGATCATTCGATCCTCTTGCGGAAGCACGTGAGGCACTGGCTCCCTGCCGTCGGCCTTGATGATGGAAGCCTGATGATGACCGGGTAAAAAACCATTATTATACATGCCCACTCCTCCGTGCGGGGGAACGGCATTGCCACTTTGCAGAACCACGAACGCCGGCAAATTCCGGTTCCCGGTCCCCAAGCCGTAACTCACCCACGCCCCGGCACTGGGATGCCCCATGAAAGGAAATCCGGTGTGGAAGGCATAATTCCCCTGCGCATGTTCGTTCACTTTCGAAGTCATCGAACGAACCACTGCGAGATCGTCGGCACAGTGCTTCTGGATCTCGGGAAACATCGAACTGATCTCAAGCCCGCTCTGACCACACTTCTTAAACTCGAAGGGACTGCCAAAAATTTTCCCGTTGTTGTTGAACTGCGTTCGCTCGACCTTCACCGGCATCGGCTTGCCGTGCATCTCGCGAAGCTTGGGTTTGGGGTCGAAGGAATCGACGTGGGAGACCCCACCCGACATATAGAGAAAAATGACATTCTTCGCCTTGCCGTCCTTCCCGGTAATTTTGGCTCCCGCCTGTTCCGCAAGAAGGCTGGCCAGCGCGATGCTCCCGAAGCCTGTCGAAGTCTGCGCGAGCATGTCGCGTCGTGTCATGTTACCGAACATAGATGAATTCCTTGGAGTTAAAGAGAGCGTGGGTGAGATCGGCGAGCGGGGTGGAAGGTCGCGAGCCGCGTTTCGATTCGCTCTGCCTTTTGTGGAGAATTCCGATCATCTCCTCCGTCTTCTTCAATTCCGCCCGCTGGTTCGCAGTGAGAAGTTTTAGGATTTCGTCGCGGGAGGGAGGCATCTCCATTCCGAGACTTTCGCCCACCTCCTTTGCCGAAAGAGCGCGATCATAAAGGCGGGCTTCAAAGATCTGACCGGCAAGCAATCTTCCTCCCGAAGGGGCGCCGTGCCGATTCCCGATGAGAACCTGGGCCTCTCCTTTTTTGAAACCCATCGAACCAGCTTTTCGATAAGCGCGACCGTAGGAGGTCGCATTGCGATACACCTGAAGAGTGCCATCACCGGCATAAGTGATGGTGATCCACACCGGTTGCTTGTCGGCTTCGGTTTCAAGCGGCCCGCCCGGGCTTTGCGTTCTCCGATGAAACTCGCTTCCAGGAAGCCATTGACTCGATTCAGTTTCGGCATAGACGATGGTGTCGAAGGTAACTCCATCGAGAGTCTGGACCCCCAACGCCCCGCCCCCCTTTTGCTGGAGATTGTCGAGCTGCACGAGGACCTGCAGGGTCTTCTCGCTCAGATCCCGATCAAGCGGCACGCTGGCAAAGTAGCCCTGCTTCCGTCCCACTCTGAGGGCACCATTTTTTATCTCGGCCCCGCCGTGCAGCTTCCCGTGAAGCCCA
Organism: Verrucomicrobiia bacterium; assembly: GCA_030432565.1. GTDB lineage: Bacteria > Verrucomicrobiota > Verrucomicrobiia > Verrucomicrobiales > Akkermansiaceae > SW10. The sequence continues at coordinate 37,126 of JAUIGV010000018.1, read as the reverse complement.
CCAAGGCTGTCCGTGGCATCCTTCTCAAAGGCCCATCGCGCCATCGGGGTAGGCACGTTTTTGGGAGCGGATACTTTTTGCGGCTTCAGCTTTGAGCGGGCCTCCGATTCCAATTCGTTGATCCTCGCTTGCGTTTTTTGAATCTCCTTCTCCAACTTCCCATGACTTTCATTCGTCACCGCACGTTTCTTTTCCATCGCCGTCATGAAGGCTTTGATGTCTTTCATCTCGTCCGGGGACGGCTTTCGGGAAAAGGCCAGTTCATAGGCCTGGGTCACCTTTTCCGCCATGGTCTCTCCCTGAAGTCGTCCGGCCCACTGCTCAGCGAGGCCAATCACCCAATCGGAATTCAGCATCGTCAGCGATTGCGCGGGAACGTTGGTTTCGTCACGACGCCCCTTGCCACCGAGAGGCACCGGTGCATTGAAGGTTTGTAAAAAAGGATCGAGACGGTTCCGCTGGGTCCGCACATAGACGCTGCGTCGTCGGCTCTTCCCGTCCACCGTATCCCCGAACATCGATTGATCCAGCGATCCGGACACCGTGATCAAAGCATCGCGAATGGCTTCGGCCTCAAGACGCCGCAGGGAAAAGTGAGAAAGCAGTCGATTATCGGGATCCCTCTCCCTTGCCAGCGAATCTGGCGTACTGGAACGCTGCCAAGCTTCGGTCAGAACAAGTTCGCGGATGAGCATTTTTATATTCCATCCCCCTTCCCTGAATCCACTCGCGAGATAGTCGAGCAATGCCGGGTGACTGGGCTTCTCTCCAAGACGTCCAAAGTTATCTGTCGTCCGCACCAGTCCGGAGCCGAACAGGTGATGCCACACACGATTCACAAAAACCCGCGAGATGAACGGATTGTCTTCTCTCAAAAAATCCCGGGCGAGCTCAAGACGCCCGCTGTTTGGCTCCTGGTAGGGTGTCTTGTCGATCACTTCAAGAAAGCGCCTCTTCACCAAATGAGCCGGCTTCATATGATTACCCCGCTCATAAAACTCCTGATCGTGGGCGTCCGCCTCCCAAACCCCCGGCGCACGCACAGGCACTGCAAGTGATTGCTCCAGCTCGCGAAATTCCGTGAGCAGGGCGCCGCCAATCTTGGCCTCGTTTGGCAGAACCCCAAACTGCAAAAGCTCGTCAAGCATCGTCGCTTGTTCGTCGCGCAACTCATCCCGGCTCCACGCTTGCAAAGCCTCGAGCGCAAGCCGGTTAAAGAAGTCCGTGAGAGTATCGCCATCACGATGGCTTTCGCGCAGAAACTTCTTCATCTTTGCGACTTCCTGATCGGCAGGATTCACACTTCCTTTCCTGGTGACCACTGCCCTTGAAATACCAAACCACGATCGCTCATCATTCTTTGCCAGGATAGGCTGATCACGCGCCGTGCTTAGCTCGAGATGAATGCGGTCGCCTTTCCAGTAATCCAGATTGTGGCGGATCCACCTCCACTTTCCGCTCTTCAGATCCGTCGAGGGAAAGACCGTGCCGTTGCGGGGATAATTTTGCACCGAGTAGCGCACCACTGCGTTTCCACTGCCACGGACCCTCATCCAAACTTCTTCGTCGCCTTCAAGCTCGATGCGCGGTGAGATCGCGACACCACGATCCTTGTCGCTGAGTTCGTTTGAAAAGATTCCCGAAGGATAGATCGCCGACAACAAGGACCCACCTCCTGACGCAATCGCGAAACTCCCACTCCCGACCCCGCCGGCGGTCCCCTCTCCGTGTCGCGTCCACCGGGCAAGGTCGCGACCGCTCCACTGATACCGTGCTTTCACGCCTGCGCCATTACTCTCCCTGCCGAGGTATGCCGCCATATCCCCGCGCGCGTCATCCCAAGTCCGCAAAAAAAGAAATTCATTCTTCTGGTTGCCGTCTTTGAAGAGAGTCTCCTGGGATTGCAAAAATTGCTCGCTCCACTTTGGCTGGTCGATAAGCCACTTCTTCAGAAGGGCTTGCTTCAACTGCAACTTGAGTTCCTGCATCTTTGAGCGGATCCCTCTTTCATCCACTGCATCAACCCGAACCACCCCGGGTTTGGTCGATCCAAAGATCCCAAAAATTGCGTAGTAATCTTCCTGACTAATGGCATCGAATTTATGATTGTGACATCGGGCACAAGACACCGTGAGCCCTTGAAAAGCTTTCGTAACGACATTGACCTGATCATCAGTGAAGCGAACTTTCTCATCGAGTGCATCGGTCGGAGCAAAGCCGTGAAACACCATCCTGAGATGAGCTGCTCCCAGCGCCGACTCATTGATGCCATTCTTAACGCGGGGCTTCTTCAAAAGATCACCGGCAATGTGTTCGGTGACCAAGGTATCGTAGGGCACGTTGTCATTAAGAGCGCGAATCAGGTAATCACGATATCGCCAGGAATCACGAATAGCGGGATCCCCCTCGCTGCCGTGCGAGTCAGCATAGCGAATCCAATCCATCCAATGCCGCGCCCAGCGCTCACCGAATTGTGGTGAGCTTAAAAATTCATCCACCAATATTTCCCAACGATTTGCCCTCGTATCGGCGAGGTAACGATTCACCTCCACCACAGTGGGCGGCAGCCCCCGCAGCGCAAAGCTGAGACGCCGAACCAAGGCCCGATCGTCAGCGCGCTCGGCCTTCTTTAAGCCAGCTTCTTCCATCTTGACCTGCAAAAATCGGTCAACGGGGTCCCCTTCACCCTTCGGAGGCTCGACACCACGAATGGGCTGAAAACTCCACCACTGCTTTCGGCGCTCCATCACCTGCTCCCAACTGCTGTCTTCTGCAACTTCCTCGTCCGATGGCGGCTCATCACGAGGATCCGGCGCACCCATCGCGATCCATTTGATAAAGTCGGTGACGACGCGCTCGTCCAACTTCGCCCCATCCTTGGGCATCTCCATGCCTTTTTCCTCATGACGAAGCACTTTGATCAAATAGCTTTCTTCCGGGTTTTTGAAATCGAAGAGGTCTTCGCTTTCGCCACCCTCCAACATGGCAGCCCGATGATCCAGCGCCAGCCCTCCCTTTTGTTTCCCACCCGTGCGGTGGCATTCGTAACAATCCTGCGCGAGAATCGGGCGAATCCGCTTCTCAAAAAACTCGATCTTCTCGGGCTCACCCGGATCAGCACACGCCAAGCCTGTGAGAAGCGGTAGTAATATCCATCGAATCACAGTTTTTTAATACGCGGAACCGGCTCCCGGCTCTATCGGAGAATTGCGGCAAAACCCAGGTCACCGGCCCGCTCTCATTTTTCCTGATCCAAAAGGGCCTCGATCACTCGTATCTCATCATCGCTCACAGAGCGGTATCCACGGGGAAATTCGGTCCACCCAAATCCCCAGCGCCAGGGGGTGGGTAGCCACGGATGACCTCCGACACGCACTCCGAGATAGACGATTTGAGCAACCATGGGCTTCCCCTTGCTACGGATCCCATCCCGTAGTCTTTGGTCCGCTTCCCGGCGCTCCCGGCAGGTTCCTCCCTTCCAGTAGGCAAAGTCATGTTTCACGCAATCATCGCGCCAAAGCACGGGCTCCTTTTGAGTCCCATCGGGAAACATACTGCATCCGTCCGACTCAAACGCCCGCAATCGGGCCGGTCCGCCTGACTGACATCCAACCACCAGAAAACACACCACGAGAAGGAGCCACGCTCCTGCACAAATTCCGGACCGCTGTCTTTCCATATCGCCTCAAGGCTAGCAACACGGAACATTTTGGCCCGCCTTTTCGCCCTGATTTTTTGATCAAAGACCAACCCTTCCCAATCGACCATCTCCCGACAAACCAAGCTCGCCTCCGAACCGGAAAGATTCCCTCAATTGGATGATTACCTCTCCTAATGTCGTCGTGGAAGTCGAATCCGCGACCAAGGCCACCGAAGGTCTCCGTCAATTTGAAGCCAGGAAACACCTGGTCCACTGGCGATCTGCCTCCGCAAACGAAATCAGACTCGAAACCCGGCAGGACCACCCCGCCGGGACCCTCCGTGACAACTCGCGAACCCTCGACTCGTGCCTTCGTATTTCCCTTGAATTGAGAATTTTGCCTTCATCATTTCCTTTCAAAACAGCTAAGCTCAATCCCTGATGAAATTGACTTCCTTTCTCTTCGTGATCTCCAGTCTCGCCGCTAGCGCCGCCCCTCTCACCCTGCCTCTCTGGACCGGCGAGGTCCCCGGCGAAAAGGACCAGAAGGTCGGCGAGGAAAAAGTAGAAGACAGAAACAACGACGGAATCACCCGCACCTCCAACGTCAGCAAGCCCACGATCACGGTCTATCCGGCTCCGGCAAACAATGCAAACGGCGCAGCCGTCATCGTGGCACCTGGCGGCGGCTACGGCATCCTCGCCTCCAAGCACGAAGGCACCGATGTCTGCGATTGGCTTAACGAAATCGGAGTCACTGCAATCCTGCTAAAATACCGCGTCCCCCGTCGGGCCAATCTCGAAAAGCACCACGCTCCCATGCAAGATGCCCAACGGGCCGTCAGCCTCGTTCGTTCAAAAGCCGCTGAATGGAACATCGATCCAAACCGAATCGGCTTGCTTGGCTTCTCCGCCGGAGGACACCTCACCGCAACGGTTCTCACCTCTGATGGCTCCGTGAGCTTCCCAAAGGAGGACGTCGACAAACACTCCCCAATTCCCGACTTCGGACTCCTCATCTACCCTGCGTATCTCAAGAGCGAAAAAGATCCCAACAAACTGGTTCCCGAAGTCTCGGTGGATAAAAACACGCCACCATCTTTTGTCGTCATCGCCCACGGTGATTCCCGATTTGTCGAAGGAGCTGCTCTTTACTACCTCGCGATGCAGCGCGCCAAGCGCCAATGCGAACTCCACATCTACGGCAAAGGCGGTCACGGATATGGAATGAAGGAAATTCCCGAAAGAGTCGGGGAATGGACCACGCAGGCAGCTGGTTGGATGAAAGAGACGGGACTACTGGAAGCTGCAAAAAAATAAGATCCCGCTCCCGGCAGTCTGTCGGACTGCTAAAGTTGCTGGAGAAGCGGAGTCGAAAGCGAGTATGGCGGCACCTTCAACTCCAACTTTCCGAGCCTCTTCGATTCTCTCATATCCTTGTCAAAGACCCGGCGTCGAAGCTCCTCGGCACTCTGTGGATCGGAGTAGGCGATATTCAATTCCCCATTGATGCGCATACTCAATCCATCAAAGTTGGCAGAACCGAGGCAGACCCAGTCATCGACCATGATGGCCTTCACATGCGAAAAATTTGGGTAGGCGTAAACCCGGCAACCCTTGTCCAACAAGGTCGCTGCGAAGCGACGGTTTGCGGTATCAAGAAGTTTTGAATCATTCTCCACGGGATAAATAAAATTCACCTCCACTCCCCGGCTGCGGGCCGCGAGGAGTTCCCTGAGAAGCAGTTCGGAGGTGACGTAGGAGTTCTGCAGATAAATCCGGCGGCGGCTCATCCTGATCGCGACCAACATCGCTTCCTCAATCTCCGCTCTTTCCGGTGTCGTCCGCAGGATGCGAATCGGAAAATGCGAGTCTTTTGCGGCGGTAAGGTCAGGCTTCTGATCCCGATGCAAAAAGGCACGCCAATCCCCCCACAAACCTTGAAGTTTCCACGAATGATTAAAGCGATTTTGCAGCTCGGTGGTGACCGGACCTGTTACTCTTACCATGAGATCGTGCCACTCATACCGATACTCCCTCCCGATGTTCATCCCACCCAGATAGGCCTCATTCCGATCAATCATGATCAGCTTGGAATGGTCTGCCACCAGCCAGGGGTTCTGGGACATTCTCGCTTGAACCCGACTCTTCTCTTTCAGGTAGTGGGGCATGGACGAGGGAGCTACAAATCCAGGTGGCAGCGGCCCGGCAGGAGGCTCCCACCACGCACCGATCGATCCGAGTCGATCCATCAGAACCCGGCACTTCACTTCCTTGCTCCGCTTCTTCAGACGGTCGGCGAAACCAGTGGCCACGTCATCGTTATCAAAGATGAAGACTTGAGTGTCAATTTGCTGCCTGGCACCATTGACCGAGCGGTAGAGTGCTGGAAAAAACTCGACCCCATCCACCAACAAATCGACTTCGCCGGGATAGGGCTTTGGCAATCCCACCAGATCCAATCCTTCTTCGATATCCGCGCCCTTGGCAAACGCGGGATTTAACAAGGCTCGGTCATTACTGAAATTTTCCCCAAGAAGGCGTGAGCGCTCATACCACATGGAAGCGCCCTTCGTGGTTCCGGAAACCGGGTTGCTGATCAACGATTTCATCGAACCATGGACCAAGGCCTTCACGATCAACTCGCTCGGCATCCCGGTGGCCGCTCCCGAGTCCCGGTTATTCCAAAGAGGAGTATCCGGGAGAGAACAGGAAGCCATGGCCAACGCCGGAACCACCGCCATGAGACGCATGCGCATTCCCCATGGTCCTAGAGGAAATCGAACGAATCAAAAGGTGAAAATTGAAAAGTCATCAATCACCGTACTGCGCCCGGATTCGAATTTCGGCCTTACTACCCCAAAACCGATCTGCTTTATCAAAGACTCTCACAGGAACACATGCCCACGGAATCAGATCGGGTCACGATCTCAAAGAGGTGCTCAACACGCTCATGATTAAAGAAGACCGACCAGCCATGCGGGTGCTTTCCGCAACTGGAAGTTGGGCTGACACAGACTGGAAATGAAAGGAGCTACCCGTGCCAAAGGTATCTTCCCAGGTGAAATTCACTCTCCTGCTTACCCTCGCTGCAACCGCTCTTCTGCAAGGAAAATCCTATGTCCTCATCGTAGTCGATGACCTCGGCTACATGGATATTGGTGCCTATAATCCCAATACCTTTTACGAAACTCCGAACGTCGACAAGCTTGCCCAATCAGGTCTGAAATTCACCGACGGCTACGCGGCCAACCCGGTCTGCTCCCCCACCCGCTTCGGAATCCAAACCGGCCGCTATCCCACCCGCAAGGATTGCACCAATTTCTTCAGCGGACGACGCGGTGGCAAATTCGCCTGCGCTCCGCTCCACGATCGTCTCGATCACGACGAAACAACTCTCGCCGAGGCCCTCAAAGAGAAAGGATACTCCACCTTCTTTGCTGGAAAATGGCACCTCGGTCCGACCGAAGAATTCTGGCCCGAGAAGCACGGATATGATGTCAACAAGGCAGGCTATAAAGCCGGTGGACCCTACACCGGGAAACGATACTTCTCACCCTACGACAATCCCAAGCTTGAGAACGGCCCCGACGGCGAGCACCTTCCCGACCGCCTCGCCACCGAAACCTGCCTATTCATGGAGGCCAACAAGGAGAAGCCCTTCTTCGCAATGCTCTCGTTCTACTCGGTTCACACTCCGCTGATCGGACGACCCGATCTCGTTGCGAAATACAAAAAGAAGGCCGAAAAAATCAACGGACAGGAGTTCGGTGATGAAGAGCAAGTCTTCGGCAACAAACCCCGCAAAGTCCGCATCCTGCAAAAGCACGCCGTCTATGCCGCGATGGTGGAAGCAATGGACCAGGCCGTTGGCAAGGTTATGAAGAAAGTCGAGGAACTGGGTCTCGAAAACGAGGTCGTCATTTGCTTCACCTCGGACAACGGCGGTCTCTCCACCTCGGAAGGATCTCCGACTTCCAACCTCCCCCTGAGAGGCGGCAAGGGCTGGATTTATGAAGGAGGAATCCGCGAACCTTTCATCGTCAAGTGGCCCGGCGTCACCAGGCCCGGCACGACCAGCACAGTTCCTGTGATGAGCACCGACTTCTTCCCGACCTTCGTGAAAGCCGCAGGCGGCGAGCCCAAAGGAACAGTCGATGGCGCGGACCTCATGCCTCTCCTCAAAGGTGGCGATCTCGATCGTGACGCCCTCTACTGGCACTATCCGCACTACAGCAATCAGGGTGGATTCCCCTCGGGCGCCATCCGTATGGGTGACTGGAAATTGGTCGAACGCTACGAAGACGGCCGCGTCCATCTTTACAACCTCAGGGACGACATCGGAGAAAGGAATGATCTCGCCAAAGACAACGGAGAACAGGTCAAAGTCATGCGCACCAAGCTGCATGCCTGGTATAAGGAGACTGATGCCAAGTTCCTGCAGAAGAAGAAGGGCCAGAAGGAAGAGCCCTGGAGGCCTTAATCCAACTGGATTTTAGAGACAGATTTCGCCACCACACCCATTACCAATGGTGATGGCGGAATCACCAAAGAACTACGAACAGTGGCTCGCGCTCAGCGACGCGGACAAGAAAGAGATCCACTTTAATGTCTGGAACGTCTACAAGCGCGAGGGTATTGGCTTCGCCTACGCTGCTGCCGGACGGCTAGCCGCCCAATCACCCTACCGGGTCTTTGATCTGAAGATTGGGACTTATCACGGCGGTGAATACCTTTTGGAAATCGAAATTCATCCTGACGATATCTTGATTGCTCCGGATTGGTTCGAGGAAAAATCCGATGGGTTTCGAGTTGTCTATCAAGCGGCAAGCCACCTCGTTTGGGAGCGAATTGTCGAACGCGCGATGAAGTGCCCTTCGTGCCAAAAGCCCTACCAAGATGATGGTGAAGGGACTGCGGGCATGGGCAAGGACGGAGGCTACGTCGCGAATTGCCCCAACTGTCATTCAGCCCATTGGTATGACCCCGAGTTCAACCTTACTGAATCGCTTTAACACCGAGCGTCAAATTAGCGACTACTTCTTTCCAATCACCCGCGCACGAATTTCCGGAGCCACCGAGCCTTTGGGCTCACGATTGAGCCCCAACTCCCCGGGGCTTTTTCCCACCCATGTGGTTGCTCTTTTCTCGAAGGTGATCTGCTGGGTTTTCGGTTCAAAGGTCAGCGTCGTGAAAAGAGACTCGCGATAGGGGCTGGTGTATTGCAGGGCGGAGTGCTTCGCATGAACTTCGGGAGGATAGCTTTCGTGGGCATACTTTGCACCCAGCCAGTGATACGATGCCGAGTTGATATGAAGGTATGGAATCCCGCCAACCTCCGTGAGCAGATCGATATGAGTGTGGCCGTTCATTGCCAAAACGACCTTGTCGGAGTGCTTTGAGAGGATCTTTTGAACCTCCCCGGCATTGTCAATGGGATAGGGCCCGGCAATAGGTTGATGGGACACGATCACAACCGGCCCTTTGAGTTCGCTGAGAGTTTTTTCCAACCACGCCACCTGGTCCTCTCCAATGAACTGGGGATAACCTCCCTTGTGCTTGGCCGAACCCTTCTCGTTAGCGTCGAGCACGATGAAATGAAGGCCTTTCAGTTCATGATGATAATAGGTCGATTTCATTCCCCACGACTCAAGGCACTGTTTTTTGCTCAGACCGCCGTCAGTATCGTGGTTCCCGATGACGTGAAGAGTGGTCTCATGAGCCTTGTTGAAACGATCGACAATCATCTGATTCGCTTTTTTGGCGAAGGCAAAGTCTCCCATTTGCAGGAGAGCATCCGGCTTGCTCTTCGCCATCTCGCCAAGAAAAGCATCGAGTCGTTCCGCGCCATCGGGAATGAGATCCATATGCAGGTCTGCAATCACGCCCACGCGGATCGGCTTGGAGAGAGCTTTGAGCGCAGAGGAAGCCATGGTGGAAACCGGAAAACTCGCTCCACCAAGAGCGAGGGTTTTGGAAAAATGCCGACGAGTGATTTTCACTAACAAACCACTATCACAAGTAGCTGAAAGCTCCAGCTTTCGACTGTTTCTTTAAAAAGTCCCATTCAGGGTAGGCGTCCCACCCCTGTGGTGCGTTGGTAAACCGCCTCCGATTCACACCTTGAGACGGGCACCCCTCTTTTGTGATCCATCTCTCTTTCTCAGTCCGCCCCATTGTCGTTTCAGTTCTTCAGCGGAGGTTGAAGAGTCGCAAGAGAAATGAGAAGGATCGTCATTTCGCCAGAGCGGAAACCAGCTGGCTTTCGATGATCACTCCCGTGGTGTGGGTGGTGGTTTCAAGAGGGTCGCCATCGAAGAGGGCGAGGTCGGCGTGTTTCCCTTTTTCGAGCGAACCGATCTTTTTTTCCAGGCCCAGGATTTTGGCCGATTGAATGGTGCAGGCAGCGAGTGCCACTTCCTGCGGGAGACCGTAGGCGGCGGCCATTGCGGCCTCAAAGTGGACCACGCGGGTCTTGGGAACGTAAGCTTCGTAACCGGACTGGAAGGCGAAGGGAATGCCTGCTTTGTGAAGTTGAGCCGCGAGGGTGAAGGTCATGTTTTCGAGATCACCGAACGGCCGCCCCATGGTTGGGTGAACGATGACCGGGACTTTGGCAGCCTTGATTTCATCGAGAAGAAGATAAGCCTCGGCCGCACCATCAAGGATGAGCTTGAAACCAAATTCCTCCTGCAGACGGAGAGCGGCAGCAATGTCCTGATGACGCTGGGCATTCATGAGAAGCGGGATTTTTTTGTTCAGGATGTCGACGAGGACATCGAGTCTGAGATTGGCATCGGGCTTTTCCTTTTCTTCGTCGTCCTTGGCTTCTTCAATCTTGAGAAGGCGGGATTGGGCCTTCATGAGTTCCGCACGAAGCATCGCAATCGCTTTGGAACGGGTGCCGGGAGACTTGCTCAGCGCCTTGGCTCCCAGCGTGGAAGCAACGGCCGAGGTGGGGACAAGAGTGTCTTTCATCGACGTGATGGACGGGACATTGGTCTTCACCACCATGAGCTGGCCTGAAATGAGCGTGCCCGGTGCGTGGCCGGTGTTCACCGTAGTGACGCCAAGATCTCGAAGCCATTTCACAAGCGGATCGCGGCCATTGTAGGCATCGACGGCACGGAGCTCCGGCTGAATGGGCGATGACTTCTCAAGTTGCTCCTGATCGTGCTTGGGAGAATTCAGGATCCCCGACAAGCCAACGGTGGCATGGGCATCAATGATCCCCGGAGTCACAACTTTTGCGGTGAGAGTTTGATAACCTTTGGGAATCTTGATTTGGGAAGCCGGACCAACGGCGCGGATCTTACCGTTTTTGCCGCAAAGAACGACCCCGTCTTTGATCGGCTTCAAGTCACCGGTCATAGTGAACAAAAGATCCGCCTTGACCGCGATCTGTCCGTGGGAAATAGCGGTAAGAGCGAGAGCGAGAATTGCTTTAAACATGATATTGAGCGGTGAAATTTTAGCGATAGAAGCAGCAGCCGGAAGCTTCGCGATTGTGACCGGCTCCGTAGCCGCCTTCGGCGAAGAGTCGGTCGCTGGGGTTTTCAAGATCGAAGACCTTCTCGCCTTCGACGTGGGTTTCAAGAACACGGGTATAGATTGAAAACGGATCGCCGGAGAGTATCACGAAATCGGCCTGCTTTCCCGGATCGAGAGAGCCGATTGATTGATCGAGATCGAGCATCTTGGCTCCGGCGAGGGTGAGACCTTCGAGAGCCTTTTGGCGGCTCATGCCTGCCCGAACACCCACGGCTGCATTGCGAAGAAACCAACGCGAATCGTTAATCGGATCATCGGTGTGGAAAGCAGTCACCACTCCACGCTTCGAAAGCTCGGCTCCGTTCTTCCATTCAAAATCACGCGCTTCCAGTTTCCCGCCGGGAGAGTCGAGAAAGATCAATGAACAGGGAACCTTCGCCGCCGCGATTTCATCGGCCACCTTCCAGGCTTCCGAGACGTGATGGAGAACGACTTTGAATCCGAACTCTTCCTTCAAACGAAGAACGGTGAGGATGTCATCGTGACGGTGGGTGTGATGATGAACGGTCCGTTTCCCTTCGAGAATGTCGGCAAGAGTCTCAAGGGCAAGGTCGCGCTCAAATGCTTCGTCCGGCTTCTCTTTCTGATGCTTCCTGCGCTTTTCCAGATAAGCCCGCGCGTCGATGAATTTTTGTCGCACGAGCGCGGCGGATTTTCCACGGGTGCCGGGAAATCCTCCGTTATCGCGAATGGAATTGGTGCCATTCGCCATCTTCACGCCATAGGCAATTGTGCCGTCGGGCTGTTCAATGAAGAGATCCTCCACCGTGTTTCCTTTGCGGAGTTTCAAGTAAATCGTTTGACCGGAAAGGAGGTGCCCCGAACCGGACATCAGGTTGGCCGTTGTGATGCCGCCGGCACGTGCCTTGTCGATCGAGGTATTACGGACATCAATGGAATCCAGAACGCGGACTTCCGGCTGAATGGGAGATGAATAATCTCCGCCGGCCACCGAACCAATGTGCGAGTGGGTGCAGATCAATCCCGGAATGATGGTCTTACCAGAGGCATCAATAACCTCGGCATCAGCGGGGATTTTGACCTCTTTGCCAGGCCCCACCGCGAGGATGGTATCCCCTTTGATGAGCAAGGTGCCTTTCTCGATCCTGGGCGAGGAAACCGGGTAAATCGTGGCGTTTGTATACGCACGGATCTTGACCTCAAGCGGAGGCGATTCCTGGGCTGAGGAAAAGAAAAACGGGAGGAGCAGAAGTGGAGCCAGAGCAATGGCAATGAGCTTGCGGGGACGCATGGCTGGAGGGTATCAGGGGAGCCCCATTCAAGGAAAGCGAAGATTCCGGGATTGCCCGCTCGCGGAATTCGTCATCAGGCCTCAAACTCTCATGAACATGAAAGCCATTCAGTTTCATAAGAATAGCAGCGAAGATGGTTCGGCCACGGACATCGAGCTCCCCCTGCCCAAGGCTTCCGGTCATGACATCCTCGTAAAAATCGAAGCGATTGCCATGAACCCGGTCGACTACAAAGTCAGACCGGCGGAGGGAGATCCACCAAAGACCCTCGGCTTCGATGCGGCGGGGACGGTGGTTGAAGTGGGCGACAAGGTAACCTTATTTCAGAAAGGAGATCAGGTTTATCACGCCGGCGATGTCACAAGACCCGGGACAAACGCCGAGTTTCAATTGGTCGACGAACGAATCGTGGCTAAACGGCCGACGTCACTGGATTCCTCCACAAGTGCCGCGCTTCCGCTCACCTCATTGACAGCATGGGAGTCACTCTTTGACCGACTCGGGATCAATCCGGACACCCCCGAAGAAAACAGCGGCAAGAGCCTCTTGATCATCGGTGGGGCAGGAGGAGTCGGCTCCATCGCAATCCAACTGGCCAAGCTCGCGGGCCTCACTGTGGTGGCAACCGCATCACGCAACGAAAGCGCAGATTGGTGCCGCAACCTCGGAGCGAACCACATTATCAATCATCACGAAGCCATGCCTCCCCAGCTGAAGAATCTGGGGTTGGAAACGGTCGACTACATCGCAAACTTCAACGATGTTGATCGCGTTTGGGAAGCGATGGCGGATATGATCGCACCACAAGGCAGCCTTGTTCTCATTACCGGGCACCAGAACCAGCTCGACCTTGGCGGCACCTTGAAGCTAAAGAGTGCGAGGATCTGTTGGGAATTTATGTTCACGCGCTCGATGTATCAGACCGATGATATGATCGAACAACATCACATTCTCACAAGAGTCGCGAAATTAGTCGATGACGGAAAACTCATCGCGACCGCGAACGACCGGCTCAGTCCCATCAACGCCGGCAACATCCTTGAAGGTCACCGTCGACTCGAATCCGGCTCAACCATCGGCAAACTCGTCCTTTCCGGCTGGAAATAATCATCAAATCAAACTCGAGAAATGTCCAAACTCACCATCATTGCCCACATTCATGCCAACCCGGAAAAGATCGATCTCGTGAAGGCAGAACTTCATAAAGTCATTGAACCAACCCGGGCGGAGAAAGGCTGTCTAAACTACGACCTCCATCAGGATAACGAGGACCCGGCCCATTTTTTCTTTTTTGAAAACTGGGAGTCCCGTGAGCTCTGGCAGGCTCACATGGAGAGCCAGCATCTCAAGGATTTCAAAGCGGCCACCGAAGGATCCATCAAGGATGTCGTTCTTGATGAGATGACCCACATTGGATAACAGTCTGGAACCATGTCTTTCAAAGCTGTCATCGTTGAGCAAATCAGCACAAACGAAACCGAGGTTTCAGTGAAGGAGCTGGAAGATCACCGGCTCCCCGATGGAAATGTCACCGTCAAAATCGAATACACCACCATCAACTATAAGGATGGCTTGTGCATGAAGGCTGACGGCGGAATTGTCCGAAACTTCCCGCACATCCCCGGGATTGATTTTTCGGGGATTGTGGAAAGCTCCGATGACCCGCGATATCAGCCTGGCGACGCAGTCATCCTCACCGGATGGGGGGTTGGAGAAAGATACTGGGGTGGGTTTGCGCAGAAGGCCCGGGTCAATGCCGATTGGCTGGTTCCCCTTCCAGATGGCCTGACCACCCGGCAAGCCATGGCAGTCGGCACAGCGGGGCTTGCGGCAATTCTTGCCATCATGGCCCTCGAAAATCACGGGCTGCAACCCGACCACGGCCCCGTTCTTGTCACCGGAGCAACCGGCGGAGTGGGATCAATCGCAACCACAGTTCTCGCTCGGAACGGTTACGAAGTGGCCTGCGTCACCGGCAGGCCTGAAAACGAAGACTATCTCAAAAAGCTGGGAGCCAGCCAAATCGTGGACCGCGATAGGCTCAGCACGGTTTCGCAGAAGCCTCTCGAAGCGGCAACCTGGGCCGGCTGTGTTGACGCGGTGGGCGGGACGATGTTGGCCCGCATCATTGGGCAAATGAAAACCGGCTCATCCATTGCCGCCGTCGGCCTCGCGGGAGGCGCCGCCCTTCCGACCAACGTGATACCCTTTCTTCTTCGCGGGATGAACCTTCTGGGAATCGACAGTGTGATGCAGCCTTTTCACCACAGACAGGCCGCCTGGAATCGCCTCGTTGAAGATCTTTCAAGCGAGAAAATCGAGGAAATGATCAAGCCCGCCACTCTGACCGAACTACCGGCTCTGGGAGAGCAAATCCTCGCCGGAAAAGTGAAAGGCCGGGTCGTTGTTGATGTCAACCGATAGACTGGAAGAGGAACTAACTCTTTCGATTCCACCAGGGAAATTAGAATCGAAGATTGGTTGTGATTTTCACCACAACCGCGATCCTCCTCCCCATGAAAAAGCTGTTTTCCATCGTCCCGCTTGTCCTCGTCCTTCTGCTCAACTCCGCATGCGCCAAGGAAGCGAAGACCGCTGTCGTTGGCCCGCAAAATGGCTCTTTGATCATTATGGGCGGCGGGGGAAAAGACCGGACCTTTCCACAAGTTTTCGAAAAGTTCGTCGAACTGGCCGGAGGGAAGAATGCCAAAATCGTGATCATTCCCACTGCTGCCTCCAGCGACCCCAACCACGACTACAATCGATCATGGGCGATCGAGCTGGCCAAATCGATGGGAGTGACGGAAGCAACTATTCTCCACACGCACGATCGCAAGGTCGCTGATACCGAGGAATTCGTGAAGCCGCTCACCACCGCTACCGGAGTTTGGTTTGGCGGGGGACGTCAATGGAGGTTCACCAAGGCCTACGGGGGAACCCGGGCCGAAAAAGAATTTCACAAGGTCCTCGAACGGGGCGGAGCGATTGGCGGGTCATCGGCTGGCGCGACCATTCAAGGCTCCTTCCTCGCCCGCGGAGACACCAGTGGCAACATCATCATGGTTGGAGATGTGCAACGGGGATTCGGCTTCATGCGAAACACCGCCATCGATCAGCACCTCATCGCCCGGGGACGTGAAAAAGATCTCCTCAAAGTCTTGGAAGATCCAGAAAACAAGATGCGGAAGGAATTCAATCGAGCCGCAATGCTGGGTATCGGAATCGATGAAGACGTAGCCATCGTAGTGAAGGGCGACGAGTTCAGCATCATTGGCAAGGACCATGGCATGGTTCTCGTTTATGACCCAAAATCGTGGAAAAAAGACACCCCCGATGAAAAAAAGTGGGTCACACTTAAAAAAGGTGATCGTTACAACCTCGCACAACGAAAGGTGATTCCAGCAGCGGAAACCAAAAAGTAATCCCGCTTTCTTGCGAGACTTTATCCGGTGCTTCCGGTAGCATCGCAAAATGAACTTTCATCCTTCCCGACGTGACGTCATCCAAACCGGGGCTGCCGCCGGCGCTCTGGGTTTTCTCTCCAGAATCCCCTTGCTCGGAGCAGAGGACGTTAAAGTTGATCCTGGCCAAGTTCAGTTTCGCCCGGAAATTGAACCGCTGGTCCGCCTCCTGGAAGATACTCCCCGTGAGAACCTACTCGAAGAAGTAGCCACTCGAATCAAGAAGGGCACCACATATCGCGAGATTCTAAGTTCACTCCTTCTGGCAGGTGTGCGTAATATTCAACCCCGTCCGGTTGGCTTCAAATTCCACGCTGTCCTCGTGGTCAATTCAGCCCATCTGGCGAGTTTACGATCACCGGATTCCGATCGCTGGCTCCCCATCTTCTGGGCGCTCGATTACTTCAAATCATCGCAAGCACGCGATATTGAAGAGGGCGACTGGACGATGACGGCGGTAAAAGAAAAGGACGTCCCAACTGCGGCGCAGGCCCGGGAATTGTTTCGGGAAGGACTTGATCTGTGGGATGAAGAAAAAGTGGATGCCGCCACCGCCGGACTGGCACGCACGGTGGGAGCACAGGAAACCTTCGATCTTTTCGCACGCTTTGGGGCGCGTGACTTTCGCGATATTGGCCACAAGGCAATCTATGTTGCCAATAGCTGGCGCACCTTGCAAACGATCGGCTGGAAGCACTCCGAGCCCGTCTTACGCTCGCTCGGCTATGCCCTCCTCCAACATAATGGCAGCAATCCCGCCAAGAGTGATCACGAGGCCGATCGCCCGGGCCGCCTCAACGAGAAGCTTCTCAAAGAAATCCGCGGTGACTGGCAACGGGGTGAATTGAAACCAGAATCGACGACCGAGATGCTCAACATCCTTCGCAGCGGAACGTGGGAAGCCGCCAGCCGTAAGGTCGTGGAATTGCTCAACAAAGGGGCATCACCGAGGTCCATCTGGGACGGACTTTTCCAACATGCCTCGGAAATGCTCATGCGCCGACCGGGCATCATCTCCCTCCACGCCAGCACCACGACCAACGCTCTCCACTACGCCCACCAACACACCTCGAACGACGAAACCCGACGTTTTCTACTCCTCCAAAATGCTGCCTTCCTAACGATGTTTCGCGACCGGGGGGGAATCAAAGAAGGCATCGCGATCGACCAGTTCGAACCAGCCGAGGGGACTCCCGGGATTGACGAAATCTTTGCCGATATTACCGGGAACAAGGAAAAAGCCGCACGCAAAGCGCTCGCATACCTTAAGTCGACCAAAGACCCGAGTCGCTTCATGAAAGAAGCACAGAGACTGATCTACCTGAAGGGCACCGGATCCCACGACTACAAATTTAGTTCCGCAGTCCTGGAGGATTACCACCACATCTCACCAAAGATGCGGGACCGCTTCCTCGCCGCCAGTGTCTTTTGGCTTCAGGGTTCCGGAAAAAAAGACACCGACCTCGTGGCAAGAACCCGCGCAGCGATGGGTTGATTTTCCCCATAAATTTTGCACCCCAGACAATCATGGAGCCGCTTCCGCGCGCTCGAATACGATGGCCCGGATTCCCCCGAAATCCAGGATGACCGGCGAAACCCGGAAGAACTACAGGCCCTTCAGATAAGCCACGCTTTCCTTGATACTTGCGATGGGATCGGGTGACTGATCCTGCTCAACATGACAGTGGACAACACCCGCGGCTTCAGCTGCCTCAATGATCGGCTCCATCGGAATGATGCCATTTCCCAGCTCCTTAAAGGCTTCCTTGGGCAGGCCGCCATACATCGGCAATTTCAATCCTTCCTTGATGTCCTTGAGGTGAAGCTGGGAGATACGACCACTCAGGCCCTTGATCAAACTGACCGGATCAAGGTTCGCGGCCTTCACCCAGAAAACATCCACCTCAAACTTCATCTCGTCGCAGAAGTCCTGCACGAAAATATCGTAACCCGTTGACTGCTCCATCGGTTGAAACTCGAAGGAATGATTATGATACGCGAGTTGAATCCCAGCCTCCTTCGCGATCACAGCCGCTTTGTTGAGGTTCCCGGCCACCTTCTTGTAGCCATCGAGAGTCTTGCGATCCTTGTCGTGCAAGTAGGGCACCACCAAATGTGAAAATCCGGTCTCCTTGGCCTTCTCGACGATCTTCTTAAAGTCGGAAAAACCTTCATCGGACGGATTGACTGCGGTCTCCCACTCAAAGTGAATGGAATTCACCTCAAGCCCCAAATCCTTCGCCACCTTGATCATCTCAAGACCACCGGGAAAACCATAAGGCTCAACCTGCTGGAAACCGGCCTCGGCCACGGCTTTCAGAGTTCCTTTCAAGTCAGCCTTTAACTGATCCCGAAGAGTGTAAATCTGCAGGCCGATCTTCTTGCGGTAGACATTGTCATCGGCCAAAGCCAACAAGCTCTGGGTGGATCCAGCCAAGATCGAGGCGGAAGCGGAGGTGCGAAGAAAATTTCTGCGGTTCATGTTGAGGAAAGAAAACCACACCTCGCTTTCGCAATCCAACGAAAAGATCAATCCAGCCAGAAACCATCTCGCAGCCGGATCACTCCTGTTCCTCGAAGACCTTCATTCTCTTTCGAATGTCAGCCTCCTGAATGGCACTGAGGTTAAAGCGAGGCAGGTAGTCATCAATAATCTCCAAGTCGACCCCCGGAGTTGCGACAGGCCGTTTCCCCAGCAGAAAGTAGTTAGGCTCGACCGCACTCTTCATCACTTGAAACCGTTCGTCCCGGGAAGGGAGCTGCGAATACAACCCCATCCATGATGATTTGGCATGATACCGTAAACTCCTCACGATCTCGAGGGCTTGCAACTGAAACTCTCCACCTCTCATCTCTTCACCGAGCCACTCCAGTGGCTTCTCATTTCCACGACCACTTCCAGATTCAAACAAGCGCGCAAGAGTCAGCCCTTCATAATTACCATCTTCAGTGAGCGGCACTCCCTGCTCCAGATGCCACTCAAACGCGCTTTGAGGATCAATCGAGGCCCAATTTGCAAACAAGACAACTCCCAATCCGGTCTCGGTCAGCAAGGAGGCTTCCATCTCATCTTCAGCGGGAAGGTCTTCAGAATCAACAACGTCATCACCGGGCAACATCGGGAGGGGTAAGGATTCTTGTGATGGCTGGTACGAAGCAACAAATTCCCGATCAAAAAAGCGATCCGCTATCCTCGCCCAATCCGAATCATCAGGAAGGGCATTAATCACATCATCCCGGTCGGAAGTGGTGAGCTTCACCCTCTTGAGATCAGCTTCCAAACCAACTGGAAAGGATTGTTGGTAGATAAGGGACAGCGCCAGATCTGGCTCGAGACTACCTAACGTTTTCCAAATCGCGCGTCTAGTGGTCGGATCAAACCCCGGAAGTCCCCAAGGATCTTCCTGAACGATCTTCGAATCTTCAAGATGCTCAAACGCCGCCACCATATCACTTTTTACCCATCCCACGTAGATGAAATGAGTGAAATGGTCGTTCTTAACCTCCATTTCTTCGAGAAAAGCAAGGGCGGAAAGTGCATCGAACTCTCCCCACCGCCCCATCAGACGAGCCGTCGCCGCCTTCGGATAGGACTGACTTTCCAGAAGCTGGCGGGCCAGTGATTCGGTTTCCTGAATGCTCAAAGATGCAAGAAACCTCTTCATTTCCTGATCATCAAAAAGGCTTTCGCCATGCGCCGGAATCAAGGCCTCCCAAGACGCTCGCAATTCATCGAACAAACGGGATTCATTGCCTCCACTTGTGCCGGCCGCTGACCGTTTCCGCGAAGACGGTTGAACTTCGACACTCCGGGAGCCCTCACCCGATCCTTTGCCACCCCCTTCTCCCGGATCACGCACGGCGAATTTCACCGCGACGATCATTCCGACAAGAATCAGAATCATGGCAATTGTTTGCCGGGATGGAGCCGCTTTCATTTCACAAGAGTAAGACCGAATCTCGCCTCTTTTGTTCATCCTTTCGAGTTAAAAGATCCCACTTCACTCAAAAGCAACCATTCCGATCGTAAGAGCCACCCCTTTGGGATTGAAGCCCTTTCTGATCTTCCTAGTCTTGGGAACTCAAATCACCATGACTTGCTTACGCGCACTCATCCTCGGCGGACTTCTGGCCCATACGACCTCTCTGACTCTTGCCGCAACAAGAGCCGAACTCACCCAACAAAGAATCGCTGAAAATCCGAAACTCAGCTGGTGGGACGCCATGGACACCGGTCCCTTTATCAGTGACACTTTCCTCGGCTTCGGGCCCAAAGGCGACGTGGCCGTGCTCAAGGGCATCGCCATCAAGATCGGCGACAAGGAAGATCACACCGTTGTCTTCGACACCGAAACCCTCCGCATGGTCGCAGGCTTCAAAGGAAGGGTCATGCATGAAGGCACCCCCTGGAGTGGCAAGCACAGTGACAATTCCTATTTGCCCGAAGACCGGAAGGACTACTTTTTCGCCACCAACAAAGGCCCCGGCATTGCCGTCAATGGCAACTGGAAAGATCCCCGCGAAACCAAAAACGGCCCGCTCCCCGATGCCCAAGGTGAGTATCATGGCCTCTACCGGTATGGAAATGGCGTCATTCTGAGTTATTCGGTCGGTGGCTCAAAAATTCTCGAAACGCCCTCTCTGCTCCGCGGGGGAATCAATCGCGCCTTCCAAATTGACCCCGTAAAGCAGGAGATCGAAATCCTCGTTCTGGACCCTCTCGAAGGATCTCCCAAGATAACGCCCACCCTCATTGGGGCACCAGATGGAGTCTCACTCAAGAACTACGACTCGGGGAGGATGACAGTTCTTCTTGAGAAGGGCAGTAAAGGAAACTTCGATGTCAGACTGGCACCGGAAGGAGCCAGCACTCCAAAAATCGAATTCATCGATCTCGAAACTCTGACCAAAGGAGGCTCCTCCCTTTTCCCGGAGGTCATCAAAGTCAAAGGCCGCACCAGCAAGGATGAGAAGGGTTACGTTGTCGACGATATCCCTCTCCCCAAGGACAACCCATGGGAGTCCAACATCCGCTTTGGTGCCTTCGACTTTTTCTCCGACGGCAAGCGCGCGGCTTGCTCGACCTGGAACGGCGACGTCTGGATTGCGGAGGGCATCGACGGCGACCTCTCCGAGATCACCTGGCGACGATTCGCCAGCGGACTCTACCAAACTCTCGGCCTGAAAATTGTCGATGACGTCATTTACACTCACGGACGCGATCAAATCACCCGTCTTCACGATCTCAACGACGATGGCGAAGCTGACTTCTATGAGTGTTTTAACAACGACGTCCTCATCACGCCCGGATTCCACGAGTTCGCCTTCGACCTCCAAACCGACAAAGAGGGTAATTTCTACTTCAGCAAAGGCGCTCCCGTCCTTTCCGGCGGGCGCGGATTTTCCGATCTCACCGAGCACAATGGCACCATCCTGAAAGTCAGCGCCGATGGAAAAACCCTCACCCGCATGGCTTGGGGACTTCGCGCTCCCGGTGGCGTGGGCATAGGACCCAATGGCGAAATGACCACCGGTGAGAACGAGGGCAGCTACGTTCCCCGTTGTAAAATCACCTGGAGCAAGCCAGACGGCAGCAGCTTCCACGGTGTTGTCCCGAGCGAGTGGGATAACAAAAAATTCGTCCGCAATCTCCCCGGCATGCCCACCGACTACGAACGCCCGCTTTGCTGGCTCCCCTACTACGTCGACAATTCCAGCGGGAGCCAGTTTTGGGTTCCCGACAACAGCTCCTGGAAAAACCACGCCGGAAACATGCTCCACCTTTCCTATGGCAAGAGCTCGATCTATCGCACCTTGATTGACGAGGTCGACGGCCAGGTTCAGGGGGGCGTTTACCGCCTCCCCATCGAACTCACCACTGCCAACATGCGGGGCCGCTTCCACCCGGGATCAGGCCACCTTTACATCATCGGATTCCGCG
This sequence comes from Verrucomicrobiia bacterium, assembly GCA_030432565.1. Taxonomy (GTDB): domain Bacteria; phylum Verrucomicrobiota; class Verrucomicrobiia; order Verrucomicrobiales; family Akkermansiaceae; genus SW10. The sequence goes on along the minus strand of JAUIGV010000018.1, from coordinate 15,280 downwards.
GTTGGCAGACCAATGGAGGAACCGGCTTCCAGCGCATCCGCTTTGTCTCGGAGGAGAAGCCCGTCCCGCTCAAACTGGAGGCCTTTGAAAACGGAATCCGTGTCGAGTTCAGCTCCAGCCTCGATCCCGAAGTCGCGAAAGACCCGCGCCGTTACAACATCAGCAAGTGGGATTACGTCTGGGGACCGCAGTATGGTTCCGGCCGCTTCTCCATCGATGAACAAGATCCCGCCGCCCGCGCCCAAGCTCTCGTCGAGCCTTCGAAAGGGTCCGTCAATCAGGTCGACTCCGTTGATGTTCGCGCCGCCCAACTTCTCGAAGACGGCAAATCCGTCTTCCTCTACATTCCTAAAATGACTCCTGCCATGCAGATGGAAATCCGCATGGATCTCGCCGATGCCGACAAGAAGGAGTTCAAGGAAACAATTTGGAACACCATCCACAATCTACGCCCGGCCTTCGGCGATCACGGCCTCGATCTTGCCAATCTTCCCGTCATCAAAAAGGAAGCACGCGGCGAACCCGGCCTCCTCCTCACCACCTCGAAGGGAAGCGCCGATGACGCCACCGTCGTGGACCGCCTCGCTCTGACTATCGAGGAGCGCAAGGCAGTCTCCGTTTTCATCGGAACCAACCAGGCCGTCTTCGAAGGTAACCTCATCGTCGAGGCCCGCGACCAACGCGCCTTCCGGCTCGAAGGCAAGGGCTGGGCCAGCCTCAAGATTAATGGCAAGCAAGTGATGGAAGGAGACCTTCCTCTCGAGTGCCCTCCCCTCGCTCTCGAATCCGGCCCGCAAGCCCTCTTCTGCCACTTCAAGGGAGCCGAAAAAGGAACGAGCCGTATTCGCCTTCTTTGGAGCGGTTCTGCATTCGTTTGGGAACCGGTCAAACCCTCCGCCTATCGCTACACCGCCAACTCCATGCTCGGCAAAAAAGACAAGGCCCGCGCCGGACGCAATCTCTTCGCCGCCGCCAACTGCATCAAATGCCACACCGCAGACAAGAATCACTTTAAGTCCGAAAGAATGCCCGAGCTTTTTGAAACGCTGCCGGACCTCAAAAATGCCGGGCACCGTTACCATGCCGGGTGGGTGGAGCAGTGGATCCGCAAACCCGATGATCACTGCCCGACCGTCGCGCCCGACCACGCCGCCGACATCGCCGCATACCTTGCCACCAGAAAAATGAAAACATCCGCCGGGGATGAAGGAGACGCCGAAAGCGGAGCCCGACTCATCGAAGAACTTCACCTCGGACCTTGGGCCGATGAACTTGCCAAGTCCGGCAAGTTCACCGCAACCGGACTGCGCATCTTGCTGCTCAATCCAGCTCAACACCATCGGCACACCACCTTCCCCGACCTTCGTCTCACAACACGGGAAGCCGCCAACATCGCCAGCGCCATCGTTTCACGGGCCACCAAGACTCCCGTTCTCTCCGGCGGAGATTCCGTAAAAGGAAAACAAGTCTTCTCCCAACGCTGCGCCACTTGTCACGAACCCGGCAAAGGCGTGAAATACGAGTTCGCCGCCAAAAGTCTGAAAGACATGTGGAACACCGAATGGTTTGAGCACGGCTGCCTCTCCGAAGAAGAAGGCAACGCTCCCGAACTCGGCCTTGGCATCGACCAAAAGCAAGCCCTCTTCGCCTTCAAGAACATCGATGGCAATAGAAACTACACTTCGCTTCGCCGCTTCGTTCCTCACGAATATGCCACACGAGCCGTCGAACGATTCCAATGCGCCAGCTGCCACTCCGGCGAAAACAAGCTGCCCGAAATCTCGCTCGCCGGAGAAAAATTCCACAGCGCTTGGCTCAATACTCTCCTCAAAGGAGAAGGGCTCAAAGTCCGGCCATGGCTCCATGCCCGCATGCCAGGCTTCCCCGCCCATGCCGAGGCCTTGAGCAAAGGCCTCGCCTTCCGAGCCGGCATGGACCTCTCATCCTCCGACTTTAGAGTGGAACCAGACCTTGTGAAGACCGGCATGGCACTTACCGGATCCGGTGGCTACGCCTGCATCGCCTGTCACGCTGCCGGTGAAGCTCCCGCCCTGCAAGCCTTCGAAGGACAAGGCCCCAACCTGCAAATCGCCAGCGACCGCCTCCGCCCGGATTACTACCGCACCTGGATGTTCTGGCCACAACGCCACGCCCCGCTGACCATCATGCCCAAGTACACCGTCGACAAAAAGAAGGCCCTAAACCCAACCTTCTATCAGGGCGATGCCGACAAACAGTTCGAAGCCATTCGCCACTACCTCCAAACTCTGGAAGGTGCCGAAAGAGCACCCATGCCCGAGAAGGAATAGTTCGCCCGGTTGATAAAACACAATCCCCCGTCGGCTTCCACCGGCGAGGGATGATCTTAATGAGAGATCGGATTAGCGAACCGACTCTTCCAACTGCTCGAGGCGGCTTTCGATTTGCTTCATGCTCTCTCGAATCGCCTTGATCGCTTCCAGCGTTTCCTTCTTTGAAGGAGCTGGCTTCGCGACAACCTTGGGTTGTGGTTTTGGAGCCGCTTTTATTTTGAGTAACTCGACGATCTCGTCAGCCGGAATGGCGTAAGTCTTGGTGCGTCCGGCCCGGGAAACATTCACTCCGATGCACTTTCCTTTGAGGTTAAAGAGCGGACCTCCGCAGAGCTCCGGAGGAAGTGGAATGTCGTGCTGGATCACGTCGGGATACCCTCCGGTTTTTTCCGAGAGACGTCCAAGCGAGCGCTTCATGCGGGGGTCATTCTGGACATTGTCACGCATCTTGCGCTCTTTCAAAGTCACCTTTGATTCGGCCGGCTTACCCTCACGGAGATAACCAACTTTGACCTCCTCGCCAGCCTTGCGTCCACGGATCAAGCCTCCAAACGAAATAGGATCTTCCACCTTTTCACCATTGAGGCTGGTGATGATATCACCCTCCTTCAAGCCTGCCTCGCTCGCCGCCCCATCCGGGACAAGACGGGCAATCAGCACTCCCCCATCGCCTTCACCGGCTTGAATTCCGATGAACCCCACCTTAGCCATGGCGCGACCGGGAACGCTGAGAAGACCAATTCCGAGAGGCTCGTTCGCTGCTCCACTTGCGGTGAGGATAGAACCAAGGGCGGGCTCTTCGACCTGAAAACGAACCGGACGGAGGTTCGTGGCCTCAATCTTCAACAAAGCCAGGTCCCGCTGGGGAAAGCGTTTCAAAACTTTCGCTTCGTAGTCTTTTCCTCCGAGTTTGACCGCCAACTGACCTTCATCGGTTTCAGCATTCTTGGTAAGAATTTTTCCATTGGCCGAAACCACCGTGCCAAGAACCGCAGGCTTTCCATCAACCGTGACCAGCGCGGTGACGCCGGGGTTTCTTTTCATCACCGGCTCCAGGGCCTTGAGGGATGACGCGAAAAATTCATCAACACCGCCTCCCATCGATCCCGGTGCGATTTGGCCACCGCGCTTCTGAAGTTCTTCCATCAGCTTCTCCATTCCACCCATCTTCTCGATTAAGTCGGGAGTGAGCTCCAGACGACCGCCATTCTTGGCCGCATCCTTGAGCAACTTTTCCAGCGAAGGCAGTTTATCTTCTTTCTTCTCAGGCTCTTGTTTGGTCTCAGGCTTATCTTCCTTGGGAGTCGGTTTGGCAGGCTTTGTCTCTTTGGGGTCCTTCGTCTTTGGCTCTTCTTTTTTAGATTGCGGCTTCTCCTTCTTTGGCTTCTCCGGCGCCCCCTGGGGCTCCATCAAGTCCTTCAATTTGATTAATTTGGCCTTGGCGGATTTCTCCTCGCCACCTCGTTTGTAAACGAAGCTCACTTCTTCCCCGGCCTTGCGCATCCCAACCAGCTGAATCAGATCGGCTGGCTCCGAGACTTTTTTCCCATTCACCTCGACAATGAGATCACCGCCTTTCAGGCCGGCTTTTTCGGCCGGAGAATTCGGAACAACCTCCGTCACCGTGACACCCCCCTCACCGTCACCCAACTGAACCCCGAGCATCGGACGATCCGGCGATTGAACCGGCTGAGGTGCGTTGTTAAAGCGTTTTCCGCTCATTTTTCCACTCTTCAATTTCTCCCATTGATTGCGAAACACATCGATAGGCACGTGGCGATTCTCACTCAGGGTCATGCCAATATTGGAATGAATGCCAATGACACGCCCTTGCACGTCAAAAAGTGGTCCTCCCGAATCACCGCCAACCACGGCAGTGTCCGTGACCACAAAACCATCGTTTGCCAGCACGCGCCCCAAACGAACGGGAGGCTTGCGCATCGGATCAAATCCACCCGAGTGCCCGAGCGCCACCGTCCACTGGTTTCGTTTCAAGCCCTTGCTCTCCCCGATCGGAACGAAGGGATACTTGCCTTCATCAGTGATTCGAACCATCGCGGCGTCGCGATCATAGTCAGCTCCAAGAATTTCCCCCGCCTTCCTGCTACCGTCAGGAAAGATGACGATCACGCCACCCGGCATGCTGGAAGTGACATGAGCTGCGGTCAAAATGAGACCCTCTTCACTCACGATGACTCCACTTCCGGAGCCCCTTCCGTTTTTGGCAACGAGGCAAACGGTCGCAGGTTGTGCCTGCCCGGAAAGTGCGACGATCTGGCGATCGAGCTTTTGGAGCTCCTTGAAATTCTTCACATTCGGAGCCGCTTTCATCTCCGTCTCTTGCGCCCAAATTGGCATGGTAGCCAGCGACAGAGAGGTGAGGAGAGTGCCTATTAATTTGATCGATTTCTTCATTCTTAAAAGAGTCTTACTCTCGAAAAGCGATCTTGGCGCACGATTTGTGTGCCAAAATGGAAATCACGAACACCTCCGCTGTCATCGTCATCTCATTCTCAATGACTTTCCGCAGCGCCTGCCAGTGGCCCGGAAAAAGGGCCAGGCAACACGCGGGATCCCATCCTTGGGTCTTCCACCTCGAGGGACAGCTCATCCCCAAAAAGAACCGTATCGTTGTCCGGCACCACCCTTTCCGAACTTCAGGTGCCTGAAATCGGGATAAGTTTCGCAAAGTTCCTTGAACCAGACGGAGGGGGTAGTGTTGCCAACGAACTCACAAGACTACGACAACCTGCAAGCACCTCACGCGTCCGACCACCAATCAAAAGTATCTCTCAGCGACTGCGACGATATCGCCCGGGAGGATCGGAGGATCAACCCCCTTCTTTTTTAGGGATCCAAGATCATGGCGCACCGTCTTCCCATTTCGGGTCACCGAAACCTTTTTGGTGTTTGCCAGCTTGGTTAGACCACCTGCCTTGGCAATCACCTTGGATAAGGTTAGGCCCTTTTCCCAGGGAATAGCTGCCGGCTTATTCACCTGCCCAAGCACTTTCACAACTTCCTTGTCCTTCGCGGTAAACTTCCCGACTTCAGGGACCGGGAGCACAAGGCACCGCGCAGCAAAAACAGTTTCCCGCCCACCTGCTCCAGTCACGATAAGAAACAAGCCCGATAATACTGTAATTGACCTCATTAGAGCACGATTAACGACTTCAATTTTAGAGTCAATGTTAATTACCCAGACTCGGGTAACAGCTTCGTTCCTATCTCCTTGCCGCCAATTCCTCGATTCGGTAGTCTACCCGAATCTCCCGATCATGCGTCTCTTCCCAACTCTCTCGATCATCTCTCTCCTTGGCCTTCCTGGCAATGCTGCTGAAGAATCAACGAAACCCGTCAGCTTCTATCAGGACATTCGTCCCATTTTTCAGGCAAACTGTGTCGGTTGTCACCAACCCTCCAAGGACAATGGCAACTACGTCATGACCGATTTCAAACGCCTCCTTGCCGGAGGTGAAGAGGGCGTCGCCATCGTCCCGGGCAAGCCGGATGAAAGCTACCTCGTCGAGGAAATCACCCCGGACAAGGACGGCGATGCCGAAATGCCGAAAAAGGACGATCCGCTTCACGAAATCGAGATCGCCCTCATCCGACGCTGGATTGAAGAAGGGGCCAAGGACGACACCCCCGAGAATGCCCGCCAGCGATACGATCAGGACCACCCGCCGGTTTACACCAAGCCACCGGTCATCACCTCGCTCGACTACTCACCCGACGGCTCCCTCCTCGCCATCTCTGGCTTCCACGAGGTCCTCCTTCAAAAAGCAGACGGCTCCGGGGAAGTGGCTCGCTTGGTCGGACTCTCCGAGCGCATTGAGTCGGTTCGTTTTTCCCCCGATGGAAAAAAGCTCGCCGTCACCGGAGGTCTGCCCGGACGCATGGGCGAGGTGCAAGTCTGGGACGTTGCCAAAAAGAAGCTCACTCTTTCCGCTCCCGTCACCTTTGACACTGTTTATGGGGCTGCCTGGTCGCCCGATGGCACCAAAATCTCCTTCGGCTGCTCCGACAACAGCGTGCGCGCAATCGATGCCAAAACCGGAAAACAAGTTCTCTTTCAAGGAGGCCACAACGACTGGGTCTTCGACACCGCCTTCAACCCAAAAGGCGATCACGTCGTTTCAGTGAGCCGTGACATGACCGCCAAGCTCACCGAACTGGCGACCCAACGGCTCATCGACAATATCACCTCCATCACCCCGAATGCCCTGAAAGGAGGCATGGCCGCAGTGGTGATGCATCCCACGCGCGACGAAATCGTGGTCGGCGGTTCGGATGGCGTTCCCAAGCTCTACCGCATCTTCCGCAACACGGCCCGCAAGATTGGAGATGACGCCAATCTCCTCCTCGAATTTCCGCCTCTCAAAGGCCGGGTCTTCGCCGTCGATATTTCCAAAGACGCCAAACGCATCGCCGCCGGAAGCAGCCTGAATGGCAAAGGGGCGATCCACATTTATGAAGTCGATCCCGAGGCTCAGATTCCGAATGACATCGCGGCCATTATCAAGCAGCCAACCCACCAGCGGAATGCCGAGATGAAGGCAAAGCTCAAGAAGCATTTCGAGACCAGCATCAAAACACTCGCCACCATCCCAGTGCCAGAATGCGGCATCTTCGCCGTCTCCTTTAATCCCGACGGATCCCAACTCGCCGCCTCTGGCCCCGATGGCATGATTCGTATTGTCGATGTTTCAGCAGGCACGATTTCCAAAAGTTTCCTCCCCGTCACCATCACCCCGGAAGCTAAAATCGTCGAAAAGACTTTCGGCAATACGCGGACCCTCGATAAACGGAAGCCCCTCGATTCCGAAAAAATTCCGGAAGGCCGTTCGGTCGTCAAACTCAGTGTCGTTCCGGCTGACGCGATCAGGATCGACAATCCCTACCGTTACGCCCAGGTCATCGTCTCAGCGCAACTCGATTCAGGCGACGTGATTGACGTGACCCGGATTGCAAAAAAAGCTCCCCGGAACGACAAAGCCACCATTTCCGAAACCGGCATCGTTCGTGGCGCATCGAATGGCACCAGCGCGATCGATTTCAGCCTCGCCGGTCGCAAGACATCCGTTCCCGTCGAGGTCACCGGCCTGAACCAAAAATACCTTCCCGCGTGGACCAAGGACGTCAATCCCGTCGTTGCCCGCATGGGTTGCAACGCCGGAACCTGCCATGGGGCCAAGGACGGAAAGAACGGCTTCAAGCTCTCGCTCCGCGGCTATGATCCACTTTACGACGTCCGCGCCTTCACCGATGACATTTCCTCGCGCCGCGTCAACCTGGCCTCGCCCGATGACAGCCTCATGCTGCTCAAGGCCACCTCCGCCGTGCCGCACGAAGGAGGGCAACTCACCAAACCCGGGGATGACTACTATGAAATCATCCGCGCCTGGATCGCCCAGGGAGCCAAGCTCGAAGACAAGAAAACCAAGGTTGAAAAGATCGAAGTCTTCCCGCTCAACCCCGTCGTCCAAAACATCGGCGCGATGCAACAGATGCGCGTCATTGCGACCTATCCCGGGGGCGAAACCCGCGACGTGACTTCGGAAGCCGTCATCAGCAGCGGTAACAGCGAAGTCGCCGAAACAGTCAAAGGCTACCCCGCTCTCGTCAAGGTGATCCGCCGGGGAGAAGCTCCCATTCTCGTACGCTACGAGGGAGCCTATGCCGCCACCACCGTGACCGCGATGGGTGATCGCAGCGGCTTCGAGTGGGTGACCCCGCCGACCTTCAATCCCATCGATTCCCTCGTCGCAGAGAAGTGGAAGCGCATGAAAATCCTGCCATCGGAGATCTCCACCGATATCGACTTTGTGCGTCGTATTCACCTCGACCTCACCGGCCTGCCTCCCACCGTCGAGAAAGTGAAATCTTTCCTCGCCGACACCCGCCACTCGCAGGTGAAGCGGAATGAGCTCATCGATTCTCTCATTGGAAACCCCGAGTTCGTTGAGTTCTGGACCAACAAATGGTCGGACTTGCTGCAAGTGAACCGCAAGTTCCTCGCCCCCCAGGGAGCCAAGCTTTTTCGCGATTGGATTCGAAACGAAGTGGCCCAAAACACGCCTTACGATGAGTTCGCCCGAAAGATCATCACCGCCACCGGTTCCAACAAAGTCAACCCGCCTGCCTCTTACTTTAAGATCCTTCGTACTCCGGAGGACACCATGGAAAACACCACCCACCTCTTTCTCGCGACCCGTTTCAACTGCAACAAATGCCACGATCATCCCTTCGAGCGATGGACCCAGGACAACTACTACGAAATGTCTGCCTTCTTCGCCCAAGTGGGCCTAAAAGCCGATCCCGCCAGCGGTAAAAGCAAGATTGGCGGCACCGCCGTGGAGGGAGCCAAGCCACTCTACGAAGTCGTCTTTCAAAAGAACGAGGCCGAGCAAAAGCACGAGCGCACCGGCGAAGTCACCCCTCCTTCCTTCCCATACGAAGCCGCCCACGAAGAACCAAAAGAAGCCAGCCGCCGCGACCAACTGGCCGAGTGGATGACCTCGCCGGACAATCGCTACTTTGCCTCCAGCTACGCCAACCGCGTCTGGGGATACATGATGGGCACCGGGATCATCGAACCCCTCGACGACATCCGCGCCGGCAATCCCCCCTCCAACCCCGAACTGCTCGAGTGGTTGACGGGATACTTTATCGAACATGACTTCGACGTCCGTGAACTGATGCGCGTCATCGTCAAGTCACGCACCTACCAACTCTCCATCAAGACCAATCAGTGGAACGAGGACGACACCATCAACTTCTCCCACGCCAAGGCCCGCCGCCTGCCTGCCGAAGTTCTTTACGACACCATTCACGCCGTCACTGGAGCCAGCAGCCGTTTCCCCGGCGTGCCAAAAGGTACCCGGGCCGCTTCCCTTCCCGATGTCGGTGTCAAACTCCCCGACGGCTTCCTCTCCAACTTCGGGCGCCCCGTTCGCGAAAGCTCCTGCGAATGCGAACGCAACAGCGACATGCAACTTGGTCCCGTTATGGCCCTTCTCAGTGGCCCCACCGTGGGAGATGCCATTGCCGACCCCAACAATGCCATCGCCAAACTCGTCAACGAGACCAAAGACGATCACAGCCTGATCGAGGGAATCTTTTATCGAATCCTCAACCGACCTCCGACTGCCATTGAAATGGACACGACGCTCAGATTCTTCAATTCTGAGATCACTGCTGATCATTCCAAGCTCTCAGGTATCCTTGCCAATCATCTCGAAAATCGTGACCCCGCTCTCGCTGCCGCCGAGAAGAAGCTCGCTTCGGATATCGAAGCAATGCGCACTGCGATCATTGCCCACGAAAAGGACATCAAGCCCAAGGTCGATGCAGCCGAACAGGAGAGAAAGAATCGGATCGCCAAACTCGAACAGGAGAAACAATCATACGAGGCCACTCTTCCTCAAACCATCGCCAAGTGGGAAAAGGGCCTCGGTGGCATGACTCCCTGGGTTACCCTCGAACCAAGGGATCTTCAATCGACAAATGGAGCTACCCTTTCGGTCGAGTCCGATCAGGCAATCTTTGCGAGCGGCAACAATGGCAAAACCACCTACACCGTGAACGCGGAAACGGATTTGAGTGACCTCACCGCAGTGAGACTGGAGATGCTCACCGATGACCGCCTTCCAGGGAAAGGACCGGGCCGTCAGGGCGGAAACTTTGTCCTCGGTGAGTTCGAGCTGGAAATCGCACCGGCTGCAGACCCGGACAATTTCAAGCCTGTCAAGTTTGCCACGGCCCAGGCGACCTTTAGTCAGAAGAACTACGAGGTCGCGAAAGCGGTCGATGGGAACCCGGGCGGCCCCAATGCCGGCTGGGCGATCGCCCCGGAGGTTGGTAAAAACCAAACAGCCATTTTCCTAATAGGGAAATCTGCTTCCAACCAGAAGGGCAGCATCCTCCGGTTCACTTTGAAGCAGCCCTTTGATGAGGTTCATACCCTTGGGAAATTCCGGCTTTCCGTCACCTCCCAAACAGGGCCTCTTCCCTTTGCCCTTCCGGCAAATATCAAGGAAGCCCTTGCCGTCCCAAAAGATAAACGAAGCAAGCAACAAGCGGACTTGATCACCAAATATTACCGGGATAACGATGCCAAGCTTAAGGGCTTCGATCAAAAGCTCGCCCAAGCCCGCAAACCACTTCCTATCGACCCCGGACTTAAACAACTCCGGGAACGTCTGACCAACCTGGAAAAGAAGCCGAGCATCGACCCCCGCCACGACCAACTACGAAGCGATCTCGCTCTTAGTACGAAACAACTCGCACAACGCCGCCTCACCGGCGCCCAGGACCTCGCCTGGGCTCTCATCAACACTTCAGCCTTTCTTTTCAATCACTAAAGCCCAAACCAACCGAAACCATGTTTAGAATTCCAGGACAAGCCGCCAAAGACATGTGTGACCCGCACGCCGGAGTGACACGACGCGACGTATTACGAGTGGGAGGCGCCGGCATGCTTGGGATGTCGCTCGGCACGATGTTTCAGGCCAAAGCTCTTGCCGAAGAAAAGAAAAAGAACGGCGAACCCGGCTGGGGAAAGGCCAAGAGCATCATCATGGTCTACCTTCAGGGCGGACCCAGCCACCTCGACCTTTGGGACCCCAAGGAAAATGTCCCCGACAATGTTCGTAGCGGCTTTAAGTCCATTCCCACCAAGATCCCCGGCGTCAACTTCACCGAAATCCTGCCGAAGCTCGCCAAGATCAACGACAAGTTTACCATGATCCGTTCAATGAGCTACACGCCCAACGGACTCTTCAACCATACCGCTGCCATCTACCAAATGATGACCGGCTACACCACCGACAAGGTGAGCCCTTCAGGCCAACTCGAGCCACCCAGCCCCAAGGACTTTCCCAACTTCGGCTCCAATATCGCCAAGATGAAACCCATGGAAGACCCCATGCTTCCTTTCGTTATGCTCCCCCGCCCGCTTCAAGAGAGCAACGTCGTTGGCAAGGGTGGTAGCGCCGGATTCCTTGGGAAATCCTACGACCCTTACACCCTCTATCCAGGAGGGGACGACATGGACATGGCCAAAATGGCCCGAATTAAAATCGATGACCTGCAGCTGCGGCCAGACGTTTTCTCGCTTCGCTTGAAACGTCGCGCCAGCCTCCGAAATGCCATCAATGCACAGATGCCCACCATCGACAAAGCGGTCGAAGAATACTCACTCGATGAAAACTACGACCGTGCCTTGAACCTCATCGTGAGTGGACGCGCCCGCGAAGCCTTCGCCCTCGAACAGGAAAGTGAAAAGACCCGCGAAGCCTACGGAAAAAACACCTTTGGCGATAGTTGCCTCCTGGCACGTCGCCTCGTTGAAGCAGGCACCCGAGTTGTCGAAGTCATCTGGCCCAAGGTCGCCAACTCCGACAACCACTCTTGGGACACCCACAAGGACCTCACCAAGCGGATCAAAAACCAGGGCGGGCCCATGCTCGACAATGGCCTGTCGACGCTCATCTCCGACCTCGAAGACCGCGGCCTTCTCGACGAAACCCTTGTCGTCGCGGTCGGCGAATTCGGCCGCAGCCCGCAAAAAGGCGTCAGTACTTCCGGTAACAGCAACAGCGCCGACGGACGCGACCACTGGCCCTACTGCTACACCAGTGTCATCGCCGGAGCTGGCATCAAGCAAGGCTACGTCCACGGGAAGTCCGACAAAACCGGCTCCGCCCCTGTCGAGGACCCCGTCCATCCCGGTGAACTCCTGGCAACCATTTACCACGCCTTTGGAATCGACCCCGAAACCATGGTGATGAATCATCTCAACCAACCGAGAGAGCTGGTGAAAGAAAAGCCCGTTCTCAAGCTCTTCAGCTAGATGTTTCGCCTGCTCCTGACTCTGATCATTGCCACACCAACCCTCTCCTTTTCTCAAAAAAGGAATGAGCTTATTCCGCTACGCTTAAAGGCCATGGAAAGGCCGAACCGATGGTCGAATGAAGCAAATTCAAAGAAGAATTTCACCGCCATCCCCACTCAATTGAGCCTCCCAACCTCCGGGGCAAACGAGTCTTGGCCCGGCGAATTATTTTCGGAGGAAGCCCTCGATCGGCTGAATCAACTGATGACGGCGGAAACGATTGAGGAGGTTTCTGCCATCATTGCCGGAGGCTTTCGCGCAAGCGAATTTGAAAACGCGTCTCCCTTAAAAATCATCGCCAAAGAAGTCAAACTCCGCACCGGAAAGGAAGGTAAATTGGCACCAGTGGGTCCGGCTGAACTCTTGAAACGCATCAGAGAGCTCGGCAAACTCAAGTTGAAAATCATCGGGAACGATGGACAGACGACGCGTGTCCACGCAGAAGCGAATCGGGATGGAGCCGAGTATTCCGCGACCTGGAATTGCCAATGGACCAAGGATTCGCCCCCCCAATTAGAGAGCCTGAAGGTGGAAAATTTTGAGACCGTCTTGTCGGCAGGGCGTTGGTTCAACGATATCACCAAGCCCGTCATTGGAGACAATGAACGATTCGAAGCACAAGTTCTCCACGGGATCGACTACTGGGCCCAACGTATTACACGGATTGGCGATCTCGCCATGACCGGACATCACGGTCTCGCAGTGGGAGATGTGAATGGCGACGGACTTGAGGATCTTTATGTGTGTGACGGGGGAAGCCTTCCTAATCAACTTTATCTTCAGCAAGCTGATGGCACGGCCAGGGAACTTGCGGCCGATTGGGGAGTCGCATGGCTGGAGGACTCACGAAGCGCGCTCTTGGTTGATTTGGATAACGACGGGGATCAGGACCTGGTCGTGGCAACGATCGCCATGATCGCGTTTGCCGAGAATATTGGGAACCAGGGTTTTGAGTTACGAGGCGGCTTCGGAGGCGCCCCTTATCCTTTTTCCTTAAGTGCGGCTGACTACGACAGCGATGGTGACCTCGATATTTATACCTGTGTTTACAGCGCAGGAGATCAACCCACCAGGCGCGGCTTTGAGGCAAGTTCGCCAATCCCTTTTAATGACGCCGAGAATGGAGGTCGGAATATCCTCCTCTCCAATCTTGGGAATTTTCAGTTTGCGGATGTCACCCGTCAAGTTGGCCTCGATCAAAACAACACGCGTTGGAGTTTTGCGGCAGCGTGGGAAGATTATGACCGGGATGGGGATCCCGATCTCTATGTTGCCAATGACTTCGGTCGGAATTGTCTGTATCTGAATGATAAGGGGCAATTCTCCAATTTTGCAGTAAAGGCCGGGGTTGAAGACATGGCAGCGGGGATGTCAGTGGCATGGGGCGACACCAATCGCGACGGCGCACCAGATTTACTCGTCGGGAACATGTATTCCTCAGCCGGGCAAAGAATCGCCTTTCAGCGGAATTACCAGGCCGGCAAAAAAAGAATGGCTCGAGGCAACAGCCTGTTCACTGCGACCGGAGGCGGCTTCCGTGACACCAGCATCGAGAGTGGAATCACCAATGGAGGATGGGCGTGGAGCTCCGGCTTTGCCGACCTCAATAATGATGGCTGGCAGGACCTGGTTGTTGCCAACGGTTACCTGAGCAACTCGCGCGACGATGATTTGTGAAGTTTCTTCTGGCGGGAGGTCGTGTCACCTTCCGAGAGCATCAAGAACTATTCCAAGGGGTGGTCGGAACTCATGACATTGGTTCGAAACGGTTATTCCTGGAGCGGCGGCGAAAGAAATCGTTTTTTCTTGAACGGTGGAGAGGGACGATTCCACGAAATGTCCCACTTGTCAGGACTTGATCAAATCGAAGACGGACGCGGACTTGCCATTGTCGACTGGGATCAGGACGGGCTCTTGGACCTGTGGTATCGAAATCGAACCGCGCCAAGGCTTCGTCTAATGCACAATCAAAGAAGAAGCCATCCATCCGTTGCTCTTCGACTTGAGGGGACCAAGTGCAATCGGGACGCCATCGGAGCCGTCGTCGAGATGAAATCATCTTCCGCGGATGAACATTGGGTTCAATCAGTGAGAGCCGGTGACCTCTTTCTCTCTCAATCCAGCAAGTGGTTGCACTTCGGCCTTGGAACCAACAAATCGGAACTCACCGCAAAGGTGTTGTGGCCCGGAGGCCATGAAGAGGTTTTCACCGGGATCAGACCGGGCCGTTACCACATCAAGCAAGGAACCGGGAAAGCCAGGCCAATTGGCGAGCGCCAAAAAATAACCCTTAAAGACCAGGAACTGACTCTTCCGTCCTCCAATTCCAGCGCACGAGTGATCCTGCCAGGCCGCGTTCCTTTCCCAATTTTTGGATATCGCGACCAGTCGGCGAAACGAAAAACAATCACTCCCGGTGCGAGAGCCACCCTCGTTGTGCTGTGGTCAGGAAACTGCGTCAGATGCAAGGAAGGCATCAAGAATTTCGCAAAGAATACTGAAGCGTTTCGTCTCAACAATCTAAACATTGTCGCCCTGTCAACAGATGGGGTCGAGGGCCCGACGGCCGACCTCAGTGCCGCTTACGATCTGATCGAAAAAACTAAGTTTCCCTTTTCCTGGGGATTCATCGATCAAGCCGCTGCGCAAAAACTCCACCATTTTCAGGAGAAGCTCTTTGATCGAACTCCAGCTCCCTCTGTGCCCCTGGCGATCCTGCTTGATCAGAATCTCAGGGCGCTGGCGATTTACCGTGGTGAAAATGACATCCCAACCATTTTATCGGATCTACAGACCACACTGGGCAGCACTGCAGTGCAGCTTTATCATTTGGCACCACCATTAAGGGGAACTTGGTTCACAAATCCGTTACCTCAACGGGACATCGATCGGCTCTTTCCGGCGGGACAGTAGATAGGAGATTGGTGAAATTGGTGAGGTTTTTGGTAAGCGTCACGCGTAGCACCTATCGACGATGATTGAGCTGTAGGGACGATCAGTCATAGGATCACCGGATATGACTGATCGTATTAACGAGAATTGTTCGCTTCTGAAGTCTGACCGTCTTGGC
>JAUIGV010000082.1 GCA_030432565.1 Verrucomicrobiia bacterium | reverse complement strand
CTACATGCAGCTGCGCGAAACCAAGGCCATCCCCGCCGCCTGGATCAAGAAGGCCAAAGCCGCCGGCAACAACACCCAGCCCCGCCTGAGCACCCTCGTGGAAAACCTCAAGCACCTGGAGTAAGCCTTCCTCGTGAAACCCGCCTCTCCGCAAAACCAGCCTTAAAAACTCCAGTTCGGGATCATCTGGATCGCCATGCTCGAAGGCCTTCCCGTGATGCAGATCGTCGTCGGCGGAGGATGGCCCGAGTCCGATAATCAGGGCTACCTTTCTTCCAGCCAGCCCGCCATAAGGGCGGGCAGGGTCTTCGCCAGCACCCTCATGCGCTGGATTGTCCTGCCACGAGTCAAAAATCCCCAAACCCTTCTCACCACCATAGTCATCGGTCTCGCCCTCGCCGAGGCCACCTGGTTTTGGGGAATGTTTATGATCTCGAGCGACTTCCCCACACCCAACGCTCCGCCTTCCTCCTGTCCTTCCTCGGCATGTGCCAGTTTGTCCCGCCCTACACCGCCAGCCTTTCCAGCGACCCCGATAATTTTCAGCCTGTTTGTTGGCGGGGTGACCCGCCGACGACGGCTTTTTCACCAGATCAAGCCAATTCAATTCTAAGACTTGGGTCAGTTTCGCAGGACTCTACGATGGCGTTATAGCGAATGATCAAGTCTTGCAGAGTGGCTTTCCGCTCCTTTGCGTCAAAACCGGTCCATTCGAAGATGTTGGCAACGAGGAACTGTTCGATATCGAGAACGTCGATTCGCTTTTCAAGGCCGAGGCTGGAGGCCAACTTCTCGGCAAACATCGCTCCGGCCGAACTGGAAATGATGAGAGGGCGGAGGCCTTGATTGAGATTGGCCTGACACTTTTCCAGAAGGCTATGGGAGGGCGAGGTGGTGACATGAATCGCGCAGTCTCCCAATTCGAAATCCCCGGCTCGCTTGGTAGGGGCATCGGCCACCGAAGAGCCGTTGTGGATCAGTTTTTGATCGGGATAGAGGACCTCAAGTTTGGCACCGACTAGATGTTGCATCACGGCACCAACGAGGGTGGAACCTGGTGCCTGAGCCTGCCGTTTCTCGGCCTCCGAGAAGACCGACCGTAAGCAGGTCCGGAGGGAAGATCCAGAGTCGGTTTTCAACTTGAGGGGCAATGCGGCAAAATACTCGCGAACCCGGTCGATCCACCATTGTTCCACTTTCTCCAAATCGACCGCCACGGTTTCTTGAAGACGATTGAGGAAGGTGACGTAGTCCTGCATATTGCCGATACTGCCTCGGCTCGTTCGGCCTCCCTCGGAAGCAAGGACCCGGGTGATGCGGTGGCGCTTGAGAACCTTTTGAACTCCTGCTTTGCCCAGTCCTTTGACCTGTCCGCTTGCACCCGTGAGCAGTTTGCTGTGATCAAGTGGAAGCCCGTGTTTTTTCGCGACATCGGTGATGACGAGAGCCACACAAAGGGGGCCTTTACTACCAAGAAAGTTACGACTGGAGGCAAAAATTTGCAGTTCTTCGAGGAGACCCATTTTCGGAAATTTTTGCGTTCGTAAGAGGAACAAGAAGATGCCTCGCAAGATGCTTAACGACCGGAACAGCTACGGCGTCACCCATGGCACTGTATGAATCGTTATCGCTCTGGGAGAGTTGGTAGCTATCGGGAGCCCCCATGAGGCGGGCGGCTTCGCGAGGGGTCAAAAGGCGCGCGGAGAATTGTTGATGGTCCGCTAAAATCAGGAATTGCTTACTGCTCCCTCCTTCCGCCGTGCGAAGGCAACCCGAGAGGTTGTCAAAACGGAGTTCCAGAACCTGTTTACCCGAGCGGGTGCGCCGGTAACCTGGGAAAACTGCTCGTTTCATGACTGCCGCATGCTGGTTAAGGAGACGGCGATGGTGGTCCGGGATCAATTCAAGAAGTAATTTCGTGCGGTCACTGTCAAAACAAGGCGCATTCCATTCGATGATGTCGGAGAGGCCCTGCACCGGGGCGGGAGGAAACGGTAGAGACCACCAGACAAGATTTTTGAGGCCGCTCGCCGCCTTGACCACCCCGGGAGGATGCGTCCAGTTGGGTGCCGAATCGGTAAACTCCGAAATATCGAATTCAGCGCGAATGGCCACCACGAAAATCCGGCGGCGGGATTGAGGCAACCAATTAACGGCATCAAGCATCATAGGGCCAACCCGGTAGCCCCGGGCTGTCAACGCCTCGTGGAGTGCCCGGTAGTGGGCCCCTCCGTTGCTGGCAACCAAACCTACAACATTCTCCAAACAGATCACTTTCGGTTGCTCCTCCATTTCATCGATGACTCGCAGCCATTCCCAGAACATCCCGCTGCGACTTGCTTTAATTCCTTCCATTCGACCCGCTAGAGAAAGATCCTGGCACGGGAAACTTGCCCAAGAAAGGTCGCAGTGCGGAATTGAGTGACCTTTGATTTCACAAATGTCCGCAAGCTGAAACTCTCCGGAATGATTTGCCTGGTAGATCTTCGCCTTTCGCTCAGAAATGTCATTAGCCCAAACCACTTTCGACACCCCCTTCAGCCCCTCGGTGACAAGACCGCTTCCAGCAAAAAATTCGGCTGTTCTGACTACATTCACCGCGCTCAAATGAACAGTTTTTCGATTCACCTGTCAAATCAAGGATTTCAAAAGAAATTGAGAATCAGTCGCCATACCGCGACTCAGTTGCCAAACTCGAATGTCGGCCTTTCCTACGACCCAGGTCGTAACGAGAATCACTCCTAGTCTTCCCCGCTCCCTCATCACCCGCATCGTCACCGAAGCCCAGCGCTAGCTCCCTTCCGCGTCCCTCCGCCCCTTCCGCGGTTCCCTTCCATCCGCATCCCCGGCCGACTCGCGCCCCTTCAAATTTCACTGTTCAAATCTCACGGTTCAAAGTTCACTCCCCCCCGCCATGAGCGAATTCCACGTTGTCCCCGCCGATCTTCACGACCAACTCGTCACCGCCGCCTACCAGGCCCGCGGGTACACCCTCGAGGAATCCACCGTGGCCGCTTCGGTCTGCCAGGATGCCACCCGC
>JAUIGV010000063.1 GCA_030432565.1 Verrucomicrobiia bacterium | reverse complement strand
CCTCCGTTACGGGCTACGCCCTCCACTCCGACTTGCAGCAGAGAAGAAACTCCCCTAAACCAAAACCACAGAACCCACCTCATCGAATCTACAGTTTAGACCTGTCCAATCTGTGGGGTCAGGCCAGACTAAGCGGTGATTTTGCGCAGCATGCGTTTTGACGATGATAGATAGATCATGGATTCGGGTTGCGAAATCATGACTTCGTGGCTTTGTGAAGATGCTGATAGTTTCAAATTGCGTCAACCAAGTGGCGGGTATTCTTGCGCATGACGCGGGCATCCGGATCAGTGAGATTGCATTGTTCATTGCTCGCGCTGGCAATCTCTTCGATCGTGCCCGGAGGTTTGGGCGATTTGCCAGGAGGTTTTTTGCCAGTGCTTTTTTCCCGAGCTTTGCGGGCTTTGACTTTTGCTTCGTGGTCTTTTTGGGCCTGTTCGCGACGCTTGGCGTCCCGGCTTTCCAGTTCGGCAATGGCTTGATCCATCTTGGATTTGAGTGCTTCACGACGAGCAATTTCATCTGGCAAAGATTGATCATCCTGGCCCTCGACATCGGCTTTTTCAGCTTCGACCATCAACTCGGCAATGTCGGCTTGAAGTCGCTGACGCAGTTCGATGGCCCGGTCGTAGGTGACGTTTTGATCGATGGGGGCGTCGGTCTTGATGTGGGTGCCGTCGGTGGAAACTTTGCCGAGTTTGAGCAGGCCGAGGCTGCGGGCAAGTTCGAGGATGTCGATAAATGCCGCACTGATGGCCGCTTTGTTCTCGCGGCGGAATTTGCAGATGGTGTCGTGGTCGGGGTGGGTGTCGGCAGTGAGGTAGCGCACGGCAACGTCGCGGTAGGTGGCCCGTTCGATTTTGCGCGAGCTGAATATGCCGTTGCAATAACTGAAGACCAGCAGGGCGAGCATCATGTGGGGTGGCATTTGGGCACTTCCGCTTCCACGGTGATTGACCCGAAATGCCTCGAGGGGAAGGCGCTCGCAGGCTTCAATCACGAAATGGACGAGATCATCGTCTCCGACCCAATCACGCAGGTCAGGGGGCAGAAGCATGGGAGTGTTGCGGTCGAGGTTGACGAACGAAGCTGCCATGCCTGAATGAAAAACCAGTCTGGCATCGCTGCCGAGGATTTTCAGTCCGACAGACTCCTAGAAAACCAGCTTTTCCTGATTCATTTGGCTCCGCGCCAGATTCTTGACCAATACGTTTAGTCGATTTCTCAGGAGATGATCTCGGAAGTTTGTCATCCGTCGTTACCTCCGGTCGTGGCAGGGTAGAATTTTCAGACTTCGTGGGATCTCCACCTAGAAAACAGGCGGCAACGAGAGCTGCTGCAACAATCCAAGCGAGGAAAACAATGCCTAATTTGAGCTTTTTGACACGATTGAAACGACTCTGAAGACGGTTCAATTTTGCCAAGACCTCTTGATCAGCTTCTCCCTCGCTCAGGTTTTCTTTTGCTCGATCTATTTCATCAGCCGCCTCTTCGCTGATTTCCTGATGAGTGCAATAGGCTACATTCACAATAATTGCCAGAATGGTGGCCGAGACACAGAGGGTGGCATTCTTGAACCCGAAGCCTTGCCCACTATCGATGAAGCGTGCAGAGAGAAGAAGAGTCCCGGGAACGACGAAGGCCTTTGCCTCTAATCCAGAGACTAGCTTGGCAAGATTTCCAGCCAGTTCACGGTATTCCTGTCGAGCTGTTTCGAGGCGACGATCGAGGCTGAAATCCTTTTTAGCGACTCGAAAATTATACCTCAGAGCACGCATGAATGAACTCCCGCGATCTTCTTTGAGGAGTTCATCAAATCGTTCAGCGGGTGAAAAATGCTTGAGCTTGTCCCACAGCGTGACGCGGAAGGCGTCTTTTCTCGTCTCCGGGAGGCCCTCGTCGGATAAAAAATCCCTGAGTTCCGCTGCAGGGAAGCTCGCAGACATTGGCTTGGACGGAGACTTGATTAAGATGTCGATACGCTCGACATCGAAGAATGTCACCTGTAGGGAACCTGGAGAAATCCCGTCCGCCGTGTCTTTGAGGATTCTGACAAGCTGAACCGCTGCGCGGTAGGCCTGGACTTCCTGGGGCACGCTCTTGTCCTCACTCCAATATGAGGTCTTAGTGCTTGTGCAATTAAGTAAGAAAAATTCTTTGGGTTCTTGTTCGAGACATCCTGCTTGAGCCATCAGATCTACAATGTCATCAGCGACGATAAGGGAGACGGGATCCCGAGGAACCTCGACCCTAAGAAGGGTGCCTTTTTTTGCGGTGTTGAGATTAGACGCCTTGATCTTGTTCCCGTCATCTTTTGCTGCCCTTTTTATTACGAATACATCGGTGTTGAGGTATTCCACCTCCTTATTGTCCAAATCGGCGATGACCTGAATCTCAACACATTCCTCACCATCAATGCTACTTAAGAATTTAATCTTCGGGCGAAGCCGCAAAAAATCGCGAAGTTTACCGTCTTGCCCGTCATGACTCATCACTATGGTCCTGGTTGATTTGGTTGATGAGATCCTCCGGTGCGTCGTCGATAATGATTTGCCCGTTCTCGGCTTTGATTCGGCTCCTCCAGTTGAATCTTCCGCCAGTATTAAACTCCAACTTGAGACCGTTTGACGAATAGATGAACTTTTTGAATCGGTTCATGTGCTTGGCCGTGATGGAAGGAGTTTGACCTGGAACACCACTTTCTTCATCGGTCATGAAGGTGACAAATGCATCGCGATCACTTTCGTCGTTAGCATAGACAGTATTCCCCAATGACTCGATTGAAATGCCTTCACTCGATCCTCGGTGCTTCTGCCAATGATTGAAGATTTCAAAACGGAATTCTGAAACTTGGTCTGGTGTCATTTCTTGGCTGTCGCACCATTCTTCCAGGCGTTCATCGAGCCTAGCGGCCATTTCCTGAGAGTTCGTAAAATTCCGGCACCCGATGAAATCACTGAAATAGCCAGCCGTTTCACTTGCTCTTTTGCTGGGAAGAAGTGAAACGACTCCGTCGGAATTGCTGGCGAGGCTCGACATCCTGATACGAGCACCGTGTTTTAGGTTTTCGAGGTCGAGAACGGTCGAATCTATCAGGTCGAGATTCTCATCAAAGGAGGGAATATTTTGGTCCGTGACGAGTGCAATCACGAGATATTTCTGGCCAGCCTGTTCCCCAGTCTCATTTTCGTAGTAAACGAAAATGACGTAGCCTCCCGTAGCTGGAGCTTTCTTTTCCATCCGGGATTTGAGTGCGCCGACGGCAGCTTTAGAGAATGTTACGAATGACTCCTCGCCGGGAGCTTCGTCGAAAGTGTTCAGCAATCGCTCCAGAATTTTGGGGTTGTCATCCTCTTCTCTTTCAAAACAACCGATGGCACTTGAGCGGGTAACGCCCCTTTTTGCGCCTGTAATGAGACGCTGAACTGCCGAATCGGACTCATCGTAAATCTCGTCGCGCTCCTGAAGTTCGGCGTTATCGATCGCGCCGGCAGGCTTCATGAGTTTATGGGCTATAACCAGGGGAGTCATCAGAGATAGAAGGAGAGAATCAGTTCTTTTGAACACTATTAAGAGGTGTTGGCCCTGTCAAGTTTTAGGGGCTCCACCTTTGTTTCAAAGCTACCGCTAACAATTCAGTTCTAGCTAGTCGAAACCATTATCAAAAAAATATGTTTCGGGCGCGTAGTGGAGGACCGCTATCGCTTCCCCGTATTCTGGGTGGCGCGGGGCACCCCAAAGTGACCACCCAGGGACGGGGCAAAGTGCACCACTCTCTAGCGGCTGGAGGCTAAGGCATGGGGGTGCTGGTGTGCAAGCTTTGCCGGGTTTTTTGGCGGTGTACGAGAGGTTCCTGGAGGAGGGCGAGGACAGCACTTAAATTGGGGCTCCCCCGGTTAACGTTCTGTAACTGTCCGGGCGACCCATTCCGGGTTGGCCGGGTGATTGTGTTTTGTGATGGCGAGAAGATCTCAGCAGGTATCTTTCCTACAGAGAGTTACGAGGAATTATAAATCCTTTGCCTTTTGAGTAAGGCGGTTCAGTGAAATGGGCAGCTCAGGTGAGGCAGTTACCCTAAATTCCCTGATCGACGATCCGATCAATATCGCTTTTTCGGAAGCGTGGAGAAGGTCCAACAAAGATTTTCTCCAGGCGACCCTGTGCCGCCATTCGATCAATCGTTCGCGTGGAAACAGCCAATCGCTCAGCGGCCTGCTTCTTGGTTATAAGTCGGTCTTCCGATGCCTCGGACAAGTTGCTCGCTTTCATACCAATGCATACGTAGACTGACCATTTCAGATCGTATTTTTCGTGGTAGAGGGCAGGAGAGGAATTGATAAAGCCTACAAATGAGGTCAGGTGATGGATGTTCACGGGTAGCTGAGAGAATTGAGCCCGATCTACCTCCATTTGCTTTAACTGATCGAGGATTCTATGCTGATTGATGATTCACGTCGAACTGATTCGAGGTAAGGTGATAGAGCACCAGAAAGAGAGGATATGTGGATTTAGCGGATTGGGTTTCGAATGGGATTTCTCTGATTTTCCTAGCCCTCATCTTTTGGGAGTTTCGGCTTGGGCGAAAGCAAAGAGAACGTGAAGCGATTTTCAGCCTCCATAAAGAAACTCAGGTACTCCACTTCGAGGCGATGAATGACCCGGAGCGGCTCGCTTTCATGACTGGGAACTCAACCGGTAACCAAAAGGAACGCCGATTCTGGCAGCTTTGGCTCAACCATGTCGAAATCACTTACCGTCAGCGTAGCTTGTTCTCAAAATTTCATTGGAATGCAACCCTCGCTGACTTTCGGGATTTCTTTGAGCTTCCGGGATTAAGAACTCATTGGGACTCGCATCAACACCTTTACTCGACTGACTTCCAAGGATTCATCAATGACGAGGTCATCATAAAAAAAGCGGAAGCTCCGTTGCCGGAGCCTTCCGCTTGAATGATCCTGAAAATGAAGACAGCTAAGATTCAATCACCTGGGCCGCGATCTTTTTCAAAGTGGTCAAAGGAATACGCACAAAGCTCTCACCAGTCGGCTTGGCCAATGCTGCTTGCTCTTCCGGTTCAAGGTCATAGCCCTGAACGAAGACATCTCCGTTTACGGCAATGATGGCAGCTGGGCATGCGCCACCGTTGCAGATTTCAGATTGAGGTCCGTTTTCTCCGATTATCGTTTTTATCGTCATGTTTTTTGTTGGGTTGGGTGACTCTGATTGGCGAGTCGTTTACGATGAACAGAATTGCCATTCTGTTCGGGGGAGTGAGTTCATTGGGGTTATTGCATGACCAATCGGGGCAGCGGAAGTATCTGAATCTGAAAGAGCGCTGTGTATTTCGGAAGGCGATCAACGAGGTGGACGATCCCATTCAGCAGGCATTTTGCCTTACGATGTTTCACACCGGATGCCGTATTTCGGAGGCCTTGGCTTTGACTGTTGATCAGATTGATGTGAGCGAGGGCAAATTGGTCTTTCGGACGCTAAAGCAAAGAAAAGTAATTCGGTTCCGTGCCATTCCCATACCGCCTTCATTGCTTCAAATCTTGACTGGGCAAGCGATTACGGTAGATCGCCGGTTGTTTCCTTTTCGTCGGACCAAGGCATGGGAGGTCATAAAAGAACGCATGGCTGAAGCCGATTTGATTGGAGCCAAGGCGACGCCTAAGGGGCTCCGTCACGCCTACGCGATTGCTTGCGTCTCTGCCAATATTCCATTGCCTAAGCTTCAAAAATGGATGGGGCATTCAAAACTAAAGACGACCGCCATTTACTTGGACTACGTTGGCAATGAAGATCAAGAGCTAGCAAAGAAGTTGTGGGCTTTGACGGATGACGATGGCTGAATACGCCCGCATGTTTCTCAATTTTTGACTCTACGAACCGCCAGAAATCGGCTATCTTTCTCTCGGTGAACAGAATGGCAATTCTGTTCGCGTTTCAATGGAAAAGGCACCGCGAGTAGCGGTGCAGAAAGTGAGGAGGAATGCCAAATTTAGCGGCAATGGCCGGTGGTCAGCGATGTCCGGAGGATCTGAGGACAATCAACAAGGTGGTGGGCTTAATGTTTAAGTTCGCCCGAGAACGAGCGGGCTATAGCTATGAGGAAGTGGCCGGGTGCCTGGAAATGCACGTTGACGAAGTTAAGGGGATGGAAACCGGCGAAATGCCAATGTCAATCGCCCGACTTTACCTAGCCGGCAATCTCTTCGGGGTGAGGGTGACAGCCTTTTTCCAGCCCTACTACCATCCGGAGCTGTTTTGAGATTGTTGAATTTTTTCAGGCTGCGTTATCGGTGGCGCATTCAAACCCTGCCGCGAACGCTTGAGCCATTGCAGGGGAGCCTTCGCTGTCGATCTTAGCTAGGTAGAGAAGGTATCCCAGTCCAACGGCCGAAAGGTGCCAAATGCCGTCTTCACGGTTCGTCACGAATCCCAAGCGTCCACATTCCTCAATCGAGCCCACTTTTTGGACGAGGGATTCAAGTTGAGGAGCAGTTTCGTAGTCAAAGACATTCGACATGGTGAACACCATAAGTGATTCGCTGCGACGAGGAAAGAGGCTCCGACTGAACAACGAGCGAGGCGATATCATTCCCATGGCACGCCGGACATCATATAGGCAGCCCAATAAGCTGGTGACTGGAACGGGGGAGTGGTTCCCTCGATATCTGGCAACAGCTTAGGTTTTTCATTCTTCAGCTTATCAATGATCGGAGTACCCGCGAATTGTTCCAATACTGAGATAACAGAGGCAGTGTTTTTCAGTCCGTCATCGCTCTGTCCACGCAACCACTTGGTCGCGTGCTGAAAGGCCTCGCCGATTCCGAGTTTTTGATTGAGGTGAAGTTCATTGAATTTTGCGCTGAAGAGACAGGAGGCGAGGTCATGAATGGGCCAGAGGGTGCTGATGACCGTTTGTGCACCCGAGTAGAGAAATGCTGTCGTCAGGCTTACGAAGTCATCGGTGCGGTCGGGTTTCATGAACCCGCTTTCACACCCATTCAAAAAAGCGAGATGACAATTTCCCAGGCGTTTTCTTTCGAAGAGATCTTGAATCGAAAGAGTGCCGTCAGAAAAACGAAGGCCGGAATGAGCGGGCGAACTATCGGCAAAGTGAGAATGGCCGGAGAAGAGAAGATACGAGGCGGCACTGAGATCGGGTAAAGTAGATTGCTTTGTAGCCTCCTGACCAGTGAGAGATGTTTGCCACTCATGCCTTCGCTTGAGGATCTGATGTTCAAGATCAGCGAAGATCAAATCTTGAGTTGGGTTGGTGATGAGTTGGCGATGAGGCTTCGTAAAAGAGGGTCGTCCTTTGATCGCGGCGAGGATGGAGCCGCTCGGAATGTAAGAAATCTCGAAAGCGTCTCCCAGAACAGTTTGATCAGAAAGCCGGCAGGCATGGAGTGGGAATTGGTGAAGGGGCCCGCTCGGTGAAATGACCAGACGATCAGTGTTGTTCTTGATCTTTTGAAGAAACCGTTCGAACTCTCCTCCAAAAGAAACAGAGAGTTCTTCAACCAGGTGATCGATATAGCTGGCGAACTCTCGGAAGCTGATCTGCCCGCGCTTTAGAGCAGCTCGCTTGATGTTCCAATCAGTTTGGAGCTTAGCGATTTTCTGGCCTGTGAGTTCAGGGAACTCCAACTGCGTGATGTTTTGATCAGAAGGGTGAAGCGCCAAGGCGATCACGCGGTCCTTGAGGAGTGAAAACTGAAGTAACACTGAATGATCCGGGAGGGCTTGCTGTATCTGATCGATGGAAGATGGCTGGATGGGTTGTTCAGGATTCCACCCCGGTGCTTGTTGCTGAATCTGGCTCACTTGTTGCCCTAATTGTTGATGAAGGGTCGCTGCATTCTTATGGTAGATGACTTCTGTCAGCTCCTTGATTTCATCGAATGGGGGCAACAAACGGGTTCCCGTGCTGAGTAGGTTTTGGCGGCTCTCTTTTGCGACTTCAAGTTTGTCATCTGGCCAAGTCTGTTTTTCAAGCTCACCGAGTTGCCGTCGAAGTCGATGATACTCTTCGATCCATTTGGGGTTGCATCCCGGTTGCGTGACTTGGACCTCGGACAGAAGGTCGAAAAGGGAACGGGCTCGGGCAGTTTCTGAGACTTCGAACGCTTCTCTGAGATAGGTGGAATCGTTTTCCAGTTTGGCCAACCCCAGACATAACCCGACTTGCCAGATGCGGATTTCTTGATGATAGGCTTGAGCGCGTTTCCGGTGTGCATCGCTTCGGAATCCACTTCTGAGTTGGTCGCAATCGCCCAACGCTTTTCGTAACATCGCATGAGCCGCTTTGTAGTCTTCGGTGGTGCGACCACGCATTCGTCTCAAGGCTTCATTCCGGCGAATGGTGATGACGTCTTCAAGGATCTTGCTTTGGTCTGATTTCAAGCCATCCAAAATCTGCAGGGCCTCAGTCAAGGCCTCAATTCCCTGCGCGTGTTGATCCGTTTGAAAGGAGCCAAGGACGTAATTGTTCAAGGCGGATGCCAGCGAAAGCTGGAAGGTTTTAGGTTTGGTTTCACAGAGATCCCGGTAAAGCCCAATCGCTTCGCCGGAAGTAGTGACACTTTCGGAGTATTGACCGACCTCAAAATATCGCAGCGAAAGGTTGGTCAAGAGTTTGGCAAGGAGGGGTGTTCGGCCCGATGGACTTTTGCGAAGCATCGCCAAGGCCCGATGGATATGGGGCATGCCGCGTTTTGGGTGTCCTGCTTCCGAAAGGTAGGTGGATAGGTTGAGGTAGGCCTTAATGGCATTGTCGAAATCCTCTGAGGCTTCATCCGGGGCAAGTTTCCGGTAGTAGCCAACCGACTTTCTGGCGGTTTGAAGAGCGGACCTAAGATGGCCTAATGTCATCAGGCGAGCCGCAAGGTTGGTAGCGGCCATTGCGAGGTCAGAAGTGCGGTCAACTGATTGGTCGATTTGGGCCAACTCCTCATAGCCATCCATGGTGCATTTGGCGTAGTGCAAGGCGTCCTCTGCTCGACCGGCATGACTGAGAAGGGTGCTCAAACGGTCCTGACTTTGCGCGAGGACCAGAGGCGACTCTTCAAGGTGATTCTGAGCTTCTTTGAACGACTGAATCGCTCCGTCGATTTGATCGGTAAGAGCGCAACAGGAAGCATGTTGATCGAAGGTGAGACTGAGGGTGAAAGTCTCATCAGGTGAATCGTCGCGCAGTTGTTGTTGAAGGGCTCGATATGCCATCAAACGTGCCGCACGTGGTCGTCCAGCCTCGCGCAAACAGTAGGACATTTGAAGCCGGGCTTCCGCGAGAAAACGGCCATAGATTTCCGGTGAGTGATCTGAAAGAGAGCGCCAAGTCTCAAGGGAGTTTCTGATTGGGACTAGCGCTTCGCCTGGCTTTTTAAGATGGCGGAGACCAGCGGCAAGATTATCCAAAACGTGTCCTAGTTTTGGGAGGTAGAGATCTGGTTGATTGGCCGCGAGGTGTTGCATTACGGTAAGCGCCTTTCCGGAAAGTCCGACCATACGAGCCATTTGACCGGTCTCGAAATACAAATTCGAGAGGTTGAAGCATACCCCCGCGATTTCTTCGTCATGGTTGTTTTGGGGCGCTTGGTGACTTGTTTCAAAGATCTTCAGTGCGAGTTTGAGGAGTCTTGCAGCGGAGGCCTTGCGTCCATCGGCATAAAGAGCCAGTCCGAGAGACTGGAGGGCGGTGGCAAGGTGTGGAATCCATGAACGTTCGTGATCATCATCTTTACCCTCGTTGCAAAGGGAACGGTAGACGCGCACGGCTCGTTTCCCCAAGGCGATTGCGCCTTTTGGGTCCGAGAGATACCGCCCTCCTCGACAACCGAGAAGTGCAATAGCACCTTCGAGCGTAAGGTCATCGAGTGGTTCGGAGATTTTCAGGAGATCCAATGCAGTGTCTTGAGTGACTTGAGCGAGTTCCGGGATGTCATCGGGTGCTGCAAATTGGATGATCTCCGCCGTCATGACGCCCGGGAAGAAAAGGCAGATCCGAAGGGTGAGAATTTCTTTGGTTGAAAGACTGAAATTAAAGTCAGGCACATCGGCGAAGCGCTTCACCGGATCCTCTCTCAGATGATCGAGAAGACTGAAAATGTCCGTCGATTTTGAACCGTGTTGAGACCGCGCTGCCGCTCGAATTTGTTGAAAAAGATCATCATCCTGCAAGCCAGTCGCAAGCCACTTGCGGGCAAGAACATCCCAAGACAATGAAGGTTCGGATCGCGAGGGAGTGGCCACGGATGGGAGAAGTTGAGTGATGTCGGGGAACCCCTGATTAAACGAAGGATCGCGGTCATGACTTTCTAGATTTTTTCAAAGAAACCTGTTATCCTAATTTCTTTCAAGCTTGGTCGACATCAAGAGAAAAGGAGAGGGTTGGTTGGGGCAGCAGACGTTCGCAGCAGTGGAACATTTTTTACGGGATCTCTATGCCAAGAGTGGTGAGGGACAGGTGTATCAAATTTCTCCCGAAGGTGGCCTGCCATGGTTGCTTGGAATATTTCATCGGGAAGCTAATGACACCCGAAGCCATTTCTCCGGTCTGGAACTGGTCGTCATCCGGGAGGTCCCTGCCATTGTTGGCGATGGGAAAGAGAGGTTTGTCCAATTGGCTCGTTTTGATCGCTTCAACTCGGCGGCCACCGCTCATCCGGTGGGTTACGCCGAAGGAGATCTTGTGCCCGATGGGAAAAGGAGCCTGAGACCGTCATGGTTTGAGGTCACGAAGCTGCGGGGAAATGCGATGTCCGATGTCATCAAGCTGGCTCCTCCTGACAAAAGGGATCAATTTTCTCCAATCACAAAAGGCGAAAGTGCCCGCCGGGCTTGGCAATTGGTGGGAAAACTGGAAGAGCATTCAGCAAGCCTGAAGCCCATTGAATCGACCCTGGATTTCGACCTTTTTAGGTGACTTGTGAGCCCGGATTGGGAATGTGAAACAAGTGGAGCCACTCGTAGTGGGGTGCCATTTTTTCGGCCAGTTGCGCTTCCCATTCCTCGATTTGCCACCCGGCTTCCAAGCGGGTTTCGGAGGCCTGTCTCTCCATGTTTCGGAAATTTTCGCTGGTGCCGAAACGGTATTGCGGACTCTCGATAAAAGAAGAGGGATTTCGCAATTCAACAACCTCTTGGATGGTGTCCTGAATCGTTGCTCTGACTTCTTCGTCAAAACTCGCTCGACGGCGTAAGACGAGACAGGTTTCGATCCCTCCCGTGCCGCTAATACCGACGGTCTTTTTGGCGGGGATCTGATAGGTTTTGAAATCGTCATCGCCGCCGAAAGCACAGGCTTCTTCGCTTGTCAGTTTGAGGCGGGAATCGATTTCCGGGTAGAGGGGAAAGAATCCGTTATTGCCGCTATCGATCCAAAAGACACAGAGGGATTCCGCAATGGGCGCGGTGATCTCGACCCTGATTTGCGTCTTGGGACGGAGGGAACCTCTTTGCTCAATGCTGGAAATGACCTGGCCTGCTTTGCGGACATTGATGATGAGTGGATCTTCGATTTCAGCCCCCTTTGCCGGAGTCCGAAACTGGAGAATGACATCGTCGATGGTTGGGGGATGTTGGCCGGTTTTCAGATCCATGAAGTGAATCTCGATTTCGATGGAATCATCCAAATCTAAAAACAGGTCTCCGCTTTTGGTGTGGCCGTGGATGTATGTTTTCCACGGGTTTTCGCCAAACAAGATGGCCGGCCATCCGGCTCCCGCTTTGGAATTCCAGTAAGGATCGACTGTCGCTCGGAGTCCCGTGGGGATCCTGTTACTAAGGTCTCTCGTTCGCGCTCTTTTGACCAGCAAGGCCAGTAGGCCGATCGCTCTCAAACCTTCTTCGGCATTGACGGGGAAGCCCTCATTTTTTTCCCCGAAGCAGTAGGGCTCCAAGTCATTGAAGCTGACTTCCTCAAAGACCCA
Source organism: Verrucomicrobiia bacterium (assembly GCA_030432565.1). GTDB lineage: Bacteria > Verrucomicrobiota > Verrucomicrobiia > Verrucomicrobiales > Akkermansiaceae > SW10. Next base: position 4,718 of record JAUIGV010000063.1, on the reverse strand, counting down.
TTTTCTGGCTTTTGGATCAAAGCCGATGGAAACAGATAAGAGGTGGGAGGGTGTGGACATGAGTGATGGATCTAGGTTTTTGAACTTCCACTGAGCTTCCCGTGGAAGTCCGCGTGGAAGCTCAGAACACGATGTGAGCAAAAAATGCCAAAGAATGCCTGCTATGAAAAACCAACCTAATCAAACCCTGTGGGAGTGGCTTGCCAGTGAGCGTTCATTCTGTCTGAGATTTTTAAGGAGCTTCGGCTTTTCCGTCCACGATGCCGAGGAGATTTTCTCTTCCTTGGTCGAATGGTGGCGGAAGGCCGAGCTACGTGGCCAACTACCGCCAAAGAAGGAGAAAGGAATTCTGACTCATAAACTCCGCCAGTTAATCTTGGACTTTGTCCGCCATCGCAATGCCGCGAAACGTGGAGGTGGGATTCCAGATTTGGGTGATGACTATCTTGTCGATTTTGCGGTCGATCCCGCCGAGCCGATCTTTGATTTAATTCCGGGTGTCATCACCTTATTGAAATCGGAGTTTGTGGGCGCGACCGGCCGTCGACAAATCCTCTTGAAGGTGATGGTCCGTGGTTTGAGTGACGGGACATCCGGCAAGAGCTGGCCTGACGAGTTTACGGTCGGTGAGCGTGAGGAGTTCATGATCGGATGTGGAGACTGGACGGATCGCGAGTTTCGCAAGGCGGTGTCCCGAATTCTTTCGGAAGTCGTTAAGGCGCTTCGGACGAGATCCCAGCTTAATTAGTTTCGAAAAGAACCGGGCCGGTTTTGCCGGTTCGCGTATTCCATGGTGACGACCGAGACGGTCGCAACCAAAACCACGAAACCACGAAACCATGATGCTTGATGTTATCTACTCACTGACCGAGTTCACGCCCTTTGCCCAAACCACCCTTCCTAACGGAATCAAAGGGGTTGTGAAAACCCTCCAGATTGTCTCCGTTGTCCTCGCCGTCGGCTGCCTCATCATGGCAGGGGTGGCGATGGGCAACGGGGACACCTCCCGTGCGCTTCACGGCACGATTGCCGCAGGTCTGATTGGCCTGTCAGGAATCATTGTCAAATTCATCATGACGACCATCGGGCTTGATCTCGATGGCGCCGTCTAATCGACGACTTGAGATGCAATCCTCCAAGCAAGGTCTCTGGCACCCGGTCGGGGCTGGCCAAAGCCAAGGACTCGTTTTCTGGAAGTTTACCGGAAAAGAAATTTCCTCCTTCAGCAGTGCTGTGGGAGGAGGTTTTACCGGCTTCTTCATCCTTCAGAACTTCGAGCTTCCCGTCGCCCTCTGTCTGACCGTCGGGATTGCTATTCCCGTGCTGACCAGCATTTACCTTTTGACCCTCGTGTGTGGCAAGCCCTCCTCCTACGCGACCTGCTTTCTTGAAAGACTCTGGCTGCGTCTCACCGATCGCAGCTTGTTTTGTTTTAAACCCCACTCTCCCGATGAAGAAATCCGTTGAAGACATTCTTATCCTCCACAATCAGCTCGTGAGTTTTGGGCGCGGTGGCAATATCGTCGCCTCACAAATCCTTTCCTTCAATCTCCCGGCGACCGATACCGCCTCGGATGAATATCTGAATCAATTGGTGACAGAAGAACGAGCCATCCTTGCGGCCTTGCCCGAGGGGGCTGTTCTCCAAGTTCATTGGTGCCGCGATCAGAACTTCAGTGAAGATTGTCATGCTTATTTCGAGGCCACCAACGAAAGAGATACTTGCCGTTGGTCCGAGCTTCAACGTAATGCCATCTATTCCCGCTACATTGACGCCACCAATACGGGGAAGCTTCTCGGAGAACGAGTTTACTTCGTGCTTCAGTTTCCGGTCGATCTCACGAATTGGAAAGCGGGCCAAACGGCCCACCTTGACGCGGTTCTACAAGCCTCAGGCGAGAGCTTTGAGGAACCTCTGAACCAAATCACGCAGGCGATGGAACGCTTGGGCGGAGAAGCCGTTCGTTTAGGTGAGGCCGGATTGTTGGAGGCTGTCTATCGCTATTGGAATCCAGCGGCCAATCCCACGCAGGACTTCCTTAAAACTCAACTGCAGTCGAGTCGCTCGGCTTTGGAGATTTCTATCCCCGGCGATCTTGTGGAAGGAGAGGATGCCAGCCTTTATTGCGGAGGTCCTCGCCGTGTCCTGGCCCTCTCGCAGTTACCACAGATGACTTGTGCCGGGATGTTGAATCAGTTGACGTCACTCTCGGTGCGAGACTTCAGTATCACCATTAACTTTCAGCGTCTTGATACCAAGCGCGAGATCGACCGTGCCGAAAGCCTCATGGCCAAGCTTCAACGCGCTCGACGTAGTAGCCCAAGAAGCCGGATGGATTTCGACATCGCCGCTGCTGGAGACCGCATCCAGAGCCTTCAGTCCAATGAAATCACCCCGATGAACCTCCAGATGTTCCTCTCCATTTCGGGGCAAAGCGCGGAAGATTTGAGTGCCAAGCACTCTGCCCTGAATAATGCCGTGATGCGTATGCAAGGGGCTCGCACTTACGAAGTGGCCCTGTCCACGCTCGCCCGGAATTGCTTCTTTGCCGCGATGCCAGGTTCTGGGTTTTTCGAGAAATCCTTCTGGCACTCCATCACCGATTTCAATGCCGCCCATCTCATCCCATGAAGCCAATCCGTTCATCTCGCTCCGGGTATCAAGCGTTCTATCACACCCACAAAGGGAGTCTGCACGGCCTTGATCTCTATGAAGGTAAAGAAGGGCACACCCGTCCCCGGATGATGCTGACTTGCGGCATCAACGGCAGTGGTAAGTCAGTCGGTGCACAGGGCCTTCTCACCCAGACCGATCCCTATGCCGACGTCACCGTGCTGATCGATATCGGTAATTCTCACGGCGATTTCATCAAAGTCATGTCGGAAGGGCAGTCTGAATCCTTGGTGATCGAAGTTGGCAGCCGTCACACCGTGAACTACTTCGATCCCTCAGGCCTCCCTTTTAGCAGCAAGCATCTTCACAACGTGGTCGCAACCGCTCATGCCATGGCCGGTGAGAAAAGTGACGAAGACGCCAATCGCTTGCGGGCGGCCCTCCTCGAAGATTGCGTTCTTCAGTTTTTCTCATTCTGGCACGAACAATGGCTCAAGAAGAAACCGTCGCGTCGCCGGGGCCTCGTAAACATTTTGGCTTCATTGCGATGCTTCGCTGAAAAACGAGAATTTGGAGAGAGCTTGACCGATGCCTATGTTCGCTTCCGCGATGAATGTCAGCAGGGAGGTGAAGCCTTCCAGTCTTTCGATGAAAAGGTCATCAAAGCCGAAATCGATGACATTGAAGCCGAAGGTGAAAGTGCCGAGCGTGATCTCATGGCGCTTTCCTTCACCCGGATGAGCCGTGAAGAAATGCCAACCCACACGGATTTTTGCACCTGGTTCAGCGACCGTCGTGAATCCATAGATTGTGATTCTGAAGAGGCCCGTAATCTCCTCACCTTGCTCAAGGTTTGGTGCGCCGGAGGTTCCAAGGGAAAACTCTTCGATGGCGTGAACACGATTGATCTCAACGCAAAATACGTTCACATCGAACTTGGTCGCATTGGGGAGGGGGGAAGCACGCTGAAGGCGATCGCTTCATACGTTATCGCCAGTAAGGTGCGCGATGCCATGATGCTTCGTCCCAGACGGGAACGAAAGCGCGTGGTCATCGAGGAAATCGGAGGCTTTGCCGGGATGCAGGGCGGCGAAGAAATCCTCAAAGACTTTTTTGAGAGGGGGCGCAAATACAACATCTGGACTTGCGCCATTATTCAGCAGGTGAGCAGCCTTCCTGAAAGGCTCTCACGCAGCATCCTGGGAAACTGCCGTCTCGGTTGGTTTTGTCGCCAAAGCGAGGAACGGGATTTAAAAGCCCTGCAATCGGTTTTCAATCTGCCCGATGCCGCGCTCGATATCATCCGAAGTTTTCCAGAACCGAACCTCGAACACGGGGCTCCTTTTCTGTGCTACGAAGACCTTGGTGGTGGGCGCAAACGTCTCACCCCTTGCTTTGACCTTGCGACACCTGAAATGCTCTACGTTTCGGGCAGCAGCGGCGAACATTACGATGCCCGCCAAAAGGCCTTGGCCAAGCACGACGATATCATTGAAGGCGTCTTGATTGAAGCCCACAAGCAGTAGGCTGATGGTGACTTTCAGGAAGAGCGGGCTCGATTGCTTTCCGTTTCTTCAGACCAAGAAGAAGGCTTGGTCAAGTCGAGTCGTGAAGGGCCCTAGGTGAGAGATTATCGGGCGATCCCACGCGGCTTCCGTATCCCCAAGATGAGGGGCAAGCCCCTCATCACTGTTATGAAAGTTCCCCAGAAACTACACTTTGCGATCATCGCTGTTCTTGTGCCGATGATCACGTCCAGTTGTTCCGTCTTTGGTCTCTATACCGCCGGAGATCTCAATCGCACTCAGACCAAGGCTTATCGTCAAGGGCTCTCCGATGGCGAAGCCTCGGAAGTGCGGGCGCAGGTTCATCGCGATCAGCTTGAACGAGAGCAGCCACCTCCACCTTTGAACAAAAAATTCTACGAAATTCCAATCGAAGGCCATCAAACACCCGATGGTCTCTGGATTGAGTCTCAATTGGAATCAAAACTGAAGTGCAACGTTTGAGGTTGGCAATAGGCCAGGGCCTGAGAGACGCTCTGGTTCGATCGCCAAACCAAACTCAAAGTGAATCAATACAAGCACCTGACCCGTCAAGATAG
>JAUIGV010000081.1 GCA_030432565.1 Verrucomicrobiia bacterium | reverse complement strand
CAGAAGAGGTTCTAAGAGTCCAGAACCTCTTAAACTCAAGACCAAGGAAAACCCTCGACTATGCCACCCCAAACGACATCTTTCTAACTCAATCTCAAATTGCGCTTCCGAGCTGAATCCGCCCATCGAAAGAGAGAGGATCGAAGGCCCACCATTTAAGCGTGCCTTTGTCTCGAAGCTCCCACCAATCTCTTCCGGGGATCTTGATTCGGGTGAAAACTCCAAATTCGGGGGAGATTCCGGGAACTAAAACATCGAAAATGCAGTGAACCAAATCGCATTCCTCGTTCTCTTCGGCATAGGCGATAAGTTCATGCCTAGAAAAAGAATCGATTTGTTCGGTGGTTAGCGGAGGGGGATTCATGACTTAAGCAATTTGAACGATCTTCTCCCCGGTCGCGGGCTGGATCTCCCAGAAACGCTTCCCTTCTCCGGCACTGGTCATGTTGAGGTAATGGCGGCGAATGATTCCTTCGGTGTTTCCTCCCTCCAGGGCGGCACGGCCTACGGACTCGAAAGCGGCAATGTGCATGGAAAAGAAGGTGTGCCGAAGAATGTCGTGAGTGAGTTTGAATTGCGCTCTCACGCCCTTGATAAGTCGAGAGTGATTCACGGGAAGAATTGGGAGCGGGTAGGCCACAAGCCAGCGGGAGAGGTTCTCTCTGATCTTCACTTGGCGATATTGCCCGGTCTTGCTGATCTCCGGTTGAATGTGAATCACGCCATTGTCCAAGTCGATCAGCTTACCCCGTTCGGGGTGATTGGCGAGCTTGTGAAGTTCGCCATCGTCTCCCGTTCTCAGGCCTGCGAAGAGGGCCAAGGCGAAGTAGGGCACCAAAGCACCTTTCTCGAAGCTGGAAACGTGATTCATGAGGGCTTCCGCTTGCCCCAAGCTCAGAATGTCAGGGATTCCCCGGCTCACCTTGAATTTCACAATCGGGGAAGCGGGGTTGTTTGGAAGCCAGCGGCGTTGTGAATCGGCACACCACGCAAAGAACGAATGGAGATCGGCCCGAAAGTTGTTCCAAGTCTTGCGGCTGGCGTTGCTGATTCCATCCTTGCCGCGCAATGATCGAAGGAAAGCTTCCACAAGGGGAGTGGTCACGGTGTGCAAGTCTGGTTCGCTTACGTTGCCCCGGATCTCGGCCACAATCTGCCAATCGGAGGGATGGCGTTTTCTCTCGATGTCCTCGCGGGTATCGGCGGCGGCATTGCGGACTTCGGCAGGGAGAGCGGCGAGAACTTCGGGAAGGACGGCGGGGGAGCCCTCCCCGGCTTCTCGGACGGCGGCCCGGAATGGTGCGCGGTGTTCCTTCGGCATTTTACGGGCGATTTCCTCCGGGGTGGCCAAGGCCTGCTTTGCCAGAGAAGCCCGGCCACTCTCCAGGGCGATCTTCTCGCCCTCGGTCAGGCCATGAATGAAGGCGAACGCTTCAAATTGCCGGAGGGAGCTTTCAAGTTGGACGATGGAGCGGGGGCGGACTCCATCCTTTTCCTTCGCTTCCAGAAAGGCCCTCACGGCCTTTGCAATGGGAATGGTGAAGTCTGGCCGGGTGAAGTTGGAAAGGAAGAACTCGACGGCCTCCGAGATCGTGTAACGGTCTCCAAGACGTTGGAAAGCGGATTCCGCTTCCCGGACTTGATCAGGGGAAAGCCGGGTCACGGTGTTGTGAAGGCTCACGCTTTCGTTTCCAAGCTCCACTTCCTTGGTGAGAACGAAGCCCTCGGCCTCGGCTTGATTCTTGAACCGCTTCTTGCGGTCTTTTCCATTCTCACGCCACCGGACCAGAAAAGTTTTGTAGGTGTAGCCATCTGCGGACTCTTCGATTTCCCGAAGTGAAACTCTTGCCCGGCTGGTGATTTGTTTGCTCATCTCGGTTCATTTCTGTTCATTACCCCGTCCAAAATCAAGGCGAAAATGGACGGGGTGATGGACGGGGTAAGTCCTGATCATTTTGGTATAAGGTATGGTCTTCCGGCTCATAACCTGAAGGTCGTAGGTTCAAATCCTACTCCCGTAACCAATGAAAGTCCTAAGTCTCAGTGACTTAGGGCTTTCGCCTTTTCAGGGGGTGGCATTGTGAAAATGCAGTAAAATGCGCGTAAATGCAGGGTTTAAGAGGTTCTATTGCACGAACCGTTGCACGAAAAATAAGAGTGCTACGGCCTCCGGGAGCTTCTGGGGAAGGATAAAGTGAATCAGGAGACGAAGAAATTCGTGCAACGACCTATTGCACGAAAAGGGGGCTGATGGCCCCTGTGCCTCCGGAAGGGTAACAGAAAGCATTGCTCTCCTGCTTGCCGTTATTGGCCCCGCTCCCGATTTCCCCCCAAAACTCATCAGAAATTCCCGATCTGAATCGAAAAGCGGGGGTGGGGGGGCAAATGCGACCGGACTTTCTGGTTGAGTAATATTAGGACGCCACCCTCCCCCCCACTGAGAAACCAAACTCATCAGAAATTGCGAATTTGATTGCCCCGGTTGTTGCTCCGGATTCGGTGGACCTGTCCTGCTGTTGTGATTGCAAAAAATAATCAAAACCAAAATCCAGCCTCACACCGAAGGCAGCACGAAGCCATCTTCGCTGGAAACATCGGGCGCGATCTCGATGGTTTTGAATGGGTTGCCTCTGGCATCGAAGACCTTGATGGTGCCGCCGGTGTTCTTTGCGGCCCATTGAGCGTAGCTCGCAGCCTCACGCGCGGTCTTGAAGCGCAGGGCACCATTTGCCCCCACCGGGCCGGAGAGAAGCCATGAGCTATCCCACGGCTGGAATCTGACGGTGAAATGAGTCACCGGGCCTGTATATCACACGCCTTTCAGGACACGAGCCGGAGTTGACCAGTTCACCTTGATATACGCACCCCGATGTTCGGTTTCCCTTGAAGTGGCCGGGATTTTACTCGAGGCTGTCCCCTGCCGCCCGGAGGTGATATACGACTCGAGTGGCATACTAACAAATACTGTTGTGCTAAAATATCAGGAGATATTAAAAGGTTCTCGATAACGGTGGAGCGAACGACTGTTTTTCGGTTTGCGTCCTCATTTGATACTTGTTCAAAGTAACAGTATCAAGACGACGGTCAACA
>JAUIGV010000017.1 GCA_030432565.1 Verrucomicrobiia bacterium | reverse complement strand
GTCCCCGGGCAAAAATAGAGATCATCATTTCGTCGATGACCTCGTCCATGCCCACGATGGTCTTGCGAAGTTCGGTGACGATGGCATCCCGGGCTTCGCCGAGCTTTTTCACGGCCTGAATGTCGTCGTTTTCTTTGGTCATGAGCTAAATTTGAGATCGTAAGAGAATGAATCGGGACGCCTTTCATAAAGACGCAGGGATCGGAAAAGGACGATACCTCGTTCCCTGACGCTATCTTACTCTCTTTCAGAGCATTTTTGGCAAACCTTTGGAAGGTTCTTTGCGGGGGTGGCCTGCCCGCAATTGGACAGGAGCGTTATTTGCTCGTGTCCTCTGTTGAAGTTGACGAGTCGTCTTTGAATTTCACGACGCGGGTCACCTGGATCTCGGAGACGAAGACCACGCCAGAGTGCTTGTCATAAAAGGGAGCAAGACCTTCGAGAATAGGCTTGGTCAGTTCTTCGGGGACAGCGGCGATGATCATGATCAGAGCGTCGTCTTCATTGAAGGTGACGTGGCCGGCATGGAACCCGTGGCTGCCTTTTCCAGAAATGTTGTTGATGATGGTGTAGCCTTTGACGCCTGCACGGTCCAGGAGATCGGTGACGAAGGCCTGATGTTCACCGGCCAGGATGATTTCCAGTTTTTTGAGCGGGTGAAGATTTAAGTTTTTCATACGACTTGTGTTTTGGCTGTTTCAGAATGCGATACGTCAAGAGGCCTGGCCTCCCAATGGCCAGCTTCATAGGTGTGAATCATCCCGGTTTCGGGATCGATGACCATCATGCGGATCCATTCGTTGCGAACAAGGTTGCGGACCGAGGAGACAGCTTCGATCGCGAGTTGGGCGTGTTCGATGGGAGCTTCAATGAGTGTCATCAAGCGCACCGGTTGGTGGAAGGGTTTGCCATTTTTAAGAACGGTCTGTGCGGGCAGGCCGGTGCGGAGGTCGCTTTGATTTCCGGTCATGACCCCAAACTTGCCTGCCACGTTGTGATAGACCTTGCTACCGCTTCCAAACTGCTCGTTATCCACGGCGGAGAAGTAGTGCTCCATGTTGATCCACTGGCCCACCACGAGCGGGCCGGTGAGGATGCTTTCCAGAAGGCGGCGTTTTGGGTCGATCCGGTAGTCGTAGGATTGCAGGAAGGAGCGACCATCGAGCGAATGATGGCGGGTGAGTTCGCGCCGTCCGATGATAAAGTAGCAATTCCGTGAGAGGCCCCACTCCGGGCGGACCTGGGACCAGTCGGTGGAGTTCCGCTGTGCGATGTGGAAGGCATCGATTGCTGTTTCCGCGTGGGTTTCCGAGAGGCTTGGCAGGCGTTCCTGGGCGGCGAGGTGGGATGCTCCGGTGAGGCCCTTGCGGAGCCAGTCCAGATAGAAAAGATGGGATGGCGGGATTCTGTCCAGATCGTGCAGCTTCACTTCATCGGTCGTCGTATTGTGGAGCGCGGGGATAAAGCAAACGTCTTCGGGAATGGTGATACCCATCTTTCGGACCCGGCTTCGAACTTGAGCGCGGTTGGCCATTTGCGCGATGACGCGCGCACTGACGAGGCCATGATTTCCTCCGCATGCGCCGCAATCGAGGGCCGACTCATAGGGGTTGTTGTCGGTGAAACTGCCGTGTCCGGTGATGATGACGAAGCGCGCAAAGTTCTCGGTGAGGCCGATGGCGCTGAGAGCGGTGGCGACAAAGTTGGCCTGTTCGTCGAGAGTGAAGCCAATTCGTCCGAGCTGATCCATTTGACCGTCGGCGAACTCGCGGTTGATACGATAGTCCTCGCGGAGGTGCTTGATGAGAGCGTCAAGGCGGGCTGGTTCGATTTTCAGCAGGGTGGCGAGGCTCGAGGTGTGGTCGTTCAGACCCATCGCGGTCTCGCGAAGGCCCTGCACGATCTCGTCGCTGATTTGATCGGCGGCCAGATGGAGTTCGTGCTTCACTCCCTTGATGATGAGGGCACGCTGAACGGTTTGGAGAATGGACTCGGCTTGCTCCTTGTCGAGCTTGTCGAGGAGGAGAAGGGTTTCCGGTTTCTCGGAATTAATCAGCTTGTTTCTCCATTTGGAGTAGCCTTTTGGAGCGAGAGTTTTGCCAATCATCTCGAGGCCGAAAAGAAGGCCGATCGCTTCGACCGTCACGAAGGGCGAGACCACGGATTCCTTGAGTCCGTGGAGCGCCTTGTCCAAGGTGGTTAGGGTGTCCTGCTCTTCCGACAAGGTATCGGTGGTGATCTCCAGAACGACATTTTTTGGTGTCAAAATGACCGGGCACAGGTGGGTTTCACTTCCTTTGCCTAGCTCGATAAAGCTCACGGGAACACCGAAAAATCCCGCGATGCCAAAGGTCTGGTAATCGCCGATGCTTTCGAGGTTCCGGCGAAGGCGTTCCGAGCGTGTATCGATACAAAAAAGGGCCTGGGCAAAGGGGCGTTCGTCGCGCTTGGGTGCGGGAGCGAGATTGAGTTGTTTCCCAAGTTGTTGCATCGCATACTGCTCCATTCCCCGAAGCCAGAACATGCCTTCTTGTCGTTCCACCTTGGCGAGGACCTTGAGGAGTTTTTCGAGATCCGGAACGTCTAGGGCTGCCAGCTGTTCTTCCTGATCGATTGCGCGCGCAAGCTTACGGAGGCGCAACGCTTGTTGTTTGGCGAGTTCGATGCTTTTGGATTTGGTGTATTCGGCGAACGTTATTCGAATGAGGTCGTCATTGCTCCGGCTGATGGCGACGTCGAGCTTGTGAGCCATGGTGGGAAGGACTCTGCGTTTGTGGAATTCGCAGCGAAGGAATGCGTCTTCCGTCCGGTCGTTAATCATGTCCTCGATTTCGCCAACGGTGCTGGCGAGGCCGCGACGGCCATGAGCCTGAATGAGAGCCAGGGCGAGAGTCATGCGGACCGCGACGAAGTCAACGAGGTCTCCGGGGAAGATCTTGCTGAAGTGGTAGTCTTTGGCCTGCTCACGCCAGCGGATGAAGCCGGACCACCCATGGAGTTGGGCCAGTTCGCGCGTGAAGTAGCCGGCCCAGTGTTCCTGCTCAATGCCGAGGGTGCGGAGGACATGGATAATCGTTCCTTCGGCGGTGCCGTCGGCTTCCAGAATGCTTTGGAAACGCAGCCCGAGGAGGGTGAAGCGGATGTTTCGCTGGGCCAGTTTTTTCCAGGCGTTAAAAAAGCCTTGTTCCCGCATGGGCATCTTCCAGACGGATTGGCCTTCGTCATAGAAATCGAGGCAGCTTTTAACGACGAGCTCATTCAAGTCTGCGGTGATTTTACTTCCGAAAAGATCGTCGATGGCTTCTCCGAGGGGCCGTTCACCGAGAAGTTGGTCGTGCAGACCCTTCCTCAGATCCTCCAAATCGACCTCGACTTCGGGAGGGGCTTCTCCGGTGAGAGCCGCCTGGATCTTGGAAGCAGAAAGGAGGGGGTCGGATTTGCTGAGGGGGGTTTGCTCTTGATAGAGTAATTGTCGGCACCAAGCTAAACCGTCGATGGTCCCGGGAAGATCTTCCTGCTCAATAAAGTCTTCGAGGAGAGTGTCGATCTTCGCCTGATCGACGCGATTTTCGGCGAGGTAAGCTTGATAGCTGCTACGGGGGAGGAAGGCGCGGGCGTGGAAGATTTCACTTCCCTTTTCGGTGGCTTTATCGAAGGGAAGGTCTTCGAGTCCATGCAGAGGGTTGTGGTGAATGAACGAGCGCATGGGCCAGAAGAAAGGCACGGGCTCTGCCGCCACATGAATCATGGAGCGGACCTTCAGTTTTTCACCTAGTGTTAAACTCATGATAGTTGGCCGAGGGTGAAGATTCCGAATGCGGCGAGACCGGTTAGGATGAGGGCGTAAAGCCAGGTCAGACCTGAAGAAATATCCTCAATTTCCTCGTGATGTTCTTTTCCGATAATGAAGCCTTGGATCAACCGCGAGCCAGCCCAGCCCCAGGTGAGCCAGATGAGGCAAAGCATGATACTGCCTGCGAGGCTTGCTTTGGTGACTTCGAGGAAGGCGGCGGTCATTGTCGTGAATCCGGGAAAGACCGGAGTGGCAAGGATGGCAAGGATGGTGAAAACGAAGACTCCGCTGAAGCGAGGCATGGCGTGGCCGAGTCCATTGTAAAGGCCGGCGTAGGATGCTCCGAATTTCTTCTCAAGTTGACCACCCAGAAGAGTGAGAATCGCCAGGGGAAGGCTGACTCCGAGGGCGAGCAAGTGGAGGGCTTCGGTGTTGTCGAAAAAGCCAACGATCAACCAAAGAAGAGACCAACTGGAGATGGCGAGAAAGCTGATCCAGTGGGTTAATTCGCGGAGGACAAGAGCGCGGAAGCCATAAAGGAGCGAGGTTGACAGAGCGAGGTGGACTGCCCAGTCGGGCGGCGCTGAGTTGGCTTCTTGCAAGAGCCATGCTCCGATTTGAGGCCACGCCAGAAGCACCACGATTCGGGGCAGGGGCTTGCGAAGTCCTTCAAACAGAACGTTGAAGAGTATACTAAGAGGAAAGAGTGGCAGAAAGAGTGCCGCAGCTAGAATCTTGGAGTCCATGAGATTAACGCCATCTGAGTAAAACATTAATGCGCGCTGCCAGTTGGAGGAGCGAGCGGGCCATCCACGAGTAGATGTCCATGAGGTAGAACTCGCGCGAGACCAGCGCGTAGAAACTTAACCAAAGGTTGTTGAAGCGTTCCTTCTCGCGAAGGCGGTTTTGTTCCGAGTAGTAAGTCAAAATCCAACCCGCCACGATCACCAGAGTGGTGAGGATGAGGAGAAGATCGAACCAAATCACTTCGATGGTTGCGGTTTTGTAAATTTGTTTTCGGAATTCCTCGTCCGGGTAGAGGAAGAGGTCGAAGGCGTGACTGATGACGGTGTAACCGATGATGAGGACGGTGAAGGAAACGAGAATGGTTCCGATCATGCGCGGGAAGTTTTGAGCCTTCATCCGATAGGTGGTGAAGAGGAGCTGCGCTCCGGTGACCCAGCCGAAGAAGAGGAGAATAATGGCCCCTTGTTTTTGGTAGAAGTCTTTGGCGACAAGCCAGTGGGCGATGAAGATAATGGTGATGGGGACGGCAATTGTGATGAGCGCCATTGTCACCCAGGGTTGTCGTTTGGTGGCGGTTTTTCGCTCCACGGCGAAGGTGTAAAGATCCTTCTTGGGGACGCCATCGTGCTTGCGCGCCTTGCTCATGGCGCTGCCGGCACTAAGGAACAAGGTGCCCTTAAAGAATCCGTGGGCGATGAGGTGGTAGATGGCGAGCGAGAAGGCTCCGACGCCGCACTCCATGACCATGAATCCCATCTGGCCCATCGTGGAATATCCGAGGGCTTTTTTGATGTCGTTTTGAGTGAGCATCAGGACCGACCCGATGATCGCGGTGATGAGACCGACAAAAAAGATGACGTGAAGAACGGTTTCCGTTTGTGCGAAGATCGGGGCAAATCGGTTGATGACAAAACCGCCGGCATTTACGATGCCCACGTGCATGAGGGCGGACACCGGAGTGGGGCCTCCCATGGTGTAGGGGAGCCAGGCGTGGAGGAGGAATTGGGCTGACCTCGCGAAAGCTGCCACCGCCACCAGGGAGCCGGTGATTTCTTCCACCGTGAATCCACCATAAGTGTGAGCGCCGGGAGCGGAACGGATCGCCGTGAAGATTTCGGGCAGCGACCAGGTGCCGAAAGTGTGGTAGAGAATCGCGGCCGCCAGCATCATGGCAAGGTCACCAATCCGGTAGGTGATCAGCGTCCAGAATGCGTGGCGTGATGCCGTCGCGCTGCGGAGGTTGAAGCCCAGAAGGAAGTAAAGAACAACCCCCACCAGGTGCCAGGCCACCAGCATGGTGAGCAGATCGCCCGCCGACCCCATGAGCAAAAGGGCCGCCACCATAAGATCCAGCAGGATGAAAAACCGTCCGTAGCCTTCCTCCTCTGCCATGTATTTTACCGAGTAGATGCGGACGATCAGGCTGATGCCGGTGATGAGGACCGCCATCAGGCAACTGAGAGGATCCGCGAGAAGAATTCCGAAGCCATTGCCGAGGCCGATTCCGGTGGTGTGGCTCTCGGCAAGCTGATCCCCGAGTAAAATCGAGGCGATGATGAAGGAGATCAAGCCTGTCCGCACGGAGACCTTGGCCACGGAGCGTCCGAGCTTCTTGGCAAAGAGCTGATTGGTCAGGGCTGCCAGTATTGGCAGGGCCGGGAGTAAGAGGATGAGTTGCTCCATGGGTAAACGATCTCGGGCGCCGTCTTAAAACGAAAGGATGGACGTCTTCCGACCTTTGCTGCCCTGCGAGTTTTTTAGATTCCTATTAGACGACAATTCAGTTCATAAATCGTCAAGATATAATTACGAAGTCGGGAGCCTTCGTCCTGTCGATTTGCTTCACTGTTCACCGGAAGGTTCGGCAGGGCTCTGCTGTGAGGATTTATCGAGTCGCTCAAATCTGGCTCCCTTGGAGTTTTCCCAGAAAAAGAAGGCGGTTCCTCCAAAAACCACGACGATGATGAGGGCAAACAAAAGGAGGAGGAAGTTTTTCATCTGCGATACCTTAACGGAGCACGTCCGGATGCAAAACAAAAAAGCCCCGTCGCAGGGCTTTGCGACGGGGCTTTGAAGATTGGTGCCTTGTTAGTTCGCGCGGCCGAGGTAGCTGTTGTCCTTGGTGCTGACCTTGATCGTGTCACCCTGTTTCACAAAAAGGGGAACCTGAACAGTCAGGCCGGTCTCGAGAACGGCCGGCTTGGTCGGATTGTTCGCGGTGTCACCCTTGATCCCCTCGGAGGACTCGGTGATCTCGAGCTCAACGGAGTCCGGAAGGTCGATGGACACGGGATTTCCTTCGATAAAGAGGATTTCCACGATCTGGCCCTCTTTGATGAAATTCTTGGCCTCACCCACAAAGCCCTCGTCAATTCCGATGCTTTCGTAGGTGTTGGGGTCCATAAAGTGGTAGGTGCCGGGCTCGGAATAGGAAAACTCGAGCTTCTGGCGGTCGGTCTCGACGATGTCGACCTTTTCGCTGGAAGCGAAGCGGATCGTTTTGGTCTTTCCGGTTTTGAAGGAACGGATGGTCGCCGCAATGAGGGCGTTTCCTTTTCCTGGGGTGCGGTGCTCGAGTCCGAGAACGACTCCGCGCTCTCCTTCGTACTGGATGCACTGTCCGCGTTTTAGGTTTGTTGCGACGATTGCCATGATGGGGAGGGAAGTAAGCGAGAGCAGGCGGCGGGTCAAGAGGCGACTTATAGGATCACAGAGCTTCGAAGCGCCCGGCTTCGCGGTTTTTTCGAACGGTTCCCGCCTCGAAAATCCGGCCATTCATGGCGAGATAGACGCCATCCGGAAGGCTTTGGAGGGCTCCCACGGCGGCCCCAACATTGAAGATTGCATCAGTGATCCGGAAACGCGAAGGGGCCATCGCACCGGTGAGAACGATAACTTTCCCGGGCAGACCTCGCAACTCCTCGGCGGTATGCGCCATCGTATCCGTTCCGTGAGTAATCAGGACCTGGCGGTGAGCGCTCTCTTCGCATGCCGCGCGGATCTTGGCGCGATCCTCATCGGTCAGTTCCAGACTATCTTTTCGAAAAAGTGAAATAAGCTCGTATTCGATGTCCGCGCCCACGTCTTCGAAGATATGAGGCACCGTGGGTTCGCCAACCTCGAATTCGGAGGCTGCATCGAAGTAGACCTTATCAATCGTGCCACCGGTGGTGAGAATCAGCATGTCGCGACCTTGAAGGTCTTTCGCGGTCTTGACGAGTTTTTGAGGAAGGCGTTTGGATTTAAATCTTCAGGAAATCCCTTACCCGGAGGCACTCCGCCAAGCGAAGCTTGATGAAAACAGGATCCAGATCAGAAAAATATTTAAAGACATCCCAATCCCATCGCGTGGATAAATTCGACACTCCGGCTTAAATATCCATCGCGGTGGCGGACAACGCGTCCCGGCCCAAGTAATGAAAACGGGTGGGGCACCGCCTCGATACGCGGTCAAAAAAGATCTTGGCAATGCGGGCTGGGAATCTAGGTTTTCGGATGATGAATTTCGTAGTTGGGTCTCCCGGTACCAGTAACATGCGTTGTGGATCGGGGCCTTTTCCTTCAGGAATTCCGATAACCGCGGAACAAGCGCGAATCCAAACTTCCATCTCAGCCCCTCCTTCTCCCGCCACCCTCTTTCCCCCCCCGCTCCGGTCAAAGGCGGCTTCAATGCCCTTTTCACCCAAAGCAAATTTCTTGCACTAAGATGAAGATGAGGGACCGATGCAGGAGATGTCTTGAGAAGTATCCCAAGGTTCTTGCGACAGCCAGATGGCTGGGAAAGCGCCGTCGCCGTCTGATCGGAGGGTTCGTCGTTTTCTCGCACGTTCTCGGTGCGATCACTTCGGTGAATGCTGTGATGCAGACGCGGACTTCGCAGGGTGCGATCGCGTGGGCGATTTCACTCAACACGTTTCCCTATGTCGCGGTTCCCTCCTACTGGGTCTTCGGTCGGAGTGATTTCAACGGTTATGTCACTGCCAGACGCACCCACCGTAAAGACCTCAAAGAGTTCTGGGATGAGTTTGAGGCGGATCTGATCGAAAAGAACCTTGTGCTGGATCCTGAACGGAACATGCCGCTTGTGACAGAGACCCTTTCCAAGCTACCCGCGACGATCGGCAATGATGCGGAATTGTTGATCGATGGGGATGAGACCTATGCTTCGATTTTCGACGGGATTTCGAGGGCGAAAGACTACGTGCTGGTCCAGTTTTACATCATTCAGAACGACTCGGTGGGCCTCGAACTACGGGACAAACTCGTGGAGCGTGCCAAGGCCGGAATCCGCTGCCATTTGCTGTATGACGAAATAGGCAGCCGGCTTCCAAAATCATTTACAACCCCTCTGCGGGATGCCGGCGTCGAGGTCCTCCCCTTCAATACCACCCAGGGTGACGCGAACCGTTTCCAGTTGAATTTCCGGAATCATCGAAAGATCGTGATTGTCGATGGCAAAGAGGCCTGGGTGGGTGGTCTGAACATGGGAGAGGAATACAAAGGGCTCGATCCTGATTTCGGCGATTGGCGGGACACGCACATGCGGGTCGCCGGTCCTGTGGTCCAGTGCGTGCAGGTCAGTTTCGCCGAAGACTGGCATTGGGCGGCAAAGGAAATCCTTTTGGGGCTAAATTGGGACGCGGAGCGGGCGGAAAACGGAGCATCGAAAGGTGCCGCATGCATACCGACCGGGCCGGTCGACGAATATGAAACCGCGACGCTGTTCTTTCTCAATGCGATCAACACATCGGAGAAGAGGCTCTGGATCGCGAGCCCGTATTTTGTTCCCGATCAACAGTTCATCAGCGCCCTTCAGTTGGCGGCGTTGCGGGGGGTCGATGTGAGAATCATCGTTCCGGATGAAAATGACAGTCAACTCGTCAACCTTTCCTCATGGACTTACGTGCCGGAACTTCAGGAGGTCGGCATCAAAGTTTACCGATATGAAAAGGGTTTCATGCATCAGAAGGTGATGGTAGTCGACGATGAGTATAGCACGATAGGGACGGCGAATTTCGACAACCGTTCCTTCAGGCTTAATTTTGAGATCACCCTCGGTGTCAAGGACAAGGAATTCACCAGCGAGGTGGCGGAAATGCTAGTGCGGGACATGGCGAACTCCCGCCTCGTGAAAGAGGGAGAATACGAATCCAAGAGCTACTGGTTCAGATTCTGGTCGAGGGTGTCGAAACTTACCGCGCCGATCCAATGATTTGAGATGAAGGCGATTTGTGCCGGGATTTAACAGCCTATGGTTTTTGGGGTCCTCTCGTGAGGGTGGGAAAGTCGAGGGCTTGCAAGGGGATTTGACCGGGACTCGTAAGACTTTCCTGATTTCCGTCCTTTCACCTCAAAGATCACTTTGTTGATCAACTCCTTGAATTCTTTGAAATCGACTCGGTCTATCATTTGATGTGCAACGTAGCGGAGTGTTGCGGAGAAGTAACCGGGCTTGGTGATCAACCAGCGATCTCGATCGAGGCCGCCCAATCCAAGGTCGTCAATGGTGAAGATCTTGCTTTTCCCGGCTTCAGGCGCGAGGGCGGCGTATGGCGCAGTTCATTTGTCTGTGAACCCAGAAAAAGAGGTGGGAACTCAACAGCGTCAGGGCCACTGAGGGTGAGGGTGTTTCCGTGGCTCCGCAGTCCTCATCGCTTGGAAAAGGGAAGAGGGGTCGACGAGGATTTAAGATAGGAGCGCGAACTGAAGTGATCGAAAGGAAAGGTAAAATCAGTCCGGCTCAAGCCAAGCGCTTCGAAAGCAAATCGCTTCCTTTTCGACCGGAGTGGCAGTTGATTCATTGAGCATTTCAGTTGCTTCCCTTTGGTTGAAATGATGCCAGCACAAGACCGCCCGTTTTCTGCGAAGTGGGTGATCATCACTATAGTCGTTTTCATCGCGTTCTAAATTGCCAGAAGACTTGCACTGACGTCGCCTCAGGTTGTGAAGGGTATTCTATTCAATACCGGAAATGAAATGCGGGGGCAGAAGTGCGGTGCTTTAGATCCAGTTTACTTCGGGCGGCATGTCTACAAAGCATCCATCAACGCAGAATGGTTTGCCGTCCAGGGTGACCAGAGAACCTTCGGTGAGTGAGGCGATCAGGTCCCAGTGGAGGGCGCTTTTGTTGACATTCCCTGTTTCGGGGTAGCCGGCCCCGAAGGCAAGGTGGAAGGAACCACCCATTTTCTCGTCATAAAGAATCTGGCCGGTGGGTTGGGCGATGGCGCGGTTGGTTCCGAAGGCCACTTCGCCGATCTTCCGTGCCCCCTCGTCTTGATCGAGCATGGCGATGAGGAACGCCTCGCCCTCTTCGGCGGTAACCTCGGTGGCCCGACCTTTTTCCATGACGATCCGGGCGTTTCGAACGGCGTGTCCCTGGTAGACGCAACGGTTGTCGAAAAAGACGATACCTTCCGCGCCGCCGTTTGCTGCCTTGAGGTTTGGACCGGAATAGACTTCACCGTCGGGGAAATTTTTTCGGCCCGGGCTGGAGAGCCAACGCATTCCTGCGATATCCACTTTGAGGTCGGTCCCGGCCGGAGTTTGAAAATGGAGTTCGCTTCCGGTCATGAGCTTTTCGGCAAGCTCGCACTGCCAGTGGTCGAGATGTTCCCAGAAGGCGACGGGATCTTCCTGGTTGAGCTGGCAGGCGCGGACCACGAAATCGCGATAATCGCTGAGGCTCATTCCGGCGTCCTGGGCGTAGGCATTGGTCGGGAAAAGAGTGGTCGACCAAAGCAGGGGAGAGAGTTCCGAATCGATGGAGGGATCGTCCGCAACGGCGGCGCGTTGAAAGAAGAGTTCGCGCGAATCTTTTTGCGCACGGGCCGCCCGTTGGGTGGTTGCGGTATCGAATTTGTCGAGTGAGCGCAGGTTGGTGATGGCGTTAATATTAATGGAAGCGTCGATGGCCTGCGCTTCGTGGAGGGTGAAGGGGTTGGTCCAGTCGAGTTGGTCGTCGCTGGCAAGTTCGTAAAAGGCTTCGCCGAGGAACTCGGGACGGTAGTTCACAACGGGATGTCCGCCGGCCTCGAGAACTTTGCGGTAAACGGCTTCAAGCAGTGGCTCGGAGGCCGGTTGGGCCGTAATGCGGACGACATTTCCGGGGCTGACTTTGGTCGCGTGCCGGACGAGAACTTCGGCCCAGCGGTCGAGATGGAGTTGGGTCAACATGGAAGTGACCTATGCAAACTCCGGCTTGATGTCACGCTTTGCCGGTTCCATGCCCTCGGAAGAATTTGTTTCAAGTTCCTTCGATCAACTTTTCGAGATCGATTCGTCAAGGTTCAGGATGAGGGACGAAACGGCGGCATAGGCCGCGAGTTGGGCCGGGTCGAGGTCGGGATCTGCCTGCAGGGTGCCACCTCCGGCGAGGTAAGCCTTGGTGCGCCCCGCGTCCTTTTGGAACTCGCCCAAACGGTCCTTGAATTCGGCGACAAGAATGGCGAGTTCCGGGGCGCTTGCGGCGCGGGAAGTCGAGAGGCGGAATGCGAAGGCCAGCCTCGACTCGACGGACTTGCCTCCCTCCTTCATGGCGCGTGTTCCCAGGGCGCGTGCGGCTTCCACGAATTGCGGGTCGTTGAGTAAGACCAAGGCCTGGAGCGGGGTGTTGGTGAGTTCTCGACGGGTGCGACAGGAGTTGCGTCCGTCCGCTCCCAGAATGCGCATGTTGGCGGCGGGAATCTGGCGTTTCCAGTAGGTGTAGAGGCTGCGCCGGTAGAGTTCGGCTCCCGACCCCAGTTTGAATGAAGAATTGTAGGAGCCAATAGCGTCCACCCCAAACAGCGATGCCGGTTGGTAGGGTTGCACGCCGGGACCGCCGCGCTTTTCGACCAAGAGGCCGCTCACTGCGAGAGCGTGGTCGCGAACAAACTCCGCCTGGAGACGTTGGCGCCGGGCGTGCGAGAGCAGGCGGTTGTCAGGGTCTCTTTCGCGGATCCAAGACGATTGCGAACTCGCCTGTTGATAGGTGGCCGAGGTGACCATTTTTCGGATGAGCTGCTTGACGTCCCACCCCGACTCGAGAAAGTCGACGGCGAGGTGGTCGAGCAGTGCCTGATGGCTGGGCCGATCTCCCTGTGTGCCGAAGTCCTCGGAAGTCACCACAAGGCCTGCTCCAAAGATCATTTGCCAATAGCGGTTTACGGCAACGCGGGCGGTGAGCGGGTTTTTGGGATCGGTGATCCAACGTGCCAAGCCGAGTCGGTTCTTCGGGAGTTCGGCCGGGAATTCCATGATACTCGCGGGCGCGGAAGTTTCGACCGCTTCGCCCGGTTTGTCATACTCGCCGCGCATCAGAATGTAGTTCGGGCGCGGCTTGGCTTGGTCGGCAGCAATCATGGTGATGACGGCCTGCTTTTCGATGGCCGCCTTTTCCTGCTTCAATGCTTCCAGTTGCTTTCGTTGTCCTGCGAATCCGGACCAAGTGCCGCGAAAGTGAGCCAGGCGTCCCTCGCGATCCTTTGGAAGGGAAGCACGGGTCGCGGCTGTTTCGTCTGCGGTCAGCTGTAGCTCGAACGGATCACCGATGACAGTGAGTTTCAAAGTTCCACCGTCTGCGAGTTCGGTTGCCTTCTCCAAAGCGAGAATCCGGGGCTTTTCCCCGAACTTCAGTTTTGCCGCTGTTTTGGGTTTGAGTTCGCGTGTTTTGCCATCCGTGCCAATGGCCTTGAGTCGAAGCGATTCGACAAAGGCCGGACCGCTGCCGACCAAGCGAAGCGCAGCGACCTTGCCAGGCGCGGGCGCGACCACCAATTCATACTCGTTTTTCTCCGGTTGTGGCTTTGGCGCATCGGGGTTGAGAGCGAACTCGCTTTTGAAGGGCGCGTCGCCGATTTTGCGGGTGGCGATGATTTCGCGATTCTGATCGAGGATGTTTACGGTGACATTGTTGAGTCGCTCGGGACAACAATCGTTGCGATTGTAGACCAGGATATGATCGATCGAATGGATCGCGCCGAGGTCAATTTCCCACCATGGATTGGTCTCCTCGGTCGTGCAGGAACAGGAGGCAAAATTTCCGTCATTGGTGCCATCGATGGCCATGGCCGCGCCGGAGCCGGGTCCGTAGGTGCTCGACTGCTTCGCGGTGCCGGCCCGTGCGATGTTTTTGCCCGCGGAGAAGATCTCAACTTCCGAGATCGTGATGAAGCCACGGTGTCCTTTTGCGGCTTCGATCCGCACAAAGCGTCCGGCCACTTTTGAAGGCTTTGTGGGCTGAGCCGGTTTGGCGTCGTTTTTCACTCGGGAGCTGTTGGAGACAACTTGCGGCGATTTCCAATCGATCGGTTTTTTCAAATCAGCGAGCCAGTTTTCGAAAGCTTGGGCCAATTGCGGGGGTGTCCCGCTCAAGGTGTTTTCGACGGCTTGGATTCCGGTGTCGATTTCCGCCAGGCGCTGCTCCTGTTCCGGTGGCAGCATTTTCAAGATTGGCTCGGTCGATCCCTTGGTATTGCCCTTGCCGACGAGGCTGTTGAAGAAACCGCCCATTTGATAGTATTCGCGCTGCGTCATCGGGTCGAACTTGTGATCATGACATTGCGAACACTCCATGGTGAGGCCGAGGAATGCGGTCGAGGTCGTGTTGACGCGATCGATGAGATACTTGACGCGGTAGTCTTCATCAATAATGCCGCCTTCGTTGGAGGTGGGATTGTTGCGCAGGAAGCCGGTGGCGATCTGCTGTTCCTGGCTCGGATCTGGCAGGAGGTCACCCGCGAGCTGCCAGGTGATGAAGTCGCTGTAGGGTAGGTTTTTGTTGAAGGCGGAAACGACCCAATCCCGCCACGGATAGATGCTGCGAGGGTGATCCTCGAAGAGCCCGTCGGTGTCCCCGTAGCGCGCCACGTCCAACCACTCCAGGGCAAGTCGTTCGCCAAAGGCGGGTGAGGCGAGGAGTTGATCGACGACGCGGTCGACCGCATCTTCGGATTGATCTGCGAGGAAAGCATCCAATTGCGTGATGCCGGGAGGCAGTCCGGTCAGGTCAAGATGAAGGCGGCGCAAGAGGTGTGCCTTATCCGCCGGGGCCGCAGGTTTTAGGTTCCGGGCTTCCAGCTTCGCGAGGATGAATCGGTCGATTTCATTGCGCGACCATGTGTTATTTTTTGTAGGCGGGGGAGTCGACCTTTGCGGCGGGATGAAGGCCCAGTGCCGTTGCCACACTGCGCCTTCGGCAATCCACTTTTCGATCAGGGCAATCTCTTCATTCGACACCGTGATTTTCGATTCGGGTGGGGGCATCACTTCATCCGGATCGTGGCTCTTGAGGCGTTGGATAATCGCGCTCTCTTCCGGCTTTTCAGGGACGATGGGAAACACTCCGCTCTCTCCGAGTTCTGCTTTCGCAAACTTCTCCTGATCAAGTCGCAGGTCTGCTTTTCGTGAGGCGGAGTCCGGTCCGTGGCAGGCGAAACAACGATCGGCCAGGATCGGTCGAATGTCCTCGTTGAATGATGTTCCCCGGGCACCCACGGTGAGGAGGAAAAGGACGATCAAGTTTAAGGAAGGATATTTCATCATCAGGCGAGGATGGGTTTGACGACCTTGCCGTGAACGTCGGTGAGTCTGAAGCGGCGGCCTTGGTGTTTGAAAGTCAGTCGCTCGTGATCGATTCCCATCAGATGCATCACGGTCGCCTGAAAGTCGTGCACGTGAACCGGGTCTTTCGCGACGTTGTATCCGAGTTCGTCGCTTTCGCCGTAGCTGAATCCCGGCCGGATGCCGCCGCCCGCCATCCAGTAGGTGAAACATCTCGGGTGGTGATCGCGCCCGTTGGCGGCTTGGGCGGCTCCGCCCTGCGAGTAGGTCGTTCGTCCGAACTCGCCACCCCACACCACCAGGGTGTCATCGAGCATGCCGCGTTGTTTGAGATCAGAGACCAGCGCGGCGCAGGCCTGGTCGGTGTCCTGGCATTGCTTCGGCAGCGCGCCGATCAGGCCGTTGTGCTGATCCCACCCGCGGTGGTAGAGCTGGACAAAACGAACTCCGCGTTCGGCCAGTCGGCGGGCGAGCAGGCAGTTCGCGGCGAACTTGCCCGGCGTCTGGCATTCGGGGCCATAGAGATCGAGGATCGACCTTGGCTCCTTGCTGATATCGGTGGCTTCCGGGACCGACATTTGCATGCGGAAGGACATCTCGTATTGTGCGATGCGTGTGGTGATCTCGGGGTCGCCGAAGGCCTCAAGCTGCATCTGATTGAGAGCACCGATACGTCCGATCATGCGTTTGCGGCTCTCGACGGTTTCTCCGGGTTGGCTGTTGAGATAGAGCACCGGGTTTTTTCCACCTCGAAGCTGAACTCCCTGGTGCACGCCTGGCAGGAACCCGCTGCTCCAGAGTTTGGAGTAGACCGGCTGACTGCCGGGCCGGCCGGTGCCATTTGAAATCAAGACGCAGAAGTTTGGCAGGTTGCTGTTTTCGCTGCCGAGTCCGTAGCTCATCCATGATCCCATGCTTGGGCGGCCCGGTTGTTGGTTGCCGGTTTGGAAAAATGTCACGCCAGGATCGTGGTTGATCGCTTCGGTGTGCATCGATTTCACAAAACACAGATCGTCCGCGACCCTGGCAGTGTGCGGCAGGAGCTCGCTGATCCACGCCTGGCTTTGTCCGTGTTGGGCAAACTTGAAGTTCGAACGCGCGATTGGAAATGAACTCTGCCCGGAAGTCATCCCGGTGAGTCGTTGTGTTTTTTCGATGAACCCTTCCTTGCTCCAGGATTTCGATTTTGGATCGTATTTTTTAAAGAGCTCCTTGCCGTGAAGTTCGTCGAGCTTGGGCTTGTAGTCGAACATGTCCTGCTGCGACGGCGCGCCGTTCATGAACAAGAAGATGATGCGTTTGGCTTTTGGAGCGAAGTCTGTCCCGCGTTGGGCAAGATCGGCTGCGAAGGCTTTCGGAGCCAGCATTGACCCCAGAGCAAGCGAACCGATCCCGGTTGACCCAGCGCTAAGGAGATGGCGGCGCGTGATGGCGTGTTTGTAGGTATCGAGGATCTGATCGTCCATGCCCTGCCAATAGATCGTGCCGGCCGGATTACTTCAATGGCCAAATCCGGGGCTCCCGGTTGTTTGGGGAGCGAACTTGGCTTCCGGGGAGGTTCTTTGAAGGGAACGATACGGGGTTGGGACGCCTCCGGCTATTCGGATGGAGAAGCAAAGGCAGGGAGATGGTCAACAAAGCTGGCTCCGGTCCGGCGCAATTCCTTGATGGCCTGGGCGCGGAATTTTTTCAGGGTCATTTCAAGGTCTCGTTCGTGGGCTTTGTTCACCAGTTCGTCGGGGTCGGCGAGGATGTCGTAGAGTTCTTCGGTCTCACCTTCAACAAGGTTGCGGATGTATTTGTAGCGCCCTTCGCTTAGCATGACATACCACGGGATGCCGGGGCCATGGTAGAGCGCCGGGTCGTCTTTCGGCGGGATCTTGTCGGTGGCGGAACCGTAAGTCTTGGCGGTGTGTACGAGCATGGCCGGATGTTTCCAGGGGAGCTGGTCTTTGGCGAAGAGCGGGCTGATATCGTGACCGTGCATCGGCCAAGGCAACTCAAGTCCGGCCTGTGCGAAAAAGGTCGGAGGAAGATCGACTCCGCTCACCGGAGATTCGATGACCCTTCCGGCACAATGCTTGGCGATGTCTTTTGGTGGACGGATGATGAGTGGGGCCGCGACCGTCGCGCGGTAGGGGGCGACTTTGCTTTTGAATCCCTTCTGCCCCCACGCAAAGCCTTGATCGGAGGTGAAGACGATGAGGGTGTTCTCATCTTGGCCACTTTCTTTGAGGGCGACCAGCAGGCGGCCGACACCTTCGTCAATCGCGAGCACGCCCTGGTGGTATTGCCGGACCCAGTCTTTCAGAGTCCGGCCGGGCATGTCTTTCATTCCGACCGGGCCAAGGTCGCGGACTTTCCGCTCGACCGGTTGACCATCTTTCCCAGGTTCCCAGAACTCCATCGTGCGAACATATTCAGGTTTTCCTTTCCTTGGTGGATAGACGTCGGCGGGGGCTGGCACGTCGATCTTCGGGTAGTGATCGAGGTGGCGGTCGGCGGGGGTGAAGGGGCCGTGAACGGCGCCATAGCAGAGCCAAAGATACCAGGGCTTGGCCTCGTCGCGGCCTTGACCGTTGATGTAATCGATGGCCCAGTCGGTATAGTTGTCCGTGGTGTAACCTTTCGTCATCTTCGGCTCGCCGCCGTTTTTACTGATGAGCTGGTTGTCGTAGTAATTCGGTGCGTTGTCGGGGTGGCGAGGGCGGTTCCAGACAATTTGATAATCCCAGTCGCGCCCGAATCCGGGGTCAGTTCCGGTGTGCCATTTTCCGATGTGGGCGGTGGTGTAGCCTTTTTCGCGAAACACACTCGGCCAGAAGCGACATTTTTTGGGGTCATAGGCGCTGCCGGGATATTGGCCCTCCATGCGCATTGATTCGATTCCGTGTTGATGGTGTCCGGTGAGCATGGTCGCGCGTGAAGCCATGCACCACGATCCGATGTAAGCATTGGCAAAGCGGACCCCCTGTGAGGCGAGGGCGTCAATGTGAGGAGTTTTAACCCAGGGATAGGCTTCCTGGTAGCAGCTGACAGTCCGCGACGACTGGTCGTCGGTGTAAATGAAAAGGATGTTTGGCTTCTCCCGGCCGGTCGCGGTGTGGAGGCTGCTGAGAACGAGAAGAGAGGGGAGCAGGGTTTTCATGCAAGCCGGACTATGGCTTGTGGAAACTTCTGCTGTCGATCTTCAATCCGGTTTCGGGAGGCCTACTCGACCATGAAAAACGGATTGAGGAGATTTTCTTTGTTATAGAGTAGCGGCTGGCCGTTTTCGTGGTTGAGGACTTTGCGCCCGGCTTCCAGGGCGATGGCGTGGGCGGCGCCGGTGTCCCACTCCATGGTGGGTCCGAGCCTTGGGTAGACATCGGCTTCTCCTTCCGCGACCAGACACAGTTTCAAGGAACTGCCGGCCGAGAGGAACTCAACGGATTTTCCCTTTGCTTTCAAATCATCGACGAAGGCTTGGACGGCTTCCGTCAGATGCGAACGGCTGGCGACCACCGTGATTTCTTCCTTTTCGGAATAGTGAGGGCCGCCACTGAGTTTTTCCGCTTCACCGCCCGCGACCGAACGCCAGGCACCGGCTCCGCGCGAGGCCCAATACATGCGGTCCGCGACCGGCTGGAATACCACACCCGCTGCCGGGGTGTCGCGATGAACGAGAGCGATATTCACGGTGAACTCGCCGTTTCGCTTCACAAACTCCTTGGTGCCGTCGAGCGGATCGACCAACCAAAACCATTCCCAATCCTTGCGTTCTGCGTATTCAGTCGCCTTGGTCTCTTCCGAGATGATGGGGATGTCGGGATACTCCGCTTCCAGTCTGGCGACGATGACATCGTTTCCACGCTGGTCGGCCTGGGTCAGAGGTGAGTTGTCCTCTTTGACATCTACCGAAAATTCGGTGCCGTAAACATCGAGAATTTCGTCACCGGCGAGCCGTGCGGTTTCTTTTAGGAAATCGAGAGAGATCTTATCGAGCATGCGGCTGCATAACTCTCCCTGCCTGGGCTTGCAATCATTATGGTGGGTTGGTGGTGCGCATGAACCCCTCAAGATCCCACAGGCTGATCTTTTAACGATGGTCAATCCGCACCTTGAGGTTATCACAGGGCTACGGATGGCTGCTAACGATCCTTGATCGACCGGGAAATTCCCTGTGCAATGAGTTCGGCCAGTAGTCGATTACCTCGTGCATTGGGATGCACGCCATCGTGAGTGAGGAGTTTGCCATCGCTGGTCCAAGCTCCTCCGGGACGGACGACGATGCTTTCGCTCTCCATGCAGGCCATAAACGCGGAGCGGAGATCCACCAGAGTCGCGTCGGTGTCCCGAGCCACTTTTCGAGCAATCCCAGCATAGTCATCGCACTTGGCGTTTCTCTCGCCGACCTTTTCTTTCATGATCGCCAGAGTGGCGAGCACGGGTCGTGCTCCGGCTTTTTTTGCCCGGACCACAAGATCGGTGAGGGCCTTCTCGAACTGACCTGGTGGCGTCTTGCGCCACCAGACATCGTTCACCCCGATGGAGATGACCACGACATCGGGTTTGTCTTCGGCGATCGTTTCGGCAAAAGGCCGGGGTCTTCTGTTTCCATAGTGGGCCGTGCCTTTGTCGCCATCACGAAGGGTGAGGACGCCGCCTCCGTTGACGCCATGATTGACTAATTTTATGCCAAGGTCTTTGGTTCGTTCACTCTCCGAGATAGCCTTTCCGATCAGGTTGAGATATCCGCCGCCCCAGGTGATGGAGTCTCCATAGAAAGAGATGACGGTGCCGGGTTTTGTGAGTGGTGTTTTTCCGCCGGTGAGTTCCAAAAGGCCCTCCACTTCATAGAGGGCACGCCGCCGGGCATCGGCTTGCGCTGAGAGATCGACCGGAAGGTTCTCCGGAACCACGAGATTGTTGGTGGGTAACAATTTTCCATCCTTGGAAAGCCTGGCGGTGTAGGTTCCGGCCGGTTGCCCTACTGGGTTCACAAAGCCAATCCGCCGCAATTGCTCCTTTGTCAACCCCGGCTCACCTTCTCCAAAACGGATTGTTCCATGGCCCTCGATCATGATCACTTTCTCCGGATGCCAACTGATTCCAGAGCTATCGGAAAAACTCAGCTCGCCGTTCTGGCCGAGATCAATGCGCGCATCTCCCTGGAGGTCGAGGATTCCGGCACGCTCCTTGTGCCCGGCCAATTTCAGAGTGGGAACTTCTCCCTGAAAAGTCACCGAAGCGCTGTCAGCGATTTGTTCATCAGCAGCCCAACGGAGAGTTCCGTTGGACGTCATCACCAGGGACCGGGGGACGACATCAGTTCCGGTCGTTCTCGCCATGATGGTGGCGCCCCGTGATGATCCTCCGATCGTCACCGCACCCCGAAGGGTGTTGGGGCGATCTCCGGCAAAAGTCGTACCATGGGCGGTGAAGACGAGATTTCCGGGCCCGGAAACTTCACCCCGCCAGGTTGTGGTGTTTCCGCCTCCGTTTCTGACGGTTAAAACAGCGCCTTTGTGAATCGTGATTCTGCCATCGTGCGTTCCGTTCGGGCCATGGGCGTCCCATTCCGCATTCGCCAGGACTTCGAGGTCATGGATGGTTGAGACGCGGGCTCCCATGACGAGGGCTCCTCCCTTCAAGGTGACGGCTTCCTGCCCCGAGCCCAGGGCGGAGGAATGTCCCAACATCAGGCTGCCACTCTCGATGATGACGCGGCCGAGATATCCCGAGTTGTCACCGGTGAGCTGTACGATGCCTCCTTTAACTCCACCGATGAAAAGCTTCCCGTCGCCCTTGATCGCTCCGGTGATCAACAGCTTTTCTCCGCCAAGGTAATGACGGTTTTGATTCATGAGGGCGACCCGGCCCGACAACTTGAGGTCGCTGGAAATCGTTGCCGAGGCCGTCTTGCCCATTCCCACGTCGCCGGGAAGTTTCAGAAACTCAACCCGGGAACCATCCGCCAGCTCAAGGGGCTCACCTTGAATTTCGATCGCATTCAAGGCGCCGGGATCAAAGGACACCGAGGTCAATTTGACGCTCTTTGCCAGACGTACTTTGACCGGTTCCGTGGGCGCGGACAACTTCATGGCGTCTCCCTTCCCGGTCCACACATAATCCAGGGCGGACGAAAGGCTCGCAGAGCTCAAGAGGACAAGGAAAGCCTGAATAGCTGCCGAATGATTCATCCCACCACTACCGGAATGGTTGGCAGATTTTTTCAATCGAGGGTTCATCCACCATGAGCGTTACTTGCCAAGGGCTTCGCGTATCCTTCCGACAAAATCCTCCTGTTTCCAGGCACCTGATTTCAGAGTGAGGCCGAGTCGCACGACCACGAGCTTTTCCTCGGGAATGATGGTGACGAATTGTCCTTCGTGGCCCGACATGTGGAAGGTGCCCTTGGGGAGATCGGCCTTGTCCAAGAAGCGGAGCCAAAAATGGGCGCCGTGTTTTTTCTCCGTGTCAGCAGGAGCCGGGGTGCGGGAGTAGTCGACCCAGCCTTCCGGCAGGATGCGCCTGCCGTTCCAGACGCCGTCGTTGGCGTAGAGGAGGCCAATGCGGGCCCAGTCCCGCGCGGTGGCATACATGAAGGATGATCCGATGAAAGTCCCTTTGGCGTCCCGTTCAATCACGGCCGAGGTGGCGCCGATGGGGTGAAACAATTCCACGTAGGGAAAGGCGTGATAGAGCTTATCGTCATCGATGGTCTCGCGAATGACCCGGCAGATGATATTGCTGGTGCCACTGGAGTATTCATATTTGGTCCCCGGTTGATGGAGAAGAGGTTTTGCTGCGGCAAATCCGCTGGCGTCACTTCTTTGAAAGAGCATCTTGGTGACGTCGTTGATGCCGGAGTAGACTTCCCGGAATTCAAGGCCACTGCTCATATTGAGGAGTTGTTTGAAAGTGATCTTAGATCGTGGGTCGTTCGCTTGGCGCCAGAGGGTGAGAAGATCATTTGAATCGCGCGAAATTTCCTTTTTCTGCTCAAGAATTCCGGCGAGGGCGTTGGTGATGCTCTTGGCCATCGACCACCCCAAGAGCGGAGTGTCTCGAGAGATCCCCGGCGCGTATTGTTCGGCAATGATGCGACCGTTGTGAACGACAACGACGGCCCGGGTTCTTAGAAGAGAGTCTGGATTTGGTTCTTCAAAAGCCGAGGCGACTTCCGCATCGACAGCGGCAATTCCAGCGGGATCGACCCTCTCCCCATCGGGCCATGGCAGGTCGGGAGAGAGCGGGGCCGGAGCTGCGATCGGACTCTTTTCAGCGCGGAGATCTTCGATTGCTACCTCGTGGGTCAGGGTGGCACCAATGCCCTCGCGAAAGACGGCGGTCCGGGAGACCAGGCCGTAAAAGGAAGCCGTGACCGACTTGTTTTTGTGGTCGACCTCCACATCGAAGAAGTCGAGCACGCGAAGGAGACCGGAATCGGCATGGACATCTTCATTGAGAACTGAAGCTTCGTCCCGGCCGGACAGGAAAACTGCCGAGCAGACAATCTTGGCTTTGTAGGCGGATCCGACAGGAAGAAAGGGGTAAACCTGCCACGCTGCGATCGATAGGACCGCGAGCAGAAGGGCCGCAAGGGCGAGAAGGATTTTTCGTTTTTTAGACTTTGTTTTACCCATGATGGCATGGCGGGAAGGCCGCCTTCGGCAGGGTAGGGCTGGAGGAGGGGAAGTCGAGGCCGCCTTCATCCAGACGGCTTAGCGGGTCATCGAGCGATTGAGAAAAGGGCGTGAGTTGACGATCTCGAAGATGAGTTCGCGGGAAGAGTAGTCCTCCTTTGCGATCGCGGCGACGATCTGGTTGACGGTGACTTCATCGTAATACTCGAGTCCGCGGCCGGTGGCGTAGCTAATGAGCTTGCGGGTCATGTTGGCGGCAAACTTATCCTTGCCGGCCAGAAGGAGTTGTTTCAATTCCTTGGGAGTGGAAAAGGTGATGTCGCCGGGAAGGGTGGCGGAGCTGTCAATTGCTTTGCCATTGGCATCTTTGGTGCGCCAGCGACCAATGGCGTCGAAATTTTCCAATCCGAAGCCGAGAGGGTCGATGCGGGCGTGGCAGCTGGCACACTGTTTGGCCTTTCGATGGAGATCGAGTTGCTGGCGAAAAGTGAGTCCAGCGGCCTTGGTGTCGTCGGCGGGAAGTTCACCGGCATCCGGCGGCGGCGGAGGAGCCGGGTCGCCCAGCATGGCGTCGAGGATCCAGACGCCACGATGAACCGGGCTGGTGCGGAGGGGAAGTGAGGTGGCGGTGAGAATGCTACCCATGCCAAGAACGCCGCCACGGTTTTGGTCGTGTAACTTGACCTTGCGAAGTTCGTTTCCGGTCACGGTTTCCTTGAGTCGGTAGTGGCGGGCGAGAGTGGCGTTGGCGAAGGTGTAGTCGCTATCGATGAGTTCGGTGACAGGACGATCTTTGCGGATGAGGTGGGTGAAAAACTCGACACTTTCGTAATACATGGAGCGCCGGAGTTCGGGGGTGAAGGTGGGGAAGCGTTTTGGATCCGGTTCGACTTGATCGATCATCTTGTCGAACTCAAGCCAGCGTCCGGCGAAGTGGCGGGCGAAGTTTTCAAACTTCGGATCGGCGATCATGCGGAGGGTTTGCTCACGGAGGACCCTGGGGTTTCGGAGTAGTCCTTCGTCAGCGAGCTTAAAAAGTTCGCGGTCGGGCATGGAGGACCAAAGAAAGTAAGAGAGGCGGGAGGCGATTTCAAAATCGTTGAGCGGCCATTCGTCCTTGCCGGGTTCGTCGTGCTCGGCACGGAAGAGGAAGCGCGGATTGATGAGGAGGGCGGTGAGGGGAGCACGGAGGGCTTGCTCGAAATTGAGTCCGGCTTTTTGACCTTTGGCGAAGGCGTTCAGGAGCGGGGCCAGGTCTTCCCCGTTGGTGCGGCGGCGATAGGCGCGGGTGGCGTGGTAGGAGAGAACTTGTTCGGCTGTGGATTTGGAGTCGTTTTCGGCGTCAGGCGATTTGAAAATGACTCTTTTTTTAAGTGTCGGATCAGCGTAGACGGCATCGACTACCTTTTTGGCGGCGCCGAGATATTTCTCGAGGAGTGTCGGGGTTGAGAAAAGGGCATCGGCCATATTGTCGAAGCCTTCGCCGCCGGCACCATCGGCAGGGAAGTCTTTCGATGGGTTGAAGTTGACCCCGAAGAGTTCGCGGACCGTGTAGTGGTATTCATTGCGATTGAGGCGGCGAAGAGTGGTGCGTCCGGCACGCTGGGGGACGTTGCCGGATTTGACCCGGTCGACCACTTCGGAGAGGGCCTTGATAAGCGCTTCGCGCTCTGCGTCCGTGGGTTGGACGTCTTCGTCATCGGGTGGCATTTCCTTGTAATCGACCTGATCGATGACATTCTCGAGAAGCTGGAATTTTTTAAAGGCGGCATCGAGCGAGTCGATTTCGTGCAGGGTGATTCCGCCTTTTTGCTTTTCGGGTCCGTGGCAGGAGATGCAGTGTTTTTTTAAAATCGGCTGTATCTGCTCGCTGAAGCGATCGGCCAGGGAAGGCATCAGGGAGCCGAGGAAAAGAAGGATGGCGGCGAGGTGGCGCATTTCGGAGCGGATACGGAAATCGGGTTGGTAATGTATCAGTGGAGATGCCGCTTGGCGGTGAAGCGGGATTTGGTAGTTTCTAAAACCATGATAGTGCAACTTTCAGCAGTTTTTTGGATTTTTTTGCTCGGTGGAGCGTGGGCGAAGCAGCCGAATGTTTTGATTCTTTACGCTGATGACCTGGGATTTGGAGACTTGGGTTGCTACAATGACGAAAGCAAGATCCCGACCCCGAATCTGGACCGGTTGGCCAGGGAGTCGATGCGTTTTACGGACGGGCATTCTTCCTCGGGGATTTGCACGCCGTCGCGATTTGCCCTGCTGACCGGGCGTCATCATTGGCGTGATTTTCACGGGATCGTGAATGTTTTTGGTAATTCGGTGTTCAAGCCGGAGCGCCTCACTTTGCCGGAAATGCTCAAGGAAAAGGGCTACAAGACGGCAGCGATCGGGAAGTGGCATCTGGGCTGGGACTGGGAGGCAATCCGCAAGAAGGAGGTCAAGGCGACGACGGTGCAGGACGGGAAGCGAAAGAAGCAGCAGCTGGGCCCGGAGGCTTTTGATTGGAGTAAGTCGATTCCAAACGGGCCTCTGGATCATGGATTTGATTATTACTTCGGCGACACCGTGATCAATTTTCCGCCCTATTGTTGGATTGAGAATGACAAGGTGGTGAAGGCTCCGGACACCGTCATGCAGACGAGCAAATGGAAGACGATCAAGGAGGGGAACTGGGAGTGCCGGCCGGGGCCCATGGTGACTGGGTGGGATCCCTATGAGAATATCCCGACGACGACAAAGAAGGGGGTCGAGTATATCAAGTCGGCAGCGAAATCGGAGGAGCCGTTTTTTCTCTATTTTGCCTACCCTGCTCCGCATGCGCCCATCATTCCGAATGATGAGTTCGATGGGAAATCAAAGGCAGGAGCCTACGGGGATTTCGTTTATGAAACGGATCACTCCATCGGGCAGTTATTGAAAGCGCTGCAAGAGTCGGGACAGGCCGATGACACCATCGTGATTTTTTCGGCGGACAATGGGCCGGAGCATTATGCCTATGCGCGCGATCAGAAATTTGATCATTGGTCGGCCCATCCCTTTCGGGGATTGAAGCGCGACATATACGAAGGAGGACATCATGTCCCTTTTCTGATCAAGTATCCGGGGGTGACCAAGGCGGGCAGTGTGAGTGAGGCTCTCATTTCCCAGATCGACATCATGGCGACGCTGGCGTCGGTGGTGGATTACAAGTTGCCGAAGAAAAACGCGGCAGAAGATTCCCATGATCTTCTGCCCTTGCTCAAGGGAGAGGTGGACTCGGTCCGGAAGAGTCACATTCACAATACTTATCCGGATTCGTGGGCGTATCGCGAGGGCGATTGGGTCCTGGTGGTTGGGAAGAGCGGGTATCGTTCCCGGGTGGACAAGAAGTGGGAGGAGAAGCACGGGTATCCCAAGGTGGAGAGCAAGACGCCAAAGCTTTTTAATCTCAAGAAGGATATGGGACAGCGAAATGACATCGCGGGGCAGCACCCCGGGAAGGTGAAAGCGATGCAGGCCGCGATGATGAAGATTCGCGGGCAGGGGTATTCGGCTCCCCGGTTGGCGAGGTGATTTGGCGGCCTATCCCTTGTCGTCGTAGTATTTCCAGTTTCCCTGATGTCGGCGAAACCGGGAATGTTCGTGGAGCTGCTGGACTTCTCCGTCCCAGTAGTAGTCGGCAATGAATTCGACCTTGCCACGCTTGTCTTCTTCCTGGCCTTTGGAGGTGGAGACGATGGTGAGGAATTTCCAGTCGGTGTGGTGGATGGTATCTTCAAGTTCACGTTGAAGGCTGTCGCCACGCGAGTCGGGGTGAGTGGTTTCGACAAGGTAGTCGGCCAATCTAAAAAAGAAGGCGCTGTAGCGGGAACGCATGAGAGCCTCGGCGGTTTTTGGAAGTGCCTTGTTTTGGTGAAAGGGGAGGCAGCAGTCCCGGTAGGCTTTTTTGCTTTTGCAGGGGCAGAGCGAAAGATGCCGCTCCTTGGGGATTTTTTCGAAGACTTCAGACACAGCGGTGGTTTTGAATAGGCGGGTTCGTCGTCCCGTGTTCCCAAAGTATGGGGCCCACATCCCGGAGCCAGAAAAAGATTTCACTTTGTTGAATCTGAAATCCGCGTCTGCGCGAAGACCCTGTTGCAAGCCATCAAAGAGCTTCCAACAAATCCAACCCAACTCAGAAAAATGAAAGCATTAGCCACCTCCATCCTCCTCGGATTCTTCGCCCTCGTCTCAACAGCCTCGGCCGATCATCACAAGGGAGAGAAAAAAGATA
This sequence comes from Verrucomicrobiia bacterium, assembly GCA_030432565.1. Lineage (GTDB taxonomy): Bacteria > Verrucomicrobiota > Verrucomicrobiia > Verrucomicrobiales > Akkermansiaceae > SW10. The sequence goes on along the minus strand of JAUIGV010000017.1, from coordinate 79,945 downwards.
TCGTCGATACCGCCGTCGCAGCCGGTTCCTTCAAGACTCTTGCCGCTGCCCTCGGCGCCGCCGACCTTGTTGACACCATGAAAGGCAAGGGCCCGTTCACGGTCTTTGCTCCTACCGACGAGGCCTTTGCCAAGCTTCCCAAGGAGACCCTTGCGATGTTGCTCAAGCCAGAGAACAAGGACAAGCTCGTTGCCATCCTCACCTACCATGTTGTTTCGGGTAAAGTGATGGCCAAGACCGCGGTGACACTTGATAAGGCAACTGCCTTGAACAAGAAAGACATCGCTCTCGCGGTGAAGGACAAGGCGCTCACTCTGAATGGTTCCGCCAAGGTGGTCAAAGCCGACATCGAGTGCTCAAACGGGGTCATTCACGTCATCGACACCGTGATCCTTCCTCCTTCCAAGTAACCTCGATTCTCCTCCCTCCGACCCCGTCTTCCCGTGAGGGAATCCGGGGTCGACACTTTCCCAGCCTGACGTAGTCTCTTGGTGTTCGTGATCGACCGACCTCAAGCTTCAGCAGATGGTGGGATCCTCCTTGAGGTTGCCAAGGGAAGCGAACGTGCCATGGAAACGTGCATTCACAAATTTGGCCCCTTGGTTTGGTCCATTGCCAAAAAGCATGTCAGCAATCATTCCGCTGCCGAGGACATCGTGCAGGAGACTTTTACCGACCTATGGAAATCGGCGAAACGCTTTAATGCAGCCATCGCGAGCGAGACCACCTTTGTCGGGATGCTGGCGCGGCGACGGGCGATTGACTTCGTGCGCAAGGAAAACCGCAGGCCCCGTCTGGAGCCACTTCCTGAAGCTGATTCCTTTCCCGGGGCTGCCGTCGAGTCCGCCTCGGCCTTGCGATGCGACAATAGCGATGTGCAGATTGCTCTTGGAGAGTTGCCCGAGGAGACCCGCGAGATTTTCATGCTTCATTTTGAGCAGGGGATGACCCACCCGGAAATTGTGGAAAAGACCGGACTGCCACTCGGCACGGTGAAAACAAGGCTCCGACGGGGACTGATCGAACTTAGAAACAAACTTCGCCGACCAGACGGCAACCAATCGAAACCTTTTTCCAAGCCATGAACGACCAGGAGATTTTAAATCGATTTGAAGAACTCGAAGCCGGCCGGGTTCTCGGAGATCTGGATGTCGAGGAAGTGGCGGAGTGGGAGGAGCTTTCGAAAGATCCGCGTTGTCAGATTGATTTTTCACTCGAGATGACCGCGGCCGCCCTTGAGGCGGGTTTCAGGGCGGAGGAAGAAGATCTGCCCGCCGATCTCCACAAGGAATTGGAGGCCGGCATGGCTGACTTTGTCGTCCTTGAACCGGAAGGGGAAAAAATCGTTCGCCCGTCCTTGTGGCGCAAGCTTTCCGGCGATGCCGGGACCGCATGGTTGGTGGCAGCAGTTCTTGCTCTTCTTTTGGTGGGGAAGTTCATGGTGGAACCCACTCCTGTGAAACCGGAGGGAAGCAGCACTGCCGGTCAAACCACGGTGGCACCTCCCTTGCCGGCCGAAGCGATGCAAAATTTGCTTGGTCGTGCCGGGGATATCGTTGAATCTGAATTCGGTGGGTTACAACCCTACGAGGGAATGAGCGGTAAGGTGGTTTGGAGTGACGAACTGCAGGAAGGCTACATGAGCCTGACCAATCTTCCCGCAAACGAGCCGACCGCGAAACAATACCAACTTTGGATCGTCGATCCGGACCGTGATGAAAAGCCGGTCGATGGAGGGGTCTTCGATATTCCGGCGGGCGAGAGAACCACCATCATTCCAATTCGCAATCCGCTTGTGGTTAATGATCCGAAGGCTTTCGTCATTACCTTGGAACAGCCCGGCGGAGTGGTGGTTTCGAAACAAGAGGTGGTGGTTGCGCTGGCGAAGACGTCCTGACATGCGGCCTTGTCCTATCCACCAGTCAAAAAGCCGGCCCGAGAGCCGGCTTTTTTTATTCCATGAAAAAATTGGCGGGAATCGCAGAAATTTGAATCCGGAATTGGGAAGCTGTCGAAGGCTCTTATGAACACTTCCCCCCTTTAAAGAATGATGAACCCACTCATGATGACCAACCATCGCCTCCCTGGAATCCGTAGCTTTATCAAACGGAGCGCCATGTTTCGCCCGATTGAATTGAGGACCGCAAATTCCGCGGCGGATATTGTCGCAATGGCTCACGAAGCGATGCAATGCGGCAAACTTCGCGCAGGCGATGCCTTTCCGGTCCCCGATGAACTTGCCAAGCGCACCGGCGCAAGATTGGCTGATAGTGTCGACGCCGTTGCCGCTCTCCTCAAGGAGCGCTCGATCACTCAGCAACCGTCCGGGCGCCTCCTTGTCGTGCGGCGACCTGCCTGGTAGGTAGGTTGGTGACTACTTCCCTGATCCTGCTCGCTGGTGCTTAGGGGCGCCGGTGCTTAGGGGAGTTGCCGGAGCGAAATTGCGGACGGTCCACATCCGGGAGTTTGCCATTCCTTCTTGGACTTGTTAAGGCTGACGGCTCAGGATGATGTTTCGATTGGTTTGTGCAATTTTGGCGGCGCTTGGAGTTCTTCAAGCGAGGCCTCCGGTGGCGGATTTTGTGGAGACTTACTGCATCGATTGTCACGGTGATGGAATTACAAAGGGCGGGCTCGATTTGGGCGCCATTATCGAGGCTGATCCGGCAAAGCATTGGGAAACCTGGGAGCATGCCATTTTGCGGATGGATTCGCGGCAGATGCCTCCGCCCAAAAAGGACCGCCCTTCATCCCGCGAGTATGATGAGATGCTCGAGGGCCTGACGAGTTATCTCGATGGTCTCGCCGAGAGGAAGCCGCAGTTGGGCAAAGTCCCTGCGATGAGGCGGCTCACCCGGACTGAATACCAGAATGCCATTCGCGATCTCCTCGGGGTGACCGTCGATGTCGGAGAGATGCTGCCGAAAGATGAATCGAGCCACGGCTTCGACAACATCACGGTGGGGGAGCTCTCGCCGACCTTGCTCAATCGTTACCTCGGGGCCGCGAAGAAAATCGCGCGTATCGCGGTGGGGAGTTCGTTTGATTCACCTGATCTTCGGGTAGTGCGGGTGCCGGCGGATCGCAGTCAAAAGGAGCACGTTGAGGGGCTTCCACCGGGGACTCGCGGCGGAGTTCTCTTCGAACATCCCTTTCCGGTGGATGGCGAATACGAATTTGAAATTCGCCTGGCCCGCGACCGCAACGAGGAGGTGGAAGGTTTGATCGGAGGGAAGCATGAAATTGAGTTGCTCGTGGACGGTGAGCCGGTCAAATCGTTCGTCGTTGAGCGGCCGGGGAACCGGAATCACAACAATGTTGATGCCCATCTGAAGGTCCGCGTTCTGATCCCGGCCGGGAATCACAAAGTGGGAGTGACTTTTCCGAAGAAGCCAACGTCATTGCTTGAGACAAAGAGGCAGCCTTATCACGCCGAGTTCAACTTCCATCGTCATCCCAGACAAGCTCCCGCGATTTTTCAGGTGAGTTTGACCGGTCCTTTCAACGCAAAAAATTTCGAGCCGCGCTTTGAGTTGAAAGATCTCCCTGTGCTGATGCGGCTTGCCTATCGCCGGGAGATTACCCCGAAGGATTTGAAGGCGATTAAGCCCTTTGTCGACCAGAGCCTGAAGATGGCGGTGGCGGCAATTTTGGTGAGTCCGAGATTTCTCTTCCGGGTGGAGAACGACCCGGTTTCCGTGAAATCGGGAGAGATTTATCGTTTGCCGAACGATCAGTTGGCGACGCGGCTTTCGTTCTTTCTTTGGAGCAGTTTGCCTGATCAGGAATTACTCGATGCCGACCTTTCCAAGCCAGATGCTTTTGAGAAGCAAGTCAGGCGTATGCTTGCGGATTCGAGATCGGAATCATTGACGACCAACTTCTCAAACCAGTGGTTGCAGCTCCGTAATCTCGACGGGGTGACGCCTGACCTTCGCATCTTCCCGGACTTTGATGATAATCTTCGACAATCCTTTAAGCGTGAGACCGAGCTGCTTTTTCAAACCGTTCTCAAGGAGGGCCGCAAAGCGAGCGATCTCATTGGAGCCGACTTTACTTTCCTCAACGAGCGTCTGGCAAGGCACTATGGTATTCCCCATATTTTCGGGAGTCGGTTTCGCCGGGTCGAGCTTGATCCTTCAATGAAGAGGGGAGGCTTGCTAAGACAGGGAAGCATTTTGACGGTGACCTCTTATGCCAATCGTACTTCACCGGTGATTCGTGGTAACTGGGTTCTTGAAAATATTCTCGGCACCCCGGCCCCGCCACCACCTCCCGAGGTGCCGGCTCTGGACGATGTCGTGGTGGCGGATGACCTGCCAATGCGTGAGAAGCTGGCGGCTCACAGCCAGGATCAATCGTGTGCCACCTGCCATAATCTCATGGACCCGCCCGGGTTTGCCCTGGAGGAATACGACGCGGTTGGGCGGTTCATCACGGGGAAAGTCGATGCTGCAGGCGGCCTGCCCGATGGCCGGACATTCACCGGGGTTGATCCGCTTGAAGAGGCTTTGTTGGAGCGCCCCGACCTCTTTGCTCGAACCATCAGCGAAAAAATGCTAACCTACGCCCTCGGCAGAGGCGTGGAGTATTTCGATGCTCCTGCGCTTCGTGAGATTGTCCGCAAGGCCGCTCCGGAGTATCGTCTTTCCGACCTCATTCTGGGAATTACCCAAAGCACCCCTTTTACCCACCGACAGAAGCCATGATGATCACTAAAAAAGCTCTTTCCCGCCGCACCGTTCTCCGGGGATTCGGGTCCGCGGTCGCTCTCCCCTTGCTTGACGCCATGGTTCCAGCGGCGACGGCGGCCAGGTTGACGGCGGCCAAGCCGGTAAAGCGTCTTGGCTTTGTCTTTATGCCGATGGGCTGCGATCTCTCCCGCTGGACCCCCAGGACCAAGGACACCCTCGACGAGCTATCACCCATTTTGAAGTCACTGGAACCGGTTCGCGGGCACGTCAATATCCTGTCCAATCTCGAGCTCCAACCGGCTTATCCCGGGACCCATGCCACCTCCAATTCAGCTTTCCTCAGCGCGGCCCAAGCCCGCCAAACCGAGAGCGCGGATTATTTCCTCGGTACCACCGTCGATCAAATCGCGGCCCGGCATATTGGCAAGGAGACCCAGCTCTCCTCGCTCGAGATGTCGATGGATCTCATGCAGACTGTCGGGCAGTGCGACAATGGCTACGCCTGCGTCTACCAAAACAATCTTTCCTGGTCTTCACCGACCACTCCGCTTCCGGCCGAAGCCCACCCGAGGCTGATTTTTGAGAGTCTCTTTGGCGAAGGCGGCTCCGCCCAAGAACGCCGGTCGGCCTTGAAGAAAAAAGCGAGTCTTCTCGATTTCGTGAATGACGACCTGCAGAGTCTGAAGCGTGAACTTGGACCGGCGGACCGGTCGAAGATCGATGACTATCTGACTTCGGTCCGTGAGATCGAGCGACGCATTCAAAAGGCGGAGGCTGCGACACGTGACGAGGCCCTGCCTGATCTGGATCGCCCCGATGGCGTTCCGGCATCCTATCGTGACCACGCCCGTCTCATGTTTGAGCTTCAAATGCTCGCATTCCAGGGAGACATCACGCGGATCACGACCTTTCAATTGGCTCGCGAAACGAGCAACCGGGTTTATCCCGAGACCGGCGTGACCGATCCACACCACCCGCTTTCCCACCACGGTAATGACCCTCGTAAGATCGAGCGCATGTCGAAAATCAATGCCTTCCACGTTTCCCTCTTCGCCGAGTTTCTCGAGAAGATGAAAGCAACCCCGGATGGCAATGGTTCGCTTCTTGATCACTCGCTTTTCCTTTATGGCAGCGGCATGGGAAATCCGAACGTGCACGATCACCAAAACCTCCCGGTCATTGTGGCGGGCGGAGCAGCTGGAGGCGTGAAAGGTGGACGTCACCTTCACTTCGACGAACCAACCGCTCTGGCGAACTTGCACCTCACTCTTCTCGATCGGGCGGGCGTCAAGGTCGAAAAATTCGGGGACAGCAACGGAATGATCTCGCTATGATGAGTAGCCGAAAGCTCCTGCTTTCGGTGGTGAAAGCGATACCGAAAGCGGGAGCTTTCGGCTGCCTCTTGCTGTCGCCTTTGCAAGCAAACCCGCTGATCGAAGCGGCTCATCAAAACGACCTGGCCAAAGTTCAGTCCTTGATCAAAGACGGCGCTTCGGTCAACGCGCCCAACCGCTACGGCGTCACCGCACTCTCGCTGGCCTGCCAAAACGGCAACTCAGTAATGGTCGGACAGCTGTTGAAAGCGGGGGCGGACACCAATCTCGCTTTACCGGGAAACGAAACGCCTCTGCATACGGCTAGTCGGACCGGGAAGCTGCCTGCGGTGAAATTTTTGGTAGAAGCGGGAGCCAAGATTGATGCCCGGGAACACCGTCAGCAAACTCCGCTCATGTGGGCTGCTGCCGAGGGACACGTCGAAGTGGTCCGATATTTACTGGAGAAAGGAGCCGAGTTCAAAAAACCTCTCGATTCCGGCTTCACCCCACTCCTCTTTGCCGTCCGGCAGGGGCACGCCGATGTGGCCAAGGCTCTCCTCGACGAGGGCGCTGATGTGAACGAGGCTGCCAAAGTCAGGCGGGGGCGCAAGCGCATGCGGGATGGCACGACTCCCTTGATACTCGCGATCGAAAATGGTCACTTTGAGCTGGCGGCGTATCTCCTGACCGTGGGAGCAAATCCCAATGACCTGGGATCCGGATATGCTCCGCTTCATGTGTTGAGTTGGGTGCGTAAATCTGTCAAGGGAGACGGTGACGACGGGCTTCCGACGCCTCGGGGTTCAGGAGGAATGACGAGTCTGGAACTGGTCAAGGTCCTCGTCAAACACGGGGCTGACCCGAATCTCAAACTCAAAGGTGGCCCGGGCGGCACCGCGCGGGTTGATCGCAAAGGTGCCACTCCCTACCTCCTTGCGGCTCAAACCGCTGATCTTGCTTTTCTGAAGGTTCTCGAAGAAGTGGGTGCCGATCCCAATCTGGCCAATCATTGCGGAACCACCCCTTTGCTGGCCGCCTCCGGCATGGGAGTGACTGCTCCGGGCGAAGAAGCAGCCGATCTCAGATCTGCGCTCGAGGTCGTGAAATACCTCGTGAAAGAAGGGGCTGATATCAATGTGAAGGATGACCGTGGCGAGACCGTGATGCATGCCGCTGCTTACAAGAGTGCTCCCGAAATGATGGTCCTCCTCGATGAGCTGGGTGCTGATATCAAAGTATGGCACCAGAAAAATAAGTCCGGCTGGACTCCGCTAAAGATTACCCAGGGATATCGACCGGGAAATTTTCGGCCAATTGAGAAGAGTGAGCGCGCGCTTATGAAAATTATGAATGCCAAAAAGTAGCGCTTTCTGGAGAATTCAACAAAAATTTCATATAAGCGGATTACGTTTTGATTCCACTGCGCCTCGGGGAAAATTTTTCCTGTCCCCAGAGTCAATTCCGCAATTATCAAAAATGAAAAATTTTTCTCGTTGCTAACAATCAAAACGCTCTTTAACCATCTGAATATGGTTGATCTTAAGATAAGAAAACTCCTTTTTTTCATTCTGTGTCCACTTTCTCTCCATAGCTGGGTCATGGGCCAGAGTGAGGATATCGTCACATTAACCTCCGATTCCGATACTGGTAATTTGGTATTCGATTTAAAGTCTCCGATCTCGCTTTCGCTGAATTCAGACTATGGGGGTGGAACGATTGGGTTCGTTCTTCGAAACGTCTATTCAGAGGTGAAGGGGCCTGCGGTGGAGCTCTTTACCGGAACTCTCAACGAAGAGGGAGTTGTGAACACCCTGAGGGTCTATATTCCGTCCCAAAATTTTGTGAGCAGTACTTCATACGGGACTTGGGGGACCAGATCCAATACGGGTGGAATCATCAATCCCCGGGATTTTTTTGGATCCGTCACCATTACAGGAGCTGATGATCTGAGGGCCGGTGATCAAATCGTCCTGCTTCCTGGCAAAGTGACGGTGGCGCAAAATGCGGCGACCCTTTTGCCTGAAACTTTGAACAATTCGACCCAGATCCAGTTTTTCAACCTCTTGGACAGTTCCGCTCTTTCCGTGATGGCAGGGCTGGGCGCGTCTTCCGTGCCCCTTCCGGAAACCAAAATGAGTGCCCCGGTGGTAACTTCGACCGGCGTGGAGTTGAGCTGGACCGGTCCGGGTTTACTGATGGCTGCACCGGATCTTGGTGGCAATATTCCATGGTTCTTTTCTCAAAACCCCAATGAAGCTTCCAGACCGCCAATTTTCATCTTGTTTCGAGATCTGCAAAAAGATGATCGTAGGCGGTGCTTTTTTCGAATGGCGATGCCCTGGAATGCCCCTTTTCTGGAAGGCCCTTGATTCCATTCTCTGAGATGAAAACTTCCGGGCCGGTGGGAAGCGATTCGGCCCAAAGTAGCCGGGGAATGGGTTTGCAAGGTTGTAATCATACTCCGATGTCCTCGTTCCAGAGCTCGGGTTTGTTAGCGATGAATTGCTTCATCATTTCGAGGCATTCTTTGTCCTGAACGACTTCCACTTCGACTCCCCGGGAGCGAAGGAGTTCCTCTTCGCCCATGAAGGATTGATTCTCCCCAACGATCACCTTGGGAATGCCGTAAAGGAGGATGGCTCCACTGCACATCGGGCAGGGTGAGAGGGTCGTGTAGAGCTCGCACTCACGGTAGACGATGGCGGGTTGCCGCCCTGCATTCTCCAAGGCGTCCATCTCCCCATGCAAGACCGTGCTTCCCTGCTGGACCCGGCGGTTGTGTCCGCGGCCGATGATATCCTCCTGATGCACGATGATGCTCCCAATCGGGATGCCTCCTTCGGCAAGTCCGTCCCTTGCCTCGGAGAGTGCTGCTTGCAGAAATTTTTCTTTCATGACGCGAGATTGCGCTATGTTAGGGGGCCACGCGAGGGGCAAGTTTCCCGCGAAAATTTCAACCTACTTTCCGAATATGCCAACTGTCAGACTTTCCGGAACCGTGATCGGTTCCAATGATCCCGGTCGCTCGGCCCGAGCGAAGCTTTTGTTCCACCTCTTCAATGCCGGATGGGACATCTATAATTCGAATGGTGACCAGCGGATTACACTTAACAATATTGAGAAGAAAATCAAAGAGACGGATGCCTTCGTCTTCACACCGGGAGCCACTCTCGAGGACATGTTTAAGGCGATTTCCGTTTTTGTGGGATACCAGACTCTCGATAAATACCTTCAGGGGAAGCCCACGATTATCCTCAATAGCGATGGTTCCTGGGATCCGCTCTTTAACCTGCTGGGTCGCTTGCGCGAATTGGGAACGGTAAAGCAGGACTTTCGGGAGTTTTTGCTGAGCGCCTCGAAACCGGCCAAGGTGATCAAAAGGCTTGGTCTGGCGATGCAGGGCGAATTCCCAGACCCCAATCGTGAGATCGCTTGTAATACGGAGATTCCCAAAGCTGATGCTCCTCCGCCTGCTGATCTCATCGGCAGTGTTTGCGTGTTTTGTTCGGCTACCCTTGAAGACCCATCCTATATCGCCGATGGGGAGGAGCTGGGAAGACGGTTGGCTGAAAATAAATTTGGCTGTGTCTCGGGGGCCGGAAAGTCAGGGATCATGGGCGCGGTGGTTCGCGGTTCGGTGGCCGCGGGAGGCTGGACGGCCGGTTCAAACGTTCCTCATATCATCGAACTTGAGGGCCTCCCGGAGGGGCTTTCTTGCTTCTGGCTGCGTCAGGATATCTACACCCGCATGGAGGTGATGATCGAGAATTCGACCTCCTTTGTGATCTTTCCCGGAGGAGCGGGCACGGTGCAGGAGCTCTTTGCGCTGATGATTTTCAAGCACCAGGGAAGTGATCTGATGAAGGGCAAGAAGGTCGTGATCTTCAATCGCCCGGACGAGAATGGAGTTGGATTCTGGGATGCCCTCCTGCCCTTGATGGAGGAGATGTGTGAACCCGGGGATTACGATATTGCGACTTCACTGGATGGCGTGATGGGGCTTCTGAAGGAGCATGCAGGTGAATTTGAACCCGCCTAAGAACCGGCGCTGCTTAATCCGGTGGCGGGGTCTCCGGGGAGATGGAACGAGAGTCGATTTGAGCTTCATCCGGGACAAACTTCCGAAATTCCGCCCTTTTCCACCGCCTCCTTCTCCTCGTCAGAAGGGAGGCAGGTTGCTCAACCCTTGGAGGCCGTCTGAAAGCTTCCCAACGAATGTTTCAGATTTGCACTGATGAAGAATTGCGGCTGCATCGATTGATCAGAAAGGAAACGCCGTGCGGGAGTGTGCCCGGGCCATCGACCGGTCTGCTTTTGATTTTTGGAAGAGGGCTTTTGATCTTTCGCCGAAAGCGATGTGAATCTAAAAGATGGTCATGAAGCGTCCTTTGGGATCAATTTGGAAAAAGCAGTGGCGATATGAAGTGTTGGCCTTCGGGTTTATCTCGGTGGCATGTGCGGATGAGTTCCCCGCAAGCGAACCCTTAAAGGAAGCCTCACTTGGCGGAGAGACCCTTTTTACGGAAATCGCAGCCGGTGAGAGTGGAGTGGAGTTTGTCAATCCCATCGATAAAACGCACCCGACCAAGCGGCTTTATCTGGGCGCGTTTGCTTGCGGCGGGGTGGCGATCGGGGATCTTGACGGCGATGGCATTCACGACCTTTTTCTGACAAGCGGGCCGCGGAGAAATCGGCTCTACCGCGGGTTGGGAGAGATGAAGTTTGAAGATATCACAGACTCCGCCAAGGTGGCGGGTGGTGAGGAATGGACCGCTGGAGCGACCTTGGTGGATATCGATGCGGATGGTGATCTGGATATTCATGTCTGCAATTACGACGCTCCCAATGCTCTCTGGATTAACGACGGCAAGGGTGTCTTTTCCGAGCAAGCCAAGGCCTTCGGCCTGGCGATCTCTGATGCGAGTTTGATGGCGTCTTTTTGTGATTACGATCTCGATGGTGATCTCGATTGTTTCCTGCTGACCCGGGACTTCAAGCGAGATGGCGGACGACCGGAGAAGCATCCGGTTGTCAAAACAGCTGAAGGATATGAACTCACTCCGGGGTATGAGAAGTTCTATCGACTCGTGAACAACGGAGGTGGCAAGTGGACTTATATCAATGCCGGAAGAGAGGACTATTTGTTGAAGAACGAAGGGGGCAGGTTTGTCGATGTGAGCAAAAAATCCGGCATCTCGGGACGTGATCGGGGAAACTCGGCGACGTGGTGGGATTATAACAATGATGGTTTGCCCGATCTCTATGTCGGGAATGATTTCAAAGATGCCGATCGGTTGTATCAGAACAATGGTGACGGCACCTTTAAGGATGTCATCAGTTCGGTGGCACCTCATACCCCGTGGTTCTCCATGGGAGCTGACTTTGCGGATTTCAACGGAGACGGGCGGGAGGACCTTCTGGTTGCCGACATGGCCGGAACCAATCATTTCCGTTCCAAAACCACGATGGGCGAGATTGGCTCGATCCGGCCGTTTCTTCTGTCAGCGGTTCCCCGTCAATACATGCACAATGTTCTCTACCTCAATCAGGATTCGGGCTTGCTGGTGGACGCTTCGTTTATGGCGGGGTTGGCAAAGTCGGACTGGAGTTGGGCGGTGAAGGCGAGGGATTTCGATCTTGATGGACGTCCGGATGTCTTTTTTACGAACGGAGTTTCGCGGAGTTTTAACGACTCCGATGTGAAACGGACGATGGCGGACTATATTGGGAAAACGGAGTGGGACTTTTACGAGTCCAGGGAACCGCGGAAGGAAACGAATTTGGTTTTTGCGAATCGCGGCGAACTCTCATTTGAGAACGTGAGCAAACAGTGGGGGCTCGATCATTTGGGGATGAGCTACTCCGCTGCAACGGGGGATTTGGATGGTGATGGCGATCCGGATCTGGTGGTGGCCAGCCTCGATGAGCCGGTGAAAATCTATCGTAACGATGCCGCGAAAAATCAAGGCCGGGTGACCGTGCGGCTGGTTGGTGCGGGCGGGAATCGGGGAGGTGTGGGGGCCACGGTCACGTTGCGTGCCGGCGGCAAAGATCAAGTGCGAACATTGCGCCCGACGACGGGTTTTCTTTCCTCAAATGCTCCCGAGATCACCTTCGGCCTTGGAGAGGCCCACGAGGTGGAGCGGCTTTCCGTCAAGTGGCAGCGGGGCACCACGCAGGTCTTCACAAGCCTGAAAGCGGGGCGGCGCTATACCATCCGGGAGCCTGGTTCGGCACCACCGGTCTGGAAGCCGAGGACGAAGATGCGGCCGATGTTTGTTGAGTTGTTGTCACCCAGTCTCGCGGCGGTAGTTCCGCGCGAGCGCGGCTATGATGATTACAAGAGGCAGCCGCTTTTGCCCTACCAGCACTCATTGTTCGGTCCCGGAATGGCGTGGGCGGATGTGGATGGAGACGGCGATCAGGATTTTTATTTATGTCGTCCTGCAGGCGATTCGGGGGAGGTTTCTCTGGCACAAAGCCCGGGACTATTCAGCTCGAAGTCCAAGCTGCCTTTCGATGAACATGCTGATTCGGAAGATTTGGCCTCTTTGTTTTTTGATGTGGATGGAGACGGCAAGGTGGATCTGTACGTTGTGAGTGGCGGAGTGGAGTGTGAGCCCGGTGATGTCAGCTTGCGTGATCGGCTCTATCTCGGAAATGGAGACGGGACTTTTGAAAATGCTCCGGACGGTGCTTTGCCAGATCTGCGGGACAGCGGCAGTTGTGTGGTTTCCATCGATTTTGACGGCGACGACGATCTCGATTTGTTCGTGGGAGCGCGGGTGATTCCGGGAAGGTATCCGGAGACTCCCTCGAGTCGACTTTTGAGGAACGATTCCACATCCGGTTCTCCAAAATTTGTTGATGTGACCTCGTCGATGCCGGGGCTGGAGAAGGTTGGATTGGTGACCTCGGCTTTGGTGAGTGATGCCGATGGAGACGGGAGAGATGATTTGCTGCTTTCCTGCGAGTGGGGCCCGGTTCGTCTTTTTGTGAATCGGTCGGGAATTCTAAAAGAGAAGATCGATACGGGCATCTCTGAGCGGCTGGGGTGGTGGAATGGTCTCGCCGGAGCGGACCTCGATGGTGATGGGGACATCGACTACGTGGCCACAAATCAAGGGCTAAATACCCCCTATAAAGCGAGTCAGAAGAAGCCGGAACTTCTTTACTACGGGGAGATGGATGAGAGTGGTAAGCCTCACATTATCGAGGCAAAATTCGAAGGGCAGACACTCTATCCCCGGCGGGGGCTCAGTTGCTCGAGCGGGGCCATGCCGGGGCTGCGCACGAAGCTGAAGACCTTCAATAAATTTGCAACTTCATCACTCAGTGAGCTTTATACCGAGGCGCGTTTGAAGGATGCCCGGCGTTTCGAGGCAAATTATTTGGAGACTTCGGTCCTGATCAACGATGGCAAGGGAAACTTTACCATGAAGCCCCTTCCCCGTTGGGCCCAGCTCTCGCGATCCAACTGCGTGTTGCTGGAAGACATCGACGGGGACGGCAGGGTTGATTGTTTTCTGGGACAGAACTTCTACGGAGCGCAGCCGGAGATCGGACATTTCGACATGGGGTCGTCCCTGTTTTTGAAGGGGCTGGGTGGCGGGGAATTCGAACCTGTCTTGCCGGTGCGGAGCGGGATCCAGATCCCGGGTGCGGTGATGTCCTTGAATGCGGCCGACTTGAATGGTGATGGCCGGAAGGAAATCATTTTTGGCATAAACCGAAGCCGTGTTCGTGTCTTTTCTCTTTTGCCGAATTAGGGAGAACGGGTTTTAAAGTTTTGGCCGGATCACGTGGCTTCTCCCACACTGGTTTGAGATCAGAGATGGTAATGGAGGAATTATGAACAATGGAGTTGGTGATATAAATCACAGGAACGGGCCATCGAAATTGAATTATTGATTGTAAATCATATTTTTTTGAGGGGTTTTTTGGTATCAAGTTCAGTTTTTTAAGACCAGTTCCCGGGTTGAGAGCTTGACAGATGCATCAGCAAATCTTTAGGGTCGCGTGATCGTTATTCCACACACACACGCAATGAACTTTCGAAAAACCCCTCAATCGCTGATTGCGCTGCTTGCAATCGTCACCAGTGCAAGCGCGGCAACCTATACCCAGGACTTTGATGGTTTGGCTGACGGAACGACCGACCTCGGTGATGGCTCTGCTATCGCGAGTAATCTCGATCTTGCTGGTTTCCCGGTCGGGCAAGCTTCCGTTCAGGGAGGTGAGCTTCGCCTTACGGAAGATGATGTGAACAGCCAGCGTGCCTCTTTTCGCATCCCGCCAGTCGCCAATTCATCCCTTGGCTGGACGGCCACCTTCGACTTCACTCTATTTGATGCCGCAGGCGGGAATCCTCCCGCCGACGGCTTCTCCTTTAACTACGGGGAGATTTTGCCTCAGACAACTCTGGCAGCAGGTCCAACCGGTCACGGCAATGCCGAGGCGGGAATGGGCGGCACGGTCATTTCCTTCGCCGTCGATACCTGGCAGGACGGCGGTCAAGGGTTTAATATCTGGGGGGCAACCGGGACCAATCGCATCAATGGCAACGTTCTCCCGAGTGGCGTCAATGTGACGGGAACTGCGACTATTACGTGGAGCCCGACGACGACAAGTTTTACGACAACCGGACTTGGCACCAATGCGTCCTTCATCAACGTCCCTCATAATTTCGTTGGTGACGACAATTATGGTTTTTCGTTCAGCGCCCGGACAGGAGGTGCCAACGAAGAGCTTCGCATCGACAACCTCGTCATCACGACTGGTGGAGATGATGACGCGGACGGCGATGGTCTTCCCAATGGCTACGAGATCGCCAACGGGCTCGACCCGGACGACAACGGGCTGAACCCAAACAATAATGGGGTCCCGGGGAACCCGGACAACGGGGCGGATGGCGATCCGGATATGGATAATCTCACGAATATTCAGGAGCTCGACCTTGGGACTGATCCTCAGGACGACGACACCGACGACGACACGCTCACTGATGACGTCGAGACCAATAGTGGAATCTGGGAAGGACCCGGTGCCACCGGCACCGATCCACTCAACAATGACTCTGACGGTGACACGCTTCTCGATGCTGTCGAGAACCCCGATCTTCCGTTCGTCGATGCCAATCAGCCTGGCACCGATCCCAACCTCGCAGACTCCGATGGCGATACGCTGGGAGATGGATACGAAATCGACAATGGCCTGAACCCGGACGATAACGGGGAAAATCCAAACAACAACGGAGTGGCCGGAGATCCCGTACAGGGAGCCGACGGTGATCCTGATCTGGATACTCTCACGAACGCTGAAGAACAGGGTTTGGGGACCGACCCGCAGAACGAGGACACGGATAACGATGGTTACAATGACAATGTTGAGACCAACACCGGAACTTGGGTGAGCGTGGCCGACACCGGAAGCGATCCCCTCAATGATGACACCGATGGAGACCTCTTGCTGGACGGCGTCGAGAATCCGGATCTCCCCTATGATTCCGGAAATCCCGCGACCCAGCCAGGGACTGACCCGAACATTGGTGACACCGACGGCGACAAGGTCAAAGACGGCGTCGAAGTCGCCGAGGGACGCGATCCAACGGTTCCGCAGGCCCCTCCGTCTGGTTACATCCAGGACTTCGACGGCTTTGCTGATGGCACGACCGATCTCGGAGATGGCTCGGTGATGAACGGGGCGGCTGCGGTTGAGGGAAATCAACTCATCTTGACCCGGGATGGCGCCCTCGGCGGCTCCGCCAGCTTCATGATTCCGGCCATCGAGGGATCGGAGAACGGATGGACTGCCAGCTTCGACCTCACGATCACTGATAGTGCCGGCGCAAACCAGCCGGCCGACGGTGTTTCATTCAACTACGGCAACTTTTCCCTTACCGAAATCGGTAGTGGTGAAGAAGGGATGGCCGCCGCTGGCGCCGTTACCGAGAATGTTTCGTTTGAGGTCGATACCTGGGAAAACGGAAGTTTGGAGGTGGGTGTCAATATCGCTGAAAAAGTTGGAGGACTTGATACAGACCTTTCCTTCACAAACGGCTCGATCCTTGCCGATGGGACGTCCGTGAGCGGTCCGGTAACGATTGTCTACGATCCGGAAGAGGGCCTTTCCTTCACGACTGAGGGACTTCTTACAAACGCTGACTTTGAGAACATCGCGACCGCGTTTCTGGGCGATGCCGCATACAATTTCGGGTTTTCAGCACGAATCGGTGGTGCCAACCAGACCGTGGCGATCGACAACCTGCAGATCATTATCGGGAGTGCCCCCCAAGACGACTTCAGCATCGTCAGCATTGAGAACGTCATCGTTCCCGGCGTCGGAGCCAATCCTGACACCAGGTCGGTGACCATAACCTGGAAATCCTCGGATCGAGATCGCTACGGAGTTTACGCCTCACCCGACCTGGCCAATGGTCTCCTCGATTGGGACGAGTTGGATGATAGCATCCCCGGGGCCGCCGGGACGACCTCCTTTACCGAATCCGGTATTCCAATCGACACCCAAAGACGTTTCTACCACGTTCGCAGGATCGCCGACTAATAAAGCTGGCGAGCATCTCTATCTTAAGCATTGTTCCACAAATGACTCTTATTGATTGACTTACTCACACCCTTGTTATCTCCTCTTAGCAGACCACAGCTCACTACGAATGGGAGAATATCGAGGGTCGATTTAACCACTATCATGAAACTAAAACAAAAGTACACCGCATTGATAGGCCTCTCCTCTGGCTTTCTTTGTTCCGCAGCTACTGCTGCATCCTACCTGCAGGATTTCGACGGCTTTGCCGACGGAACGACCGACCTCGGTGATGGCTCTGCCATCAGTAGTAATCTCGATATTGCCGGTAATCCGGTTGGAAGAGCGTCGGTGCAAGGTGGTGCTCTCCGCCTTACGGAAGATGATGTGAACAGCCAGCGTGCCTCCTTCCGTATCCCGGCGGTAGCTAATTCTTCACTCGGTTGGACGGCCACCTTCGACTTCACGATGTTTGATGCTGCAGGCGGTAATCCTCCCGCCGACGGCTTCTCGTTCAACTACGGGGAGATCCTGCCCCAAACAACTCTTGCGGCAGGTCCAACCGGTCACGGCAATGCCGAGACGGGAATGGGCGGCACGTTCATTGGCTTCGCCATCGATACCTGGCAGGACGGCGGTCAAGGGTTTAACATCTGGGGGGCAACCGGGACCAATCGCATCAATGGAAATGTTCTTGCTTCCGGCGTTGAAGTCTCGGGAACTGCAACGATCTCGTGGGATCCAGCAACGACCAGCTTCACGACAACCGGACTCGGTGACAACGCGACCTTTGTCGACGTCCCCCATACCTTTGTCGGAAACGATAGTTACGGCTTCTCCTTCAGCGCCCGAACAGGTGGAGCAAACGAGGAACTCCGGATCGACAATCTGTCGATCGTCACTGTGCCAGAGCCAAGCGGTGCTTTGCTTCTGGGTTTTGCAAGTTGCGGACTCCTCCTTCGCCGTCGCCGGTAGGGAATTACTAATACCTTTCAAAGGGACCGTGGGAAACCGCGGTCCCTTTTTTCGTGCCGTGGCTACGACTTATTTTTGAGCCCGGTGATAGGTTTCTTGCGAAAGCTCTGCAAATTTCACTGGAGAAGTCTTTCTGAGGGGTTATCTAAAGAACTCCACTTTATGAAAGCCGTGGTTGTCCGGTTGGGCAGCTTGCTAAAACTCCTTACGCACGGTCCCTCACTCAAGAATCCAGCCGATGAAGCCCTTCTCCTGTCTCCTTCTCCTTACGATCTTTCCTTCCAGTATTTCCCCGGCCCTTGCCGGAAGCTACTCCCAGGATTTTTCCGCCTTCTCTGCCGGAACAACCAATCTGAATGACGGAACCGGGATCGCAAGCAGCACCGGGGTCGCCTCTGTCCAGGGAGTCGCCAACCGATATCTTCGTCTGACCGCCAGCGGCACCGGAAGCACCAGTGCTTCCTTCAAGTTGGCTGACCTTGATCCGGGGAAAGCGATCGACTCGTTCTCAGTCAGCTTCGATCTTCAGATCGGTGGCGGTGGCACCTTGGCCGACGGAATCTCACTAACCTTCGGCGAAATCCCGACTGGTAACGGGGGAGGGGAAGCAGGGTTTGCGAGTGCCAATGGACTGGTCATTGCATGGGATACCTATAACAACGGTGGAGACACCCCATCGGTTGAGGTCTTCTCGAACGGTATCAGCATTGACAATAATCTGCACAACTACGGCTCGACCGCCAACCAATGGGTCACAGTGACTATCAACTGGGATCAAAACGGGCTCGATCTCAGCTACAATGGAAATGTGCTCGCGAGCAACCTCCCCACGCCCGGGTTTGTGCCAAAAGCGGGTGATCGCTTCGCCTTCTCGGGACGCACCGGCGGCGCCACCCAGAACAGCTACCTTGATGATCTTTCCTTCACCACCACCACCGCCAGCCCCATTGCCACCGCAGGACCGGTGATCAACGAATTTGTCGCCACCAATGAGGATGGTCTTGAAGACGAGGATCTCGATAGCTCCGACTGGCTCGAACTCTACAACGGCCGGGATACAGGCCAAAGTCTGGAAGGTTATTACCTCACCAACGATCCCGCTCAAAAAACCCTTTGGCGTATTCCAGCAGTAACCCTAACCCCCTATGAATACCTCGTCATTTTCGCCTCCGGCAAGGATCGCATCTCGCCGGACTCCCCGCTTCACACCAATTTTAACCTCTCTAAAGAAGGAGGATACTTAGCTCTGATTGCTCCCGATGGCTCGACTGTTGTGAGCGAGTTTACTTATGAAGCCCAGGCCGAGGATGTCGCTTACGGAGCCCTCGGACGGGATCGCACCATGGGATACCTCGAAACCCCAACGCCCGGAGCCATCAACTCCGGATTACAGGCGGCGGGACCTCCGGCTGAGGATGTGGAGTTTGATCGCACCGGCGGCGTCTTCTCAGGATCCACGACTCTGGGAATTCTCCCCCCGGCTTCTCCGACCGCAGTCGTTCACTACACCATCGATGGCACTATTCCCGATGAGAGCTCCCCCGTTTACACCACCGGGTTTAACCTGACCAATACTACGACAGTGCGGGCAAGGATTTACGATCAAGGGCGGCTTCCCGGAGAAATCAAAAGCCGGACTCTGATCGAGCTCGCCCCGGATATTCAAAACTTCAGCTCAAATCTTCCCATTGTCGTGGTCGACTCGAATGGCGTTAATATTGATGGTGCCAGCAATCCCGGCGCCCCCCGGCCGTTTCGACCGGTTTACACCGTGGTCATTGACCGTGATGAAGTCGATGGCATCGCGCGCATCAATGGGGTTCCACAATTTACCGGGCGCGGAGGTATGCATGTCCGCGGCCAGTCATCGTCCGGCTTTCCGAAGAAACAATACGCCTGGGAGACCTGGAACAATGAAAACGAAGACAAGAATGTTTCCATCCTTGGCATGCCCCGGGAATCAGACTGGATTCTCTACGCTCCGTATTCCGACAAGGCCCTGATGCGAAACGCCATCGTTTACGAAACCGCAAGAGAGGCCCAGGGGAATTTTGGAGGCGTTCGCACCCGCTACGTGGAAGTCTTCTTCAATTCCAACGGCGGGACCGTTTCTATGAATGACTATCGAGGCATTTACGTGGTGATGGAAAAGATCAAGCGGGACCGCGAAAGGGTCGATGTCGAACGCCTGGGTGATCTCACCACCGATCCGAATCTCATCACCGGAGGCTACATTTTCAAAAAAGACAAAGGCCCATACAGCAGCCCATGGAATACCGCCATTGAAGGAGTTCCGCTCGACATGCATTACCCCGAGAGCCCGAACTCCGCTCAGTTTGATTATCTTCGCGGATATATCAACGACATGGAAGCGGCCCTCCATAGCTCTGATTTCGCGGATCCGGAAATTGGCTATCAAGCCTTCATCGATCGCGAAAGTTTCATCGATGCCCATCTCTTCACCGAGGCCTTCAAGGATATCGACGGCTACCGCATCAGCACCTATTTCTCAAAGTCGAGGGATGGAAAAATCCGGGCCCTTCCAGTCTGGGACTTCAACCTTGGCCTCGGCAATGCCAACTACCTGCAGGGTGAGAATCCCATCGGCTGGTATTACCCCCAGGTCAGCTCGCCGAATTACTATTGGTATCAGCGCCTTTTTCTCGATAGTGAATTTGACCTCGCCTACTGGGACCGATTCTGGGAGTTCCGTCGTAAACTGCTGTCCAACGATACGATGATGGCCATGATCGACCGGCACGATGCCGAACTCGATGGAGCCAACGGGGCACCCAATGCGGTGACCCGAAATTTTGCCGAATGGAACATACTCGGCAGCTATGTTTGGCCCAATGCAGGCGGCTATCAATCACGGACCACCCATCAGGCCGAGGTGGATTGGATGAAAAATTGGCTGACCCAACGCCTTGCCTGGATGGAGACCCAGTCGCGCGGCACGAACGGGCTGGCCCGGCCTCCGTCCTTCAATCTCTACGGCGGCCAGGTCAACGCCGGGTTCGACCTCACGATGTCCGAACCCAATGGTTGGGCAAATGCCAAGATCTATTACACTCTTGATGGCTCCGACCCCCGGCTCGGCCCCAGCCCTTCAGTCACCTTGATCAGTGAAGACGCACCCTGCGAGGTGCTCATTCCCTCCATTACCAACGGAGGCAGCAGCCTCAGCATTGCCCAGTGGACCAATCCGACCGCACCTCCCAATGCGGCCAACTGGACCGCAGGAACCCAGGGTGTTGGATATGAACGGAGCTCGAACAACCTCTATGACCCTTACTTCGATTTGGATGTCGAAGCGGAAATGGCAAATCAAAACCAAACCTGCTACATTCGCATTCCCTTTACCATCGCTTCCCAGGCCGAGCTGGATGCCCTGGGCAGTCTCGTCTTGAAAATGCGCTACGATGATAGCTTCGTGGCCTACCTGAATGGAGTCGAGGTGGTCCGCGAAGCAAATGCCCCGGCCATTCTGACCTACAACTCGGGAGCCGAGGGTTCCCACGATGACAATTCCGCCATCAACTACCTCGACTTCGAAGTCAGTGGTGGAAACGCAAATCTTCAGGTCGGCCAAAACATGCTGGCCATTCACGGTCTCAATCGCGGGCAAGGCAGCAGTGATGCCCTGTGGTCCTGCATCCTCGAGGGCAGCCAGGGCAGCGGTGATGCGGTGGCTCCGGGTGCCCTGGTCTACTCGTCGGCGATGGACTTGCAAAGTTCGGTGGATGTCCACGCGCGGGTTTTCGATGGGACCAGGTGGAGCCCGCTGAGCCAGGCCAACTTTGTTGTCAACACCGTCCCCGCCACCGTCGCAAACCTCGTCATTTCGGAACTCCACTACCGCCCGGCCTCTCCGACTCCTGCCGAAATTGCGGCGGGCTTTGACACCCGTGGCGACTTCGAATTCATCGAGCTTCTCAACATCGATCCGGAAAACTCAATCTCATTGGAGGGAATTTCCTTTTTCGAAGGAATCACCTTTGCTGGTTTTGATAGTTCCATTCCGGTCGCCGCCCGCGTCCTTGCGCCAGGCGAGCGGGTCCTCCTTGTCAGCAACCGGGCCGCCTTTGAGTTCCGACATGGCACCGCCAATATTGCCGGCGAGTACGAAGGTTCCTTGAGAAATGAAGGCGAGCAAACTGTCCTTCTGGACGCCGGAGGATTTCCAATCCGCGACTTCTCCTACGGAGTCGTTTTTCCATGGCCGGAAGCCGCAGGCGACGGCTCGGGATTCTCTCTCGTCCTCAATGCTCCTCTCACCAACCCCGACCACAGCGATCCCGCAAGCTGGCGTTCAAGTGTCGCTATCAACGGAAGTCCGGGGGGCGATGATTCCCAACCTTTCGTGGGGAACCCGAACGACGACGCGGACGGCGATGGTTTCAACGCCTTTCTCGAATACGCGATGGCGACAAGCGACAACTCAAGCAGCTCAATTCCATCCCTGCAATTGAGTCCGGAACCGATTGCGGACCAGGAAGACTTCCTTGGGGTGTCCTTTACAATCAACCTTGCTGCGGTCGGCCTTCAATATCGTCTGCAGGCCAGCGGTAACCTCTCGGACTGGGCCGATGCCGGCGAAATGATTCCAACTGCCACCACCAACAATGGAGATGGCACCGCGACCATGCGATTCGTCTCGACCGGACCGGTCAGCGGACTGCCGGAGGATCGTTTTTTTCGGATCCGGGTGACCGGACAGCCATAGCGGCGCCAAGTGTTTGGAATTGACTTGTTCAGTGGGTTTCCAGTTGCGCACCCAACAGTCCAAATTGCAGGGCGTGAGAGCTCCTGCAAGCATTGCTCGATTCTTAATCAAATGACTGTGTATGATCATGTCATCATTCAAGGTGACGGCCGGGCGTAGGGAAGAGTCGAGTTCGGAGTCCAGGTGGCGGTGGTCGTATGGTTCTCGCTCTCCCGGGTTGGGGAGTTGGAAGGGGGAAGTGGGGAAGATTCCCGGGCCGTCGGCGTAGTGGCTCCCGGCGAAAAAAACAGCGTTGGTTGGTTGTCCGCTACCGCCGGTTGGTGTGGAAACGACAATGACGAGGTGAAGGAGGCCGGGATACTCCGCAGCTGGTCATCTTTCGTCATCGAAGGTGTCGGGAATGTGATGGCTCTCCAGCCCGTGCCAAGCCATCAGGGCCGCGGTTGTTCCATGGAGGGGAATTGAAAAGTTTTATCACGCTACAGATCCAGATGAACGAGCGGACCCGCCGGTGAATCGAGCAGATGTCCGCCAGCAGATGACGGTGATACTATGAGATGGAGAAGGGGTTTGCCCACTATCGGGGTGGCATCCGCGCGTCCGTCCAAAGTTAAGAGACTCTCGTGCCTTCCGAACTTGTGAGAAGTGGCGAGGGCTGTAAGTTCCAGATTCCTTTCATCGATTCCCTGAAAGGGCTGCCAGAAATTTACTTTTAACAGAAAGGGGATTGGGTGCTGGGTGGACCAGAGGGAGGGGAGCGGATTTTTCCGCCATCGCCGGTCGGTGGCACTACGGTGGGTTGGATTTTTCAGGAGGTTTCCCTACGGTGCAGGGTATCCAAAAGTGAGGTGTTCCATATGTCGCCAATAGTTATTTAAAATTACTGTGAGTATGATTCATGGTGATAATACAATCCAAGAATTTTTCGGAATAGATCTTGGCTTGACCTGCGGTATGCAGATCTTTATCTCGTCAGGAATTAGCAGAAATGTCCGATTTGGAAATCTGTTTGAGTTTTCGCCTTTGTAATCTTTTCCTGTCGCCTTTTCATGCCATCACTCCGGAGCCGCTGTTTCTTTGCGCCTTTCGTTCTCTCGTTGTTGGGATCTTCGTCCCTTTTATTGACGCAGTGCAATATGGTCGGCCCGGACTATAGTGCGCCGGAAAACATAACGCCTGATCTTTGGAATCAAAATCTTCCAGGGGCCTCGGATACAAATACGGCGACGCTTCAGATCTGGTGGCGGCACTTTGATGATCCGGTTTTGGATAAGCTTATTCGCAAAGCCGAGGCTTCCAATCTCAATCTTGTCGTGGCCGGGGAAAGAGTCCTGCAGGCGAGAGCGAATCGTAATGCCACGCGCAGTGTTCTTTTCCCGCAGGTGAACGGCACCGGTTCCTTCACGAGGAGCCGGTTGACTGAGAATGGTCTCAATCCACCGCCGATTGGAGGTTCGAGCAATGAAATCTATGACTTGGGTCTCAATGCGGGATGGGAGTTGGACTTTTGGGGCAAGAACCGACGTTTGGTCGAGGCGGCGAAGGCCAGTGAAGCGGCCCGGGTGGAGATCTTTTTTGACGCCCGGCTCAGCCTTTTTACCGAGGTTGCGATTGCTTATATCGAACTGCAGACCGTCAAGCGGCGCATCGAAATTACGCGGGACAACCTGGAGACCCAAAAGGGTTCGGTTACAATTGCGAAGGACCGGTGGGACGCCGGGCTGGTGCCGGAACTCGACGTCTCACAGGCCGAAGCGAACCAGGCCAATACCGAGGCTGTCATTCCACAGTTGCAACAGCAACGCGTTAGTCTGGTGAATCGTCTCGCGGCCCTTCTTGGAACGTATCCCGGCAAGCTTGAGTCCATGCTTTCCAAAGGCAGCAAGATTCCGGTGCCCCCGGAATCGGTGGCGCGGGGCCTGCCGGCGGACCTGATCCGGGCGCGACCTGATATCCGGGCGGCCGAGCGGAATTTGGCCGCTGCGAATGCCGGGATTGGTTCGGCGACGGCCGAGCTTTACCCGCAGTTCCAGCTCGGAGGGAATTTCACCCTGCAAGCGGCCACCCCGGGGGATGTTCTGGATTCGGGTTCCCGGAACACCGGCTTTGGTCCGAAATTTACCTGGAACCTTTTTAATGCGGGTCGAATCAGGAACTTGATCGAGATCAATAAAGCCGAAACCCGGGCGGCCTATGCCACCTATGAGCAGACCGTCATCAATGCGGTCTCCGAGGTCGAGACCGCGATGGCCCGTCTGCGATACGAGCGGGAACGCCAGACCTCGCTTGGCCGTGCGGTCAAGGCTGCGAAACGGAGCCGCGAATTGATCAAGGAAAGCTACAAGGACGGCCTCCTTCCTTTCCAAAACGTGCTCGATTCCGAGCGTGTTGTTCTCCTGACCGAGGACAGTCATGCAGCAAGCCGCGGGCAAATTGCCGCTGCTTACGCCAGCCTTTATAAAGCTCTTGGTGGCGGCTCCCGCCCCAGTCAGAAGTAAATCAATTTTCAATTCCGCCTTCCGATGAATTCGATCCTTCCTAAAATCCGGGCCTTCTTTCTCTGCGGTTTTGCCCTTTTTTCGTTTACCTCCTGTAAAGAAAAGGAACCGCCCGCGCAGATGCCCCCGCTGCCTGTGACCGTCGCAAAGGCGGAGCTTGGAAAACCGCTGGTTTATGACGAATTCCCCGCCACGCTTCGGGCTTCTAGCCAAATTGAAATCCGGGCGCGTGTGAAAGGGGTTCTCCTCAAAAAGCACTTCACCGATGGCCAGCGGGTGAAGAAAGGCGAGCTTCTCTTTGAGATCGAACCAGATCCCTACAGGCAGTCCATGTTGGCTGCGGAAGCCGATCTGACCCGCGCCAAAGCCGGGAAAAATCTCGCTCAAACACGCTTCGACCGCCTCTCGATTGCCCTGAAGAAAAACGCCACTTCCAAGATTGATGTCGATGTCGCCGCTGCCGAACTCGCCCAGAGCGCAGCGGCAGTTCAACAGGCGGAGGCTCAGCTGAAGAGCAGCGAGCTCAATCTGGGGTATACCAAAATTTTCGCACCCATCACGGGTCGTCTCTCGCGATCCCTGGTTGACGAAGGAAACCTCGTCGGGTTTGCCGACCCCACGCTGCTGACCACCATCATCGATGACAGCCAGATCCAAGCCTACTTTGAGGTTCCCGAGCGCAAGATCCTTGAGTTTCTGGTGGCTCGCAATGACGAAGTCACTGCGAAACGGGTGAAGGCCCTTGAGGTTCGTCTGAAACTGGCTGACGGCCGGATCTTTGCGGGATCGGGCAATGTCGACTTCATCGACAATGAGGTGTCTTCGAAAACCCGGACCAACAAGGTTCGTGCGATGTTCTCGAATCCGGATGGGGTTCTGGCCTCCGGACTCTATGGTTTGGTCGGGGTTCCCACACCTCCCGATCCCTCCAAGCCGGAAGTGGAAGAAGCCCTGATTCTTCCGACGGATGCCACCTTGCGTGACCTCGCCGGCTCTTTCGTCTGGGTCGTCGATGACAAGAACACGGTGCAGCGACGCACGGTCGTGGTCGGAAAATCACTCCCGCTCGAAAAGAAGGACGATGTCAAAAAATCGGTGATCCTTTCGGGCTTGGACGGGAGCGAAAATGTCATCGTGGCCGGACTCCAGCGGGCCCGCGAGGGAGCGGTAGTCAATGCCCAACCTGCCGGGAAGGTTCCCACCGGCAAATAGTATCTTAACTCAAGCGAGTCCCATGTTCAGTGCCATTTTCATTAGACGCCCGGTTTTCGCCGCGGTCATCTCCATTGTGATGGTGGTGCTCGGCGCGGTCGCGCTGCTCAAGATGCCGGTTTCCCGTTATCCGGACCTTGCGCCCCCCACGATTCAAATCAGCGCCTTTTATCCCGGTGCTGACGCCCAGACCGTCTCCGATACGGTTGCCGCTGCCATCGAAAAAGAAGTCAATGGAGTCGAGGGCATGCTCTACATGAACTCGGTGAGCGGAAATGACGGATCGATGAATCTGACCGTCACCTTCGAACCGGGAACCGACCTCGATACCGCGAATGTTCTTGTTCAAAACCGGGTCACCAAAGCCGAGCCCCGACTCCCGGCCGA
Organism: Verrucomicrobiia bacterium; assembly: GCA_030432565.1. GTDB lineage: Bacteria > Verrucomicrobiota > Verrucomicrobiia > Verrucomicrobiales > Akkermansiaceae > SW10. The sequence continues at coordinate 53,595 of JAUIGV010000017.1, read as the reverse complement.
GGTCCAAAAAACGGGTGTCAGCGTTAAAAAGAAGTCGACCGATACCGTCATGTATATCGGGCTGACCTCACCGGATGGGACCTACGATGCCGCCTTTCTTTCAAACTATGCCAACCTGAACGTCAGGGATGAGCTTCTTCGGGTAAACGGGGTGGGGGATGTCACGACTTTTGGGGCCGGTGAATTTGCGATGCGGATCTGGCTCAATCCTGATTTGTTGAAGGCCCGGAATCTCGCCGTCTCCGAAGTGCTGGCCGCGGTGCGCGAGCAGAATGTGCAAGTTGCGGCGGGTCGGGTCGGGGCGGCTCCAAGCGAGCCCGGAACGGCCTACGAATATGTCCTGAGCACCCAGGGGCGGCTTAAAACAGTCCAGGAATTTGAAAATGTCATCGTCCGCAGTGACGGCGAGCAGGGAAACATCCGCCTCGCCGACGTCGCCCGGGTCGAACTCGGATCGGACACCTACAGCTTCGGCTCCCGGCTCAATGGCAAGCCGTCGGTGACCATGGCCATTTCGCAAATCCCGGGCTCGAACCTCATCGGGGTGGCCGATGGCTTGAAGGGCAAGCTGACCGAGCTTTCGGAAACCTTTCCCCAGGATGTCGACTACACCATCGTCTATAATTCGACCGACATTATTGATGCTTCCATCAAGGAAGTCATCATTACTCTGGCGGCCACGCTCATTCTGGTGGTTCTGACAGTCTATCTTTTCCTGCAGGATTTTCGAGCCACCCTTGTTCCCTTGATGACCATTCCGGTCTCTTTGATCGGAGCGTTTTCGGTTCTCCTCGCGATGGGATTTTCGCTCAATATCCTGACCCTTTTCGGTCTTGTTTTGGTGATTGGGATTGTTGTCGATGACGCCATCATCGTGGTGGAGAATACCACGGTTCACCTTGAAAAAGGTTTGGCGCCAAAGGAAGCGGCCATTGCCGCGATGAAGGAAGTTTCCGGTCCGGTGGTTGCGACGACCCTGGTCCTTCTCTCGGTCTTTATTCCAACCGCGATGTTGGACGGGATTACCGGGACGATGTTCAAGCAATTTGCGATCACGATCGCGGTCGCGACCGCTTTCAGTTCGGTCAATGCGCTGACTCTCAGCCCGGCTCTCTGTGGGATTCTTTTGCGAAAAAGCAAAAGGGAGCCTCGCGGCGTTTTTAGAATGTTCAATCGCTCGGTAGATGTGTGCAACAGCTTCTACCGCATGTTGGTCCGCGGTGCAATCAAAGTTGCCATCCTGGGGGTCTTCGCCTACGGGGGGATCACCTATCTCTCGATGAAGGGGCTGGGCAGCCTGCCGGAGGGATTTGTTCCGCAAGAGGATGAGGGCTACTGCATGGTCGCAGTGCAACTGCCGGACGGGGCCACCCTCGATCGTACCGAGGGTGTTATGCGAAAGGTAGAGGCCATCGTGAAATCCATTCCGGAAGCGCAGGATTGCCTTTCAATTACCGGTTTTTCGGTGATTGATGGAGCGGCTTCTGCGAACACCGGATTTGCGGTGGTGACTTTCAAATCATGGGAAGATCGTCCCGAGGCGGATCAGCATCAGTCCGTGATTTTGAAAAAATTGCAGAGGTCGTTGATGGGTATCCAGGAAGCCGGGGCGTTTGCCTTTGCGATGCCTTCTTTGCCGGGGGTGGGAACCTCGGGAGGCTTCACCTATATGCTTCAGGACAAACAGGGCGTGGGTAGCCAGCAGATGCAGGCGGTCGCCAACCAACTCATGATGGTGGCCAACCAGGACGAACGACTGACCTCGGTCCGGACGACGTTTCGCGCGAGCGTCCCGCAAATTTTCGTCGATGTTGACCGGGATCAGGTTAAGAGGACCGGAACCTCTCTGGGGGCCGTGAATGAGACCATGCAAACCTACTTGGGATCGGCTTACGTAAATGACTTTTCAATTTTCGGGAGAATCTTCAAGGTGACCGCACAGGCCGATGCACCCTTCCGGGCCGAGCCAAATGATATCAACTCGCTTCATCTGCGCGGGGCCAACGGGGAAATGATTCCTCTAGGGGCGGTTGCCGAACTCAACGAAATCGTGGGACCCCAAACCATCACGCGTTTCAATATGATGCCCTCGGTAAAAATTCTTGGAGATCCTTCCGGAAATAACAGCTCGGGGGTGGCTATGGATGCGATGGAGGAGCTATCGGAGAACTCGCTCCCACCCGGCATGGGGTATGCCTGGTCGGACCTTTCCTTCCAGCAAAAGATCGCAGCCAACAGTGGCCTCGGAACCGTTTTCGCCTTTGCCATCCTGATGGCCTATCTCGTTTTGGCCGCCCAATATGAAAGTTGGACCCTGCCCATCTCGGTTTGTCTATCGGTTCCTCTGGCTCTCCTGGGAGCAGTGGGTGCGATAATGATGCGGGGAATGGAAAACAACATCTATACCCAAATCGGCATTATTCTTTTGATCGCCTTATCGACGAAGACCGCAATTCTCATCACAGAATTTGCAAAGGAAAAAAGGGACGAAGGGATGAGCCTCAAGGACTCGGCCGTTGAAGCGGTCAGGCTCCGTTTCCGGGCCGTCATGATGACCGCTCTCTCATTCATCCTCGGGGTTATTCCTCTGCTCATTGCCTCCGGTGCTGGTGCGGAATCGCGCAAGGTTTTGGGAACGGCGGTATTTGGAGGCATGGCTGCCGCGACCCTTCTTAGTATGGTGGCGGTTCCTCTGCTTTACTATGTCATCCAGGGCCTTGTTGAAAAATTGACGGGAAAAGCCGATCCCAAAGATGATCCGCCATCGGATGAAGAACCTCCGCTGGAGGAAGAGATTGTAGCCACTTCCGACTAGACCGGCATGTCAGCGTTTCCTCTTTTTCAGAAATGGTTTCGCCTGAGATCTTTGGTCCTGCTGGTCACGCTTCTGGCTCTCATTATAATTAGTGGGAGTCAATCGGCCACCGGCGACCCATGGATCTCGGGCATTCTTTGGTCGTCTTATTTGGGAGTGTTTTGTCTCGGAGGATTTCTGCTCGCCAGCAGCCGCTTTTGGTTGAAGCTATTTGGTGGTCTTTGTGTCCCCATGGTTTTGCTGGGCGTCCTTTCGGAAATGATACCGGATAATGTCGTCCTCCTTCTCGCTTCCCGTTGGTTGGTCCTTCTGCTGCAAGCGCTGATGCTTGTCACCGTGGTGCGATTTTCCCTCAAAAGTAAGACGAGCGATCAAACCGATAAGCTGCTGGCGGGGATTTGTGGATACCTCATTTTGGGAATGCTTTGGGCCAATCTTTATGCCATCTGCCACTTGAGTGGAGCCGGCTCCTTTGTCACCAGCGGCGGCGAGCGGGCGACCGATGAAAATGGAGCTCTTCTTTACTTCAGCTTTGTGACTATGACCACGCTCGGCTATGGAGACATCACTGCGACTACTCCGTTCACTCGTATCCTTTCTGCACTCGAAGCCATTTGCGGCACCCTTTATTTGGCGATCTTCATCGCAACACTGATCCCGCACCGGGAAGATTCCCGGGATTCTGAGGCAGCTCCATGACCTGAGCATCCCAGGCGCCTACCAGCAGCGAGCAAGATCAGACAGGAATCCTACGGAGTCCCCAACTCATGCCATCGGCCACTCCCTCGCGGTGCGGTTGGCATTACTCGGCGAACGGATCGATGCTGGAATCCGTTATTTCTTCTTCCTTTTGTTCTTTCGGAATCGGATTCCGCGAGACGACCACTCCGGTTTTTGAATCAATGAGGAAAAGGATACGTTCGAAGGTGGCGAACTGGAGGACGTCGGGGTGTTCGATCATTCCAGGCCGTCCTTCGGTTTCGGTGGTGACGAAGTGTTTTCTGCTGGGGCCGAGTTGTGTTCTGTGAAGGTCCTGATTTTGCCAGCCGTATTGAATTCCAAAGAGCGTTGGGACGATGCCCTTTTTCAAGTCGGTCATCAGGTCTTTCGCTTCGAAGTCAGCGACCAACTTCCCTTTGCGGTAAATCCTTAAAACTGAATTTGAATCAGGGTCGTTAAAGAAAGTTCCGTCTTGTCCCAGGAATTGGTTACGGAAGAGGGCGACCGATTTGCCATCCGATGAGAGGTGAATGTCTCCGGGAAAGGCGTAGAAGCTTTTGATCGACCACATTTTCTTAATCTTACCCTTCCACGTCACGCGATAGGACGTTCCGCTTGGGCCGTCGGATTCGACGAACTTGCCGTCCTTTTTCTCATACTGGGTGGGAAGCATGACGAAAAAGAACGAACCCCTCGAAACGACATGCTGGTAGGGAGAGACCGGTGACCAGGCCGTCGCAAACTGAATGCTTACGCAAAATAGGGAAAGAAGAAGGAGGCCTTTCATGTCCCTCGCAAGCTACCTGATGGGATGAGCTTTCCCCAGTAATTTCTTGCCAGGAGAGGTGACGCAGTCCGGGGCGGCCGCGCTCGTTTTTTGGGGGGAGTCGGGCGACGAGGTCGCGGCCTTCGGTCTCGGGGGAAAATCTGGTTGTTTCGATCATTGCCGGCGTCTTGATGCTTGTCGTTTCTGCTCGCGCCCGCTTAGGTTGCCGAAGGGATGGTTAATGGTTTGGCTGCTCTGGTTTTCTCCCTTTCATTTTAAGTTGATGTCCGCAAGTGATTCCCACGAACGCAATTCCGGCCAGCCCGATCGACCTTGCTACCGGATGCCTGGCCGGTTGAGTGGCCTAGACGGTTCACCCCGCCGTATCGGGGTGGAGATCGAGATGTCGGGGGTCGAACTGCCGGTGATCGCAGCCCAGTTGGTGGCCCACTACGGGGGAACCATTGATCGAATTTCGGATTACGAATTTAGGGTGGAGGGGACGGTGCTGGGGGATTTCAAGGTGGATTTGGACTTCGAATATCTGCAAAAGCTTCACCGGGATGATTCCGAGGAGGGCGGGGACTGGATGCGTGAATTTGAGCACCTTGCGGCTGATACGATTCAGGCCTTGATGAGGAATCTAATTCCCTGTGAAGTGATCTCACCTCCCTTGCCATTTGCCCGCCTTGGTGAATTGGATTGGATCGTGGATGCCCTGCGGAGCCGCGGAGCCAATGGCAGCCGACAGGCTTTGTTTGCCGCGTTTGGTCTGCACCTGAATCTCGAACTTCCGGATCTGGAAGCCGGGACGATCCTAACCTATCTGAGGGCGTTTGTTTGTCTGCAGGCTTGGCTGGAGGACAGGGAGGACATTGTCTACAGCAGAAAGTTCTCCCCGTTTATTCGCAGCTATGCCGGCGCATACGAAGATTTGATTTTAGCGGAGAATTACTCACCATCGCTGGGTCAATTGATTGATGATTATCTTGAGCATAACCCGAGCCGGAACCGGATACTCGATATGCTCCCCATGTTTGCGTTTCTCGATGAGTCGAAGGTCGTGGAATCTTTACCCAAGGAGAAGATCCGCAAGCGCCCGACCCTGCACTACCGCTTGCCCAACAGTGATATTGATAATCCCGCTTGGGGCATTTGGTGTAGTTGGAATGACTGGCAGGAGGTCGAATCCCTTGCGGAAGATCCGCATCGGCTTAAAGTCGTCTGTGAAGCTTATCGCCGAAGTCGTGCGGGAGGGTATTTTTCTTCGGAATACCATTCTTGGAAGGAGGATGTGAAACAATGGCTGAACGTCCACTCATAGCTGTCACTGGTTCGGATGGCCGTTTCCCGATTGCGTGGTGGGCGACACGTTTTTCAGTCTTTGTTGCCGGTGGCAAGGCTGTTCGACTTACTCCGTCAAATTTCCGAAGTCACGAAAAGGAACGCTTCAAGGCTGTTATCATCGGCGGGGGCAGTGACATTGATGCGGACTTGTACGACGGAGAGAGCAGCGGTCACAGCCGAATTGACCGGAAGCGGGATCAATTTGAAATTGAGATGATTCAACATGCTCTCGATACGCACCTTCCGATTCTTGGAATCTGCCGGGGTGCCCAGCTGATCAATGTCGTGCTCGGGGGATCTCTTTTCCCGAGTATCCGTCCGCTCCGAAAACGCACTTCGAATCGACGCACTCTTTTGCCAAGAAAGACTGCTGTAGCTGAATCAGATGGTCATCTTCGAGAGGCCATGGATTGCGACCGGTGGCGGATCAACAGTCTTCACCATCAGGCAATCGACCGCCTTGGAGAAGGAGCCCGTGTGGTCGCGAGGGATTTGGATTCTTTTGTTCAGGCCATCGAAGCAAGTTCCCATCCTTGGCTTGTCGGGGTGCAATGGCATCCTGAATATCTGTTTTATGTGAAGAGGCAGCGAAATATTTTTACGGAGCTGGTGCGTCGTGCACGAGGCAGCGTTGCTGAAACCTTGATCCCCGAGGGTGAGGAATGACAGCCTATCTCCTCATGTTTGGAGCGGCTTTCCTTGCTGCGACGATTCTTCCCTTTTACTCAGAAGTGATTGTCGTCAGCATGGTGGTTGACCGCCCCGAAGAATGGGTTTGGATATGGCTGGTTGCGTCGCTTGGGAATACCCTCGGTTCGGCTGCGAATTGGGTCCTTGGCCGTTATCTTGAAGGATATCAGGACCGAAGATGGTTTCCTTTTAAGGTTGGTAAACTTTCCCGCGCGCAGGAGTGGTTTCAAAAGTATGGAGTCTGGTCCCTTCTTCTGGCATGGGCTCCGGTTGGCGGAGATGCCCTTACCTTTTTGGCCGGAGTGATGAGGGTCAACTTCACCTTATTTTGGATTCTGACCTTTGTGGGGAAAGCCGGTCGTTATCTTGTGCTGATCAATGTCACGCAGCTTGCTATGTAGAAGGATCCCGGTAGTCCTCCGGAACGAATGAGGCTGAATCGCTCAGTTTCGATCTTCTTTATGATTGTGGGTCCGCCGGAGTACGGCCGGAATTGTTTTCCCGGATGACCAAGGTGTCGTTTGGCATTTTGCAGACGACCCCTCAGGGAAACCCGGTTGGTCCAAATCGTCGGTGAGCTTTCAGTGAAGCCAGAAGCCTGAAATACTCATTTGCGGGTAGGTCGTTGGGGGAGTTGTACTTTCCAACGGGCTCACTTCTTTCTTAAGTCCATGAATCCACCAATGAAGAATCGTTTTTTCCCAATCCTATGTGTCTCGCTGACGATCGTGTCGGGAGGTTTGCTTTCCGCTCAAAAAATGCCGCGTGAAAACGTGGTGGAGGTTCCCGCCATTGGTGAGGGGCTCAGTTTGAGCAATGCCTTCCAAAGCAACATGGTTTTGCAGCGGGACAAGCCTGTTAGGATCTGGGGTTGGGCTGCTCCGGGGGAGAAGGTGACGATCTTCTTTCGGGGTGAATCACTTTTGACTGTTGCTGATCAAAAGGGCGCCTGGGCGGCGACGTTGATGGCCAAGCCGGCCAGCAGGGATCCGCAGAACCTGGTTGCCAAAGGTAAGGATAAGACCATCACCTTGGAGAATATTCTTGTGGGCGATGTCTGGGTGTTGGGAGGTCAGAGTAATATGGAATTTGAGTTGGCAAAGGTGGATGACGGAGCAATGGAGATTGCTTCGGCGAATTATCCGGAGATCCGATTGCTGACTGTTCCGCAGGGAAAAGGATTTGAAGCGGTGAAGAGCTTCGAGGGTCTTTACGAATACAGCAGCTGGTCCAGCCGTCACTTTCGCAAAGGATATTGGGAGGTTTGCACGCCGGAAACTGTGAAGGAATTCTCGGCCATCGGTTATGTTTTCGGGCGCCGTGTTCACAAGGCCTCCGAGGTTCCCATTGGCTTGATCGATGCTTCCCGTGGTGGAACCACGGTTGAGTCGTGGACGCCGGAGGATGTCATGAAGCAAATCAAGGGGGAAGAGACGCAGGCGAAGCTTGCGGAGTGGAATGAGAAGATTGCGGCCTACGATGCCAAGGCCGATCTTGAAGGGCGCATCAAAAATTTTGAACGTAAGAAAGAAAAGGCGGAGAAGGACGGCAAGCCCTTGCCTGCGGACAGCAAGCCGCCATCGGATTTGCGACCGGGGCCGAAGGCCGATCACAATCGTCCGGGATATTGTTATGCGGGGATGATTTCGCCAATGGAGGGCCTCTCGGTGAAAGGCGCGGTTTTTCATCAGGGATACAACAATTGTTTTGCCGGTTCGGCGGGAGCGAGAATGTATTACCAGGTCTTCGGAAAGATGATCACCTCATGGCGTGCGGCTTTCAATGATCCTGAATTGCCGTTCTGCATCATTTCGTTGTGTTCGGCCGGCGAACCGCAGACGGAGGAGAATTTTCTTAAACCCATGAACGATGCCGGTCCCGGAATAAGAGAAGCGCAATATCAAACCTTCCTCGATTTTCAGAAGGCCGGTGACAAGACGATTGGCTTTGCGAGTTCGTACGATTTTCGTAAGAGTTGGTATCATCCCCAGATCAAAGTGCCGGTTGGCGAGCGTGCCGCGAAGTGGGCCATGGCGACTCAATATGGAGTCTTGAATGATGAGTTCTGGCTGCCGCCTACGATTCGGGAGGTGAAGAAGGAAGACGGAAAAATGACTTTGATGATGTCGACGGAGATCCGGACGAAAGATGACAGCGATGGCAGGATGCTGGGCTTTGCAATCGCGGGGAAAGATCGTCGATTTTATCCGGCGGTGATCGATTATGGCACGGACGGGGTGGACAACCGCAATCGTCCCCGGGTGAAGCGGAACATCCTCGTTTTGAGCAGCCCGCACGTCGCCGAACCGGAACACTACCGCTATGCCTGGGCACGTAACCCGATGTCCAACCTGACGAGCGCACGTCAAATCCCGCTGGCGACTCAGCGGAGTGACGACTGGCGGCAGGAGGAGATTCCGGTGTCCTTTCCAATTCCAGAAGGAGCCGACGTCAACAGCTATCGGCGTCAGCTCAACGGTAAGGTCCGTAAGGAGCTCGAGCTGGGAGACACCGAGCGACAAATTCAGGAAGCCGAAGCGACTTTGGCCAATCTTAAGGAGAGATTCTTAAAGGACAAAAAAGCCTGGGAAGAGTCCAAGAGGAAGGAACTCGAGAAAGCGAAAGCCGGGAAGTAGGGGGCGCACCATTTCCTACTGATCTCCTGCGGGCAGCATGGGCTGGACACGAAAGAATCCCCGTGGCCGATCCAGCGGGATCGAGACCTTTTCATAGCCTTCATCGATTGGAGCCAGATGAGCTTCAGCTGGGATCCAAGATGCCCAGGAGCGAAGGTTGGTGCTTTGAATGTGTTGATAAATGATTCCGTCGTTTGCGGCGTCTCGTCTCCTGCTAAAAGTCAGGGTCGGTCCGGCCTCCTTGACTGATATTTGGGGTCTTCCCGGATGGTTTGGGTCTATTTGATTTGGATCTGATCCGAAGGCGAACTCTTCCCAGTTCGTCCATGAATCGCCATCCCAGTCAGCGAGGAGAGAGGCCGAGTGACCGGTGACACCTTTTGAGGTTGCCCAAGCTGTGTAGGCGGGTGGTTGGGTGGCCTTGGTGATTTTAAACCATTCGAGCCGGGAAAAAAATTTGGATCCGACGACCAGATCTTTGACGCCATCATTATCGAGATCCGCGAGGAGATGCGAATCCCGGAGGGCCCATCTCGGAAATGCGAAAGACTCTGCGAAGAGCCTTTCGAGATAGGCAATTTCTTCCGGGACCGGTTGGTCGGGGTTCTTCGTTTCCTTCCAACTCAGGCGGTTAAATCCCGAGACCCTGTCGGTTGGTATCCAGAAGACCTGGTCGAGGTCACCGTTGTCATCCAGGTCGAGCATTGTGACCGCGTCTTCTGAATAAGGTTCGAAAATCAAATCGTTATAATCATCCAGCGGATTAAGAGTTTCGAACTTCCAGGACTCGTTTTCTGCCCAGGAATACTCGAACGTTACTCTTGGGAGAGGTGGGGTGATTTGAAGGATTTGAAGGTCGAGATCTCCGTCTCCATCAAAATCGACCGGCGGGGCAGCCAAGGTGGCATGTTTAAGATTGACGAGGAGAGTGCTCGGGCCAAATGAATTGCCATCGCCGAATTGCACAAAAATACCACTGCCGCCAGATTCGGCGTCGAGCTGGTTCCGATTGAGGGAATACAGGAGATCCTTGATTCCGTCATTATTGAGATCCTGGTAAAAAAAGTTCGTCCCCAACCAGTTGCCATTGAAGGTGAACTGATCCACCGCCGTAAATTGCCCTGTCTGATCTTGGAGGAGATAGCTGATCGCCGATTGATAACTTCCATCCGGTGACTCGGGCTGGATGTTGCGGGCGACCAGAAAGCCTGGTTTTCCAAGTGGCCAATCATGGCTGGCAAATTCACCACCAAGCGCAGCCAGTGAGGCATCGGTTTCGATGGTTTTTAGAAGCCTTAACACTGAGTTTTTTCCAGGGAGGTATGACTTGTTAAATGCTTCCCCCTCATTCGAGTTTTTCCAAAGAGCAAGGCTCCCCGGCCTTTGGGAACCTCTTCTTGTTTCGTATGTAAGGAGATCGATCATCCCATCATCATCGATATCGGACGCTCCGATCACGGTCTGCGAATAGGACGGTTCTGTGATGGGATTCCGAATGGTCTCGTATGGGCCTCCCACAGAGTCTTGAAGCCAAAATATTTCATCTGTTGCACCATCGTTGACCCTATCCGGGCCATGTGTGGTGACGATGAGATCTAAAGTGCCATCGCCATTAAGATCTTCGCTTATCAAGCCCTGCCCTCCAAAGGTATAGGAAGGAATTTTAGTGATAATGGGGGCTGTCGTCAGCGCTGTGCCATCCCAAATTAGTTCGTAAGCATCGATTTCTGGTCGTTGCCTTTGATCAAAGCTCACGATGACCACACGATCGCCTCTTACGCCGTAGGACCAGCCTCCGATGCTAGCGGGAGGGAGGAGGTCATTCAGTTTGGAAGTCGCGGAAATAGAAACCGAATCATCAGAGTTCTTTGTGATGATGGACACGTAGTCCACATCATCCATTTCGTAGCTCAGGCAAAACTCCAATGGGCCATCTCCGCTGGTCCGCCTGATCGGACCGAGATCCCTTCTGTCGATAGAACCATCTCCCAACGATGGAAGGTCAATGATTTGTTCCTCTGAGAAACGACCGCGTCCTTGGTTGAGTCGTACACCAAGCCGCTCATTGACTAGATCTGGCAATCCATCGTTGTTCCAGTCAACGAATGGAATATTTCCGTTCCACCCGTAAACACTGGAAAAATCAGCGTTTGTCTCGGTAGCCACTAAAGGATAGTCTCTGAGAAAGACGATGTGATTTTCAAACAAGATGTCTTTTCTGCCGTCACGATTAAAATCTTGAAGCGGAAAGTCGATTGGCTCGAGCTCATCATTCCAACTTGTGGAATCGTATTCTCTGGCAAAAATTCTGGTAAAGTCTTTCTCAAAAGTAGCTCCCTCCAAGCCGCGGGCCAAGCAGATGGACTGGGTGTTTTCGTTCTCCAATTTAAGCAAACCAAGGATGTCGAGATAGCCGTCACCGTCATAGTCGAAATAGCCGAGGGTGTTCCAGTTGTCTCGATTCATGTCAATGGGGGGCGCCCATTCCCCTCCCTTTGAAAAATTTCCGCTACCGTCATTAAGATACCAATGAATCCATCCAAAGTATTGTTCGCGGGTGATGACATCAAGATCTCCATCCAGATCAAGATCAACAGCTGTCGTTTCGCTGGGCAGGAAGCTGTAGTTTGTGAGTTCCCGTGAAGGTCCGATCAAAATTTGGCCGAAGGCGCTGGAAAAGCCGAGGAGCAGAAAGAAGAATGGGAGACTCTTCATAAAGTGGGTGGGGAAGTTTCCGACTGGTGGTTGCGAAGCGCAAGGACGAAGACTCTGGGTGGCGGATCACTTAAGAGCCCCGCGAATGCGCTCGCGATCTGCTTCGGGGATCTTGGCGCGCTCGAGGAGTTCGAGGGCTTTTTGCGGCGCCGAGGTATTGATTCGCTTTAGGACATCTTCGGTGGAGGTGAGCCGGGTTTGCTCATCGATGAGCAGTTGGCTGGCTTCGAAAGCTTGGGTTGGATTACCTTCCTGTTTCAAATCTCTCACGAGTTCGAAAATCGCGCTTGATCTCAGTTCCCCTGGCGGAAGTTCTGCGGCAAGCTCCCTGGCTTTCTGCGGGAGTCGGGAGCCTATTTCGCCGATCATTGTGGAAATCATGGTGTCTTTCGCTTCACCTGCAGGTTGTGAGTCGATCCAAGCGAGTGCCTCGTCAGGATTGTGTTGCGCCCATTCGCGGGCGAGATTGAAACCCGCTCTTTCCACCGATTTTTCGGGGTCGGGTTCGTGGTCTTCCGACCAATTCGTGAACTCCCGGTGGAGCTCGGCTGCTTTTTTGAAATCGGTCTTGGCGAGGTCCCTGATCATTGCGCTCATGCCTGAGTGTTTGGACTGGTGGTCATAGTTTTTGATCCACTCCTTGGCGGTAATCAGGTCGGTCTTTGCCCAATCTTCAACGATCTGACCGCTCGGATAAATTTTGTCAGAGATACTTTGCATCGCCGCGACGGCAGCCTGCGGGTCGTCCTTGATCCAGGCTTTTAGGGCCGAGAAGGTGGCCGCCATGATAGCAGGGCCGGGCTTGAAGCCTCTGGCGTATTCAAAGGCAGCTTCCGGATCTTTCTGCGCCCAGCCGCGAATCAGCCCGGAGTGGTTTATGCCATAACCTCCCGCAAAGAGGTCGGGTGATCCGTCCAGACGGGCGATTGCGGCTGCCGGATCCCTGCGACCCCATTCTTCCAGAATTGAGAGAATGCCGGACTTGGCTAGAATCGGGTTGTCTTGCGAAATGACGTATTCTTTGGCTGCTTCGAAGTCTGAGCGGGCCCAGTTTTCTGCGAGTTTTCGGATGTTGTGAGAATTGTTGAGCGAGGGGACTGTTTCGAAGAGTTGCTTTGCGACGAGAGGATTTCGGGCGCTTGTCTTATTGAACATTGTAAGAGCGATGTCCTTCTTGAGAGGGCTTGAGGCCTGGTCTTGAATCCAGAGAAGCGCTGCAGTGGGATCGCTTAGGATCCACGTCGCGGCGGCTTCTTTGGCGAGTTCGGTCCGTCGTTTGAGATCGCTGACTTCGCCGAGGAGGGTGACGGCTTGGGCGGGGTCGGTGAGAACCATGTCAGTGAGCAGGAGGATCATGGCTTGCTCGCGGTCACCGGCCTTTGGCTGGGCCCGGGCGCGTTGGACTTGGTCCAAGAAATCCTGGCGAGCCGGGCTCCGGGACGTTTGCGAACGTGTGCTTCGTTGGCTGAGTATAATTTTCTCAGATTCTCCGGTGGCTGGGTTTTGGAAAGCAAGTTTTCCGGCGAAGACTCCGGTCGCAAAAATGAGGACGGCGAAGAGAGAAAGTTGGGGAGATTTCACAGGTGGTTTTTGGTGGGGAGCAAGCGGGAGCTTTGCTCCCGCACTCCGAAATTATTCGTCCATGGGGATGGGATCGGTGGGGAGGACTTTTTGGCCCTCCCAAATGACTTCCTTGGTTTTGGCATCGTAGGTGAGGATGCGGGAGCGGCTGCCGGGGGCGGGTTTACGGCTCACCTTTGGGATCCACTTTTTGTGCTCGGCAATGACCTGATCGTAGCCGGGATTGCCGATGAGGTTGGTCCACTCGTTGGGGTCTTTGACCATGTCGTAGAGTTCCTCACTGCCGTCGGCGTAGCGGATGTAGCGCCAGTTTTCCGAGCGGATGCCGTGATTGTCATGGTTGTGGGTGGTGATGGCCGGGCGCTCGCGTTTGGTGGCGGCGTCCTTGAGCTGGGGCATCAGGCTGATGCCTTCAAGGTGGCCGGGAGCCTTCGCGCCGATGAGTTCCGAAAGGGTCGGGTAGATGTCGAGAAGCTCGGCGGGTTGGCTGGAGACGCCTTTGGCAATTCCCGGTCCGGCAAAGATGAGGGGGACGCGGGTGCCGTCATCCCAGAGGCTGTTTTTCCCGGTGATGCCCTTTTCGCCGATGTGCCAACCGTGGTCCGACCAGAGGACGATGATGGTGTTGTCAGCGTAGCCGTTGCGCTCGAGAGCTTCCATGAGCTTCCCGATTTGGGCATCGACGAAGCTGGTGCAGGCGAGGTAGCTGCGAGTGAGATTCATCCATTCATTGTGCTCCTCGAGCCAGCGGAGGCGGGGCTCGGGGAGCGACCAGTGCATGTACCAGGAGAAGCGCGGGGTGTCATTGCGGTCGTCGCGCTTGATTTGGGCGAGTTTGGTTTTGTCACCGGGGTGCATGTCGAACCATTTCTCGGTGGCGAAGCAAGGAACGTGGGGAAGGAAAAATCCGGCCGAGAGGAAGAAGGGGCCCTTGGGTTTTGAGTCGAGGGTTTTGACCGCCCACTCGGCGATCTTGTAGTCGCCCTTGTCCTCGTCCTGGTGCGGGAAAAGGCCCCAATCAACAAGGCGCATTTTGCTGGGGGTGGCGACGAGTTTCTTCTCGGGGAAAGGCGCGCCGGTGGCGCCGGGGCCGAGATGGTCGAACTCCTGGTCTGTTTTTTTGCGGCCGTAGCCGCCGTGGTAAATTTTGCCGGCGGAGTAGGTGGTGTAGCCGTGGGCTTTGAGGTGTTGCGGGAGAGCGGTGAGGTCTTTGAACTCGGGGAGATTTCGGAACCAGGGAGCGAGTCCGTAGATCCCGGTGGTATCCGGGCGGAGGCCCATCATGAGGCTGGCCCGGGATGAATTGCAGAGAGGGGATTGGCAATGGGCGTTGGTGAAAAGGGTGCCTTGCGATGCCAGTCTATCGATGTTCGGAGTTTGGGCATTCGGGTGTCCGCCGAGGCAGCCGATCCAGTCGTTCTGATCATCGATGGCGATGAAGAGGATGTTGGGCTTTTGAGCTGCGAAAATTGAGTATGAACTATGAAGGAGAAGGAGGAGAAGGATGCGCATGCATCACTTTAAGTAAACTTCAGCGGTGAAGTCGACCCGGGAACTCATTTCCGCTTCACGAATCCGGTGGTTCTGGATCACGCCCGGACGTTTTTTCTCCCACTCGTCGACCTTTTCAAGCCATTTGTCGAGAGTTTCAGTCGGTCCGCTGAGAGTGAGGATGACATCGATAAAATCCTGATTTTCAGAAGGATCAATGTGAGCGTGTCGAACGTCGATTTCCTCGGGGATCTCGGGAAGTTGGCAAGCGGTGGTGATTTCAGCGGCTACGGCGCGGAGTCCCTTTTGCTGCTGGTAGCGCTGGAAGAGCAGCATGGCAACAAGGGTGGCAAGGATGACCGTGAGGTAGGTCAGGATTTGGCGTAGGCGGCGAATGGACATGTTGGAGAACGGCTTGCCGAAAGGTAGGGGGCGCATTACATCTCTTCAATGATCTATCTCGATAACCACGCGACGACGGCGGTGCATCCCGAAGTGGTGGAGGCCATGATGCCGTTTTTGACGGAGCATTTTCACAATCCTTCGAGCGGATATCGGGCGAGCCGGGTGGTCAGGAAGGCCATTGCCGAGGCGCGTGGGCAGGTGGCGGAATTGATCGGAGCCAAGGAGGAGGATGTGATTTTCACGGGTTGCGGGACGGAGTCCAACAATATGGTGTTAAAGTCACTGGCGCGCGTATACGGGCGAAAGACTTCACGCGTGATCACGGGAGAAATTGAACACAGTGCGGTTTTACGTCCGTGTCAGGCGATGGAAGATGTTGGGTTCGAGGTTCATCGTTGCGGGGTGGACGAAGAGGGACGGCTTCGACTCGATGAATTTCGCGAAGCGTGCGAGGGCGCCGAGACCGGCTTCTCCAGCATCATGTGGGCAAATAACGAGACCGGGGTGATCCAGCCGGTGGGAGAGGCATGTGAAATCGCGAAGGAGAACGGAATCGCCTTCCATACCGATGCCATCCAGGCGGTTGGCAAGACGGCGGTCAACGTGCGCGAGGTGCCAGTGGATTTTCTGAGCATCAGCGGTCACAAGTTTCACGCGCCGAAGGGTATCGGCGCGCTTTATTTGCGCGAAGGAGTTCGGTTTGAGCCGCTCATTCGCGGTGGCGGACAGGAGTTTGGGCACCGAAGTGGCACGGAAAATGTGCCCTATATTGTTGGCCTCGGGAAGGCGGCCGCTTTGATGAAGGCTGCTCTGGAGAAAGATCAACACGCCGGCGTTGCGGCGAACCGTGATCATCTTGAAAACCGGCTCTGCGAAGAAATCGAAGGGGTGATCTTGAATGGCTCCCGCGAGCACCGCGTGCCGACCTGCGCGCATGTTTCTTTTGAAGGTTGCGAAGGCGCGGGCTTGCTCATCTTGCTGGACGAAGCCGGTGTGCAGGTCTCGACCGGAAGTGCCTGCATGACCGGCAAACAGCAGCCAAGTCATGTGCAGAAAGCGATGGGGATTTCCGACGAGCAAGCGAAAAGCAGTTTGCGGATTTCTTTCTCAAGTTTCACAACACGAGAGGACACAGATGAGGCGGTGGAGCGAATCAAGATGGCGGTGAAGAAGCTGCGCCAAGTGCAAGGCGGAAGCGGAGTGGGTCCGGTTGTCGTTTACTCCTGATCTCGTGATGACGAGAAAATCGGTTTGGCATGTCTTTCGGGTGATTGGGCCTGCGCTTTGTGCTTTGGGGTTGTTTGGTTGCACCGGAGTTCAGTCGTCGGATCAAATTACCGGTTCGGATGTTGCGGCTTCGCAAAAGATGTCGCGTGCCGGTACCATTGAAGGAGTGTGTTTTTTGAAAGCGAGTCGCAAGTATGCCGCCATTCTTGACCAAACCGCGATCTCGACCGGAGTGTTGCTCGATGGTCGTTATGTCCTGACGGCGGGGCATAATCTTTTCAATGCTTCGTATCCGTGGGGTCGGATCGAACTCATTGGGATTCTGGTCGGGGAACCGGATGTTTCAGAAGTGGGGCCAGACTACCTTGATGCCCTGGTGTCCGGAGGTCGGGTGGAGCAGGGAATGATCCCGGTCGATGGAGTTTGGACAGTTGCGCCGAGGTTTCAATGGAGTCCTTCGACTTGGCTCAAGCCTTCGGCATCAAATCGAATGATCCAGCACGACTATGGATTTATTGATTTGGGAAAGAGCTTTCGGGGTCGAAGTTCGTTTGTCCTGGGTGGAGTGAAATTGAAGGTGGGGGATGTCGTGAAAGTGGCCGGATATCCGGGTGACTCGAAGCGCGTCAAAGGCGCGACGGGCGAGCGACTTTATCAAGCCGAGGGCCGGGTCACCGCGATCAAAGCGAACCTATTTCGCTACAATGTCATCACTGCAAAGGGCTTGAGTGGAGCTCCGGTTTGGGTTGAGAGAGGGGGTAAAAAGATCGTCGTGGGCGTGCACGTGGGATCAGATTTTGGGGGCGAAAAAGGAGCGGTTGCGAGAACGGTCGACAACGCCCTCATTCGCGATTGGAATCTCTGGAAGAGCCGGAGGCAGGCTGCGGATTGATCTCGCTTGAAAGGCTCTGCTTTCCGAGTCATCCTGTCAGCAAGATGATGATAAAAACCACTTCCCGTTCCATTGCTTTTGCCGGTCTCTTTTGTTCTTCCGTGGCCTTTGCCGGTGAACCTGTTTCTCTCTTTAATGGCAAGGACCTCACAGGGTGGCACACTGATGTTCCGGCGGCTGACAAGGACCCTGACATCAAGCCGAGCTTCATTGTTCGTGATGGCATGTTGGTGAGTCTCGGCAAGCCGGGCGGTCATCTCATCACGGACAAAAAGCACGAAAATTTCCGACTCGAGCTCGAGTATCGTTTCGTGAACAAGCCGGGGAATTGCGGGGTTCTCGTTCATGCGTCCACACCGAGGGCGCTTTACAAAATGTTTCCGGCTTCCATCGAAGTGCAGATGAATAGCGGTCATGCCGGCGACTTCTGGTGTATTGCCGAGAACATCGAGGTGCCGGACATGGAAAAGCGTCGCCCCAAGGGCAAAAATCAAAAGTGGGGCGGACAGCAGGGCGATGCGCGTCGCATTCTCAACCTCACCGATAATTCCGAGAAGCCGGTTGGTGAGTGGAACAAGATGGTCATTGAGTGCCCGGGTGATGAAATTAAAGTCTGGGTCAACGGTGACATGGTGAACCACGGGAAAAATTGCACCGCCAAGAGCGGACAGATCGCGCTGCAGGCGGAAGGCGTTGAGGTGGAGTTTAAAGGGCTCACCCTCACCCCGTTGAAGAAGGCCGGGGAGTAAGCGGGCTTTTTCTCCGCAGGAAGAATTCAATGCTACAGATCAACATCATGATGGTGCCGATGAAGATCAGGTTGAGGAACATGCGGATGAAGTTGTCCTCCCCGTAATCCGTGTATGGATTTGCCGGCTTTCGGCTCAACCAAAAGTGGACCCCTGCGGAGAGCGCGAGGATGATCGCAGCAGGCCCTGAAAAGGAAAGCCGCCGTTTTAATGCGGCGATTCCCGAACCCAATGCGATCACGGCGATAATTCCTCCAAAGAAGGGATTCAATTCATAGGGCCAACCTTCTTCGCCATACTGCTGCAAGCCTTGATAGTCCAGAGCCGTCCAAGCGACCTGCTGGGCAGCAAATCCAAGTAAAAGAGAGGCTAGGAAGTTTCGCATTCTGTAAATTCGTCGTGCATTCGTCCCTACCTGCGGGGGTGAATGCCGGTGACAGGGTTGACCTCTCCCGCACGCACATGCGTGTTGAAATGTCGGACGGGGATATTTGGAATCATAAGTCGACCGGGTCAGGTTTTTTTAGGATCCGGCAGGCTGTTGCGAGGAGGAGACCACAGGCGATAGCGGCGAAGCGAATGGCGGATCCCCGATGGACGAACCAGAGATCAATCAGGAAATCTTGTGGATCAAAACCCATATTGTATTTGGCGTAGGAACATGAAACACTGATTTGGTACTCCCGAAAAGCAAAGCTGATGAACGCGAGGCTGGCCAGGAGGAGGCAATAGGCGCAAAGATTCTGGTTTCGTTTGAGGAGGTAGTAAGCTCCCGCAATCATGGAGGCCCAGACCCAGATTGACAAAATGGGGTCCACGATCCCGCCGTCGTAAATTGTGCCGACGGTCGGGTTTTTATCGCCGAGGATATTGAAGAAAGCCATCTTTTCCCATCATTCCGTATCGCTTCCTTCCCACAAGCTTTTCTTCTCCCTCCTTGCTTCTCCGGCGGACCTATCCAAAATTCACGGCGTGCCCACCGAACCCATCATCACGACCGGCGAGGTCCTGCTCATCTACAGCGACCGCGCTTATCAAGTCAGCCTTCCCAACGGCAAGAAGGTGATCGCGCATCCGGCCAAAGCACTCGAAGCGAGAAGCGGAAAAATTGTCCCGGGCGCAAAGGTCACGCTTGAGATGACGCCCTTCGATTTTGAGAAAGCCCGTATTGCTGAGATCCTCCCCGCCTCCTGAGTATCATGTCCAAAAACTTCATCATCGGCACCGCCGGCCATATCGATCACGGAAAGTCCACCCTCGTGCAGACTTTGACTGGGACCAATCCGGACCGTCTTCCGGAAGAGCAGGAGCGCGGTGTGACGATCGAACTGGGATTTGCCCATTTCTCGCTGCCGATTCCCAAGACGCAAAGTGATACCTTTGAAATTGGGGTGGTCGATGTTCCCGGGCACGCCGACTTCGTGAACAACATGGTGGCGGGAGTCGGGTCGATCGACCTCGCCATTTTTATCGTCGCTGCGGATGACTCGTGGATGCCGCAGTCCGAGGAACACCTCCAGATTCTCACCTATCTGGGGATTAAAAAATTCATTGTCGCCCTGACAAAGGCGGACCTCGTGGATGATCTTGAGTTTGTCACCGAGATCCTCGCCGACGACTTGCAGGGCACCGCTCTTGAGGGCGCACCCATCGTCCCGGTCTCCGCACCGACGGGTCTCGGAATGGATGCGTTGAAGGAGGCGATTGCGAATACTCTTGCGGAGACTGAAGATCCCCGTGACTTCGAGCAACCGCGTCTGGCGGTGGACCGGGCTTTTTCGCCAAAAGGAGTAGGAACGGTGGTGACTGGCACGCTGACGGGAGGGAAACTCTCGGTGGGAACCCAACTCACGGCTTATCCTTCGGGCCTTAGAACCCATGTCCGCTCGATTCAGAATCACAGTGCTTCACTCGAGCAGGCGGTGCCCGGAATGCGGACTGCGCTCAATCTTCCGGATCTGCCGCTCTCGGCAAAAGGCAAAAAGGGCGTTTCGCGCGGGCATCTTTTGGTGGGCGGAAGTCCCGGTGAAGCAACCCTGGAAATCGATGTTGAAATCACCCGCGCCCACCGTCCCATCCCGGGACAGAAGGGGACCCAGCGACCGCTGAAATCGAATCATCGAATCTTCGTTCACCATGGATCGGGCCGCACCCAGGCCAGGGTTCTTTTCCCCGAGGACATCGTCCTCAGTCCGGGCGACACTTCGATTGCGCAGCTGCGCTTTGATCATCCCATTCACACCCTGGCCGGTGAGCGGCTCGTGATTCGCGAGCTCTCCGGTGAAGCCACGCTGGCCGGAGCTATCGTGCTTGATCCACACCCGATGCGGAGGCAGTTCCGTTCCGAACAGCGGCAGTCGTTCTTGCATGCCCGGGCGGAGGCCCCGAATGATCTTCAGGTTCTCTTGCGGACGCATCTTGAACGAGACCACTTTGTGCCGACTCTGGAACTCACCCAATCGCTGCCATTCTCGGATGCAGAGATGAAAACCGCGCTGAAAAAGCTGACCAAGGCCAACGAAATTGTGGCTCGCGGTGACAAGCATTTTGCCCACGCACCTTATTGGAAGGAGTTGGTTAAGAAGGCCTCGAAGGTGGTGCAGGATTATCACGCAAGCCATCCGGATCACGTGGGGATGTCGAC
Source organism: Verrucomicrobiia bacterium (assembly GCA_030432565.1). Taxonomy (GTDB): domain Bacteria; phylum Verrucomicrobiota; class Verrucomicrobiia; order Verrucomicrobiales; family Akkermansiaceae; genus SW10. The sequence goes on along the minus strand of JAUIGV010000017.1, from coordinate 32,917 downwards.
CGATCTGCTGAAAAAAAATCTGGGCACCGCGACCGCCGTTCCGGGGCTGTATGATGCTCTTTTGATTCAATTGGGAGAGAAAAACTTTAAAGTAGCAGAGAATATCATCTGTCATAATTCCCACTCGCTTGAGCTTCCTCCCGAGCTGGAAGCACCGGCAGCCGAGATTCTTAAAACGCTCGATGGGGCAGGACTGGCCCCTCCATTGCCGACGGAATTGCAGACGACGCCGGATCATGTGGCGGCTTACAGGTTTCTTTCGCGGACCCGCCAGATTATTCCGCTGGACCCCAAGGTGACATTGGGAGCGAGTGCTTTTCAGGATACCATTGATCAAGTACGGGATTTCATAGAGAAAAAAGGTCAGGCGACGGCCTCCGAATTGCGCCAGCATCTTGGCACCTCTCGAAAAGTGATCATGCCTCTGCTGGAGCGATTGGATCGCGACAAGATCACCCGAAGGGACGGTGATTTCAGAACCCTGGTCTAGCGTTTGTCGCGCCGCTGAAGCTTATTTTTTAAGAAGCGCGGAAAGCCACTCCATCGACCGGGTCTGCCAGGCATCCCACATGGGGCCTTTATATCCGTTGAGCCCGTGGCCGCCACGGGGGAGGGGAAGGTATTTTGTTGGAACCTTGTTTGCGACGAGGGCCTTGTGAAATCCCTCGCTGTTGCTGGCGGGGACGACGACATCGTCGATGGCATGAACGAGGTAGGTGGGTGGGGTTTTGGCCGTGATGTGAAGTTCGTTGGAGTAGCGCTGGATGAGCTCTCCACTTGGCTCGGCACCAAGGAGATTCTTTCGCGAGCCGCGGTGAGTTCCTTCGCCCATGGTGATGACGGGATAGACCAGGATGGCGAAGTCCGGGCGACTGCTTTCACGCTGAATGGGGTCGGTTGTTTTTCCTTCACCCAGGTCGTATTTGGTGACGGCCATGGAGGCGAGGTGGCCTCCGGCGGAGAAGCCAATGATGCCAATGCGGTCCGTCTTGAGGTCCCAATCGGTGGCCCGCATGCGGGTCATCCGGAGGGCGCGTTTAACATCGAGAAGCGGGCGGTTTGGATTTCCTTTCGGAAGGCGGTAGTCGAGAACGATACCAGTGATGCCGTGAGTGTTCAGCCATTTGGCGATGGGGGCACCCTCGCCTTGGACGACCCTTGCGTAACCGCCGCCCGGGGCGATGACGAAGGCGGTGCCATTTGGCTTTTCAGGACGAAAGACGGTGATGGTTGGATCGGCATTTTCAAATTTGCCGTCGCCGAGGGGAGCTTTTCCTGCCGGCCACAGTTTGATAGGCTCCGGTGCATTCCGAGCTGAGAGTGGAAGAATGAGAGCGGAAACAGTGGCCAGGGCGATGTAAAAACGTCGGTTCATTTTTGGAAAACTGACGGAGGGGATGATGGGTCGCAAGTTCAGTTTTCAATTCGGGTGAGGAAGGCCTCTAGGACAAGGAAAGTGTTCTGTCGGGCAGCTTATTGTGGCAGAGCCCTTGGCATAATTTGATTGTTTGAGAATCCGGAACTTCTTTTTTGAATACGCGGTAGAATCGATTCGTCCTATGCTCCTGTCGTGACGGGGATTTTTGACAGAGTGATTTGGTGCTGGCTTGGGATTTTGTTGACGGGAGTCGGAATGGCTGGGTTGTCCGAAGATCCGGAATTCAAGACTGCTGAAGACGGAGTGTTTGAGAATGGGCTAACGGTGGAGGTTCGGAGAACGCGTCTTGCCGGGCTGCTTGAAATGGTCCCAAACGGGTGGCGTCCCACGGAGCGTAATTTGAGATGCGAGGGAGTTTGTCGACGCTTGTTGAACGAGTTTCCCGGGGAGTGGTGGTCTTTTGAGGAGGCAGCCAGGTTTCTCGAGAAGGTTCCGGAATCGGGAGTCCTGCAGGAAGGTGAACTGGTTCGGCGCCTGGGTTGGTCGGGATCGAGTCATCATGCCACGGAGCGGGATCGCGTGGAGCGGATTTGTCTGCTTATGAAGGCCTGGAAATTGGCACAGCCGGGGTATCGCGAAGGGTTGGTGGGTGGTGATGATTTGGCGGGTATTTGTTTGGAGTTGGGGCTGTTGTTTCAGTCAGAAGATGGAGATCGAGGGCTCACGGATCTCGAGGTTCTTCCAGAATTCGAGATGATCAGGTATCGCTCGTGGGGGAGGCCGTGGTCGGGGAAGTTGAAGGAGTTTGTGATGCCTGCCATTCCGGAATCATTTGTGGAATCCAGGACGGACTTTGAGCGCGCGCTTTGGTGTCTTGAGCAGGCCGGGAAGTTTGCCGAAAAGAAGAAGGTGGAAGTGACCTACGAAAAAGCTGATTTTTGGGGGGATGTTTTAGGGGTGGATCAAGTGGCTTACCAAGGGTTCATTTATGTGGAGGGAACGGAAAGTGAGTTTGACCGGGAAGCGCCGGGAGAGTTCGAGCTACACACCTTGAAGGATTCTGAAACTTTGGTGGTGGGTGAGGATGGACCGAAGCGGATCACCTTGCCGGAGCACTGTCGCTTTATCCCGATGTTGCGTGAGGTCATCGAAGATCCAACGGCATCTGCGGAGCTTCGTTGGCGGGCTGCCTCTGATTTGATTGAGGGGTATTATCCCAATCGTCGACAGTTTGAAAAGTCAGCGGAGTTGGTGAGGCGGATGGATCTGGAGCGGGGGAAAGGGAGTGAAGAAGAGCAGCAAGATGAAGAAGACTTTGATGGGCTGCTTCCGGGACCGGAGATGGAGGTGGGTAGTGAACGTTTCTTTGTAAAAGGGAAGGCGCCGGAATTGACGATTTACTCGCGCATGATGGAGAAGGCGAATCTGGAGATCTGGAAGCTGAGTCCGGAGAAGATGGAGGAGGTGGGCGATTACGGGAATCATGGAGCGATTGTGCTCGAGTTACGAAGGGGCTTTCTGAGTAATCTGGATGACGAGGGTGAGGACATCCGGGAAGAGCATGAGTGGTTTGAGGAGATGTTTGAGCTGGAGCGACAGTGGGAAGTTCCGTTGCGAATGAAGCCACTGCGATTGCAGTCGGCGACGGTAGTGAAGGTCCCGGTGAAGGAACCCGGGACTTATGCGATTGTGGAGAGGAAAAAAAATGGCCGCTCGGTTTATCCGTTCCGAATTTACGAGACAGTCTTAATGAAAGCGGGCCGGAAAAATGCCGACCTTTATGCGATTGATCCGCTGACGGGTGAGGCTTTGGAGGGCGTGGAAGTGCGGCCGAGTCAGAGGTGGGATGATGAGTTGCATTTCATTTCCGATTACACCGGGCGACTTCAGGCAGCGGGAGATTTCGAGGATTTGGGGAGAGCTTTTTTGATTCGTCGCTCTGGTGGAGAGTGGCAGTTGGGAATGATCAGGGATAGTGGGTCGGGACCGATGTGGGAGGAGACGCAGATCTGGCAGTCCTTCCTGGTGACGAGTCAACCGCTCTATCGTCCGGGGCAGAAGGTTGCACTGGCAGGATGGTTGAAGCATATCCCTCGCTGGAGCGCCGGGAAAAAACAGAAGCTGGAAGGGGTGGGAATTAAAATCGCGGTGACGGATCCAACGGGGCGGGAAGTGTGGACGGGTGAAGCCAAGCTGGACGAATTTGGTGGTTTCACGGGGGAGTTTCAGCTGGGAGGCGAGGTGGTTCTGGGTGACTATCGGGTGCAGCTACAGGCTGAGAGTTCCTTCATTTCATCTGATCCCTTTGCTGATCCCTTTGCGGAGCCCTTTGCGGAGCCCGAGAGGGAATGGCGGGAGGTCAAATCCAGCTCACGGTGGCATCGGGGGTGGCATTTTGAAGTGGGCGAAGTGCGCAAACCGGATTTTCAGGTGGAGTTAATACCGCTGGAAGGAGGTGGGGAGTTTGAGATGATGCTGGAGGCCACCTATTTGTCTGGCGAGCCGGTGAGGGGGGCTACGGTGGTCGCTGGTTTGGAGGGAAGTCCGGTCCTGCGGCGATTCCATCCGAAGAGGAGATGGGATGATCTTTTTGAGCCGGGCTATCAGTGGGCTTTGCCAATTCCGAGGCAGATGCCTGATTGGAAATCATGGGCGATCTGGCCGGGTGATTCGTCGCTGCATGACGATTATGACGGCCAGGATTACGATGTGACGACGAAGCTGAAAACACTGACCGACGAGCACGGGCGGGCCCGGTTGAAGTTTGACGCCCACTTTCCATTTCTTAATCAGTTTCCCTACCGGGTGACAGTGAAGGCGGGAGTGGTTGAGATGACGGGGCGTCGGGTGGGGACACAAAAGAGCTGGGTGCATACCGGGCGTCCGTTCGAGGTTTTTGCTCGGCCCCTGAAGGGATTCTATCATGAGGGAGATGAGGTGACGGTTGAAGTTGGAATGATCAACCCGGCCGGCGATCCAAAGTCGGGGCGAGGGGTTTTGAAGCTGGAGCGGGTTGAGGATGGTGAATTTGAGGGGGTTCTGAAGCGTGAGGTTGAAGTTGATGAAAGCGGAGTGGCGCAGGTTTCGTTCACCGCTCCCCGTGGCGGGCAGTACCGTTGTGTTTTTGTTGGGGGAGAAAGTGAGCGCGGTTTTGTCCTGGAAGTGACCGGCGGCGAGGGTGTTCGTAGAAAGTACGATGAATTACAGATTATTGCCCGCGAGCCCCTGATGGCGGAACCCGGGGTGCTGGAGTGCCTTGTTTGTACCCAGGCTGAGAGTGGCAGGGTGTGGCTTTTTGAAAGTCTTCCGGATGGTCTGCAGCGAAGCCCCCGGCAAGTGGAAACCCGGGATCATCAGGCGGTGGTGAAAGTGCGGGTGCACGAAAGCCAACGGCCCAACTTTTTTCTGAACGGTCTCACCTATCACGAGGGAAAAGTGTCGCATGGTCATTGCAAGGTCCTCTTTCCGGATGAGGCGAGTCGCCTAAAGGTTGAGATGAGTTTGGCAGAGAAAGAGGGGAGTCCGGGAGATCGGGCCAAGGTGGAGTTGGGTGTGTTGTCGCACGATGGAAGGCCCGAGGAGGTTGGTCTTGCATTGACGGTATTCGACCGGGCTCTTGAAGATGTTTCGTCGCCCTTGCCTTCGACGGAGCTGCTGCGGAGGGACTTTCGATACGGTGGAGGCGTTGATACTTCAGTCGATCCCGGATGGCGGGAGACGCCGCTCTTTCCATCGCTTTATGAGCCGGGGGTGTTTTCGGAGCGTGATGGTCTGGAGGGCAAGGTGGTTCGGCGCGAGGATTCGTATTTTGTGATGATTGGGCGGGAGATCTGGAACGGTTATCATCCACCGGAACTGCCCAATCAGGGAGGCTCGGGGTTTCCGGTAACTCCGGCGACTCCAAGTCTCTATGCTTATTCCCGTGCGGGTGGAGGTGAATTAAGCGACGAGGAATTTGGACTGGTTGACCAGGTGAAGGCCCGGAGCCGGTTTACCGATCAGGCCTATTGGGGCGGCGCTTTGAGGACGGACAGAGATGGGCGTTTGGAGGTCGGGTTTGACTTGCCTGACAACCTGACAACGTGGCGCTTGCAATCATGGGCATTTGGAAAAGAGCGATTGTTTGGTGAGGCTCGGTTGGAGCTGCCGGTGTCGAAGGAATTACAAGTGCGTCCGATGTTGCCGCGAGCGGCGGTGGTGGGTGACGAGTTGGTCGTTGGGGCAATTGTGCAGAATTTGTCCGAGGTGGGTGATGAATTTGTCATCACTTTGGAGACGGATGGAATTGTGGTGAAGGATGCCGGGGCGCGTGTTGTTTCGCTGGAGGCGGGTGATGAGGGATTTGCAAAATGGCGGGTTGTCATGGATGAGGCAGGAGGAGCGGTTGTTCGGGTGAAGGTTTTGGGCCGGAAGTCGAAGCTTGCTGATGGCTTTGAGCAGCGGGTGCCGGTGGCGACGAAGGAGATTCAGCGGACGGTTTCGGGAAGTGTGAAGCTTGAGGCTGATTCGGAAATGGTAGTGCTGGAAACTCCGGGAGATCCGGGGATGCAGGGTCGCGTGGTCACGGTTCGGGCTGAGGCGAATCCGGCGGTGAGTGCGCTGTTGGTGCTTCCGGATTTGGCGACTTATCCTTATGGCTGCGTTGAGCAAACCTTGAGCCGTTTTTTGCCGCTGATGATTGCTTCGAAGGCGGTGGACGATTTGGGCCTGGAGTGGTCTGAAATGGAGCGAATTTTCAAGAAACGAGATCAGTCGCTGGGGTGGTTGAATGGTCGTCAGGCGACGGAATTAAGAAAAGTGGAAGTGAAGCTCACGGAGGAGAAGGTGGCGGATATGATTTCGGTGGGGATTCATCGGCTTGATGAGTTGCAGCGGAATGACGGATCCTGGGGGTGGTTTTCGGCAAAGGGTGCGGAGGCGCGGGTTGATATGACGGCTCTGGCTTTGCGTGGCTTGTTGTTGGCGGATGCCAAGGGGCGTGATGGAAGGCAACTCTATGCGATTGATCGTGGGGTGAGATGGTTGGAGGAATGGAGTGATGTCGAATTCACTGATCAGACGAAAGTGCGGACCTTGGCCGAGGCTGCCTTTGCGGCCTGGGTGCTGCGGGTGGCGGAGAGTAAGAAGGTCGATGGGTTGATTGCAAAGCTTTCGGACGTGCTCGTGAAGTTGCCAACGACTTCCAAGATTCATTTGGCTCTGGCGATGGAGAAGTCGCCGGGCCTTGAGGTTTTGGTTGGAGAGATTCGGGAGGAGATGGAGAAGGAGGTAGAACCGGGGTTGCGCTCTTGGTGGGATGCGGAGGTTGAGCGAAGGGCTTATTATCTAAAGTTGCTGGTTCAGCTTGGGGCGGATGCGAAGGAGTTGAATGCAGAAATCGATTGGCTTCTTGAGGCGCGGGTGGACGGGGTGCGTTGGCGGCATACCCGCGAATCGGCCCTATGTGTGGAGGCGATCATTGAGGCGATGTTAGCGCAGGGGAGGGACTTTTCCAAAGAAGGAGGTGCGCAGCGGGTGACTGTTTTCGGGGCGGACGGAGAGAGGGAGATTGTTTTGTCGAAGGAGAACTTGTGGACGGAGTCGATCGAAATCCCGGTCGGTGACCAGTGGGCGAATGATTTGTCGATCCGTGCGAAAAGTAAGGGAGGTAGAGGGGTGCGGGTCGCTGCTTCGGTGAGTCATTTCACGACGAATGAAGCGTTCATGGGGGCGAGCGATAATGGTCTGAAGTTGGATCGGAATTACTACCGATTGGGTGCAAATGGTTCGCGAACCCTGGTGGCGCAAAATGAAAAACTGAAGGTCGGTGATGTCATTGAGGTGGTGCTGGAAATTTCGGCTGATGGCCCGCGTGAGTTTTTGCATGTGCGCGATGGCATTCCGGCGGGTTTCGAACAATTGATGCAGCTCAGCGGCTATCATCAGGGGGCTTTTCGACAGAACCGGACCGGTGAGGCGCATTTCTTCTTGAATGAATTGCGAGGGGGGAGCCGGCGTTTGAGTTACACCTTGAATGTCGTGACCGAGGGTGTTTCCTTGGCTCTCCCGGCTCAAGCGGAGTGCATGTATGCCCCTGACTTGCGCGGACAAAGTGGTTCGCGGAGAATCGAGGTAACAAGGTAGAGTGGATCTTGATTTTAAATTCTGATGACAAAACGGTGACAATTGAAAAATCTCCTGCCGATAAATTGCCAATATGAGAACAACGCTGATTACCGCACTGGTCTTTATTCTAATTCTGGCTCAAGGGGGTAAGCTTCCTGGCGATGAGATCAAACCTGCTTCTGAAAAGGCTCGTTTACAAAAGGCTCTTTTTGCGGAGGAGGCGGAGAGGGATCTTCCGAAGGCGGCGGCGGAGTACGAGAAGTTGGTGGAGGAATATACCGAGGCTCGTAAGGTTGGATTGTCCGCGCTTTATCGGCTGGCCGAGGTCCGGCGCAAGCAAGAGCGCAATGAGGAAGCGGCCAAGCTTTATCTGCGAGTTACTGGTGAATTTCCGGAGTCGGCTGAAGCTCGTTTGAGCCGGGAAAATCTCGCCGCGATGGGGGTTGGTTTACCTGCTGTGCCCAATCGAATTCCGGATGACCCTGATGAGACCAAGGAGCTGCGGCGGCTGATGATGCTTGCCAGAAACAGTCCGGAGAAGGTGTGGGATGCGGTTCCCCTGGCTCTCAATGACTCTGGCGATCAGACCACTTCTCCTCTTTCGAAAGCAGCTCGTCGAGGGTGGCTCAGGGTGGTAAAGTTCCTTTTGGAAGAGCACAAAAAAGCGGGGCGCAAGCAACGGGAATTGGACCTGGCTCTCTATTCGACCGCTCGCGCCGGTCAGGTTGAGAGTTGCCGTCTTCTCTTCAAACACGGAGCGACTCTTGCCATCGCAAAAAATGCTCTTGTTGGGGTGATTCTCGATGGCCATCAAGCGGTGGGCGACTGGCTTCTGGAGCAGGGCGTTGATATCAATATGGTAGCGCAAGGTCGTCTTGAAAACCTGGAGAACCGGCGGAGCACGCAGCGGGATAGTTACAGTGGTGAAGAGCGAACGTTTTTATTCTCCACTTCCGCGCAGCTAACTCCTCTGGGTGCGGCGATCGCGGCCGACGACCCCGAGTGGATTGATCGGCTTCTCAAGCTCGGAGCCGATGTGAATTATCGGGGGACGGAGGACGATCTCGTCAGTATCACTCCGCTAAGCATCGCTTGTTGGAAGGGGCATGCGCCCTTGGCAAAGCGCTTGCTTGATTTGGGTGCAGATCCAAATTCCCCGGACAGGTTTGCCAGCTTTGCCAAAGAAATCCGGCAGCCTGCGAGCACCGCCGCGGGGTGGCGGCCTCTGCACTATGCGGCGGGCAAACCCGAAATCGTATCTCTTCTCTTGGCGGCAGGTGCTGATGAAGAGGGAGTCGATGCGGAAGGACTTACCCCTCTTCATGCAGCGGCTTATTTGAATGCGGGGAAGTCTTGCCAGCTTTTGTTAGATGAAGGTGCAGGGTGTGATGTTGCGGTCAAGGTGTCTTGGATCAGTGATAAGACCAGAAGGAACCCTCCTCTTCCTCGTAATGAAATTGATCCCTTCGTCGTCCTGGGGAGGCTCGATAATAAAGAATGGACGCCCATTATGTTCGCCTCTGCTTTCGCGCAACAGGACGATGGCGGTGCCGGGGCCAAGGAGGTGATCCAAGTCCTCGTCGAGTATGGAGCGAGTCTCACTCCGAAGAGTTTGGTTTCGTCCTCGCGTAATCTTGTTGATATTTGTCCGGTGACTAAGCTGCGGCTTTGGTTGTCTGAATTGATTCACTATCCGGAATACTCCCGCCGCAAAGGAATCAGCTTGGCCCTTCCCGCTGCATCCCGGAATCGTATTTTGGTCGCTCATCCCGAGGACGCTTCAGCACCCCCGTCTCTTGTCGAAGCGTTGCTGAGTTGGGTTGAACCCTCGATGGTCAGGGGAAGCCGATCCTATAATCTGGAGCGTGGTTTCGTGCGAAGAATTGAAGAGGGCGGCAAATTTCAGAAGATCCCTTTCGTAGTCGCTGATATTGCCACTCACCCGCAGCTTCAGTGGGGTGACATTTTGGAATTTTTCCCGCTTGATGTGGATGCTCCATCTTACGTGTATCCATTGAGCCAGCCCGTCGGGGTAACCCATATCAGAAGTCATTCGATTTCTCTTGATCCTAAGATTTATCTCGAGCTCTTTGGTCAGATGGAGTTTTCCGTCACGATCGTGTGGCCTGATCGTCCGCGACAGCAGCTTCTACTGCGTGGTGGACTCAGAGTTTATGACCCAAGTCGGGCTGAGGCTCCACTGCTCGCTCCGAGAGCTTTGATAAAGCTCCTTGGTGGGTCGTCTTCGCAAAGTCTGCAGATTACGAGATCGAATGAAAATGGAGGAGCGACGATTGAGTTGCCGAAAGATCCTGATAAGCCAGCAAAGGGAATTCGACTCCTCGAAGGCGATGTTCTGACGGTGGGTCCGCTTGATCCTGAGAAGAAGGAAAAATCTCGGATTGGGAGTATCCAGCTTCTTGAGCCTGAAACTGGGTTTCGTTGGGCGCAGTGGGTGCCAAGTGAAGGGCGTTCGAGCGAGAAGAGTGATAAGCCGGCGTTCTATCCCACCTTATTTCAGTTTTTAACCGAGTTCTATCTGCCGGTGGAAACCTTTGAATTAGAATCGATGAGCGAAGTTTTGGCAGAAGAGAAGGAGTTCAGGAACTGGAATAACGATGAGATCGCTGATGCGGTGAAGCGCAGTGGAGTTGCTCCGTGGGCGACGATCCGCCATCCTGACTTGCGGGAAATCTGGATTGATCGTCTTGGTGGCGAGCGCATCCGCGTTCCTCTCGTCGAACTTATTAAAGAGACGAGCGAAAAAACTCCGGACGTATTTCATCGCTGTCGTGAGGCTGACCTTGAATTGTGCGCGGGAGATATCGTGGAAATTCGCGTTCTGCCCAATCAGGCCAAGGTGCCTTGGAAAGGTTTTGATGCCCAGATCGCCGAATTTATGCAGAGAGCTTTGACCTATGACTTTAAGATTGGCGATACTTTAGAGGATCTTTCATCCCGCCAGGTCCAATGGACTTCTCCATATTGGTTTGAAACTGCCGCTGGTCCCATCGCAGTGAGCAAAACCGCCAACAAGCCTTTCGTGATGGATGTCAATGAGCTTGATTTCGCAAAGGACGGATCTTTCAAATGGGGATTACAGGAACGATGGCTACGTGAAGGGGTCTTGATCCAGCCAAAACGGGGACGGAGTAAGGTGGTACGGAAGAGTCGTATGGGCGGCTCTGCAAAACACCTTTTTTTCGAACATCACAGTGGCCTTGATGAGCGGGGTCTTCTGAAGAGTCTTCGTCCCCGTCCGATTGATACTGGGACTTCGTCCAAGACCCGGCGCGTCCATCCCCTCGTTCCCAGATCACCTAGATGAAGAAACTTTCCGCGATCTTGATTCTTGCGCCGGTTGTTTTGCTGACGGTGATTGCGGTTTTTGGCTTGGTCGAATACCGCCACTCGGTCACGGCGGAAGCCCGGACGGCAGCGGAAGAGTGGACCGGGCGGGCGCCGCGTTATCTCCAAACTCTGAAGCAAGAACTCGAGAAAAGCAGGCCGGTTCAACTCTATGAAGAGCTGCCGGTGGTAGAATCAACGACCGTGGGCTTGACTGAAACCGGAATTCCCAAAGTGGTGCTGAAAGCTTGGGAGACTTGGAGAAGCTCGGGCTCTTATGAAGATGTGGAACGAGTCGCGGCTCTCGCGATTCACGATGAGCCTTCGGCAATCAGTGGCCCGATCGTAGAGGCGCTCGCTGAAAAATTTCCTGATCGGGATTGGGCGGAACAGTGGCGTGAAAGCGAAGAGCGACGTGCGATTCTGCGAGATCATCCAGAGGCTTCCGGATTTGTCTCACAGGGAGATGGGCCCGCGATGATTGGAGCGAACCGTGTTCTGATTCCGGCGGAGTTGCGGAAGCTTGCTCGTGAGATTGAGAAGGATGAAGGCCTGCCGAAGTGGATGAATTTTGATCTGATCGGTGACGGGCAAAGTCTCCTTGATCCGATTGATGCGCCCTTGGCGAGCGGGGGAGATTCTTTGCGAGTGGAGGTTGGGATCGGTGATTCTGATCTACTTTATGGGCAGTACTGGCGCGCGGTTTGGTGGATTGCGGCGCTGATTTCTTGTGCTCTTGTGACGGCGGCTGCGGGGATGTGGCTGATCCAGCGCACCCTCCGGCGGGAGCGACGGTTGGGAGAGTTGAAGAGTCAGTTCGTCGCGAGTGTTTCACACGAACTGCGCGCGCCGGTTTCGTCGATGAGGCTGATGGCGGATGCTTTGGATTCCGAGCAAGTTGATGAGGAGACCCAGCAAGATTTCCATCGGCTTATGTCGAAGGAAGGGGCGCGGCTTTCGACGCTCATCGAGAACGTGTTGGACTTCGCTCGTATAGAGGAAGGTCGGAAAGACTACGCTTTTGCAGAAAGTGATCTGAGCGGGGTGGTGCGGGATACCGTTTCCTTGATGGAGCTGGTCGCGGCCGAGCGCAAGGTGACGATTGAAACAGTCATCAATGAAGACCCGCTTGAGCAGTTCGTTGATTCACCATCGATTCAGCAAGCGCTGATTAATCTGCTGGGTAATGCGATTAAGTTTTCTCCTGAAGGAAGTTCGGTCAAGGTGATGCTGGTGAGCGATGATCAGGGCTGGAAGCTTGTAGTGGAGGATGAGGGCCCGGGCGTTCCGGTGGCTGATCGGGAGCGGATCTTCGAGCGCTTCACGAGGCTTGGAAACGAACTGCGCAGAGAGGAACAAGGGACGGGAATCGGTCTTTCCATCGTGAAGCATATCGCGGAAGCACACTTGGCCCGAGTTTTTGTAGAGGATCGCGACGGTGGTGGTGCACGATTTACGCTGCAGTTTCTATCTTCTGAGATGTCAAATTTAGCCGAGGAAGGAAAGAGATGAGACTGCTGATTATTGAGGACGAATTGCCGATGCGAATCGCTTTGGTGAAGACGCTGGAAGCGGAAGGTTATCGGGTCATTAGTGCGGTGGATGGGCCGAGCGGAATGGAGTCTGCGCTCACTGAGAAAGTCGATCTCATCCTCCTCGATGTCATGTTGCCGGGACTTGATGGTTACGCGCTTTGCCGTGAACTCCGGCACCGGGGACAAGAGGTTCCGGTGCTGATGTTGACGGCGCGAGGTCAGGTGCAAGACCGGGTCGAGGGGCTCGATTGCGGTGCTGATGATTATCTGGTGAAACCGTTTTCGATGAAGGAGCTGCTTGCGAGGGTGCGCGCCCTTTTGCGCCGTCAGTCGAGAGTTCAAGCGGTGCCAGATACCCTCCTGCTGGGTGGCTTGCACCTTGATTTTCGAAAGCAGGAAGCGACGAGGGAGGAAGAGCTGGTGGAGTTTACCACTCGTGAGTGGGACATGCTGAAGCTCCTGGTGGCGGCGAAGGAGGAACCGATTTCCCGCGAGCAATTTCTCGATGAAGTTTGGGAATACAATGCGTGGCCCACGACGAGGACGGTGGACAATTTTGTCGCTAAGTTGCGGGTCAAGATCGAGGAGAATCCGAACGCGCCGGAGTTCGTTCTGACGGTGCGGGGGATTGGTTATAAGTTGAAGGTGCGTTAGCGCAATTTTAGAAGAAGCGGGCGGTGGTGGCTTTCTCTTTGCCGGGTGGGATCTCGAGGTAGCCGGTGCCTTCTAGCGGGGTGACGAAGTCGCCGGAGTTTTGGGGGGAAAGGGAAATCGCTTTGCCTTCGGGGTTTAGCCTGGCGGGGAGGAATTGGGTGAGGAAGGGGTGCTTTTCGATGGGAGCGGCGAGGGGGAGGTTGATGAGTTGTTCATCGGGTGCGCCGGTCATGCGACGAAGGAGGGGGACGACGTAGCGTTGGAAGGTGGTGAGGGTGGAGTTGGGATTGCCGGGAAGGGCGACGATGCCCTTCCAGAATGCGAGAGGTTTGCCTGGGCGCTGGGCGACGCCGTGGAAGATGGGCTCGCCTCGGAGCGATTCGAGCGCGGGCCGGACGTAGTCTTTTCGTCCTTTGGAAATGCCTCCGGAGAGGATGACGAGATCTGACGATTCGAGGGCTTTGGCGATGCCTTCGGTCGTTGTTTCCAGATCATCCGGAAGGTGGGACCAACTGGCAGCGACCGGGCCCCAATTTTGGATGGCACTGAGAAGTGTGATGCCATTCGATTGGCGAAGTTGGTGGGGAAGCGGTGATTCACCGACGGGGATGAGTTCGTCGCCCGTGGTGAGAATTTTGACGCGAGGCGGGCGGGTGGTTTTGATCCGGGCGGCTCCGATGGAGGCCATCATGCCGAGGTGACCTGGATTGATTCGTGTTCCGGATTGAATCACGAGGTCCCCGGTTGAGGCATCCGATCCCTTGCGGTGGATTAACTTTCCGGGAACGGCCTGGCAGTTGATGGTGGCGTGAGTGTCGTTGAGAGAAACTTCCTCGTAGGGGATGACGGTGTCGCAATCGGGCGGCATGGCGGAGCCGGTCATGATCTGCCAGCAGTGTTTTTCCTTGAGAGCGGGTGGGGTGGGGTTGCCGGCTGCATGGATTCCTTGGAGGGTGAGAGGGGAGCCGTCGAAGTCGGTGAATCGAAAAGCGATCCCGTCCATGGTGACGCGGTCGAAAGGTGGGAAGGGTCGGTCGGCGAGAAGATCTTCGCGCAGGACGCGGCCAAGAGATTCCTCCAGCGCAATGGTTTCGGTATCGAGAAGGTCGACACGGGAAAGCATCAGGGATTCGGCCTCGGAGGGCGTGATCAAGCTCATGAGGCGAGCTTGGTTCAATCAGAGGCACTTCTCAACTGTCACTCGCCAAAAAATGAGCTAGGGTGCCGCCGTGCGACTTTTTCTTGTATTCCTTCTCGCTCCGTTTCTTCAGGCCAGAACGATCCGGGTGGCTACCTACAACGTGGCATTATCCCAGACCAGCGAGGGACGGTTGGCGGCGTTGCTCAGGACGGGAACCAATGTTTCCGCGAAGCGGGTTGCCGAGGTGGTTCAGATTGTGCAACCGGATGTTCTTTTGCTCAATGAGTTCGACTATGATGCGAATGGGACTGGCGCGACGCGAATGAACGACCGTTTTTTTAACGTCAGTCAGAATGGGCGAAGTGCTCAAAACTACCCGTATCGCTATGTGGCGATTTCAAATACCGGAATTCACTCGGGTTTCGACCTGGATAACAACGGGGTGGTTGACGACACGTCGGGAGATCAGAGCTACGGCGGTGATGCCTTCGGTTTTGGGGAGTTCCCCGGGAAGTTTGCGATGGCGGTTTTTTCCAAATTTCCCATCGATGCAGACGCGGTCCGAACTTTTGAGGAAGTGCTTTGGAGGGATATGCCGGGCAATTTGATCCCACCGGGATTTTACACAGCGGACGAGCAGGAGGTGCTCCGGGTTTCTTCGAAGAGCCATTGGGATGTGCCGATTGAGGTTCTGGGCACGCGTTTTCATTTTCTAGTGAGTCACCCGACCCCTCCCGTTTTTGATGGACCCGAGGATCGCAACGGTCGTAGGAATCACGATGAGATCCGTCTCTGGGCCGATTACCTGACGCCCGGTTCTGCCGACTATCTGGGCGGAGGTCTGGACGAGGGAGAGCGCTTCGTGATTGCGGGTGATCAAAATGCGGACCCTACCCGGGGTGACAGTGTGAATGCGGCCATCAACCAGCTTCTGGATCATCCACGTGTGAGCGGTGATTTTGTTCCCGGGCGAACGGGTGACGTTTCGGCCTCGAATCGATTTGATACCGCCACCTTTCGGCTCCGGGTCGACTATGTTCTCCCGTCTAAAATTGGGTTCCAGATTGAAGATGGAGCGGTTTTTTGGCCGACGGGATCACAGGAGGGGGCCAATCTGGTGACGGTGTCGGATCACCGGCTTGTTTATCTGGATCTGAAACTGGTGCCTTTGATTGACGAGGTCGTCCGGGATCTCACGGTGGAGACCTCTGAGCAGCAATTGGTCATTCGTTGGAAAGCGAAAGGCGAAGCTTCATACCGGTTGGAGAAAGCGACCAATCTGGACACCGATACCTGGGTAAGGCTTGATGAGGTGGAGATTGAGATTGAAGAAGAGATCGCAACCGCGACTCTTCCGGCGCCAATCGGGCGGGAGTTTTTTAGGATTGCGGCATCTTACGAGTAAGAAGGCGTTCTTGTTAGCCAATGTGGCACAATGTGGCAAATTGGTCACAGAGAAAACAAGCGGTCGGCGAAAGGGTGGCGCTTTTCGGTTGGTTACCAAGACCAACCCCACCAAAACCATGCGCAACGAGTTCCCCTCCGAATCTTCCATGTCGCCTGCCTGGGACCATCGTGCCCTTGTAAATCTGCGGATCGAATTGCATTCGTCGCCTGTTGAATTTCTTCACCTGATGGCTGAAGAAGAGCACCATCCGGCGTTTGATCCCATTGAGGTGAGAAACCTCCTTCGCAAAGAGCGTGACATGGGGCATGAACCGGAGTTGCTGATTCTGGGATGTATGGAAATGGCTTCCTTCCACCATTTCATTTCCCGCGGTTTTGGCGAGGAGTCTGGTGCCCGGATGCGGCAGGACCTTTTTTTCCTCGGAATTCCGGTGGTTGCAGACCCGGTTCCGTCCCGCTTGGAATTCGTCGTGGATGAGAAGCTCCCATCGTCCGGGCCAAATGGTCGGAATGCGGCGTAGTCGGCCCCGCTCGATCGTCATCTCTGTTGGCCGGTGGTGAACTTTGCCCTTTTTCCTGATTGCCGGAAATCGTTAGTCTCGCCACCGTGCGACTTATTCTGCCCCTCGGACTCCTGGCCACAACCATCTTTGTTGCTTGTTCGACAAGCGCCCGCTGGAATGGTCGTGACCCGGTTGGGTCATCCTTGCCCCGCTCCTCCAATTCGACGCTCGCAGAGGCGGGCTTGATTCGGATCGCAGAAGTCGACCGCAGCATCGCGATTGATTTGCGATACACCCGTGGATCGGCGATCGCGAAGAAGCCGCTTTACGCGGAAAACATGCCGGCTTTGTTGCGCCCCGAGACCGCCGTCAGACTTCGCAAGGCCAATGAGCAGGTGAAGCTTTATGGTTATCGGATCAAGGTGTGGGATGCCTACCGTCCCCCTTCGGCGCAGTTGGTTCTTTGGGATGCCTCCGGTCATGATGATCGTTTTGTCGCGAATCCTTTCAGCCAACCCTCGCAGCATTCCTGCGGAACCGCGGTTGATGTCACGCTGGTCACGAAGTCCGGCGAGCCTGTCGAGATGCCCACTGGTTTCGACAGCTTTACGCCGCAGGCTGCGGCCGCTTACCAGCATCCCGATCCGGAGGTGATGAAGAGAAAGCACATCCTGCAACAGGCCATGAGCCAGGCCGGTTTTTTCCCCCTTCCAAATGAATGGTGGCATTTCACTGATCGTCGTTTTCGGAGTTATCCCGACACCATCCCGCTCTCAAAAATCAAATCCGTATTCTGAAACCGATGAAGCTCTTTCTTTTTCTCCTCGCGTGTCTCCCGCTCTCCGCCCAGATCAAACCTCTCGTTGGAACCTATCTCGGGGACAATCAGCGAAATTATTACGGCAATCAGGCTCCTTCAAAACTGAGGATCAAGTGGAAGATTCCGCTCGGTTCGGGGAGAACGATGTTCGGGACCGGCGATGTCCGGACGTGGAAGGGTGCGGGTTGGACCGGTCAGCCTCTCGTGATTCAGGAAGGAAATGAACTCTATCTCATCCAGGGAACACTCAGCCATCATGTGAAAAAAATTAGGGCGCGCGACGGCAAGGTGATTTGGTCGACGAGCGTGGGCGATGTCATCAAGGGGACGCCTACTTTTATTGACGTTGGTGGTCCGGCCGCGACCCGATACACCCTGATCGTTGGAAGTCGCAGCGGGTTTGGGCAGCACTGGAGAACGGGAACCGCCTACAGTCTTCACGGAATTTCCTACACGACCGGGCAAAAACTCTGGGCGCACAACTCGCGCGCGACCGCATCCAATAGCCGGGACTGCGATGCCTCTGCCGTGATCGTCGGGAGCAAGGCTGCCATCCCGCTTGAGAACGGATATTTTACGGTGTTTTCTCCGGATGTCCGCAAAGCCAAAAAAAGTGCGGTATTGCCAACTCCGGACATCAGCAGGCAAACCCAGCTTTTTAAGAACTCGGATCTCGGGCTATATCGAAGTGAGTTGTGTTGTGAATCATCGCCCACCATGGTCGGAAGCACCGCTTTTGTGGCTGCCGGAGTGGGTCGGGTTTACGGATGCGGAATGGGTTTTTTCGGTGGGACCAGCACCAAGCTGGAAATTGGAGGTGATCTCAACGGCACCATGCCGCTGACCAACGACAAACACCTCCTGCTTGGAATCGAGAAGCAGTTTATCCCGGGGCAGGGAGGCGTTGTGAAGTTCTCCATAGGCGGAAAAGTAAAATGGTTCCATCCGCTCCCGGATCGCAAGTGGTATACGTGGAATGGCGGCCTCGTTGGCAGTCCTGCGGTGAATCACCGGTACAGCTCCACGGTCTCCAGGGATCTCGCTTGTTTTGTGGGGGTTGATGGCAATCTCACTCTCGTGAATCATAAGAAGCTCCAACCGGGAGTGATGAACTGGGGGCCGCGAAGGAAGAAGCAATACCCCGCGCCGCTCGTGCTGGACCGGGTGAAGTTGCCGCAAGGATCGATCTCCACGCCGCTCTTCGTCGGGGATAAAATTGTCGTGGGCTACGACAACGGGATGGATCTTTATCAGGTGACCCCTGCCGGAAAGATGGTCCGTTTGGATCGCCTGGGCGGACCGATGTTCGATGCAACTCCGGTGGTTTGGAACGGGCGGGTCTATGCTGGTTCCAAGAATGGCTATCTCTATTGCCTGGGAGACTAGCGTTTTGCATGGGGGGTGGATCATTCTCGCTGAAAATCAGACTGGAGCGCAGGTCTTTGGGCCTGCGTTTTTGTTTTGTCGAAATGAAGGTGTTTACAGGAGTGGTCCGGGGTCGATAGTCTTGGCCAGTGATAACGCCGCAACTTCTGCCGACCGCCCAGACCCCCGGAACAATGGTGCATTTTTCCCACACCACGCGGTATTCCTACACCGGGCCTGTTTCCTTTGGGGAGCACCGCCTCGTGATGCGCCCGCGGGAAAGCTACCACCAGCGACTTTCGACAATTGAACTCACAATTGCGCCCGAGCATCGGATCACCTGGGCGGAAGATATTTTCGGCAACATGGTGGCCACGGTGGAGTTCCTCGAGATGGCGGCGGAGCTTGAAATCACAAGCCGGTTTTCAGTTTGGCGGAGTACCCCGCCCGAGGGGATTCACGGACCGGAGGGAATCCTGGTTCAGGTGCCTTCCTTTTATTCCGGCATTGAGCAGGGCGCGACCTACCTTTATCGAAATACGGTCTACCCAAGGCAGCTCGAGCTGGTGCGGAAGTGGGTGATGGATCAACACATCATGGGGATGCCCGGCGAGAAGGGACCTCTTTTTGACCGAATGGCTTCCGCGATCCGTGAACAGATTGGATATCAGCGGCGGGAAATTCCAGGAGTGCAGACTCCAAAAGAAACCCTGCGGCTCCGGACCGGATCTTGTCGCGACACGGCGGTCCTGATGATGGAAGCCGCGCGGTCGATCGGGTTTGCGGCCCGGTTTGTGAGCGGCTACCTCGACAGCGAGGTCTCAAGGGTCGGAGATGGGGCTACTCACGCCTGGACCGAGATTTATCTGCCTGACCGTGGCTGGACCGGGTTCGATCCGTCGATTGGCGGGCAAGTTGATATCGGTCACATTGCGGTGGGAGTGTGCTATCACCCGCGCGGCGTTATGCCGATTACTGGAATGTTTAAAGGGCACGGGAACCATGCGAAGGGCATGGTTGTCGAGATCACCTCGAGACGTGAGGAACTCTAGGTTCTCACCAAGGTCAATGGCCGGTCATATTTCAATGCTGGGAATTTGGCGTGCGACGGGGCACCTTGTCAGGACATGAAATTCGCAGTCTCGGGACATCTCGCCTATCAGGTCAACGCCCCGGCCACAATTATCACGTCTCTCCATTGTATGCGCACCGGAGGGCAGGAAATTACGCAAGAAAGTTTCGTGACGAGCAAGTCGGTGGAGTCGTTCGACGAGATGGCGGTTGGGCTTGGTCAAAATCGTTTTGCCCGATTGACCCTGAGTGAGCCGGGTGAATTGGCGCTCGACTACTCGGCAGTCGCCGAAACGTCACCGCTCGTGATTCCCCAGGCGAACCTTTCCCGGATCGGTCCCGGTCAACTTGCTCCCGAGATCATTCCCTACCTCTTCCCAAGCCGTTATTGTCAGTCGGATATCTTGCGCGAAAAGGCCGCCGAGCTCTTTCCACCACCGAATTCAACATACGAATGGGTGCTCTCGGTAGTGGAATGGATTTCGCAAAATATCAGCTATGTTTCAGGCTCCACGGGCGAACAGAGTTCGGCCGTGGATACTCTGGAGCAACGCGAGGGTGTTTGCAGGGACTTTGCTCACCTCGGAATCGCCCTCTGTCGTGCTCTCACCATTCCGGCGCGCTACACCACGGTATACGCCTATCAGCTCAGCCCACCGGATTTTCACGCCTGTTTCGAGGTGAATATCGGAGGTGAGTGGTACATTTTCGACGCCACCAATCTGGCTCCTCTGAATGGAATGGTGCGGATCTCATCCGGCCGTGATGCCTCGGATGCCGCGGTGGCCAGCCTTTTTGGAGATATCCAGGGCACGGAACTCTCGGTCAGCTGCACCAGCCTCGACGATGATTTCCAACCGTTGACGCGGGCCGACCTGCAGAACGCCGGGAATGCCCTGATCCTCGGGTGATGCCGATCACCATGGGAAATGAGGAACTAGAGATTTTCGCGAAGGTCGAGGGTGAGCGGGAAGTCGAGCGTTGGTTCCTCTTTCGGGATTGATTTGGGAATGTCCTGCCCTGGAGCACGGCCTTCCATGGTTCGCAGAATGTTGCCACCGCCGCCGTTGACGAGGGGTTGCGACGGTCCCTGGGGATTGATCTCGCCCGGAGTGTGTCCTTGTTGGCTGAAGCGGCTGGCGCGGCGTGCTTCGGCTTCATTGGAGTTGATCGGAAGGGTGTCGTAGCTGAGGCCGCCGGGGTGGCTGACGTGGTAGACGCAACCGCCGAGGGATTTCTTGTTCCAGGTGTCGATGACATCAAAGGTGAGGGGCGCTTGAATCCCGATGGTGGGGTGCATGGCGGACCAAGGGTCCCAGGCTTTGTAACGGATTCCAGCCACGAACTCTCCGGTTCTACCCGTGGGGCGAAGCGGGATGCGGCGACCGTTGCAGGTGAGAATGTGGCGTCCTTCGGTGAGGCCGGTGACGGTGACTTGAAGCCGCTCGATGGACGAGTCGACATAGCGGGCGGTACCAGTGGAGGAGGATTCCTCGCCGAGAACATTCCACGGCTCCAGGGCCATGCGAAGTTCGACGCCGATGGTTCCGTATTGGACGCGACCGAAGACCGGGAATCGGAATTCAAAGAAGGCATCGAGCCAATCGAGTTGGAAGGGATAGCCTTGGTCTTGGAGGGTTTCGACAACGTCCTTGAGGTCCTCGCGAACGTAGTGTGGCAGCAGGAATCGGTCGTGGAGCTCCGTGTCCCAACGGACCAGGCGTCCGGTGTAAGGGGTGTTCCAGAACATGGCCACAAAGGTTCGCATAAGGAGCATTTGCACGAGGCTCATCTGGGCGTGCGGTGGCATTTCAAAGGCGCGGAGTTCGACGATGCCGAGTCGACCGGTGGCGGAGTCGGGCGAGTAGAGTTTATCAATACAGAACTCGGCGCGGTGGGTGTTGCCGGTGAGATCGGTGAGGAGGTTTCGCAGGACCCGGTCGACGATCCACGGGAGGTCGGAGGATTCGGGAAGTTGCTGGAAGGCGATTTCCAGTTCGTAGAGTCGGTCGGAGCGACCTTCGTCGACTCGTGGAGCCTGGCTGGTCGGCCCGATGAAGGTGCCCGAGAAGAGGTAGGAAAGGCCGGGGTGGTGCTGCCAGAAGGTGATGAAGCTACGGAGCAGTCCGGGGCGTCGAAGGAAGGGAGAGTCAGCAGGAGTGATACCTCCCATGGTGACGTGGTTGCCACCTCCCGTTCCAGTGTGGCGTCCATCGACCATAAATTTTTCGGTGCCAAGGCGGGTCTGGCGGGCGTCTTCGTAGAGCCCGGTGATCAGTGATTTAAGTTGTGGCCAGGTTTGGGTGGGGTGGACGTTCACCTCGATCACACCTGGGTCCGGAGTGACCTTGATCCGCTCAAGGCGAATGTCATAAGGAGCCTCGTAGCCTTCGATAATGACGGGGGTTTCCAGGTGAGCGGCGGTGGTTTCGACGGCGTTGACGAGCGCGAGGTAATGCGCGGCATCATCGAGTGGCGGGAAGAACACGTAGAGTTCGCCGTCGCGAATTTCAACACTTACAGCCGTGATGACCTTGGAAGGGGCAACGCGGAGGCGTTCCTTGGTCTGTGGTGTTTCGTACTTCTTTTGAGGGAAATCGGGAAGGGGCGGGGCGGGTTCCAGCGGAGAACGGGGAAGGATCACTTCTTCGGGTTCTTCTCCGGTATCGTCTTTGAGAGATGAAAGGGGGAGGCGGAGGCCAAGGGCGGAGCCGCCGGGAGTAAGGTAGAGTTCATCGCGGCGGAATTCCCAGCGGACGGTGGTCCAGCTATCCTTGGCATAATTCCATTTGAGAGGGAGGACGTAGCCGATGGGTTCGTCCATGCCCTTTGAGAGGATGTTGGCGAGGTATTGTCGCTCGAGTGGATCCTTGAGGTTGGCCTTGGAGGTGTCGATGTGTTTGGGGAGCTGGCCTTCATACCAGAGATAGTAGTATTTGTCCTCGTAGGCGGTGCGGACGCATTCGTCATCGACCGCGAGAGCGCGGGCGAGGGTGCGGGCGAATTTCTTGGCCAGTTTCGGGGTGACCGAACCTTTTCCAGTGGGTTCGCCGAGCCATTTTTGGTCGTGCCAAATTGGCTTTCCGTCCTTGCGCCAAATGAGATCATAGGACCAGCGGGGAAGTGGTTCGCCGGGATACCATTTTCCTTCGCCGTAGTAACGGAGACCCTGGGGCGCGTAGGTTCGCTGAAGGCGATTCAGAAGGTTGCGCGAGAGTTTTCTTTTTTGCGGGCTGTCGGCGGTGGTGTTCCACTCGTCGCCGTCCATGTTGTCGATGGAAATGAAGGTGGGCTCTCCACCCATTGTCAGGCGAACGTCGTATTTTTGCAGGTCGGTGTCGACCTGGCCGCCCAGGGCGTCGATTGCTTCCCATTCCTCGGCAGTGTAGGGTTTGGTGACGCGGGGATCTTCGCGGAGTCGGCGGACGGTGTTCGAGAATTGAAAATCTTCGACCTCGCAGTCCTCAAGGCCACCGACGACCGGGGCCGCGCTGGCGGGTTCGGGAGTGCAGGCCAGCGGAATGTGGCCTTCGCCGGCGAGGAGTCCCGAGGTGGGATCGAGTCCGACCCAGCCGGCTCCGGGGATATAGACTTCAACCCAGGCGTGAAGGTCGGTAAAATCTTCGGTCGTTCCCGAAGGTCCATCGAGGGATTCCTGGTCGGCGGTAAGTTGGACGAGGTAGCCGGAGACGAAACGGGCGGCGAGGCCGAGGTGCCGGCAGACCTGGACGAGGAGGTAGGCGGAGTCGCGGCAGGAACCGACCTTCTTTTCGAGGGTTTCCTCGCAAGTTTGCACGCCTGGCTCCATGCGGACGCTGTAGTCGATGTGGGCTTCGATGAGCCGGTTAATATAGACGAGGAAATCGACGATCTTTTTTTGATCCCGGTCGATGGTATCCAGGAATTCCTTGAGGAGAGGGCCGTCGTCACGGGTTTTGAAGTAGGGAAGGAGTTCCTCGCGCTGGGACTCGGTGTAGTCGATGGGGTAATGCTCGGCTTCGTCGTCGACGAAGAAATCGAAGGGGTTGTAAATATCGAGACTGGCGATGAGATCGACTTCAAACGAAAATTCATCGGTTTTATCCGGAAAGGCGACGCGGGCAAGAAAGTTGCCGAAAGCGTCCTGCTGCCAGTTGAGGAAGTGAGGCTCCGGGGTGATTTTGAGCGAGTAGGACTCGATAGGCGTGCGCGAGTGAACAGCAGGGCGGAGACGGATGATGTGCGGAGACATCGTAACGCGACGGTCGTATTTGTAAGCAGTGCGATGATTGAGTGCGACTCGAATTCCCATGAGGGCCATGGTAATCACACTTTCATGCAAGTTCTCCATGAAAATAATTAATGAATAATGAGAGGTGACCTGATCCGTGAGCTTTGTAGTCTGTTAGCAATACAATGTTCCAAGATTACCAGACCGACGGCTTTTTTGATGAAATGTTCCCAAAGGAAGGTGGTCCAGCCTTCCCGCACTATCGGCAGGTCGAGGAAGTGATCGGCGGGTTCACGCGCGAAAAATTCCTTGAAAAAAGGGCTCAAACCGAATCCGCATTTCTTGAGCAGGGGGTAACTTTTACGGTTTACGGCGAAAACAATCAGGGGACGGAACGCATTTTCCCCTTTGATTTGATTCCCCGTGTGATTCCGGCCGACGAGTGGCAGGTCATCGAAGACGGGCTGACGCAGCGAATTATCGCGCTGAATCTTTTTTTGAATGACATTTATCACGATGCCAAAATCATCAAGGACGGGGTGATTCCGGAGGATGTGGTGAAGACGGCAGCGCATTACTCTCCCTTGATGGAGGGTTTCGAGGTGCCCCGGGATATCTACATGCACATTTGCGGAAGTGACTTGATTCGAGATGACCAGGGGAAGTATCTCGTGCTGGAGGATAATGGACGTTGCCCGTCGGGAGCCTCCTATGTGCTGGAGAATCGTGAGGCCATGAAGCGTGCTTTCCCGAAGCTTTATCAATCACTGGGCGTGCGTCCGGTTGCTAATTATCCTTCGTTGCTTCGCAAGACTCTGGAGCATCTCTCGCCCCGGCAGACGGGTGTTCCGGTCGCGGTTCTGCTGACACCGGGAATCTACAATAGTGCTTATTTTGAGCATTCCTTCCTTGCCAGGGCGATGGGGATTGAAATCGTTGAGGGCCGGGATCTTATCGCGAGCGATGGTTACGTCTACATGCGCACGACAAGCGGGTTGGTGCAGGTGGATGTCATTTACCGTCGAATCGATGATGACTTTATCGATCCGCTGGCTTTCCGTAAGGATTCGCTTCTTGGAGTTCCAGGGATCATGGATGCGTATTTGAAAGGAAACGTGGTGCTCGCCAATGCGGTTGGAACCGGAGTGGCCGATGACAAGGTGACCTACGCTTACGTGCCGGACATGATCAAGTACTACCTCGACCAGGATCCGATCCTGGAGAACGTGCCGACCTATCTGGCTTGGCGCGAAAAAGACCGTCAGCATATTCTCGGGAATCTGAAGGAGCTCGTGGTGAAATCTGCGAACGAATCCGGTGGATACGGGATGTTGATGGGTCCGACTTCGAGCAAGAAGGAGCGGGAGGAATTCGCGGCAAAGATCAAAGCGAATCCAAGGGATTTCGTGGCCCAACCTGTGGTTTCGCTTTCGCGACATCCGACGGTTTGCGGTGAGGGAATCGAAGGGCGGCACGTTGATTTGCGACCCTATGTTTTGTATGGCGAGGATATTGAAATTATTCCCGGCGGACTTACGAGAGTGGCTTTGAACAAGGGATCATTGGTTGTGAATTCCTCGCAAGGCGGAGGGTCGAAGGACACCTGGGTGCTCTAATCATTTAAACGAAAATACGAAGATGCTATCAAGAGTTGCAGACAGTTTGTATTGGCTTGGCCGGTATGTGGAGCGCGCGGAGAATCTGGCGCGCATGGTGGAAGTTTCGCGCCAAGAGGCGTTGGAGTCCTTTAACCGAAGGAAGCAAAGCGATGTTTGGAGGGCGGTCATTTATGCCACACTGGTGGGTGATGAATTGAAGGAAGAGCAGGAGAAGGCCCTGGAAGCTGATCCGGCTTACTACATTGCTTTGAGTCCTCTGAATCCGACTTCGATCGCGGCCTGCATTGCTTCGGCCCGCGAGAATGCGAGGGCGGTTCGGGATCAGCTTTCCGAGGAGATGTGGTTGGAGTTAAATGCCATTCACTTGTTCCTTTCGTCGGAGAAAGCACACGATCGGTATCGTAATAATCCCGAGTCGTTGTTCCGGCAAATTATTCGCTTTTCGATCATCTTTCAGGGGCTGAGCCAGTCGACGATTCGTCATGACGAGGGGTGGCAATTTTCGCGACTTGGTCGGTATGTGGAGCGGGCTGACAAGACGAGCCGCATGCTCGATACACTGACATTTTCTGAAGATGCCCCAAGCTCGGCGGAGCTGCTGGCGGTGCTGAGATCATGCAGTGCATTCACCGCGTATCGGGCGCAATACCGCAACGATGTCTCGCTTCGCAATGTTGCGGCATTTCTCTTCTTCTCACCGGATTTTCCGAGATCGATTCGTTTCAGCTTTTCCCGCATCGACACTGCCTTGCTCAAGATTTCCGGAACGCGTCCCGGTGATTTCTCGAACGAGGCGGAGAGACTTGCCGGCCGGGCTTTGGCGCGTGTGAACTTTACTCCGATTGACCAGTTGCTGGAAAATGGCCTGCATGAGGAGATCGATGCTGTGCAAGAGCAATTGAACGAAATCGGGCAAAGTATCTTCGAGCAATACGTTCTCCTTCCATCCGAGATTCGCCGGGCGATCCGGACCGAGGGATTGCAAAGCGGTCGTTTGCAGCAACAGCAGCAGCAAAAAACGAAGTAAGAATCACTTCATGGAGCTGAAGGTTTATCATCGGACGGAGTATCGCTATTCCGCACCAGCGAAGGACAGCGTGAATGAGGTGAAGTTGACCCCTCGCGACTCGAAAAGCCAGAAGTGCTCGAGTTCCATCGTTTCGGTGATTCCAGCGGCCCGTCCAAAGCCCTACCTCGATCTGTACGGGAACCGCTCCCACCACATTGAGTTGCCTGAATCACACGATCGTTTCGTGGTTGAGGCGAGAATTCGGATCCACACCGCTCCGGGTTTGCGTGTTGAAGATTACCCTTACGGGGTGGAGATGTCTGGCTTGAAGGTCTTGTCGGGAAGAGAGGATTGTCATCCTTTCCTTCAAAGCAGTCCGTATATCGATGTGAATCCCGGGATTTGGCGCGAAGCGGTTGATATGATGTCAGAATCTTCCGACGTTTTTCAGACCTGCTACGCCATCATGGAGCATATTTTTAAGGAGTATGACTACAAGCCGGGCGCGACCGCGGTAACCACCCATGCCAACGAGGTCATCAAGCGAAAGGTCGGGGTCTGTCAGGACTTTGCGCACGCGATGGTTGCTCTTTGCAGGTCTTTGAACATTCCGGCCCGCTATGTGAGCGGATACTTTTTTGACTCCACCCGCGATCACCGCCTGCGGGGATCGGAAGCGACCCATGCATGGGTGGAAGTGTTTGTGGAGGGGTATGGCTGGATTGGTCTCGATCCAACCAACAACAAGGTGGTTGATGACACCTATATCGTGTTGGCGGTGGGACGTGATTACACGGATGTTTCCCCCGTCTCGGGTTCCTATTTTGGAGGAGGAACAAGCACCCTCATCGTGCATGTTGCGGTGCGGAGAGTGGATGTCCCGCTTGCCGTCTTATGATATAAAATCCGGGTGCTGTAACGGCCGGGAAATTTCCCCGATGGTCTCGACCTTGACCTTTTTCCCCCAACTGCCTAGCGTCCCGCCCCTAGCGCTATGAGCACTCCAGAAGGAAAATCCTATAAAGACACCCTGTTTCTGCCCCAGACAGATTTCCCCATGAAGGGAAACTTGACGGTGCGTGAGCCGGAACGCCTCGAAAAGTGGAACTCCGAAGGTCTCTACGCGCGAATTATTGCCAAGCGGAAGGCTGAAAACGCCCCGCGCTTCATTCTTCACGATGGTCCGCCATTTGCGAATGGAGACGTGCACATGGGAACCGGTTTGAACAAGGTTCTTAAGGATTTCGTGGTGAAGTCAAAGTCGATGGCCGGCTTTGAAGCTCCCTACATTCCGGGCTGGGATTGCCACGGACTTCCCATCGAATTCAAGGTGATGCAGGACGAAGATGCGCGCGACGTCGAGCCTGCGGAAATCCGCCGCCGTTGCGAAACCTTCGCTCGTGGTTGGATCGATACCCAGCGCGAGTCCTTCAAGCGCCTCGGCGTTTTTGGAGACTGGGATTATCCTTACCTCACTCTCGATCCCGGTTACGAAGCCAACATCATCCGCACCTTTGCGGCGTTGATTGAAAAGGGCTGTGTCTATCAGTCCAAGAAGCCGGTCCAGTGGTCCTACGGTGCCAAGACCGCGTTAGCGGAAGCTGAGGTCGAGTATCAGGACAAGAAGTCGACGGCGGTTTTCGTGAAATTCGATCTTCCCCTGCACGATGCGCTGCCCGCCGGAACCTCGATCGCGATCTGGACGACCACCCCGTGGACTCTTCCCGCCAACCTCGGCATCGCGGTGCATGAGCGCTTTACTTACACCATTGGTAAATATTCGAACGGGGACACGATTATCGTGGTGCGTGATCTGCTGGGTGAATTTCAGGAAAAGACCGGCCTCACGCTCGAGGAGGAATTGGGCGAAATCAAAGGAGTGGAACTCGAGGGTCTGGAAGCACAGCATCCATTCCTCGACCGTACTTCCAAAGTGATTCTCGCTCCATTTGTCACCACCGATGCGGGAACCGGCGCCGTTCATATTGCGCCCGGTCACGGAGCGGATGATTATTCGATTGGCCAGCAAAATGGATTTTCGGTTCTAAGCCCGGTTGATGACGATGGTCTCTATACCGACGAGTGCGGTCTCCCTGAATTGGTTGGAATGCACGTTTTCAAGGCCAATGCCCGTATCGTCGAGATTCTTACAGAAAAAGGTGCGCTCCTCGGCGAAGAAACCTACGAGCACAGCTACCCGCATTGCTGGCGTTCCAAAACGCCCATCATCTTCCGCGCAGTTGAGCAGTTCTTCATCTCGATCGATCAACTCCGCGAGAAAGCGCTCAGCGAAATCGACGAAGTCGAGTGGCTGCCAAAGTGGGGTCGCAACCGGATCTATGGCACTGTCGAGGCTCGTCCCGACTGGTGTATCTCGCGTCAACGTACTTGGGGCGTTCCGCTTCCCGTCTTCTTTGATCGGGATGGTGCGCCCATCGTATCGGCCGACCTTGCCAGGAAGGTTGCCGATCTCGTTGAGAAGGAAGGCACCAACGTGTGGTTCGAGAAATCCGATTCCGAACTCGCCACGCTTTTTGGCCTGCCCGAAGGCTCCACGAAGTGTCGCGACACTCTCGATGTCTGGATCGATTCCGGTTCCTCGCACGTTGCCGTTCTCGATGCCCATCCCGAACTCAGCTGCCCGGCCGATCTCTATCTCGAAGCGACCGACCAGCACCGTGGTTGGTTTCAAAGCTCGCTCATGCTAAGTGTTGGAGTGCGTGACAAGGCCCCTTACAAGACGGTTCTTACTCACGGCTTCGTGGTCGATAAAGATGGCGGAAAAATTTCCAAATCGGCTGCCAAGAAAAAGGGCAAGCCAACCGATGCCGCACACTTTTACAACAAGTATGGTGCCGATATTCTCCGTCTTTGGGTTTCCTCGGTAGATTGGCAAAATGAGGTGCCCTTTGGTGAAGATCTTTTCACGCAGGTTGGCCAGCCCTACCGCCAGCTCAGAAACACGTTTAAAATCCTGCTCGGCAACATGCGCGACGAGAAGGTCAGCGAGCCGGAAATTCTCCCGCTCATTGACCGCTGGATCATGGAGCGGCTGCAGGTCGTTATTGCCGAGATCAAAGAGGCATATGCGCGATTTGACTTTCGTAGTGTCTTCTCAACTGTAAACAAGTTTGCGGCCAGCGATCTGAGCGCTTACTACATCGACATTACCAAGGACCGTCTCTATTGCGACTCCGCCGACAGCGAGCGCCGTCTGGCGAGCGTCTGGTGCATTGGGGAAATCTTCGATGCCGTGGTCAAACTCCTCGCTCCCATCCTCGCCTACACCAGTGAGGAAGCCTGGGAACACGCAGGGCGCGAAGGTTCAATCCACGAGCAGACCTTCCCGGAAGTGAATCCAAAATTCGCCGGAAGCGAAGCGACGGAACAAGTCGCCAAGCTCATCGAAATCCGGGGGGTCATGCAGACCGCGATCGAGGAAAAAGTCCAGGCCAAGGAGTTCAAAAAGAACAACGAAGCGAGTGTGACACTTACTGTTCCCGCGAATCACTCCTGCCTGGAACTCCTCAAGGATCACGACTTCGCGACCGAATTCTTCATCGTCTCCGAGCTGAAGGTGGTCGAAGGCGAAACCCTCGCCGCCACCGTAGCCCACACCGGGCACCCAATGTGTCCCCGCTGCCGCAAGTATGAGCCAGTTGCCAAGGATGACCTCTGTCAGCGCTGCTCGGACGCGATCTAGGTGACCTCTCGGGGGGGGAGAAGCGATGGGCTCGGACGCAGTGGAGCTCATCATGACCGTGGAGGAAACTTTTGGTATCGGCCTCTCCGATGCTGAAGTTTCCGGGGGCATCACAGTGGGTGACTTGGTTGATCTCGACATGCTGAAAATGGAGACTCGCAACGATTTAAGCGGGGAGGCCGTGCGCGTGAGAATTCATCAAGATGTCCGGTATTTTTTCGGAGTCGAATCCAGCAAAGGTGAAGATCGCTTCGTGGAGGATTTTAGGCTCGAGGAGGTATTGGGTTTTTGCTCTGGACCTCGCTCTGAGGAAACGACAATCTTGAACGCGTCGGTTGATTTTTCCAGGTGAAGCCCGGACTCCGGCTCCTGATCTAACACTAAAAATTATGCTTAATCTTATTGGTCTTATCTTACTCGGCGTCGGTGGAATCGCCGCTCTGGTCTTCGGAATTATGATTCTGGTTGAGGCCTTCAAGGAGTCGATCCTTTGGGGACTCGGATCGTTGTTTGTGCCTTTCGTAATGCTGATTTTTGTATTCATGCACTGGGAGCGAACAAAAACGAACTTCATCCGTTGGGCCATTGCTTTTGTGGTCTACCTCATCGGATTTGGAATGGTAGCAGCATCAAATAATGCCTGATTTTAACACGCGGGAGGAATCCTGAGGTGTCACTCTTTAAGAAGCCCGTTCAGCCGATGTTGGACGGGTTCTTCTTTGTAGGAATGATCGCAAAGCTGTCTGATTTTCATCACGCCTGAGGAGCTCGTCTTCAGTGGCGAAGAGTAGTTTTGAAAAGGCAGCCCTTGCAGGTCCGTGGGAGCGGTCAATCATTGGTGGGAGGAATAGGCTTGGTCTGGTTCGGTAAAGCTGTTTTACGGGAGATGAGCATTTCGATTGGCAAGTGTTCGACGATGCGTGAAGCTACTCTTTCAAACAGCTCATATCGTGAAACTATTTCTTTCGTTACTCGTTCTCATCTTCGGTATCGGTTTCATTCGTGGAAGCGAGCGTCCCAATATTCTTTTCATCTTTGCCGACGACTGGGGCTGGGGTGACCTCGGATGCCATGGACATCCTTACGTTAGGACACCCAATATTGATCGACTTGCCAAGGAGGGCACCGACTTCCACCGCTTTACCGTCGCCAGCGGGGTTTGTTCGCCGAGTCGCACCGCGGTCCTGACGGGGCACTTTCCCGCCCGCTACAACATCGACGGTCACTTCGCATGGGTCCCCAGCAAAGCCAAGCGGGGTATGCCGGATTGGCTCGATACCAAGGCTCCGATGCTTCCACGGATGCTTCAAAAGGCGGGCTATGCGACTGCCCATTTCGGCAAGTGGCACCTCGCCAATAACATGATTCCAGACTCACCCACCCCGGCTGAATACGGATATGACGAATACGGCGCTTTCAACTGCTCCGGAGAGCAAATGCCGGTTCACGAAGATGCCATGCATGCCACTGACTTCATTGAGAAATCTGTTGCGGCTGGAACGCCCTTCTTCGTGAACCTCTGGATTCACGAACCGCACACGCCCTTCCATACCGTGCCAAAATACGAGTGGCGATTTCGCGAAATGGAGAGCCGTCCCGACCAGATTTATGCTTCCGTTCTCTCTCATGCCGATGACCGCATTGGCGAAGTTCTCGAGACTCTCGACCGCTTGGATATTGCGGACAATACTCTCGTGATCTTTAGCTCCGACAACGGACCGGCTCGCGCGAGCAAGGCTGGCGAACTCAAACTCAGCTACGACACCGCGACCGGAGCGGGTTGGGGGATCAATGCCGCCAAAGGAATCACGGCGGGCCGGAAGGGATACAAGGCCTCACTCTTCGAAGGAGGAATTAACGTCCCCTTCATTGTTCGTTGGCCCGGCCAAATTGCCGCCGGAAAAGTCGACAAACGTTCCATGATCTCAGCGGTGGATCTTCTTCCTACCTTCTGTGCGGTAGCCGGAGTGACCTTGCCTGAAGGTTATCAACCCGACGGAGTGAACCAGTTGGAAGTGATGCAGGGCTCGAAGGATGGTGGTCTTCGATCCAAGCCCCTCTTCTGGAAGTCAGGCTCAAACAAGAGAAGCACAACCCACTGGGCCTCCTTCGCCGTTGTCCACGACAAATGGAAGTTTGTCACCAACTCCGACGACTCGAAGCAAGAACTCTACAACATCGTCGCCGATCCCTACGAGAAAACCGATCTCAAGGATGCTCATAAAGTAGAAGTGGCCCGCTTGTCGGGCCTGATCGAGGACTGGAAAAAATCCCTTCCCGCTGGCCCAAGCGGAGAGGTATTCTCGGAACTTCGTGAGCAGAAAAAGTAAACCCTCCCTTCTATGAAGAAATTATCCATCCTTTTTGCCTCCCTGGCTTTGACGACCTTGGGCCTCGCTGCCAAACGCCCCAATGTGGTCTTCATTCTTACTGATGACCAACGTGCCGATGCGCTTGGTTGCATGGGGCATCCTCACCTCAAGACTCCTCACATCGACCGGCTCGCCAAGGAGGGGATTCTTTTCAAAAACCACTTTTGCACCACCTCGCTTTGCTCGCCCAGCCGCGCTTCCATTCTGGGCGGGCTCTATGCCCATTCCCACGGAGTCGTGAATAATTTCACCGACTACCCGAAGGATCTGCCCACCTTTCCACGTCAGCTTCAGAGTCGTGGATACACCACCGCCTATATCGGGAAGTGGCACATGGGCGAGGACGATGACAGCAAGCGCCCGGGGTTCGATCACTTCGTCACCCACCGCGGTCAGGGGAAATACTTCGACACCGAGTTTCGAACGAACGATGGCGAGAGGAAGGTTGTGCCCGGTTACTACACCACTGTGGTCACCGACATGGCGCTTGATTGGATGAAGGCCCAGGAGGACGGAGAAAAACCATTCCTGCTCATGCTGGGCCACAAGGCTCCCCACAGTTTCTACTTCCCGGAGAAAAAATACGAAAAGAGTTTCGACCACGTGCGTGTGCCTTATCCGGAAACGGCCTTCCGGCTTGATGACAAGCCAAAGTGGATCAGCCAACGCCTCAGCAC
>JAUIGV010000080.1 GCA_030432565.1 Verrucomicrobiia bacterium | reverse complement strand
CTCTTTTCTTTGAGGTCTCATCCTTCCGAGAGCGGCGCCGGGTTACGCAAAAACCAAAATCAGCCAATAAGACTGGAAGTGCCCGCGGGGCCAAGATCAACCAAAGTGCAATCTGGCTCGCTAGCAGACCGGCCCGATAATCAGCCCAGGTCACGTCCTGCTTGTTCAGAGACCACATCAAGGAAGTTAATGGCCCCAACATCGACACCACCACTCCCACGATAAAAAAGTCCTGGAAGGAGGGCCGAC
Organism: Verrucomicrobiia bacterium; assembly: GCA_030432565.1. Classification (GTDB taxonomy): domain Bacteria; phylum Verrucomicrobiota; class Verrucomicrobiia; order Verrucomicrobiales; family Akkermansiaceae; genus SW10. Next base: position 2,969 of record JAUIGV010000080.1, on the reverse strand, counting down.
TCCAGACCCGTCGATAAACGTCGGCTACCCTTAAGAGAATGATTCCGTAGACAAGAAAGATCAGGCCATAATTAACAGACCAAACATGTTGGCCTTCCAAACGACGCCCAAAATTGGTCTCGATCACCATGGCAAGAAGGCAAGCGAACGAAAGGGCGCAGATATCCCAAAGAAACTGGATCCCCCGGTGGGACAAGCCCAAGGTCCGACGCCTCATCTTGACCTGCATTAAGTTTCCGGCTTCCACCAGCTCGATCCTGGCAAAGTGTCTGATCCCAAAAAGACCGACAATTAGAAATCCTAGTAAGGAAATCACGACCGCCCGCCCTCCCATGAGCATGGGAAAAAGACAAAGAGCCGCGACGAACACCGCCAAACCCTGAAGGATCATAGCGACCTTCCGCTGTGTTAGCCCCATTTCAAGGAGACGGTGATGCATGTGGTCTTTATCGGCCGAGAAGATTCCTCCACTGGAGGCCTCGCCTCGGCTTTTCTTGATCTGCTTGCGAGACCCACGACGCCAAATTGCTAAAAGAACATCCAACAAGGGAACCCCGGCAACTGCGATGGGTAGCATCAATGAGCCGATCAGGGCCCGCTCACCCGCGACGCCATTCGCCATGGACGCGATGAAAAACCCCAACATCATCGACCCGGCATCCCCTAAAAAGATCCGCGCTGGATTAAAATTGAAAACCAAAAATCCCCCGACCGCTCCAATCATCAAAATCACAAAGACGGAATCCCTCCAATTTCCAACACTCAGAGCGAGGACGAGGATCATCGAGAGACTCACCAAAACCAAGCCCGCACACAAGCCATCCAGACCGTCGATCAAATTGAAGGCATTGATGATGAGGACAGACCAAGCGACGAAGATCGGAAGCGCGACCCAAAAAGGTAAAGGCATGCTCAGGAGCACGAATCCATCAGGATAACGGATTACACAGAAAATGCCGGCGGCCAGAGCCTGTCCTGCCAATTTCACGAGAGGCTTTAGTCCATTTCGGTCATCGACAAAACCCACCAAGAGCAGAAGTGCGCTCGAGATGGTCCAAGCATTATTTGTGGTCCTGTGGTGACCCACGAAAATCTCCGGAAAGAAGGCATCGGTCCCCCAAAGGAGGGCGATAAAAGTCACCCAAATCGCAAGCCCTCCGGCACGAGGGACAGGAGTGGTGTGAACCCGCCGTTCACCAGGCTGGTCCATCAAGCCCAAGCGCGGTCCCACGGTGATAAAAAATCGAGTCAGCACCACCGAAACAAAAAAAGCCGTCCCAAGAAAGGCGACGGCGTAGCTGATTGTTAGATTTTGCATGCTTAGGGAGCTAAACAAACGTAACTAGGATCGTTTATCTTTCTTATACAGTCACCAAAATCAATGAGTTTGTTTGTTGTGTGACAACTTACTTACCTCGTTGAGAGGAATTCTCGTTTCACAGCATTGACTGTTTTTTGAGCGGAAGCATCCGTGCAGCTGTAATTCAGCGAGGCTTCTTTGATTTAGAGCGTGTTGGCCTGAGCCCGGAAAATTGGAAGGGTTAAAACTGTAGATTTGGTGGTAAAACCAAATCGAGAAATGAAAAGAAGTCGCTTTAGCGAAGAACAGAAGGTCCGCATTCTGGAGGAACTCCGAGGCGGAAGAAGCCGCAAAGAAATCTGTGCGGGACACAACATTAGTAGCCAGACAATTTCGCTCTGGAAGCGGAAGTATGGGGAAATGGACGTCAACGAAGCCCGCAAACTGAAGGCTCTCGAAGATGAGAACGCCCGAATGAAACGCATTATCGCTGATCAAGCGATGCAGATCGCCATTCTCAAGGAAGTGAACTCAAAAAAGTGGTGAGCGTGGCGTCAAAAAGAAAGGTTGTGCGCGCTTTGGTGGAACGAGGAATGGCCAAAGCTAGCGAGATTTGCCGGGCATTGAACCTCAGCCCATCGACGTATTACTCCACCAGTCAGCGGAGTTACGAGAGTTTGGAACTCGAGCGGGAGGCCGTCGAACTGAGTCGTAAAAATCCACGCTACGGATACCGCCGGATTACGGCCCTTTTGAGACGAGCTGGGCATGTCGTCAATGAGAAGCGGGTTTAGGCTCTACGTCGTCGCCATGGTCTTCAGGTTCGGAAGAAGCAACGAAGGATGCAAAGAGTGCATGCCAATGAAGCCCTCCGACTCACCGCTACCGAACCCAACGAAGTCTGGAGTTGGGATTTCGTCTTTGATCAAACCGAGTGGGGAGGCAGCTATCGGATCCTGAGTGTGATTGATGAATATACCCGCCCAGTGTCAAAGTATGAGACAACGTCGCAGCTATCGAGCCCGAAACGTCATCGAGGTTCTTGAGGAACTCATCGAAGAGCATGGAGCCCCGAAATATATCCGGGGTGACAACGGTCCCGAGTTCATCGCCTACGAGATTCAGGACTGGCTGAGGAAGCGAAAGATCAAGACCCACTAAATCAAGCCCGGATCACCTTGGGAGCAGTGCTACATCGAGAGCTTTCATCATAAACTCCGGGACGAATTCCTGAATCGCGAGATCTTTTACTCACTTGCTGAGGCCGAAGTGCGCCTGGAAGACTGGCGAGGCGAATACAACTCTGAGCGTATTCACAGCTCGCTGGACTACCGGACCCCGGATGAGTTCGCGGCCTGCTGCAAGCTTCCGCTGCGGGCTACGCCCTCCACTCCAGCTTGCAGCAGATAAAGAAACAACCCAAACCAACCCCAGAAACCGGACCTCATTGAATCTACAGTTTAGAGCTGTCCAATCTACGGGGTAAGGCCATCTTATCACCTATTGAGTAACACCTACTTAATAATAAGCTGGTGTATTTAGCAGCCTGTTGAAAAACGACTTAATTTGAGCTGGAGCAAGTTCGTGTGTGACTTCCTCATCTCGAGGCACTTCGAGAACCAATGATTCATGGTTCGATCCAGTGGTCCGATTCTCGCTCTCCATATCG
>JAUIGV010000062.1 GCA_030432565.1 Verrucomicrobiia bacterium | reverse complement strand
CCTCCGTTACGGGCTACGCCCTCCACTCCGACTTGCAGCAGAGAAGAAACTCCCCTAAACCAAAACCACAGAACCCACCTCATCGAATCTACAGTTTAGACCTGTCCAATCTGTGGGGTCAGGCCACTGGGCTTTCGTCGTCACTCCCTATCACTCCATCATCCCGGACCGCCTTCAACTTGGCTTCCAATACCGGTTTGCTGGTTCCAGCGAGGCCGAAGGCACTCGCACTTCCCGTCGTTACCCTCGCCGCAATCACGATGATCCCTCTGTTGACGTTGGCGGAGGACGAGGTGATGAACACCATCACTTCCATCTTTGGCCTCAACTACCTTCCCTGCGATCACAGCGCTTGGATCATGACCGGCATCCAGTATGACGACTTGAGGCACCAAGGATGGAGAAGTCACCGGCACAACCCATTGGCTCGCCTACCGCACCTTCTTCCAAAGTTCGCCGCTTCACTTCAGAACAAAAAAAATGCGGACGGCCTCACGGTCGCCCACATTTTTTAAGTTTTAACCCCTGGCAGGGACTAGGACATCACCTTGGTTTTGCCGGGAATGGCACAAGGGTAAAGTCCGTCCTTACCCGGCTTCGGCCCGGGATCAGCATCCCAGGCAAAGGATTCCGGCATAATCGAGAGACCCTTCGCAAGTGCGTCGTCATACTTGATTTCCTGCCCCGAGTAGGTCGCCATACGACCAAGAATAGCCGTCATGGTTGAGGCGGCCGTGTAATAAGCATTGTTGATTGGCTTATTTTCGCGAATGTGGCGATAGAGCTCATTGTGCTCAATCTGGTATGGCGAAGTCTTGTCCTTGGAACGATGACGCCAAACAGTCTTGCCCGCCGCATCAACAATGCGGCCCGGATAAGCCTTACCCCCCTGACAGCCGATGATCTCGGTCACCCGGTTCAAAGCGCCTTTTTGGTGTCGGCACTGGGAATTCAAGACCGTTCCATCCTCGTAGGTGAACTCGACGTAGTGGTGATCAAAAATTTCACCATACTCCTCGCCGACCCGCACCTGGCGGCCTCCCATACCCTGGGCTTTCACCGGCGGCCCCCCTTTGAACCAGTTCATCACGTCAATGTTATGAACGTGCTGCTCGACGATGTGATCACCGCAAAGCCAGTTAAAGTAATACCAATTGCGCATCTGGTATTCCATCTCGGTCATGCCCTCGGCACGCGGACGAACCCAAACACCACCACTGTTCCAATAAACCTGGCCATAGTTGATGTCTCCTACAATCCCTTCCTTGAGCTTGGCCAGAGTTTCAATGTAGCTCGGCTGATAATGACGCTGAAGACCGCAAACAACCTTCAGGCCCTTCTCGTCAGCTTTCTTGGCAGCTTCAAGAACCTTTCGAATCCCCGGAGCATCGGTTGCAACCGGCTTCTCCATGAAAACGTGCTTTCCTTGCTGCACCGCATACTCGAAGTGCTGGGGGCGGAATCCCGGCGTGGTGGTCAAAATCACCACGTCAGCCGCATCAATGGCACCCCGGAATCCGTCAAAACCGTCGAAAATCCGATCGGCGGGAATGTCGACTTTATCGGCGTATTGTTGGCGGAATGAACTCACCGCCTCCTCCGCACGATCGCGGAAGGCATCGGCCACCGCAACCAACTTGGTCCCGGGAACATTCAGGGTCTGGGCCGTGGCACCACGTCCGCGTCCGCCGCAACCCACGGTTGCCACTTTGATTTCGTCACTGCCACCTGCTTGGGCAAATCCCGCGATGGGGAGCGTGGCCGCAGCTGCAGCCCCCGCCTTGAGAATGGTTCGTCTGTTTGTATCTTGAAGATCGCTCATCAACCCACATTACGGCATTTCAGAGAGATTTCTAACGAAGAAGTTCATCTTCGTAAACCACCGTCAGGCCCGCCCGATTGAGAACCGAGGCCCCAAATTCACAATCCTCGAGGAACATTGCCAATAAAGCATGCCCCTGATGCTGAACCATGAGCGAAAAGGCATAGTCCAGATTGGTTTCCGCCTCATAAAGTTTGTTGAGACACTTCTTCAAATCACCGCAATCCTTCATTTTCACCACCAAAAGCTCCGAAAGCGTGTAGGCAATTCCCTGCTCCATAAACAATTCCTCGGCACTATCCGGATCATTCACAATCAAGCGCGCCACCGTGGCATCACGCGAATCCTGCACACTCAGGCCAATCACGTCGATCTTACGACGACTTAAAAGATTCGAGAGCGAAGAAAAAGCTCCCACCCGGTTCGGCATCATGACTGAAAATTGTCGGACAAATTCCCTCCGTTTGCTCACATCTTCGCTGGTCGTCATGATTCGTGACCGCATGATTATCAGAATCTTCGCTTTTGTTCAATCCGCATCTAGGGCAGAGAATCGACCCGTGACCGAAGACTATCTCAATCGATTTGGAGGCATCGCCCGACTTTACGGCATCGCTTCGCTCGAACGATTCTCCGGGGCCCACGTCATGGTGATCGGACTCGGTGGAGTCGGCTCCTGGACCGTTGAAGCCCTGGCCCGCTCCGGCATCGGCCAATTCACCCTCGTGGACCTCGACGATCTCTGTCTCACCAACACCAACCGCCAAATCCACGCAACCACCGAAACCATCGGCCAATCCAAAGCCGTCGTTCTCGCCAAACGCGTCCTCCAAATCAATCCCGACGCCCGCTGCACCGTCGAGCAGACCTTCTACTCCGAGAAAAACTCCGCCGAACTCCTTTCCGCGGCACCCGATGCCGTCGTCGATGCCATCGACTCCGTCCGTGCAAAATGCCACCTCCTCGCCTCCTGCCGTAACCATCACATCCCCGTCATTGCCAGCGGCGGGGCCGGAGGACGAACCGACGCCTCCCAAATCCGCCTCGACGACCTCTCCCGCACCTTCGGCGACGCGCTCCTCCTCTCCGTCCGCAAGCGACTCCGGTCCGAATACCGCTTCCCAAAAGCCGGAAAAAAAGCCCCCAAGTTTAAAATTCCCGCCGTTTTCTCGCCCGAACAGCCCAAATTCCCCACCTGCGACGGAGAAACAACCACCGAACGCCCCGAAGAAATGCCCGGCGGCATCAAATGCGACTCCGGCTACGGTGCCGCCACCCACCTCACCGCCACCTTTGGCAACCTCCTCGCCGGTTGGGTCCTCGACCAACTTGCAAAGTAGCCGAAAGCTCCTGCTTGCGGAATCCTCCACAAAAAAAGCGGCTCTCCGAAGAGAACCGCTCATTAAAATTGTGAAATCAGAAGGGAACCTAGTTCACCCCCTTTTTGGACATTTTGGTGCCCTTGGTCGATCCCTGACGCGCTTTGAAGCGAGGATTCGTCTTATTGATCACGTAGAGGGTACCCTTACGTTTGACGACTTGGCAGTCAGCGTGGCGGCGTTTGGCGGAGGCGAGGGAAGAAAGAACTTTCATAGGACCAGAAGTTGAGGGCGGGAGACTACTCGGCAATCCCCACCTGTAAAGCCCATTCCTCACAAAATTTCGTGTGCAAGTAAACCCCTGCCGTGCTTCACTGCCGCAACGCAGATTTACATGTCGGAGTCCTACTTTCAAGAAGCAGTCAACACCCCCGAGACTCCGGAAGATCTTACCCTGCGGCCTCCCGGCTTCGAGGAATTCCACGGACAGGAAAAGGTCACCGAACGGCTCATGCTTATGGTCGCCGCCGCCAAGGGCCGAAGTGACGTTCTCGAACACGTCCTCCTCTCCGGCCCTCCCGGCCTGGGAAAAACCACTCTCGCCAACATCGTCGCCACTGCCGTCGGCACCACTCTCCACACCACCTCCGGTCCCCAAATTGAGAAAGCAGGCGACCTCGCCGGAATCCTCACCAACCTCCAACGGGGCGACATCCTCTTCATCGACGAAATCCACCGCCTCCACCCCGCCATCGAGGAATACCTCTACCCCGCCATGGAAGACTTCCGGCTCGATATCATCATCGACTCCGGCCCCTCCGCCCGCTCCATCCAGCTGCAGCTTCCCAAATTCACCCTCGTCGGAGCCACCACCCGCTCCGGCATGCTCACTTCCCCGCTGCGCTCCCGCTTCGGCCTCATCAACCGGCTCGACTACTACACCCACGAGCAACTTGCCGTCATCATCCAACGCTCCGCCGACATCCTCGGGCTCCAAATCGAAATCGATGGAGCCCTCACCATCGCCTCACGCTCCCGCGGCACTCCTCGCATTGCCAACAACCTCCTCCGCTGGACCCGCGACTACGTCCAGGTGAAATCCGATGGCACCATCACCGGACCCACCGCCCAGGCTGCCCTCGAAATGATCGAGATTGACGAAGATGGCCTCGACGAGATGGACAAGCGCATCCTCGAGGCCATGATCTACAAATTCCAGGGAGGACCCGTCGGCCTCTCCTCCCTCGCCGTCGCCATCGGCGAAGACGCCTCCACTCTCGAAGAAGTCCACGAACCCTTCCTCATCATGCAAGGCTTCGTCAAACGGACGCCCAGAGGCCGCGTCGCCATGCCCGCCGCCTACACCAAGATCGGAGCAGACCTCCCACCCGACAACTCCGGCCAACAGTCCCTCCTCTGATCGCCCGCTCTCCGGAACTGCTCCCTGTTCACCGCCCACTGATCCCTCTGAAAAGATGTCCCTTCACGAAGACCTCCTCGAAAAAGCCAAGAGCTCCGGCCTTCGCCGCACCAAGGCTCTCGAAGCCATCCTCACCTGCCTCGCCGACCACAACCGGCCCATGACTTTGGCCGAGCTCACTTCCTGCGGTCACCTCGCCGAGCAGTGCGACAAAGCCACCGTCTTCCGCCTTCTCCAACGTCTCAGCGACAAAGGCATGGTCCGCCGCCTCGGCCTTCATGAACGGGCCGCTTATTTCACCCTCCTCGTCCCCGGCGTCCACCGCGACTACCTCATCTGCACCGACTGCGGCAGCATCGAAGCGATCGACGCCCCCTGCCCCGTCCACAAGCTGGAAGAGGAGATCCGCCAGGAAACCGGATTTGTCGACCTCTACCACGAACTCGAATTTTTCGGACGCTGCCCCACGTGCGCCGGGTAAAACGACAGAGCCTGGAACTTGACTCCGGGTCCGGCCCCAAAACCCACCTTAAAATCTAATGACATCAAACCGCACCACTGTTCTCGCCGGCCACTCTTCCACCAACGCCACTCTTTTCCATCGCTGCCGCTTCCTCGTCGGTGACTCCTCGGTCGCCATCGACTTCGCCGACGGCACCTCAACTTTCCTTGTTCGCGACATCGAGATGGACCGTGCCCGCAAGACTGTCCGGGCCGACAGGATCGCCTGCGCCGCGGACTTCACCCCGGAAGGCGGACTCTCCGGCGACCGTGACACCGCCCTCGCCCAGGCCACCGCAGAGTGTCTGCGTCAGGCCGGCGAATCCACCATCACCGTCGACCGGTCGCTCCCGTATCTATACGCACACTTCATCCAGGAAGCCGGCATTTCCATCAACTACTCCGCCGATTTTGGCGTTCTCGAACGTCGCATCAAAGACGCCGAAGAAATCGAAAATCTTCGCCTTGCCCAAAAAGTCACCGGAGAGGCCATGACCTACGCCTGCCAGACCATCGCCCGTGCCACGGCGGACCAGGATGGCCTCCTCCACCACGATGGAGCCGTCCTCACCTCCGAGCGCGTTCGCGCCATGATCACGTCCTTCCTCCTCGAGCGCAATTTTTCCAACTCGCACGGCTCGATCGTGGCGACCTCCCCCCACGTCGCCGATTGTCATCACTACGGCACCGGTCCGCTCAGAACCGAAATCCCAACCATTGTCGACATTTTCCCCATGGACAACGGCACCCGTTACAATGGAGACATGACCCGCACCGTCGTCCATGGCACTCCGTCCCCGGAAGCGCTTAAAGCTCATGCCGCCGTTTGCGAAGCCAAGGCCGCCGGATGCGCGGCCCTCAAACCCGGAACCACCGGCGAAGCCGTTCATCTTGCCACCACCGACGTCCTCAAAGCACACGGTTTCACCCTGGTCCGCGGCAATGCCGAACACGATCAACGCCTCCCCTTCATGAGCCACGGCACCGGCCACGGCATCGGCCTCGAAGTCCACGAGCCCATTCTCCTCGACCACGGCGGAGGCGAGATTTTCGAGAACGAACTCTTCACCGTCGAACCTGGTCTCTACTCCTCCACCCTCGGCGGATGCAGGGTCGAAGACATGGTCCTCGTCACTGCGACCGGTCACGAAATCATCTCTCCACTTTACGAGGGGCTCGACTGGAAAGACTGAGCCATGCTCCAGCAATACAACCCCGCCAACGCCAACCTGATCGTTAACATCAACGGCAGGCTCGTTCATCGGGACGAAGCCGGCGTCAGCCCCTTCGACTCCTCCGTCCAGAACGGCGATGCCGTCTGGGAAGGCCTGCGACTTTACGATGGCCGCATCTTCAAACTCCGGGAACACCTCGATCGCCTCCGTCGCAGCGCGGACCTCTTGAAATACCAGGGCATGCCCACCGACGGGCGCTTGCTCGAAGAGCTCAAGCGCACCCTCGCCGCGAACGGGATGACCGACTCGGTTCACGTTCGCCTCACCGTCTCGCGAGGCGTCAAATACACCTCCGGACTCGATCCGCGTGTCAACACCAACGGCTGTTCTTTCTTCATCCTCGCCGAGCACAAGGCCCCCGTCTACGACAAGTCGGGCCTCATCCTCCACACCTCGACCACCCGGCGCCCCTTCGCCAACGTCCTCAACCAGCACATCCACAGCTGCAATCAACTCACCTCCATCCTCGCCAAGATGGAAGCGACCGCCGCCGGAGCCGATGACGCCCTCATGCTCGACACCGATGACAACCTTGCCGAAACCAACGCCACCCACGTCTTCCTCGTCCGCAACGGCACCGTCGAAACGTCCACCACCAGGGCCTGCCCCGAAGGAATCACCCGCATGACCGTCCTGGACCTGTGCAGACAAGAAGGAATCCCCGTGGAAGTACGAGACATCCCCGAGGAAGAAATCCATCAAGCGGATGAAGTCTTCTGCACCGGCACGATGGGCGAGATCGCCCCCGTCGTCCGGATTGACGGCACCACTTTCAACAACGCGAAACCCGGCCCCGTCACCACCCGCCTGAGCGAACTCTACTCCCGGATCACCGCGTCGGAAGGAGTCGAGGTCACGCCAGATGTTTCTTGAAGAAATCCACCGTCCGCTTCCACGCGAGCCCGGCCTGTTCCTCGTCGTAGCGGCCGGTTGAATCATTGTGGAAGCCGTGATTGGCCTTGGGATACATGTGCATGGTGTAATCCACGCCCGCCTCCTTGAGATCCTTCTCATACCCGGGCCATGATGCATTCACCCGCTTGTCCAGCTCCGCCAGCTGAATCAGCATGGGCGCCTTGATGTTTTTCCGGATCTCCTCCGCGGCCGGCGTGCCATAAAACGGGACTCCGGCATTCAGTTCATTGGGAATGGCCGCCGCCAACATGTTCACAACGTAACCGCCAAAACAAAACCCAACCGCGCCGAGTTTTCCGCTACCCAGCTTGTGCCCCTTCAAGAACCGGGCCGCCGCAATGAAATCCTGCTCCAGCTTCGCACGGTCCATCTTGCGTTGCATCGCCCGGCCTTCATCGTCATTTCCCGGATAGCCGCCCACTGGATGAAGTCCGTCCGGCGCGAACGCCACAAACCCCGCCTTTGCCGCGCGGCGGGCCACATCCTTGATGTAAGGATTCAGCCCCCGGTTTTCATGCACCACCAACACCACCGGAGCGGGCCCCTTCAGCGCAGTTGGCACCACCAAATACCCGCGACCTTCCCCGTGCCCCCGGGGCGAAGGGAAGGTTTCGTAGGTTGCCTTGATCTCCGGATCATTAAAGTTCACCTGCTCGGCCGCCGCATAGTCCGGGGTCAGAACCGCCAGCAAGGTCCCCATCGTCAAAGTCGCCGTCGTGATGGTGCCAAGCCGCCCCAGAAAGGTACGGCGATCAATGATTCCGTGGGCATATTCATCATACCAGTCAAAGGCTTCCTGGGGAATGGGATGGGTTTCCGGGGCGGTATTGGAGGTGTTCATGATCGTCGTTTAAAAATTCGCAGGTCATCCTCGCACCAGCCTGCTCCCTGTAAAGATCATTCCCCTCGACCCCGCCGTCTCCACGGCCCCCGGAAGAATCCGGCGATGACGCTCAAAAACTCTACAAAATCACTTTGCAAGACCGGGTCGCCTGTTCTATCTCCGCCCGCGATGCTCACACAGGAACCCCTTGAATGGCCGGACGAAGTTGAAGTTCTCATTGATCAACTTGAAAACGAATCGACCGAGCGTGACCTCACTCGCGAGGAACGCGCCCTCATGGACATCTACGAGACCGTCCCCATCCTTCAAAGCGATGACTGCCTGCACGAATTCTGGCAGAGCGGCATGAACCATCAGCGCATCATCAACTCTTTCGAACTCATCGGTGCCACCGGCCTCGTCGATCCGCTGAATGCCAGCCGTTGGTGCGAGACCCGCCCCGAGGACCGGAATGACTACACCGGCACCGAAGCCGACTACCTCGCCAGCATTGAAGAAGAACTTGTCGAAGGCATGGAAGACCTCATCGAACTCGTGATGGACTTCATCGAAGAAGAAATGGATTAATTGGGGAAGGGCTCACTTGCCTGGCTCAACTTGTCCACGAATTTCTTCGCCGCTTTCTTGAGCGGTTCGGGGGCATCCAGCTCTGCGATGGCTTCATAGTGATCGATCGCTTTTGCGGTGCAGGTCACCACCCGGTAGGCCAGGGCGAGATCAAAGTGGATCATGGCCCGGGCGTGATCGTCGGGCGCTTCAGCGAGAGCTTTTTCAAAGCCCTCGATTTCGATAAGCTTGGTTTCCAGGGTTTGGCCAGCTTCCCGGGCACGGTCTTTGTGAAATCCCCGGAAGTTTTCCTCGATCTCGCGATAACTCTTCCGGGCCTCTTCGAACCGACCGAGTTGAGCCTGGCACTCGGCGATTTTAAAAAGACTCTGTCCCTCGTGATGGTTGAACCTCAGACGAAGATACCAGGTATCGATTTCCTGACGAAATTCGGTGATCGCCTCTTCATAGTTCCCGGCCTCATAAAGCTTCTCCCCTTCCTTCTGGTTCTTGCCCTGAAGAATTGACCCCAGCCCAAATAAGAGCAAACACAGCGAGGATAAGGAACCCGCCCACTTATCCCGGGCACCAAAGGGCGTCAGTAGAACCACCCCGATGAGGGCAATCCAGATCGGAGCCAAACTTTGCACCGAATACCCACGTATGACTCCGACCAATCCGAAAACCACGAATTGCAAGAGACAGGCCATCCCCGCCCAATACATGAGCCTCCTGTGCCGGGGTCTCCGTTCCTCCATATGGGTTGTTGTTTCCGAAGATGCCATTCCGGAGAGCTCAAATGGAAAAGCCCGAGCTTGCAAGCTCAGGAATGGACAAAGTCAATTCAGGCGGCCTGTCCCAGTCCGCTTTTCGAGCACCCCGGAAGAGGCCTCGTCACAAGGGATCCGAAATCGCAACGCCCTCTGATCAAACACTCTCTTCAGCCCTGCTTTCCATCCGTTCGGAAATTCCACGACCGAATTTTGGAATCCCTTGTGAAGATCTGCCTTGGAGTGATCCTTTCCCATTCTCACGAACTTTTCGAATCCAGCATCCGGAGGACTTTTGCCAAGGTCTTCAGAGCCAGCTTTGTTTTAAAGCCCCTCGCCTTCAAGGCAGCACCCTCCACGACCGTCGCCGCCGATCCGGGCCCGTGTGACCGGGCGCGCTCCGCCACCTTCTCACGAAGCTCGGGAGGAACGTGATCCAAAAGCTTCCGCGACACCCCTTTCATCCCCGCCCCAATTCCCGCGAACCACTCGCTCGTGAATTGCTCTGCGTGTTCTTTGGAATGTCCGTCAGCCGCCGAATCATCCCTTCTTGCAGTCGAGGACTCTTCAGCTTCTTCTTTCGGCTCCTGATCAGGCATGGGCGAATGGTCGTTTAAAATTGAAGATACTCATGACGCAAAGGTAGCCCGGCTGGATCCGGGATTCCAGATCAGATCTTGGGCGACCCGGACAAATCACGCGTGACAGCCTATCGTGACCGCGCCCGCGACCGGGTGGGCCGCCGCCGTTTCAACATCCTCTCCAACGTCGAAAACCTCTCTGTACTCTTAAGAACCCGTAGTCGTAAGCTCCCGCTTGCGGTCCCTGCCACAACGACTTCTCTCGACCAGGACGTGGGTGGCAGGTTTCATTTTTAAACCGTTAGAATTAACCAGCGTCTTCCTGATAAGCCGAAACATCCTGATCCGGATACTTCTCAAGCACGTGCTGGAAAAGCACTCCGCACTTCTGCTCGAAAAGTTCAGCGGTGTATTTTTCAGGCAATCCTGAATCCAGCATCTTCTCAATCTCGACTCGAACAGCGGCCCTTGTGGTCCGCTTGTTCCGCCATGCCAATACCAGTAGTTCGGTCTTTAATTTCCCAAGCAACTCCTTGCAGACCTTCTTGATCGATTCAACCTCCTTCGGGTCAAGCTCGGGGCCGGGTCTGGTAAGGATATCAAAAATTGCCAACTGCTCCTCGCTCACGTTCTCGCGGACGTGACGCTGCTCTTCTTCGTTGAGATCCTTGGAAAGAGTGACCAGTTCGTCGAAGAGTTCTTCGATGCTCAAGGCCCCGCTGTTGTATTCCTCGATCATCTTCTGGAAACGATCCAGGAAATCGTGACGCGTCGCGTTAAGACGGATCATCTTGTCGAGCTTCCGTTCGATCAGAGCTCTCAGTTGCTGGGCTTCGGTGTTCTTGGTTTTGCTTTTGGCGAACTTCTTCTCAAGCATCCCGAAATCGACCTGACTCAAGTCGACCGTCTTGGCTTCTTCGCCCGGCTTGACGTGTGGTTCGGCGACGATCGCTCCGTCCAAGACAGTGGAGATTTCCCCCATCACCGTAGAAATATCAACGGGGTCAGACTGAGCCCGAATCGCCTTCGCCAATTGGTCAATCACTTGAGCAAACGGAGCGAGCGTTGGAATTATGGGATCAGGCATCACTGCTTTGTACAAACGCTGTACATCACGATCATGACCTAAAAATTCGTCCTTCACCGGGTCATTGCGGAGAAGTTGATTCACCGCCAGGACAAAGTGAGAAGCTGGGTCCTTAATGACCGCCCCAAGATCCACATTCTGCTTCCGACAAAACTCTGTCACCTGCTCCAGGGAAATCTTCAGCGCCTCGATCAGCTCGGTCTTGTCTTTAACCGGCATCGCACCTCCGCTCTTGCCGCTGCCGTAGATGGCCAGAGCCTTCTCCAGTTCTTGGAAGACATTCGCGTAGTCGACGATCAGGCCGTGGACCTTGTCGCCGTAGACGCGGTTCGCGCGGGCGATGGTCTGCATCAAGGTGTGGCCGCGCATCGGCTTGTCGAGGTAGAGGGTCGAGCAGCTTGGGGCATCGAAGCCGGTCAGCCACATCGCACAGACGAAGACCAAGCGAAAGTCATCCTTCGGATCCTTGAACTTGGTCTCCAAGTCCTCTTTCACCATCCGCTCGCGGTGCGGCAGGATGTCAAAGCCCTTGTCCTTCATCTCGGAGATCTCGTTCTGCCCCGGTGACACCACCACGGCCATGTCGGTCTCCTGCAGGTTGCGCAACCGCTCAAGCAGCGCAGGATGGTCCGAATGCTGAGGGTTCAATCCGGCTAGCTCCGAACGCACTCTTGCAGTCTCCGCTTCCCACTCGGCCCGCACCTTCTCGAACATCCTCAGGGTAGTCAGCTTGTCGATGGAGACCACCATCGCCTTCCCCTGATAGCCGCGATTGAGGAAATGGTGCACGATGTCCTTCGCCACCGCATCCAGCCGCTCTTCGCGGGTGATCAGGTGATAGCGTTTGCCGAGCACCTTCTTGAGTTTCTCTTCCTGATCGTCATCCAGCCCGGCATCGTCGATGACCTCGTAGATCTCGTCGTTCAGCTCCGGGTTGGTGATCTCCAGCTCCGGCGTCCGGTTCTCGTAGAAAAGCGGCACCGTCGCCCCGTCCTCCACGCTCTGCTTGAAGTCGTAGATGCTCACGTAGTCACCAAAGACCTCCCGCGTCCGCTCCTCTCCGGCGATGAGCGGCGTCCCGGTGAAGGCCACGAACTTCGCATTCGGCAGGGCCGTGCGCATGTTCATCGCCAGCGTGTCGTATTGGCTACGGTGCGCCTCGTCGGTCAGCACGATGATGTCGTCCCGCTCGCTCAGCACCGGATGCAGGGTCCCCGGATCGGTGCGGAACTTGTGGATGAGGGTGAAGACATAGCGGTGGTCCTCGCCCAAGAGCTTACGCAGGTGGCTCGCACTCGTCGCCTGGCACAGCTCGGAGGCCGCGCCGCAGGTCGAGAAGGTCCGGTAAATCTGCGTGTCCAGCTCGGTCCGGTCCGTGATCACCACGAAAGTCCAGTTCCCCGCCAGCTTGCGGAAGACCTTCTCAGCAAAGAACACCATCGAGTAGCTTTTGCCGCTCCCTTGCGTGTGCCAAAACACGCCCACGCGACCGTCCTCCGTCGTCTTCAGGGCCTCGACCGCGCGGTTCACGCCGAGGAACTGATGATTCCGCGCCACCAGCTTACCGACTGCTCCCTTGCTCTCCGAGAAGCGGGTGAAATTCTCGACCAGATCCAGCAGCCGACTCTTCTCACAAGTCCCGCGCAGCAGGGTGTTCAGCGAAATGTCCGGCGTCTCTTCCTCCTCCGCCACCTTCTTCCAATCCCCGAAGTGCTCCCACTCCGCCGTCAGACTGCCGATCTTGCTCTGCACCCCGTTCGAGACCAGCAGGAAGCCATTGTAGTGGAATAGCTGCGGGATCGTCTCCTTGTAGTCGGCCAGGTTCTTGTCAAAAGCCTCCCGCACATTCACCCCCGGTTTCTTCAGCTCGATTAAGACCAACGGCAGTCCATTCACGAAGCCGATCAGATCCGTCCGTCGGGTGTAGAGATCGCCCGTAATCCAGAACTGAGAAACTAGCAAAAAATCATTCGCTGCCGCATCGTCCCAATCGATCACCCGAACCACATCCACCCGCTGGCCGCCACGCTCGCGATCCGGAATCGTCACCTTCACTCCTCCGCGCAGCAGTTTATCGATCTCCCGATTGCCTTCCACCAGGCTCAGCGTCGAGCGATCCCGTATCAGTTCATCAACCGCCGCATCCAGAGCCTCGGCGGGAAGCTCCGGATTCAGTTTCTCCAACACCGGCCGCAACCGCGAAACCAACACCACCTCCCGCTTTGCTTCGCGGCCCAGCGAACTCACCCCACCCGCCCACTCGTCGTAAGCATTCGCCGAGCTCCAACCCAGCTCATGCTCCATCAGCTGAATCGCCGGCTGCTCGATCAGCTTGTCTTCAGTAAAACCGAACATGGCGGTTGCCTAGGTAATCGATTCGAGACCCTTAAGGATATATGTTGTTCGCTCCCTTCCGTTTCGGAAGAGCACCGTAGTCTTTTCTAGCACGGCAATGCAGCGCTGATTCAAAAAACCTCCACTGAGCTCGACCGCCTGATCTGCCGTTAGATCGTCGTCAACCTTCCCACTAATCTTGTGTCCATCTTCATTGAGAAAGTCGAATCTCCACGATTCGAGTAAAACTCCTTTGAATACACCTTTAATCCGAACCTCCTCTGAATTCGAAATTGTTGCAGAAACTCGTTCGAATGCTTCACTTGCTCGGATTGGATCCATCGAGCACCGGCTGTCGCCTGACTCCAAGCGGAGCCCCGCCTTCGCTTTCGAAACCACTCCGAGAAAAGCCCTTAAATTCTGAATCACGCGAGGCGCTGTATCATTCAATTCGACCGCGAAATCTTCGTCACTGTCCGCAGCAGATTCAACGAGCCGGGTTACGTGAGCAAGCGTATCCGCTAACTGCTCTTCTTCAAAAATTTCGTCGTTATCAGCTTTGGTAAGCTCCAAGCCAAAAGATCCTCTAGGCAACGCCGTCAGAAGAAGCCTGGAATCGGCCTCTCCTGCTCTGCGACCCCGTGATCCAACAACTCCGTGGAAACGATCCGCATAATCAGCCATCACCATGCTCTGGAACGGCTCCAGAACCTGCCCGGCAAATAACGCGTCAATTCCTTCCGAGCCTTGAACCGGTTCACCGGAAAAGAACAAGATCGTCCGAGCCTCCTTTCCGCCCAAAGGAATCGCTTCAATTTGCGCTTCGAGTTCAGCTTCTCGTTCGCCAAAGGCCCCTGCCATGAGTGGATGCCCACCAGCCAACTGATGCATTCGCCGCGTATCGACGAGCATGGCATTGAGCTTTTCACGCTGGGTTCGGGAGGTCATTCGTTAGAGTTGTTGAAGATTCTGAGCTGCCAAACTATCGTCTGTATCGGTGTCCAGGTCAATTCTGAGCATTCCTTTCCAAACCCCCCGTCGGTTGTGGGAAAAGAGCAGTGTCCAATAGCGCGACAATTCAACGGTGTTGGCAGGATCAAAGCCCGCATCAAGTGGGTAGTGATCCACCGAGAAATTCATCTTCGAAAGCTTGGGACTGGCGAATTCAGGAAATCGTTGAACCAACTCTTGTTGAAAGGTGAGGTCGTAACTCCAATAAATCGTCACCAAATCCAAATCATTGGGAGGCCGACCTTCTTGAGCTTCGATGTCTTCCAGAAAGCTTCCATCAAGCCATTGAAATCCCTGTTGAATCCCCTCGCTTCTTAGTCGCTGTCGAAACTTTAAAAAGCCATCCAGAATGGCCTTCCGTTCTGGGCTCGTGGCAAATTTTTCCACCAGTTCAATGGTCGTGCAAGGATACGGCGACAAATGAGACGGCTGGACCGGACTCCCCAAATGAGGTGGAAGGACAAGGTTGTGGTCAAAATCAGGAATAGCCATTTCTCAAATGATTAAGATCAGTTACCCTTCCTCGCTGGAGATAGGAAGGCCTAAAAGAGGAAGATGAGCGTGTCGATCTCCCGATTCACTTCCACCAGGCTCAGCGCAGATCGATCCCGCGTCACCTCCTCCACCGCGCCCTCAATCGCCTGCTCCGGCATCAAGGGCTTCACATCGCAGGATGCCCACCCTGTCCATCGTAGCCTTCCTGGCCCTCGAAGCCTTGGCGAAGTGGGCGGCGAAGAAGGATCGTCGTAGGCATTCACCGAGTTCCAGCCCAACTCATGCTCCATGAGTTGAATGGCTGGCTGCTCGATCAGGTGGTCTTCGGCGTAAGCGGTCAAAGCTAATTTGTGAGTTCGATTAACGCCGTGATAACCTCCGCCGAATGATCCGACATTTTCAAATCTCTTTCTGCTACCCGTTTCCAGAATACGTCTTTGATGTCTTGTTGATTCCCAAGAATGTCTTTCGCGTCATCCATTGATCGGACATTGGCTACCCGACTGCGGGCGGCACTCGCCGCCCGCGTAAGTTCGAGGGGAACATTCCCTCTCAACGCATATTCTTCTGTGAATACGTCTCGGACACACTCCTCTAGGGTGTCGTCAAACTCATCGAATAGGAACTCGACTGAAGAACTTGGTGGAAGCAGGAGGATGAACGCATTCTTACCAACTTTGTGTAACTCAAAGCCCGATAGCTCACGGACTTTCGTTCCGTTTGAAATCATCACATTAAAATCTTTTATGCCTTTATCGTTATCCAAAATTACGACGGCGTTCTTTGCTGCAAATCCTTCAACGGTTCGAAAAACATCAAGATACTTCTTTGCTTCAGAAACTCCGTCAAACGCTCGAGTGACAGGTATGCCGGCTTCTTCAAATTTTTCCTTCGTGAGTGGCCTCTTGTCCTCAATGAAAACCAATTGATTTGCCTGAGATGCCGTAAAGTAAGCATCAAAGTTTGAATCGCCCATCAATTCACCGAGGTAACGAATATCATCATCAATTACATCTTTTACCGCGATCTGCTTTTTAACCTCATGATTTGAAAGGGCTACCCATGAGGTGTTATCTTCACTTTGCCTGCTGCACGCAAGGATGACTGGCGAGTGTGTCGAAGTAATAATCTGAATATTTCCTAGCCACTGATTTGAGGCCAAGAGATTCCCCAACTTAACTGCGATATCAGTGTGAAGAAATGACTCGGGCTCCTCGAGCAACCAGATAGGCACGTAAAAACCCCGATGAAGAGACCTGTCGCTATCGAGAATATAGTGAGTCTGATATAGAACAATTGATTGAGCTCCGGTGCCTTGAGATGTGAGAGTCACCTCGGGAAGATTCTGGGCGCTTCTAAATGCAATGTCTGATATCGCAACAATTTCTTCGATTTTCTCCGGCAGATCAATTACCGTCGATGACCCTGGCCAGAATTTCCGGAGACTCTCCGTCAGCGCAGCTGAGAGATACGAGTTGGCTGTCGATCTGAGGTCATCCCATTTATCTTGGAGATCTTTGAGCTGATCGGAAACAGATGCATGACGACCCCAATTATGAAAGAGTCTCTGCTTGAATTTATCCTGAGCCTTGGCAAGAAGGTCACCTCCCTCTTGGGGGTGAATATACGAGACGGAAACCGCTTTAAGAATATCCTGAACATCCTTATCGAGTTTGTCGAAGAATTGCACCTTTCCAGAGCCAACTTCGTAATCGATATTTATCGTGTCGCTGGCCTCTCGATATGTAAAAAGCTTTTTAATTTTCAGGCTGTCTCCGTAGAGTTCCAACATTCTCTTCTTCCTAACTTTGCCCTCGACAACGGTGAGGTCGAACTCGATCGAGATTTCGGACGTATTAAACCCTGCCTTCTTCGAGGTGAATTCGGTTTTATTGAGATCACCTGGACGGTAAATACTCGAATCAAAAAAGCACCGAAGAGCGGCCAAGAATGCTGTCTTTCCTGAGTTATTCGCGCCGACCAGATAGGTCCCTTGAGAAAGATCCAAAACCGTTTCTTGTCGAATGCATCGAAAGTTTTGCACAGAGAGCTTTTTGAGGAAATTCATGAGTATTAGTAGCTGAGGGGCTTATTCTTTAGATAGGAGCTGCGGGAGCAGGAGGTCGCGGGTTTGACGGAGGGTTTGGTTGCGGCTGACAAGGTTCCGCGTCAGTTGGTCGGCATCTTCAAATACTGCGCTGAACTTCTCGAGCAAGTTGGCCGGTGGTAGAACCACTGGGTAATCCTTCAGGACCTTCCAGTCGGCACGGGGCATCTTGGCTCCGTTGGCGGTGGCCGATGCGTGGGCGACAAATGCTTTGGAGAAAACACAGGAGATCACGAGGGCTCGCAACTTGGGCTTCTTCGCGCGAATAACGATGGTGTCTGCAGAGCAAATGCCATCGAAGGGTGCGATTGAGACTTTGTGAAAGTAGGGCCGGATTTTGCCGAATAGCACCTCGCCGGGTTCGAAGGTGAGCTTGTTTGAGCCGAGCTCCTCAACAACTTCCCAGTCGTTGAGAGCGAGGGAGACTCGCGGGATGTGTTCAAGTCCAACGTAGGGCGTCGGTTGCTCTAGTTCACCTTTGGGAACGCTCCGACGCATTTGATCGGAAAGGTCACCGAGCTTCTTCACCTCCCACCCTTCCGGGATGGGGCCGAGGGGGGAGTCGACGAGGGTGATCTCCGGGGGAAGGCCCGCCTTCTGCAAGACTTCGGACGGGATTCTGAAGTGGACGAACCACTCGCGGTAGAGGGATTGCGCCATCTTCTCCAGGATCCGGATGCGCCGCAGGTTGTTCTCGATCAGGTCGTCGTAGGCCGAGAGGATCCCGGCGATCCGGCGTTGGGTGGGGAGATCGGGTAGGTCGATCTCAACGTTGATATGGTTTCAGGTTTGTCAATGGGCAAAATTTGAGTGTGTTCACTTTTTATTCGAGTGAGTTCTGCAGGTTCGAAAACCGCAAAGGAGAAGTGAGGGATACTGGGCGTGGTGTGCTATTT
>JAUIGV010000061.1 GCA_030432565.1 Verrucomicrobiia bacterium | reverse complement strand
TCGCCATCATCACATATTCAACCCGGCGGACCTTACTCATACTCATTGCGAAAGGAAAAATGAGAGAGTCGGCCCCAACACTCAACCCCAAACCATCGCGCTCGAAACAAAAGAAGCCCGGCGCAAAGCCCTACCCACTCATGGGCAAGCCGCACAAGACAAGCAGGCAACGGTTGAACTTCAGTTGCTGGACATCAAACCTTGAAGGCACTAACTCTTTGGGGAGGATCGGTATCTCAAAAATACCTTTTTCCTTTTTGACCCCAAACTCATTCCCACTTCCATGATTCGCTCCCAACTCACCGGCATTGCCGCAATGCTGCTCTCGCTCTCTAACGCGCTTGCCGCCGGTCCTGCCGGCAAGATGACCCAACCCGATTTTACCAAAGGCGACCGTATTCCGGAGGGAGCGGTCCACGATTGGAATCTCGGCGCCACCGGCGCACGCGGATGGATGTTCAGCGACAAAATGGTCACCTCTGACGCCCGCCAAATTAGAATCACAAGAGTCGCCACCGGCTCACCGGCTGATGGCAATCTCGAAGAAGGCGACGTCATCCTCGGAGTTGCCGGCAAACCATTCTCGTATGATCCTCGTACCGAGTTTGGAAAGGCTCTGGGCGAAGCAGAATCAAAAGGAGCAGAGGGAGCCCTTCCCCTCATTCGCTGGCGGGACGGCAAAACGGAAAACATCACTCTCAAACTCCGGGTGCTGGGAGACTATAGCAAAACCGCCCCTTACAAGTGCTCAAAATCAAAAACAATCCTCGACCAAGGGTGTAAGATCCTCGCCGCAAAAATTGAAACCCCCGGCTATCGTGCCAACCCCATCACACGTTCCCTGAATGCCCTCGCCTTGCTCGCCAGCGGGGAACCGGAGTATTTCCCAGTCATCCGCAAGGAAGTGGAATGGGCGGCCGCTTACGACGAGAAGAGCTTCCAGACCTGGTATTACGGCTACGTCATCATGCTCATCTCGGAGTATACCCTCTCCACGGGAGACAAGGCCTTCCTCCCCGACCTCAAGCGCCTCGCCATGGAAGCCGCCAACGGTCAAAGCATTGTCGGCTCATGGGGCCACCGCTTTGCCAATCCCGATGGACGCCTGGGCGGATACGGCATGATGAATGCCCCCGGCCTTCCGCTCACCACCTCTCTGGTCCTCGCCCGCGCAGCAGGCGCAGATGACCCAAAGATCTCCGACGCAATTGAAAAGAGCGCCAAACTTCTCCGCTTCTACAACGGAAAAGGAGCCGTTCCCTACGGCGATCACGCCCCCTGGATTGAAACACACGATGACAACGGTAAAAACGGAATGGCTGCCGTCCTTTTCAGCTTTCTCGGCGAATCAAAAGCCGCCGAATATTTTTCCCGCATGAGCGTGGCATCCCACGGCCCCGAGCGCGACGGCGGACACACCGGCAACTTCTGCAACATCCTCTGGGCAATGCCAGGTGTCGCCCAATCCGGCCCCAACGCCACCGGTGCCTGGATGAAGGAATTCGGCAGTTGGTATTTCGACCTCGCCCGCCAGTGGGACGGCACCTTCGTCCACCTCGGCCCGCCTTCCATGAAAAAGGACAGCTATGCCAACTGGGACTGCACCGGCGCCTACCTCCTTGCCTATGCCATGCCTCTTAAAAAAATCTGGCTGACCGGGAAACGCGATCCCATCGCCCCCCAAATCACGCCCCGAGAAGCGGAATCCCTCATCCGTGCGGGCCGCGGCTGGAATAACAAGGATCGTAATTCCGCTTACGACTCCCTCAATGCCGACACCCTTCTCGAAGCCCTCGGCAACTGGTCTCCGGTCGTTCGGGAAAGAGCCGCCATGGCCCTCGGCCGACGCAAGGGCTCCGCTCCGGTGGCGGCGCTGATCAAGCTGCTTCAATCCGACAAACTCTTCGAGCAACTCGGAGCCAGCCAAGCCATCATCGCGCTGCGGGGACGCGGGGCCGATGCCATTGATACTCTCGAAAAAAACCTCTCCTCGGACGATCTCTGGTTGCGTATCAAATCCGCCGAAGCCCTCGCCGCCATCGGCAAACCAGCCATGAAGACCGCGCCAAAGCTCTTGCAACTCCTCACCGAAGTGGACACCAAAAGCGATCCTCGCGGCATGCAGCAGCGCTACTTCTCCTTCGCCCTTTTCAACAACCGCGGCGGCATGCTCAGCCGTTCGCTCGAGGGGGTCGATCGCGAGGTTCTTTTCAAAGCGGTGGAAGCCGGGCTTCAAAATGAAGATGGTCGCGCCCGGGGCAGCTTCGGCTCGGTTTACCGCAACCTCTCACCGTCCGAAATCAAGCCCCTCCTGCCGGCCATTCTCGAAGCCGTCGAAAAACCGGCACCCAGCGGGGTCATGTTTGCAGCCGAAATTAGAATAGAAGGCCTTAAGGTTCTCGCCGCCAATCACGTCAAAGAAGGAATCAAAGCCTGCGTCGACTACACCGGTAAACAGAACCCCTGGGCGAGCGAAAAGCGGACGCCCAGGATTATGGAAATTCTTCTCAGCTACGGATCACATGCCAAGGCGGTCATCCCGGATCTCGAAGCCGTGGCCGCCGAATTCGACGACGGAGAACCCAATTTCCCGATGAGACTCAGCAAACAGAAAGCGGCCCTCTTGCGAGAGACTATCGAAAAGATCAAAGCTTCCACGGAAACTCCAGAGCTCACCAGCATCCGCTAACTCCAAAAACCAACCATCATGTTACGCAACCCCGTCTTAATCCTTCTCGCTTCGCTGATCCCGCTTTCAGCCCACCCTGTTCCGGAAAACGCCAAGTGGCTCACTTACCCGGGAGAGGAAGGTCCGGGCAACGGAAAGCACATTGTCCTTATCGCCGCAGATCAGGAATACCGAAGTGAACAAGCCATGCCCATGATGGCCGGCATCCTGAGCAAACACCATGGCTTTGATTGCACCGTCCTCTTTGGTGTGAACGAGAAAGGACAAGTCGACCCCACAATGCCGGTCTATCCCAAGAAGGGGCAAGAAGACGAATTCAAACAACACAACATCCCCGGTTTGGAACACCTCAAATCAGCCGATCTCGTCATCTTCTTCCACCGCTTGCTCACACTTCCCGAAGATCAACTCAAGCACATTGCCACCTACCTTGACTCAGGGAAGCCCATCATTGCACTCCGCACCGCCAACCATGGATTCCGGGGACGCATCCCCTATGAGATTGGTGACAAAAAGAACATCGACTTTGGCCGCGACATCCTCGGCGGAGCCTTCATGGGCCACCACGGTCGCTGGCATGCCGACTCCACCCGTGGCACCATTGTCGAGGAACTCAAAAACCATCCCATCGCAACCGGCGTGACTGATATCTGGGGACCATCGGACGTTTACCGTACTTACAAGGAAGGCTCAGCTCTGCCGGAAGACTGCACCGCCCTCGTCTGGGGTCAGCCTCTCATGGGCAGAAGTCACGACGATGAGGTCAATACAAAAAAGGAACCCCTCCCCGTCGCCTGGTTCAAGACCTGGAAAACCAGTGAGGGCAAGAATGCCCGTGTTTTCAACACCACCATGGGAAGCGCCCGCGACCTCCAAAGCGAAGGATTAAGAAGACTCGTCACCAACGCCGCCTACTGGGGAATGGGACTTGAGGACAAGATCACCCCAGACCGTAGCGTCGCCTACACCGGAAAATACGAACCGCGCGCCAGCGGCTTCAACTACGAGAAGCTTGGAGTCAAACCGCAACTCCCGGCGGCTTTTCGATTGAAAAAGTAGCGGTGGCGCCGCTGGCCGGAGTTACACCGACGATCGATTCATCACGAGGGTCGGGAGCGTAAGCTCTTCGGTTTCTATCGTCAGCCAAACGAAAGGATTGAAAATGCAAGCCCTTGGAAGTAGCAGTCATCCATGGGCATTGAAATCAGCTACCGGAATCTCTCGAATCATGAATCAATGTTGCAAGACGAGGTTCGCTGCAATGCCTTTCGCGATGCCTTGTTTGAGGTCGTTCGACCTGATTCGGTGGTGTTGGACATCGGCGCTGGCACAGGAATCCTGAGTCTGTTCGCCGCCCGGGCCGGAGCAAAAAAAGTCTACGCAGTGGAGCGATCGCCGGTGGCCCGGTGTGCCAGACAGATCATTGAGGCCAATGGCCTGAGTGACCGCATCACCGTGCTACAGGGTGAAATGGAGGCCCTTGAACTGCCTGAGAAGGTTGATATCATCGTGTCAGAATGGCTCGGCGGCTATGGCGTGGATGAAAACCTCCTGCCGATTGTCATTCAGGCCCGGGACCGCTGGCTGAAGCCCGGCGGAGTGATGATTCCAGGCACAACCACATCCTGGATGGCTCCGGCCTACGACGAGTATCTCCAGCAAGAAATTGAATTCTGGTATAAACGGCCCTACGGCATCGACCTTTCCCTTGTGGGCGATGACAGACAACGGCGCTCCGAACCCAGCTGTCATCATATCAAACCTGAAGATCTGGCCTGCAAGGCGCAGCTGATGTGGACGATCGATAGTCATGCCTGCACTGCGGACCAGGCCAATGGAACCTTTGAAGCAGAGCTTGATTTCATCTCTGATTGTGAAGGTGAGATCAATGCCTTGGCAACCTGGTTTGAAACAAGGTCAGCAAGAACTGTAGAGCTATCCAACGCCCCGGACTGCCCGGATACGCATTGGGGGCGGACGGTGTTCCCCATCGGCGAAACCATCCACGTAAGAAAAGGCACGCGCATCAAGGTTCACTTTGTGCATGAACCCCATGGCAAGGGACACTCCAATGCCAGGTGGACCGTGGAAATAGAGGGTTATCGTTACCAATCTGAAGACACCACATTGCTGACTACTGATTTTTAGCAGCCCTCCTCCGCGTTCATACAGTGATTTATCGCCGGGGCAGACCCGGTGTGCGGTTTCGTCTTTGATCGCGTCGCCGTCCTCGCAGGCCGGATACGACTCCGGATTCTTTCGCGCAAGGACTTCCCTGGGTTTTAGCGATCGAACCGGACCTTGGCTCAGTTTTTATCGCTCGAATACGAACCCCGGCGGAAATTGCGAATCACTCCATCTCCACCAACTCCAGACAAACGATCCCGACCAACCAGCTTCAAAACAACATACGTATTCCCACCACTCTCATTTCCTGAGGTAAATCCTCATCAGTTGGCGCGCTGAAGAACCAATGGACTGATTCCCTCTTACCGTGATCCTTTCGATCTGTTTCTCCGGGTCAACACTTCTGCGCAACACAATCAAGGGACGGCTCTGCCACCCCTCCAAATCAGAACCAGTCTGCAGAGCGTATTGAATTTCTGATCCGGCAGGACGCGCAAAAGTGATCGTGGCGTGGCGTTCAGTCACTCCACCAACTTCAACGTCTTCTTCGGCAATATCCATCAACGGTGTCGACCCACTCGCAAAGGGCTCGCTCGCCAACCCAAACTCCAAAAAATTCGAAAAGCCATCTCCGTCCGGATCGGCGAACAAGCCACTGATCTCTTGCTGCGAAATTTCCTCCGTTGAAAAATACAACTCCTGCCAATCTTCGAAAGTCACAAAAGCATCAATCGAAACAATCCCCGGATTTCCATTTTCGAGTGCACTCAAGCGCCAATTTACCGCCATTGAGGGATCAGCTCCCACTTCGCCCAGCTGCAGTGTAAAACCATTACCATCAGCCAGCGCCGGCCACTCGCCATCCTGCTCATAGCTCACTCGATGCAGAACCGTGCCCCTGGCATCCAACAAATCAATCGTCTCACCACCATTGTTCAATCTCCCCGTCCACTGTCCGGCAATGATCAAGCCTTCCCGAAATCGAGGTGAATCCGCCTCAGCAAAGACCGATGCAAATGCGACCTCATCTTCAACCACCACAATCACTCCACCCGGCGCTAGATCAATCGCTCCAAATTCAAAATCAACCGCACTCGCCAGCCTAACCCCGGTCAAATCCACTGCCACATCCCCACGATTCACGACTTCAATAAACTCCAAATCATCACTTCCCCTCGGGTTGTAATGAATCTCCGAAATCACCAAATTGGCCGGAGTTGCCACCTCACTCCCCACCGCGAAAGTTTGATCACGCAAAGCACTCCAGCTCCCATCAAGCGAACTCAAGGTTCGCGCCATAACACGGACCCGTTCAGTCAGCACAATTGGTCCGGCATACTCCATCGGGCTTGCCCCGGCCTCGGCCGGATCAGTCCCGTCCATCGTGTAAAAAACATCTCCGGTAAAGGGCGCGAACGAAGACCCCTCGTTCATCTCCAATGAGTATCCCCGGGGCACCGATCCCCCGTTCTGTGAAAAATCAGGCGGAGACGGAATCTGCGAATCGATCCACGAAACCCGATTTACCAGCCATTCCCTTAGGAAGCCCACCTCCTTTGCATAAGTATCACGACCCAAATCACCCGGGTCAGCGCGCGTACGACCATTCACGACGTAAACCGCCACTCCCAGGATATCCCACTTCGCAAAATTACGTATCTGCGCCTCCTCCAAAAGCGCCGCGTCACCATCAATCTTGGCCAGCAACTGATCGTTCGAAAGCACGCCTTCCCGTAGTTCCACCCAGCGATCGTTCCACGCCTGCTGATACTTCGGATCGTCATCCAGCTCATTCCACCAGGCCAGCCAATGCCCCGCCCTCATGTAATAACCGTTCCACCCAAAAGTCTCATAACCGTAGCCCAGTGAAGACGTTCCAAGCGAGCTGAGACCAAGGGCCTGATTGTAATCCCAAAGTGGCCCCATCTTCAACTTCCCTCCCCGATCAATCGAAAAGAAAGTGCTGGCCCCATCCGTGTTCCGACTCAGCTCCCGCATGATGTCGTAATCAATCTGTGATGGCACATCGAGGTACTTTGCATAACCTTCCACTGGGTCCGCAAAGTTTGCCGCGTAAACCGAATCCTCCGCCTCCTGAATATAATTCTGCAGCCAATCCCTCTGAACCGGAAGCAACTCATCCTCAGCCGGATCAACATACTTGTAGCGGGTCCCCTCACCATTCACCCAGTCTTCATTCAAATTGGTCGCCTGGACCAGGTAACCGCCTGTGATCTCCGGCTCCATGACATCTCCCTCATCGAGACGCGCAAGATCCATCCGCTCCGCCGATCTCTTGATCTTTTCCGTCAGCAAATAAACCCCTTGATAATGATCCATGCTGAATGGTTCCCCCGGATCAGGATTCAAAAACACCTCCACGTAACGCGTCCGCGGCGAGTAGTAACCCATCTCCCGCCACCAATGAAAAACGAATTCGTTTCGCATCAGCGTCTTGTCGAAATACGGAGCTTGCAAAAGCCAGTCCGACTCCGCCGGCATTCCCAGCAATGAAACATCCCTATCATTGTCTTCCTCGTCCCAAGTCTCAAATTTAAACTGCTTCTTCGGCCACGTCTTGCTACTCGCCCCCCGCACATTCATCCCAGCTCTCCCCATGAACTGAGGCTCGTCCGAAATCATCGCTCGCCCTTCGTTCCCAAGTTCAAAAACACCCGCACAAACCGACTTCGCCGGATAGTCCGTCCGGGGATCATCATCATTCAAAAAATCATAACCCTGGCTATCAACCAATACGATGGGCAGATTCGAATCAAACCCCGCCAACCCGGCGTCAACTTTCAGGTAAACCCGGGTCTCCACCGGACTAATCCGCACCTCTCCCAAAAACAAAGCCGCCCGGACACAAGAGGTCCCATCCACCGTCAACGTCCCAACATAGTTCATGCCATTCGAACCCGTTGGCAAACTTCCATCCACCGTATAGCGGATGGTCACCCCGCCTGACGTCGTCGCCAACTCCAAATCAAAAGCCTCTTCAAAGGTACCCTGCTCCTTTGAATACGTCACTCCCTCCAAAACCGACACCCCCCTTGGATCATTCACCAAACCGGGAGTCGGGTTAATCAAATAACGAAACTCCCCCGCGTCATCCCGACCATAAGAAATGTCCGGATGCTGCACCGGAAGCATTACTTGTTCAACAACCGTCACCCCATCCGGAGCCGTCAAAATCAGGATATCCTTCTCAGCAGCAAGCCGAAAACCAAGATGGTCAGGACCATCCTCCGGATCATTGTCCGCCCACACACCCGCATAGCCACCTGCAGGAATCACGATCCCCGAATCCAAAGGAATCTGCCACTTTGTGATATCTTCAAGATCATCACTGAAGTAATACCCGCTTAAGTCCAGGGTCTCATCTCCTGAATTATAGATCTCCACCCAATCGTCAAACTCTCCCTGGGGGTCAACCAAGGTAGACTGGTTGTTTGCCATAATCTCATTGATTACCGGCGAGCCCAAGCCACTGACCGCACTCCACAGGATCATAAAGGGCATCAAAAAAAGCAGCTTGATGAACATACCAGCCACCTTATTAAAAACCCCTCCCCCTTGTCGATCACCCTGAGTGTCACTCGTTTACGTGACAACGGACCAGTTACCTTTTCCGGGACGACTACTCAATCACAGGTCCACCTGATTACCTGTCTCAAAATCATCCGGGAACCAGAACGTGAATCGATTGATCGTTAATATTCCAAAGACCACCAAAACAATGGAGGGCACGCCTTGCAACATGCCCCCCACTAACACACACAGTAAAAATCTATTGTGCTGATTCAGCGCTGCCTCCGTCGAAGTCCGAGAATCGCGATTCCACTCAGCCCCAGAAGAAAAAATGAAGACGGTTCGGGCACTACCACGGCGTCGCCGGAAATCGCAACATTATCGAGAAAAAGGTGATGTCCACCACCGGACCCGGTTCCGCTGGAAAAAGCGATTTGGATCTGGGCTGATTCCCCAACCGCGAGGGTGTGATCGGCCAACCCACTCAGGTCCAAATCCAGGTCATCATGTTGATCGTGGGTTGCGGGATCCGTGTCATCCGTGAGCAAACCACCACCAAGGTGGTTGATTTCATCATCTGCAGAAGTGAAGACATTGCCGACCGTGATGTCGCTGCCTGCGAGAACATTCAATGCATACGCTCGCGGTGCGTTCGGACGAAAGGCTATGACATCCATATGGAAAGTCGCCAGGTCCAGAGCCACTGCTCCATTGTTGGTAATGGTCAGAGTAAGCTCAGCGCTGGGTCTCCCGTTTGTCACGGTGAGGTTTTCATTTCCAGTGGTGACGGAACTTGCAGCAGCGCCATTCCCATCAAAGGTTCCCCAAGTCGTATCTTTGCTGGAGCCCCGCCCACCGGACTCCCCGATGGCCCAACTTCCAGTTGAGGCGGATGCCGTCGCGGTTGCAGTCACTCCTGCCGCAGTGACCGGAACCGATGGAGCGGTGGCGCTGTCCCACGTGTCGACTCCAGCAATCACAATAGCCCCTGAGGTACTCAATGAGCCTGCGGCCAAGGAAATGGCGAGCACTGAGAGTGTCTTGTTTGTTTTATTCTTCATGTCGTTGTTTGTTCTTTTGTTTACCTGTGTCTTATTAGAAGTCAGGTTAGTGAAATCTTGCTCTCTGTCATGTCACGTAAACAGACCACACCTCCATTTTGCGGAGACCATGAGGGGGTCCCTGTTCTACTAAACACGACGGCATCTCAGCTCCGGATCACTCGAGAAAAAACTTCACCCGCAGACCTTGTGGCTCAAGCTTCACCGCTTTGGTCACAGCCTTACCACCCCCGGTTACTGTGATCTCGTAGTCGCCCAAAAAACCTCGCACGCTCCCCACCCCCCTCACATCAGTGCGAACGGACTCGTTGGTCCACCATTGGTTCTTCACCAGATCGACATAGACCTTCCCTGCTGGCTTCAAACTCCAGTCCCGTCGCCATAAGGCCGCGTTAGGCTTCCAGTGCGCATTTTCCCAAAAACCCCACTGCACAATCGCGTTGAAATTCGGATGACTGAAAGTCGCCAACATGACATCGCGATAGTAATCCGCCTGAAGCTCTTCGTCGTCACCCGCATCGACGTCAAATTCACTCAACTGAAGCTTCGGAGCAATCTTCGCAAAGTCATCGTAAACCTCGAGGAGCTCCTCCGGCGGCGTCAGCGAAGTCAGCCCGAAGTGGGCCATAAAACCCACTGTATCCGGCGCCTGACCTTTTTCGTTCAGGAAGCGAATCACTCGCTTGTAGGCATCCCGCTTGTAGCCATCCGGCAGGATCTTCCCCTCATTGATGGCATGGGTGGTCTCTGGAGCCAATCGACGCGCCTCGGCCATAATCTCCGCTAGAATCTCCATCCCGCCATACTCCTTTTCGTAAGTGTGCTTTCCCCACGCCACGATGTGATTGATGGTATCCCACTCGGTGACCAAGCCGTCCGTCTTGGACAAAACATCCGCCATGTGTGCCCACAGCCACTTCCGGTGAGCTTCGGGATTCCCCACATAAACCTTCTCGATCTCATTGAAGTCCATCGCTCCCCAGGAGAGATAATGCCCTCTGATGTCGATCTCATTTTCCCGTAACCAAGGTATCGCCGAGTCCATCAAAAGCATCTTGCCCCGAAGATTCGGATTCTTTTGCCTCGTCAAAGTCGTCCACAGGTGCGGCCTCAGTGCACTTTCAAAAGTCACCGCATTGAAATGACTCCTCACCACCTCACGATACTTCTTCGCCTCCTCCCAGGTCGTGACAAACTCCAGGCCCTTCCGCTTCTTCGTGTAAGGAAATCCTTCCTCACCTGCTCCCAGTAAATGGACGTTCACGGTATTACCAAACCGAAAGGCATGCCGCCGCATCCCGACCTTAACCTCGGCGTCTTCCACTGGATTCCCGTCGGCGTCAACCACTTCAACCACCAACTCCGACTTACGAATCTTCTCAATTCGCTGCAGTGCTTCCTTGCGCCAGGCCGCCTCCGGATCACAACCATCATAACTCACCCGCGACCGTGGAAGCCCAGACGGTTTCACGTTTGCTCCGTAATTCAGCACCCGCAAATCAGCGATCTCAATCACCGGTTCGGCCGACCCCAAATGAAGGCACACATTCCCCTTCCCGGGATCAAAATGATCCGGAGCTTCAAAAGCCCGGACATGCTGCTCCCACTGGCGGAACGGCGAAAACTTAAACTCGTATCGCTTCAGCCCCTTTCCCGCCTGCACAAAGAGACTGGCCGGCCCAGGCTCACCCGATGACTTGGGACGCCTCACCCAAAACGAAATCAACACCGAATCGCCCTTCTTGAAAGATTGCTTCAACGGAATGACAAACTGCAGATCCTTCGACAACTTCGGCTTCTTCACAAACTCCACGCGAAAGGCCTTTTCAAACGGCATGTCCTTGATCTCAACCCACGCGCCCTTCGTCTCTCCACTCTTTTGATTCAAGGCTCCCTCGGAAAACAAGATCAAATCCTCACCACCCTCTGGCGGCAAAATCGCTTCCATTCCATACACACGGCTTGCTCCGATCCAAACCAAGACCAGTAGGGCCCACCCCTTTCGATGTCTAAACTTCACCTTCATCTTTGCAATCTACTTGATTCTACGCTCATCTTCCCGGCCCAATGCCCGGTATTCAACATTTCTGACAACTTCGAAACCAGCTTTGCCCGCGCGTCCGTGAAAATCACAAAAACGAAAAGAGCTCACCATGGAAGGACCGAGAATAGACGGACCAATTCGAAATTCATGTCACATGTTCTAGTGACAAGACAAACCCCACTTCTTTCCCTATAAAGAACCTTCCAAAATTGGGATCCGAGTCTCCAACAGTCATCACACATGACTCGAGGCATCAGGGCATATCAACCTTCCCATCCCAACACACAATCCATCTCAAACGAAATGAACCGAAACAAACAACCTCATCAAGTGAGATTCTGGCTAACCGCAGCAGCTCTTGTCACTCTTTCCGCTTCGACCTCATCCGCGCAGATCGTCGCTGGTTGGGATACCTATTTCGGCGCAGGCGCTGACATTCCGGTCGATGCACCTGTCGTCGCAACCGGTGTCACCGCAACGCTCGTAACGACCGGTGAAGGAAGGGCTTGGGTGACGATCGATGAACGAGGTGCCAGCAGCGACGGAACCTGGGGAACCTTCGTGGGCCCTCCACCTGCGGATACTACCGTCGGAACCAACAATGATCAGAATCTCGAACTGTCAAACGCAGCGACCGGGGGAACGATCACCATGACTGTCACCAATAATTCCGGGGACGATATCGCTCTCAACGCCTTTCACATGGATGCCCTCGCCTTTCGCCCCAAGGCCGCGAGAACATACACGCTGGACGTGCAACCGGGCGGAGCGATTACTGCTGGAAATGTCTACACCTCAAGTGATCAGGAAATCAAATCCCAAGGTGGACTTCCACCGGACAATGACCAGGGAAATGACATCGACCATGATCTCACCGGCCTTGCCGACTCAATTCTCGAGAGTGGTGGAACGGTCCAGTTCCTCCTCACCTTCTCAGGGGGAGCGGGCGATAACAGCGGCGGCCACGATCTCTGGATTGACAACCTGGCAATTTCCGCAAGCTCCGCAGGTGCCGACCAACTGGCCATCACCTCCGCACCCGCCAGTGCGACCGCCGGAGAAGACTTTTCCATCACAGTCCAAGCCCGGGACGGTAGTGGAGCCCCCCTGGCCGGCGGAGTCAGTCAGGACACCGTAGTCACCCTCACCACACCGGCCGGCAATGGAGTTCTGAGCGGGAATACCGCGACAATTACGATGGGAACGAACTCAGTCACGCTCCCCGCCGTGCAATACACCTTAGCCGAAGACATTACCCTCATCGCTACGCAGACGAGCGGAGATCTTCTCGTTTCCAGTGTGGAAAGTGCGACCATCTCCATCAACGCAGGCGAGGCTTCCGTGCTCAGCGTCGAAACCGCCGAGGACGGAAGCGGAATGGCAGTCGGCAACACCTCATTCCGGATCAACGATCCCGCCAACGCACTCGATGTCTACGCTATTTCCCGCGACTCGGTTGGCAACTTCATTGCTTTCGAAACAGGAGCATCCTTCTCCCTCGAAAATATCACCGGTTCGCTGGCTGCCGGAGACCTCGTGGACAATGGGAATGGCACCGCCACCTTTTCGGCACAGAACCTCGGCACCGGAATCATTCGGGCATCTTTTGGCAACCTCGCTGATGGAGATTCCGGCATCATCACCGTCGAAGAACCACAATTCCGCTGGACGGCTCAAGGGATCGGCTCCTGGGGCAACACCAACAACTGGCTCGATAACACCCCCCCGTTCTTCGACAACACCACCGATCTTTTCTTCATGGACGAGTTTGCCGTCACCGCGCAAACTTTCCTGAATGGAGATCGCACCGTTCGCTCTCTGAACTTCACGGAATTCGCCGACCCCACCGTGACGCAGCCCTTCTTTGGAATTCGATACCTCACCAATAACTCCCCGGGACTTGCCAGGAACCTAACCCTCGACACGGATTCTCTCGTGAACCCCGCCGAGATCAACATTGCCGCTGGTGCAGAAATCAACATTGACCTGGGGAATGTCAACAATGGCTTCATTCCCAACCTACCCGAAAACTATGGCAATCTCATCCTGGCCGACCCCCTCCTGATTACTCATCTGGGATCCGGCAGCCTCATCTTCTCCCGCCCCATCGTTGAGGTCCCTGAAAGTGAAGAAGCAATGAGCGTCACCATTGATGAAACCAGCACGGGAACGGTGGTCTTTCGGGAGGTCAACACCTACACCGGTCCCACAACCGTTAATGGAGGCACGCTCCGTCTTCTCAATGGAGAAGCCATCGGGGACTCCGCATCACTCGCAATCAATGGGGGCCTTGTCGAAATTGAAGCAGACGAGATCGTCGGCAATTTGTTCATTGATGGCGTTCGTAAAGCTCCCGGAATTTATGGGAGCACGTCTTCAATCGCCCCTGTTGAAAATCAGGATGACACAAAATTTTCAGGACTTGGTAGCATCACCGTCGTTGGAGTGCCTGTGGAAAGTGGAACTCTGGAGATCCTGAGTATCAGAAAAACCGATACCCAGGTCACCCTCACCTGGACTTCAAACCCCGGAGAAACCTACAGCGTTTTCGCTTCTCTCGACCTGCAGAGTTTTGGGGATGAAATCGAGGACGGCGTTCCGGCCGCTGCTGCTGCGGATACAACCGAGTATACCTTTCCTCTTGGTCTGATCGACAATCCCACGAGGGCTTTCTTTAAGGTTTCCGGAAACTAAAGCCTCAAAAAATCAAAAGGGCTCGGGGTATGATATCCCTTGAGCCCTTTTTTTGCACCACCGACATCGCAGGAAGTCACTTTTCGATTGTGAAACCAATCTCTCCGGGCATGAGGCGAGGATCACTCAACCCACCGCGCCTCTGAACACCTCTCTCTGATCAAAGCGCTTCACACAGCGATCGGAAAATCAAGATCCCGGGAAACTCAGAGGTTGGGTTTCTTGCTGCAATTGTTAGCCTGCAGCTACGCTCATGCCACTCCGCACCGTCGTCACTTTCCTCGTGCTCTGCCTTCCCCTTTTAGGGGAAGAGCAAAGTTCGTCGAAATGGTTTTATCGAGCCTGGCAAACCGAAGACGGACTGCCCGACAACAGCGTCTCGGCAATCGCGCAATCCACGGAAGGATACCTTTGGATTGGCACCAACGGCGGCGTCATCCGCTTCAATGGTGAAGAGTTCGTCCAACTCCCACTTCGCAACATCACGGACCTCCCGAGCAGACAAGTCCACGCCATGACCTTGGACCATGCGGGACAAGTCTGGATGGGTATGGAACGCGGCCCGATTATCCGCATTGGCGAGAAGTCCTTTCGAACCTTCAGCGAGTCCGATGGAGTCTTCAACAAACGAACCTACAGCATCACCGAAGACCTTCAAAGTGGCGTCTGGATCGCCTACTCTAACCAGGTCTGCCTCATCGAAGGTGATCAGGTCACTCCTTTCACCAGAGAACATGGCATCCCCCTATCCCGTCAACCTTCCATCGTCTGCGACACCGATGGAAAGGTCTGGCTATCCTCTGGATTAAAGCTTGGGCAGATCCGGGAAGACGGATTTCATGAAATCAAGAACTTCGAAAACACCCCGATCAGAATCACCTCTTCTCGCAACTCCGGCCTTTGGCTCACCCACGACTCAAAGCTCTTTCATTTCGAAAGCCCAAACCAGCAGACCCGGATCGCAGAGCTCAAAAGGGAATCCGAAGTGACCACCTTGATCGAAGACACCAAGGGAGCCATTTGGATTGGCACTCGCAACAAGGGGCTCTTTCGCTTTCACAACAACAAGCTGGAGCACGCTCCCTCTTCCCATCTCTGGATCACATGCATTTCGGAAGACAGCGAAGGAAACATCTGGGTTGGCACCATGGGAGGCGGCCTAAACCTCATTCTTCCCCGTATCGCAAAACTAACCGGCTCGTCTGACGGACTTCCCTTGTCATCGGTTCGCTCAACTTGCAGCGATTCCTCCGGCCGAGTCTGGGCCACCAGCCTGGAAGGTCAGGTCGCCTATAAGGAATCCAACCAATGGCATCTCTTCGAAGGCCTGCCGGAGGGAGCAATTGCCCGCTGTGTCGCTTCAGACGCCAGGGGCACCATCTGGATCGGAACCAAAGAACATGGACTCATTGCAATCGAAGGCGATACAACCATCGCACTGGGAACTGAAAACAAGCTCGCAAGCAATACCATCCGCTCGCTCCTGCCCGGCAAAAACGGATATCTTTGGATTGCTTCCAGCAAACCGGATCAACTTCACCTGCTCCGGAATCAAGCGATCACCACGATCAAAAGCCCTATTGAGATGAAGCCGATTCGTGCAATTGCTGAAACCTCCGACGGCACCATCTGGATTGGCACTTCGAACGGACACCTTCTTCGAGTTAAAGAAGACCAGCTCATCGACGAATCAGAAATCGACGGCACCACCTATCGCTCCGTCCGCACCCTCCACGCGACTCCCGATGGCAGCCTTTGGATCGGATACGCCGGCGACGGACTTGGTCACCTCAAGGACAAGATCTATCAGCGGTTTACCACAAAGGATGGCCTCCACGACGACTACCTCTCCCAAATCCAACACGATCACAACGGCAATCTCTGGATCGCATCCAACCGGGGACTCTTTAGCATCACCCTCGAAAATCTCCTCCGCCATAACGGACACCTTTACTGCCAGACTTACGGTCGGGACAATGGCCTTCCCAGCATCCAGCCCAGCCGCGACTTCGCCCCTTCCTCCTCTCGTCATCAAAACGGTCAACTTTTCTTCAGCACCCATAGCGGACTGCTCGAAGTCGACCCCGACGACGCCATCACGACCCGCCCCCCTCCAAAGGTTCATCTCGAGAGCATCACCATCGGCGACCAACCCATCGCCCTGTTCAAAAAGCGCTCAATGCTCTCCCGGGAAATAGACGCTAAAACCAGCGACCTCAGCTCGCCCGGAGCCATCATCGAGCTCCCCGCCGAACATGACAACCTTGTGATCTCCTTCGCCGTCCTCAATTTCACCACTCCCGAAAACACCCTCATCCGCTACCGCCTCCACCCCATTGATGAAAAATGGCAGATCATCGACAATCAAAGTCGCGTGACCTTCCCCCGCCTCCCAGCCGGAGATTATCGTTTTCAAGTCATCGCCAGTAGCGGCACCGGAAACTGGAGCAAGGGTGGAGCCTCTGTCAGCATTACCGTGAAGCCCTTCTTCTGGGAAACATGGTGGTTTAAATTTGGCCTCGCCATCCTCACCGCTTTCGCAGCCGGAGCCCTCGTCTTTTTGGCGCTCCGACGCAAACACCAAATCCAAATTCGATCCCTTGCAGCCAGGCAAGCCCTCGAACAAGAACGAAGCCGCATCGCCCGAGACATTCATGATGACCTCGGCGCCAGCCTCACCCGCATCTCACTCCTCAGCCAATCTTCACCCGCTGAAACCGATCAATCCAAATCGGCCATGGGGCAAATCCAGTCAACCACCCGCGACCTCATGCGCTCCATGGACGGCGTCGTCTGGGCCATCAGCCCGGAGAACGATCACTTCGATGACCTCGCCAACTATCTCAGCTCCTACGCCCAGGAATTTCTCAGTGTGGCCGACATTCGCTGCCGGCTCAATTTTCCCGTCGACCTTCCCGAACGCGAACTTTCCGCCCAACTCCGGCACAATCTTCTCCTCGCTTTCAAGGAAGCACTCAACAACATCGTCAAATATGCCCGCGCAACCGAAGTCCGCATCTCCCTGACCCCTGAAGTGAGGTTCTTTCTCCTTCAAATCCAGGACAATGGAAAAGGCATAACCTCCGCCACACCCAGCGATCGAACTCACGCAGGAAACGGCATGGCCAACATGGAAGAACGCATGAAAGAAATCGGAGGCACCTGCCAATTCCAGAGTTCTCCTGAAGAAGGCACCCTCGTGGAATTTAAAGTCCCGTTCTCCCTTAAACCCTAAACCGCCCTGTCCCTAGAACACGGGACAGGCAGCATTGAGCATTTCACCCTATTATCGCAACCAAGTGAGCGCCTTATCAGACGACATCGCCGTCTCCATCATTGAGGACGATCTTTCCCTGCGTGCCATCTACGCAGACTGGATTGAGCGGGCCGAAGGGTTCAAACTCGTCAGCCTATACGATGATGGTCAAAATGCCTTCGAAGGAATTCCGGCGGACAAACCCGATGTCGTCCTCTCCGACATCAACCTCCCGGGCATGAATGGAGTGGAATGCGTCCGCGGCCTCAAACAACAACTCCCCAAGGTCCAGTTCGTCATGATCACCGTCTATGAAGACTCAAATCGCATCTTCAAAGCCCTCGAAGCCGGAGCCACCGGCTACCTTCTCAAACAAACTCCACGCGAACAACTCCTTGAATCTCTCCGCGAAGTCTTCGAAGGCGGATCCCCGATGAGCAGCGGCATCGCCCGCAAGGTCGTCCAATGTTTTCGCAAATCTCCTCCAATTACCGAGGAAAACGAACTTAGCCAACTTTCCAAACGCGAAGAAGAGGTTCTCGACCTCCTCTCACAAGGCTACCTCTGCAAGGAGATCTCCGAACAGCTTGGAATCAGCAACCACACTGTCGACACCTATCGTCGCCGTATCTACGAGAAACTTCATGTTCACTCTCGTGCGCAGGCCACTGCCCGCTACAACGAGCTTAAACCAGCCTCTCTCAAGGCTCCGCAGGACTGACCTGTCTTTACCAGGCCCTGACAAAAAATGGAGCCGCTGGTCGGAATTGAACCGACGACCTATTCATTACGAGTGAATTGCTCTACCCCTGAGCTACAGCGGCTTTTACACAGTAAAAGTGGGTAAGATGTCACCGAAATCCTTGATGAATCGTAGA
>JAUIGV010000060.1 GCA_030432565.1 Verrucomicrobiia bacterium | reverse complement strand
AAGAGAGGCAACTCCAGCGAAGAAAAGTGGGAGCATAGCAGACCACATCAGTCAGAGTTCCTCTGCTACGGCTGATCGTATCCGCAGCTCAATGAAAAACCAACGGCACTCCACGTGACGCTTACGGATAGACGGTC
This sequence comes from Verrucomicrobiia bacterium, assembly GCA_030432565.1. Taxonomy (GTDB): domain Bacteria; phylum Verrucomicrobiota; class Verrucomicrobiia; order Verrucomicrobiales; family Akkermansiaceae; genus SW10. The sequence continues at coordinate 18,652 of JAUIGV010000060.1, read as the reverse complement.
TTCTTTACCATTCAGTCTCCGGCCGCCTTATGACCATTGACGTGTTCATCGAAGTGCAGCAGGGGCTGAAAATCCACACCGTCTTACGGAGCTAAAATTTCCGGAGGACGGTGTCGTGATCGAATCTTTCTTCGCGCTCCGGGTAATCCAGAGTGTGGTGAGATCCTCGTGACTCTTTCCTCAGGAGAGCGGAGTCTACGATCAGAGAGGCGGTGGCGACGAGGTTTCGGAGTTCGAGAATGTCCGGTGTGAGGGTGTAGCCCCAGTAGAATTCCTTCACCTCGCGCCGGAGGTTTCTGAGTCGGTACGAGGCGCGTCGTAGTCGATTGTCAGTACGCACGATTGAGACGTAATCCTGCATGGTCCGCCGCAGTTCGTCCCAGGCATGATAAATGTTCACCAATTCGTCGGGCGGAGCTGCATTGCCACTTTCCCAGGCGGGTATTCCGGGGGCGGCGGGGACCTCCTTGCCCGGAGGGTAAAGGCGCATGATTTCAGCGAGGGCACGGCGGGCGAGAACGTTGCCTTCGAGAAGGCTGTTGGATGCCAATCGATTCGCGCCGTGAAGCCCGGTGCAGGCCACCTCGCCAATCGCATAAAGTCCGCGCACCGAGGTTTTCCCAAACAGGTCGGTTTCGACTCCTCCGCATTGATAGTGTGCGGCGGGCACGACGGGAATGGGCTTTTCGAGAGCGTTGTGCCCAAAGGTGAGGAGGGTTTCGTGGATAAAAGGAAAGCGCTCGGTGAAGGTGTTGCCGAGCGGTGAGACGTCGAGAAAAACGCAGGGCGCGCCGGTGCGTTTGATTTCGGTGTCGATGGCTCTCGCGACAATGTCACGCGGAGCGAGCGAACCGCGCGGGTCGTGATCATTGACGAACTGATGGCCTTGATCGTTGACGAGAACCGCGCCTTCTCCCCGGACGGCTTCCGAGACGAGGAAGGAGCGGGCTTCCGGGCCGGTGGCGGCGGGGTTGTAAAAACAGGTGGGATGAAACTGGACGAACTCCATGTTTGCGATCGAAGCACCCGCCCGCCAGCACATTGCGAGTCCGTCGCCGGTCGCGGAGTCGGGATTGGTTGTGTAAAGGTAGGTCTTGCCGCAGCCACCTGTGGCGACGATGACACGAGGTGATTCCATCACTTTGACCTGACCGGTTTTAATTTCGAGAACGTAGGCCCCGAGGACACGGTCGTCGGTGACAACGCCCAGTCTCCCTGTCGTGATGAGATCAATGGCGTAGTGATCTTCGCACAGGGTGATCCGGGGATGGCGCCTGGCAGTCTCGACGAGTGAGGTGGCGATCTCGCGTCCGGTGGTGTCCTTGGCGTGAAGGATTCGGCGTTCGGAGTGGCCGCCCTCTTTACCAAGTGAGTAGCGATCCGGCTCGTCGTGATCTTTGTCAAAATCAGTTCCCCAGGCGACGAGTTCTTCGATGGTCTCAGCACCTTCACTGACGATGATGCGAACGGCTTCCTCGTTACAGAGTCCGGCGCCGGCATCGAGGGTGTCGGCGAAATGCTTTTCGCAATTGTCAGCAGGGTCGCGCAAACCTTCGGGAAGGACGGCCGAGATGCCACCTTGGGCCCAGGCAGTGTTGGATTCGAGGAGCTTGCCTTTGGTGATGACAGTCACCCTGCCGAATTCGGCCGCTTTGATGGCAAAGGAAAGTCCGGCGATACCGGAACCGATCACTAGAAAGTCAGACATTTAATGACAGTAGCTTGGCTTTAGATTGCCGCTTGGCAATTCGTTTTCGTGGAAGATGTCGCATAGAGGGGGGTGATTGAGGCGAAGCATTCTTCCGAATGCCCAGAGGTTATGACTCGGGATGATTTACCTTCGCATTTAAAAGAAGAGAATCTTCGGGTTGTTTCCTTCATCGGACGGGGCGTGTTCGCGGAGTTCGTTCCAAGAAAAAAACGGCACAAGAAACTGTGCCGCTTTTTGAAAACTTGGAGCCTGCAATTGTGGCGGCTGCCGCTGCGCTAATGTCGGAGATTTGATTGTTTCATAGCTTGTGTATTTTGTGAAAATACGACGACCTGACGTGAGAGTTTCTTCAGACAATTCTGCAAGGAGCCACGCAACTCTGAAAACGCAGAATTCGTGATGCGAGGATCAGTGATTCCCTCGAAAACCTTGGGATACCCAAGGGGGTTAGCGGGCTCTCAGCCTGACCCGGTAGTCCCGCCGGTAAACCAAAAGAGTCGTTTCACGGGGGGAGGGAAGCTCGGGATCTTCCTGCTTTCTGACCGCAAGGAAGTAGCGATGGACCGGGAAATGACAGAATAGAATCTTCGTCCAGGGCTCCGACACGATACCTTCAAAGTCCTCCGCTGGAGTGACATCATGATTCTCAGGGCCGTCGCCTTGATAGACCTCGCTGAAGACCCGTTCGAGGATTGCCAATTCGATGAGAAACTCCGGCCAGAGTTCGTTCGAGTCCTCGGGGCGGGTGTCCCGGAGATACTTTGGAAAGTTCTTCCCCAGGTCGGTCAGAGTGTAGCTACCCGGAGGATGGATTCGCAGGTATTCGCCTGCAAATTGCGCAAAAAGATCGCCCTCCATGGCGTGGCGAAGCACGGGGAATTCTCCCTCCAGAACTTGCAATAAACGTCCGTAAAACGACTTTCCATAAATTTCGAGTCGTTCGACCGGTGACAGGCGACCTTGTTCGTCACGCACCATTTCGCAAATGCCCTGAGCCGCTGCCGGTTGTTGGATGGCCGAGACCAGCCATTCTTGAATTGCCTTCAGTGATTTCATTCCGCCGGGATGAAGTGAGGAGGGTGAGGGAACGAGTGCCTGCTTCCTTTTTTTGGCAAGCCATTAGAGCTTCCAGGAACCGAAGCGGATTCTCCTCGTGACTGTCCCATGAAGTTTTTTGCCTTGGCCACTTCATCCATTAATACGGGAAATTCAGGGAGATCGGCATCCCACTCCAGGAGAGTCGACGCTCCATCCTGTCCGACGTGTTGGTGGGCCATTCGATAAAGCTCCCAAACTTCATCAATGACATGGGTATTGTGCGTATCGATGATGTGGGTCCCGCAGTCTTCGTGTCCGGCGAGGTGAAACTGCACGATGCGATCGGCCGGGATGGAGCGGATGTATTGGTCGGCATCCCAGCCATGGTTCCGGGCGCAGACGTAGATATTGTTCACGTCGAGCAGGATGCCGCAATCGGCTTCCTCCGCCATGCGACCAAGGAATTCCCAATCGTTCATGGTGGAGACCTCGAACTCAAGGTAGGTGCTTGGATTTTCCAAAACGAGGGGGCGTTCCAAAAAATCCTGCACGGTTTTGATTCGCTCGACAGTGTGAGCCAGGGCCTCTTCCGTGAGCGGCATGGGAAGAAGATCATGAGTGTTTAGGCCGGCGATGCCGGTCCAGCACAAGTGGTCGGAAATCCACTCCGGCGAGATCTCGTTGGCAAGTATTTTGAGTTTCTTCAGATAGTCAAAATTGAGTGGTTCGGTGCTCCCGATTGACATTGAGACTCCATGCATCACGGTCGGATAACTTTCGCGAATTTGCTCCAAAATAGCCCGCGGATAACCGCGGCAGTCCATAAAGTTTTCCGAGATGATTTCGAACCAATCAACTGACGGTTTATTTTCAAGAATGTAGCCGAAGTGCGGGCTTCGAAGTCCCACCCCGAGCCCAAGGTTTGGCAATTGAAATCGGTTCGCCATTAAGAAGACTTTGGCGGCTGAACCTTGGGAGGGGAAGGCTGGGGATAGGGTTTGGGCAAATCACCACGATTATAATTCCCGCTTCCCGAATAGCTGTTGGCGATCAAGGGCGGAGTGAGGTCGGCGGGTTTGCCGAAAGACTTCCCTTGTTTCGCCATCTTGCTCTCAAATCGGGATCGCGCGATATTCCAAACGGGCTTTCCGATGAAGTCGGTGGGGTAGTAGGTTCCTGGTTTGCCGGGCACCTCGGTGGGAGAAGCATTATTGAGTTGGGTGCTAATAAAGCCGGTGTTGCTGTTGCCGATGGGCACACCGCATCCTCCCGTTCCATCCCAAGTGGTGTTCGGGGCCGGAAGCTTTCCGCAAAGATTTTCGCTGATCCAATACTGCCGGTCATAGGTGCCCGTGCCGCACGCTCCGAGATTGGCGCAGCTGTTTCCGCCGATGCAGGCGTGAGAGGGAATGTTGGCACATTGGCATTCGCCCGGTTGGTAGGTCTTGCCGTCTTTGGTCAACGGCCTGGTGTTCAGGCCCATGCAAATGTGAAGGTCCTGAGCTTCCTGGTCAACGGCCTCTTCCTTGCTGTCCCCGCAGGCAGACAATGCCGCTCCGGCGACTGCACTTCCACCGATGGTTTTGAGAAAGCGGCGGCGCGATTCGTTCGTGTGATAATTCATTGATCTTTGGGTGGGTTATTTGGCGCGTTGAAGCATGAAGCTGAAATTGGCATTCAGGCTCTTCTTGTCTTTGCCGCCGAAGGTCGCTCCGGCATGACATCCCATACAGCTTCCGTTGACCTGCATGTAGGTTTCCATGACCGGATTGCCGAGGCTGACTGGAGCGGGGTTCCCAGCGCCGGGACCTTTGGGATCACTGGGCCACTGGGTTGAAATGAGACGGTAATTTTCCCAAACCGTGCCCTCTAGTTTCTCCTGCATGACCTTGTTCAAGTTTTTGGTCCACTTCGATTCTGAGACCGCGTTGTTCTCGGTGATGACCCGGGTGATTTGGCTCGGACTGCGCAGCTTGATCGGTTCATAGTAATTCGGGGCTGACTCCATCGTGGACAGTTTTTGATAAACATCGGGATCAAATCCTCCGAAGGAGCGTTCACCCTGATCGTTCCAGAAATTGTAGTTTCCCGTTGCGGTGACTTTGGTGGGAACACCCTCCCGGAGGTCAACGACCGGACCGTTGTTGATGTGCTCAAAGGTGGCCCAAACCCACTGCGGGGCACTCTCGGTCCGCACCATAATATGAAAGCCCACTAAACCGTAGACATCTCCGGTGATGGGCTTTTTTCCGGGCGCGAAAGGCTGCTCAACGATCGGGGTGATGGTGTGGAATTTTGAAGGGTCGTCGCCAGGGCCCATCTTTTTCCAGGCCACTTTCAGCTCCATGGCTCCGTAAGCCGGAGTTGGGCTCAGGGTCCCGCTGGGGAATGAAACAGTCTTTTTATTCTCAATAAATTCGGCCTGCCCTTTGCTTGAGTAGAGCTTGTTTTGAACGAGGTAGTTGTATTCCTCCTGGTTGATTCGGATCTCGTAGCGGACGTAGGCATTGTTGAGATCCGTGATAGGTGGCATGGGGGTTTCGAGATTGAAGAAGGCCTCATCGACTTCATCGAGAATATGGGTGTGTTTGGAGTTGGCCTGGAGGCCACGGGCCCCTTCCGGAGTGCCCCACTTGTCCGGAGTTGCTCCCTTGTCCTTAAAAATTTGCGAAGGTGAAAGGTAAGCTTCCCATACGCGCTGCGACGTGGGGCTTGAGCCAATCTTTCCGGGAAGCGGATTTCCTTTGTCATCGGCGGGCCAGTTCAAGCCGACAAAGGCCTGCCACGAAAAGAGATCGAACATCTTTTGGACCTCAAAGATGTCGCACTGGGCAGGAGCCTTTGACCTGGCATTGGGATCAGTCTTTAGCGAGCCGAGATCGTAGGGCAATTCTGAAGTCAGCTTGGGAAAGTGAAATCCGGCGGGGAGATCGATGGTGTCGCATTCCGCCGGATACTCGGGTGGAGTGAGGGATGACGTCGACTTATCGGAAGCCGATAACTGATGGAGGGTGAGGAAGCTTGCAGCCAAAAGCGAGGCAAGAGCTACCGAGGTGATGATTGGTTTTTTCATAATTTGAGGAATCCCTCAATTATCATTAATATCTCAAGAGTATATCTCAGTGCAATCATAAGATTGTGGTTTTAAATTTCGCGTCATCTATCCGTCGACTATCGAGGCCAGAAGGACGGTCCTCGCGGTCCACGCAATTGTTCTGATCCAGTTTGATCGAACCAAGGCTGGAACTTTCTCAGGAGTAAGCCTGGCGTGTTGCGGGACTTGGATGAAGGCGGTGGAAGCCCAGACGATGGCAAGAAGGAAAGTGGGGAGAAGGAAAGCCTGCCAGTTGCCGAGGTAAAGGCAGGCCGCGCAACCAACGGCTTCCAGAAGCATAAAAGGAGCGATGACATAGGTCACCAGATTCATGTAGTGGGTGTGATAGTCGGTGAAGGCAGGCTCTTCGAGTCGGGAAAAGAGAGGGTAGACTGCGATCTGCACGATCCAGATGATTCCGGTCATCGCGGCGCAGGCCGTCAGTTGAACGAGTAAGAGGGTAAAGAGCATGATGACTTTTTTACGAAACTTTGAGTGAGGGATTTGCTCCCGACCTTGGCGGGAAGGGACTCCCGGGTAAGTTGGGGCGAAAACCTGACTGTGTTTGGTCATATCAGGAATCGCGGGGGAAGACGTGCAGAAAAACAGGCAAGGAAAATGCCATGCGACCTCGGGGCCACGAGATGAGACAGTTTTCATCGTGATCGTTTTTTCGCTGCCTTGTCTTTTCTTGTCGAAAGGTCAAAATCCACGGAATGCGACCTTTAACTTCACTCTTGATTGCCACGATCCTGAGCATGACTCCGGCAGCGGCTCACGAAATTCCCTTCATCGATCTTGCCGACGATTACTATCGACAGGTCTTGGTCGATCACGAAGCCGGACAATATCTCGGTCATCCCACGACTTGTTTGCTTGATGACGGAAAGACCATTCTAACCGTTTTCCCAAAAGGCCATGGCCGTGGAGGGATTGTTTATAAGCGATCGACCGATGGCGGCCTGACTTGGTCTGAACGTCTCCCGACCCCGAAGTCCTGGCTGACCTCGAAAGAGGTGCCCACCCTTCACCGGGTGACTGACGCCAGCGGCAAAAAACGTATTATCATGTTCTCCGGTCTACATCCCATCCGGATGTCGGTCTCCGAAGACGAGGGCGGCACCTGGACCGAGCTGGAAGCGATTGGCGACTTTGGCGGAATCGTCGCGATGGGTTGCCACATGGAAGTGAGAGGAAAACCCGGACATTACTTTTGCCTTTTTCATGACGACGGTCGCTTTCTGGAACCAAACGGAAAGCGCGAAAAGCCGGTCCGCTTCAAGCTGCTCCAAACGAATTCCACCGACGGCGGATTGACTTGGTCGAAGCCAAAGGTCATTCAAGAGTCGTCGAAAATTCATCTCTGTGAACCGGGAATCATCCGTTCACCGGACGGTAAACGACTCGCAGTCCTGCTCCGCGAAAATTCTCGTAGGAAGAATTCCCATATCATCTTTTCCGATGACGAAGGCGAAAGCTGGAGCGAACCCCGTGAGCTCCCGATCTCACTCACCGGCGACCGGCATACCGGAAAATACGGACCCGACGGGCGCCTCTTCATTTCCTTCCGCGGCATCTCTCCCGGCAATCAAGTGATGGGCTCCGGAGAGGTGACCGGCCCCATGCCCAACGCCGGCGACTGGTCCGGTTGGGTTGGAACCTGGGATGACCTTGAGAGAGGCAATCCCGGCCAATATGTCGTCCGAATTATGGACAATAAAAAAGGGCACGATACCACCTATCCCGGCGTCGAAATTCTTCCCGACGGCACCTTCGTCACCGTCACCTACGGCCACTGGACCCAGGGCGAGTCACCCTACATCATGTGCGTCCGGTTCACCTTGGAAGAGCTGGATGGGAAAGTAAAAAAGTCCTCGAAAGTGACCCTGAGTGATGACTGGAAAAAGGTCTCAAATCACTGATTCCTTGACAGGTCGATCGGTGCCAGCGATTTCTCGAAGGGACAGCACAGTGGTTTTTTTCCCAAGTTGATCGAACTTCCTCCTCAAAGTCATTCCCCAATGAACCATAATTTTTTTAGAGCCCTCATCGCCGTGGCGCTGTTCGCGCTTGCCCCTCTTTCCGGAGGTGAGCCAACTGCCATCAGTTTGAAAGACTCGTCCGGTAAATTGGTGGAACCCCTTGCGAACGAGGGACAGAAGGCAAACGTCCTGCTCTTTCTGACGACCGAGTGTCCCATCGGAAACCTCTACTCCCCTGAAATCAATCGCATCGTTGAACATTACAAGGAGCAAGGCGTTACCTTTTACGCTGTTTATGCCCATGAAACCCTGGCGGAGATCAAAAAGCACAAACACGAATACAAGCTCTCCCTCAGAGCCCTGACCGATCCGGATCTAAAGCTCGCCAGGCTGACCGGTGCCACGGTGACTCCCGAAGCTTGTGTTCTCAGTCCGGCGGGCAAGATCCTCTATCGAGGACGAATCGATGATCGCGCGGTGAAGTTTGGAACCGTTCGACTGGAACCACGTGTGCGGGACCTGCGTCTTGCCCTGGATGCGGTGCTTGCTGGCAAACCGGTGGCTCAAAAGTTCACCAAGCCCATTGGCTGCTACCTTTCTTTTCCTGAATCGTCCGAGTCACCTCTCTCTGAAAAATCAAAATAAGCCCATGAAACTGGCCCGAAAATCCGCGACCCTCCTCTGTCTTCTCCTTTTGCCCTTGCAGGGTGCGGAAGAAGAAAAGCCTGTCACTTTTAGTAAGGACATTGCCCCCATTATTTACGATAACTGCACCACCTGTCACCGCCCCGGTCAGATCGGCCCCTTTGCCCTGACCGACTACAAAACCGTCAAGCGGCGTGCCAAGCAGATCGTGGAAGTCACCGAAGACCGTACCATGCCTCCCTGGCACGCTGATGAGGGTGATGTCAAATTCAGCAACAATCGCTCCCTCAGTCCGGAGCAAATCAAGCTTCTGGCCGACTGGGTTGCCGCCGGCCGGCCCGAGGGGGATCCTGCCGAGACCCCGCCACTTCCGGAATTCCACGACGACTGGCAAATCGGCAAGCCGGATCAAATTGCCACCATGTCCGAGCCCTTCACCGTGCCCGCCGAGGGGAGGGACATCTACCGCAACTTTGTTATTCCGCTGAATCTTGAGAAGGACAGTTGGGTGGAAGCGGTGGAATTTCGTCCCGGGGCCCCCGAGGTGGTTCATCACATCCTTTACTTCCTCGACACCACCGGAAAGGCCCGGGATTACGATGCCCGGGACAAGAGGCCCGGCTTTGGCATGAATAAATCCAATGCCGACTTCCGCTACATTGGCGGCTGGGACGTGGGTACCCAGCCGACTGAATTACCCCACGGCCTTCGTTGGTTCATTCCAAAGGGCGCGGACCTCGTGGCGCAAATTCACTATCATCCGAACGGTAGGGAAATGACCGATCAGTCATCGGTTGGCTTTCACTATTCGGATCAGCCGACAGCCCGCCCCTGGACCGTCATTCAGGTCCCTCCGCACTTTGGTCAACTGCAAGGCATCGACATTAAGGCGGGTGAGAAAGAGCATATCGAGGAAGCCTCCTTCATCCTTCCGGAAGATTGCGAAGCCTTTGCTGTCAACGCGCACGCCCACTACCTGGCCAAGCGTATGGAGTTGACCGCCACCTTGCCTGACGGAAAAGCGATCCGCCTTCTAAGGACGAGCCGATGGGACTTCAGATGGCAGGAGGACTACTCTTTTGAAAAGCCGGTCAAGCTTCCAGCGGGCACCCGTCTCGACATGCTGATTTCCTACGACAACTCCGCCTCAAATCCCAATAATCCGACGAGTCCACCCAAAGACGTAAAGTGGGGACCACAGACCACCGACGAGATGGGCTCGATCACCTTGGCTGCGATGTTCGATACCAAGGAGCAGAAAGAAGAGACTCACAACGCCCTGCGGGTTCTTTTTGTAAATCAATTCATTGATCGGCTCTGGGAACGTCGCGCTGTTGCGGGCGGGAACGGGCAGTTACAAAATGCCGTCAAGATGCTTGAAGCCCTGGATTTGGACAAAGATGCCAAGCTTTCCCCGGCCGAACGTAATACTGCCATTGGGTTTATTCAGGGGAGCGGTTTTATGAAAAGATTCGGCCCCATCGGGTTCGAGTAGTCGCTCGGAGTGAGGCCGCTTTATCACTTCCCGGGGGAGGGGGGCTTCCCTAGGGTCCTCGAATGAGCAACGTCAAAAACTTTGGGGCGGCCGGCGATGGTCAGACCGACGACACCGCGGCGATCCAGCATGCGATCAGAGATGGTGATGGCTTGCTGGAGTTCCCCCGGGGCAATTATCGAATTACAAGGCCGCTTGAAATCACGCTCGAGGAATCAGGTCCCTTCGGCATCTCGGGATCGATGGGCACCGCCACGATTGTCATGGCAGGTCCCGGTCCCGCTTTCCGCCTTCTCGGGAACCATGGAGGAACGGGCGATCCCGGTTCGCTAAAACCAGGCGTGTGGCAGTCGGAAAGAATGCCCGCCGTTCGGGGAATCGCAATTGAAGGATCCCATGCGGAAGCGGATGGCTTCGAAGTCAAAGGAACGATGCAGGCCATTTTTGACGGTGTCATGATCCGCCACGTCAGGCATGCCATTCACCTCGTGGAGCGTAATCGAAACATCCAGATCGTGAACTGCCATCTCTATCATAACCGGGGAGTTGGCATCTTTATGGACGGTCTCAATCTACATCAGATCAACATCGCCAATTCCCATATCAGTTACAATCGACTGGGCGGGATTCGCATTGAACGATCGGAGATTCGTAACCTCCAGATCACCGGGAACGATATCGAATACAATAACACCCCGCGATCCTTCCCGGAGCTGCCCAATGAGCCAACGGCTGAAATTTGGATCGATGCCACCGCAGATGGAGCAAGCGTCAATGAAGTGACCATTGTTTCCAATACCATCCAGGCGACGGCTTCCAAAGACGGACGGAACATCCGCATCATGGAGAAATCTGATCGCTCGAGACCACCTGGATTGATCACCATCACCGGAAATATCATCGGCTCGCAGGAGACGAATGTTCATCTGAGCGGCTGCTACGGAGTTTCCCTAACCGGCAACTCGATCTATTCCTGTTCCTATCGAAATCTCCTGATCGAGGATTCACGCTTGGTCACCATGGGGAGCAATCATTTTCGCCGCCACACCGCGATTGCCGGAACCGGGGTCCGCCTGATTGATAGCCGGGACTGCACCATTTCAGGCTGTAGTTTCCATGACGAATCCGAGGAAGGCCAGCAAAACGGAGCCTCGCTTTTGGAGCTGCAAAACTGTCAACGAATTGCGGTGAGCGGATGCAACTTCAGCAATGGCGTCCCCTGTGGAATTGATGCGTTTGATTGCCGCGATGTCGTCGTAACCGGTTGCACCATTGCCGACACCCGCGGGACGCCACGAGCGAAAGCGGCGATCCGGTTTCAAGGAGAAGGAAGCGGAAATCTCATCGCCTCCTGCTCCCTGCGGGGCGAAGTCAGCTCAGAATCAACCGCCGGCCTCACACAGAAATGACAGCCGGGCGATCCCGGATCAGGCCTTGGTGCTGGTGATTCGGGCGACCAAAATGTTACAGAGCCATTTTATTTTGTGGGCTCGATCGCCACGCCGCCGGTGCTCATGGCGTGGGCCTTTGAAGGGGAGGAGTCGGGGTGCCACGGGCCGATGTTTTCATTGAGCTGGAGGTCGATGATGGTGCCATCGACATCTTCCTGGAAGGTGGCGTTTTCCTCCTGGTAGAGAGCCTTGGGAGTCAGCCGGACATAATCGATCAGGCCATTGAAGTGGGAGGTGGCCTGACCTCTCCCGTCAACATCACCTCCGATGATGAGAGGAAGTTTGTTGTCCTTCAGGTTGCCTTGTCCTTGCTCCGAGCCAATGAGTTTGCCATCGAGGTAGAGACGGGCTTCCTTTCCGTCATAGACCGCCGCGAGGTCATGCCAGGTGTCGGTTTTTAAAACGGGGGATGAGGCCGTCACGACGAGGTATTTCCCATCAAGATTGATCGAGAAGGAAGGCCGGCCATCGCTGATGAAAAGGCCATAGCCCGAGTTCTCGGTTTTGGTCACCAACCCGGTGCGACCGACGAAGGAGGTGGGATTAAAACGACACTCAAGGGTGAGCTCTTTTTGGATTTTGAAGCGGTTCGACGGGATCGAAAGCGCGGTGTTTTGGCCGTTGAACCGGGCGGCTCCATTGGGGAGGTCGTCGTCGCGGGTGAGTTGAAAGTCGAGGGGGATCCGGATCGAACGTCTTGGGATTTCATAGGCAAAGCCCTTGGCGAGATACTCCGCGTCGAGATTGAATGAAGGAGTGCTGAAATTCCCGGCCAAAGTGGAGGCTTCCCAATTCAGGGTAAATGCGAAGTCCCGGGATTCCCCCGCTTTAAGCGTGGCGTGATGGTGGTCAGGTTGGCAGGTGAAGGAGGACCCGGGGGTGCCGTGGGAAAGGACGGTCGCGATGGCACGGTCGCTCGGGTTGGTGAGAGTCACGGTGATATCGTGGCGTCCTCCGACATCGCTTTTGAGGGGAAGTGGAGGGGTGATCTTAACGGGGGCGCTTTTAACGCGGTTGACCTGAGCGACAAGATCGCCGGTGATTTCACGAACGTCGAGGACTTCGCCAACCGGAACGGCGGCGAGGGAGATGCGGTCCTTGCGCACCGTCACGATGTCGTAGTGATGCAGGTAGCCGGCCTGCGGAATGGCTCCGGATTGGCCGCCGCCGGTGGTGGCGAGAGTGACATACTCGATGCCATCTTTGGGGCCGTCGTAGCGCATGGTGTGGATGTGTCCGGCGAAGACCGCGGAGACATTTCCGGCGTCAGCGAGACGTTTGTGGACTTTATCCCAATCGTCTCCGTAGCCACGTCCGAGCCAGCGCGGGTGGTGGAGGAAGAGAAAGACGTGTTCGGCATCCTTGGCTTTGGTCAGGGTTTGATCGAGCCAGGTAAATTGCTCCGGGCTCATTTTTTGAGCGGCTGGTTTGCCAAAGGTCTTTTCTCCGGTCTTGGGATCACCTTCATCGGAGTAGAGGACAATGAACCAGGATTTTTTGTGCTCAAATGCATACCAGAGCGGGCCGAAGTGCATCTCGTAAGTGGATTCCATTTCGCCCTCGGGCTTCTTCGTCTTGTCCGGGCCGCGCCAGTAGATGTCGTGGTTTCCTGCGACGGGAAACCACGGGCAGGCGAGTTCGTTCATGATGGATTTGTATTCCTTCATCTGTGTCATCCAGACTTCTTCATTGCTGTATCCATTGATGAGATCGCCAACCGTCATGACGAAGTCGGGCTCTAGGAGATTGGTGTCGCGAACGGCGTCAGCGAGAACGGAAACCCCTTCCGGAGGTCCGCCGGTGCGATCACCGTAAACGATGAATGTGAAAGCATCCTTCTCGTTTGGGAGCGGGAGCTCGACGCTGCTTTTCCGAGAGGTCACGAAGCGTGCAGGATTAGGAGCGACCGTTTCGTGCTTCTCACCGTGACGGTGAAGGTGATGATTGTGCCCGATGTTGGGATTGATGGGGGGATCCGCGAGGGCGGGGGTGGCGCAGAAAAGCAAAGGGAGGAGGAAGTGTTTCATGATTTATTATATACTTACGGGCTGGTGAAAAAATTCGCCCTCTTTTTTGGAACCCCCATTCAGATGGGCTCCAAGGTAGGGAGGCGAGTCCCATTAATCAGTTCATGGCCGGGGGACTTGTGAAGATTACCGCGGTTGGTGATCGGAGTATCGTATGGGCCATCGGGGCAGGAGGATCAAATGAGAAAGGAGTGATCGGTGAAGGGGGTGGGGAAATGGGTTGGCCAGATGAATCGACTCCTCGGTTCCGGGGAACAACCGGTCTTCCGGGGAGATTTTCACGAAAGGAGGATAGCCTTTCGGGATATGGTGATCGTGAAAGTCTGCTGCAAGCCGATTTCTGTCATTCCTACTCGGGCAAAAAAACCGGCCATCGCTCGGGACGAGGGCCGGTTTGTGAAGGAGTGATTCGAAAGCTGGAACTTTCGGCTACGCTTACTTGTAAGCTTTGAGGAAGGCGGTGAGGTCGGCGACGTCCTGGGGGGTGAGACCCATTTGGTCGGCCGAGAGCATGAGGGAATGCTGGAGCTTGTATGGGCGTTTGCTCTTCACGCGGTTGCGTGGAATCATTTGGGTCAGTCCGCCTGTGGAAGTGATGATCATGGGGTCGCCATCGCTCGAGGCGATGCCATGAACGTGTCCGCCTTCCTTAAGCTCGATTCCGGAACCGGAGTAGCCGTGGGAAATTTCGGCAGAAGGATCGATGATGGAGAGGGCGATGATTTCTGGCGTTTGCCCTTCACCCCAGCCTTTTAGATTGGGGCCGTAGTTGACTCCCACGCCATTGAATTCGTGGCACATGATGCATCGGTTTGCGGTGACCTTTCCTTTGGCCGCGTCACCTTTGAGCTTAAGGACATCTTCGACCGAAAACTTGGGCTTGTCTGGTTTTGGAGCAGTGATGGAGGTAACGACGACCTTGGAAGGATCGTAGATGCCACGCTTTTTGAGCTCTGCCATGACTCCGTATTTCTGCCACTCGCCGTTGGCGTTGCGGAGAAGCCAGCGAGCGGCTTCACCTTTGGACAGGCCTTTCGCGGCGAGGTCGAGCATGGCTTCGGCCGATGATGGATCATCGATGAAGGCGAGGGACTCGACGGAGAAGGCACGCTGCTCGGGTGTGAGCGAGGAATGATTGGCGCGGGCGTGGAGGTCTTTGACGGCGGCGGCGGGCCAGAGTCGCCAGGTGAGCTTCGCGAATTGGTCGGACCATTCGTGAGGAGCGCCGGGCTTCATGGCCGCTTTGATGGCGAGCCAGATCTCGGATTCCTGATTGGCGGCGCCGAGCCCGATGGCTTCGACAGCATTCTTATCGGTGTGGTCGACCTGCGGAGCGAGCTTGGCGAAGATGTGCTTCGTCTTGGAAGCGGGAAGATCACGGAGAGAGAGGGCGACATCCCGACGGACGCCGGGGTCCGGGTCGTTCGCCATTTTTTCGGCGTGGGGCAAGATGTCTTGGTCGGCACGGCGCAGGGCACGGTAAGCGGTGAGGCGGGCCAAAGGTGCATCATGATCAAGAAGGTTCACGCATGCTTCGAGGCCCCTTTCACCGAGGTGGGGGAGAAGCCAGATGGCGCGAACGGCGATCATGGGATTGCTTTCATCGGCAAACTGCGCCAACGCCGGGAGGGCTTGTTCTCCCATTTCCTTGAGGGCGGTGAAGCCGAGGAAGCGGGTGTTGATGGCGGGGCTCTTGAGAGCGGTGATGGCTCCGTCGACGGTCTTGAGGTCGAACTTGGGAATCTCGGGTTTGAAGCCTTTTGGCGCGATGCGGTAGATCGTGCCGGAACAGGAATCATCGCGGTCCCCGTGTCCACCAACGCGGGCGTCATACCAATCGGAAATATAGATTGCTCCGTCCGGTCCAACGACAACGTCGGAGGGGCGGAAGAGGATTTTGGTATCGTTTGGGTCAGCGCCACCGCCAACGAAGTCGGAACCTGCGTATTGCTTGTTCGGGTTGGTGGTGGTCAGGTTCTTTTGCTCGAGTTTGAAGGTCGCACCCTGGGGTTCGGGCTTGTAGTGGAAGACGGTGTTTTTGCCGGGTTCGCAGGCAAAGAAGGATCCGTTGTAGCTTTCGGGGAGGGCTCCGTTTTCATACATGGTGACTCCGGTGGGGGAGCCGCCTCCGTAGATGTGACCGACGTCCATCGTGCCTGGGTCATCCTGACGCCAGTGGGCGCGACCGTGGTCCTGCCCGGGGCGTTTGACGGCGCGATACATTTGCTGGGCATCGCGCGTGAAGTAGCCGGCGCAGCCATATTCGAGAATGTAGGAAACACGGCATGCCGGTGGATCGTCGTTGTCGTTTTGGAAGGCGTTGCCGAAGGAGTCGAGCGATTGCTCGTAGGAATTGCGGTAGCCGTGGCCGATGATTTCGGCGTTGGTGCCATCGGGGTTCATGCGCACGGTGAAGCCGGAGGTCCAAATGTGTCCGTCGTCCGAGCGTTTGCCGGAGACAGCGAGGTGATCAGCAGGCCATTCGCCGCCGCCGCCTTTGTAGGGGCCGCCCATGTAGAAATTCCTGCCGGAGTTGTCTTTAAAAACAGCGCCGCAGTTGCCGTTGTTGAAGTAGAGTTTTCCGTCCGGCCCGCCGGTGACGGAGTGGAGGGAGTGATCATGGTTCTTGGCATTGAAGCCGGTCAGGAGAACTTCGCGTTTGTCGATGGCGGGGTCAAACTTGAGGTCGCGATCGACGTCGGTGTAAACGAGGAGTTCGGGCGGTTGGGAAACGTAAATGACGTTGTCAAAAACGGCGACGCCGAGCGGGGCGACGAGTCCTTTTTCCTGCACGAAGGTGTGGGAGGTGTCGGCTTTGCCATCGCCATCGGTGTCTTGCACGACTGCGATGCGGTCACCGCTTGGGCGGCGTCCGTTGTGGCGGCGATAGTTGACGCCTTCGGCAACCCACATGCGTCCGGCGTGGTCGAAGTCAATATTGGTGGGATTGTAAAGGTGGGGCGAAGTGGCCCAAACTGTGATTTCGAGATCTTCGGGGAGTTTGAACTGGGCGAGGTCGACGAGCGCATGATCGATTTCGGATTCCCACGGGGCGTTGGGATCCTTGGGGGCGCGGACGACGAATTGAACGGCGGCTTCGGTGATCTTGCCTTGTTGTTTGGCGCCGCCGTCATCGAGTCCGACCTGGGCCGTGAATTTGACAGCTCCCTTCGGAACTTTCAGCTGAATGAGCGACTTGGCGTGGGTGCCCAAGCCCTTTTGGTAGGTTTTGCCATCGATGGTAAGCGAACCTCCCCCGACTGATTGATTGATTCCAAGGCTTCCCCAGGCCTGTTCATGGCTGCTGATGAATTCCTTGGTGACCGGGATCTTTTTTCCTTCCTTGGTATGGAAGGTTGGGTCGATCCAGGCGGCCCAATCGTGGGACTCATTGCCGAGGTCGTTGACGTAGAGTTCGATGGTTTCAAGTCCGGCGATGTCTGCAGTAAGTTTGTGCAGTCTTCGGGAGTCTTTGGCTTGAAGTTTTGGGCTTTGGGCAAAGTCCTTCGCAATGAGAGGTGATGTCAGAAGTAAGGCTGTAAGGGCAAAACGCATGGGGGAGTTTTGCGAAGATTCCTTGCTGATGCGATCACTAAATGGCGTCTTCGCTGACAAGGCGGTTGCTGAAATCGGTTCCTACGGTGGGGTTTGAGGTGGTAGTCATTGCCCCCTGGGTCGAAGAGTTCGCCGAAGTTTGGGACGCGGAAGAGGTCGTCCCTTTTTAGATCGTCGCAACTTTTGTATTCGAAAAGGTCTGAAATTCTGGATTTTCGTCCATGGCGATAAGCAAGCCAATCAGGGATGCCATTGAAGGATTGTTTGAGATCTCGCCGGCGTCGATTGCCGGAGAATCGCCGCCTGGCAAGCTTTGGTATTCGTCGTAAAAAGCATCGCAAGCCTGCACCAATGCGGCGAGGCAGGTTTTGGGGGAAACGATTTTGGCATGATCGTCCTGACAAGAGGTGAAGAGAAGGGCAAATGGGAGTAGGAGCGGGGCTTTCGATGCAATCGAGAGTCAAAGGACGGGAGTAGACTGTATCATCATCGGACTTGGGACTTATACCGAATCTGGTGGTTGTGTTTGAAAATGAGAGCTTTGTCATTGACAGGAGCTCTGCCATTTTGAAACCTTCCCAATCAGTTCACTCGAAAACCCCGGTAAATTTGAGGTTTTCCGGGAAATAGACACGCAAAGATACACACTTAATTCCATCATGAGAAATTCAGCTTTAACCGTTTCGCTTGTTGCCCTTTTGGCAGGAGGGGCGCAGGCCGCTTCCGTTGCGATTAACTTCCAACGCTCTCCCAATGGCGAGCAACCAATGAGTCCCGGCGATGTTGCCGGAGTCATTCCTCAAGCCAACTGGAATAATGTCTCGGGCGGAGCCGCCAACGCAGGTAGCATCGTTGATTTGGTTACCGATGGAGCCGGAAGTTCGGGGGTTTCTGTTGAATGGGCCGGGGATACTTCCTGGAGTAACAACAATGGGACATCGAACGGTCATAACAGGATGATGGGCGGCTACCTTGATAACACCGGAGGTGTTGGAGCCAAGGCAACCTTCACCAACATTTCCTACGATACCTATGACATCTACGTCTACTTTGGTAGTGATGGAAATGGTCGCACTGGTCAGATTACCGATGGAACAACCTCGTTTTCTTACACCACCAATTCTGCGACCGGAGGGGATTTTCCGAATTCCTACACGCTGACGACTGATACCGGTGCAGGATTCCCGGCCGCAAACTATGCGGTTTTCTCGGATCTCTCCGGAGCCACTCAAGTGATTGACGTAATCCGTGGGAGCAGTAATTCCGGCATCCACGGAATCCAGATTGTGGACACCTCTGTCGTCCCCGAGCCAGGCTCGCTGGCCTTGTTGATTCCAGGAATTGGGATGATGTTCCTGCGCCGTCGCCGATAGACACCGGGAGTGATCCAATTTTTTTAGAAGCCCGCCTTGTGCGGGCTTCTTTTGTTTTTAGGCGTCGGGAATAATCGAACTGGGTCGCGGGTGACTCGGAAGCTGGAGGTGTCGAGAGTGAGTTGAATCATGGAAAGTAGAGATCGTCTTCAGATGGTAAGCGTCACGCGTAGCACCTATCGACGATGATTGAGCTGTAGGGACGATCAGTCATAGGATCACCGGATATGACTGATCGTATTAACGAGAATTGTTCGCTTCTGAAGTCTGACCGTCTTGGC
>JAUIGV010000059.1 GCA_030432565.1 Verrucomicrobiia bacterium | reverse complement strand
CATTTTAAAAGACCATTTTAAAAGACCATTTTAAAAGACCATTTTAAAAGACCATTTTAAAAGACCATTTTAAAAGACCATTTTAAAAGACCATTTTAAAAGACAGACAAATAACAGAGAATCCCGCTTGCAGGCCAGTCCTCCCCTCGCTAGGATGCTTTCCATGGCGAAGGCGCGTGTTCTGATTCCGACGGTCGAGGAGGCCCGCGAGAGGGGTGTGTCTTCGTTGGTGCCGGATTTGGCGATTTACCATGTCACGTCGCGGGTGGTGCACCGGCAGTTGTTGTTTTCTCCTGATGCGAAGGAGGAATTCCGGAAGTTCATGCGGATGTATGAACGCTTTTCGGGATGCCGGGTGCTGTCGTATTGCGTGATGACGAACCATTTCCACATTCTCCTGGAGGTGCCGCCCTTGCCGAAGGCCGGGAGCGGAGGTGAGGTGGTTGGCGGCGTGGATCTGCGGATTTCAGAAGCTGAATTGTTGCGGAGGCTGGGCGGATTGTATTCGCGTCGGGTGGTGGCAGGTGTGGAGTCTGAGATTGCTGAGGCACGGCGGATGATCGCGGGGGATTGGGAAGGATTTGAGCGTCTTTCAAAAGCGGACCAGAAGAAGAGCCGGAAATTTTGGGAGGGGGAGTTGATCGCGATCTTCGAGCGCTACACCAAGCGGATGCACAACTTGAGTCTTTTTATGAAGGGGCTCCTGCAGCGGTTCACTCGTTGGTTCAACAAGGAGAATGGCTTGCGCGGCACTCTTTGGGAGGAGCGCTTTCACTCGGTGATTGTCGAGGGTGGTTTGGCCTGTCGAACGATGGCGGCTTACATTGATCTCAATCCGGTGAGGGCAGGGATTTGCAAGATGCCCGAGGACTACCGCTGGAGTTCTTATGTGGAAGCAATCGGAGGAGGAAGAGGCGCGAACATTGCAAGGTCCGGATTGGTGCGAGCCTTGCACGGTCATACGGGAAGAATGGGCACACCCAGAGCTTGGGCCCAGGGAGGGGTGGCAAAGGAATATCGCCGAATCCTGGTGGCGGAAGGAGTGGAGCAGGCTGAAGAGGGAGGACGGACGAAGGATGGCCGGAAGCTTCGGGTCGTGACACGGAAAGGGAGAAAGCGCGAGGAGGCGGAAAAAGAATTGGCAGAATTGAAGGAGGAGGAGGCCATGGATCTGGCGATCGCGAAGGTGGTGCGATGTCGGGTGCGGTATTTTACGGATGGAGTGGTGATCGGTTCACGGAAGTTTGTGAACGATGCCTTCAAGTTGAACCGGGAACACTTCAGCAAAAAGCGGAAGGACGGGGCGAGGAAGCCAAGGGGAGCCTTGCGAGACCTCACCGGAGAGATCTGGTCGATGCGGGATCTTCAGAAAGAGTAGCCGACAATGGATGATACCACTCCGAAAAAGAATCTGGTAGAAACGGGTTGGATCAAAAATTGATCGATGGGGCCGCAAGCAACCATCGCATCCGGGTAGTAAACGCGAGTGTCTGTGGGGAGGACGATGCGGATCTTGTTGTCACTTTTGAAGACATTGCAGGGTTTCCCCTCGAGGGAATTGCCGAGATGGCGGGAGGCATAGCCCGCTGCTTGGTTGGGCCGGATCCGCCCTCCCGACATGGCACGGACCGCGCCTCCCAGATACTCGTGCTTGATTTAGGACACCAGTTCGCCTTCAAGGGAGTCCTGAATGGATCTCATCTGATCATCTACTTTCAAACCTGAATCGTGAGTCTAAAGGAAATCCCGTGGCGATCAAGCCAGTGGCAAATTTCTCCGAAAAAGGTTGAGTTATTCCCAATCCTGTCCTATCTCCCGCCCGTCGAAGGACGGTTTGGCTGCAATGAAGCGGCTCGACCCATCCCGATTACCACTAAAATGACCAACGATTACGGAATCAACCTTGCTGACTTTAAGCAAAGTGAAAATGACACCGGAAGCGCAGACTTCCAGATAGCCCTCATGACCCAGCGGATCAAGCATCTGACTGAGCACATGAATGAGCACAATAAGGATTTTGCTTCACGCCGCGGACTTCTCCGCCTCGTGGCACGCCGCCGCAAGCTTCTTGATTACCTCAAGAGCAAGTCGGAAGACCGTTACCAGGCCGTGCTTAAGGCACTTAACTTGCGTAAGTAAAACAATCTGCAAAAGGCCACGGTGGTTTCCACTGTGGCCCTTTTGCTTTTGAGAGCTGCCGCAATTTGATAGCGGCGCCTTCAAGCGGAGAGGGTTTCCCACCCAATGTTAAGACCGGGAAAACCACTTCGTTTTTAAACCGAAAAATCGCACGGGAGGGTCCCGCCGCGATTCCAAAATACAAAGACAATGAGTATACAAAATGTAACGGCCAATGTTGGGCCGAGTCCTCTGGTCATCGAGACCGGAAAATTGGCCAAGTTGGCCGACGGAGCAGTCACCGTCCAGATGGGTGAGACCATCGTAATGGTATCGGCTGTTTCACAAACGAAAATCCGTGAGGGCCAGACCTGGTTCCCCCTTTCGGTCGAATACAAGGAGCGTGCATCTGCCGCTGGAACTTTTCCCGGAGGATACTTCAAACGTGAAGGCCGTCCTACCGAGAAGGAGATTCTTACCTGCCGCATGACGGATCGCCCGCTGCGTCCGCTCTTCCCAAAGGGTTACCTTTATGACACCCAGATCATCGCTCTCCTTCTGAGTGCGGATCAGGAAAACGATGCCGACGTTCTTGCCATGAATGGTGCTTCAGCTGCCCTTGCAATTTCCGACATTCCCTTCGCCGGCCCCATTGGTGCCGTTCGTGTGGGACGTATCGACGGAGAATTCGTCATCAACCCAACCTTCGAGCAACGCGAAGACTCCGATCTCGACCTCATCTACGTGGGGAACAAGACCGACGTCATCATGATCGAAGGTGCGGCTGACGAGATCCCCGACGCCGAGTTCAAAAAATCCCTCCACTTCGCCCAGGCCGCCGTCGCGCAGATCGTCGAAGCCCAGGAAGAGCTCGTGAAGCTCGCTGGCAAGCCCAAGCGGGACTACACCGTGACCGTGGCCAAGGAAGATCTCCTTGAAATCGGATACGCTGTCGCCGGTGACCGTATCGAGGACGCCATCTACGCTGCTTCGAAGGTGGAACGAGGCAAGAAGGTCGGCGCTCTCCGCGACGAAGTGGAAGCCGCTATCAAGGAGAAGTTTCCAGAGACTACCGAGTTCGAAATCGAGCAGGTCTTTGAATACATTCAGAAGAAAGCCTTCCGCGTCTCCATCATGGAAAAAGGCGTTCGCGCCGACGGCCGCAAGCTTCGCGACCTCCGCACCCTTTACGGAGAAGTGGGAACCCTGCCACGTGTGCACGGATCCGCCATCTTCTCCCGTGGTGAGACCCAGGCTCTCGGGATTTGCACCCTTGCACCTGCCGACGAGAAACTCTACGTCGACAACTACGCCGGTGGTGAGGATTCCAAGAACTTCTTTCTTCACTACAACTTCCCGCCGTTCTCGGTTGGTGAGACCGGTCGCTTCGGCGGCATGAACCGTCGTGAGATTGGTCACGGTGCTCTTGCCGAGCGCTCCATCGCACCGATGCTTCCTTCCACTGAAGACTTCCCATATTCCATGCGGATTTCTTCCGAGGTCATGGAGTCAAATGGCTCGACATCGATGGCGACTGTTTGTGCTGGAACGATGGCTCTTCTTGACGCCGGCGTTCCCATGATCCGCCCGGTTGCTGGGATCTCCACTGGTCTCGTGACCGAGCAGGATGCCGATGGCAACATGACCAAGCACGTGGTCATTCTTGACATCATTGGTTCCGAGGATTTCTACGGCGACATGGATTTCAAACTCTGTGGCACGAGCGAAGGTGTCACCGGTTACCAGCTTGATCTCAAGCTGCCCGGTATTCCTCTTTCCATCCTGGAAGAAGGCATCGATCTTGCGATCGAAGGCCGGGCCAAGGTTCTCGACAAAATGGCCGAGTCCATCACCGGACCTGGTGAGTTGAGTCCATACGCTCCGCGCATCGAGACCGTCACGATTCCGCAGGATCGCATTGGCGAGCTCATCGGACCTGGTGGAAAGAACATCAAAGCCATCCAGGCGGAGTCTGGTGCTGAACTGAACATCGAAGACGATGGCACCGTTCACATCTATGCTTCCAAGCAGGAAGGCCTCGAGGCCGCCAAGAACATGATCGACATGATGTTCGCCGAGGTGGAGATCGGAAAGACCTACACCGGCAAAGTCATGAACGTCACCACCTTCGGTGCCTTCATGGAAGTGCTTCCCGGCAAGGACGGACTCGTTCACATTTCCGAGCTTGAAGAAGGTCGCGTGAACCAGGTCGAAGATGTCTGCAAGAAAGGCGATGTCATCACAGCAAAGTGTATTGGTATCGATGACAAAGGCCGCGTGAAGATGTCCCGTAAAGCCGCTCTCCGCGAAGGAGCCGGTGGCGGCGACTCCGCTCCCGCACCCCAGGGAACGCCTCCGGGCGACGACGAAGTTCCTCCCTCCGAGGAAGAAGTCGTAACCTTTGGCTAAGTCAGACTGACTTCAAAAAATTACCAAGCGCCCGCCCTGGAAAGGTCGGGCGCTTTTTTTTGCGCTTGGGACCGGAGGCCCCGGTGTCAGAGCCCGACCTCGACGACCGGCCCAACCCGGTGTGGTTTGGTGCGGATTTAGACCATCTGCCAAAAGTCCTTACGTGAAAACGGGGATTGTTGTGTCGAGAGGATCAGCCGCTGCGTGGGAGGGCTGACAGACTTCCGGCCCGTGGGAGCCGATTGCGGCGTTGCTCGTCAGTTGTGTATGGTTATACGCACCTTCCTCGCGCCTTGCACTCAATTCCCACAGTCTCGGCCTTTTCCCGCAATCACTTCTGGCAAATGGTATAAAGCGAACTTCTTACGCGCGGGCTTTCGGCAATCGGTTTAAAAAAATTCTCGGCAGCGAGGCTGGAGAAATGATTGATTATTGTGATGAGTAAAATCGATTTCTGTTCGTTCTGGTGGGCGTTCCGGGTTGATCGTTTTGTTTTTGGCCCGGTTCATTTACTTCTCTGGTTTGTAGTCCCTGTTTTTCGATGGATTCGAGCAGTGCTGCCAGATGGCAGGATCATTGTGACAGTGGTAACCGGGGCATCGTTGACACCGGGAGGAGTTGCAGGAGCCAGGATTGCGGTCCTCGAGCCCAACGCTCAGGCGGATGTCTCGCTGCATCAGATTGCAGACCAGGAAAATATCGAGATAAGGAATGACACTCATCTTTATCTCACTGCAAAGATGACGGATCTCAGCGAGAACGGCGGTGGAAACCTGACTGGATATGCGGCGGCCACCATCGCCGGAATCTATGGGCCGGAGATTCTCGGGCCGCAATCGGGACCGTTGCTTGCCTACGCCTCGACCGATAAGAAATTTATGCAGCCGGCAGGCCGGAACGCCCGGGTCTGGGTGATGACACCCGGTTATCAAGAATCGATTGTAGGGCTCAGCGAACCGGAGAAGGAACTTAGAAAGGTGCTTCGTGTCCGAACATACTGTGATCAGTTTATCATCCCTGCCATTGGCTTGGTAGTGGGGCTCAAGGCCAAGGAGGCTTCCGAGCTGGCGAAGGCGATTTCCGGGGCGCTTTTTACCCACCACCTCAAGCTGGTGGAGGATTTGGGGGCGTTTGTGAGAGCGGGGGATTTTACCGGGTTCAGTCAGCTATTGTGGAGATTTACTCTTCGGGAGATTGAAACCGTGGGGCCTTTGGCCAAGGCTGCGGCACTCGTTCTGGGAGAAAGTTTGGAAAGTTTGCTCACCAAAAGGCTGGGCGAGGACTGGGTGAAGAGGTTTGTCCCCTTTGCGGGACAGGTTAAAGAGGGGATCGATTGGGGAGCGCGCGGACTGACAATGGGGAAGTTTTTGAAGACCTTCGATGATCTCAAAGGGACCCCGGGCAAGCTGGAATTTTTCGTTTACTTTGAGCCTGGAGTCTCTGGTTTGAGCCCGGAAAGTCTCCGCTACTCCGGTGGTGGTGATACCCACCCAATATGGATTTCAGGATTTGGCTTTGGCGACGAGGTGTTGCGCGATGTCAAGGTGCGCCTGATGGATGAGGCGTCCCAAGTGATTTATGCGACGGACCAGGTGGAGAAGGTTGCGGGTGGTGCGTCGCTGAAGATCATTGTTCCGGACGATGCGCTTCGGAACACCCTCGGGCAGGTCCGGGTTTCGGTCTGGATGAGGGGAAAGTGGAAAGCGGTCCCCGAGGCGCTGACGGTGGTGGGACGGGTTGGGATTGATCGCATCGAGCCAACCTCGGGATATGGTGGTCAGTCGGCGGTGATTTATGGTAAACATATCCGGCCCTTCCGCATTGCCAACGAGGTGCTTTTTTATCGAAAGAAGCGAGAGGGGGCGCCTCTGAAGGCGGTCGTTCGGCAGATTACCCGAAGGGAGATTCATATCACCATTCCCGAAGGAGTAGCTCTGGGGAAAGAGGAGGAATGGGAGGTCGTTGTGATTGAGAAAGCGGGAGGACACACCCGGCGAAGCAAGACTCTGGCCTTTACCTCGAAAGGAGAACGTTGGGTGAGGGTTCGGGAGAAAATCCGGGCAGGCCGGATGCCGGAGAAGTCCTGGGTGATTCAAGGGAGAGTGGATCAGAAGAAGCGGGTGGCCCGGCACAACTTTACCATTCCTGCCGGTATGGAGCTGGACTTGAAGCTGACAGATCTTACCGGAAGCGCCGACAACCCGGATCGGGTGAGCTTGAATGAGTTCAAACTTTGGCTCCAGGTCCGCAACGATGAAGGAAAACTGGAATGGAAAAATGTCCACTCCGCCCATCATCTGGAACGGAGGAATTTTCGGAGACGTTTCGTACATGCCACTGCGGGGGATTTGCACCTGGCCCGTTACCAGCTGGCGGTGTCGTTATGGTATTCGGAGGAGGCGAATTACAAGATCGAGCTCAAGACAACCGCGCGGGATGACAACGGGACAGGTCTCGATGCCCCCTCCGACTGGAAAGGAGCCTTGGAGTTCCCTGTCGGTGAGGTGGTAAAGGGTTACCTGTTTGGTGCTCCCGAAAAAGGGGGAGAGGATTACGCGGACTGGTGGCAGGTGTCGAACGTTCCGGCCGGTGTGGAGTTCCGATTTGAGCTTGGAAACTTGAAGGCATTCCACCGTGGCTATTTTAAGGTGGCTCCGCAGCTTGGACTGGTGGAGATCTGGCGCCTGACCGTGGATGAAGCGGGGCGTAAAACGATGAAGCGGCTTACGGATAAGTACCAATTCTCACAGATCGAAAGTCGTGATCTCCCTGTGATCTTTCGTCATCGGGAAGATCAAGTTTGCAGTTATCTTGTTTGTGTTCATCACAATTTGGCATACCTCCAGTATTGGATGAAAGCCGAGCTGAGGTGATTTTTCTTCTTTTGCAAGAGGTGGTTCGTGCGGGGCGGAGAGGCGGGAGCCTTGCGGATTTTGGTCACTTCGCAATGAATCAAAGCGCGTCGGGCTCTCGTGAGTCGGGCGCTTTTTTTGCGCTTGGGACCGGAGGCTACAGTTCGTCCTCCGCTGGCAGTAAACCAAGAAACCAATCCTCGATGCTTTGCCAGCGGGAAGCCGCCGGCTGCTTGTCGAGGGTGACGTCGTCCCCGACCCACTGGAGCTTCCCCTTTTCTGTCATTCGCAAATGCCAGGCATTGCGCGGCTGAAGATCCATGGCGATGAGCTTCCGCAATCGACGATTGAATTCGCGACTCCGGATGATCAGCCCCATCTCGGTGTTCAATTTGAGTGAGCGGGCATCCAGGTTGCAGCTACCGACATAGGCTTGATCGTCATCGACGATGATGAATTTGGCGTGCAGTCCGAGCTCCTTCTTTTCAACCGGAGCTTCCATGTAGACGTGACGATCTCTGGCCAGAACCCGTACTTCGTGAACGTCGGCTCCGTGACCGACCAATTGATGGAGGTGCTTTCGATAAAAGCTGTGGGCGGAGAGGTGGTTGTTGGAGCGGATGGAGTTGGTCAGCACCCGCACCTGAACGCCCCGCTTCTCGGCCCGCTCCACCGCATCCTCAAGTTCCTTTGTCGGAATGAGGTAGGCCGTGACCAGAATGATCTCTTTCTCGGCCTTATCCATCAACTTGATCAAGCGTTTGCCGAGTTGATTTGGCAACTCCTCGGCGAGGGAAGGATCGTTCGGAGCCGGCACATCGGCCACGACTTTGAAGGACGCTTGCACCGAGTTCCTCAACATCTCGAGCCAGAGGCGACGTCGCTCTGCAGGGCTTTCAGAGATCCGCAACTCACCACGGGCTTTCAGCCATGTGTCGAATTCTTTGTGACTCATTTTACGCGGGGGCCTCTTGACCAGAACCTCCTCGTCCACCGACCAGCGGTTGTTCCAAAACCGATCAAAGAGTCCGCTGAGATCGACCACATGCGGTCCCCCGCACAGCAAATCCATGTCGCGGAAGTTGAATACATCGTGGCTGCCGAAATACTCGTCACCTAAATTGCGCCCACCAATTACGGCAACCCGATTGTCCACGATCAGTGATTTGTTATGCATGCGGTGGTCAACTCTTCCGAATTCTCCAAGATTGAGCAACTGGCGCATGGCGATGCTGTCGGGCCGATGCTTGAAAGGATTGTAGATTCGGTATTCGATGTTGGGGTGTTGGTCGATGTTCCAAATCTCCTCGGCATGGCTGATCGTGAAGGAGTCGTCTACCAGCAAGCGCACTCGTACTCCGCGGTCGGCCGCTGAAACGAGATGCCGCAGGAGGGAGAGGCCCGCTTTGTCATCCTCCCAGAGAAAGGTCTGGAGATCGATGCTGCGGCTCGCACTGTCGATGGCCCGGAGACGCCAATCCATACTTTGTTCTCCGGTGTTGAGAATGCGCAACCAATCCCCTGATTTTGCCTTGCCAAGATCATTCCATAAGCGCGTGTTGGCCGGCGGTAATGCCTTCACGATGCTGTCATGCTCGGGTGGATTCCACTTGATACACGAAACGAGCAGGATGCCCGGCAGAAGAAACAGGATCAAGTTTCGAGCCATGCCGCGGAGTCTACATGGCATCGCAATCTTCGCAAACTAATCGTGAAGCCATGACGGATGATCGTTCCCTGGGCCAGCAAAACCGCGGGGCTCCGTCCGGCGGGCCTGATCTATGGCCCCGGGAATTTTTCAGGGCGGTTCCAATAGTTCATTAATTCGAGGGGCCGCGACCTCCGGAGAGGCAAGCCCTTCTGAATGCTGGCCAGTTACGAAATCATCATTTCCCAGGCTTGATCGCTCTGTTCTGGTTTAAGCCTGTCATTCTTCTGAGAAGGGCAGGGATGAATGACACGAAAGTTTCATGATTCTCCGGTGACAGGGATTTGACGGTTTCCAAAATAATGCGACGCAGTGCACTTTTGGATTGAGCGGCTTCCCCGGGTCACCGATAAATAGCTGCTGCGCCAGTCATCGCGCGCGCTCCCGCTCGTCCCCAGCCCCACTCCGCTCTCCGCCGCTTATGATCTCTCTGCCTGCCCGCTTGCTCTATTTTTTCTTCGTATCGATCACACCGGTCTTTGCGAACCCAATCATCTCCGAGGTGATGTATCGGGCCGATTCGGTTCTCCCCGAAGATGTCCGCGATGAGTGGATCGAGATTCATAATCCAACCTTGGAGGCGATTGATCTGACCGCGTATTCTTTTGACAAGGGCATTGGTTTTATTTTTCCGGCAGTCAGTATTCCGGCCAACGGTTACCTCGTGGTGGCGGCGGATTTGGTGGAGTTCAACGCGAACTTTCCCGGGGTGACAAACGTCGTCGGGCCATGGAGCGGCAAATTGAGCAACTCCGGCGAAACGATTACTTTGGTCGATCCGGCAGGCTTAAAGGTGGACGAGATCCGCTACGCCGATGAAGGCGACTGGGCGACGCGTGCTCGGGGCCCCTTGGATCGCGGCCACGAGGGGTGGACCTGGATCGCGGAGCACAATGGGGGCGGCAGGTCCCTCGAGCTGATCAATCCGTCGCTCTCAAACAAAGCGGGGCAAAATTGGTCGGCCAGTTCCACCATTGGTGGAACGCCGGGTGCAGTGAACTCCATTGCGAGCAGTGACATCGCGCCATTGATCCGTGACGTGCAACACCGCCCAAAGATCCCGAATTCGACCGATCCGATCAAAGTTCGTGCAAGGGTGACTGATGAATCAGCCGCGCCGACCGCGACCCTTTTCTGGCGGCTTGATGGAGCCGGAGCTTTCTCTTCGGTGGCGATGATGGCTCTTGAAGATGAGTTTTCGGCCACCATCCCGGCTCAGGCTGACGGTTCAATCATTGAGTTTTATGTGTCAGCAAGTGACGGGGTAAATTCGCGCGATTGGCCTGCCGAGGTGCAGGGCGGGGGACATTTGGCGAACGCTTTGATACAAGTCGACAACAGCCATGATCGTTCCCAGCCGGCCGTCGGCGGGGAGCAGGGGGTTTATCGGGTGATCATGACCGCGTCGGAGCGCGCCGAGCTGGAGCAGATTGGCACCAATCGCAACCAATCGGAAAGCAATGCCGAGATGAACGCGACCTTCATCAGTACCGATGGCCGGGGCACCGAGGTGCGCTATTTGTCCAGTATCCGCAACCGTGGGGCAAGCAGTCGTACCGGACCGCCGAACAACCACCTCGTCAAGTTTCGGAGCGATGACAAATGGAACGGGGTCGAGTCGGTAAAATTCAACGCGCGCTACGTCGCCTCACAAGTCGCCGGGGCCTGGCTGTATCAACACCTTGGGATCGAGACGGATGACGGAGTTGGCGCACAGTTGCGTATCAACAACACAGATCTTGCCGAGCCGGGTGGTCCGCGGATGTTTGGATCCTATGTCCTGCTGGAGCAATTCGACAGTGACTGGACGGCAGCGCACTTCCCGCGCGATGGCAACGGAAACCTCTACCAAATCCGTGATGATGAGGTCACCGGCGATGAGGGAGATCTGCGCTACGAGGGGAATGATCCGGACAGCTACAGGAACACCTACTTCAAGCAAACCAATGGTTCGGCCGACGACTGGTCGGATCTGATCGCTCTGACTGACGTTTTGAACAATTCTCCGTTTGCCACTTATTTTGAGGATGTCTCCGGGGTGGTCGATATTGACCAGTGGGTGCGTTATCTTGCCGTGGATGCCTTGATGGGAAACCAAGAGGGTGGGTTGACGAGTGCCAAAGGCGACGATTATGCGCTCTACAGCGGCGTGACCGATCCCCGTTTTAAGCTGGTCCCACACGACCTCGATACTTTGATGGGCGGCGGTAACGTCGGACCGCAAGTGAACCGGAGTATCTTTGTCTACGATGGTCTGAATGGTCTAAACGAATTTTTGAATCACCCGGACATCGTGCCGCTCTACTACAAGGCTTTTCTTGATCTGATAGAAACACGATTTAATTCAGCGGAGCTTGATCCAATTCTGGATCGGGCGATTGGCGGATTTGTGACGGCTGAAGAGCTCGATAACTACAAGGAATTCATCCCTGCCCGCATCGCCGGCGTTCTCGCGCAAATTCCGCAAACCTATTCAGCGACGACGAACTTGCCGCTGAGTGCCGAAGGATATCATCAGACGCTGACCGGGGGAGTGAATTTCAGCGGTGAATTTCATGCGGCCGAGACCCGCTCGGTTTTGATCAATGGTTTTGCTGCCAGTTTGAACGCCCGGGCTGGAACGTGGAGCTTCCCGGTTGGAGCTGGTGGCGGCGGGGTAATCAAGCCAGGCCTGAATCGCGTGGTGATCGGGTTCTACCCTGAAAAATCCGGTTCCGGGAAAGTGCTGCACCGTGAGGAGATCGCGGTCTGGTATCATACCGGGACAATGACCGCGGTTTCCGGGACCTTGGCCGGTGGGTCCAGTCCAGGCCGTCTGAATGTCACGGCGCGGGATACCTACCTGCCAGGGACGCCATTTCTCGTGCGGGTCGATCTCAGAAATCCCGACGGCACTTTTGATCGCAAGTTGTGGGAGACCACGGCAACTCTTGGAGCGAGTGTCACGGGTGTTCTGCTTTCCCCGAATACAGTCGATATCCGTAATGGGGTTGGCACCGCATTGGTGACCGTTGGAGGTGGGGGCGCAGGTGATCCGGTAACTCTTTTGCCCGAAGGCAGCAACTGGAAGTACCTCGGCGACGGCAGCAACCAAGGTACGGCATGGCGGTCGCCGGCATTTGACGATGCCGGGTGGTCGAATGGTCCGGCTCAACTCGGATATGGTGACGGCGACGAAGCGACTGAGGTCCCGTTCGTTGGTGGAAATAACAACAAGAACGCGACAACCTATTTTCGCACGACCTTTGATGTCGTTGATGCGAGCGCGATCACCGGGCTGACCTTCAATCTAACGTATGACGATGGTGCTGCGATTTATCTTAACGGGGTGGAGATCGGATTGACCTCCAACATGACGTCGAACATGGCCTTTAACGAATATTCGGACGGTGACTCACCCGGCGACGATGCAAACGCCACCTTTAACGTTTCGTCCGCCCAACTTGTCACCGGAGTCAACACCCTGGCGGTGGAGATCAAGCAGGGCGACAACGCCAGCTCGGATATTAGCTTTGATCTCGAGGTGGTCGGCCAGACTGCGGGTGAGGGGAATGACCCCGGTGATTTCATCCTCACGGCCAACGCCGCCGGACAGAGTGATTCGGTCTCAATGACCAGTCTTGGCATCGCACCAACGATCACAGATGTTTCCGGAACACTGGGCGGAGGTGCTTCGACTACCTGGAGCGGAGTGATGCGAATCACGGATGATGTCACCGTGCCTGCCGGACATACTTTGAATATTGAACCAGGGACCTTGATTCTCATCGAGGGAACGCCGGGAGCGCAAAGCAGTGCCGGCAAGGACCTCATCGTTGAGGGCACCGTCAATGCCTCCGGTACCGAGTTGGAGCCGATCACCTTTACCGCTGTCGATCCGTCCGCGCCTTGGGGACAGATCCTTTTTTCGAATGCCGAGGGAGCGTCCTTCACCTGGACGAATGTCCACCGGGCCGGTCATTCGCCGGCTGGCGGGCACACCGGGCATGGACGTGTTTTGCATATCCTAGGATCGGGTGTGACTTTCACCGACTGCAATATCACCGACAACCGCGGTAAAATTGGGCAAACCGGCGCACAGGGTGGCTCGGATTCAAGAATGGTCTTCCGTCGTTGTCACTGGGCGCGCTCCGTGATGGGGATCGAAACTTTCGACACCGATGTGCTTGTCGAGGATTGTCATATCACCGACATGCTCGGGATTTACCGCGAGGATGGAGTGACCGATGACAACGATGCGATCTATCTCCATGGAGCAGGAGACGGCCAGGAGATCATACTGCGACGACTGGTTGTGGCCTACGTGGATGACGACGGTATTGATACTCTCAACGCCGATGTCATGATGGAGGACGTCATCAGCCGAAATTGTTTCGACAAGGGAACGAGCATCTTTAGTAGAAATGTGACGATCACACGGGGTCTTTTTGTCGACAACGACTTGGGGATTTCGGCAAAAGATGACGCCACCGTGAGGCTGGATTTTGTGACGGTTGCCAACAATGATACTTTTGGCATCCAGGCGGAGAATAAAGATGGTGATGACCAGCCTAGTTTCTTCACGATTTCAAACTCGATTATTCACGGGCCTGGTCTGATAGGGACAGACTTTGATCCCGCCGATATAACCGCAACCTTTTCCAATATCGGCGAGGAGTGGCCCGGCACTGGTAATTTTAATTCGGATCCCTTGTTCGTGAACAACTACCAACTGGATGTTGGTTCCCCGGCGATCGATGCGGCTGACCCGGCTTTGCCCAACGATCCTGATGGCAGCCGCCAGGATTTGGGGTTTTATCCCTCGGGAACTATTGCCGGCGGCAATGAGGTCCGCTGGTCTGCGGCCTCGGGTCCCTATCATGTCACAGGCGACGTGGAAATTCCTGAAGGGACAACGTTTATCATTGAGCCGGGGACCTCGGTGTATTTTGACCAAGACACGCAGATCACCGTCAATGGAAAGGCGCAGATCGTGGGCACTCCGGAGATGCGGATTCAGTTTTCGCCAGTGCCTGGTGCACCCTTTGTCGCTAATCCGGCGGGCAATGGCAGTCTTCCCGACGGTCCTCCAAAATGGGATGGGATTCGCATCGTCGACTCGATGGACCCCGACAACCGGATCGCACACATTGATGTCGGGCATGCCCAGGACAACAATGGATCAATCGGGATCATCCGCTCGCAATGTGTCGTCGATGACGTGACTTTCCATGGCACTCATATCCGGATTTTTTACACCGAGGATTCTTCCATCATCCTTGAAAATTCCCGCTTTCCCGATGTCTTCGGCCCGACCGAACAAGCCGATGCGCTTGGTTTGGACAATGTCAGTGAGCAGGTCAAAGGAGTCGGTGCTCCG
This sequence comes from Verrucomicrobiia bacterium, assembly GCA_030432565.1. GTDB lineage: Bacteria > Verrucomicrobiota > Verrucomicrobiia > Verrucomicrobiales > Akkermansiaceae > SW10. Next base: position 4,517 of record JAUIGV010000059.1, on the reverse strand, counting down.
CCCTCCGGGGGCCGCTACATAATTCGAAATAACTTCTTCGGCACCACCAAGGGACACAATGATGTCATTGATGTCGACAGCGGTCGTCTCCCGGATCCAATCGTGCAAATTATCGGAAATCATTTCCGCCAGACTGGCGATGAGCACATCGATCTCGGTGGGGACGCCTACGTGGCGGGGAATTTTTTCCACCGTGTTTTCAAAGACGATGAGACCTCAGATCGTGGTTACGCCAATGGAATTTCGACCGGTGATGCCGGCAGTGGCACGACCATCGCGGTCGCGCGCAACATCTTTTGGGATGTCGACCATGCCATCAATTTGAAGCGCGACACATCAACCATTTTTGAGAACAATTCAATCTACAAGATCCATCCGGACTTCAATGATCGTTTTGACAACCCAAGTGTTGGCGGCGTGGTGAATTTGTTCATTCCCACCGACATTGGTCCAACTCCGGGCGACGGAGCCTACCTCGACAGTAATATTTTCGTCGATCTTCCGCGCTTCTTCAGCGGTGCGGATCAACCCGGTGATCGTGTCACCCCGCTTGAGGTCCACCGCACGCTTTACGATCCATCAATGACCGATCCTTCGATTGGTCCGAATCATCCCGGTCAAACGGTGGATCAACTCGGGGTAGGGAACATTGCAGCATTGCCACGCTATCGTGACCCTGAAAACGGGGACTTCAGTCTGCTGCCTGGTTCGGTGGCTCTCGGCGCCGGTCGTTTTGGTGAAGATCTTGGCGCGCTTGTTGCCGATCAAATATTCATCACCGGTGAACCGCGTGCGATTACAAGTTCCGGCGAGGCAAGCTTGCGAGTCGGAGGTCCGGGGATTTTTTCCTATCGCTGGCGCTTGAATGGTGGTGAGTGGAGTGATGATCTTCCGATCGGTGACGGGTTTGATCCGGAAGGTACGGTGCGCGAGGCTCAGATCGTTCTCACCGGGCTTGTTGATGGCGAATACACGGTCGAGGTCGAGGGCTACAACTTCGCCGGTGCCCGACAATCGACTCCGACCGTCTCCGAGACCTGGAGTGTCAATGCGAGCCTTCCGGGGAGTGTTCAGCTCAATGAGATTCTTGCTGTCAACAGCGCTGGGGATGATACCATTGAACTTTTCAACCCCGGGACTTCTGGCTTCGTGCTCGATGGGATGTCGATCACCGATGATCCTTCACAGCCGCAAAAATATGTATTCCCGGCTGGCACCTCGATCGCTCCCGGGGAATTCCTTCTTGTGACGGCATCGCAGCTTGGTTTCACGCTCGACCGGAGCGGCGAGATGGTCAGGCTCATTGACAGTCTCGGCACCATGGTTGATTCCGTCTCCTTTGGTGCACAGCTTGAAGACTTCTCCATCAGCCGTCTTGGGCATTCCGGGGCATGGGGATTAAGTCCGGTCACTCTGGGTGCGGAGAATCTCCGGGCCACTACCGGAAACCCGGCCACTCTCGAAATTAGCGAGTGGTTTGCCAACGGTCAGGTTGCTTTTGAGAAAGACTTTATTGAGATTTACAACCCCGACCCGCTTCCGGTCCCACTCGACGGCCTCTACCTCACCGACAACGCCAACAGCAATCCTTCGTTCTATCAAATTCCGGCACTGAGCTTTGCTCCGGGTCGAGGGTTCACGACGTTCAGTTCGGAGAAGCTCGGGTTTAAGATTGGAGCAACCATGGATAGCATCGGCTTGTTCGACGCTCGTTTGCAAGCGCTCGATAGAATCGTTTTCGGTCAGCAGGCGGAAGACTACTCGCAGCTCTCCGATGGGAGCTACCAGGCCCTTCCAACGCCAGGTCAGACAACAGGAGGTAGTCCTGAATACGATCGCGCCCTTGCGGTCTACAACGCTCTGCGTATTACTGAAATCATGTTTCATCCGGCAGGCGGTGACGAGGGTTTCGAATTCATCGAGCTTCAGAATACGGGGGGGACAACAATCGATCTGACGGGAATCCGTTTCAGTGACGGCATCGACTTCACCTTCCCGGCCATGGTGCTCCCGCCGGGTGAATATGTTGTCGTCTCTCCTGATCTCGTGAAATTCGAAACCCGCTATGGGAGCGGAATTAATGTTGTTGGGCCCTATTCCGGGAAGCTGGACAACGGCGGCGAGGGGGTCCTTCTTCAGTTGCCGCAACCCTACGACGCGGGCATTCTTCGTTTCGACTATAGCGACACTTGGTATCCCGGGTCTGATGGTGGCGGTAATTCGCTGACCGTGATCAATCCACAGGTCCGTCGTGATCGTTGGGGTGATGCAGACAGTTGGGCCGCTGGTCCGATTGGTGGCACACCCGGGGGCAATTCCTTGCTCGCCGCCGGCGAAGATCAGGTCATCACGCTTCCAGCAACGGTTTCCCTTGGCGCGACCCTGAACCCATCCGCCGCAGGTACTGCGATTTTATGGTCACAAGTTTCCGGACCAGGTGTCGCCAGTTTTTCCCCGCCGAACAGTCTTGCCACCGAGGTGGGTTTCTCGGACGCCGGAACCTATATCCTAAGGATCGAGGCTACCGGGAATGGAAGTTATACCAGTGACGAGGTGACGATCACGGTGAATGACACTTATGATGCCTGGGCCGCGCGTTATGGAGCCGGCTTGCCGGAAGAAAACGACGATCAGGACTGTTTGACAAACCTGCTGGAATACGCGCTCGATCTTGATCCGGCGGTCTTCGATTCCCAACCATTTTCGGTTGACCCGGCGGGTTCTGATCTCGTGTTCAGCTACACCCGGTCGCTCCGAAAAATCGATATCACATATCAGGCACAGGTTTCGTCCGATCTCAATCAGTGGGATCCCGCAAGTGTTGAGGCGGTCCCCGGGGCGACCGTCGATACCGATCTCGTGAGCGCTTCAGAGCCCTCCAATGGGGATGTCAGATTTTGGAGGTTGGTAGTCAGAAGATCGCAGTAAGTCCGGTGCTGCAGCGAGACCCGGTGGCGGACTGTGTTTTTAAATACTTCGTTGACCCCTGCTCACTTATCTGGGATGGTATTCGCCGAATTTCCCAGGGTTGGTCTTGGTAAATTTTACACACACACAATCTGAAACCATGAGAAAAATTCCGTTTTCTTCGCTGAGCTTTCTAGCTCTACTTTCCCTTTCTGCAGGGACCAGCCATGCCGCAGATCTCCTCGGCTACTACGACTTTGATAACGTAGGTGACCCTGCGATCGCACCCGCTTCCGGAGGAATCGCTCCGGATGCAGCAATTACTGCACCCGCGGCATTTTCCGTGGATGGGGGCGGGCATTCGGGGGTCGCAGGCGATTACGCGCTCGACCTTGGGCTGACAGCTGGAAGTGGCGCCTTTGCACGCGTGCCAGCAGGAGCGCACCTCGATCTTGCTGAAAAGTCGAATGCGATGGCGGTTTCATTTTGGCAGTTCAATGCGGGTGACGGGCTGGGAGGGTTTGTCGCAACATCAGCGTTTTGGGTGGACTCTCCGACTGCTGCTGTCGACGGACGCGGATTTCAGGTCCACGCTCCCTGGGTCAACGGGACCTTCTACTTTGATCAATCCGGCTGCTGTGGAGGTACCCAGCGCCTTACAACCACCGGCGCAATCACGGTTGGCACGTGGCATCATATCGTCGTCCAGCGGGATAGTCTCGGGAATATGGAAATCTGGGTTGATGGAGCGATTGTGGCAACCGCACCCGGGGCAGAGGATCTCGATCCTTTTTCTGGAATCATTACGATCGGAGCCAATGGCGGCGGAGGTAATAATCTCACCGGATTGTTGGATGAATTTGCGATTTATTCCGGTGTTCTCACCGAGACTGAAATCGGTCAGCTCTCAGCCGGCACTGCCAACCCGAGCGACATTGCATCAGCACCTACGGACGCAGATGGCGACGGTCTGTTGGACTCCTGGGAAACGGCCTTCGGACTTTCCCCGAGTGATGATGGCTCGGTCGATGTGAACAACGGCCCTGATGGTGACCCGGACAATGATGGTCTCACAAACCTTGAGGAATTCGACGCCGGCCTCGAACCGGACAATGACGACTTCGACATGGACGGTCTTCTCGATGGCGTTGAAAGCAACACGGGCACTTACGTTGATGAGACTGACACCGGCACTGATCCAAAGAACGCCGACACAGATGGCGACGGTCTGGATGATGGTGTGGAAGACCCCTCTCTGGCCTTCGTTGATGCAAATCAACCTGGCACAGACCCCACCAAATCAGATACAGATGGGGACGGCTACGCCGACCTTCTCGAAATCGAGAACGGAAGCGACCCGACTGATATCGACAGCACCCTGGGCTCGGACGAACTCACCCTGCTGGCCTATTTTAATTTTGACGGCCAACTGGCGGACCAAGCGGGTAACACGCCTGACGCCGTTCTCGGTGGATCGGCAGTCCTAACCACCAATGGCATGGGCACGACCGGCAGTCCGGGAGACGAGGCCATCGAACTTGGCGCGATCAACGACGGGGCATATGCACAAACGCCCGCCGGAACTCATCTCGACCAGGCATTTATTAATA
>JAUIGV010000058.1 GCA_030432565.1 Verrucomicrobiia bacterium | reverse complement strand
GGCGATGGAAACATCGATGCGGTGACGGGCCACCGTGGCAGCGGAGACCGGGTCAACGTGCATCCCGGCAATGGCGATGGCAGCTTCGGAACGGCCCTGGAGTTCCCAAGCGGAGGCGGAGACATCTGGGGAGTGACCCTGGTGGATCTCGATAAGGATGGTCTCACCGACATTGTGGCGGCGGCGCGCAGTGGTGACAAGCTGGTGGTGTTGACGAACACCTCGACTCCGGGCGCATTGAGCTTTGTGCAATCCGAGATTTTGGTGGGGGATGACCCCCTCGTGGTGGTGACCGAAGACTTTAATGGTGACACCTGGCCGGATCTTGCGGTGGGCAACTATGGAAGCCGCAATGTTTCGTTGATTTTGAGCGATGGCAGCGGAGGTTTCCTGCCGGAAAGCAAGATTGCCGAGACCGATCCGGTGAGTCGTCCATACGGTGTGGCGGCGGGGGATCTCAACAATGACACCTTTGCGGATCTGGTCTTGGGAGATGATTTAAACAGCGAACGAATTGTCGTTCTATTGGGAGCGGGAGACGGAAGCTTTGGAGCTCCGGCGTTTTACGATTTTCCATCGGGTTGGTCACCCAGCAGTGTTGCGATGGCAGACTTTGATCAGGACGGTGCGATGGATCTCGGGGTGACCCAGGGGTCCTTCAGCGCGAGCGACTACTCGATCTATCCGGGTCTGGGAGACGGGACCTTTGGCGATCGGATCAATATTGATTTGGCGGGGCGGAGCTTCTTCTTCCAGAAAGTGGCGGACTACACCGGTGATGGTTGGCCGGATATTTTGATCTCCGGATATGAGCAAACCTCCCTGTTGCAAAACCGGGCGGATGGCGTGATTGGGTTCTCGGCGAGCCGTCGTAATCCCTTCCAGGCTTATGGTGCGGATCTTGCGGATCTTGATGGAGACGGGATCGCCGACCTCCTGGTGAGTGATGAGAACAACGATGCCCTGCGGGTGTATCGGGGACGTCCTCGGGCGCTTCTGGTGGCGGATGACAGCAACGTTGCGACAGGCCTGCAGCACGGATACGGTCGAGGTTTCCTCTCGAGTAATGTCGATCGTGACTGGTTCAGCTTTACCGCGAAGGCGGGACAACGGGTGAATCTGGCGTCGGATACGAGCGTGATCGACGGCGCGAGTCTCAGGTACATCCTCTATGATGAGGTTGGGACGAACCTGGCGAGTGTCAATGGAGGTTCGGTGAACCAGAGCGGACAGGTCATCATTCCGCGTGACGGGACCTATTTCGTGGAGGTTTCGCCGTGGAATGCACACTACAATCGCGAGTATCGCTTCCGGGTGACCCTCGCGCCAGTGGGAAGCGGCCAACAGGAAACGGAGAACAACAACAGCATTGGCAACAGCGATGCGCTGGCGCTGGAACTCTCAGGAAACCAACTCAGCGGACGCATTTATGGTTTCGCTTCCACTGGGGATCCGGCCGATTATTTTGCGCTGGGTAACTTGGCTGCTCAGACCGAAATCAGGATTCGGTTGGATCTTCCCCAGACTTCCACCATCAGCACCTCGACACTTCGTCTATTCAAAGGAGATGGGTCTGAGGTGACGCCAAATCAAGTCACGCCGACCGAGCTGGTTCATGTGGTTACAGCTGGAGAGGATTCGACCTACTTTGTTGCCCTGTCCTCGGCTGAGAAAGGTCTTCTTGCGGAATATTTCCTGAATGCCTCGCTGGTTGACTTTGTGCCGCCATTCATCGTCGCGGATAACCTGCCAGATAATACCGACGAACTAATTCACAGTTTTTCTCTGAATTTTAACAAGGATATGTCGGCTCCGACTGTGACAGACAGTGGGAACTATTCTCTGATTTGGTCTGGTCCGGATCTTGAACTATCGACCGCAGATGATGAGGTGATCGGACTTGTTCCCAGCTACACCTCCGGACTCTCGGCCTCATTTGCGATCGTCAACGGACCGCTCCTGCCGGGTAGCTATGAATTCCGGGCGAGTGGACTTACCGACACCTTTGGCAATACTCTCGCGGTTTTGTATCAACGAAATTTCGAGGTGATTTCCCGTGGCGTTGATCAAACTGAAGTGGAGCCAAACCAATCGGCAGCTACTGCGACTGCACTCGTCTTGAACGATTTCATTCCAGGCTACGTCACAGCCCACGGTCGAGGTTCGTTGCGGACAGGAAGTAACGATTACTGGAGTTTTGAGGCACTTGGCGGAGACGTTCTGATCTTCGAGCCTTTCCTCAGTCAGGCAAATTCATCGACAAGCCTGAATTACCAACTTATTGCCCCGGATGGCTCCAGTCTGTGGAGCAGGCAACAGTCGAATTCAGGGATTGAATCGCAGCCACCCACCACCTTGCCGCAGGACGGCCGCTACGTTTTAAGGATTAGTCAATGGAATGCTTACCGGGAGGAATACCGGTTCCGCATCGCATTGCTGGATGGCTCCATCGGCTATGAAGTGGAGCCAAATGGCGTGTTCCCGGATGCCTCTCCGGTAAACTTTCAACCGGTTAACAGTATTGATACCGCCAGTCAGGCGGGCTTTGTGTCGAGAGGAACGGAGCTGGATTACTTTAATCTTGGAGTCATTGATCCGGGGACAACTGTCTTTCTCAGCGTGAGGAAGCCCGATGGAAGCGTCCTGACCCCCATTGTTTCCCTTTATTCTTCCGGAGGCAGCCTCATGAGTGAGGTTGATGGTAGTAGCACTGATGGCGTTGCCGAGATCCGAATCACGAGTAGCGACACCTATTATGCGCTTATTCAGGCAAACCTTGGAAGCTTTGGTTACGCGGCAGACTATATTTTTGACATTCGGAAGCTGCCCACGGATCAAGTAGATTTTCCCAATCTTCAGGTGACTTCAGTCACTGATCTCCCGGCTACCGGACTTCGGACGGGATCAAGCGTTCCTGTGACCTACACTGTCACCAATACCGGGAGCCTGGGGACTGGGACAGGCCAGTGGATTGACCGGATTTATATCTCCGGCAACGATGTGCTGGGTGATGATGATGATATCCAGCTTGCGGTTGTTCCCCACAGCGGATTATTGGCGGCGTCGGCCGGTTACACCGAGACTCAAAGCATCACTTTGCCGGATGGATTGCCCGGAACCTTCCATGTGATTGTTGAGACTGATGGAGCGAACACCGTGGATGAAGTGTTCAAAGAAGGGGATAATGATCTCGCGACATCGTCGACTTTCGATGTGACTTTACAAGACTACCCTGATCTCGTCATCGAAGACCTGATCGTAAGTGGTCCTGACTCCGAAAATCGTTATACTTTTGATTTCAATCTCGCAAACCGCGGAAGCGGCCTTGCCGTTGGCGGAAGCCATCGAATCGGGGTTCAGGTTCTCAATGCAAGCACTTCCGGTGTCGTTTTGCAGGACTCATTGGAGGTCCCGAACGATCTTCCGGCAGATGGAATTGCTCCGGTTTCGACTTCGGTCGTTGCCACTGTTCCTGGGTTCTATCTTGTCACCCTGACCGCAGATACCGACCAGCAACTCTACGAATTTGGGGCGGGGGGACACGCCGCAGCCGAGTCGAATTCAAAACAGAGTAACTTCCAAATTTTTCAATTTTATGACATTGCCACTTCGGCGTCGCCAGCGGAGGGAGGATCAGTGAGCACCGTCGGAACGGTAAGAGATGGGCTCGAGGTCACGGTCACCGCGACTCCCAATACGACATCCCTCCCTTATCGGTTTGTGAACTGGACCGAAAACGGGGTGTTTGTCAGTGGTAGCCCAAACTACACTTTCACGGCGACGAGAGACCGGAATCTTGTGGCGGTCTTTGCGCTTCCACAGTTTCAGATTGTCGGTGCTCCGAGTCCTGCGATTGGAGGAAGCGTGACTGGCTTTGGATCCTACGCGCTGAATTCGACCGTCTCGCTAACTGCAAATCCGGCACCGGGTTATCTTTTCGAGCGATGGCAGGATGGGGCTTCCAATCTTGGCGCGACCAATCCGCTGAGCTTCACCGTGAATGGCGACCGGACAATCAATGCGATTTTCGTCGAGGCCAACCCGGAACACGTTGTTACTTTTACGACCTCGCCTCCCGGACTAGCGGTCATTGCAGGAGGGGCGACCTACCTCAATGGTCAGTCAGTGAATACTGCGGCACCGGCAAGTATTGTTGATGGTGATATCGAGTATCTCTTCGAGCGGTTCCTTCTCAATGGCCTCCAACTGGGAACGAGTCCGGTTGTGAACAAGACCTTCAGTACCGTGGATCCACCCGTGATGGCATACACCGCCGCTTATCGCGAGCGGAGTCTTCGTCCGGTCGTGATCGGAGTGACCTCGAATTACGGGACCCTTGTTCCACTCGTGAACGATGTCACGTTCACGATGACCTTTGATCGAGATATGGATACGGCGATTCTTCCGACGCTTGCGCTTGCTCCCGGAACCGGTCCGATGATTCCGCCCGGCGCCTGGAACGGGAAACGGACCTATGTCAGTGGTGCGACTGACTTTACCTCGACCGACGCCGGGGACTTTGCACTCAATATTTCGAATGCCACTGATACCAATGGTCGGGTGATGAATGGAAACGCCACTTTTACCTTCACGCTTGATACGACACCACCCACGAATCCGGAACTGGTGCTGGTGGATACAACTTCCAGCACAGCGCGGGTGAGTTGGGCCGGGTATGCCGCACCGGTCGATCTGCAAAACTTCCGATTGTATATCGAGGAATCGACCTTTACCTCGGTTGACGGACTGACTCCTCACAGCGGTGCTTCAGCAGGAGCACGTGCCTACACCTTCCGTGATTTGGAAGCTGATACTGATTACTTCGTTGCTGCGGTGGCTCTTGACCGCGCAGGGAATTTTACTTCTGAAGTCACGCCATTGACGATTCGGATTGAAACGGATCTTCCTCCGCCGGTCAGCCCTCTGCTGAGTCGGCCGGCAATTGATTCGGCCCGTCTTGATTGGTCGGCCTATGACCGCGATTTGAATGGTTTGGAGGGGTTCCGTATCTACTGGACAAACACGCCATTCACGACGGTTGCGGGTTTGATTCCGATGGCCGAGCTTCCGGCCACTCGAACCGACTACCTCTTTGAATCACTTGATCGGCGGGTTGATCATTACTTCGCAGTTGTCGCCTATAATTCCAAAGACGAACAAGTTGATGAGGTCACTGCGGTCCGCTGGACGGATCCTCTCAGCGGAACTCTCACCGAAGACTTTTCGGTGGGGACGGCAGGGGTGGTAATTCCAATTTTCAATAGTTTGACCCTCGACGAAGGAGCCGTTTTAACGATAGCGCCGGGCACGACTTTCGCATTCGAAAGCGGTTCAAGTTTGGTTGTCAATAATGGTTCGCTGCAGGCGATTGGAACGGCATTGCGACCGATTCACTTCACCTCCTCCGGCGAGTTTCTCGAGCCTCCGACCGCAGCACGTGGTGATTGGTCGGGGCTGGTCTTGGCTGATGCTTCCCTGGTTTCCAATCTTCAACATGTCTGGTTGCGTTTCGGCTCCGGGCTGCAGGTGGAGGCCGGGTCTCCGGTGATCGGGAATTTCTACGCGGTTCAAAACGCAGGAGCCGGTCTCGCGGTGAGCGGAGACGCAGATGTCACAGCCAACGACCTGCTTTTATCTCTGAACGATATCGGTGCAAGCTCGGCCGGGTCGGCAAGTCTTTCCCTGACCGGTTCCGTGATCAAAAACAATACCGGGGCAAACGCGGCCCAATCCGACTCTTCGACTCTCGTTGCAAGTGAGAGTTACTGGGGCGGTGCTGCTGTTTCCGGGACCACGGGAACGGTCTCAGCCGGTTCTCCTCTCGCAGAAGAACCAATATTGGGAGCGGGATTTTCAATTCAGGGTCAGATCACCGAAACTGCGAATCAAGAGGTGACTCTTTTTGCAATTTCGGCCAATGGAGTGGGCTACCGTTTCAGCGAGAATTCAGCCTTCCCGACAGCCGTCTTTGACGATCTCTTCGATGCTGACGAGGATTTTCGCTTTGCTCCTTACGGTGCCGGGATTCCTTTTCAATTGAGTTCCGGAGCGGGAGCGAAGACAATTTTTGCCCAGCTTGTTTCCGAAACAGATACCCTCAGCGAGACTCTCTCGACAACGATCACACTTGTGACCGACGGTCCTGTGATTGAGACCTTCAGCCTTACGGATGGTCAGGAAATCAACCGTCCGATTACGGTGACGGCCACCGCAAGTGCTCCGCTTCCCCTCGCAGGGCTTCGACTCGAGTTGGATGGCGAAGTGGTGGCTCAATCAGCAACCGGAACCTTCAGCTATCAACTCGATCCCCGCGACCTTCCCGAGAAGATTATCAGGGCTCGAATGATCGCCGAGGATGTGAACGGCCTGACTGGATTCCAGGCGCGCAATATTATCATCGCTCCCACCGCACCGGGCAGGCCCGTGGTGACGGCGCCTCTCAACGGTGCCTTGGTTAACACCCAGACGATTGATCTTACCGGAACTGCAGAGGTGGGTGCCACTCTTCAACTCAGTCGCAATTCCGAAATTATTACCAACGATATTGTCGTAGCCGCCAACGGGTCATTCTCCTATTCCGATCTTCCACTTGAAGAAGGGGCAAACGAGATCGTTGTCACCGCCAGCGACAGCGTGGGGTCAAGTTCTTCGGTGCCTCTCATCGTGAGTTATGACAGTGGGGCACCTGGTTCGCCCAATTTCCTTTCACTCGAACGGGGCGGTGAATCTGGCACGATAGCCGAGTGGGATGTCCCGGCCGGGGAGGTTCCCACCCGTTATCGGGTTTACTGGAATGCGACCGCGTTTAGTGATCCTGCCGACGCTTCTAATTCAAGTGGTGATCTCCAAGGAACGAGTGTCAATTTGGCCCTTGCCGACGGTTCTTGGTTCGTGGGAGTGGTTGCCTTTGACTTGGCTGGTAATGCGAGTCCGGTCTCGAACCTTCTCCAAATCACGGCAGACTTCACCAAGCCGGTCCTGACCGTGACTTATGATCGGACTTCACCTGTCGGCATCGGTGATCTCGGCGTACAGGTCGAGTCCAACGAACCACTTGCGTTCGCTCCAACTCTGACGATTCGTCCTGCTGGCACGCGCACTCCCATTGCTGTCACTCTCGTCCAGCAGACCGCAACCCTTTACACCGGCGTTTTCCCCGTAACGGCTCTTTCAAGCCGAACCGGAAGTGCTCTGGTTCGTGCCGCGGCAACCGACCTGGCAGGGAATGTCTTTCAGGGAGTTCCGAATGGAGAAGCCCTTGTGCTGGATGTCACGAATCCGACCGCTGTCGTCACCTTGGACGGAGTTGGTCCGATTCAAACGAGCTCTCCGCGCACGCTGTCGGTCGGATTCGAAATTTCCGAGGGAATCCTTCCGGGAACGCAGCCAAGCTTGAGCTTCGAGCCTCCGGTTGGTGCTCTTGTTGAGATCCCGCTCACCGGATCGGGACGAAACTGGAGTGGTTCGCTGACCGTGATTTCCGCAATGGGTAGTGGTGAAGGGTTCTTCAGGTTTTCTGCAACCGATCAAGCCGGAAACAACGGGTCGGTTGTCACCTCGGGTGAAATTCTGGAACTCTACAACTCTGCTCTGCCTCCTGCTCCGGGCCAAGTTTCGGGTCTGGGCGGGCAGATTCTTGCCGGTGGTCAGATCCGTTTAAGCTGGCAGGCTGCCACTCGCGCCGAATCTTATCAGATCTTCCGTGAGCCTGGTTCCGATGGCGGCACTCCAGCCGTCTTGATCGCCGAGGATATTACGGATTTGACTTTCGTAGACACTCCTCCGGTCGATGGTCTTTATCGCTACGCGATCGTGGCCAATCTTCGCGGGGCCACTGGTCCGGTATCCGGTGTTTTGGTCGCAGAGTCCGACCGGGTTGCTCCCGATGCTCCTGAGAATGTTGCAGCAACGCTGCTGACTTCCGGGGTTGAAATCACCTTCGAGGCTCCGTCGGAAGGTGATCCGGTATCCAGTTATCGGGTATATCGCAATGAAGTTTTGCTCAGAACCCTGAATAGCGTCAGGGCAGTGCGGGATTACCCTCCGCGGGGGATTCACGAGTACAGGGTTGCCTCGGTCGACCAATACGGAAACGAAGCTCTCAGCGACGCTTCGACGATCGAATTGCTGGTCAGTCCGGTTCGGGATTTCCATCTTCTGGCGCGGGAAGGGAGCCCCAACATGCTCACGTGGGCTTCCGGAGACGCCACAACGACCGGTTATCGATTCTATCGAAATGACGTCCCGCAAAATAATGCACCTCTTACTGATGCTTCCTTCATCGACCCGATTGGATTCAGCGGGAGAGCGGTCAATTATGCTGTCTCCGCGCTAAACGCAGGAGCCGATGAAAGCCCCCGGCGAACTCTCGATGTGAGTCCATTGGAGGTTTCGCTGGAATTGAATTCAGGCGCTCCCAGTGTCTCGGGTTACTTCGATGTGATGGAAATTTCGGTCACCAATCTGGCCGATGGTGGAAGTGCTTCTTTTGAAAGTATCACGATCAATCGTATGGTGACCGGCCTGGACGATGTGCAGGTGGTGAAGGATCTCGATCTCGAAATCGCAGCAGGTGCCACCGAGGTGATCGAAATCGTTCTGCCGGCTCCTTTTACGCTACGATCGACCCAGAATTTCCAGGTTCTTCTGGCTGGCGTCACGGATGGTGGTGGAAGCCGGGTGACTTATGAATTCCAGGACCAAATTGCTGGTGCGGAGGCACCGCCGACTCCGCCAAGTTTGACGACTTCCAATATACCGGTGGCCGGTGGCCTCACTGATGTTGAAGTGACGATCCCCAATTTTGGCTCCGCCCCGGTGGATCTGATCCTTGGACGATCCGGAGGCTCCGAGGATGGCGATGTTTCAGTCGTAGTTCTCGACTCGAATGGAGAAGTCGTTTCGCGCAAGGCCTCGCGTGGCATCGGAGCTCCCAATACCATCGTTCGTCAGGACGGTTCCATTACGGTGAGCATCCCTGCCGGGGGATCATATACCTTCACGGTTTCCGGAGTGCTCATTCCCGAGTATCTCGGAGCCCTCGGAGAAGGGGCAACGCTAGCTCTCGAAATTGCCAATCTTTACTCGGGACTCGGGACGATGATGGTCCAGGCGCAGGCCAGTCAACTTGAGGGACGAACCTTCACCCAGTTGATCGAGACTCCCTATTTTGGAACTCTTCTGACCGACCGTGACGCCTATGCCAATGATGATGAGATTGTGATCTCCGGGCAGGCCGTGAATCGTATGACTTCCGCGCCGGAAGCAAATGTTCCGCTCCGCATCGGATTTGGCATCAGAGGTTTCGTTTTCTATGAGGAGGTTGTTACCGATGAAAATGGCGATTTTGAGTATCTCTATCGTCCTCCTTCCGGCTTCTCCGGAACGCTCAATCTTTGGGCTGCCCATCCTCTGGTGGAAGATCAATTAAAGCAAAAGAGCATCGATTTCTTCAGAGTCTTTCTTGCTCCAAACGTGGGGCAGATTGTTTTGTCCAAGAGTGACTTCCTCGACTTCGAATTGGTTCTCAACAATCCCGGAGGGCTGGATTTGACGGGCTTTGAGATGACCGCCCGTGTGTTCACGCTCGATGGAGAAGTGGAGACCGATATCGATACCATCGAGTTTGAACGCCGTGAAACGGGATCCCTTGACGTTCCGGCCGACCGGAGGCAAAGCGTGCCCCTTCGGGTCATTGCTGACGCCAATGCTCCCGATGATGCCTTGGCCGAATTGAGATTTACCTCGGCAGAAGGGGCTTCGGCGACCTTTAGCGGAGTGCTTTCGCTTCGCCCGGCGGTTCCTGTCCTGAGCTTCGAGCTTCCTTCCGTTGGTTATGTCGACCAGTCGGTTGACCGTGGCGAGATCGTGAGCCAGGAGGTTGTCCTGGAGAACAAGGGGCTGCGTGCCCTTGAAGGAGTGGAGGTGATTCCTCCTGCCAACCTCCTCTGGATGGATGTCACCCTGCCGAGGGATGAAAATGATCGCATTATTCTTCCTGATGTTCCGGTTGGTGGATCGCTGCGATTCACCGTTGTTTATGCTCCTTCCGATGGTGTCGAGCTAGGGCTTTACGATGACTTCATCACGATTCGCGGTAGTAATCTGCAGGAGGACTTCCGGGTAAATCTTTTCGCTCAGGTGACAAGTTCAGAGGTGGGGTCGGTGAAACTCTTCGTCGACAATATCTTTGCCGAACCAGTTCCGAACGCGAAAGTGCGTTTGAGAAATCCCAACCTCCGAACCACCTTGGGACCTTTCTTCACCGACGCAAACGGTGAGGTTTTGGTTGAGGATCTTCAGGAGGGGAGCTGGTCTTATCAAATCATCGCATCAGGGCACACGAGCGCCACTGGAACCTTTGAAATCATTCCTGGCCAGGCAACTCTGGCGACCCATCGCCTTTCCAAGTCTTTGGTTACGGTTGATTTTGTTGTGACTCCGGTTCCGTTTACCGACCGCTATGAAATTGTCATCGAGCAGACCTTCGAGACCAGAGTGCCTGTTCCGGTGCTTCTACTGGATCCCCCCAATACCACGCTGAGGGATTTGCCGGATGTCGCAGAAGGCACGGTTTTGATTACCGCCAGGAATGAAGGTTTGGCGAGTCTTTTCGAGTGTGTGATTCAGGGACAAACAACTCCTTATGGATCATTCATTCCATTGATCACCTACCTCCCGGAATTGAAGGCGCAGGAGTCGGTGGTGATTCCGTTTAAGTGGACCTGGGATTTGAGAGGGATCATTGATCGCGATGGCGATGGGGCGACTCCAAGTCTGGGACCCGGTGATGACATCGAGACTTATCTAAAGCGCCGTGAAGCTTTGTTTGCGGTGGCTGATGCCGAGGGAAAAGTTCAAAATTTCCCATCGAGTAATAACGAAGTTTTTGATCTCTGTGTCGGTCTGTTTTTGAATCCGTTCCCGGATGCCAGAGGGATGGCTGCTCTGATGCAAGGATTGGCTTGTTGTCCCGACAATGCCCCATTGGCAGCTTTCGCTAAAGCAGCTTTGACCGGCTATAGCGTCGCGAGTCTCGCGACCGGTCTGCCGACAGCTCTTGCCAGCGCCATTGGATGTATATTAGGTGGCAGTATCGGTGGTGATTTTGGGGGGGGCGGGGCTCTTGCCAGTGGTGGCGACGGAGGGCCCTCGGCCTCGGGAGGATTTGGTGGGATTGGAGGTTGCTTCATCTCGGGAACGCCAATCGCACTCGTAGACGGACGAAGTAAAACGATTGAGTCAATTAGGAGGGGAGATGTTGTGACAACGAATTCTGCATTCAAACAAACGGCAGTTGTCGAAGACCTCCTCGTTCGTGAGTCGGACGATGTCTATGAACTGACCCTTGAGCCTTTGGTTTTCGGCGAAGAGAAGGAAAGTCTGACTCTTGCCGGAACCGGAGATCACTATGTTTGGTCGGATTCCGGAGCATGGACCCGGATTGACAAGCTGAAGATTGGTGACTGTCTTCACCATCAGAACGGCGGACTCTACAAGCTGACTTCGTCTGAAAAACTTGAGGGTAGGCACCGTGTCTTTACCTTAAGGGTGAAAGACGAATCCGTCTACTATGCCGGTGGCTTCCTCGTTCAGGAATTGTGTGGAGATCATCCCGCGATACCTCTGAAGAGTTTGGAAGAAAATCCGAGGGATCCTAAACCTGTTACTTCGGCCGGAAACTAATATTCTAATTCGTAGCTACTTAAGTTGAATCGATGAAAATCAACCACTACTTCTCTCTCTTGCTTTGCGGGATGATGTTCTGCTTCGGGCTGTTCTCGCATGCCCAGCAGCAATTCCAGGGACTCTGCAATCGCGTCAAAATTGAAATTGAACAAGAACTCACGACCGAGAGGATTGGTTTCGAAGCCGTGCTCAAGGTGACCAATAATGATGGGCAGGATCCCATTAACCAATTTTCGGCAGCGCTGACTTTTGTTGATGTTGAGACCGGTGAAGATGCAAGTGATCGTTTCTTCGTTCAGGCACCGGACCTTGAGTCGCTCAACCGGATTGATGGAACCGGCATTATCGGGCCGACCAAGACCGGGATTGTGACCTGGTTCATTATTCCGAAGACCGGTGATAACGCTCCGGGTGGCGAGAACCCACAGGGAAAAGAGTACAAAATCGGCTGCAGTCTCTCTGGTTTCATTCGCGGAACCAAGATTCCGGAAGATGTGCTTTTTGCGATGGAAGATACCATTACGGTGAAACCCGAACCTCAATTGGACATTACCTATTTCCAGCCTCGCGATGTCCAGGGTGATGATCCTTTTACCCCTGAAGTTGAGAGTCCGATTCCATTTACCCTGGGCGTTTTGGTTCAGAATTCCGGGTTTGGAATAGCCCGGTCGGTCAAAATCGATTCAAAGCAGCCCAAGATTGTCGAGAACAAGAATGGTCTCCTTCTCATCGCCCGGCTGCTCGGGGCAAGAGTTCAGGACTCACCACTCCAGGAGAGCAGTCTGCTGGTGAATCTTGGTGATATTGAGCCTCAAAAAGTTAAGAAGGGGGCCTGGGATATGATCACTTCCTTGAGTGGAGAGTTTGTTGAATTTAAGGCAAGCTATCGCCACGCCGATGATCTGGGTGGGGAATCAACTTCTCTGATCAAAAGCTTAAATGCCCATTTTATTGCCCGGGAGGTTCTCAATGACGAACCCGGTCGTGACTCAATTAAGGATTTTTTAGCTGATACCGACCGCGACTCCAACATCCTGCCCGACACTCTTTATGAAACCGATGGCGCCATTCTTCCGGTCAACTATCAGCCGCAAGCAGTCGCCGGTAATTTAACGGGAGGCCAAACGACAGTGACACTCGCTGCCGATCGCGAGGGGTGGGTTTACATGCGTTTGGATGATCCCGGCCAGGCTCGCTATCCAATCTCGCGCGTGGTGCGCAATGACGGCAAGGTGCTGAACTCACGGAACTATTGGACGAACATCCGCTATCGCCGTGAAGATAACTTCAGGCAGACCTTTTTGAACCTCTTTGACCGGGTTGAAAGCGGATCCCAATACACCTATTCGATCACTTATGAGACCACGAATAATGATGTGACCTCGCCGGAGACCCGCCTGCGTTTTTCGGGTGAGTCAAGTGGTGACGGTCCCTTCTTCATCACCACAGAGACCCAGATGTATTTCACCAGCGAGGATGATAGCCCGGTGAGTATTGAGTATCGTATTGATGGCGGCCCCTATCGACCTGCACTTCCTTTTGACCTTGATGAACCGGGATCTTATACGGTCGACTTCTTTGCCACGGATGCGGTGGGAAATACCGAATCGGTGAAGTCGGCCACTCTGATCATTCCTGAGGCCGGGACAGCGGTGGCGCTTGATTCGGATGAGAGTCGGATTTTTCCTACAGATCTACTTTCGATACGTCCCGGCCAAACCCCCATTCGGGCCACGATCCCCGCTGGTCCGGTCTCCGTCACCGGCATGCTCAAGATTCATCGTGGAGTGAAAGCTTACCCTCAACTGGCCGACCTTCCGGTGAGCCCGACTCCGAATGATACGGCGTCGATTTCAGTGAGTGGTCTGTTCGCCGACTATTACCGCTATCGGATTGGCGGGAGTGCGTGGTCGTCCGAGCGGCAGATCGCTGAGCCCCTCGATCTTGCCGGGCTATCCGGTGAGGTTGTTTTGCAAGTTGTCGCGAGACATCAATCCGGAAATTATCCTCCCGATGACGAAGCTCTCGAAGTGCGATGGGTGATCGACCCCTCGGCAGAAGATCTCGTTGTCACGGGTGTGCCTCCAACGCCGTCGAGAGATGCCGCAAATGTCACTCTTGGGATTTCCACGTCGGGTGGTTCTTCGCTCTATCGTTGGTCGGGACTCGCTCCGGATTTCTTTAGAGCACAGGAGCCATTTACGTCGGATATTGTTTTGGAAAGGCTTCTTGAAGGGGAATACGGGGTTCGGATCATTACGAACCAGGGAGGAACGTTTCCGGATGAAGTTGCTCCTGATCCTGTCACCGAGGCCCGCTGGACCTTCGACCAAAGTTATGGGTTTGATTTTTCAGACCTGGAGGAGATCAGGAATATTGATCTGGGCCAGGTGAATGGTGAGACCGTGGAGTTTGTTTGGGACGGAGAAGATGAAGCCGGCGTTGCCCAGATTCCCGGACCTTACACAGCGTATCTGGAACTCACCGATGCCCTTGGAAACATCACCCGGGCCGCTACCCTGATTGAGATCGAAGGTCTTGCCTCCGATCGTCAGATCATTGCGGATCTTGCGGAAGCTCCGCGAAATCTGAAAGCGAAAGGCAATTGGGTCGTCTGGGAACAGAAGACCGGGTCGGTCACCAACGTGCATGCTTATGATCTTGTGGCCAACACCGGTGATATCGCCATCACCGGTTCGGAGGATTTGGCTCAGGAAGACCCTGCCACCGACGGAAAATATCTGGTTTGGCAAAGCCGTCTTCCCAATGGTGCAACCGACTTGCTATACCGGGAACTGGCAGGAGGAGCTCCGTCTCCGGTGACAAGTAGTGAGGGTGAGCTTGAAGCCAATCCGGATTGTGAATATCCGTGGTTCGTTTATCAGGTCAAACCGGCTGATTCACCTTCGTCCCCCTGGCAGGTTGAAGCCTGGAATGCAGAGACCGATGATCGCTTCCGGGTAAGTCCCGGCCAAGGGAATCAATTTCGCCCGCGGATTCACGGTGGACGAATCGTGTGGGAAGATCACCGGGATGTGGGGCCTGGCGAAGTTTACTTTGCAGATCTGGAGACCCGCGAAGTACGACGAATCACCAACAATACCTTTGGACAGAATAATCCGACCATTTACGGAGATGTCATTGCCTGGCAGGACAACCGTGGCGGGCAGGTCGATATCTGGATGAGGGACCTTCGGAGATCGATCTCCGAGCAAGTCACGGCGACCGCCTTTAATGAGGGCAACCCTATCGTCGAGGGGAATTGGATTCTTTTCACGGAAGACTCGCTCGGAGCTACGACCGAAAATTTTGTGCTGTATGATTTGCAAGCTGGAAGCCAGCTCGCTCTCACACGGGCGACCCGGCGGCATGTTCCCGGCGGTTTGGGAAGTGGATTTGCAGCCTGGATCGAACAGACTCCGGCTGGGCGCCGCGCTGTCATCAGCAGACTCCCCGGACTTCAAGCGGTCATGACGAGTTCCAATGCTCTGGCCGTAAGCGCCGGGCTTGCCAATCGCTACGCGACGGCCTTCGAGCTTCTCAATGGTTGGGGAGGTGCCACCGGCATTCGCACGGTTAGTCTTTATTCCAGTTTGTCTCCGGTCGTCAAACAGACTGCCGAGTATAATGGGGGATCTCCCGCCGGAGATAATTTCCCTCTCACTGCGGGGAGTTTCCTCTGGGTTGAATTTGAAGAAGCAAATTTGGTTGATTTGGGGAGTTCTGATAGTGGCGAGATCATGCTGGATGCGGGTGTGAATACCTTTGGATACACCGGCTTTCCGGTTGGCTATACCAGCTACGACCTCATCTCATCCATCGGTGCGACCAAGGTAAAAGCGGTGAGGATTTATGACGCCTTTGCCGGTCTTTGGCGTGCGGTGGAGGTTGACGAGACCGGAAATCCGACCGGGCCAAATTTCAGTATTCCCCGTGTGTCCACTGTTCTGGTGGATGCCCGTGAAAACACTTCGTTTACCCCAAACCTTCCATTCTAATGTTAAAGCTATTATTATTACTATCACTGGCCGCTTATTTGATGGTGCCCGTATCCGCTGCCGAACTCCGGGCCCAGGCGCTCCAGAAGCTTCTGGCAGGTCCGGGACCTCATCCTGTTTTGGTCGATATCCGGCCGAATTTTCAGTTTAAGAAGGGTTCTCTCCCGGGGGCCATCAATGTGGAGGGGAGAATTCTCTTGGAACGAAAAATGAAGTTTTCAAGGGGGTGTATTCTCCTTTCAGACGGGATCGCAGATAAAGTCGACGTGGCTGATTTGGCTTCCAAACTTGCCGCGAAAACCGGGGTTCAGGTGGATTATCTTTACGGTGGCGTCCCTGCTTGGTTCGAATTGTCCGGGGTTTCCGGGACAGCCAAAAAAGGAGCAACCCTGGGACAAAGCAGCACCACCCTGACCTACGAGGATCTCAAGAATCGAACCGGCGGAGTTTGTTTTGTTGACTGCCGGAGCGAGGAAGAAAAGGCGGTTCCGGAAGGACACAAATGTCCGGTCAAGGGGTTTTGTGATCTGCGAAAGTTCAGCTACTGCCCTGATATGGCTGATTTTCACCGAAGACAGAAAGGGAAAACCCGCGCGCAAAGAGCCGGTGAAGGCCCTCTCATTGTTCTCATTACGGCCAAGGGGACTGAAGCGGGGAAGGATCTCCAGCGCCTATACGTCCAGGGATATCGCCGTTGCTCCATGCTTATTGGCGGCGCGGAGGTGATCAAGGTTGACGGTCGCCGGGGAAAGATGCGCGGAGCAAGCCGCAATATTAAGGTGGACGAAAAAACCCTTCAAAACATCGCCGGGAACAAGCCGCCGACGACCAATAGCTTACCTGAAACTCCCAAGAAATGAAGATCGTGAAACAATTGATTTTTGCGGTGGTGTGCCTCGTAGCCACTTGCCCCTCTACCTTTGCTGCTCCGGAAATTAGTGGGGAGATGGTGGGGAATGTAACGACCACCTCAGCCACTTTGTGTTGGGAAGTTTCGGAGCCCGCAATGAGCGGAGTGAAAATTTATTCCGATGCTGCAGGCTCCCAAGAAGTGACGGGCGAAGTGGCAATCGAAATTTCTCCTCTAATTGCGAACAGACGCGAGATAAGAAGCACGCCGGCTGGCCGGGAGATGAACCGGCAAATCAAGGCGGCCATGAGTGCAAGGCAGGTGGCTCTTGTTAAGGTCATCGGACTCACGCCCGGAGCCTCCTACTGGATGAGATGTGAAGCATTGGATGGATCGGGAGCGGTTCAGGATGCCTCGGCACTCCTGCCCGTAACGACAGCCGAACGTTCTGAATTTGTCATTGAATCGCGTCAGTTGGTGGTTGATCTCACAGCGGCCGGTGCAATCATCGGCGGGCTCTCCGGGACCGTTGTCGTTGTTGCCAATGGCGATTCACCCTATCCACTTTTTTCGGTGATTGGTGATGGGCTCAGCGGGGATCGGGCTTATATGGATCTCACACACTTCCTCACTGCCTCCGGTGAGACCACCCTGATTCCTGCTTCGGGAAGTTTGATGAATCTCACGATTTCGCTCAAGGGATCAGGAGACCTCAGTGGTAATTTCGAAGGCAATGAAGTCGGCTTCAATGGGGAATCGACGGTGGCTTCCGCATCCACAACGAATTTTATTCCGGAAAACCTTTTCCTCGTCGCTGTTCCCGACCGACCAACGGCGCTTCAAGGACGTGCCTTTACTGTCGATTTGCGCGCGAATGATGCGCTGGGCGATCCTCTTGTTGATTTCAACCGTGCCCTGACCTTCACAAATGCAAGCATTCCAACAGGTTCACTGAATAGTTCTCCGCTTGTCAGCGGAATCCTGAATGATCAAGAGGTCGTTCTCAGCAGTCCGGGAAATCAAGCCGTTATTGTGAGTGACCCGATTTCGGGGAAGGAGACGAGCTTTAACGTTGAGGTTCTGGCCTACAATTATGACAATTATCGTCGCCATTACTTTGGCGACCTTGTCGACCCCAACGGCGATCCAAATGCCAATGGTGACGGAGACCCGTTTGATAATTTCCAGGAGTTTGCCTATGGCTTGAATCCGGCTGAGAACGATGGCGCTTTGCTCCTTGGGGACGGGTTCAATATCATCAAAAGAGGAGGCCCGGTCACGAGCCTCCGTTTCGAAAGTGATGGAGTGGACTTTCGTGTCACTTTTCTTCGCCCCAAAAATTACCAGGAATTGGGATTGAACTATAGTCCCCGCTTCAGTGCTGATTTGGCAACTTGGTTTGACGTGGCCACCGATCCTGAAGTGATTGGGACCGATGGTGAGATGGAACTCGTTTCAGTTCCTTATCCCTTTTTCACTCCTGATGTGCGCAAGGCGCGCTTCTTTAATGTTGCAGTATCAATTCCATGAAAACTCTCCTGATCGTTCTCGGCCTGGCACAGGCTTCGCCGGCCGCCGTTATTTATTCGGGAATTCAAGACATCCCGATCCCCGTGACTTTCGATGGCGTTTTTGTGGATGTGGTCAACGTCACAAGTTCGACCGTGGACGATTCTGATTTCAGCAGCTCCCAGATCAACTTCTTCTTTGGTGGAGCTGGCGTTTATACCAGCCCAAGACTGCGGCCTGTCAGGTCGATTCCTGATCAGCTTGCTCCAATCGTGAGTGCTCAACTCGGTGATGTGATCGATGAGTCTCTCGCTTTCGGCCCGGTTGCCAGAGGTGGTTCGGAGAATCATATCGGCAGCGGAGGCGCGCAATTCCCGAATGGTGGAGAAAGCTATCTCGGCTTCCTGCTGGATCTCAATGAGGATGGTCAGTATGTTGCTGGATGGATGCGTGTGACATTGTCTGAAACGGGATCTGTGGGGACGGTGCACGACTGGGCTTACAGTGATCTTCCGGGTGAGCCCGTGATTACAGGGACGATTATTCCTGAATCCTCATCAGTGTTTTTACTTGGTCTTGCTCTTTCGAGCCTTTGTTTGAATCGACGCAGAGCCTGACGGGAGATGAAAGTTTTTCTATTTCTCAGCCTGTTCACTTCGATTCTTTTTGCAGAGAAGCCGCCACTTCTTGTGATCATTGATACCGGAGTCGGGGAGAAATGCACTGCTCCGTCGGGGCTCCTCCATGAGGCCTTTGTGTCCGGGGTTTCATTTGATTTGTGGCAAAACCGTCCGGGGTTTCGGGATCAATCCGGTCATGGATCTCATGTCGCAGGAGTGGTCTGGCAGCAGTTGCAATCCTTGAACCGCAAACAGGAGCCCTCGCTATGCATGTTGCGAGCTGGCTATGAAAAACTGCCGGTTGATAGTCTGGTGAAAGCATTTGGGCACCTTCATTCTTTGAGAGCCCGGGGTTACCAAACTCCGGTTGTTCTTTGCGCTTTTGCTCTCGATGCTGCCAAGACGGACCCTGCCAAGTTTAAGAAATTTGAAGAGGTTATTCTCGCCGAACTAAAGCGAGGAACAATTATTGTTTCAGCGACCGATGGTCGGGGAATGGATCTGGACCAACTCAAGCCAGGGAAGGTGTTTCTACCGGGGTGTCTCCGCCATGAAAATTTGCTAACGGTAGCGGTTTCCTCCAAGGACGGATTACCTGCACCGAGAGCCTGCTCCGGCAAAGAGAAAGTCTTTTGCTCGGCGGAGGGGACTCGTCTCATATCCTGCTGGAAGGATGGTTCGTTGCGCGCAATCAGTGGGAGCTCCCAAGCTTCCGCTGTTGTTGCAGCCACTGCTTTTCACCTTCATCAAAACAAGGACTCGATTCGAATAGCGCTAAAGAAAAATGGGAGCCGTCACCCTGGATTGCTGGGCCAAACGGCGAGTGAGGTTTTTTTTCGTTTTCAGCCAAAGTGAGGGGTTTCCGGTTCCGCCAATGAGTCATTTATTTGATCAACTTTGGCTGAAGGATTTTCCAGACGTTTTCAGCGATGATCTTTTGGCCTTCCGCGGTAGGGTGGATGCCGTCGGCTTGGTTGAGCTTTTCGTCTCCGCCGACACCTTCGATCAGAAAAGGAATCAAAGTAGATTTTGATTCCTTGGCGACGGCAGGAAAGAGGGTCTTGAAT
>JAUIGV010000057.1 GCA_030432565.1 Verrucomicrobiia bacterium | reverse complement strand
CGCGGCGTTGCCGTGTGCCGGAATGATACTGAGAATAAAGAGGAGAAAAATCAGTTTCACTCCAGAAAAGTATAAGTTGCCGTAAGGGAGGCAATAAGATTGAGACGGTCGCTATTTGATGATCTAGACTGCAGCCGAGGTCTTCGCGCAGATCCAGAGTCCGGTGATGCCGAGGGTGAGAAGGAGTGCGCCAATCATTTGAAGAGCGGGGTGAGAAGGTTTTTGAAAGAGAGATCATCCCAACAACGAGAAGGACAATGCCGGGCATCGCGGAAATGAGGGACAGAGCTGGAAGAGGATGTTTTTGAGGGAGAAGGGGGAGGGGAAGTTCAGGGTGGCAATTCTGCTTTCGAGTTAGACTGCAGCTGCCGCTTGAGACACGATCCAGAGTCCCATGATTCCCAGGATGAGAAAGACGGCACCGATCTTCAGAAATGAAGGGCGGGGAGGTTTTTTGATGAAGGTGATCATCCCGGCGATGAGGAGGGCAGCGCCGATCATCGCGGAGATTAAGGAGAGAGCGGGAAGGGTCGTGAACATGCGTTGGACAGTTCGCAATCTCATTGGCTCCTGGAGCCCTGGCTCCATACTCTTTAAAGTCCGCGAAGTTCCCCATCGGCGTTGCCGATTTTTTTGGTGGGGACGCCCATACGCTTCATCATGCCGACGTAGAGGCTGGCGAGGGGGGCGTTGTCGTCGGCTTTGAGGTGACGGCCGGTTTTGAGTTGGCCGTTGGCACCGCCGGCCAGGACGACCGGGATGTCCTTGGTGGCGTGGGCATTGCCATCGCGGATGCCTGATCCGAAAAGGACCATGGAGTTGTCGAGGACGTTGGCGCTGCCCTCGGGAAGCCTCTTCATTTTTTCGAGGAGGTAGGCGAGTTGGGCGGAGTGCCAGGTGTTGATCTTTTCGTATTGATCAAGCTGCTTCGGGTCGCCCTTGTGGTGGGAGATGGAATGGTGGCCTCCGCTGACGCCATCGAGGAAGGAGAAGTTCTTGCCGGAAACGGCGTTGCCAAACATGAAGGTGGCGACGCGGGTGGAATCGGTCCAGAAAGCGAGCGCGATGAGGTCGAGCATGAGGCGGGCGTGCTCGGTGTGGTCGATTCGTTGCACCGAGCCGAGGCCTTTTTTGCTGCCGCCCATGGCGGTGCCGATGCGTTTGTTCAGCGCGGCAAGTTGCTTGGCGGCGGCTTCGCTGATGTTTTGGCCGGCCCCGATTTGATTGGCTTCGTTTTCAATCCGGCGTTCGACTTCGCGGACACTTTCGAGGTATTGCTCGAGCTTGTGCTTGTCCTCGGTGCCGAGGGTTTTCTTCAGCGAGTTGGCGTCGTCGAGAACGATGTCGATGACGGAGCGGTCTTCCGATTTGCTCTTGCCACTGCTGTCGGTGTTGCGGAAGAGGCGATCGAAGGCGCTCTGCGGATTGATCTCGCAGGGAAGGGGGACATCGGGCTTTTTCCAGGAAATATGGGATCCGTAAAGTCGGGTCAGATTGACATTGCGGTCAATGCCGGAGGTGATGGGCTCGGTGCCGAGTTCCATCGAGGGAAGCTTGGTGTTCCGACCGATGGCGTTGGCCGCGATTTGGTCGATGGAGATGCCGTTGGCGGAGACATCCGATCCGGTGGTGCTGGCGATGGTCGAGCAGGTGAGCCAACCCGCGGTTTTATAGTAGTGCCCGTCACCCTTGTGGGATGGTTTGTTAGTGAGGCCACTGATGACGGTGAGATGTTCCTTGACCGCCTCCAGCGGGCTCAGGATGGGAGAGAGTTTGAAGGATTTCCCGCTTCCGCCGGGAGTCCATTTGTCGGGTCGGACGCCATTGGGCATGAAGAGGCAGGCCATGCGGACGGGGTCGCCTGCCGTTTTTCCCCGGGCATAGAGCGGGCGCATCGCTTCGAGGAAAGGGAGGGCGAGGGTGGCGCCGGTGCCGCGGAGGAGTTGGCGGCGGGAAAGCTGCCAGCGGTTGCTTTGAATGTTTGCCATGGGCCTGGGTGTTGAAAGTTGACGGGAGTTGCCCTCTCGGAAGCTTAGCGAACTCCAGAGAAGTTACAACCGGACAGGTCGGTATCCTTTCATGATTGATTTAATTTGGATGTCTTAAGTGATTCCGCTAAGGGTTGTGGCCATGAGAATCTTGCTTGGTCTGCTTCTGTTGGTACCACTTTGTTTTGTTCTGACTTCTTGTGGCGGTGAGGTGAAGGCGCACGATCCCGTGGTTTATCGATTTGAGTATGGCAAAACCGCACTGCTACAGAATGGAATAGCCTACGCTCCCAAGAGAGCTCCTGCGGCGGTGCATCGGGCCATCGCGGCGGGAAACCGTCTTCAGAATAAACCTTATAAGTGGGGGGGCGGACATGCGGTGCTCAATGACAGCGGTTATGATTGCTCGGGCGCGGTTTCGTATGTTTTGAGAGAAGCCGGGCTCATGAGGGGGCAGATGCCTTCCAGGGGATTTTTCCATTATGGCGATCGTGGCCGGGGTAAATGGATTACCGTTTACGTGAGAAGAGGGCATGTCTTTTTGACGGTGGCGGGGTTGCGACTCGACACCGGTTGGGGTGGTGGCCGGAAAGGTCCGCGGTGGCAAACGGGGTCCCGTCCGGGGAAGGGGCATATCATGAGGCATCCGGAGGGTTATTAAGAGGAAGGATTGGACTCTGAAATCATGACGGTAGAGGAAGCGGCCGGGATTATCTGGGACTACCATCTTTTGAACCAGCAGTTGGAGCCTTGCGAGTTGATCTGGGCTCTGGGGAGTGTGGACCTTCGGGTGGCTGACCGGGTTGCGGAGCTGTGGCATGCGGAGATGGCTCCTTTGATCGTCATGTCGGGTGGGCTGGGGAATTTCACCTCCGGAATTTTTGAAAAGCCGGAAGCTGACCTTTTTGCGGAGCGGGCGATTGCGTTGGGAGTGCCGGAAGAGGTGATTCTCATTGAAAATCGTTCCACCAATACCGGAGAGAATGTTCGCTTGACGCGGGAACTGCTAGAGAGCCGTGGAATTTCGGTGAGCCGGGTCATTGCGGTACAGAAGCCGAATATGGAGCGACGAACTTTTGCCACGATCCGGAAACAGTGGCCGGAAGTTGAAGTGAGTGTGACCTCGCCACAGTTTTCGCTTGAGGACTATTGCAACGAAGTCCTCCCCAAAGAGATACTGATTCATGTCATGGTGGGGGATTTGCAACGGATCATGGAGTATCCCGAATTGGGCTTCATGATCGAGCAAGAGATTCCGCCTAAAGTACGAAAGTCTTTTGACTTCCTTATTGAGCGAGGCTTCGACGGGCACCTCATCAGGTCGTGAGCGGTTTGCTTGCGAAAACTTGATGGGGCTTGGGCAATGATCCAAGGTGTGGAGGATTGGAGTGGGCATCGACAGGTGAAGGGACCGTATTCGATTCATCGTGAGATTTTGGATTCACCATTGGCGGCGTTGGTTCGCGATTTGAAAGTGCGGGGCTTTCGGAGGTGTTGGCATGAAAAAAGCCCCGGGGTGCATGACCAGCGGGGCTTGGAAAATTCGAGTGATCGTCCGGGTCTAGCCGCGTCGTCGTCTCATCAGGCCGAGGCTGGCCAGCGCGAGAAGGCCGAGCGAAGTGGGCTCAGGAATCGCGGCGACCCCATTATCCCTAATGAACTGGATGGTCGCCTGGTCGAGCGCTTCATCCCAGATGGAAACATCATCGATGTTACCACTGAAGAAGAAGCTGTTTCCGTCGTCGGCCCCGGAACCGATGTGGAGATCCTCGAATTGAACTGTCCCGTTGGGCGAGTATTGGGCTGCCGCTGTCTCGGTGCTTGCGAGAGAGCCGTCGATCCAAATTGATTTGGTGTCTGTTCCAGCGTCAAAAGTAAGCGCAATGTGTGTCCAGGTATTTGTAGTGACAGGGCCGCCGGGCATCGTATCCCATCCCGGATTTCCATCGCCGGTCCAGAAACTCCAGTTTCCGCCGTTATCGTTGTAGAGGATGAAACCGTGGGTTGAGACCCCGGCATTGACGTCATCGCGGCTGGTGATGGGAGATGCAAAACCTCCGGTTGAGGAGGCATTGGCCCAGAGGGTTACGGTGAAACTTGAGGGATTAAGCGCACTGTTGAAAGGAACATCAATGTGTCCGTTATCTGGGAAAGCTGCCGAACTTCCGGTGTTGGCATTTGCTCCGGCCTGACCGAAATTGACCGTTCCTCCAACGACAGCACCATTGTAGCCGTTGCCGCTGGCATCGGAAGCATCGGTGTCGAGAGGGTAATGAGCGATCAAAGCACCCGAAGAAGCAATCGGCAGGAGTGCGGAAAGATAGGGAAAGAGTGAATTAAATTTCATGAGAATCAAAGTAGCTTGCGAGTGTTACGTATCAAATTGAGAATGAGGGGGCAAGGCCGTTTTAAGGACGGCGGACGCGATAAAAAACCTTGGTGGTTCCCGCAGGAAGGGAGAGGTCGGTAAAGGTGGTCGTTTCTCCAGTGCTGGCGAGATTATCAGTGAGTTCGTCCCAGCTAAAAAGATCGGCTGAGCGTTCGACAATATAAGTGGTGTTGCTTACTGAGTCGAAGGTGATTGTGACCTGACCCTCGCCAGGGCCGAAGCTCAGATCGGTGATCACCAAATCCCTTGCGGCTCCGGTGAAACCACCCACTCCGTTCATCATGATGCTGCTGATGTCCTCCTCCGAGAGCGCAGTCCGGAAAAGGCCGACGTCATCAATGCGACCGTCGAAAAAGAAACTGTTTCCATCATCCGCACCCGCCCCGATATGGAGATCTTCCATCTCCACGGTGCCGTTTTGGGAATATTGGTTGGCGGCGGTATCAGTGGCAGCGACCTGACCATCGACATAGAAGGTTTTGGTTTCAGTGGCACTATCGTATTTGATGGCAAGGTGCGTCCAGTCGCCTATCGATACCGGTCCTGCGGAAAGGGTGTCCCATCCCGGATTGCCGTCTCCGGTCCAGAAGTTCCAGTTTCCTCCGTTATCATTGTAGATGATAAATCCGTGGGTTGAGACCCCGGCATTGACGTCGTCGCGGCTGGTGATGGGAGAGGCGAATCCTGCTGTCGAGTTGGCATTGGCCCACATGGTGATAGTGAAGTCGGTTGGGTTCAGAGCCTGGTCAAAGGGGACATCAATGCGCGAGCCTCCGTCGAATGTCAGTGATCCTCCAGTGGCGGCATTGGCACCTTCGGCAGGAACGAGTGAGCCTACGATGGTTCCATCAAAGCCGTTTCCGCTGGCATCAGTGCCGTCGGCATCCAGAGGCCACCATGCCACCAGGGGATTGGCGACCGGGACGGTCGCAATTAAGGTGACCAAGGTCACCGGAACGAGCGGGTCGTCGCTGGTGATGGCGAGGGTGGCGGTGAAGGTCCCGTCCTGCCCTTGAGGATCGAAGGTTATGTTTACGTTTTCGGTGCCCCCTCCGGCGTTGATCGCGGGGGGCGGGGAGGCTTCGAAATTATCAGCGTCGGGTCCGCTGAATTCGAGGCTGGAAATGTTGAGGTCTCTTGTGGCACCGCTGTTGGTGATCGTCAGCGATCCGGTGGTGCTATTGCCAAGGTCGAGAGTCAGATCACTGACGAGCATGGGGTCGTGGATGGCGCCACGGACTGTGATGGTGCGAACCGGTGTCAGTGAATCATTACTGGTGATTTCGAGATCAGCGGAAAACTCTCCGTTTCCTCCGATGGGGTCGAAGGAAATCGTGATGTTGTCAGTTCCGCCAGGGGCAATGCTCCCGGGGAGGGTGGTGACTGAGAAATTGGCATCGCCGTCAAAAGTGGCTTCCGAGATGCTGAGCGATTGAGACTGCCCGTCGTTGGTGATGGGAATATCCAGGCTCTGAACCGTCCCGTCGAGGTCGAGAGCAACCAGATTGGGCGTGGATAGTGCAGGATCTGGAAGGCCGCTCGAAATACCGTTATCCATGATGCTTTGGATCACCGCTCCATCGAGGGCTTCGTCCCAAACGCCGACATCGTCGATTTGTCCGTCGAAGTAGAAATTTTCTCCGTTATCCTGACCTGCGCCAATATGGAAGGCTTCCATTTCCACGGTGCCATTGGGAGAGTAGAGACCCGGGCTGGATTCGGTAGCGGCGATCACGCCATTGACCCAGAGAGATTTTGTTTCGGTGACGGCATCGTAGCTGATGGCAAGATGCGTCCACGTATTCAATGCCACTACCGGACCTCCGCTTTGGTGCCAGGCACCCTGACCACCGCCTGTTCCGCTCCAAAAGTTCCAGTTTCCTGCGGAGTCATTGTAAAGGATGTATCCGTGCACGCTTGTCCCCGGAACATCGTCGCGGCTGGTGACGGGGGAGGCAAATCCAGCGCTGCTTGCGGCGTTCGCCCAGAGCGCCACGGTAAAGCTCCCGGGGTTAAGGGCTTCGTCGAATGGAACGTCGATACGCCCGGTGTCAGGGAAAGATGCGGAGGTGCCTGTATTGGCATTTGCTCCGGTTTCGCCGAAGTTGACCGTGCCATTCACAACGGCGCCATCGTAGCCATTACCGGTGGCGTCCACGGCATCGGTATCGAGGGGCCAGTGGGCGATCAGTTTGGCATGGGCGCTCCCCAAGGTGAGGCAGGAAATTAGGATTATTGAAAGTGTTTTCATGCGGGTGCGGAGTGTGGATCGGTTTTAAAACAACGGTATGACTATCAACTTTTTAAATTTAGGGCAAGATGAGAGTGGCCCGGATTCGGAAAAACCAGCGGGTCCCGGTCGCGCCTGGGGATAGTGTGGACTCGATCAGTTCGGTTCCGTTTCCTGTCTCGTTTCGGCTTTTTTCGATCAGCAGGTTCGAGGCGTCGCTCCAGTTGGAGAGATCGGAGGAAGCTTCGATTTGAAGAGTGACATCGTCTGCGCCCAATCGTCTGCGGTATGTGAAAATGTCACCGGCCATCGTGGTCAACCCTCCGTCTCCAAGTGCGTAGTCGATGAGGTCGGGAGTGCCGTTTCCATTCAGGTCCTCGTTAGCTTCACCATTAAATGTGAGAGCATCGGTGGTTCCGGGATTTCCTCCGCTGGTCAGACTGGGACGCCAATTCGAGGGCAATGACGGATCGGGTTTGAGAGTCGGATTGATCAAAACCAAGCTGGGCCCTTCCCCATCGGGCGAGAGGGGCCATGGGATTTGGTCATCGTAGTGAAACTCCGAAATTGTTCCGCTCGTGGCGTCCTCCAGCTTGAGAGTTTCGCCTCCGTTGCTCAGAGCCGTGCCATTTTCAAAATCGGCCGCGCCAATCACCATACGGTCGCCGGGAGCAAGAAACGTGCCCTTTGGAATGGTATGATTGATGCCATCCGTGAATGAAATTCCTTCAAGATCAAGAGTGACACTGTCGCTGATATTCATGAGTTCGATGAACTCTTCGCCCGCTCCATCGGCCGGGTGATACATGATTTCGCTGATGACCAAAAAGCGCTGGGCGTCGCTCGGTTGATTTTCGGTGATTGTTTCGGAAACGAGCGCGCCGGAGGCATCCGACAAGCTCAGGGTCTCGGCAAAATTTGACAGATGACCGTCATAGTTTCCGATCACGTGGTTTCCTTCCCCGCCTGTGGGGCTGGTCTGGCGGAGGCGGAAGTTACGGACATCGGGCGAGAGGTAAAGATTGCCATTGGAAGGGATGACAGTGCCCGGAGGAAGGGTGAATTCGACTCCGCCACTGATGGTCCAGCCCGACAAATCAACGGCTTCGTTGTTTGGGTTTGTCAGTTCGATAAATTCCTCGTCCTGGATTCCCGAGCTTGGATTTGATTGGATGGCGCCAAAGTTGATAACCAACCCGCTCGACTGCTGCGGGGGAATCAGGGTGGAGCCATTTGGACCGTAGGTTTCAAAAAGAGCGGTGCGGCGATTTGGGAGTGAGGTGTAAAGCACACCGTTGTAGCCGCTGTTAAAATTGGTGATTCCGGCTCCCGACCAGAGGGCCTGGTCAATGACAACATCATTTTGAATCGTAGTTCGAAAGCCCTCGAGAAGGTTTTCAAAATACCCGCCGTTGGCTCCCGGGCGATCGACCAATTCTGGTTCGCATAGGAGGTCGCTGCTACCCGATGATTGGTTGATAATCTGGATGGCGAGGACATTCTCCCCGGCGATCAGCGAGACTCCCGGAAGGGGGAAGTCCACGAAGTTGATGGCAGCGGTATCTGGGTGGGATGAGGCAGTAGAGTTGTAGCGCACGATTCCGCTGACATTGTCGCGTGCAATTTCGTCTCCGTTGAGATAGGCCACGAAGCCATCGTCATAGCGCATCCTGAGGACGAGATTTGAGGCGGAAGGATCGGCGACGTTGAAGTGAAAGCGTTGGTAGATGGAAGTGCCACCGGAGACTGCTTCGGTGGGTTTGACCCGGGTCTCGATCAGGCCGAGATAGTCGCCGGGATTATTTTCATATCCGATTCCGGCAGTGCCTGAACTCCAAGTCGAGTCATCGAACGTGGGGAGAAACCAGCTTGATTCGAGAGAGGCATCAACGGGCACCAAATAGCGGAGATTTGCTCCCTCGGTGAGGATGGGAGTTGAAGGGCCGACTTCGGGAATGGCGAGGTAATCATCCATGAGAGTCCTGACCCGCCGCATGTACATTTCGCGCGTGACGGGATTATCGAGGATAGCGGCGTGGAGGTGGTTTTGCCAGGTGGGATTGGGGTTGCCCCCGACCAATTCCTGGGTGTGCATGGCGTCGCCGTAAAGCGGGCTGGCCCAGTTTTCGCTGGTATTTTTCTGGCCGGTGGGAAGCCCCTGATCGCCATCCCAGGCGATGCGAAACCACTCGTCGCGATCCAGGTCGTGGTATACGTAGTAGTTTTTGGTCAGTTGATCGTGATTGAAGGGAACGCACATCGCGGCCATCACGTTGATGTAGTTTGGAAGATTCACCGCATCGGCCACGAAGTCAAAACGGTTGGGGTTTGAGATGTTGATGCCCGCAGTGAGTTCGCGAAGATCATTGTAAGGTTCGGTCTTGCGGAGGACCTTGCGGTAGAGGCTGGAATTGACGGTGGGTGAAAGGGTGGCGGGGACATTGATTGCCTTGTACATCGAGCCGGTCGGATCGACGCCCCGGCGGTCCAGAAAGTCTTCATCGACTTGTTCCACAAAAGTGAAAAGCCCCATGTCGGAGCCGTTTCGCTTGATCCAGAGGTATCGGGTTTCGGGAGCCATCGCCCCCGCTTCATTCAGGAAGGCGAAGATGGTATTTTCGCGAACATAGGAATCGCGGTAGTGGGAATTGACATTGATTTCCTCCACCCGTTCGGCGTCAGGTCTCCAACGGAAGTGGCCACCGCGATAGAAGTCGAACTTGTATTTGTGCTTCGGCCAATTCGCGGTGCTTTGGCCCCGGATACGGCAAAAGATGTTGTCGTAAAACTGTCCTTCAAAATACAGGGATCCCCGTGTTCCTCCGCGGGTGTCGGCGGCACCGCTGTTTTGGACAAACCAATGCATGACCGGTTGATCAACCGGGATGTCCGGATCACTGATTACGGTGCCAAAGTATTGCGGCGATTCGGTAGGGTCGGGGAAGGGCGGTTCGCGGGTTGCCTCCCCGGTCGTGGTCGTTGCGACAAGATACCATCGGACCATTGCACCGGCCTGATAGGCGCTCGCCGGAATGGTCGCGCGGTACTGGTTGTTGGCCTCCGCCGTCATTGTGAGTTGTTGTTCGCTTCCGAATCCCACGCGATAGAAGAGGGTGGCGTTGGCAACCTCGCCGATCCGGGGTGTGATGATGGCGGTGATGGCGAGATTTTCGGAGGGAGCGGGCGGGGTTGGGTTTTCAGTCAGGCCTTCAACCCCGGGGCCGATTTCACTTCGAGGAGCACCATTGGCCGTGCCCGGAGTCGGTGCGAGGTAGGTGATCGTTCCCAAGTTGCTGATGCCATAAGAGACGTCATCGAACTGGGGCGGGTAGGTGGGGGAAAATTCAGAAACGATGTTGCCGTTCGGATCTGAAAGGGCGAGGAAGTCGCCGCTCTTTGCGAGCTGGAAATTGAGGCTGCCGGGACTGTTGTCCGCAAAGAAGACCGCGTAACCACCGGCGGGGATTTGTCCGGGAGGAAAGGTGAATTTCTCAAGATCGACCGGGTTGTCGCTGAGGTGCCACCCTCCGATTTCGATGGCGAACGGGTTGGGGTTGTGAAGCTCGATCCAATCGGAGCGGTTTCCGTCAGGCGCGAGGATTCCGGTTTCATTGTCGGCGAGGAATTCGTTAATCACGGGAGCGAGGGATTCGACATCGACACCAACAGTCACCTGGGACGTTACCACTTGAGAGGACTCTCCGGTTGCGGTGATGGTGTAAGTGGTGGTTTCTCCGGGAGTCACCACGATGCTTCCTGCTTCAAGGGTCACGCTACCCACGCCGGGCGATATGTTGACCGAGACGGCGTTTTGAATGTCCCACGAAAGAGTGGTGCTTTGGCCTGAATCAATGAAGGGAGGAATGGCTTCAAATGTTGTCACAGAGGGCGGGCCGCCCGGAACTCCATTATTCATGACATCTGCGATTTCGGCCGGAGTGAGGGCGTGATTCCACAGAGCGACATCGTCGATCAAGCCGTCGAAGAAAAACGATCCGCCGCTGTCGGCACCGGATCCGATGTGGAGGTTCTCTGATTGAGGGCCGTTTGGGCTATAAAGGTTGGCCGCTGAATTGGAGGCCGCAAGGGAGCCGTTGACGTAGAGACGTTTGGTCTGGCTAGTGTCATCGTAGCTCACCGCGAGATGAGTCCAGGACCCGATCTCGACCGGGCCGCCGGGCATCGTATTCCACGCTCCGGATGGTCCGCCGGTGCCGGTCCAGAAATTCCAGTTACCGCCACTGTCATTGTAAACAAGGTATCCGTGAACCGATCCCGGGGTGTCGTCGCGGCTGGTGACCGGTGAGGCAAAGCCATTGGTGCTATCGGCATTGACCCACATGGAGAGGGTGAAACTGTCCGGATTAATCGCTGAATCAAAGGGCACCGTGATGGTCGAGCTGGAGCCATTGAACTCGGCTGCGGTGCCGGTGTGGTCGGCCGCTCCCTCTGCTCCGAAGGTCACACCGGAGTCGGATCCGCTGTGATTTCCGAGAAGATCTTTCGCGTTACCATCCAGCGGCCAATGGGCGACAAGCTCCGCTCCCGCTTGATGAACGGTCATGAACAGCAAGGCTAGGAAGGTGAAAGGATGGGCAAGGCATTTCATGAAGTTGGGAATAGCCTCTTGAGTCAGGAGGGATGATTCAAGTAGCTTCTTAGGCAGATTCATGATGAAGATTTTTCCCGTCATTGCTTTGGTGATTCTTTTCCTTCCCTCGGAAGCGGTAGAAGTCCGGAAACTCAACAAGCCCAATCCGCCCGAGGGAGCGACCTTGTTTGACCGGATGGGCCCGGAAAGAACCGGGATCGATTTTACGCGTGATTGGAAGCCGCCGGCGAAGTGGGCGGCGGAAATCAGCGGATCTTTTACGGGTGGAGGAGTTTGTCTTGGAGACTTTGACCGGGACGGAGATGTTGACATTTTTCTCTCAAGAATGACCGACGGGGGGCGGCTCTATCGAAACCTGGGAGACTTTAAGTTCGAGGATGTTACCGACGAGATGGGCATGGCATCGCCCGGTCTTTGGGGGGCTGGTTGCACCTGGGCCGATGTGGACGGAGACGGATGGCTGGATCTCTATCTCTGCGCTTTTGACGGGGCCAACCGGCTCTTCATGAACAAAGCGGGCAAGGGTTTTGAAGACCAGGCTGGAGCACTCGGTCTCGATTTTAAAGGAGCCAGTTTGATGATGGCCTTTAGCGATTACGATCGTGACGGCGACCTGGATGGCTACCTGTTAACCAACCGGATTCCTCCCGGAGAGGAGCTCAAAGATGTGCGTTTCCGGCTCGTCAAAGGTCCTGACGGCGAGCCGGTGATTTTGCCCGAGGAAATGCAACAATATGCAGGGCTGATCAAGTCGCCAAGCGGCTACAAACAAATCGCCTCCGGGCAGTTCGACCGACTCTACCGGAACGATGGAGGAAAGT
This sequence comes from Verrucomicrobiia bacterium, assembly GCA_030432565.1. Classification (GTDB taxonomy): domain Bacteria; phylum Verrucomicrobiota; class Verrucomicrobiia; order Verrucomicrobiales; family Akkermansiaceae; genus SW10. The sequence continues at coordinate 8,234 of JAUIGV010000057.1, read as the reverse complement.
TTGTCGAGGTTGGCAAGGAGGCCGGTGTTCGGGAATCTGAGTACGGTCTTTCTGCGACTTGGTGGGATTACGATGCCGACGGGTGGCCGGATCTTTATGTAGCCAATGATTTTTACGGAGCTGATCACCTTTACCGAAACAAGGGTGACGGCACTTTTGAAGATGTTGCTCCAAGCGCCCTGCCTCACACTCCCTGGTTCTCGATGGGTTCTGATGTTGCTGATATTAATAATGACGGTCTCTTCGACTACATGGCCTCAGATATGGCCGGTAGTGATCACTACAAGGAGAAGATGTCGATGGGCAACATGACGGGGAAGGATAGTGATTCCTGGTTTTTAAACTGGCCAATTCCAGCCCAATACATGCGCAACGCGGTTTATCTGAACACCGGGACAAGGCGCTTCAACGAGGTGGCTTTTCAGACCGGACTGGCGGCGACAGACTGGACGTGGGCGATCAAATTTGGCGATCTTGACTGTGATGGGAGGGAGGATGTTTTCATCTCCACCGGAATGAGCCGCGACTGGTTCAATAGCGATTTGAGGAATCAGGAGGAGGCTTTGATTTTGAGTCAAGGAAGAGCGGCGGGACAGGCCTTTTGGAACGACAAGGAACCGCTTGCCTTGAAGAACTGGGCCTTTCGGAATGAGGGTGATTTGAAGTTCCGGGATGTGGGCGGCCAATGGGGGCTTGATGAAAAAGCGGTCAGCTACGGGGCTGCCCTGGGTGATCTCGATGGGGACGGAGATCTTGATTTGGTGGTCAATAATTTTGGCGGGGCACCCGGGGTTTATCGCAACGGGCAGGAGAAGGGCGGGCGACTCACTTTGGATTTGCGAGCGGCCGGGAAAAACAAATTTGCTCTCGGCGCAGTGGTGCGGGTTGAGCTTTCGGGCGAGCCGTCTGTTCTGATGAGAACGGTGACGGCATCACGTGGCTTTATGTCGAGTAATGATCCTTTGTTGCATTTTGGTTTGGGCGAGGTGAATACTGTGAACCGGGTCGTGATCGATTGGCCGGATGGAGGACGACAGGTCCTCGAAGGTTTGGTAGCCGGAAGTCGTTATACGATCGAGCAACCCGGGAATTTGGAACCCCGAAAAAAGAGGGATACCAAGACCTTGTTTACAGAGACCAGAATGCTCTCGAGGGTGCGGCCGAGCGAGGACATTTTCAATGATTTCAGCCGGCAGCCACTCCTGCCCTCAATGCATTCGCAGATGGGGCCGGGAATTGCCGTGGGTGATCTCAATGGCGATGGTCGGGAGGATCTCTATGTTTCCCATCCTTCCGGGCAGGCGGGAAAAATTTTCCAAAGAACCGATGGCAGTGGCCGGTCGGCTTTTTCCGAACTGGAGGCAGGGGTTCTTTCGGCGGATGCTGCCAGCGAGGATATGGCGCCTCTCTTCTTTGATGCGGACAACGATGGAGATCTTGATCTCTTTGTGGTGAGTGGGGGAGTCGAGGGCAACCCGGGAGAGAGAGTTTTCCGTGATCGCCTCTATCTGAATTCGGGGACGGGAGGGTTTCAAAAAGCCCCCTCCGGGATGCTGCCTGAAAGCACCGCGAGTGGATCAGTGGTATGTGCGGCCGACTATGATCGGGACGGTGATGTAGATCTCTTTGTGGGAGGTCGGGTGGTTCCCGGTTCGTATCCCGAGTCGCCGGAAAGCGAGCTCCTGCAAAATCAAGGTGGGAAAAAATTTGTCGATGTGGCGGCGGGGCGGTTCGGAGGTTTGGTGACTTCGGCACTGTGGACAGATGTCGATGGAGATGGTTGGTTGGATTTGCTCGTCACCCGGGAATGGGGAGCAGTTGCTCTCTTTCGAAACAAGAAGGGCGAGTTGATTGAGGATACCAAAAAGGCCGGGCTCGCAGACCGTACCGGGTGGTGGAACAGCATCGTCAGCGGAGATTTTGATGGTGATGGCGACCTCGACTACGTGCTTGGGAACAACGGGCTGAATACCAAGTATGAAGCTCCCGCTCTTCTTTATTACGGCGATGTGGATGGAAGTGGTAAAAAGCGGATTCTCGAAGCCGAGATTGAAAAGGGGAAGTGTTATCCGATTCGAGGTCTGAGTTGTTCCAGCAATGCCATGCCCTTCCTGAGAAAAAAGACTCCCAGGTTCCATGATTTCGCATCAGCGACCTTGTTTGATCTCTATTCGGGCGGGCTGGAAAAGGCGGATCGTTACGAGGCGAACACACTGGAGAGCGGGGTGCTGCTCAATTCAGGGCGGGGAACCTTTGAGTTTCGCCCGCTTCCCGCGATGGCGCAGGTCGCTCCGGTGTTCGGAATGGCGGTGAGTGACTTTGATGGCGATGGCAATCTCGATGTCTTTCTGGCGCAAAATTCCTTCGCTCCGCAGGTGGAAACCGGACGGATGGATGGCGGAACGGGTGCGCTTTTGAGGGGCATCGGCGACGGGAGCTTTGAAGCAATTCGGGCGGACCGGAGTGGTATCATTGCTGCGGGCGATGCCAAAGGGGTGGCACTCGTTGATGTGAACAATGATCGATGGCCGGACCTTCTCGTGGCGAATAATAATGCTGCGATGCAGGTCTTCGAATCCGTTCCTCCAGCGGGAGCGCGGAGTTTGAAGGTCGAACTCAAGGCTCCTTCGGCGCTGGCCATAGGAGCCCTTGTGAAGCTGGAGCTTAAGAGCGGCAAAACTCTTATTCATGAAGTGGCTGCGGGAGGGTCCTATCTTTCCCAATCATCGAACGTTCCGCACTTTGCCATCCCGGTTGGTGAGACTGCCAGTTCGATTGTGGTGAGATGGTCGGATGGTGAAATGAGCTCGCAGGAGGCCACTCCCGGGACGATGACGATTTCGCGCAGCCGTTGAGTTCGCTCAAGAGTTGATTTGGGAACGGAGGTGGCAATACTACCGGGGTCGTTTTAATCCGATTCATATGTCAAAGAAAAAGCCCTCAGGTCTATGGTGGAAGAGTCTTGTCTCTGGAATTGTGTTGGCTTTTCTGGCCGTTGTGGTCGGCTTTTTGACTGCGATCAAAGAGAAGCCGGAAGGTCGGCTTTATGTGAGTTTTAATACGGGCCAGGAAGTCACTTTTGAGCTGAAGGAAGGGGTGACCATGTGGCTGGAAGAGACCAATCGGGGATTGGGGTCGTCACCGGGAAGGATCGAAAATGCCGAAGAAACGGTCCGGCTCTATGGTCCGGACGGTCAGCAGATTCCATTCAGTGATGACCAACTCGGGGATGGAGGATATTCTGAAGGAACCTTTGTGGCCCCGGGCCCCGGGGAATATAAGTTGGTTGCCGATTCGGTCGGTCAGGCGGAGTCGCGCGGCCGTCTCAGGGGAAGACGTCCTTATTCGGTCTATCGCACGATTTGTGATGTCTGCTTTTTCTACGTTCTGCCATTTGGACTTGGGTTGGTTTTGCTGGGGATCATTTTTGGGGTTGTTCGCTTGATCGGTCGATCCACAGGAAGTGGTCCCGGAGAGGAGGCGAGGGAGGAATCCGCGCCCTGAGACCGGAGATGCCAGTTTGGAGTATCAGGTGGATTTTCAGTTTGGGTTGAGTTGAGGTTTCAACGATAGATCCAGTGATCCGGAGAGGTAAGACTGACGTGCCGTTTCGTCGGATCATCGTTTGTCTCGCCTTGGCGACTGGCTTTCTGCTGGGTGCCGGGGATGAGTGGGCGTTTGCTCCGGTCGGGAATCCGTCGCTTCCTCCGGTTGATGATTCGGAATGGGCTCGCGAGGAGTTGGATCGTTTTATCTTGGCGGGGATCGAGAAGCGGGACTATCTCCCGACCAAGGCCGCTGAAAAACGGACCTTGGTCAGACGGGCTTACCTTGATCTGCACGGTCTCCCTCCGACCATTGAACAGATTGAGCACTTCCTGGCTGATGAGCGTGAGGACGCCTGGGGGAAGCTGATTGATGAGCTTTTGGAATCGCCCCGCTACGGCGAACGCTGGGGCCGCCACTGGCTTGATGTTGCCCGCTATGCCGATACCAACGGAATGGACGAGGACATTGCCCATCCATCCGCCTGGCGGTATCGCGACTATGTCATCAGTTCCTTCAACGAGGACAAGCCGTTCGACCAATTCATTATCGAGCAATTGGCGGGCGATCTTCTCCCCGCAAACGACCTCGCCCAAAAGCGGATGCAAACCACGGGTTTGGGCTTCCTTTCCGTCGGTCCGAAGATGTTGGCATGCGACGACCCTGACAAGATGCGACGTGACATTGTCGACGAGCAAATGGACACGATGGGCCGGGCCTTTCTTGGGATGACAATTGGTTGCGCCCGCTGTCATGATCACAAGATTGATCCCATTTCAATCGAGGAGTATTACGGGCTCGCGGGGATTTTCATGTCGACCAAGACGCTCACGAAATATTCAGTGGTGGCGGAATTCCACGAGCATGATCTCACTGAAGAAAGCCACCAGGAAAGGTGGCGCAAGGTGAGGGACCTGGAGGCCCGGCAGAAAAAAAAGGAAACCCCCAAAGAAGAGAAGGGCCGCCTCGGCGCTGAGATCGCGGTTCTCAAAAAAGATCTTCCCGCGCCCTTCAAGGTCATGGGTGTGACCGAGTATCCCACTGAAAATGTTAAGGTTCACCTGCGCGGTGATTACCTCACTTTGGGCGAAGAAGTTCCGCGCGGAGTTCCTTCGGCCTGGACCCAGGGCACAGAAGTCGCGATGCCCGAAAAGCAAAGCGGGCGACTGGAGTTGGCCCGTTGGATTGCGTCGGCCGGGAACCCGCTTACTTCCCGGGTCATCGTAAATCGACTTTGGCGTTGGCATTTTGGGCGGGGGATCGTTCCGACTCCAGATAACTTCGGCGGTCTTGGGGAGCGGCCGACCCATCCCGAACTTCTGGACCATCTGGCGCAAAAATTCGTGGAGTCGGGTTGGTCCGTCAAAGCGATGCATCGCCTCATGATGAACTCGTCAACTTACCGACAATCGGCTCAGGCAGATCTTGCTCTTTTGGAGTATGATCCGGAGAACAAACTCTTCGCACGCTGGCAGCGCCGTCGGGTCGAAGCAGAGGTGATACGCGACAGCATTCTCCAGAAATCAGGACGCCTCGATCTCAAAATGGGTGGATCGATGTTGGTCGTACAGCCCTCGAAGTACGTTGATCGGGGAAAGCTCCAGGCCCACTCGCTGGTGCCGAGACGGACGGTTTATCTGCCGGTTTACCGGAGCTCGGGATATGACGGCCAAAAGGCCTTTGACGCCGCTGATCCGGCAGTGCCTGATGGCAACCGGAGAACCTCCACGGTGGCCGGGCAGGCACTTTTCCTGATGAACAGCGAACTCATGCACGAGTCGTCAAAAGCCTTGGCTGATCTCGCGATATCTAAATCGCCCGGAGATCGCCCGGCTTGGTTGGTCAAACATATGCTGGGACGTGATGCGACCGATGGGGAACAATCTCGCGGTGAGGCCTTTGTCAAAAACTATGGAAACGAGAAGGAGGCGCTGGCAGCTTTTGCAAGAGTGCTTTTATCGAGCAATGAATTTCTATATGTGGAGTAAAACATCATGAGTCTGTGTGGTCATCGTGCGGGAGTTCCGCTTTCGCGTCGTGAAATGTTACAGAGATCCGGAACAGGTTTCGGGGCGCTGGCTTTGCAGGCGATGTTGGCCCGGGAAGCGGCCGGAAAAACAAAGGCGCCACCCCTGCCTGGAAAGGCCAAGCGGGTGATTTTTCTCTTCATGCACGGGGGCCCTTCGACTGTCGATTTGTTCGATCCCAAACCTCTCCTTATTCGGGATGACGGGAAACCATTCCCGCTCAAAGCTCCCCGGATCACTTCGCACAAATCGAAAAACCTTCTCCTGAAATCGCCCTGGTCCTGCCAGCAGCACGGTCAAAGTGGAGCCCAGGTCAGCGAGCTGCTTCCAAACATTGCGTCCATTGCGGATGACCTTTGCTTTGTGAAATCGATGCATTGTTCCAACTCTCGTCACGGCGGTGCTTTGCTGGAATTGCATACCGGGTCCGATACCTTTACGCGACCTTCGATGGGATCGTGGATCAACTACGGTCTCGGTTCGGAAAACGAAAACCTTCCCGGGTTCATCACCATCAATCCGAGCGGCAGCCACGGTGGGGCCGGCGCATGGTCATCGGCATTTCTCCCTGCGAAATATAGCGGGACGAGAATTGGCGGAAAGAACGGAGAGATGAAGGTGCCCTTCATCGACAACCCGCTTCAGGACCGTGGCAAACAACGCAAGGAGTTGGATTTACTGGCATCATTCAACCAAGAGCACCTCGCCCTGCGAGGGGCTGACAGTGAACTGGAATCACGGATCGCCTCATACGAACTCGCTTTCAAAATGCAAATGGAAGTGCCCGGAGTGCAGGATATTTCCAGCGAACCGGACCATATCAAGAAACTCTACGGAGCGGATGTCGACCCCACGAAGTCCTTCGGAGAACAGTGTCTCATGGCCCGTCGTTTTAGCGAAGCCGGAGTCCGTTTCGTCCAGGCGACCCATCGATACTGGGATTCTCACGGCAACCTCCGGAAGGAACACGAAAAGCTGAGCGCGGAGATGGACAAGCCGGTTGCCGGACTCATTTCGGATCTCAAGCAACGTGGCCTTCTCGATGAAACGCTTGTTCTCTGGGGCGGCGAGTTCGGACGCACTCCGACCGCGCAAGGCAATGACGGCCGCGACCACAATCCCCACGGCTTCACCATGTTCATGGCCGGTGGTGGAATCAAAGCGGGCACTGTCTATGGCTCCACCGACGACTACGGTTACTACGCCAAGGACAAGCCGGTCCACTTTCACGACCTCCACGCCACGATCCTCCACCTCATGGGAATTGATCACGAGCAGTTCACCTACCGTTATGCCGGGCGCGACTTCCGCCTCACTGATGTGGAGGGTAAAGTTGTCAGGGGAATTCTCTCGTGAGGCAGATTTGACCGGGCGTCCATCTCATGGGAACGGATGGGATTCCCCTGCCTGATGCGCGAGGTCGCTAATCCGGACGCCCGGGTCAATCTTCACTCCACTGATCCGGCGATTGAGGATTTGTGAAGCACCGGCATTTTTTTACGCTGCTCTTTCCCACTATGTCGTTCAAGTCCACCTCTCTCTCGATCTTCATCTTCCTGATTCTTTTGTCCTCAAGCTTTGCCTGCTGCACCGCCTGGCGGTACGGAAGTAAGCCCGTTCGGATTGCGGCTCAGGAAGTGCTCTTGATTTGGGATGCCGAGAGAGGAGTGGAGCACTTTGTGCGCAGGGCGAATTTTCAAAGTGAGAACTCCCCCAAGGATTTCGGATTCCTGGTGCCGACGCCAACGCAGCCGAAGCTGTCCGAGGTGCCCGATCGAGTCTTTGATGAATTGGGTGAACTCATCAAGCCCAAGGTTGAAACCCGGAGAGAGACCAAGGTGAGTTTTATGCCTCTGATCCTGGCTCCCCTGTTTGCGACAGCCGGGAGTTCGACCAAGGATATGGCCGCTCATTGGGGCGGTGTGGAAGTGCTCGACACTGCCGTCGTGGGGGGATTCGAGGTTTCGGTGCTGCGGGCCTCCGAGAGCGGTGCGCTCATCGCGTGGCTGGAGGAAAATGGTTATGACGCCCGCCCTGAAATCCGTGCTTGGGTTGCGCCATACGTCGAGAAAAAATGGATCGTCACGGCCTTCAAATATGCAGCTGATGCCGACCAGTCCCACGCTCCACTGACGCGAGCCTCGGTGTGTTTGTCGTTCGGAACAGAAGCGCCTTTTTTCCCATACCGTGTGCCCCGCGATATCCGGGTTAACCCCCGGGACGGATCTCTCCTGCGGCTCTATTTTGCAGGTCGCGAGAGAGTGCTCGGTGAGTTTGAAGGCGGATCAGGGCAGGAGTGGAATGCTTCAACGAAGTTTTCGAATCATGATGAAGGAATGGTGGACATCCTCCAAATCGCGCTTGGGGAATTTGGTGATCATCCCGGTGCGCCGGACGCAAACTGGCTGACCGCTTTCGACGACGAAACTTGGCCGGGAGGGGGGGAAGATCTCTACTTTAGATCATCGCAAGATCAGGACCCGATTACTCCGCCAACCATCATCAAAGCTGAAATCAGGATGTTTCACCTGCCCCTGGATCTCGTCATTTTGGGTCTGATTTTGGCTGTCTCGCTCTACCGCATGGGTGCCAGACGGAAACAATCAAGGGGATAGATTGATCGGCGGTTTTTCATCCCCGGTAGTGGGGAGAGACCGAGAG
>JAUIGV010000056.1 GCA_030432565.1 Verrucomicrobiia bacterium | reverse complement strand
AATTTAACGAGAAGGCTGCAAAAACGAAAGATCCTGAAACGACCCTAACTCGCAAGTCGCGAGGGGAAGACAACCCCTGTTTTTTTACCCCAATGTCTGAAGATCGCGTCAGGCTCGAAACTTCGAGCGACGACTATCTTCATTTTTTCCATATCTACGCTCTTGGAGCAGTTATAGCCACCGGCAAAGAACTCAGGACCTTTTTGAGATCTTGGGAAAATGAGAAATGCATCACCGAGCGGAAGCGTTTAGATTACTCCAATCACTTCCCCAAGCTCGGCAATTTGGCAAAAGATCCAGAAATTGAAGTGATCCATTCCGAGGCCTGCAAGCTGATGGAAGCGAGGGAACGATACGAAACCAATTTGGAAAAACTCCTCTCGGCCGGCGAGAATTTCGAAGATCTTGGGAAACTAAAAGACCCCGACAATGAAGCTTACCGGAATGAACGAAACCTCCTCATTGAACAGGTAATCGGACGGCGATTGATCCAAGAAATGAGCCAACGAAATCACCAGTTTTTTGATCTCTTATCCAAAATCACCAAGAACCTTGAAATTGATCAGGCGAAAATTCAGAGACCGAAAGTCACCTTCGACCGAAAGAGACAGATTCTTTTCATGGCGTCTAAACTCATCAGGGAAAGCGCTAAACTCCCTTTAAAAAGTCAGCTTTTCGATGCTATCGTAAGCGATTTTTCGCAGGTTGAAATTTACGATGAGCGGCAATTCAGAAAAGACCTGAAGGCTTTGGGCTTGGGAGGATTACCGACCACCCAATAAACAAGGGGGTGAAAACTTCGCGCACTTTCCCCCCGTCCTTTTTCCTCCCGGTGCGTGCAGGGTGACCTCGTATGAATCATACGACATCAGAAAAGCCTAGCCAGTCCCGCTCTCTCGTGGGAGCTGAAGCCCTCCTTCGCGAACTCTTTAAAGATGAGCGAACCCGCCCAACCCTTCGTTGGCTTCGGGGGATGCAAGCCAAGCGATTGGTGCCCTTTCGCAAGATTGGCCGGAGAGTCTATTTCGACCCGGAGGAAGTCCGCCGCTCCTTCGATGCACAATTCAAAGTCGAGAGTCTCGGATAACAAAAAACCACCGGAGCTTATCGCCCCGGTGGTGTGTCTCGCTTTGTGGAAATTGCGGGGACTACCATCGAGGTTCGCTCTGTCAATTTTATGACAACTTTAGAACTTTTTGAGACGGGAGAGGGAGTGATTGCCGGTAGCGATCACCCGCCTTTCAATGCGCTTGGAGTGGCAATCATTCTTGAACTCCATAGCTTACCTTTGAATCGAGTCGGAGAAGACACATTGCGGGGGGCAATGAGGTTCCTTCTTGGATCAACTTTCACCAACGATGAGGGACTAACGAAAGAAATCGGAAGAGTAATCGGGAAGGGAAAACCTATAAATTCCCGCATTCAAGCCGAAGCTGAAAAAAAACGTTCAGACGTCCGAAAACAGCTCCTCGCAATCTTCAACAGATATTCTGAGAAACTGAAATTCGCCCCTTGTCCGAGCGATAATTTCCACAGCGAGCAAGAGGAGGCCAGCGAATGAAAACCATTCTAATTGATCGCGAGGAAATCGCACTTGCGCGGGTGTCGCATGCGTGCCTGGAACAGATGAAGCAGGAGGCGGGGCTCGCGGTAAGCGTAGAAGATATTTTGTCAATCGTTGCTCCTCAAAACTTTGCAGGACAGAAGCGAAAGCGTTCGTTGTGCCGTCATTTTTTGCCCGGTGGCGAGTTTGGGAACAATGTCTTCGGTTCCACGACTGAAGAGCTATTGCATGCGGCCACGGTGATGTTTGCGAGTCTGGAACCGCTGGCAAAAAAGGGCTTCATGGAGACAGGCAAACCGAATGCCTACGCATACTTGGCGAGCAACGCTTATGGCATATTCAAACAAAGGAGGTCGGCATGAGTGAAGATCTAACCCTTCGCCAAACCATCGCCGAAGAGCTTCTTGGATGCTCATTGGAGAACGGGGAATTTGCCCCGTGTCCCGGTGACGATCTCCACACCAACCGGGGAGGACGGCGAGACTTTCGAGTTGTCCTTACGGGTGCCCCGACCGGGTATTGTTTCCATGATAGTTGCACCGATGCCGTCGAGACCTTCAATCGGGAATTACGCCAGCGAATCGGGAAAGCCGAAAGCGATGGGAAACCTTCGCAAGGTGGAGACTTCGGAAAAGTGGCCCGCCGCCCGATGCCAAAGCCCCGGCCAAAAAGGCCATCGTTTGACCTGGAGGCACTCACTCGACTTGCCGAGAAGTGCCCCGTCGAGATCTCGCAGGAATGGCTTCTCGACCGCTCCCCGCTTTCGTTTCCGGGAAGGACTGGCGAGCAAGGAACTGAGACCGCCGAAGCCATGCTTTCGGCACTCTACCACCCCGCCGAGCGGGTGCTTGTTTTCACCTCACCATTCAGCCAAGGCGACTTCCTTTTCATCCCGGACAAGGGCACATTCAGACTTGGCGAAAAGCCCGGCATAAAGGCCGTTCCCTCTCCTCTCCCGACCGGGGGGCCAGAAGGTGTTTGGTTTCTCGTGCAACCCGTGGAGGGAGCATGGAAGTGGAACCCCAACAATAAACGCGAGGACGGAACGCCTCGACCGGGGCGAAGGCATGGCGAGTGCGTTACGGCATGGCGTTTTCTCGTTCTGGAAAGTGATCACGCCCCCGAAGAACTTTGGTTGAAAGCCTTGGTTCAACTCCCCTTCCCGATTGCCGCAATCTACACAAGCGGGGGCCGAAGCGTTCACGCACTCGTGAGAGTGGATTGCAAGACGAAGCCAGACTTCGATTCACTTCGTGATGATCTCGTGCAAGTCCTTGCTCCCCTTGGAGCCGATGCCGCCGCCATGACCGCCGTGAGGCTTTCCCGCCTTCCGGGGCTTTATCGTCACGGGGCCAAGGACAAAGACGGCAAGCTTCAACGATACAAAAAGCCCCGATTGCAAAAGCTTCTCTGGCTCAATCCAGACGCCAAAGCCGAGCAAATCCTAAACATTGCCAAGCACTGAAATGAACGATCAAAACGAATCGAACGCGCAAGACTTGGCCGGGCAAATCCGGGAAAATGCCGCCTTGGTGGCAAGGTCCGCCAATATCGAACCGCCAGAACAAAGCCGGGAAATTCCAACCGTGAGAGTTGATCAACCCGTGAGTCATGCCGCCCGTGAATTCGGGATGATTCTTGCCCCCTCTCCCTTGTTTCGCTTTGGCGAAAGCTTTGTGACGATTGGCAAGGAACGGGGGGAATTGGAGTTGATGACTTCCGACCGTTTCCGCTCATGGGTTGAAAGCCATCTTTACGCCGTGAGGCCAAAAGGTGACGGGTATCTTGCCGCGACAATGACCCGCGACTTTGCGGGAATGGTCATGGCTTCGGACCGCTTCCGGGAACAAATCCGGGAGGTGAAGGCAATCAACACGGTAAGGCTTCCCGCTTGGCGTGGATCCAGTGAAGTGAAAGTGTCCCGTGGTGGCCCTTTCTGGTTGAAGGAAGGGAACGACTTGCACGTCGAGTTGCTTCCTCCCGGCTACGATGAACGAACCAAGACTTTCACCGTGGAAGCCGTGAAATACCGTCACGATCTCCCCTTGGCCGAAGCAGTGAAATTCCTCTCTGAAACCCTCGCCCGCTTCCCATGGGCTTCGGAGGAAGAGAACACGAACAGCCGTTCGATTGGTGTTCACTTTGCCGCCATGATTGGAGTCTTTTGCAGTTCCATGTTTAAGGAAGGAACGATCAGGCCAATGATCGTTTACAACGGGAATCAACCGGGAAGCGGGAAGTCTCTTCTAATGAGAATGGCCCTCGCCCCGGTGCATGGGGAACCAGCCGAAAGCACGAAGCCGAACAATGAAGAGCTTCGCAAGATTCTTGATATTGCCGCCCTCAACCGAAAGCCCTACCTGGCTTTGGATGACGTGGCTTCCCTTCACTCAAACGAGTTGAACCGCTTCACAAACTCGCCCGTTCACGAGCCGCGTATTCTTGGGCAATCGAGGACCGAAACCCGCTTCAATGTCACGCAGGTTTTCACAAGCGGAAACCAACTCACCTTGGCCGAAGATCTCGTTCGCCGCTCCCTCGTGGTGGATCTTTTCGAGCCGGGGAAAGCGACCGAACGAACCTTTGAAAAAGAACTCACCCCGGATTGGCTTTGCCTTCCCGAAACGAGGGCGCAATTCCTCGCCGCTCTTTGGGCTATCGTCCGGGAATGGAACGAGAACGGAAGACCAGCTTTCAAGGAAGCCCGGCACACCTCCGCGTCACAGTGGGCGCAAGTTGTCGGTGCCATCGTTCACAACCTCAACCCGAAGTTGAAACCCTTTGCAAAGCGAACCTTCAGCCTTGGAGGCGATGAATCAGGGGCCGCCCTGGAGGCTCTCATTTGCGCTCTCGCATCCAACCTTCCGACTTCGGGGGCCGAGTTCACATCGGCCGAACTTATCGACAAGGCCGAAGAGTTGAACCTACTGGAGGCCATCGCCGGACATGCCAAGGACATGAGAAAGGCAATCGGTCACAAAGTGAAACGACTTCGGGGCCGGGTGTTCACCGATGCGAGCGGGAGACGTTTCGAGTTTGGCAAGCGGGACAAGTCCTTTGGTGCCGTCTACCCGATCCGGTTCCTTGGAGCCACCGATTAACCTCCGCATTATTGAAAGGCAGCCTCAGCAACAATCGGATTAAATCGGCCAACTGAGGTGAGAAACCGGAGAGGAAACGGCTCATCTTTCTTCTTCGATTCACTCCATCTAATGGTGAGATCTTTGAGCTCTTTCGCAGTAATCAAGCTGAGTTTCTGGCCAGTGTTAACCTCGTGCAGCAACGCCTGATTGGCAGAATCGGGAGTAAAGTCCGGAGCAATAACCAGTAAAGCTGATGCGTTTCCCGCATATTTATTAAAGTATCTCGAAAATTGCCCAAGGTGTTCCTTGAGATTGCAGACTTTCTCCTTGGACTTGTTGTCCCAGAGCAGCCGCTTTTCTCCATGAGAAAGAGCTCCATCTGGCTGCTCACTACCGGGAAGAGTCAGAGGTTTATGGTTTAAATACTTCTCAAACAAAAAATCCGTAGCGGCTTCGAAATGATGCTCAACCTCCAGATCTTTCTCGATGAGCTGGCGTTGACGAAGAAACTGGTAATCACGGCAGGCATACTCCTCATAATGCTGGAACCAAATCTCCCGTTCATCCTCTTGGTCTCCCTCAATTTCAACGAGTGAATCGTAATACTGAAGGATTCTCGCGATTACTTCAGACTTGGAGCCACTCACCTGCAATTGAAGATCTCTACACCATTTTTCGAGGACCACTTTATCAAGTCCATCCCTTTGGCTGTATCCTCCCAAGAGAATTTCGGGATTGATATGCCCCACACAAATCTCTCTGAGATCATTCAAAGATGGATTTTTTTTGACCACCATTCCGGCATTTTCCAGAGCTTGGGATAGGAAGCTTTTCTGCTTTACCGCCCGGTAACCGAGCAACTGGTAATATCCATAGTGGCGAAGAGGTAGCTGCAAAACTCCCCTAAGGTGAACCGCCATCTCCTCAGGGATTATATCGCAGTCTCTTCCGTCAGAGTCCCGGAAGGTTAATAGTAATCCTGCCTCCTGGAGATAATGGCGAGTTAACTTAATATCGTCGCGAGTATGAAGCTCATTACCCTTCTTCGGATACCTCCCGAGGCCAGCTTCCAAAACACGGTATTCACGGCGGGTGATCTTAAATCGGTTACGTATTCGCTCGATCAAACGGTGCTCATCCTGAGAAATAGAATCGTCATTCTCCCAAGCAGCCTGCACAACAAATTCGAAAGTCCCATAGTTTTCGACCATTCTTGCAGATGTTTCCTGCTCCTTGGATTCATCAATCACTGACTGCTCCCAAGCCATCACCTCTTCAGCGGTTTCGTTCTCAGGTAAAGAGTAGTCGTGCTTCTGAAGAAGTATTTCAATAAGGACCACCGGAGTGATCAGACGAATGCTGTGATCGGGATGATCCAAAGCCGCATTTAGTGCTGATTCAAGAGCCTGCTTGCTTGCAAACTGATCAACTTTCTCGATCAACTGCTCTTTTAACTCCTCCTCGGGCAATGAGGAAACGTCGAAGAGCCGTGCCTTTGCGATTCGCCGAAGATCCGTAACCCTTGCTATGTTCGATACAACTTCTGAGAACTTCATCCGCTCCGAAGATTTCACTCTGGCAAGAGTTTGACCAGATCATAATCCCGCACTTCCCGTCTCAGGAAGAGATCTGACAAGTGCCGATCTCATCGACAAGGCCGAAGAGTTGTATCTACCGTAAGCCATCGCCGGACATGCCAAGGACATGAGAAAGGCAATCGACCACAAAGTGAAACGACTTCGGGGCCGAGTGTTTACCGATACGAGCGGAACGCGTTTCGAGTTTGGAAATCGGGACAAGTCTTTCGGTGCCGTCTCCCCGATTCGATTTCGTGGTGCAAAAGTGAGCAATAGCAACTGCAGTTGAAACAGGAGGATGATTCAAGAGGTAGCGATGAAAAGGCAACCGCACCAAGGTAGGCAGGTGCAATTTGCTGGTGGCAATTCCGGCCTCTCATTTATCGGGAAAATTTTTCCGTCGAGAGACGAACAAGCTGGGCATTCCCCGGGAACTCCCGGACCCAATACTTCAACACGCTTAATTCCAGCCGCTTTCATCTCCTTGACCCTGCAAGGCTCAAAATCCCACATCATACGCCGTAATGGTTCCCAAGATTTGCTACGTATTCCCCAGAACTCCGTTTGGTGATCAGCTTCACCCAATTCCGTCATCCTCATGATTTGCCGGAGTGAGAAAGGCCCTACTTTTTTCCCGTCCAGTTTGAGGTATCGCTTTTCAGTCATCGAAGGATCGTATCTGGTGAAGGCAAATACTATATCACCGGGCCTCTTTCAAGATTCCCCTCTCTGAAAGAGGGACCCTTTCCCCGCCCCCCCTTTCGAATCTCTTGAAGAGAGATCGCCACAGAGGCCACGGGCCTTGGCGAGGGGGGAAGGAATCTCTTTGGATGTCACTTTGACCCTGCGGTGTGCGTCTCGCAGCATTTCCAGCCGAGCGTGCCGGGAAAATCACTTTTCCGTTTTCCGGGGTGTTCCACGGGAAAAACAGTCCGAAATCTTCCGGCGAACGAGGAAAACACCAATTGGCCACCGAAAACACCATCCCTTTTCCCTTTAGTTTTCAATGATTGTGGTGTTGTGGAGTTCCTCGAAGAGGATACAGGAAAAAGAAGGGGGGCGGATTTACTGAGTAATTAAGACTAGAGGCGGGGCCGAGGGGCTTCAAAAGACCAGAACACCACGAAGCCCGAAACTATGCATGCTGGAAGACGAAACGAGAAGCACACGGGAAGACGAGAAGACCACTTGAGAACAAGGGCTTCAGACCTGCTGAGAAGGGATACTCGCAATAACAATAATGGCGTGTTTGACCCACTGACAGTGATTCCCACAAGGGCTTGGACACTTTTCCCCGGGTGTTTACAGTGTCTAAGATAAGGGCATGACCGCTGATCAATATGACGATTGCCTAGAAGCCTTAGAAGAAGTGTTGCTGGAGGATCTCAAAGAGGGGAGAAAAATAGACCCGCACGTCAAATTACCAACTAAGGCGCAGCAGAAGAAGATTATCAATCTTGCTCACGCTAATCACCCGAACGTCCCACCGGGTGAGTTATGCGAAGAATTTGAAGAGGCATGGGAGCAGGTGCAGAAAGAAGAAAAGATTGCAGCAAGGAGGAGAACGGCAAAGAAGGCGGCTAAGTCGGGAACACCACCACCGATGCCCAAAAAGAAAGCTCCACACGAGGGCCGAACTCAAGGGTGGAGAAATTGCTTCCTCAAGAAAGCCCCCTCAGATTGGTCTGATGGTGGTGGTCACCACGGTATGCTTCAGCCCTATTTTAAGACTCCAACAAATGATCAGGTTCTCGCCGTGCTCCAAGCACTTGACCGAGAGAAGCCATCGTGGGATTCGAAGATCCGCAAATCCGAGAAACAAAGCACCGAGGCAACGAACCTCTTTGCTAATAAGTTCGGCCAGATGTTCCCGGAAATGGTCAAGGAACGGGCGAAGGCTAATCCCAAGGGGTCAGGATGCCTTATAGTTTTGTTTCCCCTAGTTGGTGCGATTTATTTTGTGAGATGTCACTTGGTTGGATCCTTCTAAGGTTTTTCCTCTTCCTGCCATCCCGCGAGTGGGCAGGGCCTAGGAACTAAAAAGTCGCATGGCTTGGCGTTACCCCGTCCAATTTGAGCCCTGAAAGTTGGACGGGGTAAAATTCCCGCCGAACTCCAAGCAATTGAGCAATCGAAAATTACCCCGTCCATTACCCCGTCCACTTTTCGGTGCATTTTAACGGTTTTTCCCTTCATTTCGGTGCATCTTGCACCCCTCCCCCCTGAAAAGGCGAAAGCCCTAAGTCACTGAGACTTAGGGCTTTCATTGGTTACGGGAGTAGGATTTGAACCTACGACCTTCAGGTTATGAGCCTGACGAGCTACCTGGCTGCTCCATCCCGCGATTTTATAACCACCTCCTTCGAGGCGGGCGGAAGCTAGGCCGATTCGACAGGGACTGCAAGGATTATTTGGCAAAATCCCGGTGATTCGTTAAGACGGGCGTGCGTCATGTCCCTTTCGGTTCATTCCCCTGCCCCTATCCCACTCTCAAAATGGCAGGAGTCCGCGATCCTCCATCGTAAAGAGGTTCAAGAAATCACGGTTCCGATGCGCGCCCGAAAATCCCGCGGCGAGAAGCACCCGGTGTACGATTTCCTGCACACCTATTATTCCTTCCCTCTGGGTCGACTTGAAAGGTGGCATCCCGGAGCTGGCATCCCCCTTGAAGTCGATCAAAACATCGATCTGCCCGAAAAATGCTATCAGCGCAGCAATGGCGTCGCCTGGATTGATCCCGAAAAGCTCACGCCGAAAGGCCGGGAACGGATCCAATGGACCCATCGACTATTATCGATGACCCAGTCACGCCCTCCCAACTTTGCCTGCCACGGTCTCCACGAATGGGCCATGGTTTATTCCGGATCGGACGTCCGGCATCGCGAAAGCGCACCTTTGCGACTGCCACAAAAGGAAATCGACGCTCTGGTTTCAAGCCGCCCGCTCTGCTGTTCACACTTCGACGCCTTCCGATTTTTCGCTCCCGACACCATTCCGCGCAATCGCTTTTCACCTACCCTCCTCACCCGGGAAGACCACGAACAACCGGGCTGTATCCATGCCAACATGGATCTTTATAAATGGGCCTACAAAAGTTCCCCGTGGATTTCGTCCGATCTCCTTCGCAAAACTCTCTTCTTTGCCATCGAAGCCCGCATCATTGATATGAGGGCCTCACCCTACAACCTTTCGGAATACGGCTATTCGCCAATTCCCATCGAAACTCCCGAAGGACGACGCGAGTACGAGCGCGAACAAAACGAACTCTATCGCAGGGGACTTAAGCTGCGGTCGGAATTGATTGCAGCCCTGGAAAAAATTCTGTGACTGCCATCCAAAAAAATTGCGCCTTCTGATTTTGAAGGAATGG
Organism: Verrucomicrobiia bacterium; assembly: GCA_030432565.1. Taxonomy (GTDB): domain Bacteria; phylum Verrucomicrobiota; class Verrucomicrobiia; order Verrucomicrobiales; family Akkermansiaceae; genus SW10. The sequence continues at coordinate 10,903 of JAUIGV010000056.1, read as the reverse complement.
ACCACCTCAGCGTGACAGTCGGCAGGGGCATCCATGTCGGATCGGACGACCTCAAGAATGCCATCGCTGAAGTTGAGGCAAAGCCCCATTTTGAGTGAGTCGCGGGGATTCCCGGGGCTCGATTGAAGGAGTTCTCTCGCTCGCGTCGATTTAGAGTTTCAAATTCAACGATTTGCGGTTTTCCTCCCGCCATGATTCCCAATGTCCTAGCCGAACGATACGCCGCAGCCAAAATCCGCGAAATCTGGTCACCGGAGGGCCGTATCATTCTGGAACGCGATTTCTGGATCGCGGTGATGAAAGGCCAGCAGAACCTTGGCCTCGATATACCGGACGAAGCGATCGCAGCCTATGAATCGGCCAAAAACCAGATCAATCTTTCCTCCATCGACGAGCGGGAGCGGCTGACCCGTCACGATGTGAAGGCCCGGATCGAGGAATTCAACGACCTCGCGGGACACGAACACATTCACAAAGGAATGACCTCCCGGGATCTTACCGAGAACGTCGAGCAGCTCCAGGTGTATCGCTCGCTCGAAGTGATCCGCGACAAATCGGTAGCGGTTCTCGCCCGTCTCTCCGAGCGCGCCAACCAGTGGTCGGACCTTATGATCACGGCCCGCACCCACAACGTGGCGGCCCAGCCCACGACCTTTGGCAAGCGAATCTCGATGTTTGGCGAAGAGATTCTCAGCGCCTTCCACAACCTTGAATCAATCCTTCAATCATACCCGGTCCGGGGCTTGAAAGGTGCGGTGGGCACCCAGATGGACCAGGTTTCCCTCTTCAACGGTGACACGGCCAAAGTTGCCGAATTGGACGAACAGGTCCGGGGCTACCTTGGTCTCCCCAAGGCCTGGACCAATGTGGGGCAGGTCTATCCGCGCTCGCTCGATTTCAGAGTGGTGAGCGCTTTGGTCGACCTCGCATCCGGCCCTTCCTCGCTCGCGAAAACCCTCCGCCTCATGGCAGGTCACGAAACCGCATCGGAAGGCTTTGCGAAAGGTCAGACCGGTTCCTCCGCCATGCCACACAAGATGAACTCGCGATCTTGCGAGCGCGTCAACGGCTTTCATGCCATTCTCAAAGGCCACCTCACCATGGCCTCCAACCTCGCCGGAGATCAGTGGAATGAGGGCGATGTCTCTTGTTCCGTGGTGCGCCGCGTCATGCTGCCCGACGCCTTTTATACCATCGACGGACTGTATGAAACCTTCCTCACCATTCTGGGCCAGATGGATGCCTACCCTGCCGTCATTGAGAAAGAGAACACCCACTACCTCCCCTTCCTCCTCACCACGACCATCATGATGGAAGCGGTGAAAGCGGGAGTGGGTCGCGAGACCGCCCATGAAGCGATTAAGGAACACGCCGTCGCAACCGTTCACGATCTCAGAAATGGCAAAGCCAGCGAGAACAACCTGCTTCAGCGACTTGAAGAGGACGAGCGACTCCCTTTGGATGCCGGCGCGCTGGCGCAAATCCTCGCAAAAGGTCGCGACAACGTCGGACAAGCCAAGGCTCAAATCGCCCACTTTGACCAGGAAATCGCGGCTCTTAAATCAGCACATCCCGAAGCCGCCACCTATTCCCCGGGGTCAATCCTCTAGAATCAGGCAACAGCGCAAAAACTTTGCCGATTGAGAAAAACGATTTCCAGGAGTAGCCTTTCGGGGTGAAGTTATTTTTTGTTCTCCTCGCCGGCCTTTTGCTTGGCGTGGGCGGAACGATCGGCGGCTACTTCTACCTTTCCTCACGGAAGGCCGGGGACGACATGGTGACCATTGTTTTCACCGAGGAGGAAATTCAGGATAAGATCGGCCGGAAATTCCCGATGGAAGAGGACATCTTGAAAGTCGGTAAGCTCGTTATCGAGGAGCCCAAGGTGAAATTCCTCGGCAAAAAAAACCGTCTCGAAATCGACATCAGCGCCAAATCCATCATCCCGTTTATCAGGACCGATGAAATTTCAGGTGTTTTCGAAAGCTCAATCCGATACAATAAGGAAGATCAAACCTTGCGAATCTCTGATTTTCAGATCATTAGCCTCAATACCGAGCATATTCCCGAGAGAATTGAGCCCCTGGTCAGGCTGGGATTCAATGCTGCGGCCAAAAAATTCATTGAGGATCAGGAGGTTTACAAGCTTGAGAAGAAGGATATCACAACCCACGCTGCCGAGCTTTTGCTCAAAGAGATCAAAGTTAAAAAGGGTAGCCTTGAGATACTACTAGGCCTGTAATTTCCCGCCGCCGGTTCCACATCGGGTTTGACACCGCCCAGCCTGTTGCGTAGGTCCCCACCGACATGGCACAAGAAACGACTCTCATTCTCTTCAAACCCGACGCGGTCAAACAGGACCTCGTTGGCACTGTCCTCGCCCGCTACCAGGCCGAGGGATTCAAAATCCGGGGCATTAAAATGATGTCTCTTTCCGACGAGATTCTCGCCGAGCACTATGCCCACATCGCAGAAATGCCCTTCTTCCCATCCGTGCGCAGCTTCATGCAGGAGACTCCTGTCGTTGCTCTCGCTCTCAGCGGAGAAGACGTCATCAGCCGTGTGCGGGACCTCCTCGGACCAACTGACTCCAAGGAAGCGGCTGCCGGAACCATTCGCGGTGACTTTGGCGAAAAGTCCGAGGACTCCAAGATGCGCAACATCTGCCACGCTTCCGACAGCGCCGAAGCTGCCGAGGTGGAACTCACGCGCTTCTTCGACGAGGGCGAGATCGTCACTTACTAGATCTCCCGCCTGACTCCTGTTTACCCAAGCCGCTCTGAGTTGAGCGGCTTTTTTGTGGGTCCAGACCATTTGCCAGAAGTGATTGCGGGAAAAGGCCGACACTGTGGGAATTGAGTGCAAGGCGCGAGGAAGATGCGTATGAACATACGCAACTGACGAGCAACGCCGCAATCGGCTCCCACCGGCCGGAATTCTGTAAGCCCTCCCGCGCAGCGGCTGATCCTCTCGACACCACAATCCCCGTTTTCACGTAAGGACTTTTGGCAGATGGTCTATCACCCCCCAAAGTGATTCAGAATCGCGTGAACCAAGCCGTCGATATCGTGCTTTTCAGATTCGATGGATGGGGCCTCGCAGTGGGATTTAAAAGTCTTGTGAGTGACCGGGCCGATACAAGCGGCTTCGCATCCCTCGGGCCAATCAAGGTCCATTTTGAAGAAATTCTCCACTGTCGACCCGCTTGTGAAGGTAATCATGTCGGCCCCTTCCTCGCGCAATTGTCTGGCAGCACCAGTGGGATCGGCGGTCTCCGGAACGGTGCGATAGGCGAGACAGGAATCGACGATCGCCCCCTGATCCATGAGGCCATCGTAGATGACATCACGGGTTTCCTCTGCCTTCACCCAGAGAATTTTCTGGTGCTCGATACTTTCATTCTTGAAGGCCTCAAGGAGGCCTTCCGCGACAAAACGCTCCGGCATGAGATCGACCGCAAAACGATACTCGCGGATCTTGGCTTCAGTGCTGGGCCCAATGGCCGCGATCCGGCAGCCTCCCAAACTCCGGGCATCCTGATAAGTGGCATAAAAGGCATCGAAAAACTTCTCGACCCCGTTTGGACTTGTGAAGACCAACCAATCATAGGTGTGGGACTCGGCAACCGACTCCGCAAAATCCTGTCGATCCTGCGGGTGTTCGATTCGAATCGTCGGCAGCTCAATGACATCCGCGCCCAGTTCACCCAGTCGCTTGCTCAAGCCACCCGCCTGCTCACGCGTTCGGGTCACCACGATCCTTTTTCCGAAGAGCGGTTTGGTTTCGAACCAATTGATCTTCTCCCTCTCCTTCACCACGTTGCCGATGACAGCGACGGCTGGCGACTTAAATTTCTTCTCCTCCACCACGTCCGCAATCGTCTCGAGCGTCCCCTGAACCGTTTGATGCTTTCCAGTCGTCGCCCACCGGGTCAGCGCAATCGGCGTTTCTGCTGCTGCCCCCCCCTTGATAAACTCGGCACAGATTCCGCGAAGCCGTGAAACCCCCATTACAAAGACCTTCGTGCCCGGAGTCTTGGCAAGCTGGGCAAAGTCGAGCGAGGTCTCTCCTTTCGTGGGATCTTCATGACCGGTAAAAATGGTCAGCTGCGAGCAATGGTCGCGATGAGTCACCGGAATCCCGGCATAAGCAGGACCGGCGATCGTCGAGGAAATCCCGGGCACGATTTCAAACCTCACTCCCGCTTCCGCCAACTCGGCCGCCTCCTCGCCTCCCCGCCCAAAGATCATGGGATCGCCCCCTTTGAGTCGCGTGACCACTTTCCCCTGAAGGGTTTTCTCCACAATGATCGCGTTGATTTGATCTTGTGGAATGGCATGATCAGCAGCGCGCTTCCCGGCAAAAATCAACTCACACCCCTTCTTGGCCCACCCCACCAACTCAGCGCTGGAGAGAGCATCGTAAACCAACACATCGCATTTCTCGATGCACTCCTTGGCCTTGAGGGTGACCAATCCCAGATCTCCCGGACCGGCGCCCACGAGGTAACAAATTCCCTTTTCTTGCGCTTCGTTCATTTCAGATTTTCAAAAAGTTGATGAGCCACTTCCATTGGCACCACTCCACTTGCCGTGGCCTTGCGTGGCATTCCGTTTCCTTCGGGGAAGACTCTCGCGCCCATTTCAAGATGCTCGCCCTCCAAGGTCGACCACACTCCAATCGGGGTGGAGCAACCGGCATCCAGCAGCCTCAAAAATTCGCGCTCTGCAAACACCTGATTCCAGGTGTCCCCGTGATTCAGAGCATCGATGACGACGCCCACCTCTTCGTCGCCACTCCGAATCTCAAGACCCACCGCACCCTGTCCGGCTGCCGGAAAGAAGCTTTTCTCTGCGAGACACTCCACAAAAAGAGGATGACGCTCGATCTCAAACATTCCCTCGGTGGGATAGCCCAATCGGTTCAGACCGGCTTCCGCCAAAATGATGCCATCGTAGTCCACATCCATCGCCGCTTTTTCAATCCGCGTCGGCACGTTTCCGCGAAGATCCACGACCTTGGCTCCGGGCTTGAGAAATTTGACCTGCTTCTCTCGACGGACCGAACTGGTTCCGACGCGCGATCCTTTCCCGACCTCGCTCCAAGGGATCTTACCGATCCAGGCATCCGCCACCGGCGCCCGCTTGAGAACCGAGCGCAGCTGAAAGGGCTCCTCCAGAACGGTCGGAAGATCTTTTAGCGAGTGCACCGCGACATCGATTTCTCCGGCTTCCAGGGCGACCTCCAGTTCCTTGATGAAAACCCCCTTGTCCCAAATCCCCTCGGCCTTCGCGACTTCATTAAGCGCCACATCCGTTCTCCGGTCTCCGGTCGTCTTGATAATCACCCGTTCGACCTCCAGCCCCGGAAAGGCAAGCGCAAGAGCGGCCTCGGTCATCTCAGCTTGCTTCAGCGCAAGGGCACTTCCCCGCGTTCCCAATTTTAACGTCTTCATGATTTATTCGTTCACCGCCGGCAGCGAAGCCTTGTCGATCTCCTCACGGATGATCTCTTCGCACAGACGGAGTTGTTCCTCCCGCCGCTTCCTCGCCTGATCCGCCATTTCTTGCAAGGTATCAATGTCGTAAAGGTAGACTTCCTCGATCTCCCCGACCTTTGGATCAATATCACGGGGGACTGCAATATCGACCATGATCAGCGGACGGTATTTCCGCTTCCGCCGCACCGCTTCCACGTGCTGGGGTTTCACCACGAAGTGAGGAGCACCGGTGGCAGCAATCACGACATCCAGATGAGCCAGCTCCTCTTCCCAACCGCTAAACGGCACCGCCCGACCGCCGATTTCCTCGGCAAGGTCCACGGCCTTGTCAAACGAACGATTCGTCACCATGACCGACGAGGCTCCACGCGACTGCAACGCGCGTGCGGTTTTCCGACTCATCTCGCCCGCTCCAATCACCATGACCGAACTCCCGTTCAGGCGTCCAAACACCTTCTCCGCCAACTCCACCGAAGCTCCGGCTACCGACGTCGCCCCCTCCTGAATCGCAGTATGAGTGCGGACTTTCTTTCCCACCCCAAAGGCCCGCTGGAAGAGCTTGTTGAGGACCGACTTGGTCGCCCCGCCCTCGAGTGAACGCTGGTAGGCCTTCTTGACCTGTCCAAAAATCTCGGTCTCCCCGAGCACCATCGAGTTCATCCCACTGGCTACCCGGCAAAGATGCTCGGCCGCATCCCGTGCCTCGTGGTGGTAAAAAACTCCTTCACGTGAGCCGTGATACTCGCGCTGCTCACAAATCCAATTCTCCAGCTCAGCCACCCCGCTGCCACCATTCACCACGGCATAGTATTCCGTCCGGTTGCAAGTCGAGAGCACCACTCCTTCGAGGATATCCTTGGACGAGATCAAGCCCTCGGTCTCTCGATCAAGCGCACCATCCGAGAGCGCAAATTGCTCCCGAACCTCAACGGGCGCGGTTTCGTGATTCAGTCCCAGACAAACAAGTTTCATCACAGCTTTGCAAAAACAACGAGTGAGAGGACAAAGAGAACGGTCAAACCGATGGCCAGTTGTCGACCGGGAAGACCCCGAACAAAGTAAACACCAAGTAGAACGGCATAGAGAACCCAGGTGATGGTCGCAACCATGAGATGAAGGCTGAAATTGCCCTCCGGCATCAAGAGCCCCGCGATGATCCCGGCAGTCAGAATCACCCAACCTACAACCGCGATACGGGCCATGGCTTTCACCAAACGACTGATCGATGGCATCCCGTGAACCAGCCCGCCACCGAACTTGTGAGACTTGAGCCGGTAATTCAGGATAAAGAACATCACACCGGCAACCGCCGCCAAAGCCAGCGCTCCATAGGAAAGAACCGAGAGAGAAGTGTGAGCCTCACGCCAGGCATCAACCGAATCGGCGCTTACGACATTCTTTTCAAAAAACCCGGGAATGAGCGCGATCAGCTGCAGCAAAATCACAAGCGGAGCCGTGAAAACGCCCAGAAGCGAGACCCGGTAGGTTGTTCCAGTGACGAGATAGAAAAAAGTCAGCGACCAAGCGAGAAACAGGCAAATTTCGCCGACATCGCCCAGAGGACATTGCCCCCGGAGCCCCCCCCGCCAACCGAGCGCCATGAGTTGGGCACCAAAAGCCAGCGTCATCCAGATGAATGCCGCGCGACTCGGCCTCTCCGTGCGGAGTGCCATGGCGCCCACAACACCTCCTGCCATTGCAAGAACTGTCGCGATTACCACCCAGCCGATTCCCATGCCCATGTAACTGCCCTTCCCCAGCCAACCTTTCAAGTGCGGATCGGCGGATTCTTTGAGAGAATCCACCCCTATCCGGCCGGGCTCCGGCAAGGCCCGTTATCGTCAGCGCAACCGGGAAAGCTCTTCCTTACATGAATTCCCCTTCGAATTCACCGTCATCTCCATCACTTCCCTCGAAGTCGACCTCACGAACCCTCTTCTTGTCGCGAAGAGTTTCGACTTGTTTGCGCAGCTTTTCGCGAATCTCGGCACCATCCCGGACCGCCCGGATATTGACCTCGGGAAGAGAACGGTCCGAGGTCTGCAGCACGATGTTCGAAAGTCCAAAAATGCGAAGCCAAAAGGGTTTTTCGAGACGGGTATCCTTCACGCGGTAAAGCTCAACTTCGTTGATTTCCTGGTTCAGAATTCCCTCATAAATCCGCATCCGCTCGCTCGTGAACTCAAAAACCATCAACTTGGTCCCCAGCCAAAGCCATCCGCCGTAAGCCAAGGGAACGATGGCGGCAATCGCGATCCATCCTGACCACGAATACGCCGCCACGCAAATCAGGATGACGAGCAAAAGCGAGGCCATCAGAGGCCAAAAATTAACAATCTGGTGCGAGCGACCTTTCCAAACAATGTTTTCTTCTTCAGCTGGCATATTCGAAAGCTGGCGTGATTCTGCGATCTCCGCAAGTGCAGAAGGTCACCAGAATTATAACAGACAACGTCGGACCGACTCCCGAACCACCGACTGATGACAGCCCACCCTGTTTTCCAGAGCCATCTTGCTTGGCGTTTCGAAAGTGAGGGAGATGGGGCAACCGATCTTTGCCAGATAGATCGCCTCCGGCCACCCTTCCGGCAGGTCCGGATGCTCGGAGTGGTAAATCCAACCCGGCTCGGTCACCTCGTGATCATCAATGATGGCCTCGGGCTCCGGCGGGAAATACGGTGCCGCTGCCGCGAGCAACTCGTGGTGCTTCGGAGCGGTGCCTCCTTGATTGATTTCGTAGTAATAAAATCCGGTGCTTTCCCAATCCTCGTGCAGGGATAGGAATAGCTGCGGTGTTGTCTGCTTCCCCAACCAGGAAATGTGCGAGCAAACCTCCACGGTTTCGCACAAACAATAGTCGCGATTCAGATCAATCCCCCCTGAATTCTCCCGCGTTCCGGCCACCAGGCCAGTCGGATTGAGCGCAGGGCAAATCAGCCAGTGGCACCGATCATCAAAAAAATCTTCTTTCAGCAGCTCCAACAGGGCCTGCGGCCCGGCAGGCTCATCCCCATGCATCCCCGATGACAGGTAGATGCACGGCTTTGAAGAATCCCCCTTTGACGAAGCCAGCAGTGGAAATCCGCCAACCTCGCCAAACGTCTCGCTTTGAAAGCCCCGCGAATCCGTCTCGTGCGACCATTCATGGAGAAAAGCGCGCCAGTCCATTACTTCTTAACGGGCATGAAAGGCCACTTGGGGGTGCCTTTGGGCTCGGGAGCGGTTGGAGTCTTGCCCAACCCAAAGTCTCCCGCGGTCAATCCACGCTCTTTCCAAATTCCAGCATTCTTGCCGCTCCAGAATCCATAAAAGCTCGGATAAAAGGCGTCGACAAAGTCCACATTCGCCTTCTTCGGGACCTCCAGATCAAGCAGGTGAAAGCTGGCATTCACGATCAAACGACGAAGATCCTCATTCAAAAAATCGACTGAAGCCCCCATCGTGGTGCAGAGCGAACGCCCGCTTGCTTTTCCATCGGGCGACTCGTAGGTGTGCAACCAGGCAAGCGGCATCATGGGATTATTCTTGGGGCCATCGACCGGCTTGGAGGCAGGATCCAGCGACTCGGTCACGGCACCCCTAAGTAAGATCGTGTCCTTGTCCGTGAGGTGACGGACCCCGTAAACATCGCTGGGCCCAAAAACATCCTTCACCGAGTTCAGAACCGGATGCTCCTTGGAGCCCTCCTCGATCACACCCCGGGCGCCCTGGGTCTTGTGACCTCCGTGGTGATTCACCCAGCGCTCTCCCAGCACCTTCAACCCCCACTCGCCTGCGCCAATATTCCCCATCTTGTCTCCGCCTTTGAAGGCATGGGTCGCGGTGCGAAAACCGATCACCGGTTTGCCTGCATTCAAGAAGCCGCCCAAATGCTTGATCGTCTCGGGCGTGTATGCGCGCATCCGTGTTCCGATGATCATAAGATCTGCCGAATCAAGCTTCTCCCAACCGGTCACTCCCTTGATATTATTCGGATCAATATAGGTTCCATCAGCACTCCACGAGAACAGCACCGTGGTGTCAAAGCCATGGCGCTCCGAGAGAATCTTTGCCAACATCGGAGCACTTTCCTCCGAGCGATACTCCTCATCCCCGGAAACCAGCACGATGTGCTTCCCCTTTCCGGGCCCTTCCTTGCCTTTAAAGCTGAGCCATTTTTCCTGTGCCAATGCCGTCATCGAAGTGAGACAGACCAACGCGAGTCCAAGTGTTCGTTTCATCCCGATCACTAATAAAGGGATTACGCGCCGTGAAAAGAACGAAAGCTCCGGCTTATAAGCAAGCTCCACTACACGTCCGATCAAAAGGCTTTTTGATTCAGGATTTCTTGAACTATCCTCATGGCATGAGACTACCAGTGATTTTGGCTCTGACCGCCTCCATACTATCCGCGGAAACCACGTATCCAATGAAGTTCCACAAGGCGCCCAGACCCCTCGCAAAAAACGCGGTGGTGGAGGATTGGCCCCGCTTTTTTGGCCCCAGGGACAACTGCACCACAAAAGAAAGGCCGCTTTTACAGAAATTCCCCGAAACGGGCCTCCCAAAGGTCTTCGAACTGGCCCGCGGGGAATCTTATAGCTCTCCCATCATTGTCGATGGAAAGCTTCTTCATTTCCACGCCATCGACTCCAAGGAAACACTCGATTGTCACCACGCCGAAACCGGGAAGCGCCTGTGGACTTTTGAATACCCTATCAAATACCGTGATCGCTACGGCTTCTCAAACGGCCCGCGCTCCAGCCCGGTGGTCCATCAAAACAGAATCTACCTGATAGGTGTCACCGCCAAACTTCACTGCCTCGACCTCAAGACCGGAAAAATGATCTGGAAACGGGATCTCATGGAAGAATTCAAAATTCCACAGTATTTCTTCGGATACGGTCCAAACCCCATGATTCACGAAAAGACCCTTATCTTGAACGTTGGAGGAAAAGAAAAAAAAACCAGCGGCACCTGCGTAGCGGGCCTGAATCTCGAAGACGGAAAAACCGTATGGACCCACGAAGACGTCTGGGGAGCCTCATATGCTTCGCCGATAATGACAAAAATCCACGATCGGGACGTCGCCCTGGTTCTTGCTGCCGGCGAATCAAGACCCGCCCACGGAGGTCTGCTGGCCTTGGATCCGAAGTCCGGAAAGCTGCTTTCGCGCTTTCCATGGCGTGCCGATATCTACGAATCAGTTCTTGCATCAACTCCACTATCCGTAAATGAAAATCAAATATTCATATCTGATTGTTATCAACTTGGGGGGACATTACTTGAATTCTCGAAGGATTTTTCCATTGAGCCGCTTTGGAAGAAACGTTTCTTCGGCATGCACATGATGACTCCGCAAAAAATTGGAAATCACCTCTACGGCTTTGCCGGAAGGAACATTCCCGACACTCAGCTCAAATG
>JAUIGV010000055.1 GCA_030432565.1 Verrucomicrobiia bacterium | reverse complement strand
CCTGAGTTCTTCCAGGATGCGGACCTTCTGTTCTTCGCTAAAGCGACTTCTCTTCATTTTTTCGATTTGCTTCTACCACCAAATCTACATTTTTGAATTGTCCAATTTTCCGGGGTCAGGCCACCCCTAAGACTGGCACGAGATTTAAGTTTCGCCAGGGCGAAGAGCTCAGCTCGCTTGAGCACTCCGGCGGACTCGGGCTACGGTTGCCGGAGTTAATTCGGCAGCACGGCCGGGGCCGTGCTCGACGAGCAGCTGCATCGCGTGCACCAGGTATCCTCTTAGGTCAAGTCCATGGCGTTTACAGTTCTCGATGAGGGTGTAGGCCACGCACGCCAGTTCGCCTCGGCGGTGGGAGCCGAAGAACAGGTAGTTTTTGGCGCCCAGTTTGAGAGGTCGGATAGAGTTTTCGATGAGGTTGTTGTCAATTTCTACCCGGCCATCTTGGAGGTAAGCCTTGAGGCGAGGCCATTGATTAAGCGCGTAGGTGATGGCCTGGCCCATGAAGCTTTGCGGGAGGTGGCGCGATCTGATCCGTTCGAGGTATTTTTTGATGAGTCGCAAACGGGGGGCGCAGTGGCTGGCGCGGATGGCTTCTTTTAAGGCGGGGCCGTATTGGTTTTGACGAAGCTGCTCTTCAATCCGGTAGAGGTAGGCCATGAGGTGGATGATGCGGGCGGCGTCTCGTTCTCCGGCGTCGAGGGCTTTGGTGAAGCCGCGTCGAATGTGGGTGAGGCACCCGCCGAGTGTGATGTCTTCGGGGTGAAGTTTTTGATAGGAGGGGTAGACGCTGAAGCCGTCGGTTTGCAAGGTGCCGCGCCAGTTGCTGTTGTGGTCGCCAAGGGCTGCTTCGAAGTCGGCACGGCTCCTGCCGTTTTGCCAACGGTAGCTGACGCTGCCTTGCCGGGACGGGTCATAAAACGCCCAAACGTATCCGGTGTGGGTTTTGCCAGTACCGGGGGCGAGTTCTTTGATGGGGCTTTCGTCAACTTGAAGGTAGTCTTGGTCGAGGCATTCCCGGTGGACTGCTTCGGCGATAGGACGGAGGAGTTCGAGGCTTTGAAGTGACCAATGATTGAGGGTGTCGCGCGGGGCGTGGAGGCCGAGGCGTTGGAGGATGGTTTGCTGCCGGTGGATGGGAAGGTGGTCGGCAAATTTTGAGATGATGAGTTGGGCGGTGAGGCTGAAGGTGGGCACGCCTCCGGGGAGCGGGCTGGCGGGTGCGGGGGCAACCAGTGGAGCTTGGTGACGATCGTCTTTACGGCGGAACTTCGGTCGAATGAAGCGTCGCTTGATCAGGCGGGCGGGTTCGTAGTCGAGGAGTTCGGTGACTTCCTGGCCAATGAGTTCGAGCTGGTCTTGGTGTTGCTCGTAGCTTTCGGGGAGGAGAGTTTCTTCGATAACTTCGAGTTGTTCCCAGCCTTTGAGGCGGCTGTGGTTTTTACTCTTGGTCTTTTTGCTCTCTTGGTTTTCGGGTTTTGCTTCGTCTGCCCCCTCCGGTTCGTTGGTCACGTTTCCAGAGGGGGCGTTGGGCTTTTCCGGCCCTAGTCCTTCGAGCAGGAGTTGGAGTTGGGCGGGATCGATTTTTTCACTTTTGACCCCGTAGAGGATCTTAAGCAGAGCATCGACTTTTTGCTCAAGAAGGCGATTGCGCTCCCTCAGCTCTTCGATGATGCGGTCTTTTTCGTCGGGAGTCTTGATGGGTTAAGGCAAAGCAGTTCAGAGGCCAATCGAGCTTCCTTTTTTAAACTCTAGTCTCTCTCGTACCACGGACGCATGGTCCCGCTCCGGAGATCGACACCATCAAAGAGGAGGTTGAGCGCTTCTGGACTGAGGGTGATTTTTTGCTGATTGGGTTTCGAGGCAGCGGGCCATGAGAAGGTGCCGACCTCGAGGCGCTTTTTTAAAATGCAGACTCCGGTGTGATCGTAATAGAGGGCCTGGAAGCGGTTGCGTCGTTTGTTGGTGAAGAGGAAGAGGGCTCCGGACTTGAGTCCGTCTTTAGTGAGTTGATCCGCGAGGGCGACGAGGCCATTGTATGACTTGCGCATGTCGCAGGATTCTAGGCAGAGGAAAATCCGTAAATGGCTGGTGAGTCCCATCATGACTGACCTCCCTTCTGGGTGCGTTCGATCTTGCGGAGTTGGACGATGAGCGCGGCAGCGAGTGGGAGTTGGCTGTCGTCTCCGAGGGCGAGGCGCATCCCGTTTTGAAAGATGAGGTGCATCTGGCGCTCCCTGGGGTGAGTGATTTCAACCTCGACGAACATCGCGTCAGCAAGCGGCGACGGCTTGTTGGATTTGGTTTTCGGCATCCATGGAAGATGACGATTCCCAACTGAACCGCGAGACCGCAACCAGGGTGGTGTTTCAGTCGCTTACTATCAATCGCGCGCCGCTAACGGCTATCCCTTCCATGAGTTGCTCCCCAGCATTGCTCACGGTCCGTTTCGCCGAAATCTTTTTGGCCTATGATTTGGGTGGGAGGTTTTGGGGTGGAACGAGGACGGGTTCGGTGGGTTCGTTGGTAAGCGTCACGCGTAGCACCTATCGACGATGATTGAGCCGTAGGCGCGATCAGTCATAGCATAGCTGGATATGACTGATCGTATTACCGAGGATTGTTCGCTTCTGAAGTCTGACCGTCTTGGCCGTGCTCGCTTTACCGCTGCGCAACGCGATGCTTTTCTCGACGCCTATGAAAAAGGTGCTCTGAGTGGTCCGCAGTTTGCCCAAGTCCATGGCCTAAAATACCAAACATTCGCCTCGTGGAGGCAGAAGCGGCAGCGCCAAAGAGAAGATCCCGAACCTACCTCCCCTTTGGAGCCGACCTTCAATTTGATTGAGGCCAACCTCGAAGAAGAGCCCGCTTCTCCCTCTGCCACAGCACGTCCCTCTCTTGGCATTCGACTTCCATGTGGAGCCTGCCTCGAAGTGACCGATTCATCTGGGGCAAGACTTGCCGCCGAGCTGTTGAACCTCCTTCAATCTCACCCCGAAGAGGCATGTTAAGCTTCTCCGGAATTTGGCCGGGTAATTTCGCTTACACCAGGAAGCGAGAAGCCGATGCTTTTCTGGGTCAGAATCGAGGTCATAGCGTGCTAGACGTTTCTCGTAGTCATCTTTTTTCGCTTCATCTCCACTACAGGGATTTAAAAACATCATCGAGAGCGCTAAAGTCATTATTCTAGAATATTTCCTCATGAATTTTGATACTATTCAGGAGTATGCAAGGCAAAGACTTTCTGGCCTGATCCCGCGGAGAAGACTCACCCTGTTGTGCGGCACAATTTTCGTCGACTCGATGAAAAGGGGCACTTGATTAGGTTGGGGCTGGATGAGCAATGGGCTATCGCAATGACGGAGATTTGAAATCCACCTTTAAGCGTGGGATTTTTAAGAGTGCCGTCTTTCTCTGCGATGGGTGAACAAGGATTGCTTTATGATCCGACAAGCCGAGGAGTTTTGCTGGTTTAATCTGGTAGTCTTCTTCACGGCGGCGGGTGACGGTGCGGGGACCAGAACCGCCGCTGGAGTAGGTTTTCTTCCAGACGGTCTTCTTTCCGATGAATTCGGCACTCAGTTTGGCGTCTTCTGCACTGGCGGCTCGGAAGATCATCCGGCTGCGGAGATTGAGGGCGAGAACTTTGCGTTGCTTTTCATTGGTCGCAACGTCAGCGGAAAGTTCAGATTGCATTCCTGCGATGACACAGGCTCCGGCTCCGCGAATGCGGTCTACGACTTGGTGATCGCTGATGCCGTTGTCACTGGCGGTGACGAGGTCCTGGAATTCATCGGCGACGAGAAGGAGGAGATTCCGTTGGTTGCGCTCTTCTTCGGAAATGTCGTATCGCCGCAGGGCGTGCAGATAGAAAAGGATTTTGAGATAGGTCTGGATATAGCGCCGCTCGGTGGCGAGGGCTTGAGGCATAGTGACGGTCATGATTGCTCCGTGGTCGAGCTGTGAAAAACTGAAAGTATTCGGTTCTTCGCTGCAAAAGACAGCGGCGACATCTTCCTGAAGATAGAATTCCAAAAACGTCTTCACGGTTCCTTCGATGCCTTCTTTTTGTTCATAGGCCCGGATTTTAGTGAAGGTACTTTCAAGAAACTCCGCGAGCTTTTGATGCTTGGGCGTGGTGTTGTGTCTGAGTCGTTTCACGGCCTTCTCGGAAACAGATGGGGAAGTCAAAAGATCGTATGCTTTTGGGATCGTGATCGGATCACTGAGGGCATCGAGAATTTCAAAAGCGCGGGTGAGCGCGATTTGGGCGATCGTTCCGAAGAAAGGGTGTTGGGTGCCTTTGGTCATGCTGGAGGCGATGTCGGTGATGATCCGAGCATGAGTGCTCCATGGGAGACTACGGTCGGAAAGGAGGTTATAGCGATGAGGTGGTTTCCATTTGGTGGAGGCGTCGGGCGGGCGAACTTGTAAATGAACAACATCGCGCTCCCGGCCGAACTCTCGCGATAGTTTTTCAATGAAGCGATGCTCATCGCCTTTCACCCCTAAGACGAGGCCTCCCCAATCGGAGACGTTCTGAGTGAGTTGTTTCAGCATGGGCTGAAAGCCGCCGGTGGTTTTGCCGCTGCCGGTGTCGCCGGTGATCAGAAAGTGGCGACAGAGTTCCCAACGCGTCCAGGTCAATCTCCCGTAGCGGAGAAGAACATCACTCTTTTGGGTTTTAGGGATTATAGCTGCTGCGATGACCGCGGTTGCCAAGATCATGATCCAATGAAAGGGATGGGGGAGCAGTAGCGCGGTGAAGCCACCAACTCCCATAACGAAGATCGCCGCGAGAAGTCGGTTCATCGGAAGAGTATAAGGATGAACGGGGCGGCGATACTTCCTGCGATGCCCAAAGTCAGACCAGTCGTAAAGACGATCCAAGTCCTGCGAGGCTGGCTTTGTTTGAAATTGTCTTGGGTGAAGAGCCGGCTGAGAGTCATGTCATGGCTTTCGAGACGTTGACTGATTTGCTTGAGATCTTCGTAGGATGGGATGGATTCGATGACGGCATCGCGCACTTTCGCGGCAACGCTTTCGCAGGTCTCGGAGATGGGATTGGCTCCTTCAAGGACACTCCGAATCTCCTGAGGCACTTCTTTCCAGAGCAAAGTCATGAAGCCAATCGCTTCAAGCATCTGAAGATATTCATCATCTTCTGGCACGGTGCGAAAGGTCGCGACCATACGAAGAAAGCGTTCGCGGCGGTCTGGCGAAAGTAAGTCCGCGATGCTCTCCAGCGTGTTGATGGCACTCATGCTTCAGTAGGAGGGAAGAGGATGTTGCTTGCCGCATCAAAGCCTTCGAAGATCTCTCGACTAGCCCGGATGGCCCGATAGCGGTTTTTAGTGAGATGGAAGTAAGGATCTTCCATTTGCCCATCAATCACCCGTTGCAGGGTGCCGGTGTGATTGCGTAGCTCGGCCTGAAATTCCTGCACCCGCGCCTTCATCACCATCGTCTTCGGGGAAAAGGCCTTGATGAAGCGCATAGTGGCAGGCTCGTCTGTCCAGTAATTGAAAGTCGAATTTTTCTCGCGATATTCGTTGAGCACAATGAGATAGTCCACTCGGTCTTGAAGGTGCTTGGCCCATTTGAGGATGGATTGCACAGCCCCTGCTTCGTTCGTGGTCACTCCGATGCTAGTGAGAGCGATTCCAAATTCAGCGGCATCTTCAAAAGCTTCGTCAAACCAGTGATAGGTGGCTTCTCCTGCGCCAGCCCCAAGGTCGGCGATGACAATTCCGGACTGGGATTGGTCACAGACATCAAAGAACTCATCAAGCGCTCCTTCTTTGTGAACATCAATTTTCCGTGCTTCAGAGTGGAAATTCTGCAGGCCGCTCTTGTTGGTGTTTTCAATATCGAAGTCGATCAGAGCCGGCTTGATCCCTTTAGATCGATGCCAATCGACTAGTGCCAGGATGACCTCTGTTTTGCCAACACCCCCTTTTCCTCCTTGGGTGAAAATCACACGTTTGCTTGCTTTCATATCCAGACATGGCGCGTTCACTTCTACGCTTCAATTGGGGAATACGTATTGTCCAAGAAATGGCCCGGTAGGCTTTTTTCAGCCAAGGCCTTGAGAGAGTGAAATGATAGCCAATTTGAGATGTCAGCAACTTCTCCGGCCTGAGAACCGATCCTGTGCCAGCCAACCGCTTTAACCCAACACAGAACCGGTCGCGGTCAATGGCCTTCCGCCGCTGGCGCGGTCTCCCGAGAAGGCCATGACCTCAATCGCCCGAACCTGTGTTTGGGTGCGGTTAACGGCTGGCACAGGGTCAGTCCTCAAGCTCAAAAAGGAGAAGAAGTATGACTTCACAAACCACCAAACAACCCATTCGTAAGATCGCCTTCGGCAATATCCGCGTGGCAGTCTGGGAAAATTTCAATCGGGACAATCAGGTCTTCCACACTTTCGATCTTGAGCGTTCTTACGTCGATCAAAACGGCCATTGGCAAAGCCAAAACATCTCGCTCAAACGTAATGAGATTTTCAAGGTAATCGGAGCCCTCAATAAGGCTTTCGTTGATTATTACGCGCTGCCCCAGTTCCGCACAGTCCCTGAATCTGGATCAGATGTTTCCGAAGACCGGGCAGCTTGACCCACAACCCGCTCGGCTTCGCCCATGGTGGGCGAAGCCGTCTAATCCATAAGGAGACAAAGAAATGAAGAAGTTACACGCTCATGATGCAGAAAGCTGGTTGGAAACAGTCTGGCAGGCTTTGCATAGTTTTAGAGAAGATTGTATTCCAGAAGGTGAGAAGGTTTATGATGATCAGTGGAGCGATATTTGCTCTGCAATGGCTTGGATACGCGAAGAAATGGCACTGCCTGATGAGGTGGATACAGAATAAAATATTTCCTCTAAAGAGTATCGGTCTTCGTGAGTTAGGTGAATGCCTTCTTTTGAGGGGAAGGCCTTCCCCTGACGGCTACTGCGTGCGCCGCCACCCCTTCGAGCGGGGACACCCCGCAACGCCCCGTGCCCACCGCCATTCCGCCGCCATCGAGTGACCGGCGCGGTACTCATTCTTCGCCCTTCGCCAGTCACTCCGTGGCGCTGCCACCTCACCGCAAGATTAGTCCTTCGAACCCGCCTTCGTTGGGATCGGGAAAGTGAGGGGTTTTGCTAAGGGCTCCGCCCTCGCGCCTGCCACAAAAATAGACGAGGCCGTGGCTCCGCGCTTCGCTTGTGCGCCCGCACCAACCTCATCGATTTTTATGGCACTTGCTACCCCGTTCTCGCCGAAGGGCAAGGTTTCATGCGGGACATGAAACCTGCGGTTCATTTTTAGATAAGGAGAAAGAAAATGACATCAACACCTAGAATATACCTTGCTTGTTTGGCTAGCTACAACGCAGGCATTTTACACGGCGAATGGGTCGAGTTAGACGGCTCTGATGACTTGCACGAATGCTTGTTTGATTTGCTTGATCGTTCGCCTGTTGATGAAGCTACCGAGTGGGCGGTGCATGACCACGAGCATTGCGGACACCTCGGAGAATATCCCGGCCTTGAGCGCTTGCAGGAAATCAAAGCCACCTTTTTGCGGGCGGAGGCAGAAGATTTGGATTGGGAGCTTCTCTGCATCTTTTGCGATCATGCCGGACATGATCTTGAGCCGGATACGATCACGCTATTCAACGAGGCCTTCACGGGATCGGGTCTTTCCTTGATCGACTGGTGTCGTCAGTTCTTTGAGGACAGTGGTGAGATTGGACGAATTCCGGAGCATCTTCGTTCATACCTCGACTACTCCGCCTACGCCCGCGATCTGGAAGCCAATGACATTTTCACTATTGAACATGGCGGGGAAACTCACGTGTTTTGGAACAACTAAAAGGTTCCGCGCCGTGCTCAAGAGCGCGGCGCTTTATTCAACCCAAACGCAAAAGGAGAAGAAACAATGCGAATGGATAAATTTATTGAGCAACTGCAGGAGCAACACGACCCTGAAACTGAATTGGTGGGAGTGATCTGGTTGAAGGAGGATGTGATCTGGCGTGCCAGCGATCGTGGGCTGACTGTCTCTGATGAAGAGGCGAGTGAAGTGTTGGAAGCCTTGGCAAACAACCACGACGCCTGCATCGGTATCAATTGGGATATTATCGATTACCATCTGGATGATCTGTAATCCAGTGAACCACTTTGAAACCCTACTACCGCTTCCAGCATGTCTGTCTCAGGCTATGCTGGGAGCTGCGTTCTAATTTTCAATGAATGGCATGAAAGGAGAAAGATCATGACCAACCCTATCGAATTGGCCAAAGCAGCCACCCCATCTTGGATGATGGACATCCAAAAATACGACGGGCTTGAAATCAGTCCCGTCCGTGAATTCAAAGACGCAGCATCCAATCAAACGCACTGCGAACGTTGCCAACCAGAAGAGGCCGATTTTTGGTCGATCTTTGGACATCTAACCGAAGGCGGAGCGGAGTACTTTGAAGACTTCGGCTGTGAGGAGGACGCCCGAGCTTTCGCCGCCAAGCTTTTGAAAGTCTATCCGCACCTGAACGAGTTCGGTTTAACCGGGTGCTCATGATCTTACCCCTGCTCGTGGTGGGCAGGGGCTTTCTTAACCAGTTTTTCTAAGGAGCCTATGAATGCCGGAAACCTATCGCACCATCCTCGAGGAGATTGCCCGAAACAAATCCTCCATCCTCAGCGTCTTTAGTGATTTCTGTCGCATGTCGGCGTGTGCCTTGGCGGCAGGAACGCGGGAAGAGGAATATTTTGAGGTCATCAAGCCCTACTCAAAAGAGGAACTGAACAGATTCTCGAAGGCTCTCGGCCTGCTCATTCTTGAAATGGAAAATTATCCTTTCGAGGATGTCCTCGGAACCTACTACCCCGAGATTTCCAGCAAAGCGAGTCAGCAAGATCGTGGAGAGTTTTACACTCCTTCTCCAGTCTGTGAACTCATGGCACGCATGACCTTTGATCCACATAAAGTGATCCAAGAAGGAAAGCCCGTCACCATCAATGAACCCTGTTGCGGAAGTGGAGGAATGGTGCTTGCTCTCGCCAAGTTGTTTTCTCCGGTGGTGCTTGAGAGCGAGGAAAGCTACGTCGATCTTCTTCGTTTCACCTGTCAGGACATCAATCCCATCGGCGTGGACATGTGCTTCATCAACACAAGTTTGTGGGGCATTCCAGCGGTGATGGTCTGGGGCGATACCCTCAGAATGACGGTCAACAAGGTTTGGTCGAACGTCCACTGGTTACGGGTCGGAGAAGATCAACGGCAGGCTTTCCGACAAGTCATGCGGTTGCTTGTCGAGCCCGCCCCAAAAGAGCCACCGGATGAATTCGCGGACGAGCCCGCCAGTCCTGCGGTCGCTGCTACCGAGCAATTTACTTTTGATCTCGAAATTTAAACTGAACCCGGCTGAGTCCACAGTGGATGAAGCCATCACCATGAAAGGAAACCATCATGACCCATCCCTATTATCACGCGGAATCATCCGTTCGTCTCTTTGGAGGCAAGCCCGAGGATTATCTCGACCTTCATTCGTGGTTCGATGCCACCAAGGAAAGTTTCTGTGACTTCCGGCACCGTGCCCTTCGTCATCATGCTGAAGGAATTTTCGAATGCGAGAGGGTGTTCGGAGAAACGATCACCAACAGTGACGGGAAAGAAATCCCGGTGCGCTACCTTGGTGAGCAGCATGTCATGGAGGATTGCGGGCGCATTCCGACCGTGGCGGATTGGCTTTCAAAGATTCAGCCGGAAGCATGGATGGCACGCGCCACCAAAGTGGGCGCTTCATCGCGGAGGGCAGTGACATGACGGAAAGGAAAATGATTAAAGAGCGACTCCAAACATTGCCCACCAAAATTGCGGTGCCATTCCGCAGCCTCTTGGAAGCAGAGCAAATCACGGAAGAAACTTTGAATACCGTTCTCGATGCGGGAGAGCTGTCCCAGCAACCGCACTTGATGCTTGGCTTCGCCATCGCATACTTGCATTTGCGAGGTCAGGGCGTGCCCGTCCACGATGTCGTATCGATGGCAAAGGAGCAAGGAAGGCGGATTAGTCTTACTTGGAGCAGCAAACGGTGGCAGCAGGAACATGAGCGTCTTTCCCGTGTTTCGACCTTGGAGCGATTGACCAAAACCAATGCCCAATATGACCTATCAAAATTTGAGGCACATTTACCTGCCGACTTCTCCGGCTATTTCATCCGCAGCAGCCGCAGGCTGGGCATGGAAGGTTTGCGGCAACGTCATTGTGTCGCGAGCTATCATCACAAGATTATGACAGGGGATTGTGCCATCGCAGCCATCTTTGTTGATGGTCAGCGTTGGACGGTGGAGATGGTCGTCACCGGACATTCGGAAATTCCGATCCGGATCGTGCAAATAAAATCCCGCTTTAATCAACTTCCGAGCCATGCGGTTCGTGAGATCATCTATGAGATACTTGGGATTTCTGCCAATTCGCCGCTTGCGGAAGCTGAACAAACACGAGAGCAAAACAATCAGTATCTGAACGTGCTGCAATGCCTCTTGCCCGTGTTGCGTGAACGAGGTGTGCAGAGTGTTCACGTTGATTTCGATGGGGTGGGTGATAGCGGCTCGATTGGCCAGATCGAATGCACTCCAGGTGAGCACGGTGACGTGCTAAACGAGATCATTGAACACCCAGCGACTCAGCGATCATTTGAGGACGGGCGATGGGTGAGCCGTGTCCACCAGACCCGTCAAACCCTTCGAGAAGCTCTTGAGGAACTGACCTACGAGTATTTAGAAGAGACGGGCGTGGATTGGTATAACAACGATGGTGGCTATGGGGAACTGATCGTCGATGTGCCGCAAGGTTCGGTCTTTTTGGATGTCAATGTCCGCTTCACTGAAGCAACTAACGAAGTTCATCAGGAGCGGGATATCGTCACGGGCTTGGACATCGCTTGAGCCGGATGCCCCCTTTAATCGGCTCTATATGGGTTGATATTTGAGCCGATTAAGTGCTATAATCGGCTCAGGAGGAAAATCATGAGATACAATTGGCAACAAGAAGACTGGCCTGATTTCCGCTTCGATCTCAAAGAAGTGGAACCTGCCTTACTTCGTTTTGGCGAACGGGCGGGGAGGCTCACCGGGCTCATGGATGGTTTGAGCGAGCCGCAAAATGAAGACACCATTCTTGCGCTCATGATTGCGGAGG
This sequence comes from Verrucomicrobiia bacterium, assembly GCA_030432565.1. Taxonomy (GTDB): domain Bacteria; phylum Verrucomicrobiota; class Verrucomicrobiia; order Verrucomicrobiales; family Akkermansiaceae; genus SW10. The sequence goes on along the minus strand of JAUIGV010000055.1, from coordinate 10,060 downwards.
CCGTTCAGACTTCAGCGATTGAGGGGGAGACGCTCGACCAAAACGAGGTCAAATCGTCAATCCGTAATCATTTAGGTCTCAATCAACCTCAAGAGCCTGTCCGTGATGAGAAAGCGGCTGGGATTGGCGAACTCATGGTCTCCGTTCGCAACGGCTTTGCCGATGCTCTCAATGAAGAACAACTCTTTCTTTGGCATCGTATGCTCATGAAGGGCGAAACCCGCATCGCAGTCGGACGATGGCGTGAGGGTGCGGAAGCAATGCAGATTGTCTCCGGCCCGATTGGGCGACCCAAAATTCATTTTGAGGCCGTGCCGTCCAAGCGAGTCCCCGCAGAAATGGCGCGATTTTTGCGATGGTTCAACGAGAATAGTCATTCGAGTGTTTATCCTTCCCTGACTTACGCGCCTTTAAGATCAGCACTCGCTCATCTTTACTTTGAGAGTATCCACCCTTTTGAAGATGGAAACGGACGGATCGGTCGAGCGATCTCGGAAAAGGCTTTGTCGCAAGGATTTGGACGTCCCGTTCCAATGAGCCTGTCAAAGACCATTGAGGCCAATCGGAAAGACTATTATCGCAGTCTCGAAATAGCGCAGACCAGTAACGAAGTCACAGAGTGGGTCGCCTTCTTTGTCGGGATAGTGCTAAAGGCTCAGGAAGATGCCGAGACCTTGATTCATTTGGCGATCCGTAAAAATCGCTACTTCCAAAAGTTCGAGAACCAAGTCAATGAGCGGCAACTCAAAGTCATGCGCCGTCTCTTTGAGTCCGAGCCGGAGGGGTTTGAAGGGGGACTCAGTGCCAAGAAATACTCAGTCATCACCGGAGCTTCAAAAGCCACCGCAACTCGAGACCTTCAAAACCTGTTGGAAATCGGTGCTCTTCGCCAAGCAGGCCAAGGACGCTCGACTCGATACTGGCTGCCTTAGAAAATTATCAACATCCGCCGCAAGGCCATGGATTTGATGGACAAGTCTTGCGACTTGCCCACAACTCCACCGCCTCATCATGTGGATTTGATGGATAAGCCTGCGGCTTCTCCACAACCCCACATTTCAACAACGCCGTGGACTTGATGGAAAAGCCCTGCGGCCTTTCCCACAATCCCACCGCGAGACAACCTTTTTTGTTTGTTTGGAACAAGGGGGGCGGGGCGGCTAGTCGTGCACCTTTCTGGCTACCTTCCCATAATTGGTTTACTTCTGGCGCCAAGACACAAGACCCTAAGCGCTCACGCGCTTAGGAAAGGAGAAGCTGCCAAGGGATTTGGCAAGGTCGCTGACAAGGTGGGACAAGGTTCTTGTCAAGGTGGATGACAAGGGTCTGCCAAGGTCTGGCAACTCTTCTGGCAAGGGTTCCGACACGGGCCTTGGCAAGGGCTTTGCGTATTCCTGGATGATGAGGTTCAAGGTACACACAGTCCCTTTGAAGAGTTGCTTGGAAACTTGGCGAAAGGAAATCACGGCCATGCGGGCTGCGATTTGGCCCTATCGTCGCATCGCGAAGTGGCTCCGTGAGGAACGAGGGATCTCAATCAGCCATGAGGCTGTGAGGCAATTTTGTGTTGTTCGTAGCATTGAAAAAGGAGCGATGCCACCCACGCCGAACATCGGAGAAGGATGGCAAACTCCAATCTCGAAAGTTCGAGGAGTTCGGCCAAGGAAAACAGTCATTCCTAAATTTGACTACGACGATAGCCAACCCATCACGCGTAAGAGACCATGATTACCGTGGCACCCATTCGTGGAGGAAGCGGCTACATGAGCCGTCACCTTTCGATGAATGATTATTACTCGGAGGGCGAGCACGTCGCAGGTCATTGGCATGGGAGGGCGGCAGAGCATTTGGGTATTGCTGGTGATGAAGTCACGAAAGAAGTTTTTGAGTCTCTGGCATCGAATAAACATCCATTGAGCGGGGAACGCCTGCGGCCCAGGCGCGGGCAGATTGCTTATCATGATTTTGTCCTCTCCGCTCCAAAGTCCGTGAGTATCGCCGCGATGACAGGTGGCGATCAACGGCTTGTGCAAGCCTATGACCGTTGTGCCATGCGAGCATTCAAACTACTTGAGAGTTATGCGGCCTGCCGGGTCCGCTCGGGTGAATCTTACAATACAGAACGTCTTCGTGTGACAAGCAATGGAGTGGCAGCAGTGTTTCGACACGACACCAGCCGCATGCTCGATCCTCAGCTTCATACTCACATGGTCTTTGCCAATCTGACCTGGGACGAGGACAGTAAGCGGTGGCTTGCTCTGCAACGTAAGGTTATGAGTGAACAGAGTGCTGCGAGTATTCGAGGCCAGTTTTACCGAGAATTAGAGCGCGAGTGCCAAAACTTGGGATACGAGACGGATCGTTCCGGTGAAGCGTTTCGGTTGTCAGCCGTCAGTGACTCAGCGGATCTCAGGCTAAGCCAGCGATCACTCCAGCGGGAAGAATTTAAGAAGCGATATCGCGATACCTTCGACCATGCCCCGGATAAGAAGCGGGTCGAGCAGTTCATCAAGGAAGGAAAATCGGCAGCGATGAAACGCTTTCGAGAGGAATACGAAGGAGCTTTTGGGCAGAGTCCGAGTGGTGACCTTGTTCGCTCTTTCGTTCGTGATTGGCGGTCGACCAAGATGGAAAGCTCCACCGCCGAAGCTGTGCACCAGCGGCAGCGCGAGCGATTGGGAGAAACTGATTACGATACGCTTCGTTCACATGTGCAAAGGTTGATTGCGGGTCAACAGGAGCAGTGGGTCGGTGAAAATCAAGATCGAGAGCTGGCTAAAAAGGAAGAAACGAAGGAGAGCCTTCGAAAGAAGCAGAGACGCGATCATACTCAAACCGACGTGAAACAGGAACCCAGGGAAAAGGGGAGATCAAGACACCGGAAACGTGCCCGAGGAGTTTCGAGAGCGAATGCAGAAGCAATGCGCCGCATGAAACGAGGCATGTCGATTAGTTCAGCCCTCAGAGGGCATCCTGCCGGAATCCTCGTTCGGCAGCTGACCATCTACGCCAAACGACAAAATGAAGGACGAGCAGTGCATTGAAGTAGAAGCCGGTACTCCAACCTTGACGGTTGAGTTGGAATCAGAGGCCCGGATGATCCCATGGAACAGTTTTGTTTCAGGGATCTTTGTGGAAGATCGCATCACGCTGAACTTCAGCGATTGGCTGATCACCATTGACGGGGAACGCTTAGAAGAACTCTGGAGTGGCCTCCAGCTTCAAGATGTCCGCGTCATGCGCTCAGCGACCAACGGTGATCAGCATGAGTGCCTTATTCGTGATTTAAGCATGCAGGAGGTGACGGGCGTATGATGGAAGGCTCGTGATGACACGGGTGTGTCGAGTTGGAAATCCAGTCTCGCTCTGGCTTTCAGGTGATCCAGATCGTCGCCTTAATCCTCTGAAACACTTTGAGACGAGATCGAAATCCCAGGGTGCGGTAGCTCATAGATGACAGGTGGCTTTTCCACCCCATTTGAAGAAAGGAACGACATCATGACTGATGATCCAACTGTGCGCTACGAAGATATCGAGAGCACCCCGGCAGAAGACCTGCTGAAACTGCGTTACTGTCAATTGAATGAACTGATCCGAGAAGCCGAACATCGATCTCATCGAGCCGAACTCGTTCTGCATTGGCTTCGAGGCCTGAAAGTCGAAAAAAGCCTTCGCTACGGAGGTGACGATGAATCATGAAATCAACGCGCCTAAATCCTCTCTGGTTGGGATGCTAGGTCGTTCCGCTTTAAGCGATGATGAACTGGCGGAGCTTCGTCACAAAGCGTGGCAACGCCAAGGGCTTCTTATTGTAAATCCCTCCGATCCACGGCTCAGTGTTTGTGAGGCCACAATGGTTCGTCGGATTGCCCAGAAGCTCTACGGGAAGGATTCAAGATGACAGTATTACCGACTCTTTACTGGAATCCCAAGATCATCGAAGGCTTCCTGATTCAGGCGGCGAACATTCATCGAAGACTTCCGGATGTTCGCCTTCCTGGTTATCACTCGTTGTGGCCACCTACGATGCAAGATGAATGGGAGCGGCTCTACGACATGATCAACGGTCGGCCTACTCTTGGATCTCCACTACCTGCTGAAGTGAGTTATTCCGAAGCGGTGATGGAGTGGTTGCAATGCATCGATCCGACGTCTCGTCAGTTGCTTTGGATGCGAGCCAATCGCGTGCCTTGGAAAATTCTTGTTGAGGAGTTTTCTCGCAGCAAGCCGACCTTATGGCGGGAGCACACCCGTTGCCTTCAAAGCATTACCCGGCATCTCCAAAACGTGGACCCTCGCGGAGAACGCTTTCGATCTCTCCGAGCCAAGGCGTGGGCGACGATGTAACGCCGTGAAACCAATCACCTGAAACACTTTTCAGAGAATTGGGGTATTCTAACACTATGCTGGAGAAAGTTCCGGCAGAAGTCCTCCGTGTGTTGATCCACTCGGAGGATTTTTCGTTCAAGCCTACATAAACTGAAAGGAAAAAGCATGACGAAAGCAACAAACCCGGGTCCCGTGGAAACTCTGCGCGACGGATTCATCAAAGCAACCATCTGGAGCAATGAGGGGGAGCATGGGACCTACTTCACCATCGACTTCGCCAAGACCTACGAAAAAGACGGTGAGTTGCACGATGGCAAGAGCTTCAATAGTCAGGATCTCCTGCCGGTGGCAGAACTGGCTCGTCAGGCCTATCGCCGCGTTCGCGCCCATCAGGTCACCCATGCGCGCACGAGCAACGACCTCGAAGCCTAAATATCTAAGTAATGATCCCGCCCGTCTTTCGTCGGGCGGGATTTTTTCTTCCAAACTCAATTTACAGGAGCAATGAATGCCGAATTCTCGCAAACCAAAAACTTGGAAGAAGGGCGAACTCAGATCCGTCCACGAGCGCGTTACTGAGCGCATCATTGAGCAGCTCGAACAAGGGACCGTGCCTTGGCATAGCCCACATGCTGCGAAGGTTGGGTTTCCTCGGAATTTCCAATCAGGCAAAGATTACCGTGGCATCAACGTGATGCTTCTCGGCATGGCAGGATATGTTTCGCCATGGTTTATGACTTACAAACAAGCTCAGGAACGCGGCGGCCAGGTCCGGCGTGGCGAGAAAGGATACCTTGTTATCAAATATGGCACTTACACCAAGGAGGATCAGGAGGGCAAAGAAGAGGAGCGCGGCTACCTCAAAGGCTACACTGTCTTCAATGCCTGCCAGATCGATGGAGTGAAGTTTCCGGAAATCGAACCACCATTGTCAGGCGATGGTGACTGTCTGACCTTCGCCCAAGCCATCGTCGATGGAATGCCCAACCCGCCCGTTGTTCACGAAGGTCGATCTGCCAGAACTTGCTACTATCCGAAGGATGACAGCATTGACATTCCTCATCGCTCGTATTTCGAGAGTGAGAAGAGATTTTTCAAAAGCCTGTACCATGAATTGACTCATTCCTCGGGCGCGGCCAAGCGCCTCGCTCGCAAGACTCTTTTAGAGAACAAAGGGCGTGTGATGGGAAGCCTTGCGACCTACTCCAAAGAGGAACTCGTTGCCGAGCTGGGTGCGGCATTTCTGTGCGCTCATGCCGGGATCGTTGTCGATGAACACGAAAACTCCGCTGCCTATATCGATGGGTGGCTCAAAGTATTGAAGCAGGGGAGCAATCGTCGCTGGATTGTCGAAGCGGCAGGTCAGGCTCAAAAGGCGGTCGATTACATTTTGAAAGTGGAGCCGTAAATATGAAGCAGCAAACAGTGTTCAATCTCTCGTTGTTTGAGGTCCGTCTTCATCATAGTCCTCTCCTTTGTCCTGAGGAATCGACTGTATGAATGACGGTAAGGGCGCAAAATTCTCAGCCTCGAAATCAGAGCTTTCTCTGGACGGAGTGTCCCATGATTTGTGGAAACCTGATCCGAGAGAATACCGATGCCATTTGGATGTTTTTGGTCTGACGGAGGAAGAAGAAGTTCAGCTTCTGGAGGCCCTGGCCTGTCTCATTCAGCATTTCATTGAAGCTGATGATGTCAGCTCTTGAATCTGTGGATAAGTCGCGGAAAGCGGTACTGGAAGAGGCCTTGAGAAAGATGACGTGCTAGAATCGAAATCATTCAAGCAATACAAAGACATGAGAAAGGATGACTATCATGGAAAAGGATCTAGGGCATTGGGCTGTGATTTACACCCGGGTTTCCGACACGAAACAGAAAACCCACGGTGACGGTTTGCGTTCGCAAGAAACCCGCTGCCGGGAGTTTGCGACAATGAAAGGCTACGAAGTCGTGGAAGTCTTTCAGGATGATATTAGCGGAAAAGACCGGGCACGGCCAGGAATGGAGAAGATGTTGAAATGGGCACGTCAGCACCGAGTCCAAGCGCCGGTAGTCATCATCGATGACATTAATCGGTGGGCACGTGATACCTTCGTTCACTGGATGTTTCGAGAAAGTATCGCAGAGGCGGGGGCCACTCTTGAAAGCCCTTCGATTGAATTTGGCGAAAGCAGTAGCGCACGATTTCATGAAAATATCATGGCCTCCGCTGCCCAGTATCAGCGTGAGCAAAATGCCGAGCAGGTCAAAAATCGAATGCGTGCCCGAGTCATGAACGGCTATTGGGTTTTTCCTGCCCCGGTCGGCTATTGCTATGTCCGTCAACCTGGACACGGCAAGGTCCTTGTTCGGAACGAACCGCTGGCCTCAATCGTCCAAGAAGCTTTGGAAGGCTTTGCCTGTGGCCGGTTCCAAACACAGGCCGAGTTAAAGCGTTTTTTTGAGGGGCAAGCTGAATTCCCCAAGAACAACTCAAGCGGCAACATTCACTGGCAAACTGTCGATAATATCCTGACCCGCATTCTTTACACGGGGATGATCGAAATGCCTGAATGGGGTGTCTTATTACGTGAGGGACAACATGAGGCTTTGATCAGCATGGAGACCTATTCCAAGATTCAAAACCGTCTCAGAGAGAAGGCCTACATTTCGCATCGTAAGGACGCTCAGGAGGATTTTCCGCTGCGTGGATCAGTGTGTTGTGCAGATTGTGGCTCTCCCTATACCGCTGGGTGGTCAAAAGGCCGACATCGTGACTACGCCTATTACAGCTGTCGCTCCAAGGGATGTCAGGGTTACGGCAAATCGATCCGCCGCGAAGTGATCGAAGGTGATTTTGTGAAGGTGTTGAAAAGCTCAGTGCCAACTCCGGAGTTTCAGGCGCTGTTTACAAAAATGTTTACAAAGCACTGGGACAGTCATCGTGCTCAAATCAAGAGTGCGCACACGTCCATCAAGGAGCAGATCTCTCACCTTGATCTACAGATTTCCGGGATGCTGAATCGCATCGTTGATGCCTCCACTGACAGCGTGATCAAAGCCTACGAAAAGAAGGTCGATGATCTCGAAATGGAGAAGCTGGTTTTGACCGAAAAACGAGATTTAGCGGGAAAATCAACTGCCACCTTTCAGAAAAAGTTTGAACCGGCTTTGAACTTCCTTCGAAACCCGCAGCATCTCTGGCGTTCCGAGCGATTGGAAGACAAGAAAACGGTCCTGAAATTGACCTTTGCGAACCACTTGGTGTATTGCCGGGAAAAAGGTTTTAGAACCGCCAAACTATCCTTACCTTTCAAGGTCTTAGATACTTCTGACGACCCTGATTCTCAAATGGTGGAGCTTGACGCGAAAACTTTGAACCTTATCGCGGAAGAATTAGCGGACTGGACCGCCCAGCTCAGACACTGTGAGCCGCCCACTCAGGAGCTGCAACATGCCGCGTAGTTCCATCCCAAAACACACCCCCATCACCAGCCCCTCTTCGGAGGGGCTTTTTGTTGTCGATCACCACCAACCGAAAGGAGCACTCATGCCACACCGACTTTCACTGCGTTTTTGTATACAGAATTCCCGTATACGCCGTTTGCCGTTAAGGCAGGCAAGATGTGGGTTCGTATACGGAAACCCCAGCTACGCTGGGAAATCCGAAACCCATCTTGGCAAGGAGGCGGCCTGCCGCCCCTCCATTGCATCCTCCAGGCGAAAACGCAGTGGACATATTTTTAGTGAGAGCGAGGTGGTAAATGGCTAGACCAAATGACCCTGCTCATCATCGCAAGGCTCGCGTGATCAGCTTTCGAGTGACGTCCAGCGAAGCGGCTCGACTGGAATTCAACGCCACTGCTCAGGCATTTACTGTCAACCAATACGCTCGCAGTCTGGCCTTGGAAACGGTCCGTAATCCTCGCTTGGAAATCCACACGCGGCTCGATCCTGCCTTCATCGCTCAAATCCAGAAAATCGGGATTAACTTGAACCAGCTCTGCAAGAATGCCCACATCTTCGGCCGTGTCTCGCCGCAGGTCGAAACCCTCTGCGCCAAGATCAGTAAGCTCATCAATCAAGCAATAGGGGAGGATTGATGATGGTTCCTTTCATCACCAAAGGTGGAGAAAATTTCAGACGAGCGTGGCTGTATTTTTGCCACGACAAGAAAGCTTCAACCAATGATCGAATCGGTTGGATAGAATTCCGAAACCTTATGACCGATTGCCCCAAAGAGGCCTGGCAACTCATGGAATACACCTACAAGAACCGCAACAGGCTCAAAGAATCTGCGGGTCGAAGACCCGGAGGACGAAGTGTCTCAAAACCCTGTTATTCTTATTCTCTCTCCTGGCATCCGGATGAATGTCCAGATCGAGAAGAAATGATCGCTCTGGCCGACGAATCCCTTCGAGTTCTTAGCCTGGACGAGCACCAGGCGATGATGGTTTGCCATACCGATGAACCGCACCCGCATCTACACCTGATCATCAACCGCATTCAACCAGAGACTGGAATTACTGCGAGCCCGAGTCACTCGAAGCGGAAACTATCCGATCTCGCACTTTCTCACGAGCAAAGTCAGGGCTTGATCCGGTGTCGAGGTCGTGAGCGAGGACAATCCCGGCGCAAGCAGGCCAACGGAGAATTTTCCCTTGTGAGGTGATTTCTGGTGCTTGATTTGGCGGTGCCTATCCTCGCGGTTTTGCGACTTTTCTGAAATCAAAAGGCTACCGCCTGGCCAAGGGTGACAAGCGGCTTCTGGTCATCGACTCCGCAGGCAAAGTCATCAATCCAGTGCGACACCTTGAAGGTATTAGTTCAAGGGAGTTCCGCGCGGCGATGAAGGGAGGATCTCCAGAGGGATGCCCGTCGTTCAAAGAAGTCCGACTCCCGCCCCATGATCACGGGCAAGCCCATCATCGAGGCCAACGCCTGAATCCAGATGACCAGTAGGACGGTAGAACGACAAGGAAAACTACCCCCTGACGACAACTCGTGAAACATACTAATGCAATATTCTTTCCCAACACAACCGCCCGTCCCTATTGGCTGTGTTGGGAAAGAATGGCTGTCTCGTTACGGCATGTGGAACAAAGCAGATTTTTAATTGTCGTCGCGCACATGGGAGCTGAAAGGGGATTGGACTACAATCGCTAGCCAAGATGGTAGTTTCTGATGCACCCTATTTGAGCCATTTTGAGAAGGTCGAAGGGGCGAAGAAACGAGTAGATCAACTGCCCATTATGCTTTTCGATGAACCAAGGCGGTTGATATCTAGATTTGAAACGTTGACGATTGTCCAAAGCGATGTGAGCTTTCGACTCAGCTAAACCCATAAATGTAGGCTTACTCCTGTTATGACCCCTGAAGAAGATGCTCAGCTTGAAATTTTGAAAGCGTCCCACGACAATGTTCAAAGCGTTTTGAGATTTCTCGATACGAAAGCGGGTTTGGTTTTTGCATTCGCGGGGGTTTCGCTGGCTGGCCTCGCAAAGTCAGAAATCGATTTGCAGTTTGCTGGTTTTTTTCCCTTTCTTGAGGTGATCCACTTGGTGGTGTTTTCAGCTTTGGTCGCAATTTTTTTTGCAGTAGTGGCTGTCTGGCCCTCCTACGGTCCTAGGGAACCTGATCTGTTTTCGTGGCTTTATCCCTGCCTGCATCCTTCATGCTATCGCAAGGGAAATTCATTCTCTCCGCCTAATGCCATTTCCATGACATCAGGGGAGGTTTTGGCTGAGTTTCA
>JAUIGV010000054.1 GCA_030432565.1 Verrucomicrobiia bacterium | reverse complement strand
ACTACACCTACATGAACCAGGTCCTCGGAAAGTGGATCTATCGTCGCGAAGACATCCGGGGCGCCCGCCTCCGTAAAGTCAAACTCAACGATCCCCGCCGGGGTGGTATCTTCACCCAACCCGGCATCATGACAGCCACCGCCAATGGAGTCGACACCTCACCGGTCATTCGGGGCACCTGGGTTCTCGAAAATGTCCTCGGCACGCCCCCCCAACCCCCTCCGCCCGACATCGAACCCCTCCCTACCGACACCCGTGGCGCTGCCACGATTCGCGAGCGACTGGACCTCCATCGCAAGAACGAATCCTGCGCTTCCTGCCACGCCAAAATCGATCCCATGGGATTCGCCTTTGAGAACTTCGATGTCGTCGGCCGCTGGCGTGATCGCTACCGGGGTGTCAATGAACCCATCGACACCACGTCGATCACAACAACCGGACGGGAGATTGCCGACATTGTCGATTTCAAGAAGATGCTCAAAGAACGCGAGCCCCGGATCGTGCAGTGCCTCACCGAGAAAATGCTCACTTATGCCACCGGTCGAAGACTCGAAGCCACGGACCGGGGAGAAATCAACCGCATCATCCGGGACCTCGGAAAAAATCAAAACCGCCTCCGCGACCTCGTTCACCTTGTCGTCAAAAGCGACCTCTTTCTCAACAAGTAATCGATGTCGGGAATGAAGAACACGCTCCGTCTTATTTTCAAAATGTGCGGTCCCGATGGCACTCCTTATCTCACATTGATTAGCACAATCTTTTCCTTGGCTGGCGTTTACCTCTTGATCTGCCGGCCAAGAGTTTTTGCACAAAGTAGCACCGGAGGAGGTGGAGGAAGAGCAGCCTACGGGAGCTCTGCCGGGACCACCCTGGCAGGAGGCGAATGCGGTGAAGGGGGAAGTCTTACCATTTTAATCGGAATCACTTTTTTCAGTATCGGTCTCTTCTTCTATCTTGTTGGCTATCGAGTCACCAAGGAACGGGAAGAGGAATCCCCCTCAAAATACCGCCGCTACCGAAGGCCCCGGTAGCCTTCCATCTCCCGAAGCATTGCGGGAATGGCTGCGTCCATCGATTTGTAGACAGCCACATCATCCGGCATTGTGCGGAGTTTCTCGGCAGTGGTTTTCCAAACCACCGCATCTTGCGCCAAATCCTTCAAAGGAGTGGTTTCAATACGAATCCCCATGAGAACCCCATCGGGGAGCCCCGTGAAAAGCTGATGCTCGATCCGCAAGTGAACCTCGCCCAAGGTCAACGAATCATCGAGGCGCGGACGATTTAGATCCGGATGATAATCAAGCTCATCACTCCGCGTGAAACTCCAGTTCTCGCGACAGTACGATTTCCCCGGCTCGAGCTTCTCCAGAAAGCGCCTGATCATTTCGCCAATCTGTGGGTTCAATCTTGGAACCACACCATGAACTTCGTCGAGCGTCTTCCCGATGGCATGACGCAGATCCCACGACGAGGGAAAGCACACTGCTCCCGCTGCCACCGTGCCTGTGGCCCGATCCATGAATAGCAAATCGGCCTCCCACTGTTTCGAGAGAGATTTGAGATCGTCCCGCTCGGTTGCCACAACCTGCTCCCAACCCAAAGCCAGCTCCCAAGTCTGCTCCACCAGTTTTTCACCCTCCGCAGTACAGGCCAAATACCGCTCAAGATTCTCATCCAATTGCTGGCTTCGCTGCTTCAAGAGATGCCCGGACTCATCCTGTCGGGCGAAAAAGGACGCGGCCTCTCCCTTCCGCATCCGAAAAGCCCACTCAAATCCTCCGGGCGCAAAGAGTCGCTTCCAGAAGGGCTCGTCCGGCTGAGCAGTCGATGAATTCACAGCCTCGTTCATTGAGCGAGCTGCGCACGAAGGAAGCAAGAAGGAGAATCGGAAAGCGTCACCCGAAAAGTCGCGTTCCCGCTCTCATCAGTGGTAATCACGCTATTGTTGGAACCACCAATTGTTCCCGCATCAATACCGGGATTTCCCTGTGAGAGATTTTCAATGAGATCGCCCGGCGCAAAATCCAGCGCAAAATCGGAACGCAGCTCATAGCTTGTCTCCGCAAGACCGGCCAGAACCACCTCCCACTCTGTATCTCCAACCTTGGTGAGACTCGTGATTGATAATCCGGAAGCGGTCATGCCACTGGCGGGATCAAGATCGATATGGAAGACAAAATCCCTTCCTTCATCGGCATTCATTTCGGCGGGATCACCATCCGCTTTGCGGTAGTAGGCTCCACCCGCGAGATCATCGGTTCGATTGTATCTCAGGTAGGGAATGCCATTACGCCAATTCCCCCCGGTGGTGTGTTCAATATCGATGCCGTAAACCGTATCCGGATTCAACGTCACCGGAGTATCAAGTGTCCACGTCATCCAATCGCCTGCCGACCAGGCTCCGGTTTGAAGATGGTCTGGTTCCATCACGACCGTGGTCGTCGCTCCATTCCCATCAATCGACACCACCCGGACAGTGTAGTTTCTCCCGACCGGAGCAGGGTCAATGGAACTGGTGCTGTTGATCTGGATCGCAAAGGACTTCAACAAATAGCCGGATTGGTCCGGACCTGTTGTAAATGACTGTCCGGGATTGGAAGCATCACTGTAAACCTTCTCTGTTACGGTATCAGTCCAGATGAGGTTTGCGATGTCCGCCCCATTTACGGTGGGAGCAGTTTCACTAAACGTCACCTCCCCGGCGTGGGAGCCACAGGCAGAGGCGAATAACACGGCTAGAAAGAGCTTTGGTTTCATGGTCATTCGGAATCGGGCTTGCTGGAATCTGGGCCGTCCTTGGCCGCTCAAGATATGAGTACAAAAGCCCTGGAAAAGCAATAATACCTCTGGAGAAAATGAGCCGGCCCAACACGAGAGAAAAACTTCATTTGCAATTGTCGCCTATCCATCACCGGATAAGATCGAAAATGTTAGATGGCAGACTTCAATCTTCTTTCTCCCTCCCAACAAGTCGCAGATCACCTGCGTTCAAAATTGTTGCTTGGCCAATGGAGTGGAACGATGCCCGGAAGTCCGTCTTTGGCAGCGGAATTGGGAGTCGACAGTAAAACGGTCTGGGCTGCGCTAACCATTCTGGAACAGGAAGGCATCCTGCTTGGTCAGGGGCCCGGGCGGCCGAGGAAGATTGTCATGCCCTCCACCTCGGAAAATGCCGCTTCATTGCGGATCGCCATTCTCGAATATGAAGTCGCTTCCCTGAATGACGACTACATGGTGGATCTCCGCCACAAGCTGACCGGGTCCGGGCACCGCGTCATTCAGTCTGCCAAAACCCTCACAGAGCTCCAGATGAAGATCCCCCGGATTCAAAGCATGGTCAAAGAAACTGATGCCGATGCCTGGATCGTCTGCGCCGCCGCCCGAAACGTTCTGCAGTGGTTCTCAAACCAAGAGACTCCGGTCTTTGCCCTGTTCGGTCGACGACGTAAGTTCGCCATTGCGGGCGTCGGTCCTGATCATGAAGCCGTCGGACGTCTCATTGTGCAGCGATTGGTCGAATTAGGCCATCAACGCATCGTGATTCTCGCCAGAGAAAGCCAACGAGCGGGAGGTCCGGGTCGTTCGGATCAAGCAGTCTTTGACGAAATGGCCAACCATGGTCTCAGCATCGGTTCCTATAATCTCCCGGAATGGGAAAACTCCGCTGACGGTCTCCAACGGGTACTTGATGGTCTTTTTAAAGTCACTCCCCCCACGGCTCTCATCGTTGATGAACCCTTCGTCTTTCACGCAGTCAAAGACCGTCTCGCCCGCCGGGGAATCATGGCGCCCGAAGACGTCTCGCTTATTTGCCGCGATCCCGATCAAACCTTCGACTGGCTTCGACCCTCGGTGGCTCACGTCCGCTGGGACCACCGACCCATCGTTCGCCGAATCGTCAATTGGGCCGCAAACATCAGCCAGGGAAAAGTTGATCGGCGCCAAACCCTCACCAAGGCAGAATTCATCGAGGGAGGCACCGTTGGCCCTGCTCCCTCGCAACGCCAGTGAACAGGGGAAATCTCCCATGTCCACCGTGGTCAGAATGAACTGACACATCTCGACAACCCGGTATCCCTCCGGCCCGGCCTTTGCGAAGTGTCACCGACGACCCTGGCCGAATCTGTCAGCGTTCCCGGGGCTTGTCACCCAAGCAGGTTCAATTCTACCGGATTGACAATCTCTTCAGTGAAAATCTTCCTGCTCGAAACTGGCGATCTACTCTGTCGTGAAACAACTTGCAGGCAATCCCTCGCCATTGACGAGATTGGCTCCCTGCGGATTTGCAGCCCATGCGTACCGGGCTTTGGTGGGATCCTTGATGGTATCGTGCCAAAGAACGACTTTTTCGCCATCGATCGTGGCCTTGGCCCACTGCCACTTGCCATCGGCACCTGCAATTTCGAAGCGTTGCAAATCCTTGCCATCGCGCGCCTTCAATCCTGAAGCATGGTCAAATGAAACCACGATCTTGCCATCCCTTTTTTCCATTCCGGAATAGAGAGGACCGGAAATCACGACATCTTTCTTGCCGTAATCCTGAACCAGAGCCCAGCGGGCGAGACGCTCACCAACGTCATGTTTATTCTTCGGGTGAATATCACGGGCATCGCCGATGTCATTGATGACAGCCATTCCACTCTTCGAAATCGTTTTAAGAGCACGGCGCATCTCATCCTGCACCACCACCCAATCACTCTCGATACCTGGCTCCGTAGTTGGCTCACGGAAGTTAGCCAATTGCACCCAGTAGAAGGAAAGCTCGTGCCCCCAGCGCTGACGCCAGTCTGCCACCATGCAACCCAGAAGCTCCTCGTAGCTTTGCGCGGTTCCACCATTGGCGTTCGACTCTCCCTGATACCAAATCGCGCCGCGGTTCCCGTAGCCCACGATCGGCGCAATCATACCATTGTAGATGGTGGAGGGCATCGAAGGATTTTTCCCCGGGTCACCAGCCTTGCGAGGACCACGCGGCTTTCGCCCCTTCTTGTCCTTCTCCCACTGGGCCAACTTTTCCTTGTAGGCCTTCACCTGTTTTTGAAAACTCTCTTCCACCTTTTTTGGGTCATACCCGGCGATCGCCTTGGCCTTCATTTCCAGAAGGGCTTTTCCAGCCGGCAACTCACCCAGAGCCTCTTCACTCGTGAATGCCTGAACCGGCTTCCCACCCCAGGCACACTCGATCACTCCAACCGGCACGCCCAGTTCCGCACGAAGCTTCTTCGCAAAGTAGTAACCAACCGCGGTAAACGACCCGGTGTTCTCTGGCCGGGTCGCCTTCCAATCTCCCTGCCAGTCTTTCTGCGGGCGACTCTCCGCGACATTCGCCGAAACAAAAACCCGCAATAAAGGGTCGTTGGCCTTGGCCACCTCCTCATTGGCATTTGCACTGCCGGAAACCCGCCACTCCATGTTCGACTGCCCGGAGGCCAACCAAACTTCTCCCACCAGGACATCTTTGATCACTTTTTTCGAGCCAGCGGCTTCTACCACAAGCTCGCTACCCTTGGCGCTTGCCTTCAGCCCCTTGAGATCGAATTTCCAATCTCCGTTCTGATCCGCCCGGGTCCCATGGTCTTCTCCGGCAAAACTCAACTTAACCGGCGCATTCGGCTCGGTCCAACCCCAGACCCGCGCAGTGGTGTCCCGTTGTAATACCATCCCGTCCGAGAAGAGATGTGGGAGTTTCAGTTCGGCCAAAGCAGGCAAAGCAGTCAGGAGAAGGGCGCTGAAGATTCGTTTCATATGCAAGTGAGTGGAGTCCCTACGGTTCAATTCGTAGCGGTCTTTCCAGATGTCGCCTTGCACTGCATAAAAACGCGCTCCATCTTTCCGGCATGCGACTTTTCATCGTTTTAACCATCGCCTTAACCTCATATTTAGAGGCAACACTGGTTCCAATGCCCCGGGAAATCGTTCCGGGAACCGGAAAATTAGTCGTTGATGTGCAAACTGCGGTCATCGCTCCTGCCAATTTGGCCGCACAGGCCGAAGTCCTTACAGCCGCCCTCCAGAAAACCACCGGCTATGTGCACCGCTTTCGCACTGTTAAACAAGTGGGTCGCCTGCGCTACAAACGCGCCATCCGGCTGAGCCTCGGGAAATTTGAGAAGGCGGAATTTTATCGAATCGAGATCTCCCCGGAGGGAGCCACCATCCAGGGAAGCGACCTGCCCGGCCTGATGCATGGAATTCAAACGATGGCGCAACTTCTCCCGGTTGCCAAAAAACCATTCCCGAGAGCACTTATTCCTGCCCAGATCATTCAGGATTGGCCGGAAAACCCACGCCGCGTCTTCCATCTCGATGTCAGCGCCCACCTCTTCCCGACCGATGACTTGAAATCGCTCATCGATTGGCTCTCCTTTCACAAGCTCAACGAACTGCATCTCCAATTGAACGGAGATCATGGATGGCGCATGGAGAGCCTGAAGTATCCCAAGCTGCACGAAGTCGGGAGCGTCCGCGCATCCACTCCACCTTTCGGCGACCCCAGAGGGAGCGACTCCACCGAATACGCCGGATACTATCCTCAAGAAAAACTCAAAGAACTCATCTCGCACGCTCGCTCCCGTGCCATCACCGTCGTCCCGACCTTCACCTTCACGACCGGAGCGACTTCATTGATCGCCTCTTATCCAGAGCTCGGTGCGTCACCCCTCAAGGTCGCCAATACCTGGGAGAAGCGGAAAGTCAGCGTCCTTCAGAATGAATCCACTCTCAAATTCCTCGACGAACTCTTCGCTGAAGTCGCCGGACTCTTCCCTGCGGAAAATATCCGGATCCAGGGCAACTCATCGGCATTCCACGACTCCCTCGGAGAAGTCATCGCCAAACACGGGAAGAAACTTCTGCTCTCGGAAGACATCAAAACCACCGACTTCTCGGTCTACTCACGGCCCAAGGAAGCCGAACTCCTCCTCGCCGCCAAGCTCGAAGCAGAAGAAGGATTTAACCCTGTCAGCAAAGTCTACCAATGGCAACCGGCACCACTTTCCCAAGCCAGCCTCCGCACCCGTTACGTTCACGAATTCGCCAAGCTCCAATACCTCGTCTTTCCAAGGATCGCAGCTTTTGCCGAAGCCACCTGGCTGCCCGCCTCCAACTTGAAATACGATGAATTTCGGACCAGGCTCGACTCGCTCGACAAGCGCTATCGACTCGGCAAAGTCTATGCCTCCATCGTTTACGATCCACCTGCCGACAAAGCGGTTCATGGCACCATCATCACTTCAACAATCGAAGCCCGCGAAGGATACGGTCCGGCCCTTGTTTTCGACGGCAAACCCGATAGCTTTTTCTGGTCTGTCGGCGGCCTCAAAGATGGTGACCAACTCACCTTTGAATTCCCATGGGCCGCCACTGGCGAAGTGACTGTGGATACGGGGAAAAACGGAACTGCCGTCGGCATCCTGGAATCCGGCATCCTCGAACTATCAAAGGACGGAAAAATCTGGGGCCCTCCGGCCAAACTCTTCGAAGGAGCCGGAAAACTTCAGCTCCCGGACGGAACCCGCTTTGTTCGAATCCGTGCCACCGCGCCGCAGAAAGAGCCGCTGATTTTCGGAGAGCTCCAGCTGACCCCCGCTCTCCTTGCCCCTGTTCATGATGAGAAAAGGGAGGTCGAACTTCAGTTCAACAAAGAGAAAATCGAGCTCACTTTCAAAGCCGACTTTAGCAAGAACCCTGAGTTTCGCGACGAAATCGAAACCGCCCGAAAGGTCTTCTTCGAGAACTGGCTCCCACTCGCCGGGCGGCTCGGCACCGCCCACTATCCCGACACCCCGCGCACCTTTGAGATCAAAGCGGGCGAGCCGGGTAACCTCACCGCGGCCCAGGTGAAGGACTGGGTTCTCAGGCGCCTCATCCCGCAACTTCAAAGCTATCCGGCTACCTCGCCCGCTTGGATCGCAACCGGCATGGATGCCCGTCTGCGCGGAGACATTGCCGAGAATCCTGACAAAGGGAAATTCAAGGAAGGGGGGTCGCAAACCGCCGCGTTTTTCAACTGGATTGCCAAAACCCACCGGGAAGAACCACTCGTCGCAATTTCACAAGATTGCCGAAACGGAAACTACCAGGACTCCCGATGGAAGCTCTACACCGCAAAAAGTCTCAACGAATTGGCCGCTCTTTATCAGAGCGACCAATGATCATCACGCGTTCGGCAGGGTGTGACCTTCGCGATAATGCTCGCGATCAAGCTTGGTTGCAGCTGCTCCGAATTCCCCGGTGAACGCCTTTCCGTCAGTGGTCAATGGAGCTCCCAGCCCGGGTTTGGTCGCACCGATGCCATTGGCTTCAAAATGAGCCATCATGCGATCAACTGCGTCGACAACCTGCGCCCTTTCCTTCAAGGAAGCCTTGATCTGCTCTGCCGGAAGTTCCTTACCGAGTGACAGTGCATGAGCGCCGATATGGGCAAGAGCCGCTGAATGGTGGCCATTCTCGGCATTGTGTATCGGGTTCTGTTTCCCGGTCAGACAAGCATCGAAGAAGTTGTGAAGGTGATTCTGACCGCCCTTGAATTCCTTAACCAGCTTTCCGTCCTTATCGACCACCTTGCAACTGGCTCCGTGACCTCCCAAAAGCGAACCGCCTTCATATTCGATCACGTTGCCAATCGTCACCCCGCGGTAATTTGGCATCCCGTTTTTCCAGTCGAGATCTTTCTTTGGCAAACCTCGTACTTCGAATAAAATCGGAGCCGGTTTTTGATCAATGTAGAGGATTTGCGTATTGGCGGTATCGCCGTCGTCATCGTATCCGTAGCGGCCCCCAATACTTAGAATCGCGGGAGGAAGCTCCATGGGGTCATCGAGAGCCCAACGGCACACATCAAGCTGGTGCGGCCCCTGGTTGCCAAGATCTCCGTTGCCATAGGGTGACTGCCAGTGCCAATCGTAGTGAAATTGTTTGCGGCGAACCGGCAGGACCTTTCGCGGCCCGGACCAGAGATCGTAATCCACCGTCTTCGGAGGCGCGACCGGAGCCTCGACCTTCCCGATCGACTTGCGCGGCTTGTAGCAAAACCCTCTCGCCAAGGTCAGCTTGCCAAGGTTCCCCTCTTTCATCCACGCAAAAGCCTCGGCCCAACACGTTTCGGAACGCCGCTGAAATCCATGCTGAATCACCGTGCCATACTTGGCCTGCCCATCGGCCAGCTTCTGGCCTTCCCAGACATTGTGGGAGACCGGTTTCTCGGTATAGGCATGCTTGCCATTCGCTGCCGCAGTCAAGGCGATCACGGTGTGGGTATGGTTCGTCGTCGCGATACAAACCGCATCGACATCCTTGTCCTCACAAACCTTCCGGTAATCCGAATAGGTTTTCAGGCCCGTAATCTTGTGACGCTTTTCCATCTCGGTCACCCGGCGATCCAGTTGGTCGGAATCGATGTCACACAAACCCACAAGTCGGGCTTTTTTGTGGGAAATGACTGCATTGATGTGGCTCGAGCCGCGCCCTTTGACTCCGATCACCACCACGCGCAGTTCGCCATTGGCACCCGCCGCCCTGGCAAATGGAGAAAGAAGAGAGTAAGTGCCCGCAAAGGCCGAAGATCGAAGAAGGTTACGACGTTTCATAGTTCGAAACAGGGATACGATGAAAAATGAATCGGCTTGTCATCATTTTGACACCCCTGTGCTTTTATTCCAGTAGATGACGACGTTCCTCGTCGCCCGTCCCGCAGCCACCAGATCAAGATCTCCGTCGCCATCCAGATCAGCTGCCTTCATATCCTCGCACGCCATTGTGTTATCATCAATGACCGCATGCAGCTTCCACTCGCTCCCATCCTCATTCACCGGCACATAGAAACGAATTCCCACCTTCTTCCCTTCACCCGATTTCTGGCGCCATCCCGCCACCACCTGATCATATCCCAGCCCCAAAAAATCTCCCGTGACCAGCGCATGGCCCTGATTCAGACCATCATCAATCACCACCCGCTTCTGAGACCAAAGCCCGTTCTTCGCCTCGGGATTAATCACAACCTCGTTACCGTGCATCGGTTCGATCGAGGTGATAAATCGCTTCCCGTTCGGTAGCTTCCCAAGACGCACCTCCCCCGCACCCTCCTTCGTCATTTGACGTGCCGTCCACTTTTCCTTTCCTCCCGGATAGAGCAAATGCACCCCTTCCTTGCACGCCACCAAAATACTCTCATTCCCCGAATCATCCCACTTCACCGGATCAAAGTTGTGCGCCAGATGAAATCCCTTGTGGATTAAAAAGGTCTTCCAGTCCTCCTCCGGCCGATACCCCAAAAAGTTGATTCCCTCTCCTTCCCCTTTCACATTCCCCGGTCCATGCAGCGGAAGCACCGCGAGAAAATTCTTGCCGCCCTTCTCCGCCACCCAATGCATCCGGTGCACCGTGGGCTCTCGATGCAATCCCGTCGCCTCCCGCGTTGCAAAACAATCCGCCGAGCCATTCAACGAAAACACCGCACCACTGTTTTTGGTATCGCCGGGATTCCACTCCGCCCCCACCGCAATCTCCGCCTTCTTGTCACCATCCAGATCCTTCGCGCAAATGCAGACATGATCCTTTGGTGTCAACTTCCCGGTCAACTCACGCATCTTCCAATCCGGCCCCCGATACGCCACTGTCCGATCCGAATCCGCCAACAAAATGTCCACCTTCCCATCCCCGTCCACATCCGCCACCGCCAGCCCGTAACCCACCGTGATCTTGTCATCGATCACCTGCGCCTCAAACACCGCCTCCGGCAAAGCGAACCCCGGCAGGACCAAACAAGCTGATAATATTGCAATTCTCATCATTGATTCACTTATCATAATCCACTCCGGAATTGAACGGATTTCGAATCTCCTCCAGTAATCTTCCCATGCCCCGCGTCCGCGCTCTTCTCGTTCTCCTCACCTCCCTCACCATCGCGGGAGCCAACGAGAGCTTCTTCAAAGACCACTGCTTCAAGTGCCACGGCCCCGAAAAACAAAAGGGCGACCTTCGGCTCGATACTCTCGCGCCCGATTCCGATGACTGGAACCTCGTCCTCGAAGTCCTCGAAAACGGTGATATGCCTCCCAAAAAAGAACCCCGTCCCGCTCCCGCCGATCTTAAGAAAACCATCGCCACCCTCACCGCCTCCCTCCTCCAAAAAGCCGACCCCCCCATCGCACTTCGCCGACTCAATCGTATCGAATACGAAAACACCGTGCGCGACCTCCTCGGCATCGACACTCCCCTCGGCGAACTCCTGCCCGAGGACGGAAAAGTGCAGGGCTTCGACAACGTCGCGGACGGCCTCAGCCTCTCCTCCATTCTCATGGAACGCTACCTCGAGGCGGCCGACGTAGCCTTCGAGTCAACCATCCGCCGCATTCCTCCCCTCGCCGCCAAAACCCGCCGCACCAAGGTCGCCGACAATAAAGACAACCAAGATTCCTTCGCCAAAAAGAAAGGCGGCGTCATCAAGGCCCACGACTCCTTCGTCAAGTTCACCCCCGGATGGCCGCCCGTCCGCATCGATGAAGTGCATCCCATCGAAGACGGCGACTACCGCTGCCGCCTCGCCGTTTGGCCGCACGACCCCGGCGACCGCACCCTCGCCACCGCGATTTATGCCGGTCCGCTTTTCGGTCCCGGCAAACGCCGCTTCATGGGCATGTTCGACGTGACCGGCACTCCCGAAAAACCCCGCATCATCGAATTCGAAACCTTTCTCAAAGAAGGCGAAACCCTCCACATCGTCCCATGGGTCTACCCCGACCACGTCACTTGGCGCGACAAGCACGAAAAGCAACCCGGCATCGGCATCGTTTGGGTCGAAACCCACGGCCCCCTTGATCAGGACTTTCCCTCCACAGCCCAAAAATCCCTCTTCGGCAATCCGGACTCCATCACCCTCGAACCCGGCTCCCCGATCTGGATGCGCCACCGCAAGGGCGTCAAACTTCACAACGTAATCTCGTCCACACCAGAGGCCGATGCCGAACGCATCATCCGCGACCTCATTCCCCGCGCCTTCCGACGCCCTGTCTCACAAGAAGCCGCCGACCCCTTCGTCAAGCTCACTCTCGATCGCCTCGCCAAAGGCCGCACCTTCGAACAAGCCGTCCGCTCCGGCGTCACCGCCGTCCTCTGCTCACCCCGGTTCCTCCTCCTGAACCGCGAGGAAGAACCCGACGACTACACCCTCGCCTCCAAGCTCTCCTATTTCCTGTGGTCCTCCATGCCCGACCAAGAGCTCCTTGACCTCGCCGCTGCCGGCAAACTCTCCGACCCCAGGGTCCGCCACACCCAGGTCGAACGCATGCTCAACGATCCCAAACGCGAACGCTTCCTCAAAAACTTCACCGGTCAATGGCTCGGCCTTCGCGAGATCGAATTCACCTCGCCTTCCAAAAAACTCTTTCCCGAATTCGACCCCATGCTCCAGGAGTCGATGGTCCGGGAAACCGAAGGCTTCTTCCGCCACCTCCTCGAAAACGACCTTTCCGTCTCCAACTTCATCGACTCCGATTTCACCGTCCTCAACGAACGCCTCGCCCGTCACTACGGCATCCCTGGAGTCGAGGGACACGAACATTCCAAAGTCGTGAAAATCCCCGACGACTCCATCCGCGGCGGCCTCTTCACCCAGGCCAGCATTCTCAAAGTGACCGCCAATGGCACCAACACCTCGCCCGTCCTGCGGGGAGTCTGGATCCTCGATCAAATCTTTTCCAAACCCGTCCCTCCCCCGCCCCCCGGCATCCCCGCCGTCGAGCCCGACATCCGCGGCGCCATCTCCATCCGCGACCAACTCGCCAAGCACAGCGCCGACGAATCCTGCGCCCGCTGCCACGATCACATTGATCCCCCCGGCTTCGCGCTCGAAATCTTCAACCCCATTGGCGGCGAAAGAACCTTCTACCGCTCTCTCGGCGAAGGCAAAAAAATCTCCAAACGCGAACCCTACACCATCGGACCCGACGTCGAACAACACGGCACCTTCAAAGACGGCACGAGCTTCCAAACCTTCAAGGAGTTCCGCAGAATCATCCTCCAGGACCAAGATCTCATTACCCGCTCGCTGGCCCAAAAACTCCTCATCTATGCCAGCGGTCGTCCCTTCACCCTCGCCGACCGTCCCTCCCTCGAGGCCGTCGTCCAAAAATCAAAAACCGCCCCCGGCCTGAGATCCATGATCCACGCTGTCATCGAAACCGACATGTTCCTCCGCCGCTAGGCCCGCAGCCGAAAGCTCTCGCTTTCGACTAATTCCCAAATCAAGCTACTCAACCTTTATCCTTAGCATCATGCACCGCCGCACCTTCCTCCGGTCATCCGGCATCAGCCTCGGACTCCCCCTCCTCAACTCCATGCTCCCGACCTCCCTGCGGGCGACGGTTCAAGAGAAGGAACCCGACATCCGGCGCATGCTTTCGATCTGCTCCCCCCTCGGCATCCACACCCCGCTTCTCTTTCCGAAGAAGTCCGGACGCGACTACGAAGTCACCCCCTACCTCGAACCTCTCCAGGCCCACCGCAAAAAATTCACGGTGATCTCCGGCCTCATGCACCCCGATGTCGACGGTGGCCACTCCGCCGAAAAAAGCTACCTCACTGGCGCCCCTCATCCCGGACAGCCCAGCTTCAAAAACACCATCTCGGTCGATCAATACGCTGCCGAGCGCATGGGCCACCTCACCCGCGTTCCCTCGCTCTCCCTCTCCGCCAACAACACCGGCCTTAGCTACACCCGCTCCGGTGTGCGCATCCCGCCCGAGACCCGACCCTCCCGCCTCTTTGCCAAACTTTTCCTTGAAGGCAACGCCGAACAAAAAGCGGCCCGCCTGCGCCAGATCGAAGACGGCCAAAGTATTATGGATCTCGTACGTGAGCAAACCGCCGACGTCTCCCGCAAGCTCGGCCGCGAAGACCACCAGACCCTCGACCAGTATCTCACCAGCGTCCGTGAACTCGAAAAGCGCCTCGTCATTCAGGAAAAGTGGGCCCACCTCCCCAAGCCCAAGGTCGACCGCGAACCCGTCAGCGATGTCGAAGACCGCGCCGACTTCGTCAGTAACATGGAGCTCATGTATGATCTCATCTTTCTCGCCTTCCGCACCGACTCAACCCGCCTCATCACCTTCTGCGGAGCGGGCGGCAACTACGTCCCGACCCTCAAAGGAGTCGACGAAGACTGGCACAATCTCAGCCACCACGGACGCGACGAAAAGAAGATCGAAAAGCTCGCACTGATCGAACTCGAGGAAATGCGCCTCTTTGCCAAGTTCATGTCACGCCTTGAAGAGGTCAAGGAAGGCGACCACACCCTCCTCGATCAAACCGCGATCTTCAGCGGATCCAACCTCGGCAACGCCTCCAGCCATAACAACAGCAACCTCCCCGTCATCGCCGCCGGTGGACGTTTCAAACACGGTCAACACCTCGCTTTCAATCCCGAAGACAACAAGACCCCGCCATTGGCAAACCTCTTCGTTTCCCACCTCCAACACCTCGGCCTTGAAGCCGATTCGTTCGCCAGTGGAACCGGGACCCTGGCTGGACTAGATGGATAATTTTTTGACTAGAGCTGCAATTGTTTCCGGGCTTCCTCGGAGAGCCCGCTTTGAGGCAGCCAGTTGAGCGCTGATTCACGATCCCGGTCCAGCCAGATGCGCAGCATTGGGACAAGAGTCGCCTCTCGCAGAGCCGAATCGGAGATGGAGGCTGCCCACTCCGCTCCGGCAGCAGGATTCTCTACCGCGGCGGTCGCACTGTATGACTTGATCGCATGATCCTTGACCAGACCTTCCGATAGTTTGTTGAGATAGTCTCCAGCGGAAGCGGGATCAGCGCGAGCCCACGTTCCCATCACCAAACTCATCGTGCCGGGCATTACATCGTCCCCGGAAAGCTTTCCAACCCAATCCAGGGCGGAGGATGGATCTGCCCACGCCCAACGCGCCGCGACTTCCTCGATCGCGGTTTTCCTCAAGGTTCCCTCCGGCAATTCAAGCGCCCAAGTGCCTGCTTCGGCCGGATTCTGGCGCACCTGCTCGCCCGCCACGATCTCCATCATCCGCTCATTTCCCAACTGATCAGTCAGACTCAAAACATGCCTGGTAACCCCCGGCAAGTCATGGCGGGCCCAGCCATCGACCAAGGCTATGTCATAGAGATGACGGATTCGAGGATCGACCTGCCCATCAATCCATTGCTTGGCCGCTAGAGGGTCCACGCTCGACCATCCGGCCAATGCGGCAGAAATTGCGGTCACTTTCCCCTGTCCGGTCTGGGCCTGGGCAAATTTGACCGCCTGGCTGCCCGAAAGTTGCCCCCAACGATATCCCAGCAAACGCTTACGCTCATTCAGCTCACGCGAATCTCCAGGCTTGCTCCACAGGGACTTGGCTGCTTCGGGGAGCTCGCTTGCTGTGATCGTTTGAAGAATCGAGGTAAAGCGCTGAATCCCTCCCACGGGATCGGGATCATCCAAAGATTGCCGGAGTTCCAAGGCACCGTTGCCTGACGCGCCGGCCTGCCGCCCCGCTGGCGTTTTCGAATACGCAGATGACCAACCGTATTCCGATTTCCCGCTTCGAATAGTTTGATCATCCCCAGCCGTCCCGAAAGAATCCGCTGCTGAAAATCGCCCTATCACAATCCCACATCCAAGCACCAGCACGAGAAGAGCAAATGTCCTCCAGGAGACTTTCAGGGGATAACCTTCCCGGGTTGTCATGACAAAACGAAATCGCTGGCGCCCATCATCACGCAGGCGTGAATGATGAGCACATTTTTGTTTTCAAAGCGAAATGCACCTAGAGGAGAAGGGCCGCGTCGAGCTGCGCAATGATGCAATCAATTTCCTCCAACAGGGCCTCTTGTTCGCCGCCCGTCACCCCACAGGACTTCAACCACCTTTCGGCCTTCTTGCGTACGTCCTTGACCAACTTCTCACGGGCATCTGCGAGGTCTCCTTCCGCCACCTTGTTGGCAACGGCCCGGACTTTGTTGCTCAGAGCTTTTCGGCGCCCCTTGGATGCTTTCCCTTTGCGGGTACTGAAACAGTCCGTTGGCGAGGCAGGAGCTCCGATGATGTCTCTGGCAAGATTACGCAAACTATCCTCAATCACATCGCCGACCACTTCGGGGGTGGTGGGGTCGGTTCCGCACGCCACCTCCAGACCATCGTTCAGGCCGTCACCATCGCTGTCTGCGAGAGCCGGATTTGTCAGCAGGTCGAGCTCCTCGCCATCCTTGAGCCCATCACCATCAGTATCGGGGTTCAGGGGGTCGGTGTTGTGGGTGTTCACCTCTTCACCGTCTTCAATACCGTCATCATCACTGTCAGGATCGTTAGGATCAGTTCCCAAAACAGCCTCGTCTTCATCGGTTAAGCCATCTTCGTCGGCATCAGGAAGGGCGAAAGCGGAAATGCTGACATCATCAATGGATGGCAGAAAGCTTAACGGCTCGATCTTGATGGTCGTTTCTGTCCCGCTGGCGATGAAAGAATCAGCACCAACGCCCCATGTATTGTTCCCGGCGGAATACTCCACAGTGAGATCGGTCTGATTTGCGTTGGATATGGTGACCTTTACTTGTCCCGATTGTCCGGCCCAGCCGATGACAGCGAGAGAAAGATCGTATTCCGTTCCAATCGTCGTTGGAAAAGACTGCTCTACACAACCAGTCTCCAAGACGACGGCTTCGGCTCCCTCAAAAACAGGCAGACCAGCAAATGGCATCCCTATCAATGAAACCTGCCCCTCGGGAACAGTCCACGCTCCATAAGCCGCTTGCGTCACAAAAGTGTCAGAACCGCTGGTCAGCCCGATTTCAAATCCACCATCCTGGAGGACATTTGTCTGAGCCATGAGCGGGCCCATTGCGGCCACTGTTAACAAGATTGTTGAAAAAGAGCCTTTTCGATTCAGCCGGGTTGCTCCGCCATTGCAGGAAGTGTAATTGATCATTTCTTGAATTTATTAATAGTTTTTAAGCTTTGGCCTATGGTGCCGCCCGCTGGACGACAGAGATATAAGGGTGGTGTAGCAATAGGATTTTTGGCTTATGCACTTTAAAGCACAATAAAATATTTCATTTTAAAATTATGATTTTTTGTATTAAAAAATTCAGGTTTATTATATTTTTAAATACGATTTTAAGATTTTAAATTAAATCCCATATCTGGAGTCCGGTTCCCATATTCCGGAATGACAAAAATTGACCATGAGCGCCTACTTGCCGAGAGCGTATGCAAAGTACATCTCCCACAGCTGCCAACCGCCAAATATCCAGGTCAAACCACCCAGAGCCAAAAACGGACCAAACGGCAATGGCCGTCCGAAACCAACTCTCCCTAATAGCGCTGCGATCAAGGCATAGACCGAAGAGGCGAAGAGAGCAAATAGGACACCCTGCCATCCTACAAACGCACCGATCATCCCAAGGAGTGGAGGATCGCCACCGCCCATGGCCTCCCGTGGAATAATCACCAGCTTGGCCTTCCCCTCCAAGGAGTCGATTTCCGCAATCATACGCTCCTCCTCATCAAGCATGATCCTGTCGTCAAAAATCACGACTCGCTCGGCCCTGGTCATCCGGCCGTCCAGCAGGATCTCGTGGCCGTCAATCTCGATTCGGTCCTTCTTTCGATAAAACACCTCGCTCCATTCAAGTTCTTCACCACCCAACACAAAGCGCAGTTCCTCCCTATCGTTTTCCGGCTCCCGCAACTTCCAGGATTCAGCCTGCTCGTCAAAACTCATCCGGCGTTCTCCGAAGAAAAACTTCCCGACTAAAACCACCAGTCCCAAGCCGCTCCACCCGACAACAATTCCAAGAAAGGACTGTCCTGCCCCCGCCCAACTTGGCACCTCCGGGACAGGCCCCCCTATGAACACCAATGCTGGAGCCAAAATTCCGCCAGCCAAACCAATCACCAATCCGGCGAAGACGAAGTTCATCGGGATGATCATGTGCTCCGCATCAATGAACGAAATCACCACCAGTAGCACGCAGAGCACCATCACAAAGAAGGCAGCCGGAAACGGAGTCGGCAACAGCAACCACGCGGCCAGGAAAAGGACAGCAGTGACGGCTTCTACAAAAAAATAGCGGAAAGCAATCGGCGCGGAACACTCGGCACACTTTCCCCGCTGCAACAGCCAGGTCAGCATCGGAAGGTTCCGGTACCACGGGATATCCTTCTTGCAATGCGGGCAGAATGACCGCTTCGGGTCGGAGACTCCCAAACCCAGCGGAACCCGATAGATTACCACGTTGAGAAAGGAACCAATGGTGGCGCCAACCAAAAATGCCATCACAGACCACATGGGAAGAGCAACAAGGCTTTCCACGTTCTTCATAAAAATTTTGGACTACGCATGAAACCGATCGGCAATAATTTTCTTAGTTCCCGGATGGAATGTCTTGATCATGCTGTTTTTCAGCAGCTGCAAATCACCCCAGCCAAACATGGCTGGTTATTGCTCGGAAAAGTAATTGGGCGGTACGTGAACGATCGTACTGGCGATGATATCGTGCCCGTCCCCGCTGTAATACGACCCGAACAATTGGCCGGAATTTCCAATACTCAAATTCCCAAAAGGCGTATAAACAGATCCAAACCACTTCGCGCCCGACTGGAGATCGAAGTCCCCGTGCGGTTCCCAGTATACTCTGGCGGCGAGCTCAGGATCGACTGCGACGTCACTGATGGGGAGATAGTTTGTGCCATCGGTCGAAACAAAGGTTTCCAGCGAGGATCCGATGTCAACATCCCCTACGACAAAAACCCTGATGTCGTAAGTCCCCGACAAATTGAGATGGAGCGCCGTTTTACTCCCAAAGGTTGCACTGTCCAGATAGTAAATCCCGTGCCCTGTTGTTCCCGCGTTAAGAAATAAGCTTGTGTATCCCTGTGGATTGTTTGGCGAATCAACGTGGCCGTAGGTGCCGGGTGTCAGATAGCGTTTCGATGGTGAATCCGAAGAACCTCCCGGTATATTGACATCATCACCCCCGGCTGTGAACTCAGACGCGTCCGGAAGAACGAGACCCTCCAGATTGGCCAGGTAAGGACAAATGGGCTGCTCCAAATAAGTGGGAGAATTCTGCAGCGCCGTCCCGGTAATCATATTACTTTCCTTGCTGATGGTGCCACCTGCGTAGGCATCTCCAATAATTCTGGCAGAGCCGCTTATCTCGATGTCTCCACCAGCATAGACGATCCCAGTCACCCTGGCCGAACCACTGATGTAGACATTACCCGTGGTCCGAATCTCAATGGGGGTGCCGGCGGTTCCAATCACCGTATTATTTCCGCCGATCGTCACGTCTGCTCCACAAGAATGAACGTGGCCAAGAACGGTGGATCCTCCCCCCAGATCAATCGCTCCATTTGAAAAAAGCCACCCTTTGACGATACTTCTCGTACTCCTCACAGAGATCCCGTTTGCCGATTGAATATCGCCTGAGACCGTCCCGCTGATGATATCCACCGTCCCCGACGAATAGATCCCGCCGGATACTTCAATTCCCGTCACCGAACCCTGCCCTGTCAAAACAACGTTTCGGGCCAGTACGCTTCCATCCACGTCCCCTCTGATGGCGACGTCGTCGTTGGTGATGGCAACGTCACCCTCGATCAGAGTGTTCTTCCCCAAGGCAATTCCAACATCTCCGAAAACAGCAAATTCATCAATCAGTACGGGTCTTGGGTTCTCGGGAGGGTTCGTCCCACAGGCACTTAGAGCCATCGGGACGCGGGCTCTCCCTTCTTTAGCCGTGCCAATATCGACGACGGCGGTCGCCCAGAATGTGTCGCCAAGCCGGATCACATCAACCTGATCTCCGGCCTGCAGGGACAAGGTGCGTTTTCGCCCATGAAGCCACCCCTCATCGCAGTAGACCTTTTGGGCATAGCGCAATCCTGATTCCGCCAAATAGTAGGCGCGGGAACCGGAATTGGCACTGAGGTAGCTATGGGTCGAGGTCCGGTTAAAGGAGACCAACGAAACACCGAGGACGCCCATAATCAACATCACAACGACCACGCTAACCAAGACTCCTCCCTTCCGGGCACCATTATGGGCGCGGCCTGAATCAATTTTATTTGTGGTCATCATATGGCTTTGAAGAGGAGCTGTGTCCTGATTAAGAAGCGCTTCGGCTGAGAATCGTCAAAAATCATAGCGGGGATGGATGGTCATGGTGTGGGCAACCCCATCGCTTCGTGTGGATTTTAATGTGATGGTGACTGTATCTGCAGTAAGGGAAACTTCGAAGGCATGGACATTGTCGAGAAGCTCGTAGCCTCGTAGCCCCGTCGTAAATAGCTTGAGACTCGAGCCGTCTGCGCCATCCCATGTAGCGGTTGCCGGCTCACCAAATCGATCGGGATGGCGGGAGATCCACTGTAGGGTCCGGCCATTGGTGACGACAACGGTGCCCTCGCCGGCAAAGGTCAACTCCTTGACGAGGCGGTTCATGGCGACCTGGATCTTCTGGGAATCCTCAACTGCATTTTTGCTGTCAACAAAGGTCCCGACTGATGTCACGAACAACATGGATCCAAATGCCAGTGTGATCCCACCAAGAACCAGGACTGCGACAACTTCGATCAGCGTGAAGCCGGCTCGATTTCGGGCCTTGATTTTCATGAGATTAAGGGATCGGAAAAAAGTAGGAGGTGAGACGTTCGCCTTCACTATTGCCCAAGGTGACCCGCAACACTTTTTCTGTCCCCGACGGGGCAATGAATTCCACTCCGTTGTCATCAAAATCAACCCAAGCATTGTCGATCAATTGATAGGGAGCTGAATCAGCAGAGGTGGCGATTGCCGCTGAAAGGGCGGGAAGATCGGTGGGCTCAGCCGTGCGGTAACTTTGCCAGATGGCATCCATTTCAGTGCGCAGACTATGCGTCTTCGGAAGACCCAGAAGCGCCTGTCTGCTGCCCCGGAGACTGGAACCAATCAGGGGGAGCATCATCGCAATCAATACAGCGGAGAGCGTGAGAGTCGCGATAATCTCGACCAGAGTAAAGCCGTGCCGATTACAGAAGGGCCGGAGTCTCGATTTGTGAGCTCGCAATCTCATGGGATCAATCCTGTTTGCGCCTGGATGGTAATGCTCCGCGATTGATCACCGGCAGTCAGGGTAATAGTTTGATTCGAGAAAAGAAGAGTCCCGCCATCAGTCAGGGGCCTTCCCCAGGAATCGAAACGAATCGCGGTCCCGCTGGTCGCGGTGATGCCATCCTCGAGAAGACGCTCCGTTGCACCGGTGCCAGGAACGACGTCAGGAGTGAAACCGGCACCCGGAATCACCACTGGGCCGATTTGATAGGTTCTGTCATCGGAAAAAACCAAGCGCCATTCATAGGTGTCGGA
>JAUIGV010000079.1 GCA_030432565.1 Verrucomicrobiia bacterium | reverse complement strand
CGTTCCGATCAACCAACGGAAGCGAGGCAAGACCCCGCAATCGGTATAGCCGGCCATCGAGAGGGACGTCTCTCATCATTTGACCCGCCACTTCAACGACCTTTTTCCTCATCGGGAGACTTTGGAGTGGATTGAGCGGATTAGCCTCCTCTTTGATCTTCTTATAAAGTTCCGCTCCCTCGGCCAGGTCCTCAGCAGATTGCACAATGAGAGGCTTTCTCCAACCAAAGGAAGTAGCTCCGAGGAAAAGAACGCTAGTTGTGATTAGGCATAATCCGACGACCACACCAAGAGCCCGGGACCATTTTTTGGGAGCGAGCTCCGGGGCGCCTTGGTGGTTCTGGGAGATCACGAAGAGAACGAGGGACGCGAGCAAAAGCGAGGGGCGATGGGCCGGGACATCAAAAAGGGAATGCAATGGAACCATTGCCGAAGCGACGAGGCAGCCAAAACGGAGCGCACGGTCTCGATTGCCCCGTTTCCGGATGTTCCGATACCCACCCACATAGATGAGAATCA
Source organism: Verrucomicrobiia bacterium (assembly GCA_030432565.1). Classification (GTDB taxonomy): domain Bacteria; phylum Verrucomicrobiota; class Verrucomicrobiia; order Verrucomicrobiales; family Akkermansiaceae; genus SW10. Next base: position 3,331 of record JAUIGV010000079.1, on the reverse strand, counting down.
CCAATACCAAGAGACAAAGAGCCGCGGGGAGCCCCCATTCCGCTGCCAGCCAATACCAACTACTTTCTGGATGGGCCGCCACGGAGGTATGAGCCGTGACGGTCAAATCGCGATACTGCGGGAAGACCCAACGGAACTGACCCGAACCCACTCCAGTCAAAGGAAAGCCCCCAATCAGCTGAAAAGTATCCCGAGCGATCGGAACCCTAAAATCGACATCGTCAAGGGAAGCGACTTGTTCCTCCTCATCGGCGGCATCTTCTTCGCCTAACGCCTCCTCGATTTTTTCGACGGTGCCAGAAATCCGTTCCTTGACGACAAATTGGTTGAGGAGGAAGACGCCAACTCCCAGCAGCGCAACTAAAGCGAAGGCCTTGAGCTCATTTTTTCCAAAATACCGCCACCCCAAACCAAGAAACCACACACACGGCCCGAGAAGACACAAGACGATTCCCGATCGGCTCATGTTCCAACTAAAGATGGCCCAAAGGATCACGCCGTTGGAAATCAACAAGATGGCCATCCGGACGAATTGCTTGGAGCGGATCGCTTGGAAAAAAGCCCCGAGCCCACAGACAAATCCGAGGCTGAGAAAATTACTGTTATGATTTCGATTGGGGAAAAAACCATAAGTCTCCCCTCCTCGATTGAGCGCTAACTGATTTTCGGAAATCTTTGCGATGATCGCATAGAGAGCCACCGCCATAACAAACGTCATAACCAATTGCGAGGTGGCGCGCGCCGAAAAGCGCAGCCCTAAAATCCAGAACGCGGCAAAAGCCAGGCACAAATAAACCGCATGATATTCCAGGGCCATCTGCCATTGGATGACGTTCAGCTTTCCGGTTTCCACCCCAAGAGTTTCCAGTTCCTCTCGCCAGCCAGGTCGCCCGATGAGATCTGCGGGTAAAAAAGCCCCCAAACTGAGAAGAACCATTCCGCATCCTAGAAACAAGGAGTGTCGGGATAAACAGACCGCGCGGGAGGCAAACACCATCAAGAGCCCCAAAGGGAGAAGGGCCATGCCCAATCTGAGATGCCAAGGGGCGGACGCTCCCAAGACCACCAAGAAAATCGTCCCGATCAAAAGTAAACCAACGCGGGGAGGCGAAGCCTCGCCACTCGTTCGTTCGGAGAAGCTCATCATTGCTGAAGCCAATACAATTCAGAAGAGAGAGTCAACTTTCACACCTCGAGACCGCCCTCAATCATGGGGCTGCCACTGTTTCACAACGGAGCCGAAAAAAACGTTTCGCACCCGTCGGTGAATTCAGAGGGACTGCGATGGTCTCATGATCGACAAAGGGATTGGTGTTCTCTGATGAGACTGGAAGAGCCAACCAAACCGCGGCTGGTCCAAGACCTTCACTCCCTTCCAAAGTATAAATCACATCGGTCGCTTCGTTGTTCCGAACGAACTCGAGAACTAGCGCCTCGCTCCCCTGAATCAGCGTCATTAGGTCTTCCCGAAAATCAGCAACATCAACCGGATCACTGGCCGAGAGGTATTCGTGAAAATTTCCAATGCCGTCACCATCCGGGTCGTCATCGCGACCCCGCTCCCCGGAAGAAGAAATTTTTTCACTCGCCCAGGACTCAAAAGAGTATCCCAGCCGCATGACACCGGACCGGAAACCAGAAACGTTCCCCCCACTCAAGCGCACGAAGAAGGGATAGAGCCCCCGCTCCACTGGGAGATCATCGCGCTTGGCAAAGACCACTTCGACCGAAGCTCCCTCCGGAATCCCGGCAACCTCGATTGCCCTGGGAGAACCATCCGCTGGCTGGCGCACTCCTAGTAAATTAAGCTCAACTTGCTGTGGAGTAATCTCAAAGTTTTCATAAATCTCGTCGGCAGGCGCGCCACCATCAACGATAGCCTTCACAAGATAGCCTCCGGCATCAATCGGGGTCCCGGGATCAGGTTCCGCCGGAAAGGCACGGACCACAAACATGGGAGCGAGCCTTCCAAAGGCCGTTGATTGCACAAGATCGCCCAAGTCCCGAACCATACGGGTGGGATCATCATCACTCCCCACGGCTACCGCAAGATCAGACAAGGCGACATTCAGTGCGTCATAAGGGCCCGGAACGCCCAAGGGCTCCCGCCCGCCATTGGAGGTGTTGTAAGAAATTAAGATCGCGAGCTTCCCGCTCACATTTACCTCCTCACGAAATGCAAAGCGGGCGCGATAGGCGAGGCCGCCATAGGGGTACTCGCCACCATCATCGAGGGTCTCTGGCCTCCAGGGAATCAGGAATTCCTCGGTTATCTCGGCGAGAAGAAACAGATCCTCACGAATCACCCGATAGACCGTCAGAGTCAGAGGATGAAGATACCCCTCGGGATTGACTGCAGCGAGATCTGGAAAAGCAGAGGCCCGGGCCCAATTCACCAGAACTGCCTCAACCGATTCGAGACGTCGGTTCGCACCTCCTAGATTAAAGACATCACCCAGAGCCTGATCACTTTTCCCATCCAGCCCGTAACTGGGATGAGAAGGTTGGGGCACGAGGGGAGCTCGCCGGTAGATTTCTTCAGCCTGACTCCGTGGGAAAAACTCAAGTGACACCTCCAATCCAGGTGGATCTGTCGACACGCTGGGAGTCTTCACTGTCCCATCGTATTCTTGGACAAGATGACCAAGCGTCACCTCAGCGGCTCCCACTGGCGTGCAAATTGCGATCGACCAGAAAAAGGTCGCCAAGAAAGCAAGGCGGTTCGGTCGTGATTGAAGGTGGTTCACTTCTGATAAGATACCCAAAAGAAGGCCCTTCTCAAGTTTGAGAATTGCGAGGTCCCACCCGGTAGATCCCCTCTTCTTTCCATCTTTAGGATTCGAGCTCAATGAAGAACCTGCGCCCCACCCTTTGGAACTTCCTCAACTCGATCAAAGTCCTGAGCGACATTCCATCGATAGAGCTTTAAGCCGTGGGCTTTCGTTTCATCGAGCAGCTTCGCCCACTGCTCATCCGGAAGATCCTTGATGGTCACGACCAGACCCTCGAGGCCCTCTTTTTCTTTGAGCCTTCCCAACTGGTCGAGCCCGCCAAAAACGGGCAAACATCGAAAGGTTTTCCCGCGAAAACTTCGATGTTCATCCAGTAAACCGACAATTTGAAACTTCGAAATCTGTTCACTCCCCCCGACCTTTAGGAAGTCAATCAAATGCGCCCCGACCGCGCCAGCCCCATAGAGCAAGACTCTTTTCTTTGAGGTCTCATCCTTCCGAGAGCGGCGCCGGGTTACGCAAAAACCAAAATCAGCCAATAAGACTGGAAGTGCCCGCGGGGCCAAGATCAACCAAAGTGCAATCTGGCTCGCTAGCAG
>JAUIGV010000016.1 GCA_030432565.1 Verrucomicrobiia bacterium | reverse complement strand
GCGGGATTCTCTGTTATTTGTCTGTCTTTTAAAATGGTCTTTTAAAATGGTCTTTTAAAATGGTCTTTTAAAATGGTCTTTTAAAATGGTCTTTTAAAATGGTCTTTTAAAATGGTCTTTTAAAATGAAAATGAAAAATGGTCTTTTAAGACGGAGCGGAGGGCGTTGTTTCGATGGTCTGATGATTTTACTTGGGAGGAGATGACTCGAGATGTTCGCGGTATCTCGCGAGCTGGTCGTCGTCGAGGACCTCGCCCAGTCTTTCAATCACCCCGTCGATTCGCTCAGCTTCCTGTTGGGCAATCTGATTTTGATGGTCTTGGCTACCGTATTCAAAGTCACCCGACAGGCCGCCGTCCATCGTCAGGAGATTGGAAAGTCCCCGGATATAGGACGAATCCATGGTAGCGGCCAAGGGCCCATATGTGAGCGACATGAAGGCGCGGGCATCGGCCTCCTCCTCGTAACGGGTGGAGGCCTGGTCGATGAAGACCGGGAGAGCCTGATTCTTCTGAGCGGGTGTCAAGGTCACCAGTTCGTTGAGCGCGGCCAGGTCGCGATAGGCGTGGGCCTCGACGGTATCTCCCGTCTTCTTTTGCTCGCGGGCATCGAAGGCCTCCAGCTGCTCTGCGGTGAGAATTCCGGTGAGATCCTCCCGAAGGTCTTTGTTCCGGATGAGCGCGCAGATTTCCGCAATGAGTGCCTTTCCGTCCCCGTGGTCACCGGTCGCCATCGAGGAGAGCAGTTCGGACAAGGTTTCCGACCTCCTGGCGAAGACTTGGTCCAGTTGCTTCTTTTGATCAGAGGAGAGACCCAGGTCGATTTCGAGAGCTTTTTGGGTTCGGGAGAATCCCTTGCCAGCCTCGACTATCCATTGTGCAGCCAGCTTCTCTTGTTCCTGCCTGACCCTCTCATCAACTACCGGGCGTGGGGCCCGTGAACCGGGAGCAGCCCCGGCATCAGCGCCGGTCGACGGAGAAGAAGAGTTGGGTGTTTTGGTCTCTCCCGAGACGGTCGCTTGGCTCTTATCGCGGGAATTTCTGGAGTAGGTAATGAAGATGGCGCTAAGGAGAAGGAGGGTGGCGAGAGAAATGGTGACCTGCGGTTTCATGGGCATGGGATGTTGAGGGCTTTTGCCCGAATCGGGTTCACTGGATCAAGCGGGCCGCTTTGATCAGGCGATCGACGAGATCGGATCGCTTGAAGATGTCGAGCTGCCAGGCGGGGATGGAGGGAGCAGGACCTCCGCCCTCGATTGGAGCGGTCGTGACCTCTCCCAATCGGTCGGCACGGATTTCGGCGCTGATGATCCCCGCCGCTTTCCCTTTTTGTGAGTAGGCAAAGGTTTCGGCGGTGACCCTTCCATCGTCCTTGAACACGGTCACTGGGGCCCCTTGGTAGGGATCGACGAGATAAACCCGGTCGATTGTCATGACGGTGAGTGAATCGCTGACGCGGACTTTGCCGGGCTTCCAACGCGGGAAGGACTTTTCGTTTACATAAAGACCGTTCTTGTCGGAGTAGATCTGGTATCCTGCCGGGTGATGCAGGTGGAGTTCTACTGAAGCGGTGTCAATGCCAGGCAGGATCTGTCCACTGCGGAAGACGTGATTGCGGTCCCGGGCCAGGAAGGAGTCTCCCAGCACTTCAAAGCTGGCGGGATCGGCCTGCTTGACCGGGTCCGGTCCCCAGTAGGCCCGCCGGGAGTCGCGGTAGTATCCCGAGGCAAGATGTACGAAACTTTTCGCATCAGCACCCTTGATGGTGCTGTATTGATAGTGCACCGAGTCGAGGTCCTTGAAGGCGGAGCCGTCGTCGAGGACCCGGAGGTGGGCGGGATCGGCGCCGGGTTGGATCTCCTGGTAATACCAAACGTGGTTCTTGTCCCGGGCCAGTGTCATGGCGAGCACCTCAAAGGATGATGGATCGGCTTGGGGCAGCACCATGACGAGAAAGACTCCCGGACTATCGAGCTTGAAGTAGACCCGATTCTTGTCGCGGGAGTAGGTGGGGGAGAGGGGTTTGAAGCTCTCGACGTCGAGGCCTTCGCAGGTTTGCACGTCCTTGATCCCGGCATCCTCAAAGCCTTTCAGGGTGAACTCGGAGGGAGTGTCAATCCGGGTGGCATTTTCGCCAACCCCGGTTTGGCCACCTCCGAGATAGTGAATGGTGCCGTTTCGTTTGACGTAGCCATGGCCCAGTTCGATGTCGCCCGGAAGGGGCAAAGTGGCTCCCTGGTCCACCGGGCGGGGTTGTTCGTTCTGGCAGGAAGGGAGCAGGAGGATGGCCAGGAGGCAGGAAGAGAGCAGGGTTTTCATTCTTGAGGTTGAGTGGGGAGTTCGATGCCAAAGTTACCGAGGAGACTTCCCTGGACAAGGTAGTCGCGGTATCGCTCTTGTTGGGCTTCGTCGAGAACGGGAGCGAGCCTGGATACCGCTTCGTTGATTCGGCTCCCGACCTCCTCTACGAGGCGCTCCCGAAAGGCCGGCGAGTCCGGAGTCAAATCGGACCCGCCGCCAAAGATCTCTTCGAGCAAGTTCAGATCTCCCGGATCGGTGAGGTCCATGCTGGTCGGAGTCTGGTTCTTCTGAAGGGCCAGGAAGGCTCGTTGGTCCTGGTCAGCTTGCAGGGTCGCGGCTGATGATTGCTGCAAAAGTCCAAAGGTGCGGTCCTTCTGCTCCTCGCTCAAGCCGAGGATCGGACTGATCTTCGACAACTCGACCAAGGCATGGGATTCGATTTGGGCCTGCTCTTCCTTTGCCTTTTTTTGATCAAAAGCGGCCAGCTGCCCTTCGTCCAGGATGTCCTTCAGCTCATCCCGCAAGCCCCCTCCGCGAATGAGTCTCCCGGCCTTGGCCACCATGTCGCCTTCCTTCCGAAACGACTCCTGTTCGGAGTCTTTTTCCCCGGGACCTTCGTCGAGGGTTGCCCGAAAAGCCGTGAGGCGACGGTCGAGAATGGCTTTTAGGTTCCCGGTTTGGCCGGGACTGAGGTTCAAGTCCTCAATGAGGTCGGTGAGCCAGCGTTCGTGCTTGACCGACAATCGTCGAGTGAACTCTTCCTTTCCGGGGTGGGGGTTCATGGCCGCAAATTGGTCCTGCTCGTCCGAGGTCGGCGAGGGGAGGCCGGCTTGCTCTCGTTCCTTGGCCCGCTGGGAAGGATGCGGAGCCTGGCGATCCGAAAGGCCGGGGGTGGATGTCCCTTTTTTAGTCGAATCGGCAAGCGATGATTCCGGCGCGGATCCGTAGCGGGTGGTGACAAAGGCCGCCGTTCCGCCCAGAAGGAGAAGGCCGGCTGCGATGGAAGTGGTTTTGGTAAGATGCATGGTGGTCAGGGTGAGAGTGGTGGAGCTGAGGAGGGAGGCCAGGCCGGTCGTGCTCGCAGCGCTTGCGACAGGCAGGCAGGCGGCGGGAGCGGCCTCGACACTCTCCCGGCTTAAGGCAATGAGAATGGCAGAGACCGGAACGCCCGCGCCGACCTTGCGTTTGAAGATCCGGTTAAGTTTTTCGAAGGCCCGGCTGGTGCGTTTCTGGGCGGCATCCTCACTGATGCCCAGAGCATCTCCGATGCGGCGGAAGCTTTCCCCTCCGAGATAGCGGCGCACGATGACCTCGCGGTCGGCGGTCCGGAGTTGGTCGATCACCTCATCGAGGACGGGATAAAGGTGGCAGTATTCTTCGTGATCTGTTTCTTCCCCGGTTTTCATGTTCTGGCTGGCGTAGGTTTGTTCCCGCTTCTTGAGGCGGGCTTCCCGGCGTTGGAGCCGGCCGACTTCAAAACGGGCGCTTCGGTGGAGCCAGCCGGCCAGATTCTTTTCCTGAATGGCGAGCTTCCGCGCCTTCCGGGACAGGGAAAGGAGGACATTCTGGGTCGCTTCCTCGGCCAGCGACCGGTTGTTTGAGCGGCGCAGGCTCACCGCAAAGACCAGATCGACATATCTCCGCACCAAGGCGTCGAAGGCAGCCTCGTCTCCATTCCGGCCATAAGCCTGGAGCAAGGCGGTGTCGCTGGCTTGATCCTCAGGGTGCATGCTGGTCGTTTTCGGGGTGTCATCCTTTTACACCCGCCGACCTAGGAGATCCGACACGATTTTTTGACTTCTTTCGATGAAAGCCGCAAATTTGTCTGCCAGAAATACTGTGAACGCGATAAAGAGGTCGATGAGCAGATGGGTCAGGCGCATCGCACTGTGTCGATCGGCCCGCTGCTCCATGCGACAAAGAGTGGGAGCACTTGCCAGGGGTGAGGTTTTCTGCGCGGCGGTTTGGAGGAGGATGTCGTGACGCAAGTGATCGTGATCATTGAGGTCTTCGTGCCCTTGGGCGAGGGCGAAGACGCGTTGCTTCAGTTGGCTGTCCTGGGTGTGGACAACCTTGTTTTGGTCACGGTCGTCTTTGAAAAGTCTGGCGGCGCGGGAGAGAAGATTGAGTCGGCGATCAACTTCACGCAGAAGGAGGGCACCCCCATCTGAGCTGACGTTGCCGCCTTTGAAATCGGCCTGAACTTTGCGACCTTGACAGCTTGAAAATTCGAGTTGGATGGGACTACAATCTGTCATCGCGTGTTTGGTTGTGTTTTGGGACGTTAAGAACCTCAAAACTAACAATATTCAACAACCACGCGACTTTTTTGCCCTTAACTCATGAAATATCCGGGCTAGCCGCCGCAAGCCAGCTCGCCTCCACGCCGTAATCCGAAAAACAGATCGTTCTTTGCGCCCAAGTCCGAGCGGGCGGATGGAGTTTTCGATGAGATTGGTGTCAATCTCCACCCGGCCATCCTGGAGATAGGTTTTAAGGCGGGGCGATGAGTGGCTGGCACGGATGGCTGCTCGCAAGGCGAGACCGGATTGCCCATGCTGGTTACTCGTCCGCACCCAGTCTTGGTCTTGATAGAGGTAGCCCATGAGGTGGGTGATACGGGCGGCGTCTCGTTTGCGAACGTCGAGGGCTTTGGTGAAGCCGCGCCGAATGCGGGTGAGGCATCGATAGCTTTGGCGATGGCTGGTGCGGGGGCGGGTTCCCTGATGGGACTTTGATCCTAACCTCCACTCTTCCCCTTCGGCTGTTTTTACCGAAGTATTCCTGGCTATAGTCGCCACTCCAAACTCACTCCACCACCACCTTGCCCGGATCCCAGGTCACCTTGGGATATTCCAAATTCATCTGGTCCATGGCGTGGGTCACAATCTGTGCCACCGCCATGTCACGATACCATTTATAGTCCGCCGGAATGATAAACCAAGGAGCCTGCTCGGTGCTGGTCCGCTCGAAAACATCCTCGTAAGCAACCTGAAAATCATCCCAGCGCGCCCGGTCCTCCAGATCAGCCGGGAAGAACTTCCAGTGCTTCTCCGGTCGATCGAGCCTGGATTGCAAGCGCCGCTTCTGTTCGTCCTTGGAAATGTGCAGGAAAAACTTCAGGACAGTCGTCCCCTCATCGACGAGCATCTGCTCGAAATCGACAATGTGCTTGTAGCGCTTCTGCCAAACTTCCTCTGGCGCCAGGTTCTTCACCCTCACCGCGATGATGTCCTCATAGTGGCTCCGGTTGAAAACGGCAATTTCGCCCTTGGCCGGAACCACCTTGTGAACCCTCCACAGAAAATCGTGCGACAACTCGCGCGTTGAAGGAGCCTTAAACGGCGTCACCCAAACCCCCTGCGGATCGACGCGTGAAAAAAGCTTACGCACACACCCGTCCTTACCACCGGTATCCATGGCCTGCATCACAATGAGCAGCTTCTTTTTTCCCTCGGCGTAAAGCACCCGCTGCTGGTTCGCAACCTTGCTCCGAAGTTCCTGAAAAATCGGCAATGCCTCCTCCTCCGGCCGACCAAGAATTCCCAGGGTCGTCGTTGAGAGATCATCCAACTTCACCTGTTCCCCAGGCTTCACGATGCACTTCTTTGTGAAATCTTCACCGAGCATTCCCCATGAACCCCCGCTGCGCCCGGAGATGCAAGAAAAAGGTCAGGAAATCGAGCCAATGGAGCCTCCTTTCAAAATCGTCATCATTTCCAAGTTGCCGAACTAGGTCTCTTTCAGGTCTATTGCCTTTGTCACCATGTCCGATTCCTCCCCCGAAATGCTCCGCGCCGCCGTTCACATCGGAGCAAGCCACGCTTCCATGATCATCCTGCGCATCACCGAGGACGGCACCGAGGAACGGGTCGACTTCCTGGAGAAAAACATCCCGCTTGGGCGGGACATTTTCGGCTATGGCAAAGTCCGCTCCACCACCATCGAGCAGGCCGTCACCGTCATCCGGGGCTTTCAGGAAGCGCTCGCTGAACTCGGCCTCGGCGACATCTCCGTCCGCGCCGTCACCACCAACACGCTCGAAGAAGCAGCCAACGCCGAGGTCTTCCTCAACCGTCTCCACATCGCCTGCAAGTGGCACTTTGAGTCGCTCGACGACGGCGAAATGACTCGTCTCGTTTTTCTCAAGACCCGGCGCCGTCTCCGCGACACCCCGTCGATGCAGCAACGCAACACCATCGTCGCCCACGTCGGACCCGGAAACGCCCGCCTCATCCTCTCCAAAAAGGGGCGGATTGTCCGCTACCAATCCTACCGTCTCGGAACCCACCGTTGCTGGGAACGACTGCAATCCCCCGACCTCACCGGCGAACCCATCATCCGCCTCATTCGGGAACAAATTACCGGACTGATCGCCCAGATTCACTACGACTTCCGCGATGAGGGAATCGAAGACCTCGTCATGATTGGGACCGAAATCCAAATGCTCGCCCCCTACCTCTCCAAACCGGACAAGACCAAGTCGCGCTACAACGTCCTCCGCCAACTCACTTCGGACATCGCCGCTGTCACCGAGCCCGAACGCGTTAAGAACTATAACCTCGACTATCAAACCGCAGGCACCGTCCTCCCCGCCCTGGTCATCAATGCCGCCATCGCCGAATCCTTCGGCCTCGATTCCCTCCGCGTCTCGCGTTCCGATTACGAGGAAGGACTCCTCACCGATCTCGCCCACCCCGACGCCGCCCACGACGAACTCAAATCCCAGCTCCTTCACTCCTCAAAGCTCACCGCCAAGAAGTTTGGCTGTGACATGCGCCACGCCCGCCACGTTGCCCACCTCAGTGGACGGCTTTTTCAGGAAACCCGCGAACTTCACGAACTCAACGACCACGACGCCCTCCTCCTCGAAGTCGCCGCCATTCTTCACGAAGTTGGCAACCACATTTCGCCAAAATCGCACGAACTCCACGGACTTTACATCATCCGCCAATCCGAAATCTTCGGCCTCAGCGATCCCGACCGCCTCCTCGTCGCGCTCATCACCCGCTATCACCGCAAAGCCGCCCCCCAACTCTCCCACCCTCACTACAACAAACTGACTCCCACCGATCGCATCCGTGTCGCCAAGCTCTCCGCCTTGCTTCGGGTCGCAGACGCGCTCGAGCGAACTCACTCACAACGTATCAAGGACTTCACCGTGACCCTTGGCGGAGGTAAAGCGACACTCAATCTCGAAGGCGTCCTCGATGCCTCCGCAGAACGCCTCGCCCTCCCAACGAAGGCCAACCTCTTCCAAAATCTCTTCGGGCTAAAACTCGTCCTCAACGAAAACGCCTGATTTAATTTTAAAACCACTTTCATGAAGCCTCCCTACATCAACCGCGAACTCTCCTGGCTCGAATTCAACCAACGCGTTCTCAACGAAGCCCTGCGTCCCGACCTCCCCATCCTGGACCGTATTAAATTCCTCGCCATCACCGGAGCCAATCTCGATGAGTTTTTCCAGGTTCGGATCGGAGGTCTTCACACCCTGCACGCTTCCGCCCCTACCGTTCGCGACATCTCCGGTATGGACGTCGGAACCCAACTCGCCGCCATCGAGAAGCGCGTCCGCCGTTTCAAAAAAGACCAGGAACGGCTTTTCCAAAAAGAACTCCTTCCTTCGCTCGCCCGGGAAGGCCTCCAACTTCACACCATGACCGGCCTCAACCCGGAGCAAGTCGAACATCTTTCGTACTACTTCGAATCCAGCATCGCCCCCCTCCTCTCCCCGCTCCTCCTCACCGAGGAAAACTCACGTCAGATCATCCCCTCCCTTAGCGTCTGCCTTGCCCTCTCGGTCCGCGACCCCAATACCTCGGAATCGCGCATCGTCATTCTTCCTCTCCCCGGCACCGTGCCCCGCACCGCTCTCGTCAACGAAGGGGGCTTTGTCCTTCTTGAGGACCTCGTCGCCCACTTCTGCTCATCCCTTTTCCCCGGCGAGGAAATCGAAGCCCACACCGCCTTCCGCCTCACCCGCAACACCGATATCCCCGCAAACGAAGACGAAGCCCATGATTTCGCCGAAGAAATCCACCAGGTCGTCACGGCCCGCGGGCAATCGTTTCCCGTCCGTCTTCAAACCTCGCAGGACAACGCCCTCACCCACCAGCTCATCGATCTGCTCGGACTTGACCTTCACAAAGTCTTCCTCACCCAAAATGCCCCTCTGGCCCTTGCCGACCTCTTTTCCCTTGCGATGGCCGATGGTTACAACCACCTCCGCACCGCTCCGATTTCCGGAGCCGAATCGCCTCAAATTGACCCCACTCGGAGCATCTTCGAAATCCTGGAGCAGGAAAAAGACATCACCCTCGTCCATCCTTACCAAAGCTATCGCCCCGTCGTCCGCTTTATCGAGGAAGCCGCCCGCGACCCGCACGTGCTCGCCATCAAGCAAACCCTCTATCGAACCGCAAAAAATTCACAAATCGTCGACGCTCTCATTCATGCCGCCAAGTCAGGCAAGCAAGTCACCGCGCTCGTCGAACTCAAAGCCCGCTTCGATGAAGCGCACAACCTTGATCGTGCGGAAGAACTCCGCCGGGCCGGGGCCCAGGTTCTTTACGGGGTCAAAGGCCTTAAAACACACGCCAAGGTCGCTCTCGTTATTCGCAATGAGGACGGGAATCTCAAACGCTACGTCCATCTCGGAACCGGCAACTACAACGAGATGACCGCGCGCTTTTACACCGACATCTCCTACCTCACCTGCCGTCCCGAATACGGAACCGATGCTTCCATCTTCTTCAACGCCGTTACCGGTCGCACCAAGCTCGAAAACTTCCGCGTCCTCGTTCCGGCCCCCACTCAAATCAAGCGCACCCTCATCAACTTGATCGAAGAAGAAACAGCCCGCGCCCTCGAAGGAGAAGAAGCCCGAATCATGGCCAAGATGAACTCCTTGCAAGACAAGGAAATGATCGACGCCCTCTATGCCGCCTCCAAAGCAGGGGTCGAAATCAAACTCAACATCCGCGGAATCTGCTGCTTAAAACCCGGCGAGCGCAAGGAAGCCAAAAACATCGAAGTCGTTTCCATCATCGACCAGCAACTGGAGCACATGCGCATCTTCCACTTCCATCATGGCGGCGATAACGAAGTCTACATTTCCTCGGCCGACTGGATGACCCGCAACCTTGAGAAGCGCGTCGAGCTCATGACACCCATCATCGATCGGGCCTCAAAAAACCTCCTCATCGGCATTCTCGAAAGTTGCTTCCGTGACAACCAAAACGCCTACCTCATCCAGACCGACGGCACCTCAAAACGAATCGAGCGCGAAAAAGGCGAACGCCGTTTCCGCATGCAGGATCACCTCACCCAGCTCTTCGCCCGCCAAGCCGCCGCCGCCCACCAGGCCCGCTCGAGCTCACTCGAGCCCCACCTCCCGAAAGACTAAAACTCACAAGGTTCCCGGCATCTCTCCAGCCCATACCTTCCTGATTTTTCCAGTGAGTAGGAAGAACAGATGCAGAATCACGGGAAAGGCACAGGTTGTTCCAATCGCCAGCCAGACAGTGCCCTTGTAGGGCTCCGGAGACAAGACCGCCAAACCCGGCTCCCCCGGTTTGTAGTAAGCGTGCCACGAGTTGTCCGGGATCGCTCTAAAGCCTTCTATTCTGATCGCAGGGGCCGGCAATCCTCCGCCGTTTGGCGATCCAAAACTGCTTTGGTAGGTCCTGCCGTTCACAAGATACTCGAAAGTGACATACCCTCCACTGGTGGCCCCTGATCTGGATCCAATACGCGTTTCCAAACGATAGGGAATTGAATAACTGTCATGCGTTATGATCCGCGCCTCTACCTTCGGCCAATTTTCGACACCTCGAAATTTCTGCCACTGGAATAACCAGTAGCCAAAACACAGCAATACTACCCCGTAAAAAAACGAGAGACCAAAGAAACGCTCCACAAGAACGCCCAGTTTTCTAAAAGAACCCAACAAAGTAGGACACACCTACTACGCATCCTTAAATTCCGCCAGCACATTGGACCAGAAGAGCACCGTCAACCAATCTCCGTGCTCTTCCGGATTCCCCGGAACCTCTTTCCGATTGCCTCAAGATTCCTGGCCGACTCTAATCGCCGGGTGACGAAGCATCTCTTGTTGATTGTCCTGACTGCTGTCTCAGTGACCCATTTTGTGTCGGCCAACGGCGTCCTTCGCTGGGGGGTTGGTGCACGCGACACCGGATCGGCCGGTGCCTTTGGCGGGACCGATGGGGATGCCATCACTGCCATCCACGTGAATCCGGCACTTCTCGCCACTCTCCCCGACCGACAGTGGACGCTTTCCTCCCGCTACCTCCGTGGAAACTCGACCTTCAATCGCGGCGGTAGCGCCTCCTCACTCCAAGATGGCGAGGGAGCTTATCCTGACTTTGCCCTCGCCTGGCGACCGAAGAATTCAGACTTCACCTTCGGCTTCGGCGTCTCTCCCGTTTCCGCTCTCGAAGCCAACTGGAACTACCTCGATGCCGCTGGCGGGATCGGCGGCATTTCATTCGGAACCGTCGATCACGAAAGCCGCTTTGTCGCCATCCGCCTCGCCCTCGCTGCCTCCTGGCAGATCAACGATCAGTGGGCTCTCGGGATGAGTGCGGGCGCCGTTTACAGTGAAGTTGATTTCAATGCTCCTTTCATTTTTCAAACCAATCCCGCGCTCGCCAATGCCAAGGTCAACCTCGACATGGAGACCGACGGCTGGAATCCCTCTTTCGAATTCGGAGCACTCTACCAACCAAGCGCCGAGTGGACCTTTGGCGCGCGCCTGAAGCTCCCGGTCTCGCTCGACAACGATGGCAGGGCCGGCGTCGATTTCAGTGCGCAATTGCCACCGCTCGGCCTTGCGCCGACATCACCGCTGGCCGAATACGATGCCCGCGCGCGAGTCGAACTTCCTCTCACTATTGGTACCGGCGTCAGTTGGAAACCAGCTTCAAAATGGAACTTCGGGCTTTGGGTCGATTGGCACCAGTGGTCGAATTCCTATGACACCTTCAAGGTCGGCCTCTCCGGCGGCTCGAACGCTCAGATCAATGGCGCCATCGGCTCCGGCCCCACTGATCGCATCCCGCTGAATTGGAGAGATCGCTTCGTTTTCTCAATCGGCACATCCTATCAAGTCTCGGAAGATTGGACCGTGCGCGGAGGATACCGTTACGGAAAATCCCCCATCCCGGACGAGCTCGTCACGCCACTCAATGGGGCCACCTTAGAGCACACCCTTTCCCTGGGCGTGAGCTGGCAACGAGGCGATTGGACACTCGATCTTGCCTACGCCCACGAATTTGCGGAGACCTCAAAGGTCGGCCAAAGCGGCTACAACGCCGGCGAGTATTCCAACAGTTCTCTCGACACCTCGATCGGCCACTTCAGCGTTTCGGTCGGCAAAAGCTTCTAACCAAAGATCTTTTCCTTCACGCGGCGCACCTTCTTGGCGACGCGATCATAGAGATGGATCGACCTCCGGGGATAATTCTCACCCGCCGTGATGATCAGGGCATGGCAGCCGTTCTTTGAATAGAGTCCGCCATGATGGGTGTCCGCAGCAGCCCGCAGAAAGTCTCCGGGCGAAAGCTCTTCGCCATCGCTGTAAAGATCTCCATCGAGAAGATAAACCTGCTCCGCACCATGATGATGGTGCCCGGGGAAACGAGCCCCTGCATCCATCTCCAGCAACATCGTGGTGAAGCCATCGGACCGATCATCTGAGAGCTCCTTTACCCTGGCACCTTTCACCGGCAGCTCGCGCCACTCACCCGAACCATTTGCGAGGTAGGTAAACCCGGGCGGAAAGCTCTTCTCAGCAGGCGCAACGATATCATCGAGTTTCAAAGCCGGAGCCTTCGAGGGTGGAGTCAATGCCAGCGACAACATGCCAACCGCATTCACTTCCTCGGTAAAAATTTCCTGCTCCTGTTCCGAGGCATGATCCAGCCAATCCAGCAAGGCCCCTTCGTCCAGCACTCCTTCGGTCGCATGGAGGTGAGCCAACTCGCGAATCTCATCATCGCTGCCGGGAGGTTTAAAATTCTGTCGATTCGACTTCATGAAATGGGGGTAAGATAAGGTTTGAGGCTCTGCATTCCACGCCGAATGCGGGCTTTGATGGTGCCCAGGGGGACACCCAGTTTTTCGGACACTTCCACCTGGGTGTGCCCTGAGAAAAAGGCCAGCTCAATGGCCTCACGCTGCTCGCCCGCCAAGTTGGCGAGCGCCGTGCGAATCTGCTTTTTCCGCTCGACTCCGACCAGTTGATCATCTGCCGCCTGCGCCTCGATTTGGCCCGCCTGCTCTTTCATTTCGCCTTGCATATTGTCCAATTGTTCAGCCTGCCGAACACGCTTTCGGTAACGATCATAAGCGGTATTTCGAGTGATCGTCAGCAGCCAACCGAGAGGCGAGCCCTGATTTTCATGATAGCTTCCGGCCTTCTTCCAAATCTTCACGAAACTCTCCTGAAGAACATCCTCGGATTCATGACGATCCTTCAAAATGCCCAGAACCAAGCCAAAGAGGCGATCTGCCATAAAGCCATGCAGACTCTCCAGAGCGCTGGCATCGCGTTCCGCGACCCGCCTCAAGAGGTCTTTGATCCTATTGGCATCGTCTTCCGTCATGCTCGTTTAATTGGTGAATTCTCAGATCCGGCTGTCCGGTCTCTACTTGTTAAACGAACTCAATTGGGAATCGGATGCACGCACCGCCTTTTATTTTTGCCAGCGGACGCCACCCGTCCCGGACAACTAGGCTTTCACCGCACCGATCTCTCCGGTACTGTCAGCAAACCGTTTCATCTTCACTCCCATCATGCGGGCCTGTGTCAGCCAAAGATTCGCGAGAGGTGTTCCTTCCGGCATGTTGATATGCTGCCCGGTCTTTACCCGCCTGCCACCGCCCGCCATGATGATCGGGAGGTCATTATATTGGTGGGTCGAGCCGTCACCAAGGCCCGAGCCATAGGTGAAGAGTGTGTTGTCCAGCAAGGTGGTGCCATCGGCCTCCTTCACACTTTCCATCTTCTCGAGGAGATAGACGTATTGCTCCATGTGGAAGCGGTCGACCTTGAGCAGCTGGTTGATCATCTTGGTCTGATTGTGCGACATCCCGTGATGGCTCATCGGTTTATCAAACAGCCCATCAAACAAATACGGCGTGTCCCATCGTTCAGGCCCAACCATGAAGGTCGCCACATTCGTCAACCCCGACTGGAGCGCCACCACCATCAAATCGCCCATCAGCCGAATATATTCCCCCCTCGGAAGGTAAGCCTCCGCCGGTTCATCAAAAGACACCTTGGCCAGTTCTCCCTTCATCGCCTCCAGTCGATCCATCTGGGTTTCGATCGCGCGAATGGAATCAAAATACTCCGCAAACTTCTGTCCGTCGGCATATCCCAAATCCTTCTCCATCGAGCGGGCGTCCTCCAAAACCAAGTCGGTGACATCCCGATAGCGGTCAATTTCCTTCGTCGAAAACAAGCGCCGATACATTTTCCTCGGATCGCGTATTGAGGGAGCCAAATGTCCCGTGCCATACCAGGAGATGTTATCAAAGTAAATCGACTCCTTATTGTCCTTATGACTGTTGCAGCTGAACTCCAGCGTCGAAAATGGCGTTTCCTTCCCTGCCACATCCGCCACCAAATGATCCAGCGTCCGGTCGAGCGGCCAGGCCGTTCCCTCAATCGTATACGGTGGTGCACTGCTCAGGTAGCAGGACGCACACTGCGCATGCACATCCGTCCCTTGCTGAAAGGTGCGATCCATCCCTGTGATCAGATTAATTTTGTCTTTCACTCCCGCCAACGGCTCCATCGTCGGAGTTAGCTTGTCGAGGCTTCTCACACTGAAATTTGGATCCTGCTTATCGAGGGACCGCCTCAGATTACCGAGGTTCCCTTTGGGAATCGTCGCTCCCGCCTCACCTGGAAAGAACCCGCGTCTCACCACTCCGATGGGCACGTAAAAATGGGCCATCCGCTTCGCCACACCGCTGGCCAGAGTCTTCGACCCGTAACTCTCCATCCATGGCAAAGCCAGCGCGGCTCCGCCCAGGCCTCTTAAAAATCCTCGTCGTGTCGTCATCGTTTTAAATTCTATTTCTTTGGTCCGCTGGCCTTGGCCAGGAAGGGTTCGCTAAAGATCACCTCTCTTAAAAGAGCCTTCATTCGATACTCCCTGGCACCGGCTCTCTGCACAATTTTATCGAGTGCAATTTGATCGGCCGGTCCCAGTTCCCGCCCCAGCGAGAAGGCCATCAAATGCCCCGCCAATCCCCGCACAAACCGCTCTTTTTCGATCAGGATGGCATCTTTAAACTCGATCACGTTGGTGAACTTGTGCTTTCGAAAAAGCACACCCTCCATATCAACTTTCCGCTCATTCTCGTATTTCTCGCGCCACTTCCCGATGGCATCAAAATTCTCCAACGCGAAACCGAGCGGATCGATCTGTTCGTGACAACCACGACAATCCGCACGTTCCCGGTGCATCGCAAGTCTCTCCCTCAAGGTCAGATGCTCTTCACCTTCCTTGGGCTTCTCGCCGAGCGTGGGCACATCCGCGGGAGGAGGCTCGGGTGGATTATTGAAAATCACTCCCGCAAGCCAGGCACCACGGGTAATCGGCTGGGTGCGCTCGGGTCCGGAAGTCATCGTCATCACCGCAGCATTCGTGATCACACCACCGACCCGCCGATCCTTCACCGGCACCCGGTAAAAATCCAGCACACCCACCTGACCACGTCGCTTCTTACCCGGTGACCCGAGTTCGCCATAGGCTTCCTCAAGATGACCGGAACGATAGGTGAAACTTGAATCGATCAACTCTACGACCGGGTGATTCTCAATCAGCACCGTTTCAAAAAGCAACAAGGGCTCCATCATCATGTGCATGCTGTCGCGGTAGGCCACAAAGTAGAACTCCGGGAACTTCTTCGGGTCGGGCACCGAGGAGATGATACGGTCCAGTTGCAACCATTGTGCCGGGAAAGAATCGCAGAAACGCTTCAGCTTCCGGTCTTTCAACATCCGCTCGAACTGCTTTTGAAGCACCTCTTCCTCTAACAAGCGGCCTGACTCCGCCGTATTCAAAAGCTCCTCGTCCGGCAGGCTCCCCCACAGAAAAAATGACAAGCGGGAAGCCAGCTCAAGCCCATCAACCTTTCCTTCGCCACCTGATCCATCGTAAAGATATAGGAATCTGGGAGACGATATGATGGCAGCCGCCACCGACTTCATCGCATCGGTAAAAGCAACACCCCGGGCAAGCTGGCCATCAACAAAGCCCGCATAACGCTCCACCACGGCGTTCTCAAGCCGTCCTCTAAAAGCCTTTCGCAAAAACTTCTGCAGCCGCTCGCGCACCAGCTCCTTGACCTCCGTCTGATCACGCGGATCCAGGATAAAAAACTCCTTCCAAATCCCCACTCGCTTCGGGCCAAAATCCGGACTCCCCGTGATCGACTGCCCCAGTTTCAAAAACGAATCCATCAACAAGGGCGACATCGAAAGATGGTCCGCCTGGGTGTCAAAACCATGCTCCGCCCGGAGGTCCTGTGGAAAAGCCGCGACCCCCGCCAATCTTGGTTCGATCAATTGGGACTTCCCGAGCGGGCGACTCCCCACCCGCACCAGATCATCCATCTTCCCCGAAGCCGGCTTGAAATATCCCTTGTGATCCCGGATCATCCTTTCCGGCAGGCTGTAAACCGTGCAATTGAGATCAAAGAGATCCTGCACCGCATTGTGATACTGAAAACGATTCATCCTCCGGATTGGAGTCGGCGAAAACGACTTATCCTTCGAAACCGCCTCCAACCGCAAAGCTTCCAAATCAGCCAAAAGCTGTTTCCTCTCACCCGCCTCGAGTTGAGGCTCATCCTCCGGCGGCATCTCCTCAAAATCGATGGCATCAATGATCTCCTGCAAAAGCCCGGGATCACCTTTGAGATGATTCAAATCTTCGATCTCCAGCAAATTCACCTTTCCCTTCACCTTGCCATCCTTCCCGTGACACCGGACGCAAGTCTTCTGAAATACCTCAAGTACCTCGGCGCCAGGCAGAACCCCCGGAGTCATCAGTATCATCAAAGCCAGCAATCGCATCGCAAAACATACTACCGAAAATCGTTCCGACTTGCAGCGAAGAAAACCAGTCGTCGAAATCTCCGCCTTTTGAAACATCGCCATCCGGGACCAAAAGCGGTCGCTTTCAGCGACCTTTCTCTTGTCAAGAGACCAATCCACTGGAAGATAGTGTCATGAAAATTGTTGCCGTTTTCGCCCTCATGATCGTCTCCCTGCAGGCCGAAACAATCCGGGATCTCAAATACGACTCGAAACACGAGCGCAACGTCCTCGATTTCTATCCCGCCCTGAAGAAATCCGAAAAACCTGCTCCCGTCTTCGTCTGGTTCCACGGAGGTGGCTTTCGCAACGGCGACAAAAATCAGATCGAAAAGCACGGACGTTCAACCCTGGAAAAATATCGCAAGGCCGGATATGCCGTCGTGAGCTGCAACTATCCCTTTCTTGGCAAGGGCATGGAATACCGCGACATTGTGGATCACTGCGGTCGGGCCGTAAAATTCGTCCGCTCCAAATCAAAGGACTGGAATATCGACCCACAACGCCTCGCCTGCGGGGGCGTTTCCGCCGGGGCTCTTATCAGTCAATTCCTCGGCTATCACGACGACCTTGCCGACCCGAAAGCAAAAGATCCTGTCGATAAGCTTAGTTCGCGCCCCGCCGTGGTCATAGGCATCATGCAACCCATCGGAACCAGGGAGTTTGCCCTCCGCTACATGGACGAGGGGGAAGCTCCGCTTTTTCTCTACTCGAACGCAAGGCCCACCGATCGAATCCATCCCCCCGCACAGGTCGAACTCATTCGTGACAAGGCAAAATCACTGGGCATCCCCGTGGAAGCCTATGGCGGGGAACGCAACAAACTCCCAAAAGTGAAACCGGGCAAGGACTGGCTCGACCTCCAGCTGAACTTCTGCAACGAGCACCTCAAAGCATCGTCTTGACTTTTCGGGAGACGGCGACGACCTCATCACCGTGCGCATCGCCGACGTCCTGCTCCTCCTCACTCTCGCCGCGATCTGGGGAGCGTCCTTTCTTTTCATGAGAGTGGCGACCCCCGAATTTGGCCCCATACCCCTTGTCGCGTTCCGCATGGGAATTGCCGGTCTTGCGTTGACGCCGGTTTTTTTTGGCCGTGAAGCCCGGGCTCTTCTGCGGGAGCATTGGTGGCAGCTGCTCGTCAGCGGAGTCGTCGGTTCGGCCATTTCCTTTATTCTCCTTTCATGGGCCAGCCTCACACTTAGCGCCGGCTTCACCTCGCTCATGAATTCCAGCGTCCCCGTCTTCAGCGCCCTCATTGCCGCGCTTTGGTTGGGCGAGCGACTCCGCCCCGCGCAATTCGTTGGCCTTGCACTGGGAATCCTTGGCGTCCTTATCCTCGTTTGGGGAAAACTGGAATTTCACCAAAACGGACGCGGCTGGCCCATCGTGGCCTGCGTTATCTCCTGCCTCTGCTACGGATTCGGGGCCAGCTGGATGAAACGCCACCTGCAAGGGGTTCGCCCGCTTGTCGCCTCTTCCGGCAGCCTTCTCGGGGCCGGGCTTGTCCTCTTACCTTTCGCCCTCACCAAACTGCCGGGCAGCTCTCCGGGAATGACCAGCTGGTTCAGCGCCATCGCTCTCGCCCTCGTCTGCACCGCCCTCGCTTTTGTCCTATTTTTTAAGCTCATCCAGCGCTCGGGAGCCACCGTTGCCACCTCGGTGACCTTTCTCATTCCCTTTTTCGGTATTTTTTGGGGATGGCTTGTCCTCGATGAAATTGTTACCGGCCAAATGATCGCCGGTCTCGCCGTCACCCTTCTCGGGACCGGGCTAATCACTGGGATCGTCGGAAGACGAAAGGCCATTTCCTGAGCCACGTATTCCTATTTCATGAAATATCTCATCCTCCTTCTTCTTCCTTTTACCACATTCGCCGGTGAGTCCCTGTTCAATGGCAAAGATCTCACCGGGTGGAAGTCCGATGCCAAGGGCGACTTCCCCTACTGGACTGCCAAGGATGGAGAACTTCACTGCCAGTCCGGCCCCAAGAAAAAAGGCTCCATCCTCTGGACCACCAGGGAGTTCACCGACTTCACCCTCACGCTCGAATTCAAGAACGGCGAAGGCACCATCGACTCAGGCGTCATGTTGAAAAAGGCCCACGATCAAATCCAGATTGGGATTTCCGGATCCCTGAAGCGCGACCTTACCGCTTCTCCCTACATTCCCGGAAAAGGATATCCGGTCGAAGGCAAGGAAGCCATCGCCGCCGTCAAACCGAAGGACTGGAATGTTCTCAAGATCGAAGTCAAAGGGAACACCTACAAAACCTGGCTCAACGGAGTCGAAGGAATCACCTACGAGTCAAAAACCGCCATAGACAAGGGACCACTCGGCCTTCAACTCCATGCTGGAAAGAACATGGCGATCTCCTTCCGCAAGATTGAGATTACCGAGCACAAATAGAAAAGGCAGCCTGGCTTTTTTAGTTGGAAATCATGCCATCAATCCTGCGGCGACTCGTCTGGAGCAAGGATGTCCCTCTGATCTGGTGCATCCTGGTTCCAACCGCACTGACCATTGGTCTGCCCTGGCTTCTTTTCTACTACTTGAGCGGGGACCGAATCGAGATCCTGGGCAGGACCGTTGTCCCGGATCACGGGAACTTCCAACTCGGGCAAACCAACGATGACGAGTTTGGATACATTCTTTGGGCCAAAACCGGAAATTTTGAATGGGCCAGGGTCGGCTGGTCTCTAAACGGCGGTGAAAACTCCATCACCGCTACTTCAAAAAGTGGAAGGTTTCACGGAATCGCGGCGGATGGAGTGTTCAACAATTACCGAAATGATCTGCACGACATCCCCATTGTTGCCATCTTCGACTCGACAAGAGGTGTCTTATGGCCGTCCCAGAAAGCCAAAGAAAAACCTGTCAGCTTTTGGCTGCAGGCTTGGCACGAAATTAATGAGAACGAGCCTCTCTTTCCCGCTCCACCCTCTCCGGAAGTGAAATAGCACCTTCGACACGAGCCATGATAAATCCGGTCCAATTTTATCACAGCCAACTTCCAGAAACCGCCATAGTTTCGCTCCATGGGATGGATGAGAACACTACTACTGGGAGATATTGGGAACCGGTTGGATATTGCCGACACTGAAGTCGAAATCGACAGGGTAAAACAGCAGAACCGAAACACAGCAAACCGCCTTCGTCACAAAGAAGAAAAAATCGATCAATTGACCTGCGAACTGGCCGAGCAACGACTTGCCACACAGGCCCTCACGCGCTTCCTCATCGCAAAAAATCTAATCTCTGAACAAGAACTCAACGAATTCATTCAGGAAGTCGATTCCGAGGACGGAGTCGTTGATGGAAAACTCAATGCCTCCTTCACCTACAAAACTCCCAGCAAGGAATCCGGCGGCTTTGGCAAAATCGAGTGGACCTAGAAAGATAGGGTTCCGCGATTTATCTCTACAAAAAAAGCCCCCGGGACAATCTCCCGGAGGCCCTTGGTGATTCTTGATTCTCTAGACAGTGCAAATGTCGATGGCCTGCTTGAGAGAGGTCAGGGGATCATTCTTCGGTCTGAATTCCTGACCGAGGTATCCCTCGTATCCAATCGCGGCGAGAGCTTTGCAGATGCCCTTGTAGTTCAGCTCCTGGGTATCGTCGATCTCATTACGGCCCGGAACACCTGCGGTATGATAATGCGAAATGGCATCCTTATGTTTGGAAAAAGTCGCGATGCAGTCACCCTCCATGATCTGCATGTGGTAGATATCATAGAGGAGCTTGAAGCGATCCGAACCCACTTCCTTGACAAGATCAGCGCCCCACTGCGTTCGGTCGCAAAGGTAGTCCTTGTGATCCTTCTTCGAGTTGAGCAGCTCCATCGAAATGGTGATATTGTGTTTTTCGGCAATCGGCATGATGCGCTTCACACCCTCGGCACAGTTTTTCAGGCCTTCTTCGTCCGTAAGTCCACGACGATTTCCAGAGAAAGCAATGATCTGTGGCACATTGCCGGCCTTGGCAGCAAGAGGAATGATCTCCTCGTAGATCTTCACCAGAGTGTCATGATTTTCCTTCTTCTCAAATGAGGTCCCAATTCCCCCAATTCCCTTAATAGGTCTGGGACGGCCCATCGCACAGGTCAACCCGTGCTTGGCCACGGTGGCCCATTGCTCCGGGAAGAGAATCTCAATCGATTCGATCCCGATCTTCTTCACCTCCACGCAAAATTGCTCAAGGGGGATATTCCCAAAGCACCAATGGCAAACCGAGTGCTTGAACTTGCCCCCCACCGCGGCCGCGTCTTCCTCGGCAGCTTTAATCTGGGTTCCTAGAGCGGAAAAAAGAGCGGCTGTGGCGGCGCCACCGGAAAGGGCAGTGAGTGATTCTCTTCGATTCATAACTGGGATTAATACACGTCAAGAACGGGTTCTTTGTCGAGAAATGAAACGATTTCTCCGCAAGAGAAGATTGAAACGAGCCCTCAGCTCTCCGGGACGGTTCGCACCCTGAAAAACTGTTGCCCGTGTTCAGGGAACAGTTGCCAGGTCTCCGAACCATCCACATCACTGATAGCGGCAGATCGAATCCTTTTGCCTTCAACACTTGTCTATGGTCCGGAAAGTGCACTGGCGGCTTCAAAAACAAAGTCCGTGAAATCGCGGATCTCTCGATAATACTCAAATTCGAAAAAGACACCTTCGTCACCAGGCGATAAATCGGTGACACGGGGGATATAAAGGTTCAGCGCATTACCGGTGGCCTCTCTCAGACGAGTCCAAAAATTCTGCCAAATAAGCAGGAAGGTAGAAAGCCCAAGAGGATCAGCACAAAAAAACTTTCCGGAGGGACGATACCACCATGATGAGGCAGAGCAAGAGAGTGGGCCACGCGGCTTAATTCGCCACGATGTTTACCAGCTTGCCGGGAACTACGATGACTTTTCGGACGGTTTTCCCATCGGTGTGGGTGGTAACATTTTCGTCGGCGAGAGCAGCTTTTTCGGCATCTTCCTTCGAGACGTCAGCCGGAACCATGATGCGGGCGCGGAGCTTGCCATTGACTTGAACGATGAGCTGGATCTCGGATTCCACGAGTAGGGACTCGTCGAGTTCCGGCCAGGCTTGTTCGCTGAGGAGTTCGGTTTCACCCAAGGCCGCATTAATCTCTTCAGAAAGATGCGGTGCGAAGGGATTGAGCAACTTGAGGAAAGTCAGGAAAAGGTCGCGTGGGACTTCACCGGCAGAGGTGTAGGCATTGCTACATTCCATCATCGATGAAATAGCGGTGTTAAAGCGCAAGGACTCGATCGCTTCCTGAACCTTCTTGATGGTCAGATGGGTGATTTTGGCAAGCTCCTCATTTTGACCTTCGACAATCTTCCCACTGGAAATCCAACCGCCATCGGCTTCCTCCGAAAAAGCGACGCGCCAGACTTTCGCGAGGAAGCGGTGAACCCCCTCCACGCCTTTCATCGCCCATGGCTTGTCCTGATCGAGCGGTCCCATGAACATTTCGTAGAGGCGGAGAGCATCAGCGCCGTAGTTTTCAACAACATCATCCGGGTTGACGACGTTACCAAAAGACTTCGACATCTTACGCGCGTCCTCGCCCATGATGAGTCCGGGAGCAAAGTATTTTTTGAAAGGCTCCCGGGACTTCAGGTGGCCGAGGTCGTTGAGAACCTTGTGCCAGAAGCGGGAATAAAGAAGGTGAAGTACGGCGTGCTCCTTACCACCGACATAGAAGTCGACGAAGGCGTCGTCGTTCCCCCAGTAGCCCTCGGCATCAGGGCTGATAAAGTGGTCGGTATTGTTGGGATCGCAATAGCGAAGGTAGTACCAGCAGGAGCCGGCCCACTGCGGCATCGTGTTGGTCTCGCGTTGCAGCTTGTCACTGTAATTGATCCAGTCGGTGCAATTGATGAGTGGTCCACGGGGGTCGCCGGTGGGCTTGAAGTCCTCCATCTCGGGTTGAAGAAGAGGCAGCTCGGATTCGGGGAGACCGGAGTGTTGTCCGGTTTCCTTGTCCCAGAGAAGCGGGAAAGGCTCACCCCAGTAGCGCTGGCGGGAAAAGAGCCAGTCGCGAAGCTTGAACTGGATCTTCTTCTCGCCTCTTCCATTTTCGACCAGCCAGTGAATGATCTTTTTCTTGGCTTCTTTGGTTTTGAGACCGTCAAGAAATCCCGAATTAATGGCAGTCCCGGGATCAGTGTATCCCTGCCAATCCTGCCCGCCATTCGGTTGCACAACCTGGAGGATGGGCAGATCAAACTTCTCCGCGAACTCGAAGTCGCGGGTGTCATGCGCCGGCACGGCCATGATTGCCCCGCTGCCGTATCCCATCATGACATAGTCGGCGATCCACACGGGGATCTTTTCGCCATTCACGGGATTGGTGGCGAAGGCTCCGGTGGGAACGCCGGTCTTATCCTTGTCAAGACCGCGCTCCATGTCCGACTTGCTCGCACAATTGGCAACATAGGCTTCGACGGCTTCCTTGTTTTCAGGAGTGGTGATCTTGGGAACGAGCGAATGCTCGGGCGCGAGGACCATGTAGGTGGCTCCAAAGAGAGTATCGGGACGGGTCGTGAAAACGGTAATGTCATTCCCTTCGACATCGAAGGTGACTTCCGCGCCTTCGCTGCGACCGATCCAGTTGCGCTGGAGAGCCTTGATCGACTCAGGCCAATCGAGCGGCTCGAGCTCATCGATGAGTCGCTGGGCGTATTTCGTGATGCGAAGCATCCACTGACGAAGCGGACGGCGTTCGACGGTTTCGCCTTTCGCTTTCCATTCCTCAACTTCCTCGTTGGCGAGCACGGTCCCCATGGACGGAGACCAATTCACGGGCGCCTCATGAATGAAGGCGAGGCGGACTTCGTCGATCTGCTCCTGGGTCCAACCTTTTTCCTCCAATTCGGAAACCGGCTTGGCCTTCTGATCTTCGTCGCAGAAGTAGGAGTTATAGAGCTGGAGGAAGATCCACTGGGTCCAGCGGACATACTTGGGATCGG
The DNA here is from genome assembly GCA_030432565.1 of Verrucomicrobiia bacterium. Classification (GTDB taxonomy): domain Bacteria; phylum Verrucomicrobiota; class Verrucomicrobiia; order Verrucomicrobiales; family Akkermansiaceae; genus SW10. The sequence goes on along the minus strand of JAUIGV010000016.1, from coordinate 110,483 downwards.
TGGTATTGACCTCGCGATCCCAATCATAAGCAAATCCAAGTTCCTGAAGCTGGCGGCGAAAATTATTGATATTGGCCTCGGTGGTGACACGGGGGTGCTGGCCGGTCTTGATGGCATACTGCTCGGCCGGCAGACCAAAAGCATCCCAGCCCATCGGGTGGAGGACGTTGTAGCCGTTCATCCGCTTGTAGCGGCCTACGATATCGGTGGCGGTGTATCCCTCGGGGTGTCCGACGTGGAGTCCGGCTCCGGAGGGATAAGGGAACATGTCGAGAATGTAGTATTTGGGCTTCGACGCATCGAAGCCCTCCTCACCCGGACCGGGGGTGCGGTAGGTTTTATTCTCGGCCCAATGGGATTGCCACTTGGGTTCGAATTGATCGAAGGGATAAGGCTTGCGTTTCTCAGACATGATGTTGGTCGGGAGGGAAACCGCTGGCGGCAGGAAAAACACGCAAAAAATGACACAAGCGGGCTTCAAATGCCGGGGATTGCCGGTTTACGAAAAAGATTCTTTCTTGCAGGCAACCGTCCGCTCAGCGCGTAATCGCCAATCATATGAAACACACAATCTGCCTCTTTGCCTTCCTGCTCTTCCCACTGGCTTCCCTCGGGGAAGAAAAGGCCACCTTGATCTTCGAAGACGACTTCGAACGCACGGAGAGCGATGATTCGAAAGAGGAGATTGGCAAGGGGTGGTCCTCGAACAGCAAAAAACGGGCGAAGGGCAACAAACAGGTCGACTTAAAAGACGGCGCGATGCACATCACCTTCCACCCTGTAGCCGATCACGCCGTTTCCGTGGTTCACCCGGCGGAATTTCGAGATGGCCGGATCACCCTCCGCTTCAAACTCCCGACTGAAAAAGACAGCCTCGGGTTGAACTTCGCTGATCTCAAATTCAAGGAAGTTCACGCCGGCCATCTCTGCATGACCAAGATCACCACGAAAAACGTCCAAATCAATGATCTCAAAACCGGCAATATGAAGCTGGCGATTCGAAAGGCCCGTCAGGACAAGACAATCACACCGGAACAGCAGAAGATGCTCAAAACCAAAACCAAACAGTTTGCAAACAAGCTCGAAGCCGCCAAATGGCACAGCCTGTCCGTCACGATCAAGGGAGAGACTCTGACCGTCGTCATCAATGACAAGGAAGTCGGCTCATTCACTTCCGAAGGAATCGCCCACCCGACAAAACGCACCCTCCGGGTCGCCGTGCCAGGGAAAGCTATTATTGACGATCTTAAAATCTATTCCCTCGGAAAGTAAGTCCACCAAAAGGACAAACTGGGAAAGAAGTAGCAATTGCGAAAAGAAGAAGCCCCGTGGATTTCTCCACGAGGCTTTTTGATCGTAACAGGAAGATTTTTTTAACGCGTCCGCTGTCGGGCCTGGCTGATCGAGCGACTTGGCGAAGAGGTGCTCCGTGAGGGGGCGCTTCGTGTCGGCGTGCTGCGGCTTGAGGAGCTTCCTGATGAAGACACACGGGAAGGAGAACTTCTCGGAGTGTAGGAGGAGGAACGAACGACCGGAGTCGACCTGGTCCTGCCCGGGCTTGCACTCACCGTCTGGTATCGGCTCGAGCCGCTGGACCGCTGGGTCGACTGGCTTGAGGAACGGCGCGTCGGCGTGGCATAATTTGAAGAGCGGTAGCTGTCACTGCGGCTCGAACTCGAGCGGGTCGGCGTGGAATAACCTGAAGAACGAGTGCTGCCGTAGGAACGGTTGCTCACTGATTCTCGTGAGCGGTTCGAACCAGAGTAGCTCGAGGGTCGGATAGAGGCCACCCCACGGGACTGCCCATGAATCACCGGCGCATAGCGTCCGCGATTTGAAGTCACTCCAACCGGACCACGGACATGCCCGCGATTACCGGCCACCACTGTGTGACGCGGAAGATAAGTCGGGCAGGCCAAACGGTGTCCGCGTCGGAATCCGGTCGGGTAAATTGGCGCTGAGAAACGACGGGGAGCAACGGCACAGTAAGTGCGGATTCGCGGATCCCAGTAACGTCCGCAACTCCGGTCGAAATAGTGGCGGCGATAGGGATCCCAAGCCCATCGATCAAAGGACGTGGCCACAAATCCCACCTGAAGCGGAGCGAGGCCCCCTCCCACAAACCCGGGATTTCCAAAGCCACCAATAGGGGCACCCACCGTCCCATACCCGTAGGTGGCATAATCAGCGCAAGAAGTTGCCAAAAATGGCAGCGCCACAGCGGATGCGAGGAGTAAAATCTTCTTCATAACACTAAGTAAAACGTTGGTTTAATTTTCTAAATTCACTCGAAAACAAACTATTTCAAGACCGCACCATAAATGATCGGCTTCAAGGAATGCTCCAGATTCCAGTTATAGGGCATCGTTTGCTCCATTGTAACCACGACCAGATCGTGCTTCGGTGAGATCCAGTAATGCGTGCTGGCCGCTCCACCCCAACCGTACTCGCCAATTGCCGCATCCTTGTCCCAACGATCGTCATGAGTGTAGCGGACGCAAAAACCCAAACCAAATCCCGTCCCGTGGCGTTCTTCATCGCCAAAAGATATCGCTTTCAATGGCCTCGGCAGCTGGTTGGTCCGCATCAAATTAACAGTATCCTCTCTCAAATAGCGCTTTCCCTGAAACTCCCCGCCATTTGCAATCATCTGCAGGAAGCGTGCATAATCCGTGATGGTCGAAATCAATCCGCTCCCTCCCCCTTTCAACGAGGGATCTTTCAAAGCGCGACTTCGGGCCGCCGGATCCACGATTCCAAGTCCACCCAGCTTCCGGGTACGATAACTCGAGGAAAGCCTGCCCGCCTTTTCCTCCGGGACCGAGTAAGCAGTGTCCACCATCCCGAGTGGTTTGATGAGTCGCGTGGTGATCACTTCCTCGAACGGCTTCCCCGCCGCCTTTGCCACCACTGCGGCCAGCAAATCGCTGCTCACTCCATAAACCCAGCGCGTCCCGGGTTGATACATCAGCGCCGATTTTCCAACATTGACGACAAGATCATTCAAGGTCCGTTGATCCGGCCCCGGCAATCCCTCACGATAGAACCGGCTCACCAGACTGCCCGAACGCAAGTTCGCGAAGCCTCCGGTATGACGCAGAAGATCCCGCACCGTCGGCTTCCTCTCCGCAGGAACCGCATGCCCCTCGGTCACCAAAACCTCCGGCTTCGCCAACTCCGGAAGATACTTTTCAACCGGATCATCAAGGCTCAACTTCCCCTCTTCACAAAGCATCAATGCCGCCGCCGAAGTGAGCGCCTTGGTCATCGAATAGATACGGAAAAGCGTGTCATTCTCCATCGGCGCCTTAGTCTCCAGATCACGCAGACCAAAGCTCTCCTGATAAACGATCTCACCCTTGCGCAAAACGAGAACGTTCGCACCAGCCAGCTGCTTTTTACGAAGGAAACCTTCCACAATCGGGCCCACCTTGCCCAGTTCCTCCGCCGACATCCCCGCCTTCGCCGGATCGGAAACCGGAAGCGGCTCCACCTTTAACTCCTTTCCGACCGCAAGGATGGGTAGAATGACTGCACACAACATTTTCATGACTGGACTGTAAAAGAAGCAGCGCTCCCCTGCATTCCAAAATTTCGGTCATTTTCTCAGAGCCAAGACGTCAGCCGTTCTCTAACATCACTCCCTAAAGCCATGAAACCCCTTCACTTTATCTCTCCGGGCCTTGCCATTCTCGGTTCGGCCTACTGGTTACTTTCCCAAAACAACACCATCAGCGAACTCTCTGAGAAGACCAAAATCATTCAAGAGAGACTGGTGGTCGTCGAAAAAGCCGCAGCCTCTGCTCCGGTTGTTGTCCTCGGGGCCACAGACCCGAACGAAGCAGATGAATTCACGCTCGAAGACGGGAGCCTCGACTGGGACGCTGTCGCCAAAATGATAGCCGAGATACAAGGACCAAACGGCATAGGCATGCCCACGGACATCAAGGCCATGCTTAGGCTGCAGAAGAAAATCATGGAGCTCTCCGAGAGCGAGTTGGTCGATGGTCTCGCGGCCATTGCGGCGCTCGATCTGGATCCCGAAGTCACCTCCCAACTGAAGCAAGGCCTTCTCCAGCGGCTTGCCGAAACAGACCCTCTGGCCGCTCTGAAAGGCATCGGCAACCCCGTCTCGAAACAAGACAGCTCTCTCTACTGGACCCAGCAAAGCCTTCTCACGAGACTCGCCAAAGAGGACCCTGCTGCCGCAACCAAATGGCTCGATCAAATGATTGCCGACGGCAAGGTTGTCTCAAGCTCCCTGGAACTACACAACGATGTACGCCTCAGCCTGGAGTCAGCCATCCTTGGTGGACTGATCTCATCTGACATCAATGCAGCCAAAGCACGTTTGAAGAACTACGAGCCGGAAAAGGTCGAATACCTCCTGGATTCATCGGACATCCTGGCCGACAAATCTGGGACGGAATTCAATGAACTGGCCCGTGAGCTCCTCCCCCCCGACAAAGCCTCCTCCGTAATCACCAACAAGTGGGGCCAAACTCATTTTGAGGATCTTTCAAAGGCTTCCGAGTCTCTCGCCACTGCCGGGCTTACCGACCAGGAGAAGTCAAAGGTCGTGGAAAAAATGGCGCAGAACTACACCCGCTCGAGCAACACGGACACCAAGTTCAACGACATCTATGAATGGTCCAGAACAGAATCGCCCGGTAGTGAAGCTGCCGTCGTGGCCAACGCTCTCGTACGGGGACGCTCCTCCCAAGAAAAGGTTCAGGAGAATTTTGAAAAAGCTTTGGACCTTTCCTCCACGTTGAATGATCCCGAAATCGCGCAGCAGTTTATCGCAGAAATGACCGAAGTCAATTCAGTCGAAAACCTGATGTCCAAATTCGAGAACCCGCAACTCGCCGAGCAATTCCGGACCCTTCACGATGCTCTTCCGAAACCTTCAACCGACGCCCAATAAGTATGAAAATCTCTCTTCTGGCCACCGCCGTCATCATCGCAATCGCCGCCGCCTTCGGACTTCAGCAACGGAGCAAAATTCAAAAACTCACCACCGAGTGGAACGAGCTCAAGGAGACTGCCATCTCCAAAGATGTTTCCACTGACCCCGAGGCCACCTTTAACTCCAAACGAGTCATCACCGATGCCAGGCGAATGGCACGTGAAGACGCCGTTAAAGACTTCGCCAAGGAGATCATCGATTTCGCGGTGAGAATGAAAGCTGCCAGAGAAAACGACGATGGCACCCGTTCGGAAGTGGAAAAAGAAGCCCTCGGCTTTATCGACAAGCTGGTCAGCCTTCAGCCATCTGACTTTGAGCTACTCATCGCAACTCTGCAACAGGACACCTCCATCGACAAAGAGGCCAAACGGGATCTGATTATGATGTCCATCATGATGATCTCCTCGGAGCACCCCGAAACCGCCCTCAGCCTCGCCTCCGCCACCGGGAAGGAATTTGGCGAGAGCGATCAGATCGAATACATGCTCCCCATGATCCTTTCCCAATACGCCGCCAAAGACCTCAACGGCGCCGCTGGCTGGCTTCTCGAAAATGAAGAAAAACTGGGGAGTGAAAAATCGGAACAGATGAAAGCCGCCATCCTATCGATGTCAGCCCGAAGTAATCTCAAGAGTGCTCTCTCCATGATCGACACCCTTGGCTTTGAAAACCCCACCCAAACCCTGGGCCAACTCGGAGTAGGCGTGAACCCGGGTGACCAAGGGGCTTTTCTAAAGGCAATTGAAGATAGGAATTTCGACGAAGAGCAGCGCAAGACTGCCATCTCAGGCCTCGCCCACAGCCCGCTCATGAAAGACTTTTCGGCCGCAACCGAATGGCTCGACAGCCCCCAGCTTGGCGAGGCGGATCGCAAGACCATCATTGATTCGCTAAGTTATCAGACAGTTAAGGAGAACCCCGGCGAGTGGCTTGACTGGGTCGCGAAGGACGAGACCGGATCAAGTGATGCCACCACCAACATCCTCAGCGGATGGGCCCGTGCCGACTACATCTCGGCAGGCCAGTGGCTTCAAAACCAGAAGCCCGGCCCAACAAAGGAGACAGCCGTCCACTCCTATGCCGACACTCTCGCTCCTTATGAACCGGCTGCCGCCGCCCAGTGGGCCGAGACCCTTCCCGCCGGTGACGACCGCACCAACCTGCTTCAGACCATCCACTCCAACCTTAAGAAAAAAGACCCTGTAGCTGCACAAGCCCTCGCTGCAAAACATAACCTCACCCAGTGAGGTTTCTCATCACTCAATCTCACCAGGTCAAAAAAACGGACCCGACCCACAGAGCGTAATGTCCATGGATCGGGTTGGATTACCTGCGAAATCTCCGGGAAATTATCCGGCCGTCTTGAGAAGCTCCTGCACCCTGACATCTTCGAAGCTCCGCTCTGCCACCCATTTGCGAATGTTGGCAAGGCCCACCTCATCCCCGGCGGCAATGGCCGCCTTTAGGAAAATCAAGAGGTCGGCCGCTTCGCGTTGTGATTCCCAATTCGCCGAAGACTGGTGAATGGCCTCCCGGACATCCCCTTTGATTTCGAGGAAATACACCGCCTCGTCACGCCCGTGGCTGTGCCCGTGCTCATCACTTTTTGATCTCAAGTTTTCTTCGTACTTGGCCATGAGCAGATGCATCTCTTTCTGATCAGCATCAAGAGCCTTTCGGGCCCTCATCCAAACCACCGGAAAGTAGTCCCGCCATTCCCGCAGAAGAGAAGCGGCTTTCGAAGGATCACCGGCATCGATCAGAAAATTCGCATAGTTTTTGAGCAGATACGGTGAGGATGGATCAAGATAAAGCGCGGTCCGGAAATGCTCGTCCGCCACCATTTTCTTTCCCATCCTCACCGCCATTTCGGCCAAGGCCGTGTGCGCCCAATAAATGACTCCCTGATCTTCACCAGGATGGTTTTTCACCGTTCGATTTAGAACCTGATAGCTCTCAGCCAAACTCCCGTTACAACTGGTTGGAGCCGTTCCCGCCGTAACCGCGAGCAGCGGAGTCGCCAGTGCAAAGAGCGGCACCGCCGATTTCCTGGCCTCGTCATACCGACCCGAAACGCAAAGAATCGTTGTCTTCATTAGCCAGGCTTCGGTCACCTTGGGATCGTGCACCAGCACCTGGTTGAGATCGGCCAAGGCTTCCTCAAAATGATGATCACGCTGAAGAAGCATCGCACGCTGAAGGCGGATTTTTTGCGGCACCCCTTCGAGGTCCCACCAGGGCTCCAAAATCTCACGGGCCTTCCGGGCATGGACTTCGCCGCCCAACCTCCGGGACTTGGCGATAAGCACCCCGGCTTCTTTCGCGGCCTTTTGCCAATTGGGGCCCGCTGCAAAGAGGGGTCCCAGCGGGAGGGCGACGCAAATCAGTGATAAACACAAACGTAGCATCACTCGATCACGCGAAGGTTCAAAATCGTGGCCCCGGCTGTCACTGACTCAACCGCCACTTCAATCCCGTCGACCTCTCCTTTGAGGCGATAAAATTCGCGCGGCATTCCAGCGACCCGCGGAATCGTCAACATTTTGTCAGTGTCGTCGTAGTTGGCATTTCCAATCGCAAGGAAATTCATCAAATCATCGCTGGCCTGCAGGGTCACCTTGAAGCTCGGATCATTGGGAGATCCGGCGATCGGGCTTCCAAGATAGGGAAAGGAATCCGAAAAATCAGAGGCACTCAAGGTGGCACCGTCTGTGTATGGCAGATTGCCACTTGGGGCGGGATTTCCTTCCGGATCCTCCTCGTCATAAAGAAGGACTCCCATCGCGGCGCGCAAGGCAATGTCTACGACATCATCACCGGGACGTCTCCCGTTCGGAAAACCAGCCAAATCACCACCGATCACGCCTAGATTATTTTGCTCTCCGGCGATCACTGGCGCGATCAAGGTATTCAAACGAAGCATCTCGGAAGCGGCTATATTTGCAGGCTTGTTCAATCCGTCCACGCCCGTGAGGAAAACACTCACCAAATCCGCACGCGGAGTCTGTGGCGGGGTCACTCCAAAGAGCACATTGAGGAGTGCCGGAAGCGTGGGATATTGCACATACTTCAAAAAATCCGCTCCATCGTTCATCGGCTCACTCGCGTTAAAGGAATCCTTGTCAGGCACTCCAATCACTACCTCGTTCACAAGAGGATGGCCCAACCTTGATACCTGCTCCATCCCACCCGCACCGTCGGGAAGGCTGGCAGTCGTCCACGCTCCAATAACCGGCTCGTAGCCATCCGAAACCGGGTCTGTCAGCGGCATATTCGTGAGGACATCCTTGGGGAGTTCGATAATAATCGAGGTCACGTTGGCATCCTTGAGATCGTTATCACGGCCATCAACCGGTCCCAGGGGATTGAAATTCACGAGGTCAAAAACCTCCCCGAGATTTACGACAAAAGGATCTTTGCGCTGCCCCACAAAGACCCGTCCCTTTTGATCAGAGCCGGGAAGATTCAGCTCGTAAATATACTGATCTGCATAAGTGTCGTAATCGGGGAAGGTTTTGTTTCCAACATTGTCCTGCGGCTTGATAAACTTGGCATTTTCACCTCCAGCTTGAGTCAACGAAACCGTCCCGCCCTGACTGACCAGCGAGATTCCGTAACTCTGTTCCAGGTGCAAAGTGGCATCGTTGCCAGCGGTCACCGGTCCGGTCGCCAAAAGGGGGATCGCCACCATCTGTCCGCCGATTTCCAGCTCGGGAACCTGGTAGTGATTGGTAAATCGAAACTCAAAAGTTAAATCGGGGGTGGAGCCCCCGTCATTGCTCACGTGGATGGAATAAACCGCATCCTCATCCATGGTGAAGTAGTTGGGACCACCATAGGCATCCTGCAGAGGCACGTAGTTCGCAATGATCGTCACATAATCCTCACGGCCCTCTTCATAGCTGTTGAACATGTAGAAGTCAGTGGCATCGACCTTGGGCGATTTGGTAATTCCGGGAGCTTCCCGGTGACTGGACCCCGGCGATACCAGGGTGGTGGCAACAACCACCAAAAAGGCAGTCATGGTTGGATTTTTTTTGGGCATTTTCATCACTTTTGTGGTTTTCGATCTCATCGCGGGATCGATTGCAAAAGTGACAACGCTCCGCGGCTATTGCCGGATGCATTTCTTCTGAAAGATTTTTGCCAACCACCAGCACATCAACACCACCAAGAGAAAACCAACTCCTGTCAGAAGCTTTAATTTCATCGTCACCCCCTCCTTTCTAAAGCGAACAACCCCGTAAAGCGGGCTTTCAAAAATGTAGTAATAGCCCAGCTTCTCGCGAACAATTGCCGGTCCGCCCCTTATCATGTGGTGGGCGGGTGCCACTTTGAATCTCCAGCGATACTCCGACCAGGTCACCCAATCGATCTCCTCCCGCCAAATCTTTTCCGTCCTTACATCCCTGATCTCGATCCACTTCTCCGTGATCTTCAGCGAGTAGATTTCATGCTGCCAATCGGCCTGCTTGCCCGGGCAAAATCCGCGGTCCACTTTGTAGTCACCAAGGATATCTGCGCGCGAAGGTCGCACCTTCGAGTTCATCCAACCCACGAAAGAGAAAACCAGAACAAGCAAGATTGGCCCCACAAAAAAGATCACAGCGATGACCCAGGAACGCTTCTGCCACTTGAAGCCCAGAATCCCCGTAACCCAGAGACATACAATTCCACCAAGAACCCAGCACGCAATCAGGATCAAGCCCACCAAGAAATACATGACCACATGTTTTCCGCCCTCCATGAAGTCATGATGAAGCAAAGATGAAATTTCCAACACCTGACCTGACTGGTCTTCAATCCACCGGGCCTGCAAAACGCCATCACCGGCGAGCTCATATTTCTGCTGCCGACCGCCTGTGATATTATCCTTTGGTGACACATCTCACGAGGCCCGCTTCCCCGGAAGACCGCGGAAATCTCTCTCCGGCCGGCTCCATGGCACTTCCCATCGATCATCCAGATTTCGCGAGGCAGGGTGGCTACTTGAGTATTTCGCGGATCACGGGCTCGATCCCATCGGCCATTTTCAGGAAGCCGAGATCAGTCGGGTGGACGCCATCGACGGTGCATTCGTGCGCGTGCTCTCCAAGGAGGGACCCGCCATCGAGGAAGTAGATCTTGGTGTCGCCAGCGGCTTGACGCTCGCTCACAAAGTCCGCCTGAAACTTCGCCCGGGCCCGGGCCTTCTCAAGTTGGGAGCGTTCGAACAACTCCCCCGCGTAGCGAATCTTGGAGATAATGAGAATAGGAACGTCTTTATCCTGGGAGCGAAGAATTTCAACGAAGGGGCCTAGCGTCTCGCGGATCGACCCGCCCGCATTCGCTTCGTAATCGAGAACGACCAACTTCTTGCGCTCGATTTGGTTAATGAGTTTGGCAAGAGCGGGCTCACCTTTTCCATTACCGGAAAAACCAAGGTTGATGAACTCCATGTTGAATCGTCGACTGAGAATATTTGGGTAAGCCATGCCGGGACGAGCGGCGCAGCCCCCCTGGGTAATCGAGGTGCCATAAACGACGACCCGGCCGTCACTCGCGAAAGGCATTGGCGGGGCGATCGTTGAGCCTGCCACCACTCCAATCTCAACCGATTCGATGCCGTTGTAGAGAGGGAAATTTAAGGTGAAGTGATGCTTGCCTTTCTGACCATTGAAGAGGGTCACCTCGTAGTCCTTTGCATTCGCACTAAATCTTGAGGTGCTGAGATAGCGTTGCTTCAAGGGACCGCCAACATAGAGATCAAACCCGCTCTGTCCTGTCGCGGGCATGTGATACATTCCCGAGGCTTGGCGCAACTTCACCCTAAGAAGAATTCTGGCACTGTCCGACTGAAATTGAATCTGACCGCCCGCGGTTGAATTGGCGAGACTGTCGACTGCCGCCCGAATCGGCCACTTTGGCTCCACCGGCAGTCTGCGGTAAACCTTGTCTTCGGCGATCCACGGGAACCCGGCGAGGCGGAATGGCGCGGCGCGGGGGTCGAACCAAGCGATCCCTTTTGAGTCCGCTTTTTCCAAGGTCATGTTGGGGTCGAGTTTTTCGATTTCGATCGTCTGGGCCCGAAGAACCGGGCCAAGGAAAAGAAGGCATGGGATGAGAAGGAAGGGTAGTTTCATGATGCGTTGATGAATTTGCAAATCGCCGCGCCGAATGGCGAGGAATTCCGTTTATACTGGTGCAGGGCGGAAACCCTGAGAAGCTCACGAGAACATTTTTGCCCTCTTCACATTCGTGTCCCAATCCAACCGACTTTTCAACAAAGGGTTTTCCGCCCTTCTAATCACGCAATTATTTGGAGCAGTCAACGATAGCGTGCTCAAGCAGGTCATCATTCTGGCAGTGGCCTCCGGAGGAATCTGGGCCAACCAATTGGGCGATGGCGGCCAGGCCTATGTCGCACTCTGTTTGACCGTGCCCTTTATCCTGCTCTCAGGAATTGCGGGGCAGGTTGCGGATCGCATCAGTAAAAGCCGGATCACGGTTATCGCAAAAATCGCCGAAGTCGGTATCGCCGCCCTGGCACTTGGAGCATTTTTTGCAGGCAATCTTTGGGCGTGTCTTGGCGCGATGGTTCTTTTGGCCACGCAGAGTGCATTTTTTGGCCCGGCCAAGTATGGCATGATCCCCGAGCTGGTAAACGAGAGGCACCTCAGTCAGGCCAACGGCTCGATCAACATGTTCACCAATCTCGCCGTGATCGGCGGAACCCTGGCGGCGGGAAAAGTTTACACCAGTTACTCATCGGGATTCCCGGGTGGTGAATCAGGCACAACAGTCGATCCGGCCATGCTCTGGGTTCCCGGAATAGTCCTGGTCTCAATTGCAATTGTCGGTCTCTTGCCTTCCCTCTTGATTCCAAAACTCAAGTCCTTCGACCAGTCCCTGCCCATCGACTTCAATCCCTTCCGTCCCTACGTGCAGGCCATCAAAGACATGGCTCAGTCCCACCTCCTTCTGGTCGCCATGGCGTGGTCTTTTTTCTACCTCCTCGGAATGATGGCCCTGCTTGTTCTTTCTGATTTTAGCGGGCTCTTGCAAATCAGTCCGGAGATGAACAACAATCTTCTTGGGGTTCTCGGCATCACCATCGGAATTGGCAGTGTTGTCGCGGGTTTGATCTCAGGAAAGCACATCGAGCCCCGACTCATTCCCGTTGGAGCCGTTGGGATGACCGTTTTTTTTGTCCTTCTCGGCCTGGTCCCGCTGAGTTTCTGGACAGTGGCCCTACTTCTGGGTGCAGCAGGACTTTTTGCCGGATTCTACATCGTGCCCCTGCAGTCCTTGCTGCAGCACCTCTCGCCTCCCGATGAAAGAGGACGATTCCTCGGAACCGCCAATGCCCTGTCCTTCGTTTTCAGCACAATCGGGGCCTTGTTGGTACGACTTCTCCGCAATGATTTGGAAATGCCTGCCAACAGAGTCTTTCTTGTCATCGGCGCCCTTGCGATTCTGGGATCAGGCGTTCTTTTGTGGAAAATCCGGGGGCTTCTGGTCGATCCCTCTCTGCGGAAAAACACGGCTGCGGGCAATAGCTAGAGATTTCAACCCGGCGAACTCCCGGACCATCGCTTGCTTTGTCTCATCGTGCCGCATTTTTCTTCGGATGGCGTAAGTGAAATAATCGACAACGAGGGGTTCCCGGACTTGGTTTGCGGGTTCAATTCCCCACAGTTTGGAGATTCTGAAAAATTTGTCTGCGTCATCCGTTCACCAGCGTGAACAGTCAATGCTCACACCAAAAACCCCGTCAACAAGGGAAGGGATTCACTTGGCAACGCGTTACTCGATGGAACCCGGCTGGCGCCCCTATCCCTCCGCTAATCTTTGAAGTCCTTTCAAATCGAGCTTCCCTGTTCCGAGGTAGGGAAGTTGATCTACTCTCAAAAATTGACCCGGCCTGGGCTTCCATAAATTGGGGATGGTCGCATCAGCAAGCTTCTTGAGAACCTGCTCAAGCAGCCCTTCATCCGCGGTATGCACGACCACGAGCCGCTCTCCTTTTTTCTCATCAGGAAGGCCGGTCACGGCGAAGATCTGTTCGTTTCGATCGGCCAAATCGTTCAGGGTTTCTTCAACATTCCCATGAGGAACCATTTCACCACCAATCTTGCTGAATCGACTCAATCGGCCTTCGATCCACAAGTATCCATCTTCATCAAGGCGGACAATGTCACCCGTGTCATACCAACCGTCTTTGAGCACTTCCGCGGTCTTGTCCGGCATACCAAGATAGCCCATCATCACGTTCGGTCCTCTGACTTTGAGCAAACCAGGTTCTCCCCGGGATAGTTCTTCCCCCGTATCCGGGTTCACAATCCGGGCCTCCAGGTTCCTCAGCAACCGCCCGATCGAACCCGGCTGATTGGTTTGCGTGTCATTCACGGCGATGCCGGGTGAGCACTCGGTCGCGCCATAAGCCTCCACCGGCAGACACCCGAATTTCTTCTCAAAAGCGTGGGCCACTTTCGGGGGAAGCTTCTCGGCTCCGACGACAACGAGTCTCAGCTTCCCGAGCTGCTCCGGCGTCAATCCACGAAGGTAGAACTGAAGAAAGGTCGGAGTGGCAATCATGATCGTCACTCCATTCTCCTCCGCCAGAGGCCCAATCACTTTGGACTCCATGGGATTAAAATGATAGACACACCCAAAACCAGCAATAGCGGGCCCGGCGATCGTGGCCATGAATCCGAAGGAGTGAAAAAATGGCAGCACACCCAGCATGCGATCCTGCGACACGAATGAATAAACCTCACCCACCTGCTCCACATTGCTGATGATATTGCGATGACTCAACATCACACCTTTGGGCTGACCCGTGCTTCCACTGCTAAAAATGATCGTGGCAAGATCATCCGGCTTGGCCTGCGAACCTCCCAATCGTTTGAGCAAGCCTTTTACCGAAGTGCACTTGGCCAGAAACCCTGCCCGTAATCTTTCCATCAATCGCGGTTCGGTGACGAGATCCTCAATGACATGAACGCGGACAGGGAGTTCGAGTTTGAGCCGCTTCATCAACTTTCCCGATACCACCACATCGGTGATTCCGCATTGTTCGAGACAAGAGACAATTCCTTCCTGCGACAAAGTGTAGTTCAAATTCACCGGAATTTTCCCCATCAACAAAGCCGCCCAATTGACCAACGTTCCACCGACGGAAGGTGGAACCAAAATACCAACCTTCGACTGATTCGCCCAGATCGATTGCAGCCTCCCGGTAAGAAAGAGCGCCTTGGCAAGAGCCTCGCCAAAGGTGACCCTGGCACCGCTCGAATCGGCGAGGGCCTGGTGGTCGCCGTTCTCCCGGCAAGTCCGGATCAGTCTCTCCTGCAAAGTGGTTTCGCTCATTACCGGAGGACCCTAGCCCTAAATCGGTCTTCTTACCAATCGATAGATTTTAAGTTACCATCATTCCTATCAATATTTCCAGCAGTCGCTGCGGGAGTATCAAAAAACCCTCGCCCAGCAGGGAAGAAGGACTTTTGAAGAATTCGCGGGCTATTTTGAGCGCTCCACGGTCAGGGTGAACGATTGCCCGGCCTCTCCGGTGGACCCGGAAATTTCGATGGTATCGTCGTCTACACGGTGGTGCTTGAAAATCATTGTTCCCTTTTCTCCCTCACCATCAACGTAGGAAACGGTGAGTACTGCGTCGTCGCCATCCATGGTCCACTTACCAAGACTTGCGGCGCCCTTGTTATTTCCACCCATCATAAAGACCTCTTCGGTCTCCGGATTGAAGCCCATCAGGGAAACACTTTCGGTGTCCCCCATCTTGGAGTTCACCTCGATGAGCTTGTTCTCATATTTCCAGGCATAGACGATCTTGACCCGCTCTCCTTTGGTTTCTGAATCCACCCAGGTTCCCACGATCCCCTTCCATTTCACTTGATCGAGAGCCTCCGCTAGATCCGCTCCTTGCGCGGGTTGGGAAATCCCTGTCACCGCAAAAGCTGCGATTCCGGTAAGGGCCAAAATTGAGCGTCGAATTTGGATCATTTTTACAAACATGGAAAAGACGATAACTCCCGGTGCCGCAGAGTGAAGGAGAAACCTCACCGGTCCGAAATCCAAACCCTTTCAGGCATAAGAAGAAGGCGTGGATCGCAGCCTGCGATGGATCCGGCGGCGCCCCGCAAAAAAAGCCCGCACTCCGGGGAGCGCGGGCTATCAAAACAGGGAGAGCGATCGTCTCCTTCTGCACACAATTTAATAGCGGTAGTGCGCGGGCTTGTAAGGCCCTTCAACCGGCACATCAATGTAGTCGGCCTGCTCCTGGGTCAGCTTGGTCAGCTTGGCACCAATTTTTTCGAGGTGAAGCTTTGCCACTTCCTCATCCAGCTCCTTCGGAAGCACTTCCACGCCAATCTCTCGTGAGTCCTTGGTCTCCCAAAGTGCAATTTGTGCGAGAGTTTGGTTGGTGAAGCTGTTGCTCATCACGAAGCTTGGGTGACCGGTGGCACACCCGAGGTTCACGAGGCGACCTTCGGCGAGCATGTAGATGCTGTTGCCCTCTTTGAAGGTGTATTTATCAACCTGCGGCTTGATGTTGAGCTTCTGGACTCCCTCAAGAGCCTCGAGCTTATCGATTTGAATCTCATTATCGAAGTGACCGATATTACAAACGATGGCCTGATCCTTCATCTTTTCCATGTGCTCGGCGCGGATAATGTTGAAGTTTCCGGTGGTGGTCACATAGATGTCACCCCAGCCAAGGGTGTCTTCAACGGTGAGGACACGGAAGCCTTCCATGGCAGCCTGCAAAGCACAAATTGGATCGACCTCGGTCACAACAACCTGGGCACCCTGGGCGCGAAGAGCCTGGGCACACCCCTTGCCGACATCACCGTATCCACAAACAACCCCGACCTTACCGGAGATCATCACATCGGTGGCACGCTTGATCCCATCAATGAGGGACTCACGGCAACCGTACAGGTTGTCGAACTTCGATTTGGTCACCGAGTCATTCACGTTGATCGCGGGGAAGAGAAGCTTCCCGTCCCGCTGCATCTGATAGAGGCGGTGAACGCCGGTTGTGGTCTCCTCGGAGACTCCTTTCAGCTCGGGAACCCAAGCGTGAAAAATGCCGGGCTGCTTGGCATGAATGTCTTTGAGAAGAGCTTTGATCACGGCTTCCTCGGTCGAAGAAGCAGGCTCGTTGACCCAATCGGATCCATCCTCGAGCTCGTATCCCTTGTGGATGAGGAGAGTGGCATCACCACCATCATCGACAATCAACTGGGGACCAAGCGGAAGGCCTCCATCAGGATTGGGGAACTGCAGCGCCTGCCAGGTGCACCACCAGTATTCTTCGAGAGTCTCGCCCTTCCAGGCAAAGACAGGATATCCGGCCTCCGCCATGGCAGCGGCGGCGTGATCCTGGGTGGAAAAAATGTTACAGGAACACCAGCGAACATCAGCACCAACTTCACGGAGAGTCTCCATGAGGACTGCGGTCTGGATGGTCATGTGAAGCGACCCCATCACGCGCACACCATCGAGCGGCTTGCTGGGGCCATACTTTTCGCGAGTGGCCATGAGGCCGGGCATTTCATGCTCGGCAACATCGAGTTCTTTGCGACCGAAACCGGCGAGGCCGATATCTTTGACTTTATAATCTGACATAATGATTTGTTGTTAAGAGGGTTTTAGAGTGCGGCCTTGAGAGCATCGACCTTGTCGTTTTGTTCCCATGGAAGCGAAGCGGAGGAATACCCAAAGTGTCCGTAGTTGGTGGACTGACCATAGATTGGACGGAGGAGATCAAGTTGCGCGACGATGTCGGCAGCCTTAAAGCTGAAGACTTCCTTCACCGCCTTCACGATCTTTTCCTCGTCAACCTCGTTGGTGCCGAAAGTATTGACGTTAATGCTCACAGGATCGGGATAACCGATGGCGTAGGCGAGCTGGAGCTCGCACTCGGTCGCGAGACCGGCAGCCACGATATTCTTGGCTACCCAGCGCGCCATGTAAGCAGCGGAGCGATCGACCTTGGAAGGATCTTTTCCTGAGAATGCACCGCCGCCGTGACGGCCCATGCCACCATAGGTATCCACGATGATCTTACGCCCGGTGAGTCCGGCGTCGCCCTCGGGTCCGCCGATGACAAAACGTCCGGTTGGGTTGATGAGATACTGGGTGTCGTCCCGTAAGAGCTCACCAGGGATGACTTTTTCAATGAGGTCGCGCTTCAGAATCTCGCGCATCTCCGGCGTATCGATTTCAGCGGCATGCATTGTGGAAACGACCACTGCAGTGACGCTGACAGGCTTGCCATCCTGATATTGCATCGAGACCTGGGTCTTGGAATCCGGACGGAGCCAGGTGTGAACGCGATCCTTTCGAAGGTTGGTCAAGGCTTCGCCAAGGCGGTGCGCGTAGGCCACCGGCGCCGGCATGAGTTCCTCGGTGTCATCGGCCGCGTAGCCAAACATGATCCCTTGATCCCCGGCCCCCTGCTCGGCAGTGTCCTTGTGATCGGCAGCATCGGCGTCCACCCCTTGAGCGATGTCTTGCGACTGCTTCCCGAGAAGATTCATAAAGAACAGACTGTCGGCATCAAACTTCGAAGTGTAGCTATAGCTGGTGTTGTCGGCGTAGGATTTGTCGTAGCCAATCTTGCGGACAGCCTCGCGGGCCACCTCTTCGTAATTGAACTTGGCACCCGTGGTGATCTCACCGGCCAGGGCAAGAACGTTGTCCTTCACAAGCGTTTCACAAGCCACACGGGACTTGGGGTCTTGCTCAAGGCAGGCGTCGAGGATAGCGTCGGACACGGTATCACAGACTTTATCTGGATGCCCTTCGGTGACGGATTCTGAGGAGAAAATGAAGCTTTTGCTCATGGGTCTGTTTTTGATATCGTCGAATCGCGATTCGTTGATGCGAAGTAATCACCCATTCTCATGCCGTCAATTCTCAATTCCCTCAAAATGATCTCCGACCCCACGCGGTTGCGCATTCTACTGCTGCTCGGAGACGAATCACTCTCGGTCGCCGAACTCCAGCAAATCCTTGGCATGGGCCAGTCGCGGATCTCGACCCAACTTTCCCAACTCAAGAAGGAAGGCCTGGTCACCGACCAGCGTTCGGGCAAAAACAACATTTACTCCGCGCTCATTCCGGCCGGCCTCGATCAAATCGTCCGAGAAGCCGGCCAGGAACTTCCCGAATGCGAGAAAGACCGCTCCTCGCTCCGCCATATTCTCCGCAAACGCAAGGACCAGGTCCGAGCCTACTTTGATGAACTCGCCGGCCGATTCGGGCGTGAATACGTCCCCGGCCGCTCCTGGAAAGGCCTCGCCGAGGCCATGCTCAAAATCCTCAATTATGATGTCGTCGCCGACCTGGGCGCGGGCGAAGGCACTCTTTCCCAACTCATCGCCCAGCGCGCCAAAAAAGTCATCGCCGTCGATAATTCCGAAAAAATGGTCGAGTTCGGCCAAAAGCTCGCCAAGGAAAACAAGCTCCCAAATCTTGAATACCGTCTTGGCGATATCGAATCCCCGCCCATCGACGACTCGTCGGTTGATCTTGCCATTCTTTCGCAAGCCCTCCACCACGCCGAGCAACCGGCCAAAGCCCTCGCCGAAGCACACCGCATTCTCAAACCCGGCGGACGCCTCATTGTTCTCGACCTTCTGCAACACTCCTTCGAGAAGGCACGCGACCTTTACTACGACACCTGGCTGGGGTTTTCCGAAGTCGAGCTTGCCGAAATGATCACCTCGGCCGGTTTTGAAGATGTTGAAACCGCCATAGTTGACCGCGAGGAAATACCACCGAACTTTCAAACCCTGCTTGCCAGTGCCGCCAAATGAATCTGCTGAAACACACCTGCCTCGTCCTGGCCCTCGCCTTCAGCGGGTGCACCCAACCACGGACAGAACCGCCCCCCGCACCCGCTCCACCTGTCGTTGCCGCCCCGCTGCCCCCGATTCCCCAAATACCTCCAAACCCGGCAATCGCGCCCAAGGTAGCCCCCTCTCAACCGACTCCAACAGTCACACCCAGGCACCCGCTCAAAGTTCGCACGGCCTCGCTGAACGGAACCAAATTTACCGCAGTCACCTTTGATCGACGCGACTACTTCCTCAAAGTCATTGATCAAAAAAACGGTCCCGGCTCGCAATTCGACAGTGCGCAGGCAGCGGGTTCGGGAGGTGTTGCAGCCATCAACGGAGGATTTTTTAACCCGGACGGATCCCCTCTCGGACTCGTCATCAGTGGAGGAGAAGCACGAGGTTCCTTCAACTCGGCCTCCTTCCTTGGCACCGGGATTCTCGATGGAAAAAATGTCATGCTCGCAACCCGCGAGAACTACCAACCCTCCACCGAGCTCCTCCAAACCGGCCCCCGCCTGGTCTGGGCCGGAGAAACCCTCACCGGACTGACCTCCACCAACGAGCGTCCGCGATCGCTTATGATCTGGGACGGCAATAACCATTTCGGACTCGTCCACGCCGACACCGCCACCCTCAAAGGCCTTTCAAACAACCTCAAGTCACAGCCACTTCCCGGCTTCGAAATCAAATACGCCGTGAACCTCGATGGCGGAACATCGTGTGACCTGTGGGTCTCGGAATCCGTCCCCGGCGGAGGCTTCAACAAGAACTCCTTCTTCAGAAAAAAGGCGAGGAACTACCTCGCCCTGCGGAAACGCTAGAAGACTGCTCTTCTATCACTACTTCGACCACTTTTCCCAAACGCCGTCGATCTTCTCAACCGATGGCAGCTCTCCGTCGAGGATCAGGAATCCATAGTAGAGTTCAAGCGACCCACCCTTCTTGATCTCCTTCTCAAAGAAAGCTCCGAAGCGACCGTAGTCGCGGTAGGCGGAGTGCACGGTTCCCTTCGGATTGGTCGGAGCATTCATGTGCACGACACCATACTGCTTCCCGGCAAGGGTGTAATTTTCGGCCGCCCAGGGAAGATCCTTCACGCCCTTCACCTTGGTCACGCCGTTCGGAAAGAGATACTTGGTCTTCTTCTTATCAACCTCGTTTGCCGGGCGGTACTGCACACCGGCGTGTTCGGGATCACCCTTCAAAAAGACATCTCCATCAACAGGCGTCAGCTTCGTATGAAAGTCGATCATCACCCGCCCGCCGTGCAAACCTTCGGTCACGGTAAATGTCCGGGCCTCTTCCAAAAACGGCTTCTCTTTTTCATCCATCCAATGGGTCACCGAAGTGAAGGTTGCAGACCCGTCATTCACCTCCTGCTTTGAAAACTTTTGGTGAACAATGTCACCTCCTTTCATGTGCCAACGGTCATAGCTCTTGCCGTTCGCCTTGATCTTGCTCCAACCGATGAAAATTCCCCGGTGGTGCGTAAATTGTCCCCCCGGCCCCTTGGTGATCGGCATCTTTCCCTCGGCATCAAAGACGTGGAGATACGGCTTGTAAGTGGCATGATGTTTCTCCGGCGTTGAAGTATCATGCTCATACATGTAGCGCACGACGACCTTGCCATCCGAAAGCACATCAAGGTGCTTTCCTTCGGTGTCCTTGATTTCAAGCGCGCCCAAAACAGGCATTGCAAAACAAGCCGATGTCAAAAGTGTTTTTACCATGGTTGTCATACTGCCTGACAGACCTGGAATATTTCAAA
This sequence comes from Verrucomicrobiia bacterium, assembly GCA_030432565.1. Lineage (GTDB taxonomy): Bacteria > Verrucomicrobiota > Verrucomicrobiia > Verrucomicrobiales > Akkermansiaceae > SW10. Next base: position 89,896 of record JAUIGV010000016.1, on the reverse strand, counting down.
GAGAACTCTATTGAGACGCGCCGGGCTGGGGTGGTGGCGTCACCGGCCTGCTTTTTCGACCATTGAGAAGAGCTCCAATCCAAGTGTAACGAACCGCAAATTCGTAAATCAACAAGAGCAGACCGGTTACTCCGCCGATGACAATCACCATTTTTAAGATGACCGGAATCTCCCAATCACTGATCCAAATCTGCACTGTAATCATCACAGGGAGGTGAGCCAGATAAAGCCAATAAGAGGAGTCTGAAAGATACCTCACTTTGGGACGTCCCTCATTCAGAAAGCGACGGAACAAGCCCATCATCCCAACGATCGTCAACCAGGCGAAGCACGACGCCATGAGAGAGCCCCAAAGCGGATCGTTCTTCACCCACTCCCGCCCCCACCACCAAAAAGGGAGAGACGCCAAAAGCCAGACCCACCACCTGGCTCCAACACTCTCCTCCCAAAAGCCGCGACCAAAACACAGGGCGCCAAAGAAAAAGAAAACGCCATAGTAGGCCAGCTTGACCGGCCACGGAAAGATTCCCGTCGAGGTTCCAGGACCAAACTGGCCGGGCATCAAATTCTGCAGCCACCACGTCAGCGGAATCAGCCAAAGCAAACATCCCGGCACGCCAATCATAAAATCAGGCAGGCGTCTGCCAAGGCGTTTCGCAATCAAGGCAGCCGGAACAAAAAACAACAGGAGCCACAAAAGATCATAGAGAAACCAAAGGTGATGGAAGACCGGCCAAAACACTCCCGCCCAATACCAGGAGGTATCACTCTCCCCGCTTCCCTCCGCACCGGCATCCTCCAGCGCCCCAATCAATCTTTCCCGCGCACTTTCGTGCTCCGCAGTCACTTCAATCTGAAATTGGCCCGCTACTGCTTTTACAAACTCAAAGTCCGCTTTTGCGGCCTGCATCGCCGTTGCTCCCTTGGAATCCTTCGCCGAAACATCGGCTCCGGCCTCAAGCAAAGCCAGGGCCGCTTCCTCTCTTCCGAAAAAACAAGCTGTCATCAATGCGGTCCCGCCGTCCATCCCCCGTCCCTCCAAATCGGCTCCCTGCTCCAACAAGAACTCTACCATTTCGCCATCATCAATGATTGCCGCGAGATGAAGCAAAGGGGTGCCATTCCCATCCCTGCTGTTGGAATCACCGCCATTTCGAAGCAGCTCGCGAACCTCCTCAATCTCCCCGCGCAAAACCGCCGACGGCAAATCACCCCTCCCAGGCCCCGCAAGCTCACGACGCTCCTTCTTCACCTGCTCACCCCACACCCACAACCCGGTCATCAATGGAAAAATAACAATCACCCCAAGGACCAGCGGCACCCCAATGCGTAAAAGCCGCTGCTTGACCACACCACCTGTTCCCCGCTTCCGCCACACCATCGTCGTGAAGAACCCACTCACCATAAAAAAGAGCGGCATCCGAAAGCCGTGGATCCAATCAATAAACGGCAGGATGATCTCCGGAACCGACTTCACATCGGCTGCCAGCCAGGCCCCGATGCCTGCAAAGGAAAGCACCCCGTGCAGCAAAAGTCCCAGCAACATCGCTCCCCCACGAAGCCCGTCTAAAAAATGATATCTCTGTTCACTCATAAAATACCAGTTCCCCCTCTTTGAAAAACCCTTCCAAGCCCCCCGATAAAGAGTTCAGGGAAAGAATGCGATCGACCGCACTTATCGACCCGACATCCTGGCCATTCATTTTTTTCCTCGTCCGTGACATGGCCAAAGGCAGCAGTCATCAAGGCACCTGCACCCAGACCAAGAAGACCTGCAATACCGCCAAGCGCAGCGAAAATAATGTGAATGATTCAAAAAAACTTTGGAACAATCGATGATTGCTGAGGAGGCATCCGGGGAGCACCCGCTGATGGGTTCGCCGGTGTTTGATACGGGTTCTGTGGTGATTCCATAGCTGAAAACTAACAGGGGAATCGAGACCTTGTCGAGGATGCCTCCCCGGGTGTATAAAACAGGAAATGTCTCTCAAAAGGCTTCGTTCTACATTTTAATGAAAACTAACCCAACGCCAAGCGTCGCACCCCCAATCCAATACTCGCTCCCACCCCCTTTCCGTCATCCCCATTCTTTCTGGAGTCATCGCCGACACCGCCATTGAATTCGATCCTCGCAGTGTCGTCGAATGATCGCTAAAGATCACCTCTCCATCATCTCGCAGCGAAATCTCCCGAGACACCTTCGAAAGCTGGAATCGCCGCGATCCCTAAACAGCCCGTCGATGGGCGGACGAAAATCAATTTCCCCTCAACAAATAAGCCACGATTACGCCATGAAACGCCTTCTTGCCGGATTCATCCTCATCACTTTTTCCATTCTGGGGGTCTGGCTTCTTCCCGCCCGCGATCGAAAGAACACCTCCGGTGACCAGTCGCCTCCTCCCCCCGCCAAAGTGGGCCACCCCTCCTTCCTCAGCCCTCACTTCAAGCCTATCGTCCTCCACCACGACCGCCTCTTCGTCGCCAACACCCCAGCCGATACTGTTGATGTCTTTGACGCCAACTCGAACAGCCTGATCAAACGAATCCCCGTTGGCATCGACCCCGTCAGCATCGCGATCCGACCCGACGGCCTCGAGGCCTGGGTCAGTAACCACATCTCGGATTCCATCAGCGTCATCGACACCGATCCCGGGAGCCCAACGCATCTCCACGTCATCGACACCGTGCAAGACATGGATCTCGAAAAACGTTCCACCAATTTCGACGAGCCCGTCGGCATCGCCTTTGGCAGCAATCAAAAAGCCTACGTCGCCCTCTCGTCAGAAAACAAAATCGCCGTCATCGACGTCGCCTCCCGCAAGGTCACCAGGCACCTCTCCATCCCCGCCCAGGATCCCCGCGCCATCACCGTCCGAAATGGAAAACTCTACGTTGTCCCCTTCGAATCCAACAACAAGTCCCAGCTCTCCGGCGGGTCTAAAATTGATGGCGACCTCGTCACCTTCAACGCCCACGAACACTCTATCGCCCATAACAACGTCCTCTCACTTGGACACGTCGTCGACATCGTCAAACACCCCGACGTCCCCGACAAAGACCTCTTCGTTTTCGACACCGAAACCGATCAACTCATCGAAACCGTCGAGACCCTTGGCACGCTTCTTTACGGCCTCGCCGTCGACTCAAAAGGCTCCGTCTTCGTCGCCCAGACCGACGCACGCAATCACATCAATGGACGCTCCGGAACGAAAAAACACGGACTCGCCCAACTCCAAAACCGTGCCTTTCTCAACCAAATCACCCGGGTCGATTTTGAAAAAGATGCCGCCAAGGATTCGAGCATCATCAACCTCGAACCCCTTCCCTCCGAAAGGATTATTCCACAGGAAGCCTTCGCCACGCCCTTCGCCATCGAGGTTAGTCCCGACGACAAAACTCTCATCGCCACCGCCGCCAGCTCGGACAAGGTTTTTACCGTCGACACCGCCAGCGGCAAAGTCATGGGTCACGTCAGAGTGGGTTCCGTCCCCCGGGGCATCGCCCTCCGATCCAGCGAAAACGGCACACCCTCTCAAGCCTGGATTCTCAATGCCGTGGAAAACTCCGTGTCACTCGTCGATCTCTCCAATCTGCAAAAACCTGTCGTGAAATCCACCACCCGGCTCGACGACCCCACCCCCGCCCCCTTCAAGCGCGGCCGCATCGCCTTCAATAACGCCAACGCCTCCAGCACCCGAACCTTCTCCTGTGCCAGCTGCCACCCGGATGGACACACCGACCAACTTCTCTGGGTTCTCAAAACACCCATTGTTTCCGGTGGCAACCAAATCCAGCCTCGCTCCACCATGCCGCTTCGCGGACTTCGTGATACCGAGCCCTTCCACTGGGACGGCATTCCCGGCGATCCCTATGGCGGAAACAACAGTGCCAATGTCCGCGGTCACATCCCACCAAATGTCGACGGCTCCAGCCCCGATAACGCCCTTCGCCATGTCGTCGACGGCGCTCTAAAATCCACCATGGCCCTTGGCGATACCGCCACCGGAAGGGGCGACCTGCTCGACCGGAACGAGCGCTACTACATGACACGCTTTCTCCTCGCCATCCCCTATCCTCCTGCCCAAAAGCGAGCCTACACCAACGTCCTCTCAAAGCGCGCCGAAGACGGGTTCAAACTTTTCCACATCAAAGGTAACCACGAAGGCAAACCGCAACCCAACGTGTGCGGCGACTGCCACCGCATGCCTTTCCTCGTTTCAACCAACACCCCGGGCACCGGAATGGATGCACCAACCTGGCGGGGAGCCTACGATCGCTTCCTCATCCTTCCACAAGGTCGGCTCAACATCATCGACTTCGATTTTTACCGTAACATCGCCGAAAAAGGGATTCCCGAGAAGGACCTCTGGCGCTTTTCCTGGCGAAGCAAACCCCGCTTCGACCCCGTCTGGGAAATGGTCCTGGAAGGCAGCACCGGCTACTCCGGCACCTTCGCCAGACAACTCACCCTCAACCGGAAAACCGCCAGGCAAGACCTCACCCGGGACCTCCTCCCCGCCCTCGAGGCCTCCGCCTCCGAGGAAGCTGTCGTCCTGCAAGTCGATGCCCTCCTCGATGGACAAGGCCTCACCCTGCAATTTCAAAACAGTCGCTACATCCAAATCGACGGGACCCGTCAGGAATTCACTCGCGACCAATTAATCTCTCTCGCACAAGAGGGAAAATTCCTCGGAACCTTCACCGCCCGCCACGGAGCCCACTCCGGTTTCTTCATCCCTCAACCCGCCCTCTGGACCCTCAGCCCCATTCACGAGCAAAGCGGCCGACAGCAATTCCCGATTCTCGCAGACGGAAACCAAACCATGACCGTGAATGCCCGGCACGTCACCGAAGACGCCCATGTCATCATCGACGGTCGCCGCGCCCAAGCTTCGATCAAGAAAGGCACGGCTCAAACCATTGCCATCACCCTCGACTCACTTCCCCCCAATGGCCTTCACTTTCTTCAAATCCAGAACGCCCAGGGACTCTTCAGTAACGACTTCATTTTCCACGTTGCCGAAAAAGCAGAAGACGTCAGAACGACTCCCGATAACGATCCCAACCAGCTCCGCAACCTTCTCGAAAGATCCATCGCCAGCGGCAGCATCGCCCGGGTCAAAAGGCACCTCAAACTCGGCGCTCCCGTCAATCGACTCCATCAGGAAAATGGCATGACGCCCCTCGCGAGCGCCGCTCTTCACGGACATCCGAAAATTGTTAGCCTTCTTCTCGAGCACAAGGCAGACATCAAAAAGCCCAACCGCGATGGTAACACCGCCCTCCACACCGCCGCCTTCATGTGTCGCAGCGGAATCGTCAAAACTCTTCTCGAAAACGGAGCCCCCACCACCCTGCGCAACCATCGGCGTGAATTGCCAATCGATGTCGTCTCCGGGGACTGGAGTAAATCTCTTGGTGACCTCTATCGCTTCCTAAATACCTTCGTCACCAACAAAACCAAGCTCGAGGAATTACCCGCCCAACGGAAAGAGATGACCACCCAACTTCGTAATCTTTCAGAAGAGTAGCCCTCCGCTCTTCAGCTCAAAATCCCATCTCTCCGAAACCGTGAAAAAAAACATGCTTCACCACCTCATTTGGGCACTCGTGGCCGTCACCACTTTTGTGGTGGGTTCAAAAATCAATTCCTCCAATCCTGAGCAATCCGCCGGAGCAAAAGAGGGCGGGATAAACAGCCCGGGCAATCGTCGAGCCGAGACTTCGGGCGAAGACGGCTCAACCCGACGAGCGAAGTCAACCCGTTCCAAATCTCGAACCACATCTGAAACGAAAGAGAATGCCCCTCTCACTGAAGAAGGCATTGCCGAACTTGGAGCCATCTTCAAAGAAGGCAACCTCATCGAGCGTAGGCTCGCCTTTGCGGAAATGCTGAAGCAACTCACTCCGGAAAATGCCCGGCAGATGCGCGAGCAGATCGCCCACATGCCACAAGACTCTGCCGAATTCCGCGAGTTCCATTATGCCTGGGGGGCCATTGCCGGAGATGAAGCCATCATACACGGGAAGGACACTCCCAAACGCGATATGGCCGCCGCCCTCGCGGGCTGGGCTTCCGAAGATCCTCAATCAGCCATGGCCTACTTCGAAAGCCTGACACCCGGGGAACAAAACAACGGCGCCCTTATGAAGTGGGGAGCCGCCTTCGGACTCGCCGACGCCGACCCGCAACTCGCCGCCGAATTCGCCATCGAACGTTCACAAAACGGTGACAAGGACGCCGGTAAAATGATCCACATTGCCGCCGCTGCCGCGATGAAATCAGGAGACCGCGAAGAGGTCACTCAATGGGCAGCCAACATCCCCGAGGGAGACCTGCAGAACACCGCCTTTCAAAAAATTGCCGGAGACTTCGCCAAGGAGAATCCAGCCGAGGCGGTCGATTGGGCCACCAGCCTTCCCGAAGGCGAAGGTAAAAATCACGCCGTTGGAACTTCTTTCCACCACTGGGCCAACCGCGACCCCAGGGAGGCGGCCAGTGCCATCAATTCACTCCCCATCAATCAGCAGGATGCCGCGACTTATGGTTACGCCACCAGCGTCGTCCACAAGGAGCCTGCTGCCGGAGTCCAGTGGGCCGCCAACATCAAGGACCCGAAAGATCGCACCAATGCCATGGTCGATACGGGCCGCGTCTTTTACCGCAGAGACCGCGAAGCCGCGCAGGAATGGCTTGCAAACTCCAACCTTCCGGAAGAAGCAATCCAGCGAATCACCGGCGGAAAGTAGATCCTCCAAGGCTTCCACGCACATCACATTTGAGCTAAAGTCCCACCATGAAAGTGAAAATTTTTGTTCCCACCCTTTTCGCGGGCTTCATCCTCGCTTCGTGTGACCAACCACAATCCACATCGGTCCCCCAAGCCTCTGTTCCAAACCAAAGTGCGACAAACAAGACGCCCCCTAAAGAATGGGAGGCATGGGCCATGTGGGCTGACGAGAAGCATTCCACCGGCGATGGCCAGGGACATGGCCCGGATGTTGGCTCGGATGAATGGGCCTACGCTCTCGGCACCCAACTCGGAATTTCAGACAGCCAGGGACACGGACCCGACATCAAATCCGACGAGTGGCGCCGCGCCGTGGAGGACAAGTTGCAGCGCTAATTCGACAAAAGCTGATAAGGAATAAGAGCCCAGTCGCTCTTATTCGCCTGACGAAAGAAAGAAGCCGGGTTCCACGTTTAGAAGCCGGATCCGTTTCTTTTTACCATGAAAAAATCTTACCTTGTTCACCTGTTATGGGCTCTGGTTGCTGTTGCTGCCTTTGCCATCGGTTCCCAAAAAGCCGGCCCGGCGACCAATGATGAATCGGCAAGCGCAGAGGGAGGAAGCGCCTCGGGCAGCAGCCTTTCCAGCCGATCAGACCGCACCAATTCCAGCCGCCCCGGAAATTCGCGCTCCGTCAGCCGGAGTCGTGACATCACCGCGACAGGAGAAACCGGAAGCGCCGAACTCTCCGAAAACGAAATCCGCCAAATCGGAATCGAGCTCAAAGCAGCCAAAACGCCCCTCGAACGCCGGGAGCTTTTCAACCAAATCCTCGCCAACCTGACGCCCGAGAATGCCAAGCTCATGCGCGAGCAAATCATTCATCTCGACTCGAACAGCTCCGAGTTCCGTGACTTCCATTATCAGTGGGGCGCCATCGCCGGCAAGGAAGCTGTCCTCAATGGAGCTGAAACTCCCGAGCGGGACATGGCGACCACCCTCGCGGGTTGGACGGCTTCGGACCCCGACGCCGCGCTTGCCTACTTCAACAGCCTTGAGCCCGATGCTCAAAACGGCAGCGGGATGAAGTGGGGAGCCGTCTACGGATTGATCGATGCCGATCCCAATCTTGCCGTTCGCTTCGCCATGGACCGACAGGAAGCAGGCGACCGCGAAGCTTCCCGTCTCATGGATCTCGTCACCCGCCAGGTCATTAAGAGTGGAAATCCCGCCGAAGCGGCCAACTGGGCCACCGCCCTGCCCTCCGGAGAAATGCAGGATGCCGCCATCCGCCGGGTTGCCGAGGAATACGCCGAAGATGATCCGGTTGCCGCGCTCGATTGGGCCAACACCCTTCCGCAAGGAAACGGCAAAAACCGGGCCATGCGTGAATCCTTTTCCGAATGGGCACGTGCTAATCCACAAGCCGCCGCTGATCGACTTGGCTCGATGAGCGCATCACCTGAACGCGACTCCGCCACTTATGGCTATGCCACCCGCGTCGCCTGGGAAAATCCCGCCGCGGCAGTCGAGTGGGCCAATACCATTTCCGATGAAGGTACCCGCGCCAACGCCCTTGTGGAAACCGGGCGGGCCTACTTCCGCAAGGACCCTGAGGCCGCCAAACAATGGCTCTCCAACAGCGGCCTCAACGAAGCACAACAAAAGCGCGTCACCTCCCGCGACCGACGTCGCTGGTAAACCGGGCCACGCAACAGACGGCCTCTCAAACTCCCCGGACCGGGACTGATCTCTCCAGGGCTTCTGCAGCTGCGTTGAGGGAGTCAACCAACTCGGCCACTTCATTTTGGGAATCAAAATTCCGCGTCCCCAGGCGATCAAAAGCAGCCTCGACCTTGGGCAGCGGAAAGCACGACAAGGCGGTGGTGAGCCGATGCCTCAGCTTTGCAGACACTTCTTCGATTTGGGCGCTGTGGGCGGAAGTGAGTTCGGCCGCCGCCTCCCGAAATTCCTTTGCCATCGACTTGGCCAATCTCGCCGCTTTTTCAGGACTACCGGGGTGAACACTCTTCAACTCCGATGAAAAATCAGGTTCAAGACTCCTCTTCAAAATCGTAAGGACGGCCTCCCTAGTATACGGCTTAAGAAGCACACTCCCGATCCCCGCCTCCTGCGCGCGACCGTCATGTGCTGCCGAAACCTGGGCGGTCACCAAAACCATCGGAACCCCCGGCATCTCTTCCTGTAATTTTCTGGCCAAGGCCGTACCCGTGATATCGGGCAACTGTAAATCGAGCATGATCAAATCGAAACTCTCACTACGGGAAAGCTCCATCGCTTCCGCCCCCGTCCCGGCATAGCTCATCTCAAACCCCGTTCCGTCGAGAGTAAACTCCATCACCTCCTGATTCGAAATGGTATCCTCAACGTAGAGAATTTTGCGACCTTTCCCAAAACCCCCGCCATCTCCCGCAGCCGTCGCCTCTTTCCTCCCTTGATCGTCAGCCAATTCATAGGGCAAGCGGAACCGAAAAACCGCGCCTCCTTCGGGAGGACATTCCAAAGTCAGGGTGCCCTTCTGTTGTTCGATCATTTCACGCGAAACTGAGAGTCCAAGCCCGGCACCTCCACCACTTCCATCACCCCGACTGTAAAACGGCTCGAAAATATCATCACACTCGCTCCCAGCAATTCCCGGGCCAGAATCGGAAACTGTTCCTTCCAAAGTCCCGCGGGCATACTTCAACACAAGCTTTACAAAGCCTTCCTCCGTAAATTTGAGGGCGTTGTTCAAAAGATTGTTCAGAACCTGTCGCAAACGAACGGCGTCACCCCGCACCCGTAATACCCCGGGAATTTCAACGACCATTTTTAGATTTTTGCTCATCGCCAGAGGCTTCAGGGCGTCGGTCACCTCCCTCGCCAACTCCGCCGCATCAAACTCAGACACTTCATAGCGCACTGCACCTTCATGCAACCGGGTGTAGTCCAACGCGGTATTCAAAAGAGTCATCAAGTTGCTTGTCGATGACTGAAGAGACGCCAAAATAGGCTTCTGCCTGGGTGTGGGGTCGTTCGCTTCAAGTGCCCGGACAAGACCGACGACCGCATTCATGGGCGTCCGGATTTCGTGACTCATCACCGCCAAAAAATGCTCCTTTGCCGCCTCCGCCTCCTCGGCGCTCTCGCGCGCGCGATGCAGTTCTTCGACATGCTGGCGAACCTTCGTTGCCATTTCTTCAAAACGCCTGATCGCCACGCCGATCTCATCGCGATGAGTGTCACTCATAATCACGACCCCATCGTCGCGTCCGTCAAAACGCCTCAACGCTTTTGTCAAACGCCCAAGCCTGCGTGAAAAAAACCAGGCAATTACCAAGGCTACAATTGCTCCGCCCAAGACCGCCAGAACGGTCGTCCACAAACCGCGCACTCCCGCCTTTTCCAACACCGGCCGCCAGGTTTCATCCGCCAACACAACCCGAAGATCCAACTGCCTCCCGGGCCACAGCCCCGTGGAAACTTCCCGGGTTGCATAAATTTCCCCACGCCAATGTCCCGTATTCACCGTCACGTCGTGTCCCAGATCAGAAGCAAAAACAGACTCATCATTTGGATTCATGAGAAAATCCCCCTTGCCATCCGAAAGATAAATATTCGCATCAGGAGAGGCCAAATTCCTCAACTCCGAAAACAACAAGCGCATGTCGGCATTAATAATTAACATCACGCGGGGACCACCTTCAGGCCCGATCCCGATCGCCGATCGCACCGTCGGAAGCTGTGGATCGGTCAACCTGCCAAACTCACGGTTCAAATTGATTTCCGAAAGATAAACCCCTTCTCCGGGCATCTTCATCGCCTCCTTAAAATAATCTCGCCCGCCCTTCTCCTGGAGTTGATCTCCCGGCGTGACGACAACCATCCCGTCCCGGCGATCGAGCCGGACAATCTCACGACCCTCTCCCGGCCCGCCAATCTCCAGCAATCGCATCTGCGTATAGGTTGGCTTGCCCGCAAAAACCGCGCGGAAACTCTCCTCCACAAGCCCACGCCATCTGCGCTCATCAATCGTGCCCCGCGTCTTAAGAAACTCATCGAGAACCGGGGATTGCGAAATCGAACGGGTGTCCTGCCCCAGTGTCTCAAACCATGTCTCGAGACGGATCTCAATCACCCCGGCGTCCTGCGAAACCCTATCCTGCAAGGCTCCCACCAGCTGATGCCGGGTATCCCGGTAGGACAACCAACCCGACACCCCAACTGCAGCGCCCAGCACAATCGAAAGGACGGCCGCAAATCGCACCGCAAACGACTTCCTCCAATTAACTTTGAGCTGATCGACTGATTTCTCTTCCACCGCAGCCCATCCTGCACACTTCCCCACCGTCTGGCAATTTTCAGATCGTTGGAACGATTCATCCTCCCAAGAAACCCATTCATCCGCTCAAAGGGAACATCCATCCATCGAAGCGTGCCCTCGACCACCAAATCAGGGTAATCATGGGGCGCTATGGAGTTCCCATTCAAATCACACACAATCAGTCTTTTCTGCGCCGCCTCCGTTTTTCTGGGGGCGTCCGCACCGGCCCAACAAGTCCCCGATCTCAAGCCGGGTGACCACAAACCTTCCGCCGCTTACAAATGGCTCGATATCGTCCTCGAAGCTTCAGCGCGGGACGTCGAGCGCGTCGGTGCCATGCCCACCATCCTCTCCCGCCAGATGGCCATCCCCTGCACCGCCATGTTCAATGCCTGGGCTGCTTACGATGACAAAGCCGTTGGCACCGAACTCGGCGGAAAACTCCGTCGCCCCGCTGACGAGCGCACCTTGAAGAACAAGGAAACCGCCATCGCCTACGCCGTCTACCGCACGGCCGTGGATCAACTCCCCCACTTCAAAGACTACCTCACCGGCGAAATGAAGAAGATGGGCTACGACCCCATGGACATGTCCATGGATCGCAAAACCCCCGTCGGCATCGGCAACACCGTCGCCAGGGTTCTTCTCAAGAACCGCCACCAAGATGGCGCAAACCAACTCGGCAACGAATCGGGCTCGGACGGCCAGCCTTACTCCGACTACACCATGTATCGTCCGGTCAACACTCCCGACAAAATTACCGACCCCGACCGCTGGCAGCCCATTCCCTTTGTCAATGACGACGGCACCACCTTCGCCCCCGGCTTTCTGACTCCCCACTGGTATCGGGTCAAACCCTTCGGTCTCAAGGCCGCCGAACAATTCCGCCCCGGCCCGCCTCCCCTCGTTGGTGAAAACCAACTTCTCAAGGAAGTTCTCGAGTGCATCGACATGAACGCCTCACTCACACCCGAGCAAAAGGCGATTGTCGAATTCATGCGCGACGGCCCCCGCTCCACCGGCCAGTCCGGTCACTGGCTCCGCTTCGCAATGGCCGTTTCACAGCGCGACAAGAATGATCTCGATCGCGACGTAAAGCTCTTCTTCGCCGTCGGCAACACTGCCCTCGATGCCTTCATCGCCGCGTGGGATTCCAAACGCTACTACGACAGCTCCCGCCCTTGGACTCTCGTCCGCTACTATTTCTCCGGTAAAACCATCCAAGGCTGGGCCGGCCCCGGCAAAGGGGTCATCAACATCCCCGGCGAGAAATGGCATCCCTACTCACCTGCCAACTTCGTCACCCCACCCTTCCCCGGATACGTCTCCGGTCACTCGGCCGTCAGCGGTGCCTGCGCGCGTATGTTGAAGCACTTCACCGGTTCCGACCGCTGCGGCCTCATCGAGCCCCGCAAGGCCGGTGAAATCACCGAGCAAGGGTTTGACTGCGAAAAAATGCAGCAACTGCACGGCAAGTCCCTCGCCGAGATGATCGGCGGCGATGCCCACAAATCATGCGAGATCACCTTGCAACTTCCCACCTTCACCGAGGTCTCCGAGCTCGCCGGCATCTCCCGTGTCCTCGGTGGATACCACATCCAGGCAGACAATATCGAAGGCCTCAAAATGGGACGCAACGTCGCCGACTACCTCTGGCCCAAGGTTCAGAAATATATCAACGGCACCGCCAAATAACCTCCCGGACCGAAAATCCCCGCATCGTCGCAAGACGATGCGGGGATTTTTTTGCCTTCATCATTCAGTCTTCAGCCCTCAGAATCTCCCGAGGATGAAATGTCTTGTAGTCGACGATGATCCACTCACCTGCGACTTGGTTGAAAACTACCTCAACCAAATCGGGGGCATCGACTACTGCCTCAAAGTCAATGACGGCTCCACCGCCCTTCACCTCCTCGCCGCCGAGACATTCGACGCGGTCTTTCTCGACCTTCAACTTCCCGGTATTGACGGAGTCTCCCTCCTCAAAGCACTCCCTCGAAACACATCGGTCGTCATCGTCAGTGCAAATGCCGACTTTGGTGCCGAAAGCTACCAGTTCGACGTCGTCGATTATCTGATCAAACCGCTCGAGTTCAGTCGCTTCGCCAAAGCCGTCCTTAAGCTCAAAAACCGCGCACCTGACGAAGCCGCTCCGCAAGAAGAAGCACTCTTCCTCAAGGACAACGCCACCATCCACCGCATCGACCTCGCCCGCCTTCTCTACATCGAATCGCAGGGCAACTATGCCTCCTTCATCTTCGAAGCCGAAAAGCCCGTCATGACCCTCATGACCTTGTCAAAGCTCATCACCCTTCTGCCCGAGAACTTCGTCCGCACCCACCGGTCCTATATCGTCAACCTCCGTGCCATCCGCCAGATCGAAGGCAACCAACTCGACCTTGGTATGACCAAACTCCCCATCGGAAAATCCTACCGTGATGATCTTCACGAAAAACTGAAGATCATCAACTGACCGGCCTGCGGAAAAACGTGAAGACTTGCCCGCCTTCTAAAACTCCACCACCCGGAAGAACTGGCGACCAAGCCCCGGAACAGGATTGGGGAACGAATACGTCACCTCGTCACCTTCCGATTCCACACTATCATCGACTTCAAACGTCCATTCTTCTCCATCTGGAGAAGCATAAACGCCATAGACGCTTCCCGGTCGGGTATTCCAGGTCAGCGTGACTCTGTCCAATTCACGATCGTAAACAAACCCGGTGATCTCCAAAGCCTGAGTTCCTGCCTGCACGGTCGTTGCTGCAAGCGGAACCGGATAGAGACTTAACTTTGCGATTTGTCCTTCAAACCCCGGCCAGGTTGTAGTCGCTCCGGGCAGACTGGAGAGTTGATTGTTCCGGTCACCACCGCGCCCCGCAGACCAACGTCCCAAACCAAGGGTGTCACCACCGTCCCAACTGTTTCCATTCCATTCATCGGACGCCTCGGCAGAGAGCCCCGTCCCAAGATGAGTCACTCCCAGCGTCACCTGCCGGCCCGGCTCAAAGACAGCTCGAAGCGTCAGATAATCATCCGCACTAAATCCGGCCGGCCCATAGAGCGGTGCCAAGTCAACTCCGACTACCGCACCTCCGTAAGGAGCTCCATTTCCATCATTCACCCCCAAATAAAGCATGCTATCAATCAAGACGATTCCTTGCCCGTCCCCTGTTCCTCCCGATTCCCAGAGATACTGATGACCACCGAAATCAGAGTCAGGGCTAAAGATAATCTCAATCGTTGCATTGCCCGTCGTTGTCGCGCCTCCAAAAAGCTCGAAAAGTGCATCCGGCGGGGTCGCCACCCCGAACTGGGCGTTGGCCGTAAAGTCAACCGTTTGGGTCAAGCCGGTCTGCGCTCCACCTGCTGCCGAGATTTCGACGACCACCGGTGCATTGACAGGATCAAGAATGGCCCCCGCAGGTGCTCCATCCGTCCCCATCGCCCAGCCGTCTCCACCAAAGCCTGTGCCCAGCGGCTCGTCATCGGCACACCAAACACCCAAAGCTTCAGCCTGCGGAGAAGAGCCGGCATCCGTAGGATCACTTCCCGCGAGCGCCTCCGATGCATCCGAAACACCATCACCATCACTGTCGGATGAAAAAGGACTACTGCCCGGTTGGCCAAACGGATTGTCCGGATCAAAGGCCAGATTGGGAATCTCAACTGAATCATTCAACCCGTCACGATCGGTATCCGCACTGCGCGGACTCGTGCCTGTCGCAGTCGCAGAAACCCACACTCCATCGTCTGTCTCAACTCCATCGCTTAAGCCATCACCGTCAGTGTCCTCCAGGGTCGGGTTGGTTCCTGCTGCGAATTCCTGCAAGTTGCTCAATAGGTCACCATCTCCATCGAGCGCAGCATCTCCCGCATCACCAGGACTCAGACCAAATTTCCTTTCCCAGGCATCGGGCAAGCCGTCGCTGTCAGCATCATCGATGACGTCGAGCGCATTATCAGCGGAGGCCAGAGCCGCCACATCTGTCGCCGTCAGGGCAAGATTCCAAAGGGACACTTCATCAATCTCACCCGTCACCCAGTGCGATCTCAGCGCGCGCTGGATTCCCCCAAGCGACGTGGTTGTCACGCTCGGCGAATAGAGGTCCACCCACGTGAAACCAGTCGGATCAACCACGCCATCGACATAGAGCGTCGCCTGATCACCGGCCACCACCCACGCAATGTGATGCCACGTTCCATCGAGCGGATTCGCGGTGGAATACTGATGATTTGGAGTCGTCCCGGTTGAGGACCGCAGGTAGAGATCCAAGCTATCATTCGCTCCGGCGTTGTGCGTCCCAATATTATACAAACTCGTATTCTCACTCAGCGAGCCTTCCGAAAAAATCCGTCGGTCATTTTGTCCTGTCCCCTTCACTTTCACCCACATCACTATCGAGTGCTCGGGATTACGTGAGACAGGGAGAAGATCACCCGCTGCACCGCTCGTCCGGGAAAGCATCGTCTTCTCTGCTGCATCAAAACTCACCGCATTGCCATCCTGCCCCGGCACGAGGGCCGATTGGTCGAGGTTCGTCCCGATCAAATGGTGAAACCCAAAAGCATCCGGAGCTTCCACTCCCGCGCCGAGACGATCCAGAGGAAAATACGCCACCAGAAACTCGCCCAAATCGGCACGGCTCGCCGCACTATTGGGGTCGGTCCCCATCGCGACTTCCACTCCGTCCACGACCCCGTCGTCGTCCGAATCCCGGTCCAGCGGATCACTCGACGGAACATCATTAACCTCCGCTCCATCGCTTCGTCCATCGCCGTCGGTATCCGCCAGAAGAGGACTGGTTCCTGAATATCCCGCCTCGGTGGGATCCGCCTCGACCCCATCGCTCAAACCATCATCATCCGTATCATTCAAGATCGGGTTTGTCTCTGCTGCAAATTCCGCTTCATCATTCAACCCGTCACCATCCGCGTCACCACCAGTCGATAATTCATCAAGATCGCCCGGAGCATAGAGTTCCTCCCAAAAATCCGGCAAACCGTCGTTGTCACTGTCGTTGCCCACCGGCACCCAACGGGTATTTGCATAAAAACGAAGTCCCTTCACCAGATTCAGGGTGCCGGAGGTAAACGCCTCCGATGGTATCGTTCCGTTCGAGCCACTCCCGGTCACTCCTCCCGCCGCGCCCAGACGTGCCCCGTCTCCCCCGGACCAATCGCCACCCGTTGTGCCGCCCTGTGTTGCCACCACACCACCATCGACGATGATCGATAAAACCTGCTCTCCACTGCCATCATCAACGTCCACCGTGAAACCCACTTCGACCTCACCTCCATCCACCACCGGTTGAGGCAGGACATGGCTGACGGTCACCAAAGCAAGGCCGGCATTGCCGACACTTCTCACCACCAAGGTATTCGGAGCTTCATAAACAAAAGAAGTCCCAATCGTTCCCGCCCCGGTCTCAAAAATCGTCTCGCGTTCTCCTCCTGCCTTGTCCGTGAAGTCGACGTCTATTAAAAAGGTCGCATCCAATCGATCGGAAGTCGTCCCAAAGCCATCATTTCGCCCATCGAAAGTTGGGTGGGCTCCAACCGTGGACAAAACCAAAGTTGGCACCTCCGGCAAATCGATCGCGTCATCGGCCATTGCCGGAAAAGTAAAAGTAAGCACCATCGGAGCCACCGCTGCGGTGTGGAAGATTGATTTTTTCATTGTGTGTGTTGTGTGAAAAATCCGGCGACCAACAGCCGCCGGAATAGGATCGAGAGAAAAAACAAACGCTTCTTTCCCCGGATCCGATAGAGGGTAGATGGCCAGAAAAAATCCGTCAATGGAGAAGGTAAAGACAGCTCCATCTACCTTCCTTAACGACTTTTACGTCTTACCAAGCAGCGCCGGCGGCCCGCTTGCGGGCCCTCATCGCCCGCAGCGCCCAAAATTCACAACACAACGCGATCACCGATCCGCCAAGCGGGATCCATCACGCCAAGCCACTCTCAAGGAACATCCCGGTCGACGCATTCCACGAAACAGACCCCGGGCCGGAACCATCAAACATCCAGCCATACGCCCAGACTATTCCTGTGGAAAAAAGAATCGCCGCGATCACCCGTTGAATTGCCCGCCCGGGATGGCTCCAACCAATCACCTCATCGATCACCGAAAGTTGCTCCTCCCGTGGCAGCTTGCGCAGGCTTTCGATCAGCTCATTTTTTCCCATCGCGCTCATCCTTCTCATCCTTCGCAAAAGACGCGTAAGCGACTTTCGTCACTCCCGCCGCCGCGGCGGCTTTAATCACCCGGAGCACATACTTGAATTCCACCTCTTTCTCCGCCTTGACGTGAAGAACCCCCTTCTCACCGTTCTTCGCGCCCTCCTTTTTCAAGACCTTCCTCAAAGCCTCCTCGTCCAGAGCCTTCCCCCCAAACTCAAATCCCCCGTCCTTCCGCACCACCACCTCAATCTTCACTTCCTCCGCTTTCGCCCTCATCGCCCTCTCTCGGCTCAACTCCGCATTCAAGCGTATCGTCGGCGGAAACAGCCCCACGGATTTTTTCACAAAAGCCTCAAGCTCCTTGTGTTTTTCTCCGTCGTGATCCTCCACTTCCCCATCCACCGTCCAATCCTCGAGCGAAAATTCAGCCTCACCTTTCAGAGAAACCTTGAACAACACCCCGCCTTTTTCCCCGTAAACCCAGTAGTGCTCCAAGCGCCCCGTTCGCTCCTCATCGTTCGCTAAAAACATAATTTTTACCCCCAGGCGGGGCTTCTCAAGCAACTCCACTTTATCCGGCAAATGGTCCGGATCATAAAGCCCCGGATCTTGTCGCAGATCCAGACCATAAAGCGTCGCAGACCCTGGCAATTTCTCATCCCGGGAAGCTCCCACGATCACCGTTTTTTCCTCATTTTGCCAGACGCCCAGAGCACTCTTCCCCTCCGTTTTGCCCTCTCCTTTCTCCAGCAACTTCCACCCCTCATCCGGGACCTTGAGCTGCGCCCCTGCAAATCCCGCCATCAAAAGAAGACATCCAAAAACTTTCATCGCCTGAATCCTACTTCACGCACGCACCCCGTCACGACTTCCTTTCCCCACTCCACTCTTTCCTTTTTCCAAAAATCCCCCTATCTCCTGCGCACCAGCGACCTCAAAACCCTTCGCGTCTTCGCGCCTTTGCGGTTAACATCTCGCCACCCAGCCACCATGTCCGTCGAACTCACCCGTAATTTCTCCATCATCGCCCACATCGATCATGGCAAAACGACCCTGTCTGATCGCCTCATGGAGACCTGCCAAACCATCACCCAGCGCGAGGCCCAGGCCCAACATCTCGACTCCATGGACCTCGAGCGGGAAAAAGGCATTACCATCAAATCACACCCCGTCACTCTCGCCTTCAAATCCAGGGACGGTAAAACCTACAAGCTCAACCTTCTCGACACCCCCGGACACGTTGATTTTTCCTACGAGGTCTCCCGTTCACTCGCCGCCTGCGAAGGCGCCATTCTCATCATCGACGCCGCCCAAGGCGTCGAGGCCCAAACCATGGCAAACGTCAACCTCGCCATGGAGCAGGACCTCGCCATAGTCCCCGTCCTGAACAAAATCGACCTCCCGGCCGCCGATGTCGACCGCTGCCGCCAGCAACTCGAGGAAATCCTTGCCATCCCCGGCGAACACGGCATCCCCGCCTCCGCAAAAATGGGCATCGGCATCCAGGACATCCTCGAAGCGGTCGTCGAACTCGTTCCCCCTCCCGACGAAAACCCTGATGGCCTCTTGCGCGCCTCGGTCTTCGACTCCATCTACGATGCCTACCGCGGCGTCATCTCCTACGTTCGCGTCGTCTCCGGCGAGATGAAAAAAGGTGACAAAATTAAACTCTTCCACACCCCCAACAATTACGAAATTAAGGAGACCGGCATCTTTACTCCCAAGATGACCAAGACCGACAAACTTCAGACCGGAGACGTCGGCTACATCATCGCCAACATGAAGTCCTCCGCCGAAGTCAAAATCGGCGATACCATCACCCACAAGGACAAGCCCTGCCCGGAGCCCCTGCCCGGATTCAAGGAGATCCGCCCCATGGTCTTCTCCGGCATCTACCCCATCGATACCTCGGACTACGAAGCGCTCAAGGTCGCCATGGGCAAACTCCAGATCAACGACGCCGCCTTCACCTTTACCACCGAGTCCTCCACCGCCCTCGGCTTCGGGTTTCGCTGCGGTTTCCTCGGCCTTCTCCACATGGAAATCATCCAGGAACGACTCCGCCGGGAGTTCGACATGGATGTCATCTCGACTTACCCGTCCGTGATCTACGAGGTTACCAAAACCGACGGCGAGGAATTGATCATCGACAACCCTTCCTACCTTCCCGAGCAGCAGGAAATTCAGGAAATCCGCGAGCCCATGGTCCGCATCTTCATCATGCTTCCCGGCGAATACATTGGCGACGCCATGCAACTTATCATGGAGAAGCGTGGTGAGTTGGAAAACACCGAAACCATCGATGAATTCCGCGTTCTCCTAACTGCCACGGTCCCTCTTGCCGACATCCTCGTCGACTTCAACGATCGCCTCAAATCCATGACCAAAGGCTACGGCTCGATGGACTACGAACACTGCGGTTACCGCGCCGCCAACATGGTCAAAATGGACATGCTCATTGCCGGCGACCCCGTTGAAGCCTTCAGCACCATCGTGCACCGCGACAAGGCCCAGGCCCGCGGCCGCGAACTCGCGGCCAAGCTCAAGGAAGTGATCCCGACCCAGATGTTCGTCGTCGCCATCCAGGCCGCCATCGGCGGCAACATCATCGCCCGCGAAACCATTTCGGCGATGCGCAAAAACGTGACCGCTAAATGCTACGGCGGCGATATTTCCCGAAAGCGCAAGCTCCTCGAGAAGCAGAAAAAAGGGAAAGCAAAAATGAAAGCCTTCGGCAAAGTCAACATCCCCCAGGATGCCTTTATCAAGGTGCTGAAGTCGGGAGACTAGGATGAAGCGCGGGGGGCCAACCCTGTGCTCTTCTCCCAGGCTTTTTAAAGCAAATCGGTTCCGCTCGTGGATAGTGGATGCCATCGGCCCGGTCATTTTCAATCTCAAAACGACCGATCTCGAGGGCGGAATCGCCCGCAGTTTCGGGATGAACTGGTGGATATTGTTTCAAGCTAGAACCCGCGCCGCTTTCACCAACGGCCCGGTAACACCCTGACGTCCTGCGTCTCATCAGAAACAGAAGTCCAATAAACATCAGAACCGAAGTCGATGGCTCCGGCACCATCACGGAATCGAGCCAATCTTGTTGGCCGCTCACATCCGTATAGAAGGACAAGTCACCATAGCGACTGTCGAATCGATTGAAGCCCGCCGGGTAAAGCGGATTTTCACCAAAGCTGGTTACGCCGGCGAGCTCCCAGCGGGCCCGTTCCCCGCTGTAGATAAAAAGCGGGCCGCCGCTGTCGCCTCTTGCGGTTGTGCCCTCCGGGAAGGGCGCTCCGAACTGTAGCGAAAGACCATCGAATCCAGCCGAGCTCGCCATCATGCCATTTCCAAAAACGGCCTCACTCAGCAAAGGTGGCCCCGAAATATCGAAATAACGTTGATCAACCGTCGCCTCATTGAGCGAATTATGGCGGCTCGCTCCACTGTCAAAATCAGTCACCCATAACCCTCCCGTCCCGACCCGCAGAAACCGGTCCACGACGTTCAAGCCGGCTCTCAAATTGCCCTGCGGCAGATAGGACCCAAGAAGGCCATTCCCTCCGGAACCGTATCCCGCCATCATTCCAAGAAAGGGAACTCCTCCGCCGCCTCTCCAAAGTGGAATTTCCGGAACCCCTCCCACTGCCGATTCCAAACGGAGCAGGGCCAAGTCATGCCCCTGCTCCAAACCCACCGAAGGGTTCGCTCTCCAACCCGGGTTCTGCACAATCTCAGAGACTTGGTATTCACTTCCTCCAACCCGGACGACCGCCCCGTTGCTTCCCTCCACGACATGCCCAGCGGTGAGCACCCAGTCACCATTTAAAAATACGCCCGACCCGAGGTTTCCGCTTTGGGATTCCACTTTCACCACCCCGGCGAAGTCGATTCCCTTCGCAAGAATTTCACCCGCATCAGACTCCAACCCCAATCTCAAGGTCACTCCAGAAGCTCCGGCCACCGCCACGAAAAAGAGCCCGATCACCACTTTCATCAAGGTTGACTCCTCGCACCACCCCCGCCAGCCCACAAGCAAAAATCAAAAAGTTCGTTCAATCGGGATCAAACCGGGGATCCCCCTTGCAGAAGGGATTCTCGACTTCCAACGCCCAAACAGTTACAACTTTATTGCTATGAAAAGACTTCTCATGTTGCCATTCTTTTTAGCCGCCCTGCACGCCGCAAACATTTCCTGGGACGGAGGTGGCGATGGAACATCGTGGGAAGATCCCGCAAACTGGAATGGCGATACCGTTCCCGCAGTGGGCGATGACGTCACCATCGACAGCGCGGCCGACCCCATCATCACCGTTGCAAACAATCTCACCGTCCGCAGCTTGAACTGCGAAGAGGAAATCACCTTCGGCGGCAATCTCACCCTCACCGGCGGCAACTCGACCATTAAAACCTCAACCTTCAGTGATCGTTCGATTTTCGTATCCGGCGGAGCCGTGGTACAATTTCCCAACCTGACGACCTTGGCGCATCCCTCCAATCGTGATGCCACTCTTCAAGCGGATGGTGCTGGCAGCCGCCTTGTCTTTCCCGCCGCACTCTCCATCAGCGGCTCGGGTGGCATCTCCGACGACTTCTTTCTCCGCGCCACCGATGGAGGCAGACTTGAATTCCCGCTTGCAACCGAGGTGAGCTCAGGAGCGGTCATCTTCATCTCCGACGGAGCGGACAGCCTGATCAATATCACATCGCTTGAGAACTTCACCGGCAACCTGTTTACCACTCTCTCGGGTTTTCGCGCGATCAACGGAGGCGAAATTATGAGCCCCGCGCTGACTTCGGTCATCTCCGGGGAAATCACCGCAGATCTCCCCGGTGTCATCGATTTGAGCTCTGTCGAATCCATCGACGGCTCGGGCAACGTCAATCTCACCGGAGGCGTTCACGATCTCTCATCACTCAGCACATTCGGCGCTGATTTTATTATCACCGGGGGGTCTGTTCCTTTGCTGACCAATCTCGCCACCCTTCAAAACTCCTCCTTCACTCTGAGCGCCGGAGCCGACCTGGAACTCCCTCTCGTGACAGATCTCGGCCACAATGAGAATCGCGATAATACCTTCAGTTGCGACGGTGCCGGCACCCGGCTTTCCCTGCCAAATGTCACCACCATCGTTGGCTCTGGCGGCATTAGTGATGAGTTCTTTTTCCGGGTCACCAACGGAGGACAGCTTGAACTAAGCGCTGCCACCGAGGTCACTTCGGGCGCGGTTCTTTTCAGTGCGGACGGAGCCGGCAGCACCATTGATCTCAACGACCTTGAATCATTTACAGGAAATCTCTCCACCACGGTCTCCGGTTTTCGAACGAGCAACGGAGGCAGCATAGCAACCCCCTCACTCCTTACCGTGACCGACGGCGAGATCACTTCAGACACACCTGGCAACTTCGATTTCACCCAACTCAACACCATTCTTGGTAATGGGATGGTGACTCTCACCGGTGGGGTTCACAACCTCTCCGCGCTTACGACATTCAAAGCCCGTATGACCATCGCCAATGGTTCTGTTCCCACCCTGACAAACCTCGCCAGCCTTGAGAACGCCTCCATCTTTCTCACCGGCGGTGCCGTTCTCAACCTACCCCTCGTCACTTCGCTCAGTCATGATGAAAACCGCGATAATACCTTCAGCGCGGATGGCGCTGGTTCGGTGCTCACCTTTCCCAATGTCACGACCATCACCGGACCAAACGGGAACAGTGACGAACTCTTCATCCGCGCTACCAACGGCGGGCGAGTGGAAATCGCAAACGCCAACGAAGTTCTTTCGGGTGCGGTTCTCTTCACCGCCGACGGAGCCAACAGCCTCATCGACCTGAGCTCGCTCCAGAGCTTCAGCGGGAATCTCTTCACCACCGCGTCCGGATTCCGCGCCTCCAACGGAGGGCGCATCATCACCTCCTCGCTCACCAATATTACGGAAGGTGAATTCACCTCGGATGCTCCGGGTAATCTCGATTTTGCCCAGCTCGAATCCTACAGCGGATCCGGCGGGCTGAATCTTTCCGGGGGCAACTACAACCTGGCCGCGCTTGCCGACTTCACAGGCCGCGCCTTCGCCACCAATGGTGCCCATCTGTCCTTCCCGCTCATCACTACCCTGAGTCAGACTGCCTCGGCGGACAAATTCGTCGAGGCGGAAGGAGCCGGAAGCCGGATCTCATTCCCCAATGTCACCACCATTCTGGGACCCACCGCAAACGGCAGGGAACTCTTTATCCGCGCCCTCGACGGAGGCCGCATCGATTTTCCGAAAGTGACCGAGGTCACTTCCGGAGCCGTTCTGATCACCTCGGACGGACCCAATAGCCTCCTTGACCTCACCCTGCTGGAAACATTCAATGGGAATCTTTTCACCACCGCTTCCGGGTTTCGAGCCACCAACACTGGAGTTATCCTGACCCCGGCCCTCACTTCGATCAGTAGCGGTGAGATCACCGCTGATGCCCCCACCAGCATCGACCTCTCTCTGGTCACCTCCATTACCGGAGACGGTAAAATCACCCTCACCGGCGGAGTGCATGACCTCACTTCACTCGTGACCATGAAAGGGAGCCTCTATGTCTCCGGCCCCGATGTTCCCGTCATGACCATGCTCAGTGATATCGATGGCGCATCCCTCTATGTCAGCAACGGCGCCGTTCTCAACCTCCCTCTCGTGACCAGCTACCTTCAAGATGATAACAACCGAAATTACTTCCGGGCAGATGGAGCCGCATCACAACTGAACCTTCCCAATCTCACTGGAATCACTTCCGGCAATAGCAGCACGCGCCGCCTCTTCTTCGAAGCGTGGAACGGAGGCCAAATCAATCTTCCTTCCGTCAACCTGATCAACAACCCAACCACCAACGCCTCACTGCTCCAGTTTAGCGCCGACGGCGCCGACTCCCGCATCGATTTGTCATCTGTCACCACCATCGACCCAAGTGACGCTCAGTTTTTCGAAACGAACGGCGGGGTGATTTTCACCCCCGGCCTCGACAGCTCAAACCTACCCGATCTCGAAGTTCTTGCTCTCAGCTCGTCCCTGACGAGTGTCACTCCCGGCACCATCGTGAGCCTCACCTGGACCGTGCAAAACTCCGGTGGAGTCGACTTCAATGGAACCCGGCGCGATTCCATCTTCCTTTCAAGCAACCCTGAAGGCACCGATGCCATTCGCCTTGCAAACTTTAATATCAACTCCCTCCTCATTCCCACCGCCTCCGAGTCCATTACCCATGAAGTCACCATCCCAACCACAGGCTACAATGGCACCGTCTACCTCATCGTCCGTGTGGATGAGTCACTCCAATTCGTCGAACCAAACGAGACCAACAACGATGGAGCCACCGCCGCACTCACTCTTCCACCCACCCTGACGCTAAAGATCAATCGAGACGAAATCAGCGAGGTCAACGACGGCACCGCAGGTTGCTCTCTTTCCCGGAACGGCGACACCTCCGCCCCCCTCACTGTCGCCCTCTCGGCATCACCCACCAATCAAATTAACCTTCCTGCCGACATCACCTTCAACGCAGGTCAAAACACCCGCTCCTTTTCCATCACACCCATCAATGACCAAATTCCCGATGGCGATTCGTTGGTCACCGTCACCGCCCAGGCGGCAGGTTTCGCCAGCGGCCAGGATTCGCTTCTTATTCTGGACGGTTCCGTTCCTGCCCTCGAGGTCAGCGTTGACAACCCTGCCCCGACCGAAGGCGAAACCGTTACCCTAACCATCACCCGCAACAAAACCGCGGGCGCTCTCGCCACCACCATCTCCACCTCGCAATCCAATCAAGCCACCTTCACCGGCACCCTGACCTTCCTCGACGGAGAAGCGGCTGTCTCGACCACGTTGAGTATCATCGACGACGACACCGCCGAGCAAGATGCCCTCCTCCGCATCGTAGCCGCCGCTTCGGGATACCTGGGCGACTCCACCGACCTCACCATCATCGACAACGACCAACCCAATCTCACCTTGGCCCTCAATCGCTCTGCCATCTCCGAGGCAGCCGGCCCCGGGGAACTTCTTGCCACCATCACCCGCGACACCGCCACCTCGGAAGCCCTTCTTGTGGATCTTACCGGTTCTTCTCCTTCTTCATTCGAAACCATCGGCACCAGCTTTATTCCCGCCAACCAAACCAGCGTCACCATCCCGCTCACGCCTGTCGACAACGACACTGTCGAGGGCCTCCGCAGTGTCACTCTCTGGGCACGATCCTTCGAAGCAACCACCGGCAACCTGCTCACCGAAAGCCCCATCATCCCGCTGGAGATCAATGATGACGATGGTCCCGCCCTCTCGATCAGCATCGCTAAAAAGATCCTCCTTGAGGGTAACACGGCCTCTGTGGTCATCACCCGTAATATCGTCGATGCCACCGCCCTGACTCTCACGCTCAGCCACGGTGGCGACTCCCGCGTATCCCTGACCCCGGCGATCACCATCCCCGCCAATCAGGCCTCCACTTCAACCATCCTGACCCTCGCTGACAATGCCCAACCCGACGGAACGGAAGATCTTGAAATTATCGCTTCAGCCACCGGATATGCTTCCGGCAGCGCCTCGCTCACCATCTCGGACGAGACCCTTCCCGAGCTCCTGATTTCACGACTCGATGCCATCCCGGAAGTCAACACCAACGAAACCGGCACCTTCAGCTACCGCATTTCAAACCTTGGCGGGCGGACTACAAGCAACCCGATCGAAATCCAAACTTTCCTCTCCCGTGACCAAACCATTGGTGAAGGCGACAAACTCATCGACGACTACGTCTTCGAAGGGACCATCAACGCAGGACTCTATTTCGAACGCTCGGGATCATTCATCGCCCCCTTGCAAGGTGGCCCCTACTTCATCATCTCGCGCGTCGATCCCCCTGACACCATTGAGGAGATTATTGAGAACAATAATACCTCGGTCAGCAACCTCATCAACGTGGTCACCGCCTACACCGCAACCGTTTCCACCCCGATCAACGTCGAATCTTCCGGCACTCCAATCCCTCTTTCAGGAAATGCCACCAGGCTCGACAGTTCGCCCGCGGCCTTTGAGATCGTCAATCTTCACATCAACCTCCGTGGCACCAAGCGCATCATCTCGGCCCTCACCGATTCGAACGGAAACTTCGCCACCACCTTTAATCCGCTTCCCGGAGAGGCCGGAGCCTACACGATCGGAGCCACCCACCCCGGCAACCCGGTCGCTACGGTGCAAGACTCCTTCACTCTCCTTGGTTTCAAAACCGACCCGGCTTCCCTCAATGCAAAACTCACCTCGGACGGCTCGCAATTCGCGGGATCCTTTACCCTCGCAAACCTCGCCGATGTCCCCCAATCCGGATTGACTTTCACCATCCTCAACGCCCCAGCCGGGGTCACCGGGAATTTCCTTCCAGCCGGCGGGTCGTCGCTCGCCCCGCTTGCCGGGACGGAAGTCTCCTTCACTCTGTCAGCCTCACCGGATGTCACCGCCGGAATTTACAACGCCAACCTCCGCATCGAATCAAGCGAAGGCGGCATCCGCCAAGTCGCTCTCGACCTCACCGTTTGCAAAAACACTTCCGAGCTTCGCGTCAACAGCCTGCCAATTCTCCGGGGCATGGTGGCGGGCGAGCAATCCTTCATCAACTTCACCGTCACCAACACCGGAGGAGCACCCACCGGCCCCCTTCACCTCGTCCTTCCAAACGTACCCTGGCTCTCGAGTGCGGTCCAATCACCGCTCCCATCGCTGGCTCCGGACGAGCGGGCAACAATCTCGCTGCAACTTTGCCCCGCCAACGATCTCGCCCTGGGGACCTACACCGGATCGCTCGTCCTCCGGGCCGATGATTCCTCGCTCGCCGTTCCTTACGAAATCCGCAATCTCTCCCTGGCAAAAGGAGACCTCACTGTGAATTGCGAGGACGAATACACCTACTTTGCACAAGGACAACCTCCGCTTGCCGGCGCCACCGTCAAGGTCATTGACACGCTGAGCAACTCGGTCGTTGCAGAAGGAACCAGCGATGCCGCCGGCCAGGCAAGCTTCGCCGATCTTACCGAAGGATACTACGAGGTTATCGTGAGCGCGGAGAAGCACTCCTCCTTTCGCGAAATCATCTTTATCGACCCGGGAGAAAACAATTCCTTACGCGCTTTCCTTCAACGCACCACCGTGGAATACGTTTGGAATGTTGTCCCCACCAGCATCGAGGACGAATACCGCATCGTCATTGAAACCGTATTCGAAACCAATGTCCCCGTTCCGGTTGTCACCATTGAACCCGCCAACATTGACCTCTCCGCAATCACACAGGAAGTCACCAATATTGACATCACCATCACAAACCACGGCCTCATTGGCGTGGAAGGCCTGAGTGCCTCCTTCGACTCGACCACCGACTGGCAAATGTTGTCTATCGCCGAAGATCTCGGCACCCTCCCCGCCAAAAGCTCGATCACCATTCCAGTCACCGTCGTTGACCTAAACTATAACGGATCTCGGACTTCCGGACGGGCCTCGGGATGCCCCGGCGGTAGAATCCGATGGAACTACGAATGCGGAGACACCTACATCAGGAGCGGAGCCGGAATCTCCAGCAGCGGCGGAGGATGCGGAGGAAGTGGCAACGGAGGATCAGCCTTCCCGGGCGGAGGCGTTCCAAATGGGGGTGGAATCAATCCCAGACCATCAGGCAGCAACAGTCCCTGCGATCCCTGCCTGGCCGAAGCAATCGGTGAATGCATTCTGAGCTTTGTCCCAGGGTTGGATATTCCTCTCTGCATCCGCGGCGCCGCCAAGGCCTCGGCCAGCCCCGACCCGGTCGAGGCCGCCCAAGCCGCTCTTTCCTGCGCTTGTGCATTTACTGATCTGATCCCGCCCGCGGGAGCAGCATGCAACCTCATCAATTGCTACATCGACATCCTTCAGTGCGCCGAGGGCGGAGGAGGTGGCGGAGGAGGAGCCGGCAGGGCAGGTGTTCTGGGAACCCCCGCCTTCGGCGCGTTCGACCAGGCTGGCCGTGATCTGATGACCTATCGCGATTTCCAGATGATTACCTTCGGAGATCCCGCCTGGCTTCAATACCTCCCCACCATAGAACTTGGCGTGCTCGCCGAATCACTGGTGCCGGCTTTCGAAGCAGACAGCGAATCCGGTGGCCTGGTCTCGGCAAGCGAGCGCGCCGCCGCCCTCGCCACGCCACTCGGGATCAGCGAGACCGCCTTGGTCAACGCACTCATTGACCGCCTCAATCGCAACCGGACCTACTACGCTGCCGGAATCTATGAACTTGAAGATCTCGCTCCGGGCATGAGCGACGACTTTGCCACCCGCTCCTCCGTGCAAGCGGCCGGAGCCGCCTACCTCGCCGCGCTCGATCGCGCCCAGGCGGCAGGATATGAAGGATTGGTCGAGGCCTACCTGGCCAAGCAAGCCGACCTCTTCAACTTCCTCACCGTTGGCGGTGGCGTGTGCGCACGGGTTCGCCTTCGCATCGAACAAGAAGCCGTGATGACTCGTGACGCTTTCGAAGCATCACTGGAGATTATCAACAGCGACCCGGCTCCTCTCGAAGACCTCAACATTGCCATCTCGATCATCGATGCCAATGGTGCCGATCAATCCGCCCTCTTCGGGATCGATGGCAACGGCGCGAGCAATGCCACCTTAAATGGCGAAACAAATGGCAACTGGAGCTGGACCATCATCCCAACCTCTCTCGCCGCGCCCACCGGTCCGGTCGAGTATTTCGTCAAGGGAACCGTCTCCTTTATGCAGGGTGATTTTCTGGTCGAAACACCGCTCGCACCGCAGAGCATCACCGTTCAGCCAAATCCAAGTTTGAAGCTCAAGTATTTCCATGAGCGCGATGTCTTCTCAGACGATCCCGACACCGATATCATCGAGCCAAGCATTCCCTTCTCGCTCGGAGTGATGGTGCAAAACCAGGGAGCCGGACTGGCCCGCAATCTCCGTATTACATCCGCTCAACCGGTCATCATTGACAACGAGAAGGGACTTTTCATCGACTTCGACATCATCGCTTCCGAAGTCTCCGGGCAAAATCTTACCCCCTCACTCACCGCCAACTTTGGAGACATTCAGCCGGGCGGGGTTAAAATCGGTCAATGGTTGATGAAGTCCTCACTGCAAGGCCTCTTCACGGAATACGAAGCTTCCTTCGAGCATCTCAATTCCCTCGATGACGAACGTCTTTCTCTCATCGAAGAGGTGACCATTCACGAAACAATCCAAACCGTTTCCGCTCCAGGGAGTTTCCAGGACAACCTTCCTGACTTCCTCGTCAATGACATCCCGGACTTCGGCGACACTGCCGATACCGTCCACTTGAGCGACGGCACCACCGATCCCGTTACCTACATTCCGACGGGAACCGCGGCCGCCCCCAACCCGTTGCAACTCGAAGTGACCCTCACCATCGACACCCCGTCCGGCTTCCTCTATGCCAAAATCGATGATCCGGGCAACGGCAACTTCCGCCTCGTCAATGTCCTCCGTTCAGATGGCCGGGTGCTTCCCCTCGACGTGAACGCCTGGACCACCGACCGCACCTTCCTCGGACTGGGACTCAAGCCGGTCCGTGAGAACAAGCTCCACCTCTTCGATCACGACACCACCGGAAGCTACACCCTGACCTACGTGCAAATCCCCCCTGCCGACACCGAGGCTCCAAGTAGCTCGGTGGCCATGCTGCCTCTTGCGAATTCTGGATTCTTTGGTGTGGATTGGTCGGGTTCCGACAACACCGGAGTCACCGGCTACGATATCTATGTTTCCGAAAACAACGGGCCTTTCACCCTCTGGCTTGAGAACTCAAACGCGACATCCGCCTTGTTCGAGGGAACCTTTGGGAACGCCTACGCTTTCCACAGCATCGCCAGCGACGCCGCCGGCAACAGCGAACCTCCAAAGTTCACAGGCGAAGCCTCGACTACGGTGTCCCTCGTCAATCAAGCTCCCGTCCTGAATGACATTGCTGACACCTCGATCACCGAGGGTCAGACTCTTCGCCTCACCGCCTCTGCAAGCGATCCCGACGGGCCGGATTCCTCGCTCCGCTACTCCATCGTTTGTGATGACCCCGGAATGACCATCAACCCGGTCAGCGGAAGGATTCGATGGATCACCAACGAAAACAACGGGGGCCAAACTGTTGCTGTCACGGTAACAGTCACCGATGGAAATTCGCCACCGCTTTCCAGCTCGGATCTCTTTAACGTCACCGTCATTGATGACAACAAGGCTCCCTCACTTGCACCCTTTGATTCGCTTGTCCTGGAAATCGGAGATGATTTCGCCATCACGGCCAACGGCGCCGACCCTGATGCACCGGCACAAGTTCTTACCTACGGGATCCTGTCTGAAATTCCCACCGGCCTGACCCTGAACCCGGCGACCGGGGAGATTCAATGGACCCCGCTTGAAAGCCAGGGTGGTCAGAGCTTCGCCATCCAAGTCGCCGTTACGGACGACCAAACTCCCCCGCTCAGTGCCACCCGCACCCTTCTCGTGGAAGTCCTCGAAGACCCCGGCCTGCCTCCCGTCTTCGATCCCTTCCCGGCGCAAATTTGGACTACGGCCACGACCCACTTCCTCGATCTCCATGCTGAAGACCCCGAGGGAGATGCGATCTCATTTGCCGCAAACTTCACCGCCCTTCCCGGTTTCCTTCTTCTTGAGGAACTTGATGACCCGGGCCACGCCCGCTTGCATTGGCAGACTTTTGATGTTCCAACCGGAGTTTATACCGTGCCCGTCACCGCTTCCACCGACCGGCAATCAACGACCGCTCTCATCACCATCGAAATCCAGCCCCTCGCTCCTTTCTCCGACTATCAAGGCTGGGTGAACGCCTACATGATTCCTGCCGGGCAACAGGGTCAAAGTACCGAATCACCCGGAGCTGGCATTCCAAATCTCCTTAGCTACGGGCTTGGAATCGACCCGATCGGCGGTATCTCACCCGCCCAAGCCGAGCCCGGACCCGTTGTTCTCATCTCACCGACCACCAGCGAGCTTTGCTTCCAACTCCCAAACGGTGGCCGCCCGGATCTTCGTTACCTCGTTCAAACAACCACCGATCTGGTCACATGGGATACCATCGGAATTAAAGAAGGAACTCTTCCCTGGAGCGAAGGAAGTGTCATCACCGAAGAAAACGTTTCACCAAACCTATCCATTATCAAGGTCGCGCATGATAAAGGTCTGGACGATGACGACCAACGCTTCATGCGATTGATTGTGCAAATAATCGAGTAGCCCGGGAAAGACGGGCGCTCTAATATTTGCCTTCTACCTCCCTCTTTGCTTCCTATGCTTTCAGAGGGTGCACGGGAACCCTTGATCATCACATGAGACCATTTCTTCTTACCACCCTGGCCTTGTTCATCTCCACGCTGGCTCTCTCGGGAGGAACAGTCACCGTTTCGCCGACCGACGATTGGTTCTCAACGCTGAGCGGCCCCTCCCTCAAACCTGGTGATGAAATTGTCCTCAAGGCGGGAATCTATTCGGACTCCAGACGTCTGGAAATCTCGCAACGTGGTTCCGCCAAAAAGCCCATTGTGATCCGCGCGGCAAAGAATGCCCAAGTGATCATCAAGCGCCCCGACGCCAAACAAAACACGATCAACCTGGGCGGGTGCCAGCATCTCATCATTCGCGATCTCGAAATCACGGGAGGATCCGCCGCTGTTCGCATTGGCAGAAAAGGGCCGCACTCCGCGAAGTTCATCACACTGGAAAACCTCCACATTCATCACATCGGGGGCGTTGCCGTCACCGCGAACTACCCCGGGGAAAAATACGAATCCCTCACCTTCCGCCACAATCATATTCACCACACCGGTGGCCACGGTGAAGGGTTTTACCTCGGCTCCAACAACAAGCCGGACGGCTCCACGAACGGATACATTTTCAACTCCATCATCGAAAACAATTACATTCACGACTTAAAAGGGGGCACGGTGAGCCAGGGCGACGGAATCGAACTCAAGGACGGCAGTTACGGAAACATCGTGCGCGACAATGTCATCCACGACACCAAGTATCCGGGTATCATCGTCTATGACACCGACGGGAAAGCTCCGAACATCATCGAGCGCAATGTCATCTGGAACACCGGTGATCATGGAATTCAGGCTGCCGCCGACGCCATCATTCGCAATAACATCATTTTTGACACCGGAGGCGAGGGCATTTCGTCACGCAACCACCAAAGCGCAATCGTCGGCAACCTCACCATCGTTCACAACACCATCCTCTCCAGGCATTCAATCCGCATCTCTCCTCCGGAAAATCTCAGCGGCCCCGTGGTGATCGCCAACAACGCACTGACCAGCAAGCCCCGCATTCCCGCGCTCAAAGGAATCACCACAAGTACGAACATCACTGGAGTTCTCGAAAGCTTCCCAACCGCCAAGTCACCTTGCCTTGGAATTGCCGACCCCGGATTCCTTACCCAGGTTGACTTTAATAAAACTCCCCGGGAGAAGCGCCAAGATGTCGGCGCTTACCAATTTTCACCAAATGGAAACCCCGGCTGGAAAATCACCACAGGATTTAAAAGCCGCTAAGCAAGAATTTCCCGAATCACCCGACCGTGCACATCAGTGAGGCGACGGTCGATGCTATCCTTGCGGAACACCAATCTCTCGTGATCGATTCCGAGAAGGTGGAGGATGGTGGCATGGATGTCGTAGACCTGCGTGGGGTGATCCCGGTCAGCCGGCTTGTAACCCCACTCATCGCTTTCGCCGTGAGTGATCCCGCCACGCACCCCTCCCCCGGCAAGCCAGTTGGTGAAGACGTGCGGGTTATGATCGCGCCCTTTGCTCCCTTGCGTCGATGGCATGCGCCCGAATTCGGTGGTCCAGAGAATCACGGTATCTTCGAGCATACCCCGCTGCTTCAAATCCTTGATAAGAGCAGCAGTCCCGATCGCCATGCCACGCGAGAGCGGACCGTGCTCACGCCCGATATCTTCATGACTATCCCAGTTTCGCCGCGGAAATCCGTTGTCATTTCCCGACCAAATCTGCACGAACTTCACCCCGCGCTCCAGGAGCCGGCGTGCGGCAAGACACTTCCGGCCAAAGGCATCCGCTTCTTCCTTCCAATTGATCTCCTTGGGCCACTTGGTGCCATCCGGAGACAGGCCATACATTGATTTGATGTAATCCGGCTCCTTCGCGAGATCAAGTGCTTCGGGCGCGGCCAACTGCATTCGCGCCGCCAGTTCATAGCTCTGAATTCGGGCCTCCAGGCGGGAATCACCGGAACGTTGCTCCGCGTAGTTTCGGTTCAATTTCTCGAGCAAGGATCCGGCATCTTTCTCAGCTTGCGGCGTGAGATACTTCGCGCTTTCGTGGGGGTAGAGATGCGTGATGGGCTCGCTTGTACCGGGGCGAATGATCGTGCCTTGATGAACGGTCGGCAAAAAAGCGGAAGCCCAATTCTTGGGCCCGTTGGAAGCATAGCCCCGATGGTCGGGAAGAACCACGAAGGTCGGGAGGTTGTCATTCAAGCTCCCCAATCCATAACTCACCCACGACCCCATCCCGGGAAATCCGGGACGGTCAAAGCCCGTGGCCTGCAGGTAGGTGGCCTGGCTGTGAACGCCGGTCTTCCCCGTCATATTGTGGACGAAGGCCATCTCATCGACGACATCGCCCAAAGGCGAGACGGTCTCACCAAGCAACTTGCCACAAGACCCGTAAGGAGAGAATTCCCACACCGGCTTTTTCCATGGACCAAGACCATTTTGGAAGGCTTCAACGTGCTCCCCGAAATCCGACTTCTCACCGTGGCGTTTCACCAACTCCGGCTTGTAGTCAAAAAGGTCGAGGTGACTCGCCGCGCCTGCCATGAAAAGCTGAATCACCCGCTTCGCCTTGGGTCGATGATGCGCTTCCTGCAGCACCCCGACACCACGTGCCTCGCCTCCGAGAAGTGATGACAAGGCAATCCCGCCGAGACCGCCGCCGGATTGCCACAGAAAATCACGTCGGTTCTTCATCACATCAATCCACGTAGGAAAACTCACTCATATTGAAAACCACTCGAACAAGGGCCGCCATACCGTGTGACCTGGCATATTGCTCCAACAAAGTTCGCTCCGCTTGTTTTACCGGTCTTCCAAGCGAACGAACAACCAGCTCTCCAACGGGGTCACCGACGTTTTTCAAATCGGAGGCGACATGCTCTGCCATGCGAAGAATGAAACGATTATTCAACATCGCGAGAGCTTGCAAGGAGGTGGTTGTTTCACTGCGTTTGTCAACCAGCAGGGAAGGGTCCGCACAATCCAAGGCATCCATAAAAGGCTGGGGTTGGGAACGAACGAGAAACCGGTAGATTGATCGCCGGTGGGTCGTCGGGTCATCGGGATCCGCCTTGTGATACTGGTAGTGGGGCGAGTGCTGGGGCTTCTCGATGATGAAATCCCGAAAGGAAGCTCCCCCCATTTTGAAGTTCATTTTCCCTGCCACAACAAGAACGGTATCGCGAACGACCTCCGCTTCAAGACGTCGACGATTTTGTCGCCAAAGGAATCGGTTGGAGCCGTCAA
Source organism: Verrucomicrobiia bacterium (assembly GCA_030432565.1). Taxonomy (GTDB): domain Bacteria; phylum Verrucomicrobiota; class Verrucomicrobiia; order Verrucomicrobiales; family Akkermansiaceae; genus SW10. Next base: position 55,075 of record JAUIGV010000016.1, on the reverse strand, counting down.
TCGAATGGTTCACCTCTGCTCCGGAACTCTTCTGCCGGTAGGTTTCACTCAAGAGAATCATGCGATGAAGTTTTTTGAGAGACCCCCCGCTGTCCCGGAATTCCACCGCGAGCCAATCGAGTAGCCCGGGATGAGACGGCTTCCCGCCGATCCGGCCAAAATCGTTGGCGGTTTCGACAAGGCCGGTTCCAAAGTGCTGCTGCCAAACCCGGTTAACGATGCTCCTCCAGGTGAGTTTATTCCCGGGGTGGACCACCCAATTGGCAAGCGCGACGCGACGATCCCCTTCCGAATGAGTCTTGGGAAGATCGAAGGAATCCACGCCCTCGACAACTCCGGGCACCGGTGCGGGACCGACCTTACCAAGCGGGCTGGTGATATCACCGCGATCCAGAATGCGAACCTCCCTTGGCTCCCCGTTCACATGACCACGACCAATGAAATTCCCTTTTCCATGATGAATGGTCGCCACATAGGCACGGTGGAGTTTGGGTAGGCGCGAAACCTCCGCCTCCAGGGCCTTCAACTCAGTCGCAAGCTGGTTTTCCTCTTGTAAAAGCCCGCCTGCGAGCTCCTGCAAAAGCAGATCGTGGCGCTCTATTTTTTGGGGATCAATTTGGGTAACTCCGGTTCCGGCTCTGCCATCAACAAGATTGGCACGCCCCCAACGCGGCATCGCTTCAATGGAGTCGAGAGATGTCACTTGATGCAGCTCCAAAACCTCCCCCTTTGAAATCACCTTCAACTCGCTCAAGGCGAAGATCCAATCATTGCTCAAAGGCCCTCCTGCTTGACGACGACTCCACAACGTGGTGGCGACGATTCGGACAAAGCGACCCTTCTTTCCCCGCGCATCGATCACCACCGGACCTGCTCCGGGGCGGGGAAAATCAGATCCAGTTTGATCCGAAAGAATTGATTTCGAGGAAAAATCCTCAACATCGGAAACCTCAACTCGAAAACGATGGGGAAATCCAAAATCCTGAAAGCCATACTCGTCAGCCGGAAAAATCTCCACTTTGTCCATCGGAAGAGAACTCCCCAAATCGACCTGCACCCACTTCACCGTCTCCTGCCGGCCCGCAACCTGACTATGAAATCCGTAGTGATCGGATCGGATTCCCCGGGCGTTGCCAATTACTCTTTCGAGCTTCTTAAGTTCGGGAGATTTCGTACTTTCGATTTTGGACCGAACTTTAACCAGCTCCGCTTGCTTCTCCCGGATCCGTGCGGCGAGGGCCGCGCGCTTTTGAGCAAGCACTGGATCCAAATCATACCCGCGATCAGCCCGATCGAGGGCCGCGAAAACCGACTGCAAGGAATAGTAATCCTTCATCGTCACGGGATCCGCCTTATGATCATGGCATTGGGCACACTGGACGGTCAGCGAGCAAAAGGACGTCATGACCGTCGTAACCATGTCATCCCGATCAAGATGGCGCGCCACCTTTCCATCAATCTTGGTCTCGGGCACTTCCGCGTGTCCGATGAAATCCCATGGCCCTGCCGCTAAAAAACCAGTAGCCTCGATACCATCACGTCGATGGGGCCAGAGCACATCTCCGGCGATCTGCTCACGCACAAATCGCGCATAGGGCTTGTCCTCGTTCAGTGATCGAATGACGTAATCCCGGTAGGGCCAGGCATGATTACGGGGCTTGTCCTTGTCGTATCCATGGGTCTCTCCGAAATGCACCAAATCCAGCCAGTGACGCGCCCACCGCTCGCCATATCTGGGTGAGGCCAAAAGTTCATCCACCAACTCACGATAGGCCCCGGGGCTTTCGTCCTGAACAAAGGCATTCACCCTCTCGGGCGAAAGAGGCATCCCCCAAAGATCGAAAGCCAATCGGCGGGCCAGCACCCGCTTCCCGGCAGGTTCTGAAAACGTGAGCCCGAGCTCCTGCTGCTTCGCCCGAATGAATCGATCAATGGGTGCCTCTTCAAGCCCGGCGGGAACATCCGGACGTTCCAGAGCGCGCATTGACCACCACACCTCGCTCCCGGCAGCCCCAATGACTGAGAAGAAGAAAATTCGCAGCACCTTCACAGGGAAGGAATTTATCAGCAATGAAACCTGTAACGAACAAAAAAGCCAGGTTCCCGCCGACAGGGTAGGGTGATTTCGAAATTGCCCTTTTTGGGGGGCAAACTTTTGTGCTAGCTTGTCGAACCAAGCAAAAATCCCAAATTTGCCAGCTATTCACACACTCACGCCATGAACATCAAGCAATTCGCTGCGATCAAATCACTTCTACCATTCGGGTGCGCCGCCATTTTAGGCACCATTCCGGCCACCGCCGAGCAGGTGATTTTCACCGAAATCCAATACAACGCCAAAGCGGGCGATCCGGATTTTTTGGAGATCACCAACATTACCGGCACTCCGCTCGATATGGGGAAATGGTATTTCTCGGATGGGATCGACTACACCTTCCCTGATTTTAGCTCGGCAGATCCTGGTGCTCATATTTTCAAGCAATTTGAGACCATCCTGGTTTCACCGGTCGATGAGGCCACCTTGAGAGCGGCTTACCCCGACATCCCGGCGGAAACCCGCATCTTCGGGCCTTACACCGGAGCCCTTTCGAACTCCGGGGAGACCTTGACATTGAACGACAAGAACGGCGTCGTGATGACCACTATCGAATACAATGACGGTGGCAAATGGCCCGCCGCAGCCGATGGGACCGGCCACACCCTCACCCGCATCAACCCAAATCTCTCCAATGCGGAGTGGCGCAACTGGGCAGCCAGCGAACAGCCCGGCGGAACTCCGGGCCGGGGACCGGCCACCGAGGACGATCTTCCAACCTTCACCACAGAGATCGCACAAACCACCTCCACGTGGAAATATGATCAGAATGAGGCGAATCTCGACCGCGGCACCGCGTGGCGGGAATCGGATTTTGACGACAGCAGCTGGCTGGAAGGCGCCGGTGTTTTCGGAAAAAACTCCGGCGATCCATTCGCCACCCCATGGACCACAGGTGGCAGAATCACCTACTATTTGCGCTCCGAGTTCCAGTTCGACGAGCTTTTTTCAAGCGCGACCATCGACATCGAATCCCACTTGGACGATGGCGTGGTCTTCTATCTCAACGGACAGGAGATCACCCGCTTCAACATGCCCCCGGGTGCGATCAACTTCGACACCCCGGCAAGCTCGGGACGTGAGTGGCAGGAATTGGCCGAGATTGCTTCCGGCACGGATATTAGCTCCGCGCTTCGGACCGGCTTGAATGTCCTGGCCGTCGAGGTTCACAACCGGACCGCCGGCAGTTCGGATATCGCCTTCGGTGCCAATATCAGCATTACAGCAACCGAGTCACTCAGCGCTCCTCTCCCAAATCTCGTCATCAGTGAAATCCACTTTGGAGAAGACGATCAAATCGACTGGGTCGAACTTCATGCGCCCGGAAGCGCCCCGGTGTCCGTGTCAGGTCTGGCACTCGCAACGACCCGCTCGCTTACGAACGCGGTCGATTTGACCGGTAGCGTCCCCGCCGGCGGCTATCTCAGCTTCCCGCTGACCCTTCCCATCGACGATAATGGCGATGTCGACCTCTTCCTGATTCAAGGAAGCTCCGTCATCGATGCCGCCCGCCTTGACCGCGACAATGGCGAGGAAACCTTCCAGTCCCTTCCGGTTGGCAAGGAATGGTTTGGCGGCCCCGGGCACACCCGCGATGAACCAAACAACCCTGTTTCAAGGCAGACTTCCATCGTCATTAACGAGATCATGTACGATGCCCCGTCCGACCACGGAACCGCCGAGTATATCGAACTCTACAACCGCAGTAGCGAAGTCGTCGACCTGACTGGATGGGAGATCACCGACGGAGTCCGCTTTGATTTCCCCGACGGCACCAGCATTGCCCCCGGTGGCTACTTGGTTGTCGCCGCCAATCAGGATTGCCTCACCGCCGCACACGGCAATATCCCGGTCGTTGGGAACTGGCGGGGAAGCCTGAGAGACACCGGCGAACTGATCCGCATCGAAGATGCAAATGGAAACCTGGTCGATGAAGTCGACTACCTTCCGGAAGGCGATTGGCCGAATCTTGCCGATGGGGACGGCAGCAGTATGGAACTCCGCCATCCTGATATGGACAACAACATCAGCACCGCGTGGGCTGACAGTGATGAAAGCCAAAAGTCCACCATGCAGAATTTCACATACACCGGCGAATTCGAACGTTCCTATTGGCTGCCACTCACGAGCGGTCAGGAACTCCACACTCACCTTGTCGGAGACGCCCACGTCATCCTCGAAAATATCTCGGTCACCCTCAACAATTCAGGTTCCAACCTTCTCCGAAATCCCGGTGTGATGTCGCCCACCAGCAGCAGCGCCCTGGGTTGGGTCTGCCAGGGGACCCACTGGCAAAGCTTCATGGACGGAGGGAAATTGAATCTCATTTCAACAGGCCACGGCGACAACAAGGGGAACCGCGCCGAAGTTGATTTCGAGACTTCCCCGGTGGTGGGCCAGAGCTACACCCTCTCGTTCGACGCCCGCTGGGTGCATGGAAAATCCCGTATCATTTTCCAAACTCTGGATCATGGCTTCGGCACCACTTTTCTCCTCCCGATTCCTGAAAACCTGGGCACACCCGGCGCTGCCAATTCCGCTCTATTGAATGCTCCCGCTCCAACTGTGACCGGGGTCATTCACAGCCCCGCCGTTCCGAAGCAAGGAAACCCGGTCACGGTTACGGCAAGAGTCGATTCTGTCGGACCATTGACCTCGGTCGATCTCGTCCATCGCCTCGACAACACCTCCGGAAACGGGACGTGGATCCGCACCACAATGACCGATCAAGGAGATGGAGTCTATAGCGCCACCGTCAGTCAAAACACCTCCAACAATCAAATCACTCAATTCTACGTGGAGGCAATTTCCGGAACCTCTGCCACCACCCAACCTAAATTTGGAGCCGCCCGCCCCGCAATGTGGATCGTGGACAACCGTGAAATGCCCGACATTCTCCTGCAGGAAAGATTTATTATCTCCAACTACGACCGGCAGGCTCTTACCACCAATATTGGCGGAGGCCCCGCCTTCAACTACAACTTCCCCCGCCCTTCGAACCAGTTCTTCAATGCGACCTTCATTGCAAATGAGAGTGAGATTTACTACAACGCCGAGATTCGAAAAAGTGGCAGCCCTTTCACCAGGGCCACTGATGCCAACATCGACCACGGGAAATGGAAGCTTCCCGGCGATCGGCTCTTCCGCGGAAGGCGGCGCAGTGTCATCGATGCCTCGGGAACTCCCCAGGGAAGCGGGACTCCCCGCTTTTACGATGACCGCATCGCTCGCTACTTCCTCTACCAGCTCGGGCATCCCGTCAATGAGATGGAATTCACCCACACCGTCGTCAACAACGGACCCTTTAATCTCCGCGAAAATCACGAGCCGATCTCAAACGATTTCCTGAAGAGGAACTTTGAGAACGGGAGCAAGGGGACTCTCCTCCGAATCGATGACCAATGGCGCTTTACCAGTGATGATGGAAACGCCCGGCAGAGTCGCAACGCCGATTGGGCCTACAAGAACAGCGAAAACCCAATTGCTTATCACAGCGAGTGGCTCATGCGTACCCGGGAGTCGGACTATGACTACGGAAACTTCATCGAGCTCACGCGTCTCCTGGCCGAGAACAAAACCGATGAAACAACCCTCAGGCGGATCACCAACGCCGACATGTTGGCGCTGAATGCCGTCGTTCGTGGATACGATGCCGACTGGGACACCCTCACGGTGAACCGGGGCAAAAACGCCTACTTTTTCCGACCCAAAGATGGCAATGGCTGGATGCTCCTCCACTGGGACGGGGACCGTGTCTTTGACCGCATAAACCAAGCAATCCTCGGCGGTAGGGCCGGAGTCAGCAAATATTTCAACCGCCCTTTCATCAGGCGCCGGATGAACTACTACATGACGAAGCTTCTCAACGAGCACACCAAAGGATCGGCAAGGACCGAAGCCTGGATGGACGCCGAGACCGCCGCAGTGGCCGGGACCGGAATCAACATGACCAAATCCCACTACACCAACTGGTTCAACAATCGCGAAGGCCTCGCACGGAACTTCATCACGTCAAACGTTGCCAACACCTCTTTTTCGGTCACAAGCTCCAACGCTCCGACCTCTGAGAATGTCATCACCCTGGTGGGCACCTCACCTCCAACGGCCTTTGACATCCGGGTGGCTGGACAGGACGGAACTTCATTCTCATGGACCAGTACAACGGCCTGGGAACTTGCCGGGGTTGTCCTTCAAGAAGGGGTCAATACCCTGGACATCGAGGGAGTCGATCATGATGGCAATGTGGTTGAGCAAACCCAGTTCACCATTACCAAAACCGGTAATGCCCCGCCGGTGATCGCCTTGGACTCTTCGCCAAATTCGCAAAGAATCGCGCTGGATGAAACGATCACTCTGGACACCATGGGAACGTATGATCCGGAGGGAGAAACGGTCTCGATTAACTGGACCGTGCTTCCTGATACCGGTGTGAATTTTGCAGTCGACGGAAGCAATCTGACGGCAGAATTTTCGCAACCTGGCTTCTATGTCTTCACCGCAGAAGCCACCGATGGCAGTGGAAACACGAGCAGCAAATCGGCTGCCGTCTCCGTGCATCTTGATGAGAGCTTTTCAAACTTCGGAGATCCCGCCCTCGGAAACGTCTGGACCGGAGCCAATGCGCCCAAGCATGAGAACTCATCAGATGTCGCCCACTATTCGCTTCAAGATCACGAGGGCCGCCTCACCATCAATATTCCGGTCAGTCAGGTTCCGCTGGGCCTGCCCGAGCCAGAGCTGCCCCCCGCTGTGAAATACATCGATTTTGGTTCGACCTGGAAATATGATGATTCCAATCAGGAACTCACCGGGACCTTCGCCCAACCCGCCTTCGATGATTCCAGCTGGAGTTCAGGGGCAGGATTCCTCGGTTTCAACGAATTCAACGTTCCTGCACCCGGCCTGCAGACAGACACCCTGACCCGGGGAAACCGGACCACCAATCTGGTCACCTACTATTTTAGAACCGAGTTTGAATTCACCGGAGATCCCATCGGAGCAAAACTCTACATCGACCACCTCGTCGATGATGGGGTGCGCTACTACCTCAATGGCCAGGTTCTGGGCTCCATCCGCCTTCCAGACGGTGAGATCGATTCCAACACGGAGGCCGACACACTTTCCACCGAAGGTGTCATTACCGAAGATGCTCTCGTTGTCGACGTCTCAACCGCAATCGTCAACGGCACAAACGTTTTCGCCGCCGAGGTTCACAACTCCAGCCCGGGCAGCAGTGACCTCGTCTTCGGGGCCCGTGTTGACATCGCCGCAAATCCCGTCGGCAATGGCCCTCCGAATCTCGATGATGCCCTCCACCCCTGGATTAAGAGGCAACTTCCTGATGGCGATTGGGCCATGGAAACCGAAGTGAAACTCGAGAAGGTCCAGTTCGGAGAATTCTACGCCGGCTTGCTGGTCGAAGCTGACCAAGGAGGAAACGCCCTTCGATACGGTATCGGATTTAAAGATGGAGACAGCATTGCCTCCATCCGCGTGAATCCATCCGGCGGCTCCGAGACGATGACCAGCGTCCCCGCTCTTGAATCGGATGTCGCCGTGATTCGACTGGAGCGTAAGGGCAACCTTCTCAACTTCTACTGGTTGAATGATGGAAGCCTAACCCAGATCAACCAGGTCACCCTGCCGGAGGGAACAACTTTCAGCACCGGTGGAGTCTTCGCATCCACTGAAGTTGAACAGTCCCTTGAGGCCAGCTTCGACTACGTCATGCTGATCGGTTCCGATACCGACTTCACGACCTGGATGTCGATGAACGGCCTCACCGATCCGAATGCCGAATATGAAAGCTCAGGGCTCACCAATCTCATGGCCTATGCCTTGGGCCGCGATCTGAATCCCAATGTTGCCCCCGCTCTCATTAGAAATGGTGATGTCATTGGTTTCAGTCACCGTCAACGCATCGTCGGTGGCCAGGTCCGTTATCAGGTTGAAAAGTCCACAAACCTCGTGGATTGGGAGCCTGCCGGAGACCTCAGTGCTGATGGCGAACCAATTGAGAATCCCGACGGCACCTTTACGGTCAATCTTCTGAGCGAAATCCCTACTTCGGATCGTGGCGAAGTTTACTTCCGCCTCGTGGTCACTGCTTTCTAAACCAGAAACCGCCAGGACTTTGATGCCCTAGCGATCGCGGTGCCCCCACACCCAGAGGGTGGGCACCACGATCACGCTCAGGGTCATCGTTAACAGGACCCCGATCCCACAAAAGATCCCCATCGATTGCAGGGTTTCATTGGAAGCAAAGGCAAGCGACCCGAAGCCCACCACAGTCGAAAGTCCGCAAAAAAAGATTCCTTTCCCCACTCCATTCCAGACTTTGGCGAGATCGCCCCCACTTCGTCTCAAAGCAAAGATCAGGTGAATACTGTAATCGATCCCGGTCCCCACGATGAGCGGGATCGCCATACTGCTCAAAAAGTTCCACGGTCTTCCGGCAACCACAACCAAGGCATTCACCAAAAGAAGGACGGTCAAAAGGACCCCCGCCGTGAGGACAGCATCTTTCCACGACCGGAAGACCAGAACCAATGCCACGAGAAGGACCAAAGTCGCCGGAATGAAGAGAAAATAAAGGTCGTCCTTGACCCGCTTGAGCAGAAGTAAACGCAACATCTCCCATCCCGAGACTGTCACTCCATCGCTATTTAATACCTGCAACTCCTTGGCGGTTTCTGCCGTGACTATTTCTTTCAGCTGAATACGCCCGGAGAAGAAACCCTCCTCGTGGTAAAACATCCGGGCAAAGGGATCGAGCTCATCGGGAACATTCGCCAGATTTTTAAGCACCATAGAATCCAATTCTCTTCCCCTCTCGTTGAAGCCTGCTTTTTCCATCTCAGCGAGGATCGCCTCGGAATTTTGTGAAACCTCTTTCCACACGCCGGCATTCTTGGCCCGTGCTTCACGGTCCGGCAAAACCTGCACCGGCCACTCTGATCTTGTGATTAGCCCCGATTCCTTGAGCTCATTGATCTTGCGCTCGGCCACCTTCAGCGATTTCCGTATCTCTTCGACCGAATCCCCCTTTGCAACCAAAGATAGGTTCCGTTTCGACCAAGCCGGGAAGTGTTCTTGGATAACTTCCAGGGTTTGAGCTGCCTCACTGACCTCCGGCTCGACCATCGACACGTCAAATTCGATCTGGGGTGATCCAAGAAACGCAAAAACCCCGGCGGATCCCGCCAGCAATACCCCAAGAAAGGCCAACGCTGCTCTCACCCCCGGAAATGGTGGCTTGAGCAATTGGGAGGGTTGTTTTCTTGGGAATTTTTGCAGAGCCAGCGGCATCAACCAAAGACAAACTAGTGCACCAACAACCAGACCAATGAGAATCAGCCCGCCCAACTGCTGCACCCCCTTAAAAGTGCTCAACATGAGGATTCCAAAAACGACCGCGGTGGTTAAAGCCGCCCAAAGAATCCCGGGTGCCATTTCCCGTCGCAAGGAAGCAGGCGATTGCCCCGCTGATGATTCACGAGCGATGACTACACCGTAGTCGATCACCAATCCAAGGAGGATGGCGGCAAAACCGACGCTCACCAAATTCAGCGTCCCATAAATCCACCCCGCCAGACCGAGGGTAATTAGAAAAACCAAGCCAAGGATCACTCCCAACACCGCCAGTTGAACAAAACTCCGCTGCGTCAAAAGAAACAAAATCCCCACAATAATCGAGGTCATGGCAATGGTTCCGGACATGTCTTTCTCCATTCCAGAGCCAATCTCGGAGCTAAAAACGGGGCCTCCGGTCAGAGTATAAGTGAAGCCTTCCGATTCCCAACCATCAGCTGATTCGCGAATTTTTTCCACCCAACTCGCATGCTCACGATATTCCAAGCCAAGATCGGTGTTTGCGATCATGACCAGCCAGAGCCGACCATCTTCGCTTTGATAGTCGAAGCCATTGCCCTGCAACCGAGTCACCGCCGGATGGTTCAAAAATCCCAGCGGATCATAGGCAGCCATTGTCGCTTCGCCCTGATCCAGAGAGAGAGCCACTTTGTCCCTGGTCTCGGCGAGCAATGCCTGAAGTCCTGCAGGGTCCTTCAGCCTCGTGGCAAATTTTTCGACTTCAGTAGGTTCGGAGTCCGCCCAAAGCCTGGCCAGACTTTTGGCAACGCTTTCACGATCATCCTCGAATCGTTCGCGATACTGGATTCGGGCTTCTGGAAGACTCTTTTCGAGGTGATCTGCTAATTCAGCCACGTCCTCCTCGAAAATCTCTTCGTCATGCTTCAACAAAAGAATCACCCGGTGATCATCATCAAAGTATTCCCGAAAAACCTGCAGAGCTTCCACTTCGGGAATTCCGTCAGGTAGGATTTCGAGAACATCGGTTGCGAAACTCAAATGACGCAAACCGTTAATGGAAATCAAAAGGACAATTCCAAGAATAAGATAGGACTGAATCGAGCGGCGCACGGGAGGAGATTGACTGCTCTTTGAGAAATATCGACTTCCTAGATTGAGAATATCCCAAAAAAGCGGATCATTACCCCATGCTCCGCATTGCCTTACTTTTCCTGTTTCTTCCACTCGGACTTTTCGCCGACGAAGCCGCTCCGCTCAGAGAAGCTCTCAAAAAGCAGGCAGGCCACAAATCTGTTGTCGTCACTTTTCGTCAGACCAAGAAGATTCCCGCTTTGACCGACGACATCAAAACCATGGGGAAACTCTGGCTCATTCCGGGAAAAGCCTTTCGCTGGCAACTTGGGACACCTACCAAGAAGACCATCATCTACAACGGTGGCGATGTCCTCGTGATTGACGAGCTCAAAAAGACCGGTGAGCGGGTTTCTCCCGACAATCGTTCGGTCAAGCCACTGTTTCTGACCCTCGGAATGGGCGAAGAGGCGTCATTCGATGAGATGTCCAAGGTCTTTACCATTACCGGGACAAACGAAGCCAAAGGTCGCTACCTCGCGACATTCTCGCCCAAACCACGCTCCATTCGGAAGGTCATCAAATCACTCTTGATGCAGGTGAATCTTGAGAGCTCATTCGTAGAGCGCATCGGCTGGGTCCAACGGGATGGCACCGAGACCATGACCGAGTTCTTCAAGCCGACACTTAACGAGCAGATTCCCACGAGCACCTTCGTCGTCGACGAGGCTGCTTATCGCTGGAAGAAATAACCCAGCACCTTTGATTCCGGCTACTCCTGCCTGGAGATTGCAGTTTCAATGAATCCGAGGACTTCCTTCCGACCGGCCCGGGTGGTCGTGGAGGTTTCGAAAAAGACCGGGGCACCCTCGCTGAACTCCTTCATCCTTTCCAGGAACAATTCAATGTTTTTGCGGACCACTCTGGCCTTGCTTTTGTCGGTCTTCGTAAAGATGAGAGCAAAAGGCAATTGGGCTTCAATAAGCCAGGCAACGAACTCCAAATCAATTTTCTGGGGAGTGTGACGGGAGTCGATCAAAACGAATGTTCCTGCCAAAGATTCCCGATTGAGGAGATAGTCCGAGACGAATTCGTTGAACTGATCCCTCTGGGATTTTGAGACCTTGGCGTAGCCATAGCCCGGGAGATCGACAAGGTTCCAGGCATCGTTAATTGTGAAAAAGTTGATTTCCCTGGTCCGACCCGGAGTTTTTGAAACCCTGGCCAAGCCGTCTTTGTTTGTCAGGAGGTTAATTAACGACGATTTCCCAACATTGGATCTACCAATAAAAGCGAACTCAGGAAGTTCCGGAGCCGAACAACGGTCGAGGCTGACTGCACTTTTCTTAAACCTTGCACTTTGAATTTTCATTAATCGGGAGGCCTTAAGGGACTAAGGGAAATAATAAGGGACAAAAAACGGCTGCTTTCCGAAGAAAGCAGCCGTGAAAACAAAAAGTAAAACGATTGTTATGAGCGTGCCTGCGTCGAACTAGCGACGGCGGCGTGCTGCGAGAGCAAGTCCAGCAAGCGCTGCGAGGAGGCTTGTTGAAGGCTCAGGAACGATAGTTCCATCAGAGAGCTCAATACCTTCGGTGAAAGTAACTCCAAGCCCAGTGTCGATATCAGTGACAAGCGTGCCAAACACAAGTGAGTCGGGAGTCAGGGTATCACTGTTAAGAAACGCATCGACACCACCTGCACCGACACTGTTTTCAGTTCCAAATACGAGACCCGGGTTGAAAACAGCAAACTGATCGGAATCAGCGAGTGAGGAACCGTTACCAATCACAACGTAGACATCCTCACCTACAGGAGCGGTGACAGTTCCTTCAGGGATTGGGGCGGTGCGAGCAGCATTGAAAAAGCCCGGAGCACTGAAATCATTAGCGAATGCGGTGCCACCTGCGCCGAATGCTGTGAAGGTTTTGATATCTTCGACGCTTGAAGGCACAGCCGAGAAGGTTCCTGCGGATACATATCCTCCACCGAAGGCGATAGGTGTTCCCGTGTTATCGAGGATCGGCACAGCTGTTGGATCAGCGGCACCGATATTCGTGAATGCTACGGTGTATGCGTTAGCGGCCGAGAACAACACTAATGTTGAAAGACCGATGATGGTTGTTTTTTTCATAATTTTCTTAATGAGGATGAACTGGTTTCTTTTGCTTCCTAGAGATCTGCGTAGAAGGCAGGTGCCTCAATGGCAACACCCTGTGGAAGAGCTCCGCGGTTCTGGATAACAATTCCAGAAGCTGAGTCAAGTGAAACTTCGGTTGACACTACATCGGTGCTGACGTTGGTGGTCAAATCAAGTTGTTTCCAACCTGCACCAGCTCCACCGAAACCACCTGAAGAATACCAGTAAACATTGAACCCGTCTCCACTAGGCACAAAAACCAAGTCCGCAGCGGCGGAAGCAGAAGCGGAATCTAGAGTTCCAGCCCGAAGCACACCAGGATTCTCAGCCTCGTCAAAAGCGGAAGAAAGAGTCGCTCCAGCAGGGTAGACCGTGCTGAGGTAATTGAACTGGGTCGTGAGAGCTGGAGTCGTTCCGGTGGTTTTCACCGAGCCGCTCACAACAATACTATTATCGGCACCACGATTCTGAATGATGATTCCGTCCGTGTAGACCAAGGTGATTGCAGAACCATCAACATCGGTGCTCGCATTGGTAGCGGTATCAAGCTGTTTCCAGCCTGCACCAACACCGCCGAAACCCCCGGAAGAATACCAGTAGGTGTCGAAGTTGCCAGCGCCGTCAGGAATCAGCACGAGGTCAGCGGCAGCGGAAGCAGAGCCGGTCGTAAGACTTTCACCAGCAGCACCGAACACAGAAGCGAGGGTCTGTGGAGCGCGAACGGTCACTGCGTTGTCGACCTCAAGATTGTCAAGGAGGCTTGCAGGGACGGTGATAACACCGCCAGCAGCAGTCCCTTCGACGACAGCGCCAGCTGCGTCTCCGTCGATCACTTCGACGATCACAGGACCGTCAGCAACGGTTCCGCTCGCGAGTGTGATTTCAGCATTCTCAGCGGTTGCAACAGTGCTGGTCGCAAGAGGAGCACCAAGAAGGCGAAGTCCGACGTAGTTAAACTGTTGGTTGATCTCAAGCGTCTCGTAGCCCACGGGCTTGGAGACTGATTCCTGAGCTGCGGCACTGCCCATGAGAAGGGCGCCAAGCCCAAAAGCGGCAGCTGCTTTAAGAGTAGTAGTTTTCATTTTTGTTTTCTTTTTTGTTTTTGTTGAAGTCCCAGCGACTTGACGTCGATGAGTTTCCGCAGGCAATCCACCGGGAAGCTATCGTCAAAAGAGGGGGGGCGTCAATGGCATTCTTAAAAGTTTTTGAGAAAATTTGATTTATTTCGCAAAACATTAACACTTTGGCCCTGGATCCTTTGGTTACGGGATTCGTTGAGCGGGCTACCAGGCTGAAATCCGCTCAAATCTGTCGAGACGATCGGAAAATTCGGTTTCGTCGGCCGATTCCAGGGATTTCGTTGAGAAATTTTCGCAGGTAAACGAGGCGAGAATGGATCCGTTCACAACCGCCTTCTTGAGTTGGTCGAACGACGGGGAAACCGCACCTTCGGCGGCCAGGGTTCCGATCAGGCCACCCAGGAAGGTATCTCCGGCACCGGTCGGATCCGCCAGGTCGCGCAAGGGCCAGGCTCCACAACGGAAGAAATCTCCATCAGGGCCAAACAATTTGGCCCCAAATTCGCCGAGTTTTACCACGACGTAACGAGGTCCTTTTTCAAGCAACCTTTCGCCGGCGAGTACGAGATTATTCGTACCTGCAAACTCCCGCGCTTCGCTTTCGTTGATAACCAGAAGGTCAATCCGCTTCAGAACCTCGTGCAGTTCATCATTGGCAACGGTAATCCAGAGATCCATGGTGTCCGCGACGACAAATTTTTCTTCCGCAATGCACTGATCCAGCATTTGGAGCTGATTGACAGGAGCCATGTTGGCCAAAACAACGAAGGGCGAGTCCGCCAGGCCGGCCGGGACCGAAACCTGCCAGTGCTCCAGCACATTGATCGCGACGTTGTGCGTGGTCCGCTCGTTCATGTTTTCGTGATATTCGCCGGTCCAGGTGAAGGAAGCTTGGTCGGAGCGCTCCAGGCCCGACAAATCGACGCCCTGATCACTCAACATCTCGAGATGCTCCGGGGGGAAATCATTGCCAATGATTCCCACCAAATGGACAGGAGAGGAAAGCTTTGCCGCGGCCAGCGAAGCATAACTAGCGGAGCCCCCGAGCAGATTGGTTTCATCTGCCACGGGGGTTTTGACGTTATCAATGGCGACTGATCCGCCGACGAGTATTTTCATGAGAGTTGGGATAAGATTTTCGTGGTCTCCTGTTCCGGGTCAGGCGAGGAGAGGAGATGCGACACCATCACAACGCGTCTGGCACCGGCTTGCTTCACCTCCTCGAGATTCTCCGGCTTGATTCCACCGATGCAGAATGCCGGGATCTGCCGCCCCACCTCCTCCTGCATGCAGCGGATCTCATCCAAACCAATTCCGGGGCGTCCTTTTTTGGTCGGCGTTGGAAACAAGGGGCCAAAACCGATGTAATCCGCCTGATCCAAGAGAGCCTGCCGGGCCTGCTCCAAAGAGTGGGTTGACCGGCCAAGGATCATTTCCGGCCCAACCTGCGACCTCGCTTCCTGCAGCGAACCATCATCCTGCCCCAGGTGAAGCCCATGGGCTTGGCACTTAAGTGCGAGCTCCAGATGGTCATTGATCACGAAGGGTTTCTCAAATTCGTCGCAAAGAATCCGAAGCTTCAACGCGAGATCACCGAGTTCACTTGGATCATGTCCCTTGGCGCGAAGCTGCAAAATTCCCACACCCCCGGCCAGAAGCGCGCGCGCGACGGCTTCCGCCGTCCCGATCTTCACGTAGCCCAGATCGCAAATCCCATAAAGGAATGCTTTTTGCAGAGCCGACCTCACTCCCCTTCCTTTTCTTTTAGGTAGTTTGCAACCCAGGCAATGTCGTATTTCCCGGCGATGAAATCCGGGTGATCGATAATTTCCTGCTGGAACGGGATGGTGGTCTTGATGCCTCGAATCGTGAATTCCGAGAGCGCACGCTTCATCCGGGCAATGGCAACCTCGCGGCTCGAGGCCGTCACGATGAGCTTTGCGATCATCGAGTCATAATATGGAGGAACCGTGTAACCGGAGTAAACGTGGGTATCCACCCGAACCCCTTTTCCGCCCGGAGCATACCAAAGATCGATGGTGCCGGGACTTGGCGTGAAATTATTGTAGGGGTCCTCCGCATTAATCCGGCATTCGATGGAATGACCACGCGGCTCGACTCCCAAAACATGTTCGGAAACAGGCTCGCCGGACGCGATGCGGATTTGTTCCTTGATCAGCTCGCAGCCCATCACCTCCTCGGTCACCGGGTGCTCGACCTGGATCCGGGTGTTCATCTCCATAAAATAGAAGTCAGTAGCGTCGGCATTGACCAAATACTCAATCGTTCCGGCATTCCGATAGCCGATTGATTCGATTAAGCGGACCGAGGCGTCGCCCATGCGCTTCCGCATTTCAGGGGAAATCAGCGGACTGGGGCACTCTTCGATAATTTTCTGGTTGCGACGCTGCATCGAGCAGTCGCGCTCACCAAGATGGAGGTAATTCCCGTGATTGTCGGCAAGAACCTGAAATTCAATGTGGTGAGGCTCAAGGACCAGCTTCTCGATGTAACAATCGCCATTGTTAAAGCAGGCCTCCGCCTCCTTGGAAGCCGCCTGGAATTGCGACTTGAACTCGCCCTCATTCATGGCGGGGCGCATGCCCCGGCCTCCGCCGCCGGCCGTCGCCTT
Organism: Verrucomicrobiia bacterium; assembly: GCA_030432565.1. Taxonomy (GTDB): domain Bacteria; phylum Verrucomicrobiota; class Verrucomicrobiia; order Verrucomicrobiales; family Akkermansiaceae; genus SW10. The sequence continues at coordinate 38,726 of JAUIGV010000016.1, read as the reverse complement.
GATCATGACCGGGAATCCAACCTCTTTGGCAACCTTCAGACCCTCGTCGGCATCAGCCACAATCCCGTCCGAACCAGGAGTGACCGGAACACCGTTGGCGGTTGCCGTGGCACGGGCGGTGTTTTTATCGCCCATCGTGCGGATGACCTCGGCCGAAGGCCCGATGAAGGTGATGTTACAGCTTTCGCAAATCTCAGCGAAACGAGCATTTTCCGAGAGAAATCCGTATCCGGGATGGATGGCATCCGCCCCGGTAATCTCAGCGGCCGCAATGATGCGATCGGGCTTCAGATAGCTTTCCTTGCTGGGGCCCGGGCCGATGCACACCGAATCATCGGCGAGCTGGACGTGCATGGAATCCACATCCGCCTCGGAATACACCGCGACGGATTCAACTCCCAACTCACGGCAAGCCCGAATGATACGAAGGGCGATTTCGCCACGATTGGCGACGAGGACGCGCGTAAACATGATAAATCAGGGAAGTTTATTGAACACGGAAGAGCTCGTCTCCGAACTGAACCGGAGTTCCGTCATCCACACAAATCTGGGTGATGGTCCCGGAACGCTCGGCCTTGATCTCATTCATGACCTTCATGGCTTCAATGATGCAGAGCGTTTGACCTTCGCTGATGGTATCTCCCACATTCACGAAATCGGGATCGTCCGGAGAAGGCTTGCGATAAAAGGTTCCGACCATCGGAGAGGAAATCGCTTCGCCGGATGGGGCGTCCGCGGCTCCGCCGTCCGCAGCCGATGCAGGTGCCGCACCGGCTGATGCAGGTGCTGCCACAGAGACAGGAGCAGGGACATGACCGCCACTTGAGGGGACTGAGGCGATTAACTTCTGGATCTCTTCGAGATCAGTGCCCTTCTTGAGCTTGAGATTGAAGTCTTCCTTTTCGTACTGAAACTGAGACAAGCCATGCTCATCCATCAGTTTCATGATTTTGCGAATTTCAGTGAGGTCCACGGAGTTGATAAGAGGTTGTTGAGCAGCTGCTCTGTAAGCAGTATGACGAATTTGTAAAGATGGGCAACACCGAACGTTCCCGGTTGTTCGCCAAACTGGCTAAACACCTCGATTTTCTGCCTTTCAATCTTCCACGATTTTCGACAGGTTTCTGGAAATCAGACAGTAAAAATGCTGATCCCCACACCTCTCCGCCAAACCCAACGCAGCCAGTGCTCGAACTGAAAGATGTTTGCTTCACCATTCAAAAAGATGGTGAACCCTTAAATCTCGTAGACCGCGCCAGCCTAAAAATCCCCCGGGGCCACTTTATGGCCATCGTGGGACCTTCCGGCTGCGGCAAAACGACCCTGCTTAAGACCATCGCCGGGCTCAACCCCGAATCCGATGGTTCTCTTTGGTGGAATGGGCGCAATTTATCGGAAGACGGGGATCTGGAACCCTATGAAATCGGCTACGTCCCCCAGTTCTCCATCGCCTATGATCAACTCAGCGTTGACGAGTCCGTCGAAGCTGCGACGCGCCTCCGCGTGAAAACCAAAGGATCCCCAGATCTCGACGAGCGAATTGACAAGGTTCTCGAAGAAACCGGACTCGCCCCCATCGCAGACCGCCCCGTCAGCGTCCTCTCCGGAGGTCAAAAACGCCGCCTTGGCCTAGCCATGGAGCTGGTTTCCCACCCCAAGCTTCTCCTTTGTGACGAGGTCACCAGCGGCTTGGACCCCCGGTCCGAAAGGGAAATCGTCCACCTTCTGCACGATATTTCACGCCGGGAAGGTCGAATTGTCCTTTCCGTGACCCACTCCCTGGCTCACCTGGAACTCTACGATTCCATCTTGGTCCTTCACGAGGGCCGGGTCGCCTATCACGGCACCCCGGAACAACTCACCCACTACTTCTCGGTCGATAACATCGAACTGGTTTATCCCCAACTGGCGAAGCAAGCCTCGGAAAAGTGGCGCGCATCGTGGCTGAAGCACTCGCCCACCTACTACGACAAGCTTGAGCGCAATCGCCAAAATCTGGTCGATCAGGGGCTTCTCGAGCTACCGGCAGATGAATTTGAAGATCCGGGCGATGAGGACTCCTCCATCGCTCACGAAGACGAAATCCGTGCGCCCGGAATGCTCAGCCAGTTCAGCACCCTGCTGGGTCGACGAATGCGCATTTTCTTCCGCGACCGGGGACAAGTCCTCCTCCAACTCGCCATCTTGGTCTGCTTTCCCATTCTTGTGGTCCTCTTTTCGCCAAGGGCCAATGAAAACATGCGGAAATTCACCAATGCCTCCGGCGCGAGCCTTCAGGAACAATACCAGGAACAAGCCAATGTGCAGGCCGACCGCCTCAAGGTGGGCTCGGCCGTGTCCGGCATCATCATGTTCCAGGTCGTCCTGCTCTCCCTGATGGGATCCAACAACGCCGCCCGCGAAATCGCCGGGGAACGCCAGATTCTGGAAAAAGAGAAATTTGGAGGGGTCAGTCCCATCGCCTATCTCATGAGCAAAGTCGTCTTCTTGTCCGGGCTGGTTCTTGTCCAATCGCTGTGGATGGCGGGCTTTGTGGAGCTATTTTGGTCGTTTAAGGGCAATTTTACCGATCACGCAATTTTTCTGATACTGGTGAATGCTGCGATGACTTCGGTTTGCCTTGGAATCTCCAGCCTGATGAGGACTGCTGAAAAGGCCTCGCTGCTTTCGGTCTATCTGGTCGGCTTCCAGCTTCCTCTCTCCGGAGCCGTTTTGGCCCTGCCGGAAAACATTGAACCCCTCACCCGCCCGTTCATTTCGGCTTACTGGGCCTGGTCGGGCAGCGTTGCTTCACTTTCGGGAGACTATAAATCCGCTCTCACCGCAATCAGCGAAACCGAGCTCTCTCCCACAAACATCTGCTTTTTCGTCCTCGTCATCCATATTATGGTCGGCCTCGCCGCCTCATGGGTTGGCACCAGTCGCCCGCAATGGGAACACTAATCACCCACAAATCTTTCTTCAATCATGGCTCGTCGCGCTAGCTCAGGCGTCAATACCCAGGCTCTTATCATCGGGGCTGTCATTCTTCTCCTCGTCCTCGGAGGAGGCTATTGGTTTCTAAACAGGAAGCCATCCGGCTTCGATGCTCCGGAATTGGATATCGAACAAGCTCTCGGTAACAGCCGCAGCCTCTCGGGGAACCGCTATCAGGTCACGGGCAAGCTCATCGACCGGAAGATTGAATCAAACGGGCAAATCGTCACCATCCAGCTCGGCGAGGAAACCAACCCGAAATTCCTGCCCATCATGATCCCGCAGGACTTTCAGGGCGGAAACCTCAACCAACAAGCCGAATACACCTTCCTCATTGAGTTCAACACGGTCGGTCTCGCGGTTGCGGAGGACGTAAAACAACTCTAAGCTACAACCAACACCTACCTGACAACGTTATGAAAAACACCCTACTCACCCTCGCGCTCGCCCTCCCCGCACTAGGGCAGGTCTACACTCCCCCGGCTCCCACCAATAATTCGAACTCGACTCCCAGCGACACCGTCGTTCGTTCAAATAACAACCAGTCATCCGGCGGCGGCAATAACGCGAATGGTGGGCTTCTCGGCAATGAGGTCGGCTTCTTTGACCCCACCAACGACACCATCTCCTGGAACGGTAAAACCTGGGCCGCCAGCAACAACCGCCTCGTCGCCGCTCGGTTTGAAAAATACCTCAACGAGCCCGAGGAAGCCACCTTCGCCGCGCAGGAATACCGCGATACCATTGATGAGATTCTCAACCTCCTCTCGCCTCATCGCAAGGGTGGCCCGGTCTTCCTTGACGCTGTCGCCCTTCTCCCAAAAGCATCCACCTACCCGGGCGATGCCAAGCTTTGCGACTCCCTGAGTAACGCCATTTACACTGCCATCCTCTCCCGAAAGGCCGACAACCGGTCCAAGGAACTCCTCGCCCGCATGGAGCAGGAAAAAAAGAAAGCAATCCTCGATGCCGACTGGAAAGCACGCACCGAACAAGACCCGAATGTCGGAAACTCCCGTCCCGCCGGCGGCGAAAATCAGGAACAAACCGAACAAGCCCAGCAAATCGGACGCGGAGCACAATCACTCGCATACGCCGAGCACGTCCGCCGGATCGCTGAGATTGAAGCTCAGAAAAAGACCCGTGAGCTTGAACAAAAAGTTAAGAATGAGCTCTCCAAGGTCCAATACCAGGCCTTGATGGTGCAGTTCTTCGCGCAGCGTCGCTTTAAGCACGTCATCATGGCTTCCCGGTTCTACAACCAGATTTGGAAGGAAGGGGACGGTACCCTGTATATCGACCAGGACTCGGACATCAACAAGGTCTTCAGCGAAAGCCTTGGTGTCAGCCCGACTGTTTCCACTCTCGACTCGCTCGCCCACGAAGCCATCCGCGATGTCGACAAGGGTGTTGAAGTCTTCAAGTTCCTCGTCGAACGCGGCGAACTGGAGTCAGCCTCCAAGCGGCTCGCCGAAGCTTACCTCGTTGGAGAATTTATGCCCTCCATCAACACTCTTGAACGCGAGAAGAAACGCAAGGTCCTCGAGTTCGTCCGTGGTTCCAATGTTCTCCTCAACGCCATCGACTCCAAAGACTACGCAAAGGCCACCGAGCAAATCAATGAGCTCAGAGGAAAGGCCGGAGACTTTGATGCCACCAAGGCCCAAGCCGCCGTTGCCACCTTCACGCGCGCCAGTGACATGCACATCATGATGGCCAAGAATCACCTCGCGGCCAAAGACATGGAAAAGGCCCAGGGGGAAATTCGCAAAGCGATGGAAATCTGGCCCCAGAACCCCAAGCTCGCGGAGTTTGATCGACTCGTCAATGCCGGCGGTTCCCTCATCCAGCTGCGCAACGACTTCGACCGCCTCTTCGCCGAGAAGAACTACCGCGAAGTCTTCCGGCGCCGCTTTGAATTCGGCCCCAGCATCGATGGCGATGCCGATCGCACTGCCAAATTTCGTCAGGTCATGGACAATATCACCGCCATTGAAACCGCCGTCAAAGGTGCTGAAAAGATGTCCAACATCGGCCAAAACTACGCAGCCTGGGAGGAGCTCTCGGAAGTGCACGAACGCTTTCCGGATGATCCCGACTTGAACCAATTCATGACAAAGCTGGCCCCGAAGGTGGCTGATTTCACCATCGCTCTGAACAATGCCAAGAAACACGAGGAGCGCGGAAACCTCGGCTCAGCCCTCTCATGGTTTTACAAGGCCAGGCACCTTCACCCTCTGAGCGCGAAAGCCGAAAACGGCATCAAGCGCTTGGTGCAAGTCGCCCTTCAGTAAAGAGAGCATCACGAATCATCACTCCGTGATCGACGCGGGCCACTGTGGTGGCTCGCTTTTTTTGGGCCCGATCAACTATGGACTCTCACCAAGCCTCCTCAAAAAATCAAAGGAGTAAATCCCGGTGCCATGCCCATCCGCCCAGAAAAACTGGATCGCATAGCCACCAACGATCTGATGCCGCTGAAGCTCAAAACTCTTCGCCGTGTGAACGACCTTGGGAACCAAAACCTTACCCGTTACATCAGGTTCACCCTGGCAGGCAGCACACGGACAGGCCCGCCGCAGCCGCTCAAAGCCCAGATAAGTTTCGCCGCCATCACCCCAGGCCAAGGCAAGCTCATTCCCGATCACGGCAATATTCTCCAGTTTGATTACACTCATGGTTGCTGAATCCTGGGGCCAAAGATCGCCGACCCCACACGGACAATCGTCGAACCTTCCTCAATCGCCACCTCAAAATCACCACTCATTCCCATGCTCAGACCAGGAAGTTTGCGCCCCGATGTTGATTCAAGCTCGCTCTGCAGCTCCCGTACCTTCGCGAACCATACGCGGGCAGCCTCCGGAGTTTCAGAGCGTGGAGGAATGCACATCAACCCCTGCCAATCGAGGTTTGTTAGCTCGAGGACTTCTTCCAAGCCCGCCCTCAATTCCTCGGGAGAGAATCCGTGTTTGCTTTCTTCGGCCCCGATATTGACCTCCAGATAAATCTTGGGAACCAAGCCCAACTCACCTGCAACCCGATTCGTAAAGCGGGCCAGTTTCATCGATGAAATGCTATGAATCACCGGAAAAAGCGGCAGCACCCTGCGAATCTTGTTTCGTTGCAGTCCTCCAATGAAATGCCACTCCAAATCATCCGGAAGGTTCGGAATTTTTTCCTCACCTTCCTGCAAGCGGTTTTCGCCAAAAAGGACCTGACCAGCCTCGACGGCTTCCCGGACGATTTCGGACGGCCAGGTTTTGGAAACCACCAATAAATCAACGTGGTGTCCCCGGCGTTTGGCTGCCTCAGCCACCCGACCTCTGACCACCTCCAGGTTCTCGGCGATATGGGACATATCCTTTAATCCCCGCGCTCCAGCACACCGGCCAGCTTGCTGGCTTTCACCGCGCCCACAAGATCCCGCAAAACGGCAAGTCCCTCGCGCTTCGTGGCATCGATACCACTGGGCCATTCCGGCGTGTCATCAAGATCAGCGACCGCGTCTTTCGCCTGCCTCATGTGCCGCTGGGCATCATCCTCCAAATTCACTTCGGGCAACTCATCCGAATTCACATCATCCAGAGTCAGGCGATACATTTTAAAGGTCGCTTCATCCTGTTTTTCGATCTCCGCAAAGCGCTTGAGGCGTTCGGCATTACGCGACTTCCGACGGGCATCCGCTTCCGCAATCTCATCCTTGCGCTTTTCCATGTTCAAGGAGACCTTGTTTTCCTCCATCCGCTTCTCAAGGCGCGCGGTGTCTTCCAGAACATAGGCAAAGTCCTTGCTCGCAGCAACCCGCTTGGCATTCTTATCCGCAAGCATGGACAGGAAGAGATTTTGGCGATTGTAGGGCTTCAAATCCTGCGCCCGACGGATTTTATCGTAGTCGAGAGCGTGATCCGCATACTTCTCCCCGACCTCCAGGGCATCTCTTACAGAAGGAAGAATAATATCCGGAACCACTCCCAATTTTTGGGTGGAACTCCCGGCAACCCGATAGAATTTCTGGATTGTAAGCTTCACCGCACCGGCGCGGTCTCGATTCACCAGTGGAGGCATGAAACGTGAAATCTCCAGCGGTTGCTGGACGGTGCCTTTACCGTAAGTCGAAGACTCACCCACGATGACAGCGCGATTGTAGTCCTGCAGAGCACCCGCAAGGATCTCACTCGCTGAAGCACTCCCCTTATCAGTCAGAATCACGATGGGACCGTCGTAGAGCGGCTTGCGGAAGGGCGACTTAAGCGGCTCGATATGACCGCTGGTCATTTTAATCTGAACCACCGGTCCGGCACCAACGAAGAAACCGGTAATTCGGCGAACTTCTTCAAGAGAGCCACCACCATTGCCACGGAGATCGATTGCCAAACCGTCGATATTCTCTTTCTTCAGGCGCTCCATCAAAATTTCCAAATCACGGGACACACGGACATCGCGGTCCTCCGGGTCAAAGTAGAAGGAAGGCATTTTGATCACCCCAAGCTTCATTTTATCCTCACCCTTGTTGTAATCGATAATCTCGGCTGTCGTAAGCTCATCCTTCATGGTGACCTCTTCGCGCTTGATCACGATGATCCGGGTCTCACCGGCAGGAGCTCCGGCGGGCTCGACCTTGAGGGCCACTTCCACACCATCTTCTCCGCGAATCATTTCAACCACCTTGTCCAGGGGCATAAACATGATATCGACCCAATTCCCGTCATTCTTGGAATCAACGCCCACAACCCGGTCCTTGAGCTGCAATTCACCCTGACGATCGGCCGGTCCGTTGTTTACGATTCCCTCGATTTTGGTCGCGCCATCGTCCTCGGCTCGAAGCAGCGCACCGATGCCAACCAAGCGATTCTGGATATTCACCCTGAACTGCTGGAGTTCGCGCGCACTGAAATACTCGGAGTGGGGGTCGTGGGCACGCGCCACGGCACTGAGGAAGTAGTTTGCAATATCCTCGTCATCCGCACCTTCAATTGTTTTGAAAAACCGCTCGTAACGCTGGGAAATCTTCTCCTTGGCCGCGGGCTGGTCCTTCAGCGGGTTTTCCTTTCCCTGTTCCTTGGCACGGCGGGCAATTTCCTGACGGCGCAAAGTCTCCGCAAGAAGAGCTTCTTTGAGCTGGAGTCTCCACAGATTCTCGGCATCCACGGCATTTTTAGGCCAGGCGGCGTCTTCACGGTCACGGGCGATGAACTCCTCGGTGTTGAAAACAAACTCGTGTTCATCAAGCAACTTTTCCACCACAGCCGCACGCTCGACCACCCGTTTTTTGTAAACTTCATAGATCTCGGTGGCCGCAGCCATCGATTTCTTTTCGAGAAGCATGTTGTCGAGTTCGGTTTCATACTTTTTCCCCAACTCATCGATATCTGCTTGCTCAAAATAGAGTCGCGAGGGGTCGAGATCTCCGATATAGTCGTTGAAAATCCTCTTGCTGAGGGAGTCATCAAAATCAAGACGGGCATAGTGGCCGTTTTGCAGGATCCGGGACATCTCCCGGGCGACCAGATCAAAGTCGGCAGCCTTGGTCGTGCAACTTGGAATGAGCCACAGTGCCAGAACCGGGGCCACGAAACGCATCAGAGTTTTCTTCATAAAAATTGGAGGGGTTGTTTGAGGCCTCAAGACCTCCCCTTGGGTGGGACTGTAATCTACAAGCGACGATCAGCGATGAGATTTTTTCTTTCCTTGTCGATTTCTCCTTCGAGCCAGCTTCTGAATTCTCTCATCTGCTCGATGACTTCCAGGGTCGAGGAACTTCGAATCCCCAGCGCGGTTCTCGGCAGATCGCGGAGACGCTCGCTGGGGGTCGGGAGAATGCCCAGCTTCAGCTCAATGCTCATCATTTCCTTTCCGCGTCTGACCTGCAGATCAATCGGAGTCCGGGGTGGGTTTTTTTGAATCTGCGCGGCCACCTCCGAAGTTAGGTCGAATCCACCGCGGACCTCCCAATCGTTGATTTTAAGAATCACATCATCATTTTTCAGCCCACTCAACTCAGCAGGAGTTTTTGGGAATACCTTGGTAATCATAACTCCCTCGTATTCCCTGGCTGGCGGTACCTGTGCCGGGGGGACGCGCCCCGGAGGGACCTGTCCCGGAGGTTGGGCCTGCGGCTCCTTCAGCTCGGGCGACATGATGATTCCGACATACCCCTTGGGCTGAAAATAGGCACGCTCGAGGAGAGGCACGAGCCGGACCCGGATTTCCGGATCGTCCGTTTTGAGATACTTTTTTAAGAGAACGGCCTTTGCAGTCTCATGATTTGACACCACCCAATCATACACCGCCTTTTGGGCAGCTTCCCGTTTTTCAAAACTGCCTGATGAAAGCGCCGAAAAGTCAGGAAGCTCTTCTGCCCCCAGAAAACCCGAGAACAATGTAAGAAAGAAGGCCGCTACTGGTTTCATGTCTTGTGACACTACTCCTCCCTATGAACGAATCAATCTCACAGGAATAAAAAAACGGGCCTCCCCTAAATAGGAGACCCGTTTGAAAGTTGTGACAGGAGAGAAGCTATCGACCAATCAAGTTTCCTTCCGGCACCTCGATGACATCGCGGGAGTAGATCTTCACGCCTTTGTGGTCCTGACGCTTCATATCATAGACGTATGCTTGTCCGTTACGGTAGAGCTTCACGCGGTTCATGGCCGCATAGGGAGTCTCACCACCGGCACCTTGAATCGCCGAGTAAAGCGTCATTCCCTTCGTCCATTGTTTTTGACCGGGGCTGCGAACCTGACCACCAACCGTAAAGAATTGATTGTCCTGGGCCTTCGCATCCTCTCCGCTGAAAACCTGAAAAACAGGATTCGTGTAGATTTGAGCAGCCTTATACTGGGAAGCAATCTTGGTGGCCAAAGCCGACTTACTCAGACCCGAGGCCTTCACTTTTCCAATCATCCACATTTCAATATAGCCGTCTCCTGAGACGGAATAAGTGGCATCGAGCCTCCCTTTCTCGGAAACGGGCACGCCTGTAATTGAGATTTGAAGAGTTTGGCCGGTTCTCACTATTTGGGCATTTGCCGATGCCAGGCTGAGGACTGCAATTAATAAGGTCAGGATTGTTTTCATTCTATTTTTTATTGGGGGTTACGGAGCTCTCGCTCAGATAATAGGGTGACTTTTAATAAAGGTCTTCGTTTGACGGCTTCGATGCACTGGAAGACTTGGGTTCAGGCTTGCTCGACTGATGCGCCGTCATCGCCTGTGGCGTCTGGTTCTCTTCCATATTGCTCGGAGCGTAGTAGGTGTAGTAGCTGGTGTAATATTGATACTGACTGTCGCTGCGGACATCGACGTTATTCAAGACCACTCCAATCACCTGACCGCCTACGTTCTCAACGGCCTGCTTGACTCGCATCAGCATATTTCGGGGAAGCTTGCGGTGCTGGACCACAACCATGGTGAGATCAACTTCACTCGCCAGCACTGCGGCATCACTCACACCAAGGATTGGCGGGGAGTCAACAAGCACGAGATCGAAGCGCTGCTTCACGTCCTGAAGAAGCTCGGACATGCGACGGGAGTTCAGGATACCAGCTGCGTCTGCCGGCAAAATTCCCGAAGGCATAAAGTAGAGATTATCGACAGGCGTCTGCAGAATCACATCCTCAAGCGCAAGATCCGTTGTAAGGTAGTTGGTAAGGCCTACCGAGTTGTTGATATCGAAGAAGGTATGGAGACGTGGACGACGAAGGTCGGCGTCAATCATCAGCGTGGTATATCCACCTTGAGCACACACGTAAGCAAGGTTGACCAGAGTCGTGGACTTACCCTCACCCGCTCCACCGGAGACAACGGTAATGGAATTGTCGTCGGGATTCTTTCGGTTGAACTCAATATTGGTTCGCAGAATTCGATAAGCTTCGGCGTCCGGGCTCATTCCGCTCTGCTTGTGAAGCACCCCAACATCTTTTGGAATCACGGCGAGGACCGGAACCTGGAGGTAACGCTCCACGTCCTCAAGGCTCTTCACGGAGGTGTCGAGATGTTCCAGCAGGAAGGCGATACCGATACCAAAAACCAGCCCGACACCCGCGCCAAGGAGAAGGTTCATGGTGAAATTTGGAAAAACCGGAGCGTTGGCTTTCTTGGGTCGCTCATGCAGAGTGATGGGATCGCGGGGCATCTTAAGAAGAACACGTGCCTCTTGCTGCTTGATCTTCATTTCGCGAAGCATCGCCCGAGCCTGCTCATATTGCTCCTTGGCCTGGGTATAATTGCTTTGCTTCAACGAGAGGGTAATGGCGTCTTCCTTGCGATCATCAACCATTTCGCGCATCTTGAGGACCTGACGCTCAACGAGTTCGAGTTTCGTTTGAAGGACGGCACGCAGTGACACGACCTCTTCATGAGCTTTTTCCAGTGCCGATTTTGCACGCTGATCCATCGCAACCATATCAGGGTGCCTCTGGCCTAGTCCTTGAGCAGCAAGATCAAGCTTTCGATCCAGCGCCTCGCGATTCTGATTTGCATACAGCGTCACTTGGTTTTGAGGAAGATCAAGACCCGCCGCATAGCTGATCAATTCCACGTTGGTCAGCTGGAAAAGCTTTTTGATCTGAATTTCAATTTGGTCGGCCTGTGTCTCGAAATCTGCAAGTTTTTGGCGGGCATTTTGGAACATCTGCTGCTCACTCATCCCCAGTGGATTGGAATGTCCCCCATCAAAGTAAGGAATTCCATACTGCTGGATCAAGACGGTGAGTTCCTTGCGATGATCCTGCACCAAATCACTCTGAGCAATCAGCTCGTTATCCAAGGCATCCAGCGCCTTCTGGGCACGATCTTCCTCGGTTGATTTACGGCGTTCGATATAGGCCTCGGCAACAGCAACCGCGATTGCTTTAGCATCGCTTGCCTTTGAGTGCCGCACATTGATTTCGATAAAATCCGTTCCCCTTCTTGGTGTCGTTTCCACAATCCCCTTTAGGTTGGTAATGACATCATCCATCTCCATCCCCCACAAGGTCTCAAGCTGAGCCTTCTTAGCTGCCATCTTGAGGGTTTCAGGCGCAATAATCGTCTCAAACTCGTTCTGCATGTATTGCGCGGTCATCTGCGCACCCGGGTTCACTCCGCCATTGTTTCCAAATGGTGCGATGGCAATGGTTGAAGGATGAACCTGCACCACAGAAGTGCTTTCATACTTCTCCGGCATGACCGATGTGATCACAGCGGCGGTCATGAAAACGAGCAGGAACGTGAGTAAAATTACTCCGTATCGATTTTTCAGCACTTGCCAGTAATCAATGGAGGGAGTCGAGTCGATTGTTGTTTGGTTGCTACCTTGCATGCGAAATCAGATTTAGGGGTTTCCGGCGGGGCCGTTATTTAGAGACAAAAATCGGCCTTCGCAATGAAAAGACACCGCGAAGGCCGAAATGTTCAGAATTAGATTTTAAAAATCCTAGAATCGTGTCGAAGCACCCACACTGAAGCGATTCCGGTCGTAGTCGCGACCCGCGTCAGAGGTGAGATCTTCAAAGTTGTAACGAGCATTGACTGCGATGTTATCAGTGACCTGAAGATTGACTCCGATAAACACGTTCAGAAGTTCTTCATCAACCGAAGAAGCTCCGCCGCCTGCCTGGAGATCATTGTAATCCAAAGCAGCGTAATTGATTCCACCGGTCAGGGTAAGGTCCTGGGAAACAGAATAGTCCGCGGTGAAACCGATACGAAGGGTGTCGGTGTTACTGTAGATGGAGTTGAAGCCCGTATTAGGATCAAAGACGTTGCGCTGGAAATCCTCAACTCCGTAGCGGACATAACTCCGCAAGCTGAGCTGGGTATTGATCGCAGTGCGGAACGAACCTTCAACGTATGGGTTGCTGGAAGAATCCCCACCGTCAACGTCACGAAGCTGGACACCCGCGCGGATCACACCAGTAGAGCGCTGATTAAAGCGGTGCTCCAATCCTGCAAGGATGAACTGGTTGGTTGAATCAGTGACTGCTCCGTCTGCAGAAACGTCCGAGTAACGGTAGGTCAAAGTTGCCACGGTGCGATCGCTCACCTGATAACGGAAATCGTTGTAGTAGGTGACTGTGGTACGATCACCATTGTCAAATTCGTCGAAGGTAATCCCGTCAAGACGAATGCCGGTATAAGTCGCGAGTCGATCGGACCAACGGTATCCAACAGCATTGTCGGTTGACCAACGGAAGTAGTTACCAATCTGGCGTTGTGCCTGGAAACCGGTTGAATAGTCAGGCTCAAGCTCATAAGCCGCGAAGTTACGACTCACGAAACGGAGACGCTCGCTCACGCGATGGGTCCAGTTGAGGTAGAGCGAAGCAGTGAAGGCCGTGTCGTCAACGTCCTGACCAGCAGCATCGAGGTTATCAAAATAGTGGATCACCCCAAGCTGAGCACCAAAGTTGGTGGTGGTTTGTGGCGAGTTGCTCAGAAACGATGCCCCTACGTAGGCCTGGCCGTAAAACGACTCATCATCGTTACCGAGAAGAGGGGTTGGGTTGTCATCGTAACCGAAGTTTACCCCGGCGGTGTAAGACAATGGAAGGGATTCGGTCTCACCATCATCTGGAGCAAGGTCAAAAAGTGACTGCGCGCACAGAGAGCTGGCCAATGCCATGCCGACTGTTGCAACTGCGAAAGATTGTTTTTTCATCAAAATAAATGTTTGTTTTGTATAAGCACATGGAGAGGTCTCACGACCCCTCGCATGCAAGAATTAGATTTTAGGACTAGTCACCAATATCGGAGCCCCCGTTGCCACCTCCGGCGGAGCCCCCGCTGGAACCGGAGTTATCAACGGGACCGGTCACGTTGGGATCGTCCTCGATGGGTGGGAAGAAGAACTCAGGGAGCCAGCGACTTTCCTTGACGATGGGATCGTTGATACTCTCAAAAGGATAGTCGAGCGGGTTTGGGCCGTCATCAGAGGGAGGAGGAATCACGCCCTTTTCGAGACCGCCTTTTGCAAGACCACCTTTTTCGGAATAACCCTCGCCACCAGCGGCGTCATACTTTTCAACAACAGCCTGGATGTTGGAGACGGCATCAGGAGCAGTGGCAATAGCACACTGGGCGATGATGCGAATCTGGGAAGGAGCCTCAAGAATCGCTGTATTCACGATCTTAGCGACTTGCTTCTTGTCAGCGTCGGAAGCAACGATGGCGGCTTTGACGATCTCACATGCGCAAGACTCGTTGGCGGCAACGTTAGCGGCGACGATTTCAAGGACCTTGCTCGAGTCAGCAGCGACTGCGACTTTGACAGCCTTGCTCAACTTGACGCAGTCAGCCACGTTTGCCGAAGCAAGTGGTGCAGCGGCCAGAAGAACTGCCGTAAGTGCGAATTTCAGCGTATTTTTCATGGATTTATAAATCTAAGTTCTGAATGAACCCTATTAACTAGGGGGATTTGGAGCGGGTAGAGGGAATCGAACCCTCATGATCAGCTTGGAAGGCTGGAGCTTTACCATTAAGCTATACCCGCGTCACTGGCGAAAGGTTTACCTTCCCGATCAAGGGACCGCAAGGTTTTTTTTCACTTCGCCGACAGCCATTTTATCACTAGTGGCCTAATCCCATTTAAATGGCATTGCGCAACGCTCTTACAAAAGAAATCTTAACTATCCTGTTTTGTTAAAAAATTTGCGGATTTATAAACCGGTCGGGTGATCCACAAAGCACCAATCGAGATCGAAGCGATCTTTCAAGAGCTGACCGAGCGCCTTTACCCCAAAGGTTTCGCTCGCGTAGTGCCCCGCGTAGAGCACGTTTATTCCCAGCTCTTCCGCCAGTGGATGACTCCAGTGCGGCCCCTCCCCGGTGACAAACGTCTCGATTCCCTCCGCCGCCATCGCCTCAATCTCACTTCCCGCCGCTCCCGTAATGATTCCCACCAAGCCAGCTGAAGCACTTTCATCCCCGCGAAGAAGAATCGGCCCGCCAACGGCCGCTTCGAGAACCTGCCTGAGCTCCCCCAAACTGCCCTCATAAACTGACCGCCTCCCCAAAGAAATTCCCTTCCAGTCAAAAAATGGCTCCCCGTCGCCAAGTCCCAGAGCCCGCGACAATTTGACGTTGTTTCCATGCTCCGGATGAACATCGAGCGGGATGTGACTGCTATAAATGGCCAAGCCAGCGTCCATCGCAATTTTGAGCTTGAAATAGGCCGCTCCAGTCAACATCCGCACCCCTTGCCAAAAGAGCCCGTGGTGGACCACCAGAAGGTCAGCACCTTCCGCAACCGCTTTTTCAATGACGGGAAGGCTCGCATCCACCGCACAAGCCACCCGAAAAACCTCCCCCCCATTCTGAAGCTGCAAGCCGTTGTGCGCACCCGGATAATCGGGAATCCCCGACGTCCCGAGTTCATTTTCGAGAAATCCAACCACCTCAGATAATTTGGCCATGTCGGAAATCAACCCGGGGCACTCCATTCAGGCAACACAAAAGGCCCTAAGCTCATCGGGAAGCTTGCTGTGAGCTACGATCACTTCGCCCGCCCACTCAAATTCCATCCGCCTGGCATGCAGCGCCTGCCGGTCCAACCGCAACCGCTCGTTTAATGCCTCCGTCCACCCGTTGTCCAAAAACTCGAGGTAGGCCCGCCCCTCATCGCCATATATTTTATCACCCACAATCGGAAAACCGAGGTATTCCAAATGAACCCTGATTTGATGGGTCCGGCCCGTTCGAGGCTCGCAGCCTATCATCGAAAATCGATCGCCGTCTTTCTCAAACATCCCCTCGACCCGAAAACCGGTCTCGCTTTCCTTTCCTTCGGGATGCACCGCCTGCCTCACCCACACCTCACTCTCCTCAAACTCCCCTTTCCGTCGAATCGGCTGCGTCAAACAATTTTCCTGCCACTCCGGCCAACCCCATACAATCGCCTCATATTCCTTCTTAATCTCCTTTCTTCCCATCATCTTGCCCAACCTCCTCGCAGCCCCCGAATTCTTCGCCACCAAAACACATCCACTCGTCTCCCGATCCAGTCGATTCACAAAAAAGAACTCAAGAGCGGGCATCGCCTCCTTCAAAACTCCCAACAAGGTCACCTCGTCACTCTTCCCCGTCGGATGCATGATTAGCGGCGCCGGCTTGTCCACGATCAGCCAATCCTCGCACTCTTCGAGAATCTCAAAGTTCGTCCGCGCCGCGATTCTTAAAGTCACCTCCGCATAAAATCCCTTTTCAAAATCCCCCTCCAGTCTAAAACCCGCGCATGTCCCACATGGAGCACACGCTGGCTTCCGAAGCCACTCTCGAAGGAACCTCCCTCCACACCGGAGAAAAAGTCACTCTCACTCTAAAGCCCGCTCCCGAAGGCCACGGCTTCAAGTTCCGCCGCGTCGACCTCCCCGACAAACCCTTCATCGACGCCTGCGTCTCCAAAGTCCAGACCGTCGAACGCGCCACCACCCTCGCCGAAGGCTCCGTCCGCGTTCACACCGTCGAGCATGTCCTCTCCGCCCTCGTTGGCCTCGGAGTCGACAACGCCCTCATCGAGATGGACTCCAACGAACCTCCCATCGGCGATGGCTCCTCGCGCCCCTATGTCGAACTCATCAAGAAAGCCGGCCTCGAAGAACAAACCACCCCGCGAAAAGTCTGGGAAATCCGCGAGCCCATCCATCTCGAAACCGGCGATGGCTCCCTCATCACCATCGTCCCCGACAAGCAATTCCGCGTCTCCGTCACCAACGTCGGCAAAGACGGCCGCTTCGTGCAATACTTCTCCACCGTGGTCACCCCCGAACTCTACGAAAACGAAGTCGCCCCCGCACGCACCTTCACCTTTTACGAAGACATCAAGCCCCTCCTCGACAAAGGCCTCATCAAAGGCGGCTCGCTTGAAAACGCCGTCGTCGTCCGCGGCGAAGAAATCATGTCCAAGGAGCCCATGCGCTTCGACAACGAATTCGCCCGCCACAAAGCCCTCGACCTCATCGGCGACCTCATGCTCTCCGGGCGCAAATTCACCGGCCACGTCATCGCCGTCAAACCCGGCCACGGCCCCAACACCGAAGCCGCCAAAGCCCTTCGCAAAAACTACGCCGCCATGCGCGCCATGGTTCCCCCCGTCAAACTCCCCGAAGCCGAAGCCGTCCTCGATATCACCGAGATCCTCAAGATCCTCCCCCACCGCTACCCCTTCCTCCTCATTGACCGCGTCACCGGATTCTCCTCCGAGATGAAGTGCACCGCTATCAAGAATCTCACCATGAACGAGGACTTCTTCCAGGGCCACTTCCCCGGACATCCCGTCATGCCAGGCGTCCTCCAACTCGAGGCCATGGCGCAAACCGCCTCCATCCTCATCATGCGGATGCCGGATAACTCCGGAAAAATCGGCTACTTCCTCAGCGCCGACAAAGTCAAATTCCGCAAACCAGTCGTCCCTGGAGACACCCTCTTTATTGACGCTGAAATCCTTTCCTTCCGCCGCACCATCGGCACCGCCATTGCCTCCTGCTCCGTCAACGGACAGGTCGTCTCAAGCGCCGAACTTAAGTTCGCCATCGTCGACGCCTGACTTTCCATTGAGCTCTGACATTGAACTTCCGGGACTCCGCCCTAGACTACGGAATGTCCCGGCGGCTCCTCTTGGTTCTAACTCTGCTGGCAACCGTATGCTCTCTCGAAGCTCAGCGGGTTGTCATCAGCGAGATCCACTTCGACCGCGCCGAATTTCTGGAATTCTACAACCCCGGTGAAACTGACGTCGACCTCACTGGCTACACTGTCATTGGTGGGATTGACGCCTTCCTCGTTGGCACGATCCCGCCAAAAAAACGTGCCGTCATCGTTGGAGACTTGATCAGATTCCGGCAGGAACATCGTCTCAACGAGATTCAAATTCTCGCCGAATACGAGCGCAGGCTCGACAACGATGGGGAAGAGATCGCTCTCCGGGATCCCAACGGTCAAGTCATCTTGAGGTTGGAATACCGGGCCAAAATCATCCGGGGCATTCCTGAATTCGAAGCTTGGCCGCCCGATCCCCGCAGGCGGGAGCACGCCCTCGTCTATTCCCACCCGGATGACCCGGATTTCAGTCCAAACGATGGCGCAAACTGGCACCGCGCCTTCCGGGAGAATGGCACCCCTGGCACCGACTCAGACACCGATCGCGACGGACTCGATGATGAATGGGAGACCCGATACTTTGGCTCACTCGATCCTCTCCCATCAGACGATCCAGACGGCGACACTCTGGACAATTTTACCGAACATCGGTTCTACACACACCCCGCTTCCGAGGACACCGATGGCGACGGCCTCACCGATCAAATTGAAACTGGAACCGGCCGCTTTATCTCGCGCCAAAATACCGGAACCCTCCCATATGATCGCGACACCGACAACGACGGGCTCCCAGATGGTCAAGAAATCCCCATTGACACTCCGCCAAACGCCTTCCCAACCGATCCCAATAATTTCGACACAGACGGAGATTTACACCTCGATGGAGACGAGATCAACTTCCTCGGCGACCCGCTCGACCCACTGATCTTCCCCCGGGCTCCCGAGATTGCCTCCTTCCTCCCTGAGCGAACCGAAATCCGCGCCGGGCAGCCCATCAAACTGATTTGGGAAGTCCTCGGAAGCACCTCTCTCGATCTCAATCCTCTCCCCGAAGGCCGAAACGGAATCTACTTGCCCTCATCAAACATCACCTTCCTTCCGACTGAATCGCGATCAATTCTCCCCCCTGACCAGGATTGGTCATTCGACCTCAGCCAGACAGACTATGGCCGGGACTGGACGCTCCCCGGATTCGATGACACCATCTGGCCCACCGGCAACCTCCCTTTCTCAGAGGCCAATGTTCCCGAAATCAACGAACTCGACTATTTCTCCACCCCATACTTTCGGACACAATATCAGCTCCCGGAAACACTCCCCTACCAGCGACTCAAATGCCGGTGGTCGCTGGGTCAGAACGGAGCTTTGTATCTTGATGGAAAGCTAACGAAATACACCCTGGACACTCCTCCCGGCGATCGAAATGCCCACTATTGGGATTGGTTGAGTTACGGCGGCTCTGGAGAATTTCAACCAGCCCCCTTTCCCAGCCAGACTCTCACCGTGGCAGCCGAGATCTATCCGGAGCGCCTCGACTTCTATTTTGTCTCATTCTATCTCGACTTTGATCTTCGGACCTACGATCCCATCACCGGCCCCCAAACCTACAGCCTCACCGCCACCAATCCCTACGGCACCACTCAAAAAACCATCACCGTCAACATCCTCGATGATCTCCCCCCGCTCCAAACCTACCAGCAATGGGCTCTCGAAATATTTCCTGGGAATGAAGATGCCCAAAGCGACCAGGCAGACCCGGACCAAGACGGCATCTCCAACCTGATGGAATTCCTCACCGTCAGCGATCCTCTGACTCCAAACGACCAACCCCTCACCTTTGAACCTTACTACTACCCACTCAGCGACCAACCGCTCACCTCCGGAAAATTTGCGTGGTATGAAGCCAGCTTCCACCGCCACCGCAACCCCGGCAATGCTACCATCCACCTCGAGACCTCCGAGGATCTCATCACCTGGACTCCACTTCCCACTCTTTTCAACCCGTCCAAAATCTTCGAACCAACCATCGAAATCGTCGACGCCCAGCGCGAAAAACTCTCCTACCGGATTTACCGAAACCGCAAGCCCAAGTTCCTGCGCCTCCGCAGCACCACCGCCCCCTAAAAACCGGGCCTAAAAAACAACTCCCTTTTATGAAACTGAAAACACTTATTCGCGTCGTCATCCCCCTGGCCACAGCCTCACTCCTTCCAGCCGAAGGCCCAAAAGGCCCGGTCAAAATGTTCATCCTTGCCGGGCAGTCCAACATGGTCGGCCACGGCAAGGTCGAAATGGGTCTTAATCCGAAGTACGAGGAATCTAATAAAAAATCACAACGCGAAATCAAGGGCGGGCTCGATTGCCTGCGATCTCTTGCCACCGCTCCGGACACCAAAAAACGATTCGGTCACCTTCTCGGGGACGACGGCAAATGGATCGAGCGCGACGACGTTTTCGTTTATTCCACCGCTCCCGGAAAAACCACCGGCAAGCTCGCCCCCGGCTTCGGCAAGGGAAGCTGGTTCGGCCCCGAGCTCCAGTTCGGAAACCTCGTCGGAGACCTCATCGACGAACCCGTTCTCATCATCAAAACCGCATGGGGCGGTCACTCACTCGGCATCAACTTCCGCCCACCTTCGTCCGGCAAACCCGACTACAAAAAGGCCAAATACAAAGAGGAGGACCTCGGCGCCTCCTACCGGGAGATGGTCAAAATTGTCAAAGACGTCCAAGCCAATCTCGGCACTCACTTCCCCGAACTCAAAGACCGAAAAACCGAGATCCTCGGCTTCGGCTGGCACCAGGGATGGAACGACGCAGGCTCCGCCGAAATGGTCGCCGAATATTCCGACAACATGCAAAACCTGATCCGCGACCTCCGCAAAGACCTGGAGGTTCCAAAACTTCCCGTCGTCATCGCCAACACCGGCATGATTGGTACGGGCGGGAAAGGAATTCGTAACGAGCTCTGCGAAATCCAGCTCAAACTTGGAGATCCAAAAGCCACTCCGGATTTCGCCGGCACCATCCGCTCGGTCGACACCCGCTCCTTCAAACGTAGCACCGAGGAATCTCCCAGCGGCTTCGGTTATCACTGGAACCACTCCGGCACAAGCCACTTCAAGGTCGGTGAAGCCATGGGCCGCGCGATGGTCGAATTCCTAAAATAACAACCTCCAATCTTGGCAGGCTTATTCGTGCTCCACGCGAAAAAAGAATTTTCCGGGAGGGAGACTTTCAGCCGGAATGAGAAATCGGTTGCGGGCTCCCGAATCATCTTCAACGACTCTCACTCGTGGCACATCGTCAAAGGGACCATCGGGCCGGATCGCCGCAGTTACTTTAAGCCCTTCGGTTCCGGATCTCACATCGACGAAAAAGTCCCCTGAAAGAAAGCCCGAATTCCGAATCAAGGGATCGCGTAAAAGAGTGACCCTGAAAATATCTTCCCAGGTGCCCCCTTCCCGCCCATAGCTGGCTAGGTGATCGGATGTGACAAGCGCCTTCACTTCACGATCCACTCCACCGAAGGTAAAGCTGTCGACCGTAGGAGAGCGGCCTAAAAAAATGAAACTTTCAAGGTTACGGCAGTATGCGAACGCGCTCGATTCAAAAGTCGTCACATTGGCCGGTATCGTGATTGTCTTGAGGCTGGAGCAGAAAGTGAAAACGTTATTGCCGATCTTTGTCAGGGTAGTCGGTAGCTCGACTCGCGAAAGTTTGGAACAATAAGTGAAAAGGCCAAACTCCAACTCAGTCAACCCCTCGGGTAGTTTGATCTCCCTGAGACTCTCACAATTCATGAAAGCCCTCCCTCCAATGAAGGAGACACTCTTTGGAATGTTGATCGCGGATAGTTTCCTACAGGATGAGAACGCTCGAAACTCTATTGACTCAAGACCCTGCGGTAGCGTCACCTTAACGAGAGAGCTACAATCGGTAAATGCCCGGTCGCCCAAGGAGATGACCCCCACCGGAATCTGAATACTGGATAATTTTTCACACTCGGCAAACGTCGAATCCTCGATCGCAGTCACTCCTTCAGGAATCACAATCCCGCGAAGGTTTTCACACCGCTCGAAGGCCAGCGCACCCAAATTTGCGAGATTCTCTGGTAGGGAGATCGCGACCAATTGACGACACCTTGAGAATGCCCCTAACCCAAGCGTGTGGATTCCGTCAGGAAGAGATACCTCGACAAGACCTTCGCAGGATAAGAATGCAAAACCTCCGATCTCCTTGACCGTATCGGGAAGTTCGAGGTCACTAAGGACAGCACAATTTGCAAATGATCTGATGCCAACAGAGATCACGCCTTCCGGGATCACCACCGAGCGCAGATTCACACAACCAAAGAAAAGGTCATCGCTGATTGCCGTGACGCTTTCCGGAATTGAAAACTCGGTGAGACTCCGACAACCGGAGAACGCCTCCATCCCAATCGTTGCCACACCGGGAGAAACTCCCACCCTCGAAAGTTGCTGACAATCCTTGAAGGCATTCACTCCGATTGAAGTCACGCCTTGCGGAATGTCGATCTCGCTAAGAGCAAGACACCGCGCAAAAACTGACCTTCCAAGATACGAAACGCTGTCCGGAAGTTGAACCCCGTCCAAGCTTTGACAGTTTGAGAAAACAGACTCCTCAAGCCTAACTAACCCACCCGGTAACGTGACCTCTACCAAATCAGGACATAGCGCGAAAGCATAGGGCCCGATTGTCGTATTTTCGCCCCTGAACGTCGCCACCGACAGACTGCTGCATCGAGCAAACACCGATTGACCGACCGAAACAACCTGATCAGGAATCACCACGGCAGTGAGAGCGGAGCACTCCTCAAAGGCCCTCTCCCCAATCTCTTGAAGACCATTTCCGAAGGAGATCGTAGTCAGCCGGGAACAGCTCTTAAATGACTCGAATCCAATCGAAGTCACGCTGTCAGGGAAGTTCACCTCCGCCAGGCTGGTGTTGGCGAAAGCATCATCTCCCACAATGCTCACCAGGGTGCCCAGTGTCACGTCATTCAGTGCGACGCAAGATGAGAAAGCTCTCTCCCCAATGATGGTCACTCCGTTTCCAATCACCACTTCAGCAAGGAAAACGCATTGCTCAAACGCTGATGGGCCAATCAACTGGACTTGGTCAGGAATCGAAATGGTGGCGAGACTAATACAGCTCTCAAAGGCGCTTTCCCCGATCTCCTCGAGCCCTGCTCCGAATGAGATGCTTGCCAATTCGGAACAATCCTCGAAAGCCTCCGCCTCGATCGTCTTCACACTATCGGGCAGCATGACCTCGGTCAGACCACTGCTGGCAAAAGAGGAGTCTTCAAGCAACTCAACCTGATTACCAAAGGTCAAATCATCCAAGGCTGTGCAATACGAAAAGGCACGATTTCGAATACTCGTGACGCCATTCCCAATCACAACCTCAGCAAGGTTCTCGCAACGGCGAAAGGCCCTTCGTCCGATTTCCTGGACCGTGTCCGGGATCGTGATGCTCGCAAGACCCGCCTCCTCGAAAGTGCTCTCAAGAATTGATTCGACCCCGGGTGGAATGTTGATTGAGGTAAGACTTGAGCACCTCTTGAAACAATCCGCTCCGATGGATTCAACTGAGGCTGGTATATCGATGTTCGTAATCCCGGTACAATCAAGAAAGGCAGATTCACCGATTGATGTCACCGGAGCACCCTCAAGTGTCGCAGGAATGGAAACTTCGCCAATCGCTGAAATATCGCAGTCGGTAATCGTAACTTGTCCCTCTTCAATTCGATAAGTCAGAGGTCCAAATGCTTCCCCGTGAAGAACCGGGCCGATCGAAAAAATTAGAATCCAAATAATAAAACGTTTCATGCCTTCTTGATTCCCTTAACGCCTATGGAACCCATCGCGACTTGGTTAGTTCTGCGACGCCTTTCTGTCAACGGAAGGTTTAAACTCATTAAAGCAATCACCCCCTTTGCAAAGCAGCTAACCATTGAAATTGCTATTCACCCGCCTGAAACCGGATACTACCAAGTCAGAACCACCGGAGCGCACTGCTCCGAATGGGCCGCTCTAAAGGAAGAAAATTACAACAATGGTAATCTTCAAAATATCAATTTCTAAGAGAGAATTTTTCCATCGAAGCATCCTCCTTGCCATTGAAAATCCCCCGGCGACTTCGGGTATCACTGGAACCACTCCGGCGAAAGCCACTTCCACGTCAGCGACGCCACGGGCCGCGCCATGATCGGCTTCCTGAAAAAATAATTCCGCCGCCAACCCCGCTATCACAGCGCGGTGGATCTCGACAGATAGAGCCATGAGAAAACTCCAAACAGCCTCAAAAAACATGGCGGAGGAATCGGAGGAACCCGGACCACTACGGAGGAATCCAGCGTCATCACAGCCGGAGTCACCCGCATGTATCGCATCCGGTGGAAAAGTCCCAAAACCATCGAAGAAATCGACTTCAATCGTCACCATGAACACCGCGAAAAAGCATGAGTGACTCATCTCTATTTGCCTTTTTCCCCGCACACGTTGCGCAAGCGTTTACTCTGGCACGGAAAGTGTTAGGTCTTCTTTCGTGAAAACCATCGACCTTTCCCACCTTGGCCTCGAGAAACCGAACGTCGCCCGCAATCCGGCGGCCTCCCGCCTTTACATGGACGCCATCCGCTACGAGCCGTCCACTTCGCTCTCCGCCTTCGGCGCCCTCATTGCCTACTCCGGTGAAAAGACCGGACGCTCGCCCGGCGACAAACGCATCACCGAAAATGCCGCCTCGAAAGACCACGTTTGGTGGGGCGATATCAACATCCCCATCGGTGAGCACACCTTCGAAATCAACCGCGAGCGCGCCAAAGACTACCTCAATACCCGCGACCAGCTTTACGTCATCGATGCCTTCGCCGGCTGGGACCCCGAAAACCGCATCAAGGTCCGCGTCATCTGCACCCGCCCTTACCACGCGCTTTTCATGCAGATCATGCTTATCAATCCCTCGAAAGAAGAATTGGCCGACTTCGGCGAGCCGGATTTCACAATCTACAACGCGGGCCAATTCCCCGCCAACCGCCTCACCGAAGGCATGACTTCCAAGACTTCCATCGACGTATGCTTCGAGGAAAAGGAAATGGTTATCCTCGGCACCGAATACGCCGGCGAAATGAAGAAAGGGGTCTTCACCTTGATGCACTATCTCATGCCGATGAAGGGCCATCTCTCGATGCACTGCTCGGCCACGGCCTGCCCCGAGACCAATCGCTCGGCCATCCTCTTCGGTCTCTCCGGCACCGGCAAAACCACCCTCTCTGCCGACCCCACCCGCATGCTCATCGGTGATGACGAGCACGTCTGGACCGACACCGGGGTCTTCAACATCGAGGGTGGCTGCTACGCCAAAGCCATCGATCTTTCCAAGGAAACCGAGCCCGATATTTACAACGCCCTTCACTACGGAGCGGTCCTCGAAAACGTGGTGCACGACGAAGACTACAACGTCGATTTCCACGACACCTCGCTCACGCAGAACACCCGTGGAGCCTACCCCATCGAATTCATCGATAACGCCCTCGTCCCGTGCATCGCCGGTCACCCGACCGATATCATCTTCCTCACCTGCGATGCCTTCGGCGTCCTCCCTCCCGTTGCCAAACTCAGCGAAGAGCAAGCGATGTACCACTTCATCTCCGGTTATACCGCCAAGGTGGCCGGCACCGAGATGGGCGTCACCGAACCCACCGCAACCTTCTCGGCCTGCTTCGGAGCACCATTCCTCGTCCTTCATCCCTCGCGCTACGCCGAACTCCTCGCCGACAAAATGAAGAACCACAAAGTCAACGTCTGGCTCGTCAATACCGGCTGGATCAAGGGCGGCTACAGTGCCGGTGAACGCATCAAGCTCAAGTATTCCCGCTCCATCGTCGAAGCAATTTACAATGGTAAGCTCGCATCGGCACCTACCGAGACTGATCCTGTCTTCGGCTTTGAAACGATCACCGAAGTCCCCGAGGTTCCTTCGGACATCCTCGTTCCCCGCAACAGCTGGGATGACCAGGCCGCCTTTGACACCAGCGCGCGGGGACTTGCCGACCTCTTTCTCGCCAATTTCAAGAACTACGAAGCAGGCACGAGCGCCGAGATTATCAGCGGCGGTCCAAAATCCGCTTAATTCACCGGTTTACCGCCTCCGGCGCATCAGCGCCGGCAGGCCGGCCAGCAAAAGCAAAAGAGCGGAAGGCTCCGGAATTGGCTGAAGAACACCAATGCCATTTCCATCGGGATCCAGCGCAAGACCGTTGCTGATGGCAGCCGCAACTTGCTCGGGACGCAGGAACTCGTTCTCCTGAAGAATCGTCAGGTTCGGATCATTATCCTGCGAACCATCATAGCCCGGCCCCACCCCCGCACTCCACATCAGGTTATTATCGGTCAGGGGCACTACACTGAAATCAGGATCTCCCGGGCCTCCGGTCGCTGCTCCCATGTTAATCTCATCGACATGTCGCAGACCAAGCGCGTGCCCGATTTCGTGAGCCAGGGTTCCTGACAACTGCTCGGTAGCAAACCCACGATTTGCCATCACCGAACGACCGTTGCTGACAAAACCTTCGATTCCAAGTTGGGCATTACCGGCATTCTGCGCGCTGTTGTTTGGAAAACCCGTGTCGTTCTTCCAGCCTGAGTTGACCGTGCCATCATAGCCGGTCCCCGGATGATCCCAAACAAAGAAAATCTGCAGGGCATCCGTCGGAATGTTTGGAAGCGGGTCACCCGTCGTACTCGTATAGGTGTCACCATAAATCGCACTCCGTTCGGAAGTCGTCAGACGCTGCGCTTCTGTATTATTCCAACTGACCGTTGGAAGGTAGGTCACTTGAATTCCCGCTTGCTCCCAGATCTCGTTCACTTCCGGTTGATAGAGAAAGCTCGCCCCGGGGGAAAAGGTCGACGAAGAAGCAATTGGAGCGCCATCACCTCCGGCATCATTAAAAACCTGCACAATCTGAACATTCAGGTTGTGGGTAATGGTTGCCGAAAAAACCGGCAGAGTGACCAAAGAAAGTGCGAGTGTGACCTTGTGCATGCATTCCAAGGCTACCGAACCGGCCCAAAGACTGTCGATTTCAATCCACCCGATTGGCTCACTATTTTTTTCAAAAATGATGGCGCTCATGAAACCAATCCGGAAGCTTCCTTCCGTTTTTAAGTATTTTAAGCACACCTGGATTCAAAAGATAATTTTGCACTCATCTCACAAAGACAATTTATTTTTTTGCCTGTGTCGTGAAATGTCAGACCTCTATAGTGCCCCCGTCGTGAAAATCCTGCTCGCTCTGATTCTGTCCCTGACTTCGCCTTGCTGGTCGCAGGTTGCTCCGGACCAAATCCTCAAGTCACTTGAGAAATCCCTCTCCACCCGCGCAGCCAATTTCCCACCCGCCAACGGCAAAGCCCTGGAAGGAGCCCCCCGCACCGCCGCACTACTTGATCTGCGTTTTCTTCTTGAGATGGAAAAAGTCCTGCGTGAACTCAGCAATGATCCCGCCGCTTTGCAAGAACAGGTGGAGATCGAGGAGCTCAGCCGCTCCGAACAAAAACGCACCATCGAACTGCGGGCCGAGGCCAACCAATATCGAGCAGCGAGCCTTGTCGAACCGAACGCAAAAGAGCCCCGGAGCAACCCGGTCGACAAACTTCGCAAAGCCTTCGAGCGCAAGGCTCGCAAACCATTGCTGGAAATTTCAAAAGCCCGAAAATCCCTCAACCGGGAATATGACCGGAACATTCCGAACGATCGGGCCATCGACGAACTGGAGGAAGAAATCGCCACCTTCGAAAAGGATTTGGCAGTCCTTCGCACCGCCTTTTTTGGCAATGTTCCCGACCAAGGCTTTGAAGCGACTCTTGAGACCTTCGGCGGGGGTCCGGCATCACCCCTCATCAAAAAAGTGATCACCGCACGCGATCAAGTCATCACCGCCTTGCGCCTTGATCCAAAAGCTGTCGCCAAAGATGGCGAGGTCAAAAAAGGCGGGGTCGGAGGCATCAGGGTTCGCAGCAGCAACCTCGGCGTCGTTCTCGACAATTCCTCGAGCATGCAGCCCCACCTTCCGGAACTCAGGAAGGAAATCAACAAGGGCTTTCCCGGTTCGCACTTTCGCGAAGTCTACGGCTGCGCACTCACCTGGCAGGCCGGGACCACCACCTTGGGACAACGGGACCATGTCCTCCTGGCCATGGAGGACCTCATCATCGTCAAACGAGCCGATGCCATTTACTGGTTCAGCGATCTTCGCGATCCTGTTTCACCCTCCGGCCTCGAAAGGCTTCGCGATCTCTTGAAGCGCTCGGGTGCCCTCTTTTATGTTTCTTCGGTCGATCAAAAGCCAGACGACGACCTTGAAGATCTTGTTACTGAATTCAGGAAGAAGTAAGGTCGCCAATGACGGGTTCGCTGACCATCAAAGGGTAGGCCTTCCCGAAGTTTTTCGTAAGCGTTTCCGGCCGGATGCGGTTATTGCGGGCACATGGAAAAACCGAAGATGCTTCAGAACCTCGTTGGCCTCTCAATCATCACCTTGGCAGCACACGCCGGCGCTGAAATGATCAGCGTGAATTTCTGGAGAACGGGAGCAGGCACCGTCCCCAGGGCGACCTGGCAGCCCCTGCTGACCTTGAATTCCAATGAGGCCGCCGGCGCAGGCGACTGGCTCACCACGGGCTGGCAAAACTACGAACTCCCCTGGGCTCCATCACGCCCTCAAAATGCGGTCACCCTGACCGGAAACGAAGGCTCGACCGCAACTTTCGTTCTCAACGACGTCCGTAATGGCGGGCCTTATCTTTGGAATCCCCCCCGCACCACCATGGTCGGGGATGCCAATGCCAACATGATGGACGGTCACGCCAACTCCACCGATGACCCGGGCGATGGCTCCAATATTTTCGACATCGAGGTCACCGACATTCCCTTTGAAACATTCGACGTCATCTTCTACCTCGGCGCCAATCAGGCCCAGTTTGGCGACGGTACCGGCAAGGCCTCCATCAATGGCGCCCCGCCCTCGGATTTCACCCTTCTCTCCGGAGCCTTCAATGGCACCTTCACGCAAATCACCGATCCGGAGACCCCGGGTAACTACCTCGTCTACAAAGGCCTCGGAGGAGGATCCTTCACCGCCCGTATTTGGGGGAACGGCTTCAACCACATGGGCCCCACCGGCATGCAGATTGTTGAAAGTGACGAGGCCCGCCAACCGCTCGAATTCTCAGATGTCTCGTACTTCGATGAAACCGGGGAAATCATCCTGACCTGGAAATCAAATCCCGGTGAATTTTACGGAGTGTATTGGTCCGATGATCTCATCAATTTCAAACCCGGGATTAATGCGGCGGTTCCCGCCAATCCCGACGGCCCCCTGACCACCTTCGGCCCCTTCCCCAATCCCAGCCCGAATTCAGAGCGGCTGTTTTTTCGACTCGGGCCCGCAGACCTCAGCGACCCCACGCTTGACCGGGTCTGGGGCAATGGCACGACCGTGAACCTCGACTTTTCGGAAGCCATGCAAGTGGCCGCAGCCACAGATCCCGCCAATTTCACGGTCACTCAAGACGGCGGCACCACTGTTGCGATCACGGAAGCTGCCATCGGAGTGAAACCCGACACCATCGTCCTGACAACGGCCACCCCGCTCGCATTGGATTCGGATTTCAGCGTATCGGTCAATAATGTAACCGATCTCGCCGGACGCCCGGTGACCGGCCCGGATTTCGCAACTTTCAGAACCTGGGATGACAACCCGAACGGCGTGAAGGTCTTCATCCTCGCCGGACAATCCAACATGCAGGGGCACGGCCGCAATGAAGAAGGGAATGGCGGCGTTCCCGGAGGTGTCGGCAGCCTGCGCTACCAAGTGACCAACGACCCCGACACCTATGGAAAATTGGTCGACGACCAAAACAACTGGATTGCCCGCGATGACGTCAAGGTTTTCTACCGCCGGAGCGATCTCAACACCGGACGCACGATCAAAAAGGGAGATCTTCTTCCGGAATTCGGGGTCGACGACGCCCGCATCGGACCTGAATTTGGTTTCGGCTGGGCCATTGCAGACTCTTTCGACGAGCCCGTGCTCATTGTGAAAACCTGCTGGGGTGGAAAAAGCCTCTATGCTGATTTCCGCTCGCCGGAAGCCGTCGCCAAGCGCGGTGGTGAAGTCGGTGACTACTACGTGGGCATGATCGAGTACATCCACGACGCCCTTGATAATCTGGCCACCGAGTTTCCGGAGTGGGACGGATTGGGATATCAAATCGCCGGCTTTGGATGGCACCAGGGGTGGAATGACGGTGGCACGGATTTCACCGCGTCACAGTATGAAGCAAACCTCGCCGACTTCATCACTGATATCCGGGCGGAACTCGGGAAACCCACACTTCCATTCGCGATCGCAAACACCGGCATCGGTGGCGCAAGCGCATCAGGAAACCGCCTCACCATGCTGGAAGGACAACTTGCGGTGGCCGACCCGGCTCTCTATCCGGAATTCGCCGGCAATGTCTTCGCCGCCGATACCCGCGAATTCTGGCGCGAAAGCTCGGTTTCTCCCCGCGATCAGGGATTTCACTGGAACCAAAACGGCGAAACCTACTACCTCATTGGCGAAGCGATGGGAAAAGGCATGAAAACGCTGATCGGCGAATAAGCACTTGCAGCCCGGAATATCAATCCCCCCGGACAGACTCCCATTTGATTGGCTTCGCAGCTTCCTCCTCCCCTTGAACCTCGGTCTGCTCAAGGCCAAGACCGACCGCTCTCCCAACACTCTGCAAGGTTCGGATCGGAAGTTGCGTAGCTGAACGAACCAAGCCGCAAGAGCTAAGGACCAACGAGCCAATCAAGAGGAGCGGGAGCAATAACAGTTTCATAGGACCCTCTGAATACTCCCGTCCCTACTCTTCCGTCAAACTTACAATCTGGGTTGCGAAATCCTGAAAATCTCTCAACGTCCCATCCCTCGCACATGAAAAGCCTCGTTTTCCTCTTTCTTAGCTCCCTCATCGCCTCCTCCGCAATCGTCGAGGAGTTCTCCCGCCAGCCCTACGTTCAGCTGGCAACCGACAACTCCATTCGCGTCGTTTGGCGTTCTCGCAACGAGATGACACCAAAAGTCGTTTTTGGCACAACCGTGGATGACTTGTCATCGGAAGTTCCTGCCGAGCAAATCATCACCCGGAAACACCCGTCGCTCGGTGAGGAAAATCCTATTTTCAAGGACGCCCCGGTCGATACACGCCAATTCGAAGCCACCGTGACCGGCCTCAAGCCACTCACCAGCTACTACTACGCGATTTATGACGGGGACAAGCGTCTGACTCCTGCCGATTCATCCTATCGTTTCAAAACCAACCCTGTCCCGGGTTCCGATACCCCGGTTTATTTCTGGGTTGTGGGTGACTCCGGCACCGGCGGCAAGGCACAGGCGCAAGTCCACACCGCCATGGTCGAGCACACCGCCAAAAACGGCCGACCCATCGATCTCTACCTTCACGTCGGCGACATGGCCTACGGCTCCGGAACCAACAAGGAATTCAGCGATCGCTTCTTCAAAATGTATGAGCCCACCCTCCGCAACACCGTTTGCTGGGGATCCATGGGCAACCACGAAGGGCGCACTTCCAAGGGAGCAACCGGCATCGGCCCATTCTACGACGCCTTCATCAGCCCCACCAAAGCCGAGGCCGGCGGACTCCCGTCCGGCAAGGAGGCCTTCTACTCCTTCGACTGGGGCAAGGTCCACTTCATCTGCCTCGACTCCCATGACCTTGATCGTCGCCCCACCGGCGAAATGGCCCAGTGGCTCAAGGCCGATCTGGAAAAAACCAAAGCGGAATTCCTCATCGCCTTCTTCCACCATCCCCCCTACACCAAAGGCTCTCACGATTCCGATCGCGAAGGCCAGCTCGTCGAGATGCGCGAACACATCATGCCCATCCTCGAAAGCGGTGGCGTTGACCTTGTCTTCACCGGCCACTCCCACATCTACGAGCGCTCCATGCTCATCGACGGAGCCTATCAAACACCCTCGGTCGCCAAGGGAGTGATCCTCGATGATGGCGACGGCGATCCCGCGGGCGACGGAGCCTACCGGAAAAGCGAAGGCCTGAAACCAAACAACGGCCACGTCTCCATCGTCACCGGCCACGGCGGCACCGCCAACCGACGGTCGGGCACCCACCCCGTGATGCGCAAAATCATCCTCGACCACGGCTCGTGCCTCATCACCATCGCCGACGACACCATCAAAGGAGAGATGCTCAATTCCAACGGCGTCATTCGCGACACCTTCGCCATCAAAAAGAGCGGCGAAGTCACCCACACCGTCGTCGAAAACCCCTGGCAGCCGGAACCTCTGCGCCGTGCACAACCACAAGCCGGTCCAAAACCTCCGCGAAACGCCACCGTCATCATCGACAAAAACGAAACCTGGTCCTACCTCGCCGGTTCACATCCATCGGGTGATATCACCGACTGGGCCGCTCCGGACTATGACATCTCCGCTTGGAAAACCGGCAAAGCTGGTTTCGGTTACGGCGACAACGATGACACCACCGAGATCAACATGCGTGGCAAGTTCACCACCGTTTACATCCGCAAGGAGTTCCAACTCCCCAAGAATGCCAACCTGGACAAACTTGGTCTTCACGTCTCATACGACGACGCCTTCATCGCCTATCTCAACGGGCACGAAGTCCACCGCCAGGGAGTTGACAAGAAACAGGGTAAAGAGGCCGATGGCTTCACCAACCACGACGCCAAGGGCTTTGAATACTTCCCGCTCAAAGGAATCTCGAAGATCCTTAAGCCGGGGCAAAAAAACGTCCTCGCCATCGAAGGGCACAACGTGAACATCAACAGTTCCGACTTCACCCTGCACCCCAGACTTCTCCTCGCGAAATAGTCATGCTCCGCCCGCGTCTTCTTTCGCTCATTCTCATCTTTGCACCCGCTCTGGCATGCGGGCACAATGACGTTTCCGAGACGATCAAGGCGCTGACCGCGAAGATCGAGGTCCAGCCCACCGCCGATCTCTACTACCAGCGCGCGACCGAATTTCGCGCGCTCCAGGAGAAGGTCCACGCCATCGAGGACCTCGAATCCGCTCTAAAACTGGAGCCCGAAAACCGACGGGCTCTCGTCGCTCTGGTTCAGCTTTTCGGCACCGATAAGAAGGCACCTCCCCTCATTTCGCGATACCAGCAGTTCGCAAAGACCAAAGAAGAGAAATTTGAGGCGCATTTCCTCCTCACCCACTACACCGCGCAGCTTGGGCAACTCGAAAAAGCCTGCTCACTCTGCGACGCCCTCCATCTCATGCGGCCCAACGATGATCCCGCGCTCGACCTCTTCCACGCCGGATTACTCCTCGACTTGCAACGTCCCGGGGAGGCAAGCACCGTCCTGAAAAAATCCGCGAACCGCACGAAATCCATCGTCGTTCGCAATAATTGGATCGATGCCGCCCTCACCGCCGGACAAACCGAAACTGTCCTCCCCATTATCCAGAAAGAGCTCACCTCCTCCCGCTTCCGCTCATCCTGGCTCATCCGCCGGGCCCGCGCTTTCCTGATTCTCAAGAACAAGAAATCCGCCCAAGCCGACCTGCGCGCCGCCCTCGTCGAAATCACTCCGCGTATCAATCCGGAGCGCCCCGACCTCACCCTCATCGCCGACCGTGGCCTCATCCACGCCCTTATGGGAAACAAGGCTCTTGCCAAACGCGACCTCGAAACTCTCATCAATTCAGGCTACTCCACCGACGCCTATCGCCTCCTCAGCGACACCCTTGCTGACAATTGAAGCTCTTCCTCGCCACCGGGTGCCCCATCGCCCGCAGCGATCTTCCCGCTCTGAATCAGGCTTCATCAAAAATTCCAGGCCCGTGGAATCCGGCTCTTTGAGGTCTTGTCCGACGGCAACGGTAGCCTCGTCCCGATGAAACCACCCGCTACCAAGGTCACCAACTTTTCCGTTTGGCTTCACCCGCCGGGTCGGTCAGCCTCCGGAGACCTTTGATGCAGACCGACTATCACATCGAGGAACTCGTTCACCAGACCGGGAACCTCGTCGTTTACCGCGTAACAACACGCGATCAGGTGCCTCTTGCACTCGTCCGTCTCAAATACGGGGATGATGTCCTCAAAAAATTCAAAGGTGGCACCTTTGAGAACGCGCTGGATCAGCTCATGCAGCTCAGTCACAACTGCCTCCGCCCGGTCGTCGACGGCGGCCTTGATCCTGTTGACGGCTTCCCCTGGATCGCAGCCCGTTGGTGGGACGGCATTCTTCTCACGGACCGCGTTCGCGACTTCGATCTCACCGAAGAAGAGTGTTTGCGAATTCAGGGGCACGCCGGGTCGCTCATCACTGCCCTTGGCCCGGTCGCCGGAACAGTCGCCTTCACGCCGGGATCCATCGTGATCTGCGGCGAGGGAGAGCAAGCCATCGATACCTTTTCAATCGACTACCATTCATGGTTTACGGCCTTTGCCGAGGGGATTCATCCCGCCGAACTTGTCGACGTTCAGGCGAAGTATGACGCCCTGTCCACCTACCTCAGGCGCCAAGCCGGACTCACTTCGACACCCATGGTCGCTGCGATCGAAGCACCGCCGGCCCCTTCCGTGCCGGTCACAGCCCTTCCTTCG
Organism: Verrucomicrobiia bacterium; assembly: GCA_030432565.1. Lineage (GTDB taxonomy): Bacteria > Verrucomicrobiota > Verrucomicrobiia > Verrucomicrobiales > Akkermansiaceae > SW10. The sequence goes on along the minus strand of JAUIGV010000016.1, from coordinate 4,476 downwards.
GCTACCAGCTCTTCCTCTCTCAGAGTCCTTCCCCTTCTCGTTCTCTTACTTGGTGCGATTGGCTACTTCGGGTGGAAGCTTGCCAATCGCGAAACCCCGGCCGGGGAAAAACCCATCGTTCTTGCAAGCACTCCGGAGCCCGTCACCGCTCCAACAACAGCGAAGGCAATCCCGCCCGTTGTCGTCATCGAACCCATCGCTCAAGAAGTCCCCGAGCTCGAACCAACCGCCCGCCCCAAAAACGCCGCCGGGTTCGCCACAGTCGACCCCACGAGTCCCTATTCACTTGATCACAAAATTGGCAGGTGGATCACCTTTGAGACGTCACTCGACGGGATCGATGAAAATGGCCGCCTGATCATTCCTGACTCCGCGCTTCGCGCCGTTCCTCCGGCGGGTTCCGAAAAACTAGTCAAGTCAGCCCTCCGGAACAAGGTCACTCTGCGCGGCTTTTTCGCCTCGCCGTCTGTCCTACGCATCGTTGATTCCGAGGACATCATCGTCAGCTACCTCCTTCAGGAATACTACACCCTTGATGATGAACCCCAAATTCGGAAGCAATTCGCCGAAGCAGGTCAAGTCATCCCGCTTCGCGCCGTGGTCCGGGCAGTCACCAAATCCAAACCAGGGACAGTCCTCTACCTACAGTTCAAGCCCGAGCCCCCCGAATTCACCGGCCGCGTCGACAAGAGTCAAGCAGAGGCCGGCTTGGACGAAGCCTACCTTGAATCTTTGATCGGCAAGACCATCGAGGTCAAAGGACGCGTGCGCAAGAGTACCGGCAGCAGCAGAATCTCAATCGTTTTGACGCGCAAATCGCAAATCAAGGTCATCGAGTAAACCATCATGAGCGCCCCCAAAATCCTCGTAATTGGCACCGGAGAATACGTCACCGGACTTGTGAACGGATCCGAGTCCACTTCCGACAAGGGAGCCGGAGTTGTGGCTCTCACCCTCTTCGACCTCCGTGAGCGGGGATTCATCTCCGAGATCATTCTGGCCGGATCCAACGGCTCCAAATTCCCCCTCGTCCGCGGGCACTTTGATCACCTCATTACAAAACGCTACGGGCTCGACACCTCCTTTCGGAGTTTTCCGGACGACGACCAACACGACCCCCGGGCGTGGAAGTCCGCCCTGCAGGAACTCACTCCTGGTGACGCCGTCCTTATTTTCACCCCCGACGACTTACACCACGAAATGGCCCATGCCTCAGCAAGCAAGGGACTCAATGTGCTGGTAGCCAAACCCATCGTTAAAACGGTCGCAGAACACGACTCTCTTATCGCAGTCTCACGAACGAAGGGAATCACCATCGCCATGGAGGTTCACAAGCGCTGGGACCCCATCTATTCGGATGCCCGTGAAAAACTGCGTAATCTCGGAGATTTTTCCTACTTCTCCAGTTACATGTCGCAACCTAAATCCCAACTCGACTCGTTCCGCGCGTGGGCTGGAAAATCGTCCGATATCTCCTACTACCTCAACGCCCACCATATCGACTTCCACTGCTGGACTCTTGAAGGCCTTGCCCGCCCGACTTCAGTCATCGCTTCTGCCTCCACCGGCGTTGCCAAAAGCCAAGGCCTACCCACCGAAGATTCCATCACCCTCATGGTCGATTGGTTGAACAACTCCGGGACCAAAGGCACTGCCGTTTACACCGCCTCATGGATTGCCGCGAAGGCCGAGGTCCATTCCCAACAACGCTTCTTTGCCCTCCATCACGCGGGCGAAGTGCGGGTCGACCAAGCTCACCGCGGGTATGACTTCGCCTCGGATGCCGGAGGGCATCAAGCACCCAATCCACTCTTCTATCGATACACTCCGGGCGCAAACGGTCGCTTTGCGGGGCAATCAAGTTACGGTTACCAAAGCATCGCCGACTTCATCCTCGGGAAGCGCGAAAATCTCGCCACCATTGAAACGACCCGAAACACCACCGCCATTCTAGAAGCCGGTCGCCGAAGTCTCGATACCGGTAGGCTGATTGAACTTTAGAACTCAGCAAGAAAACTCCGGAAGAGATCCTCAAGGCCCACCCCAAAGAGCTTCTGCAAAGCCGCTTGGCCGCCATCTTCGTAGGAGACTTGGCAGACCAGGACCACCAACTTTCCCCACCGCTCGCAGACTCCGGCCCGCCCGAGGTAGGCCATGATTGCATCGTGGATTTCATCAATTCCGGTCGCAAACCTCCCCTGAAGCTTGTCAGGGAACATCGTCATCGCCATGAAGTGCATCGTTTCTGTCACCTGCATCGGCCCCGGAGTTTTCGATGCCAGCGCCTTCACCCAATTCTTGGCCGCCACTCCCCACAAGAGATTCCGGTCTGCACCCGGCCCCAGCGCCTCAATTCTCCGCTCCACTTCGTCCCAATTCGCACCACTCCCGTCGGCGGCGATCAATAAACAATCTGAAAAATCAGCAGCAGTCATAGGAAGAGGCGATCTGACGAACTTCCAAGACGGGAAATGGGTAAACAAAAAGCCCGATCACTCAGCAGATGGAAAAAATGATCCATCTCAAGACTATTAAGAATCCCAAATCATTAGATTTTTCCCAGTTCATACGGGTTCGGATCCTTTCCGGGGAGCTCCAAACGACATTTCCAACCAGCATTTCCAGTGAACCGCTACCAACTCATTGGGAGCATGTTAAGTCAAATTCACACCAATTCTTTTGAACACCACTCCACGTTCAAGAGAGGCAGAAAGCCAAAATCATCAATATTATGAAAATTGTTTTCAAAAATTCTTGAGGATAACTGAAAAATTTACTTTAGGCTCCGCCAGCCCCTAAAAGTATGACTTCCCGCTATTTCCTTTTCTTCGGATTACCACTTGCCCTTGCCTCATCTCTTAATGCCGGGATCTGGACTGGGGGGGCGACTTTAGATGACTTTAACACGAGGGGAAACTGGGATAATAGCAAAGCTCCTCTTATTAATAATAATTCAACCGCAAATAACGGGCACAGTGCCGAATTTACTTCGGACGCTGAACCGACGGTTGGGGGTGAAATCAGCACTTTCCTATTAAGTGTTGGAAATAACGCGGCAGTCACTCTTGCTACGGGAAGTAATTCGCTCACCTTGGGAAATAACACTAGTCCGGCAATCAATATAGCCAGCGGCAGTAGCTTGGCGTTTTCGGGTAAGATCGTAGGCGGGACGAGCGATTTTACAGATCTTAATTTTAACATCGACGGGGCTGCTTCTTTTTCTGGCACCATCATGAATTCCGGGTACAGTATTGATTTGACCGGCAGCGGGGAAACGACCCTGACGAATACCACAGTAGCAAGTTCACTAAGTGTTGGAAATGGTTCGACATTGAAGGGCACTGGCACTGTGCAGGAAAATTTTTCAATGGCTGGCGGCACTCTCTCTCCCGGCACAACAGGAGCAGGCACGATGAACGTCACAGGCAACGTGAGCGGCTCGGGAACCTGGGTCTTCGATGCCGTCGATGCGTCGAATCGAGACCTGTTGAATGTGACCGGAAATCTTGACGTTTCCGGATTCACTCTCAACCTCTCAGGGACCCCATCAATTGCTAGCGGCCCAATCGTGATTGGAACCTACGGAGGCAATTTGACAGGGCAATTCAGCAGTGTCTCTGGACTTGGGCCAGGCCAGTCGATTAGCTACTCCGGAGGCCAAATCGCAATCACTGCGGCGATCATTCCCGAAGTCACCAACATTATCCCCCTGTCCCTGGCATTTCTCCCCCTCGTGACCATGCGGAACCGTCGGTCGAGAGGCAAGACCTCGAATCAACGGATTGCAGCTGCTTGCTAGGTTGGTTTTCAGCCAAACCCAGACGGGGTAAAATCGAAATTTGTGAAGCCCGGCGTTGCTAGAAGCAACGCCGCTTTCATTTCCCGGTAGGCCGGATACAGTCCCGCTCCACGTTCGGATTCCTTGGCACCCCCTGTCGCTCGTGCTCCCCGGCTGACACCCACCCGGAGTTTCAGAGTTTCTTTTGCGGATTCTCCGGAGCGCTCCGCGACGACCATAAGCAGTGAGAAAAACGAACTGGTAGAATTGCCGGAGTGATTTCCGGCAAAACAAAACCAGAAGAGAAAGGTTACTCGCACCATGAACGGCGAAGAACGCCGATTCTTCTGGAAAGCGCCCGGCTCTGGGATCGCCGCGTAGCGGTAAATTCTCCAGGACCAAACATCTCTCAATACTACCTTATCGTCTTTTGAGTGGGCTTTAGTCTCTGGTTCCAAGCAACACACGTCACAACCACGGAACAAGTCAGCTGCGCACTAGACACTGAAAATCTGATAGTTATGCGGGGACTATCGATAACTGAAAATAGTAGAAAATGGTCATTTCATACCTTGGATTCAAGACTCCAGCGCAATTTAGGTTGGCGAAAAAGTCAGGAGCTGTAGAGGCTTCTGGCTCAATCACCAAACTGAACCTGAAATGCCAAACTACAGCCGCCTGACCGAGGCCAAGAGATA
>JAUIGV010000015.1 GCA_030432565.1 Verrucomicrobiia bacterium | reverse complement strand
TTCCTCTCTTTTACCGACATTGAAATCATTTCGTGCGGAGTTGGCTCCCCTTGATGCCTTGGAATCGGGAAGCAGACTTGATGCATTTGCTGCCCTTTCGCGACAGTCCCCTGCTAAAGCCTTGGGGTGGCTTGAAAGCGCTTCCCTTCCCGAAAAAGAACACCAGCGCTTTTTAAAAAGATTTCACAAAATCCAAGTCCTTAATGACCCCGCGAATCACTTGGACTACTGGCCGGAGGATCATTCCTTCAACACAAGTCCGGTCCCCGTGATCGGCCCCGCCGAAATCAACGATCTCCTTCCAAAGATCACCGAACCCGAAAACGCTGACATCCGACAGAGCCTCATCACCTCCGTCCTGGCTTCCTCTCTTTTGGAAGACGAAGGGCTCGCTCGGTCTCGCATCGAATCGCTGGGTCTGGAAACAAAGGAAATCATTTCCAGCCTCGGCGCTTCGGAAGACTTTGCCTGTCGCGAAATTCTCGATTGGGCCATCGATCTGGGCGGAGGCACTCCCGAAAAGGCGCTAGACCTGCCCGAGGGATTGATGGCGACATTCGCTCAAAGAGATCTAAACGCCGCCGCAGATTGGCTGGACGAATTCCAAGGCCATCCCGCCGTCAAAGATCAGCTAACTGCCCGCTATGCCATGGTGCTCGGAGCGACCGATCCAGAGGCCGCCCAGACATGGATCGCCAAGATCCAAGACGAAAAGGAACGCAACAGCGTCAGCCGCCACACCCTCTATCAATGGAAAGAGGACGATCCCCGGAGCTTCGCCGAATGGCAAAAGCGCCAATCAGCGAAATGACTACGCCAAGAAGCTTAAGAAAAGCGAAGTATTCATTGCCAAAAATTCGCTCATTTTCCCATAAATGCAGGCTTGACGGTTCCCCGCCTCCCCCCTAGTTTCCCGCTCCCCGTCGGACCCCGGGGGCTATTTATCATGGAAAAACATACTCGTGGCGTTGAAGTCAAAAGTGGAGAGAGCGTCGATCGCGCCCTGAAGCGCTTGAAAACCAAGCTCGACACCGAAGGAATTCTCGAGGAAATGCGTCGTCGTCGCGCCCATGAGAGCACCATCACCCGCGCCATCCGCAAGGCCCGCACTGCTCCCAAGCGCAACAAAGTCCGTTGGAGATTCCAGAGTGAATCCCAAGTCGCGACAGCTGAAGCTGCCCAAGCCGCCCGAAACGCAGAATAAGATCTTACGAACTTCAAACCCGGGTCCAACCAATTGCCGCCTCGCAGGATTTTTCCTCCGGGGCGCTTTTTTTAGACAAATCCGGAGGGGGCGATTATGGCCTCAAAGCAAAAACACCACTTGCAGCGCCAATTTCGTGCGCTAAGATGCCGTCGCTATGAATGCAAAAATGAGATTCGGCATTATGTGTGCCTTCGGAGCAATGACCCCGGTAGCTCTCGCTGCCCCGGTTGATGCTGAAGACGTCGCCGCATCGACCATCCAGGGATACACGGTATCCTTCAGCGGTGGTGGGTGAGGTGCTGCTAACAAGGCCCGTGCGGCCTTGGGGAAAATGGAAGGAATCGAGAAGGTAATGCTGTCGGGCATGACTGCTTTCGTGACCACCAAAAACGAAGAGGTTAAATTCACCCGCGTGAACGTGGGCAAAGCCCTCTCCGCCGGTGGACTCAAACTCGAGCGTGTTAAGAAAAGAGAAATTGCTGCACCCAAGGAAGCTTATGCAATCGCCGTCACCGGTGGCACATGAGCGCAGACCAATGAGAGATTGCGTGCCGATCTCGAAAAGTTGGACGAAGTGAGTGCTGCTTTCGTCAATGCCGGTTCCATCACCCTTCTTATGGCGAAAGCCGACTCCTTTGATGAGGAGAAGATTGGTGAGATGACCAAAAAGCGTAAGTCCGTCATCAAGAAGGCGACCAAGCTTGCCGCCAGCCCACTCTAGGTTCTGCCGGTAAAATCAAAAATCTAATCGAAGAACCCGGGACCGTTCCAGACGGCCCGGGTTTTTCTTTGTCCGGACATCCGGAGAACTTCTAACATTTTTTCTCATTTCCCGGTTTGCATCCCACCAACCTCAACTATGTTTCTCCCGTTATGAGCATCAAAGTTGGCGATCAAGCCCCTGATTTCTCCCTCGTCGGACTTGGCGAAGGTGGTCCCGAAGTTGTCACTCTCTCCGAAATCACCGGCGAGCAAAACATCCTTCTCCTTTTTGTCCCTATGGCCTTCACCGGCGTTTGCACCCAGGAGTTTTGCGAAATCTCCGCCGGACTCGGGGCCTACTCCGATCTAAACTGCAAGGTCCTCGGGATCTCCGGAGACAATCCATTTGCCCAAGCCGCCTGGGCCGAGAAGGAAGGCATCAGCCTCAAGCTGCTGTCCGACTACGACCACAAGGCCACCGAAGCCTATGGCATCGCCTACGATCAGTTTCTCCCAGAAAAAAACCTCATCATGGGCGGCGTTCCCAAGCGTTCCGCATTCCTGATCGATAAGGCTGGTGTCGTGCAATACGCCCAAGTCAACGAAAGTCCCGGCGACCTCCCTGATTTCGAAGCAATCAAGGCAAAGCTCGGCGAGCTTTCCTGATTTTCCTTACCAAAATTCAATCCCGCCCTCCCCTCACGGAGGAGCGGGCTTTTTTTTGCCCTCCGGCTCATTCTGCCCCGTTCAAATCCACTTCAAAGAAATCACTCATGACCTCTCGATAGGTCTCCTTCTTAAAATCGGGCAGCCAAGCCAGCTCAAACTCCCCGGGACGAATCCATTTTGCCGCACCAAACTCACGGGGCTCCTGCATCAAATCCACCTCGGGAGCCTCATCATTTAGCCGGCAAAGAAAGTAGGTTTGCTCCTGGCCTGCAAACTTCGCCTTGTGAGGCGGCTTGTTTTTTCGGGCCTCCGGAGGGTAGTCATACCGGTAACCACCCTTCGACCGCTCAATTTGATAATCTCCCGGCTTCAGCCCAATCTCCTCCTCCACCTCCCTCAAAATCGCCACTTCCAACGATTCTCCCTCGTCCACTCCCCCCTGCGGAAATTGCCAGGCACCGGGATTCAGTAATCTTTCACAAACCAGCAGACGCCCTTCCCCGTTGATCATCAAGGCCGCGACATTCGGGCGATACTCATTCATGCCCCGAGAGTAGTGAAACGAAGCCTCATTTCAATCCGTAGCACTCTTGAAATTCAGGCTTTGACGTCTGCCCCGGATCAAACGATATTTTAGCCACAATGAAAATAACCCCGTTCCTCCTCGCCTTCGCACTTTCAGCCCTTTCGGTCACTGCCCAAACCACTCCGGTTCCGGGAGGTCAAAGAACTCCGGCCGAGCAACAAGAAGCAGACCGTGAACAAGCGGCCGCAGACAAGCAGGCCCTCGAAGGGGTCAACGACGACGAAAACCGCAAGCGTCGCTGGGAATGCAGCCTTCCTGGAGGTGAGTATTCCGTGAACCTCGGCGCGATCACTTCGGTCAGCAAACATTCCTACGTTCTTGACGGCACTCTTCTCGTCACCGAGGTGACTGTTGACACCACCGGCACCGCGCTGGCCCGCTTTTACTACATTGAGCCCATCACCAAGGATACCACCTTCAATGCGCTGGCCCGTCTTCAGAAGCGTGCCGAGCAGCTTCGCAACCGCGGTCAGGAGAGATCGGGCACCAAGGCTGATGAAATGGCCCAAAAAAGCTACCCGACCACCACGCACGCGCGCACTATCGAATTTCGTATCATGAACGAAGTCGAGCTCAACGCCCTATACGGATCTCTTTACCGCGCCTGGAACTCCGGAAAAGGGCGCACCTTCCGTATTCAGTAAATCTGAACATTCTTGCGAAGGATTTGAAATAATACCGCTTGCAGATCCGTCTCATTCGCACAACTTTGCCAACACTATGAAGCAAATCACCACCACCCTCTTCGCAGCCGCTCTCACCCTTGCCCCCGCGACCCTTTTCGCCGCACCGGACAACGACACGACCACTGAAAAGAAGGAAGAAAAGAAAGCCGATCAGGAAGTCGTGATCGAAGCAAATGACCAGATGCAGTTTAACAAAAAGGCTTTTGAAATTAAAGCCGGCGAGACCGTCAAACTGACTCTTAAGCACGTCGGTAAACTTCCTAAGATCGCGATGGGCCACAACGTCGTCATCCTCAAAAAGGGGACCAACCTTGCTACTTGGGCCAGCAAGGCCATGACTGCTGCGGCCACCGATTACATCCCGGCAGATGAAGCCTCAAAAAAGGCTGTCATCGCACACACCAAGGTTCTTGGTGGCGGTGAAACCGACTCCATCACTTTCAGCATCAAGGATGCCGGTGAATACCAGTATCTCTGCAGCTTCCCCGGTCACTTCGCCATCATGCAGGGAAAAATCACCGTAAAGTAATTTTCAGCAGCTTCTTCTAATTTCAAAAACGCGGATCTCTTCGGAGCCCGCGTTTTTTCTTTTTTCAGCGACGGCCCTCAAAGGCTCGCGACAGTGTCAACTCATCAGCAAACTCCAACCCGCCTCCGGCAGGAAGACCTTGCGCGAGTCGAGTCACCTGGCAACCGGTGCTCGCCAACACTTCGCAGAGGTAATTCGCAGTCGCCTCCCCCTCGACATCCGAACTCGTCGCCAGGATGACTTCGGTTCCCGGATTCTCACGAACGCGGCGCACCAAACCTCCGATACGCAGATCCTCCGGGCGAACATCATCAAGAGGCGATAACTTGCCCCCAAGACAATGGTAGAGGCCGCGGAAGACTCCGGATCTCTCGATCGGCAGGACGTCGGTGGGTTGCTCCACCACACAAAGAACCTGGGTGTCCCTACCCTGCTCACTGCAAACCGCACACCCTGCCTGACCGGTAAAAAAACCGCAGGTCGGACAGGCTTTCACGATCTCGTGGCAATCCCTGAGTGCGCCTGAAAGATCCATGGGCGTGGCCTTGGGATTCTGGAGTAGAAAAACCGCAATGCGCTCGGCACTCCTGGGCCCGACTCCGGGGAGACGCTTCAACTCCCCCACCAATGAACGAACTTCGGAGGGGTATTCAACCTTTGCCATCTGCTCGATTCGAATGTTGCTTGGTCATGTGTTCTCCTTTCTCGAGACGGATCACGTTTTGAGCGTCGTCTTCCAAAATACCTTCGCAGGGCATGCGGTGGGTGCGGGCATAGATGGTTGCGGAGAACCAAGACCAAATCACGGCCAGAATGAGCCCGAATGGTTTCCAAAATATTCCCCAAACCGCAAAGGCCGGAATCAGAGTCAGGCTCAATAAGAGCGCCGAGGCTCCCAGAATTGCTCTCCGCCCTCCGCCGGGTGTCCCCAGAATAGCGGCTATTAGCCCAAAGGAAGCAGCCGCGGTGATCAAAATCCCAGCCATCCCGGGGAGCCCCATCTCAGCCCGGATCACCAAAGAATTTGCGGCCCATAGCCCCCGTATCGATTCATTAAGGCTGTCAAAAGCACCCATCACCTCGGTCGCGGTCCCCAAGAGGAGGGACACGAAGCTGAAGATAATCAACGGAACCGGAAGATGTCCGATCGGCTTTGCAGTTTGGGGCATTGGCGTGGTGGCGAAGCTACCAAAGATAACGCCATCGTGAAAGGGTTTTGCTCTTCCGATTTCAAGCGGTATCGATAGCAGTCGGAATAGGCAAGAGAGGATTTCTCCCCCCGAAACCGACGCTAAGATCCTGACGGCAAATATCTTGAAGCCACCTTCTCCCCGTGAAAATCACGCACCTTCCCCTGAGTTCGTCAATCACCTTGCCTGGCAGCGGAGCACTCGTCTGGACCGGAGGCAGCAACGGCATCTCACTATCAGACTTGCTCTATTCAAGGGATTCCCCTCCTCCATGCAGCTCCAAAACCTCCTCGGAAGTGATCACCGGCGTATTCAACAAAAACGGCGATTCATGAAGGCTGAATCTGGAAATAAAAAGCGCTCCCGGATACCCGGAAACGCTGGGAAACTGAACGCCAAATCGAGTTCAGGCAAGCCGGGCGCCCTACTCCTCGATCACCCGGTAGAACGCTCTTCCCTCGGGCGCGGAAATGGCCGGTGAATTGGTCTCTTCGCCACCCGAAACGATTCCCGTTTCAATGGCCTCAAAGGTGAACAAATCGAAGGAACGCTCAATGGTGTATGTCTTTCCAGGCGCGGAAGCAAAGGTCAGAACTGCAGTCCCGGCCTCAGGATTCAAGGCGAGATTTGTGATTGCCAAAGCCTCCTCAGGCCCACCCGTAAACAAGGTGTCATTGTAGACGGTCAGCCCCTTGTTTGCGTTGATTGCCCCCGAAGCAAAAGTGATTCCCGTCAATGCAACATTCATTCCGTCGCCAGCCATGTTTCCACTGGCAACGCCAAAAGAGGATCCGTTGGTTCCTGTCCAGACGCCACCCAAGGGCTTGGCATCAGAGGCCACCAAGGCGCCATTCAGATAGACCGCAATCACCGAGTCTCCGTTTTCATCAGCAACATCGTAGGTCACAACCACTGCGATTTCACCGCCTGCAAGCTGGCCGGCCGTGAGTGTGTGAGTTGCCACGGCGAGCTCAAGCCCACCGCTGCCGGAGGCCCGGAAAACCAAATTATTGCCTGCTTCATAGACCAACGAAATTCCAATCGTTGCTCCTCCGGTCTCAAAAAGAACCTCGCGCTGTCCATCGAGTTTCTCTTCAAAATCCACAAACATCTTGAAGCTGACATCGAGAGTATTGTTCGCCCCGAGAAGAGCATCAAATGGACCGCCATTTCCCAATCCTCTCAAATTTGCAAATGGAGTTCCCACTTCATCTTCCAGAGGAAGGCTGTTGAAATCGTCCGGGTTGGATCCTGCACACAACACTTCAAAGTAGTCACTAAAGCCATCAAAATCCGTGTCAACGAGCAGTGGATTGCTCGAGGTTTCCCCGTTGACCTCTTCTCCATCGGTCAACCCATCCCCATCGCTGTCCGGATTGTTCACGTCGGTCGGCTCGGCGAGAGCCAATTCGACATCATCATCCAGGCCATCCGCATCGGAATCGGCCAGAGTGGGATTACTCCCTGCAGTCAATTCCTCAAGATTGGTCAATCCGTCACCATCATTATTATCGGAAGCCCCCTCGGTGAGGTCACCAAAGAAGCTCGTTTCCCAAAAATCAGGAAGCCCATCAAAGTCGCTGTCACTCTCAATGATAGCATCTGCGATTTTGAGGTAAGCCTCATCAGCTTCCGATTCGGTCAGTGCCCGATCGTAAATTGTGAAATATCCCACAGAACCTTGGAAGGTCGTTGTACCGAGAGGCGCTGTTCCTCCCGTGCCACCCAAGGCCCCATCGACCCCCCCTCCAAATCCCGACCAGGTCAACAGACTCGCCCGACCATCCGGAGAACCAATCATCCCGGAGGCACTCGCCGAGGCAACCCCTCCGGCAGAACCTTTGACATACCCATTCACGGTCTCGGTTGCTGAATCGAGAGTCACGAGAACCTGCACAAATTCCGTGGGGTCGATTAGCAAGACAGGAATCTCGAGATCTATGGTATTGACTCCGCCGGTGCTGTGAAGAAATCGCACCGTCGAGGAGTTCATCAAAATGGAAGATCCTTCGATCGGCCCGCCGGTTTCAAAAATCACCTGGTAATTTTCTCCCAGCGCTCCGGGCAGCACCCAAATTTCGAAGGAGGTATCCTGCGAGGGAAAACCAAGTCCCATGTCCCCGCCGGTTATGGCTGCCGGGTTCACGCGACCAATCGCTGCCGTCAAACTGTTTACATCCGAGGTCAATCCGGTCATCAAATCCCCCCCTGTGATATCGAAGTTCTTTCCCCCCACCGGATCCAAAATGGCTCCACTGGTCTGACCGGGAAGCGACGGGTCCCAAAGGTGAATGATGGCAGCTTCAAGCGCGTCCACGACCACGTCCACGGAAGCTTCAACACTCCCGGTGCCATTGGTTGCAGTAAGAGTATAAGTCGCAGTCGCAGCAGGAGACACCGGAGCACTTCCTGATGCAGACACCTCGCCGGGCTCCGGAGAAATACTCACGGCATCAGCCCCCGAGACATCCCAGGACAGCATGACAGACTCGCCGGGAGCAATCAGGAGATCACTCGCAGTGAAGGAGTTGATTTCAGGTAGTTCATCGACCACTACGGTCACTTCACTCGAAACCGAAACAGCACCTTTCAGAGCAGTGAGCGTGTATGTCGTCGATGCCCCCGGTGAGACGACTGATTCAGTGAGCGAGGTCACATCGACACCGCCGGGCTCGAGGGTCAGCGTATCAAAGTTGGAGGCCGTCCAGGCAATTGTACTGGAGGCCCCGACTGAGATCGCGGCAGGACTCGCCGTCAACGAGTCAATCCTCGGCCGCGCGGAATCAGAAGTGAGGGTCAGAGTCATCACATCATTGCTTCCCGAACCATAATCAACAGCAAAGGTGTAACCCTGCTCATTGGTAAAGGAGGTGCCCTCCTGAAACTGCCCGCTCAGAGAGGTGTATCGCATCAAGACCCATGAATCATTGAGGGCAAAGTCCCCTCCCAAGGTCACCTTGATATTGGCGGCAGGGTCAATCACGAGATTCAGTCCCTGTGTGTTCGAACGCTCAAGCGATCCCACATTCTCACCATCAATCACAAAAGACAAAACCCCATCCGCCCCGATGGAGCTCACATCCGGTGAGTTGAAAAGATTGCTCTCTCCGGTTGGCAACATTTCAAAGGTTCCGTTGGTCACATTGAGGAATTTGTAAATCTGCATCACCCCGGCCACCGAAACAAAACCAATACCTCCGGAAAAATCTCCAACCGCCAATTGCATCGTCGCCCCCTGGGTCCGATAAGTGGCCCCCTCTTCCACCGTCAGCGTGCCGGTCCCTCCATTCACTCCAACAAAGATTCCGCTATTGCCCCCGTGAGCGCCGCTCAGCGTTCCGCCGGTCACCGTAACACTTCCGGAATTCCCGGCTCCGGATCCAATCTCAATCCGACCCGGATTATCGGTGTTAGCCGACCCGGTATTTTGGTCCACAACCGCATTGGCATTCACCACGGCGGTTTGGTTGTCAGGAACAATGATGCCGGTATCCCAATTGGTGGGCTCCAGCCAATCACCATCCGTGACAAAGGTGCTCGTTTGAGCCGAGAGTATCCCTGAACAGAGGGACAAAAGAAAAAACGTCTGTTTCATAATTTTTTGTGCGTGAGCGACCATCCCACAGAAAACCACGACCCGCGTCAAGGAATCAGAACCAAAGCCAGCCAGCCAGAGCGATCTGAAAATGATCGAAGACTGTTTCCCCCTCACCTGGAGGCCGGAACACTCCGCCCGCCCTCGCGGTATTTCCTCAAAAGAGCCTGAAGCTTTTCCACGATGGCTGGGTTTTCAGCCGATACATTTTGGGTCTCTCCAGCGTCTTTTTCCAAATCATAGAGCTGAATCTTGGGAAGATCCTTGTAGAGCGCTTTCTGGGCCGGAGTGGGACTACTCCACCCTCCGGAGTGCGGAGCATCGATCAACTTCCATTTGCCCTGACGAATCGCAAAAGTCCCGTTAATGGAGTGATGAACGGTCGCCTCGCGAAGCGGTTGCCCGGATCCCCCAAGCAGGTTCGGAAGCATGCTCACCGAGTCCTCCCCCGCATCCGCAGGAAGCTTCTGGCCCAAAACCTCTGCCACTGTTGCCAGTAAATCAGTCAGGCAGGTTGTGTCATCACAGATTGTTCCCGCCTTCACTTTGGCAGGCCATCGCACAATGAAAGGAACCCGGTGACCGCCCTCGAAAATGTCCGCCTTGTGACCCCGATAAATATAACTGGGATCATGTCCCTGTCTTTCCAACTCGGCAAAGTCCGCCTCAGGGGAGCACCCGTTGTCACTCGTGAAAATGAAAAGGGTATTCTCATCCACCCCCGCTTCCTTCAGGGCATCGAGAACCTGCTTCACCGTATCATCGGTCATCGTCACAAAATCCGCGTAAGCACTCTCCAAACCGCTTTTCCCCTTGAACCCGGCGGTTGGAAGGACCGGAGTGTGGGGAGAGGGCAAAGCGAGATACAGGAAAAACGGCTTTTCGTTCTTCGCCTGTTCCCTGACATATTTCACCGCACGACGGGTAAGATTTGGCAGCACATCCTCGTGATCAAAATCGGGCGAAGTCGGTCCATTTCGCCACCATCCGTTCTTGGATTCCTGCTTGGTCCGCCCGGTCTCCTTCGTCGGAACCGCTGTCGGCATTCCATTCTCGACCCAAACGTAAGGCGCCATATCGAGCGACCCACAATGACCATAGGAATACTCAAATCCTTTTTCTTTCGGTCCGTTCCGGACTGGCTTGGAGAAATCAACCTTCTTGCCATTCTTGGCCCAGTCCCAGCCAAGATGCCACTTCCCGATAAATGCAGTGTGGTAACCCTGCCCCTTCAAAAACGAAGGCACCGTCATTCGCCCCTTCTCAATGAGGTAAGTGGAATAGCCACTCAAAACACCCTTTTTCATCCGCGAGCGAAACGCATACCGCCCGGTCAAAACCCCGTAGCGAGTCGGGGTGCAAACCGAGGAATTGGAATGAGCATCCGTAAAGACCATCCCTTCTTTCGCCATTTGATCCGATCCCGGCGTGGCGATCCCACCCTCCGGGTTTCCACTCCTGAGATCTCCGTAGCCCAGATCATCGGCAAGAATATAAACAACATTGGGTTTGGCGGGATCGCCGAAGGCCATCACGGGAAGCGAGAAAGCCAGAGCAAGTACGAGAGATTTCATAATTTATAAAGAAGCAGGATAAAAAAACGGCCACCTCACACGAGGTGGCCGTCTGTGAAAAGAATCAACTTAAACGGGAAGCTTCCACTTCTCGCGACAAGGCTGGTCGATTAATGAATTCGCGAGGGCGTTATCGACGAACTTCATCTTCTTCGGATCAAACTTAAGGTTGGCGTTCAAGCGATGCGCAATTTTACCAAGGTTGATCAGCGTGCAGGAGTTGAAACCGTTCTGCTCATTGAGTGCGAATTTCTTCTTCTCACGGATGGCCTGATGAAAATCAGTCACCTGCGGGGCTGGCTCCGGAAGCGACTTCACCTTCTCGGCAAAGCCCTTCACATCGGACTTGAAGCCCTTGAAGATCTTTCCTTCAGGCCCCTCAATAAACGCGGCATCCTTATCCTTGTTCTCGCCGTCGAGCACGATGGTCGTTCCATCGGCATACTTGTATGTGATGCGACGCCAGCTGCCCACGGCATCGGTGTCCTGTGGGTCGGCATCGATCTCAACCGAAACCGGCAACTCGTCATCCTTGCCCAGAATATACTGGACCGGGTCAAGGTAGTGCTGACCCATGTCCCCCAGTCCACCACCATCATAGTCCCAGTAGCCACGGAAAGTGCCGTGCGTCCGGTGCGCGTTGTAGGGACGATAAGGTGCCGGCCCAAGCCAGAAATCGTAATCGAAGTGATCGGGCACCGGCTGGACCTGCAGATTGGTCTTTCCGGACCAATTGAACTTCCAGTTGAAACCAGTCACTCCGGATAGTGTCACCTTGTATGGCCCCTTGCCGAGCAAGCCGCCATCGACCGCCTTCTTGACCTGACGAGCAGTCACTCCGGAACCATAGAAATTTGATTGGAAACGGAACCAGGTGTTGATGCGGAAAGCCACTCCGGCCTTCTCAATTGCCTTTTTCATCGCCATTCCCTCGCCAATGGTCCGCGACATTGGCTTCTCACCCCAAATCGCCTTGCCAGCCTGTGCCGCCGCAATCGCCATGTAGGCATGCCAGTGCGGAGGCGTGCAGGTGTGGATGATATCGACGTCATCACGGGCGATGATCTCGCGAAAATCATGATAGCCTTTCACGTCCTTGTTGCCCGTCTTCTGGACTTTGGCCATTTGACCTTTCAGACGATTGGAATCGACATCGCACATTGCCAGGATTTTCCCGGGCATTCCCAGGTGGGCGTTACTAATGCCTCCGCAACCAAGGATGGCTCGGGTCAATTGGTTTGAAGGAGCGGTCTGACCATTGAGACCAAGCACGCGGCTGGGCACAATTGACACGGTCGCAAGCGAAGCGAGACCACCGAGGGCTGTTCGACGGGAGATTTTGTTACTGGTTGAAGAATTCACGGTAGATTTCTGGTTACGACGCAGCATGATTCGTTTTGTCATTTTTGCGCTCTTTCGTATTCTTCGCCAAAACCGCTTCGTAAGTCAACGCCCCTTCTCGTGAGCATTTTCGCTTGCCGGCTCCCGCCCGCGCCCATGAATCACCCCGGCGGAACCGGACCATTAAGTCTCTCCGCATCACCTACCGCAAAACCCAAGGGGGCCGCGACAAGCTCCTTTGAACCACCCGCTAACTCAAGATCGGCCTCAACAGCCTCGAACCTGAACATCTCAACCTTCAGGGCATCGACATTTTCGGCGCCCGATAAAGCGGATCCCGGAGTCATTGATGCGAGACCGGTCGCCTCGAACTCCACATCCCCACCTGTTGTTCGGACCAAAGAAAAAGAGCGACAGGGTCACCCCTGCCGCTCTTCACACCTACGATCCCAATCGCAATGGATTGTGTTATCTAACCTCAAGAAACCTTCCTCGAAAGAAAAGTCCCCGTTGGCTTCTCTCTTTTACGCAACTTTTTACGCATTTTATCAAGCGCAATGTTTTGTAATTGGCGAATTCTTTCCCTCGTGACCCCAAATTCGCGCCCAACTTCCTCCAAAGTCATCGCGGTTTTGCCTCCCAGCCCATATCTGGCCTCAATAATCTTCGCTTCCCGCTCGTCGAGAACCTGGAGTAAAGTATCGATTTGATTGAGCATATTTTTGTCAGAAAGGGCCTCGAAAGGATCCTCGGCACGCTCGTCTCCGATGATTTCCGCGAAACTGGAACTATCCTCGTCCCCAACCGGAGCGTCGAGAGACGTCGGGCGCTGCGCAGCCCGCTTCAACAATGAGAGCTTTTTGGGGGTCATGCCGATCTCTTCGCACAATTCCTCGTCGGTTGGCTCACGGCCGTAGGCTTCAGTGAGAAGGGACATCACGCGACGTAATTTCGCGATTTTGTCCACCATGTGGACCGGGAGACGAATCGTCTTGCTCTGGTTCGCGAGAGCCCGCTTGATGGATTGCTTGATCCACCAGGAGCCATAGGTGGAGAGCTTTCCGCCCTTCGCCGGGTCAAAACGCTCAACGGCCTTCATAAGTCCGATATTGCCTTCGGAAATCAAATCCATCAATGGAAGACCGTAGTTCGAATAATCTTGGGCGATCTTCACGACGAGGCGCAAATTCGCCTTGATCATGCGGGTTCGGGCATCTTTATCGCCCTTCTTGATCAGGGCTGCCAATTCAATCTCTTCCTGTGGCGTTAGCAAGGGAGTCTCGCTGATTTCGCGCATGTAGAGTCTTAAGCTGCTATCTGTATCATAACGAGAAGCAGAGGTAGTCGGTGCTTTCGGGAGTGTTTTCATAGTCTTATTCCTTGCTAGAGCGACCTCAACTTTGCCTTTTGTGCATTCATCGTGATCACAATGTAAATTCAAGTATTCACAAGGTATGACGCACATTCCTGTGATTTTATTCCTACATTCGCAAAAAAACTCACGAGATTTCAAAAGGCCGTTGGCTTTTCCTCCTTGCTGGCGCCGGATCCGGAGTCTGCTCCCTCCTTCAACTAATGATCCGTTGAAACGGCAAAAACAGAAACGCCAACCATTCCTGCGGCTTTTCGACCGTGTGTGAACTCCCTACCAATGTCCGGGTTCATGTCAAAGGTCGCAGTGTCCTCCCGAATCCGGACCTCGACGGACTCCCCGCCATCCACAGGATCCAATTTTGGAGCTTCATCGATCATGACGCTACCCCTGAAAGCCCACTATACTTCTACCGGGTTCGCATCGCTACCAAATGAATTTTTGGGGGTCAGCCGGTTGAAATCACTGACAAAAAAAGCGGGGCCGGTCAGACCCCGCTTTTATTTTGGAATCGTAACTCAATTCAAAAACCTTGGACTAAGCGTCAAAGTTGTAGGCGGTCTCGCCATGCTCGGCCGAATCAAGGCCTTCCTCTTCAGCCTCCTCCGAGACTCGCAGACCCACGGTCTTCTTGATGACCAAAACAATGATCATCGTTGCAACTGCAGACCACACGATGGTGATTCCCAGTGACTTCAGCTGAACGACAAGCTGCTGCAGACTCGAGTAAACCTCGCCGGTTTCAGGATCGTTATTGAGTCCCAAGCCACCGAGGACTCCCTCGGCACCAAGAAATGCTACCAGAATGGTTCCCAGAATTCCGCCAACCCCGTGGACTGCAAATACATCAAGAGAATCATCAATCTTTAGTTTGTGGCGAACAACTCCGCACATGAAGTAGCAAATGACTCCAGCAGATGCTCCAATCACAAGAGCTCCCATTGCTCCAACATTGCCGGAGGCCGGTGTGATCGTCGCCAATCCGGCCACCATTCCCGTTGCAATACCGACCACTCCGGTCTTGCCGGTCTGAATACGCTCTACGAGACACCAAACCAGCGCGGCGGTCGCAGCCGAAATATGTGTCACTAGCATGGTCATGCCCGCCGCACCATTCGCTCCCCCTTGGGAACCGGCATTGAATCCGAACCAACCCACCCAGAGGAGAGAGGCCCCAATCATCACGAGACCAGGGCTATGCGGAGGATGAAGATGCTTTGGGAAACCTTGGCGTGGCCCGATCATTTTAGCCAGAACAAGCGCGGAAACTCCGGCGGTAGCATGGACCACAATGCCCCCGGCCAGGTCAATCACCCCCCAATCCGCCATGATTCCACCACCCCAAACCCAAAAAACAGCTGGGGCGTATACAAGAATCAACCACAAGGCGGTAAAAACCATCACCGCGACGAATTTCATACGCTCGACAAATGCCCCGACAATCAATCCCGGGGTGATGATGGCAAAGGTCATTTGAAACATCACAAAAACAGTCTCCGGAATGCCATTTGTCACACTGTCCAGTCCCACTCCGGAAAGGAACGCTTTTGCGCCGCCCCCGACCCAATCTCCACCTTGGTCGTCAAAGGACATGGTATAAAGGAATGCAACCCACATTACCGAGGCCAGGGCCGCGATCGCGTAGCAGTGCATCAGCACTGAAAGGACGTTCTTAGCCCTCACCAGCCCTCCGTAAAATAGGGCCAACCCCGGAAGGGTCATCATCAGGACCAAAACCGTGGCGGTGATCATCCAGGCGGTATCCCCGGTGTCGATTGGAGTGTCTCCCTGGGCCCAGAGAGAGCCCGAGCTCAAGAACAGCATCGTGAGGAATGCTCCGAAGGTTTTTGTGGAATGTCGGAATTTCGTCATCATTTGTCAGATTGTGCCCCAAATCATAAGGATGGGAGCCTCTTTTAAGCAATCTTCATGCCAGTTATGAATTTCACTCATCACATCGTGGCACATCCGTTGCTCAACCCGTGCAGTTCAACGAGAACCCAAAAAAAAATGCGAAAGCTAACACAAAAAATGACAAAAGGATGGCTGCTGACCATGGTGGTCACTCTCTTCGCCGGATTCGGCGCAGCAAACGCTCAGGAAGAAGCCGAAACTGCTCCTTTAACTGCAGAAGCAACAGCAGCTCCTACCGAAGAAGTAAGCGAAAACAAGGCCGACTACGATGCGCTGATTGAAGCACAGGGGAACGAGGCCTATGCTTTTGATTTCTTCACGACCTCCATGCTCTGGACAGTGATTGCAGCCGCCATGGTTTTCATCATGCACCTTGGTTTCGCTACCCTTGAGGCTGGTCTCACCCAAAGAAAGAATACGGTGAACATTCTCTTTAAGAACGTCTGGATCATTAGTATCGGGCTTCTTACTTATGCCATCACTGGTTTCAATACCCACTATCCTGGGGAATTTAATGGTTATTTCTCGATTGGAGGTCCCATCGGCGACCTCAACGCCGAGGGCGGAGATACCTTTGGATACGGGGGACTCTCCCTTGCAATGACCGGATACGGTGACTTCATTTTCCAGGCCATGTTTGCCGCCACTGCTGCTACGATCGTTTCAGGTGCAGTTGCTGAGCGAATCAAGCTCGGTTTCTTCATGATCTACTCAACCCTCTTGGTAGCTTTCGGCTATACGATTGCCGGTTCATGGCACTGGGGCGGTGGTTTCCTCTCCACCTTGGGTGGCGATGACGGGATCGCCTTCAAAGACTTCGCAGGATCAACAGTTGTGCACGGCTTTGGTGGAGCTGCTGCCCTCGCAGCCGTAATGGTTCTTGGACCTCGCGCCGGGAAATACACCTCAAGTGGCGTGAAGCCAATCCTCGGGCATAGCATGCCACTTGCTGCGATCGGTGTTTTCCTCCTATTCTTCGGTTGGTTTGGATTTAACGGCGGTTCCGTTCTCTCAGCCGCTCCGGGTCCTCTCGGTCTTGTCTTCACAACGACCGCCCTTGCAGCAGCTGCAGGGGGAGTTTCATCCATCGTGGTGTCCATGATCGTTCTGAAGAAGCCTGATCTCTCTATGGCCCTCAATGGGCTTCTTGCCGGTCTCGTTTCCATCACTGCCGGTGCCGATGTCGTCGGCCCATGGGGTGCAGTTGTAATGGGCGCAATTGGTGGTGTCATCGTGGTCTTCTCCATTCTCTTCTTTGACAAGATCAAGATGGACGATCCCGTCGGAGCAATCTCGGTCCACGGTGTCTGCGGAATTTGGGGAACAATCTCGCTGGTGTTCTTCGCCTCCGAAGGAAACGAATTTAGCCTCGTCTCCCAACTCATTGGAGTCGCCGCTGTTTACATCTTCGCCTTCGTGGTCTCCTTGATCCTCTGCATCGTCGGCAAGGCGGTCTGTGGAATCAGGGTAAGCGCCGAGGAAGAGGCTGAAGGACTCGACATTGCCGAGCACGGTGCTCCGGCCTATACCGAGTAATCCTGCCGATTCACTTATTTTTCAAAGACCGCAGGTTCGCCTGCGGTCTTTTTTTGTCTTCATCCTTCGACCACCTCGTAAACCACCGGCTGTCCGCTGGATGGCGCGTCACTCAAGGTCACAGCACCCTGAACTTTCGTGACCGCCAAGGCGGCCTCTTCCTGCGAGCGAGCATGAACCAGGGCCAGGCAATCGCCCTCGCTCACCTGCTGGCCAAGCTGGGGCAGCTCCGACAATCCCACCGCGTAGTCGATCCCATCTTCGGCCTGACGTCTCCCGCCACCCAGCTCAACGACCGCCAGACCGAGCTCGCGGGTCTCGATTTGATCCACCCAACCGCTGCCTGTGGATTTCACCTCCACGATCACCGCCGCCTTCGGGAGATATTTTTCCGGCTCCTCCACAAAATCACCGGGACCACCCAGTCCCTCAACCATTTGGCCAAAGACCTGTGCCGCTTTCCCGGAATCCAAAGCCCGCCTCAAATCGCGACGCGCCTGATCCCGGTCCTTCGCCAGACCTCCCAATACCAGCAACTCGGCCGAAAGGCTCATCACCACCGTCTCAAGCCGCGAGCGATCGCCCTCACCTCTCAAAAACTTCACCGCATCCATCACCTCGAGCGCATTGCCCGCCGTTCCAGCCAAGGATTCATTCATATCAGTCACCAAGGCACTTGTTTTGACTCCCGCTCCGTTGGAGACACCCACGATGCTCTTGGCCAGCGCCAGTGAATCAGGATAGTCCTTCATAAAAGCTCCACTCCCGGTTTTGACATCCATGACGAGAGCCTCCAGTCCGGCAGCCAGCTTCTTGGACAGAATCGAGGCCGTGATCAAATCGAGTGATTCCACGGTCGCGGTAATGTCACGGGTGGCGTAAAACCTCTTATCAGCCGGAGCCAACGAAGCGGTCTGCCCGATGATGGCCACCCCGCAATCTTTCACAACCTTCCGGAAAAGGGCGTTGGAAGGCATCGTTTGATATCCCGGAATGCTATCGAGCTTATCGAGAGTCCCCCCGGTATGTCCCAGGCCACGGCCTGAAATCATGGGGACATAACCTCCACATGCCGCCACCAGCGGCCCGAGCATCAACGAGACGTTGTCGCCAACCCCGCCGGTCGAGTGCTTGTCGATCGCCGGTCCGTCCAGATCGTCCCACGAGAGGGTTTCTCCCGAGTCCCGCATCCCTTCGGTCAAGGCCACCCGCTCATCGAGCGACATTCCCTGGAAAAAGACCGCCATTGCAAAAGCGGCAATTTGCCCTTCCGAAATCGATTGATCTCCTATTCCGCGGGTAAAAAAACAGATTTCCTCACGACTCAGAGCCTGGCCGTCCCGCTTTTTGCGAATAATTTCCTGAGGTAGCATCCTGTTTAACGGTTAAAAGCTTGCTCGATCAGCGGCCACAATTTGCTCCCTCCCCAAATACCCACAATACCCATCACTCCGGCAAAAAACGGCGGAGCCGGAAGCGGCAACTTGAATGCGGTGAAAATCAAGCCGACTATTAAACCTGTCCCGAGGGATGCCAATGCAACTGCCATGAACAACATTCCCCCAACCCCCGGGAAGTCTCAACCTCAAACCGCCGCACCCGCACTCCCGGACTCTTTCCCCTTTCACTCCCGAAAAGAAAAACTATCTTAATTCCAACAAGCACATGAAAAATACTTTTCTGCTCCTTCCAGCCCTTGCTCTTCCTCTCAGCGCCCAGCTGCGAATCACCGAGGTCATGTCCGACAGTAATCACTCCAATACCGCCGCCAACGGCGATTGGTTCGAGATTACCAATACCGGAGCCACCGCGGTCAATGTCGCAAACTACAGCTTTGACGACGAGGATCGTAACGCCGGGGCTTCCAGCGGCTTCCCGTCCTATAATTTACAGCCCGGAGCCTCCATGATCGTCCTCGACGAATCTTCGGAAACCACCTTTCGCACCCTTTGGAATCTTGATCCTTCCATTCGTATTGTGACTGGACTCGTCAGTTTCCCGGGCCTTGGAGCCGCAGGAGACGAGGTCAATCTTTACAATAATGGCGGCGGATTGGTTGACCGCTACACTTTTGGCGCAGCCACCGAGGGGGTCAGCTTTGCCAAATACAACAACGGCCAATCCATCCCCGGCGGCCTAAGTAGCAACGGTGTTCTCGGAGCCTACGAAAGTGACGATCCCAGCGAAGATGTCGCTTCTCCCGGTATTTCCTCCGATATTCCACCTCCCCTGCCTCCGTTTTTTGTGGCCCCCTTTCAAACAGCCGTTGTTGCAGGTTCCTCGCTCTTTGTGTCGGAATACCGCGTTCGAGCATTTGACCCCAACCCGGAAGACACCATCACCCTGTCGCTCTCCAATGCCCCGGCTTGGGTTTCCCTCCAACCGGTCCCCGGAAACATGGGTGTGAGCAGATTCAATGGCACCCCCTCCACCGCGGATATCGGCCCACACACGTTTCAAATCATCGCCACCGACAATACCGGCCTTTCTGAGACTCAAACCTACCGTATTGATGTGCTCGCGCCCCTGAGCCCCATCATATTAAACGAATACAATGCGGTGAATCCCGAGGAATATCTTGGCGGCGGAGGCGAGCTTGATCCCGGTGCACCATTCGACCCCTTCTTTAACCGAATCGAGGGTAATGGTGGCGCCTGGGTGGAATTTGTCGTCACCCAGGAATCCGACATCCGCGGATGGACTCTCGAAATCACAAACGACAACAGCACGCAGACCCTCAAACTCGCAGATCATGTCGCGCTTGGCAGTATTCCAGCCGGGACCATTCTGACTTTCTCCGAGGGAAATCGCTACCTCGGGACAAGCTTCAACCAAACTTCCCGCCTCAACATCGACGGCTACGCTTGGACAAACATCTGGATGCACGACTCCGTTCTTATCGATCAAGCCAACAGCACCCACCCTGTCAATTCAGCCATCGGCAGTGACAACACCCGCTTTGTTTGGAAAAACGCCGCGGATGAGATCATTTACGGGCCCTCGGGGGAGACCATCGCCCTCTCCGATACCAACGGCAACAACATCGGGGACGAACCCATCGCGGTCGGTGACAGCGAAGTCTTCCGGCTGGAGGCCAACCCCTCGGCTTCGATCAATCCACTAAATATCAATTATGATGACGTCAATTCCTCCTCATACGGTCGTCCCAATCGCTGGAGCAACGACACCATCGTTCAGCTTTTCAACGGCTTTCTGGCCGTAAATAGCCCGCCTCAGATCAGCACAATTTCCACCACCAAGGCCGTCAGAGGAGGCTACAGCGCGGAAGCCAACTTCTTCAACACCAGCCACACCCTTACCAGCCTCGCCATGCCGGACTTCATCGACATGTCAACAAACGGAACGACTCTCACCCTGACCAACAACCGCCCTCTGACCACTGCTGATATGGGCAGCTACGAAGTATCAATCCAAATTGATAGCGGCGCCGCATCGAACAACCTGAGCTACCTCATCTTCGAACTAGAGGTCCTCCACCCTTCTCCCATGGTCATCCTGAACGAATACAATGCGGTCGAACCCGATCGCTTTCTTAATGATGGCAACTCCTTGGTTGACGAAGATGGCCCTCCCGCCGCAACCGACTCCCACTTCGGCCGAATTGTCGGAAACGGGGGAAACTGGTTTGAACTCGCAGTGGTCGGTGACGACTCGCCCGGAACCATCAACCTCACCGACTGGACCATTGAGGTTGGGCAGATCGCGCCTTCTGGAAAATTTGTTCCTGCCACCACGATTGTTCTCAGCGATGCCTCTACCTGGTCTTCTGTTTCCCACGGCACCTTGCTCACCTTCATCGAGCGAAATACCGCTGCCGGTGGACTCGATACTGAAATCAACCGTGTCAACAACATCGCCACCGACGGCTACGCGTGGACCAATATCCACCTGGGAACCCCGGGATTCATCACCGGCAGCAATCTCGATGACATCCGCATTAACTCCAGCAACACCGCTTTTGTCCTCAAGGACTCCTCCGGCACCGTGATCTTTGGGCCTGCCGGTGAAGGCGTGGCTCCGCTCGATGGCGTGGGTAGCACCGAAATCCTTGAGCTCGAGAACGATGCCTCTTCACTGGTCTCCCCAATCGACGATGCCTCCGACACGGTTTTGGGGTACGATGATGGCTCGTCCGGCTCAACCTTTGGCTCGCCGAATCTTTTTGCGCCGCTTGGGTCGCAAGTCGATCGAGCCCAGGATTTCACTCCTTACATCCGAACTCTCAGTGCATTTGAATCCTACCTCGCTGATCTGGGGCTGGCCGGAGCCCTGCCCGGAGATGATAGTGACGGCGATTCTTTCTCCAACCTCGACGAATATCTCCTCGGCGGCAATCCCGCTGATCCGGGAATCGCACCAGTCACCCTGCTTGATCCTTCTACCGGCACTGTTTCAATTAATGTGAGAACCGACGACCCGATCTACAGTTTTGTGGCCCAGCGCAGCGCCGATCTTCAAACCTGGGTGAGTACCGAACTGGAGGTTGTTGTTGGCGATTCCGATCTTGGCTCTGATTTCGAGCTACTCAGCATCACCTACCAGGGCGATGCCCCGACAATGTTCATCCGCGTGGCCAGCGAGACCGCAAACTAGGAGGCTTGAGGTCGCTGGCTCGGCAATGGCCGTTTGAAAAAGTGGCGCCCGGAAGAGCGCCGCTTTTTTTTCAACTCAGAGTCCCCTTTTCTCCTTCTCGGCGATGATCCACCCCCGGTCCTCTTTGGAGAGGTGCTTTTGGGATGTTTTGATCACATTACCATCTGGCTCGGTAAGCCAAAGATTCCCGTTTTGGTAACGAGTCAACTTTGCAAAGACAACTTCATCATTCGTTCCCAACCACTTGCGATACCCTTTTTTGGCCATCTTTCTCTCCCACACTCCGCGATTGTGCTCAATCGTGAGTGCTGCGTTTTTGAGCTTCCCCCACAACTCCGACTTTCCTCCCCGGCTAAAGCCTCGCTCGCGGGTGTATACCGCTCCATCGGGTTGAAGAACAACCAAGGTCGGATAACCCAGCACATTGAACTGCTCCTTGAGCCGTTCGGCATACTTCCGCCGTGCCGTGACCGAGCCGGTCAACTGGCCAAACTCATCCACCTCCCTCTTGCCCCCGGTAGCATCAACTTTTAGACGGACCAACTCTTCCTTGGCCCATTCTTCAAAATCCGCCTTTGCGAAAACCTCTCGCTGCAGACGCGCGCACATCGGGCTCCCGGGACTGCCCGTCTTGGTAAACCAAATCAGCAAGGGCTTCCCTTCCCGCATCGATTCGCGGCGCGCCTCCTGATAGCTTTGATACCAGGCCGTCTCCTTTTTAGGACGTTTCTTGAACTTATCGCCCAACTTGAACTCAGTCTTCAAATCCATGGGAGCCCAGTCAAAATCCTCGTCGGAGGGAAGCTTCATCCCTCCGGCAATGACATTATCACCCACCGTCTCGGGCAAGAACCCGGCAGCCACCGGCGCTTTGCCAACTGCGACATCCTCACTCTCTTTTTTAATTCGCGCATTGGCATTGCCTCCGATTCCACCCACCCCGTTTTCCCCTTCACTAAACCTCGAAGACTTCTTCCGGGCCTTCGGCTTGATCGTTGGCACCTCAAGAAGGTCTGCACAGGAAACAAGCAGCAGAGTCGAAACACAAAAGAAACTGGCGATCTTGTTCATGGAGAGAAATGTAGCACCGGGGTCAAGTGCTGTAAAACGAGCATTTCTGCGCACAAAAAAACGACCGGGATCAGCATCCCGGTCGTTCGGTAAAAACCCGTGACTTTAACTAATTCTTGGCAAGCCCCGCCTTGTCAGCCTCGAGAGCCTCCTGGGACTTTTCAAGTGAGGCCTTGCTTTGTTCTGCCGCCCAGCTCGAAAATGACTTCTGACTCACCACTTCCATCACTCCACGCATGTTTGCATGGTTTTCTCCGCAAAGCTGTCCACAAACGACATAAGTCTCCAATTCCTTGGTCGGCATAAACCACATTGGAATATCACGACCGGGAATAGCATCCTGCTGGATTCGCATCGGGATAATTGAGTAGTTGTGAATGACATCGGTCGAAGTGATCTGAAGGATGGCATTGCGCTTCACTGGCAGCTTAAGAATACCGGAAACAAAATCGTCGTAGCCGTTCGGATCATCAGGGTCAATGCACGGGTCGCCCGGCTTGCTGACTAGCGTTCTGTCAATCCGGCCAAACTTGCCGTCCTCACCGGGATAGTGGTAACTGAAACCAAACTGGTAAGCCACCACCCGAACCCGGGCCGGGTCGGTCTGCTGGACCTCGTCGAAGCTATCGGTCCGCTCCCACCAGAGGGGAAAGGCGAATCCCAGCAAAAGAACAGCCTCGATAATTACCACCCCAATCTCAAGGTGGCTGGAAACGTGATTGGTCACGCCATGATAGCTGGCCTTGGGATTCTTGGACGCCCGGAACTTCCAAAGGCAGAAGAGGAAGAACAAAGTCCAGCCCACGAAGAGCGCAAACATGAACCAGTGAACAATATCGATGAGGTGGTCAACATTGCCACCGTGATCGGAGTAATTCTCGGGAATCCCGAGCCATTTTGACCAATTGAGTGCGGTAAACATGGAATGGAGAGTTTTTAAGAGTTGTTGGAAGGAGCAACGTAGTCGTCGCAATATTGGGAGTCCAGACCGGCGCGCTCACGCTTTGCGATCTTGACCATAAACCAGACCACCATGGTCACGAGCGGAATAATCACGAAAAGCATCAGGGCAATTGCCCACCCCGCCGCGTCTTCACCTCCATGCTTGAAGGCATTTGCACAGGTCGCACAAGCTAGAATCGATGATGAGGTCATGATGTGAATTTCCGGGGTTGGGGATTAGACAATGATGTCTTTTGACTTTCGTCGAAAATAGAAGCCGTAAACGATCAGAACAACAGAAGCGACCAGGGTAATCCCACCGAAAACCTTGACGCCGGATCCCGTCGATTGTTCATCGAGAAAGATCGCCCAAACGCCAAATCCGGCGCAAAAGAGAGCGGCAATCGCAATGAAGATAAGATGGAATCCTTTGATCGACATAATTTGGTGGGGTTATTTTTCTTGGGCACCATGCCCATGGACCTCAGTTGCAGGCTTGGACAAATCGTAAAAACCGTCGCTGTAAGTTTCATTACCGAACTGTATCGGATCGCTCTTGGACCAACCAATCAACCACATACAGAAAAATGCCATCACTAATCCGAGAATATAGACAAAATAGATCAGCGGGCGCTCATGGTTGAGGTGCATGAAAATGAGCATCACCAGCGAGGCCTTGAAGGCTGCAATGCAAAGACCAATCGTCGCATCAACGCCGTCAAATCCGTGGTCGCCAAAATCCAACCACTCGACAGTCGCCACCATGACGGTGATAACCGTAAAGAAGAACAACAATGTCCCGATGAACATGTAGAGCTTCTTCGCTTTTTTTACTTCTTCGATAGAATCAGCCATGAGTTTTTACGTTTAAAAATCTAACAAATTTGAGATGGATTACATCAGGTAAAGGATCGGGAAAAGGAAGATCCAAACAAGATCCACGAAGTGCCAGAAGAGACCTCCCACCTCAACGCGGTTTGCCAGCCACTCCGGATTGGACTCATACATTTTGCGCCCAAAGAACAGATAGTATCCAAGCACCAGAGCTCCACCAATCACGTGAAGACCATGGAGGCCGGTGATGGTGAAGTAGATTGCATAGTAGGTATTCCACTTTGGAGTAAACGATGACTCAAATCCCACATTGGCACGAGGAATCTCAAGGTGCGGGAAATGGAGGTCAGGAAACTCTTTGTCCGGGGTCTTGTGATTTGCACCGGCCATCGCATTGAAATCAAACAATCCAGTTCGTTTGAGAGACTTATCCTTGGAAGCCGCCTTCACCTTCTCGACATCGTAGTCGAGGTTCTGATAGGCGAGGATCTGATCCCAGTTCACACGAAACTTGTCGTTTGCCGTTGGCTCACGATCCTTTTCGGCAAGTCGGGCCTTTTCAACGTCCAGCCAAGCCATATGGCAATCCCAGATCTTTTTGAACTCATTGCGATCATCCACCTCTTCACCCTCGGCATGGTCATCATGACCATCGTGGTGCCCTTTGTGGGTGAGCAACCAGGTGCCTTCGATGACAGGGAGTGGATCAAGGCCTTCCGCTTCGGCCCGCTGGGCGGTGGTCCGGAAGTCGAGGGCATCAACACCCATGATCATTGGGCTGGGAAGAACGTTCCCTGTGACAAGAGTGTCATCGCGAAGCTTGGCACTTGGATCACCGACATTAACCTTCTTGACGAGATCAGATGGCTCAAGAACAAGAGTAAAAGGAGGATCCACTTTAAAAGTCACCTCTGAAGGCGCGCGAAGGGTCAGAACCTTGATCTTTTCGGCATCCTCGGCCCGACGCTCTTTCCAAATCTCCTTTTCAACAACGTAGGTGGAGGCCTCCTCCTCGCCCTTCTCATTCCGAATCCAGTCCCAGGATGCCGCAAGAAACTCGGTCCGGACCTTACGGTCGTGTGAGCGGGCCTCAAGGAACGCATCTTCGAGTTCATCAAGCAGATCGATGGAAAGTTCACTCCCCTTTTCAGCGACGAGTGCGGCCTCGCTGTTAACCAGCTGGTCGCGATTCATTTCACCCGCACGGAGTTCATCCTTATCGATGACTTGATAGTTCTCAGCGAGGGTGATCTTACTATCGCCAGCCTGCTTAAGGATTTCCTCGACGTAGGCCTCATGGCTTGGACGAGTGAGGACAAAAGTGAATTCCGAAGCCTTTACCAAAACACGGTTAGCCTTGAACACACCTTCATCATTTTTGCTGCCCTTGTCGACCTCTTCCATGAGGCCTTCCTCGTTGAGTTTGGCATAGTGAAGGTGACCCTCAACGATGGTGTTGTCTTGCACCGGACCTCCACCCTGGATTCGGACGGCCTGGTGACCAAACTTGGCACTATACTCGATCCCCTTGAGGACCATGAAGAGGGCGGCACAAACCAGCGTGATCGCCATGTAGATCTGGAACTTTCTCCATTCCCGCATCTTCAAGGCAGCCCACGCAAAAACCACCGTGACCGAGGAGCCAATCAGCACGAAGGTGTTGATCAAGCCTGGAAGAACCGGGAGGGCACGCTCAGGCCATGGATAGTCAGCATAAAGCCGCAGGAAGAGATAGCCCGAGAACAAGCCGCCAAACAGGGTGACTTCGGAGGCCAGGAAGAGCCAGATGCCGACCTTCGAGTTGAAGAGTCCGGTATCTTTTCGGGCGTTTACAATGAATGGAATTTCCATGGATCGAGAAAAAGTTGGTCAGTGGAGAAATGTCGGCACTAGGCCTCGGTCGTTTCCTTTTCAGGTTTCACCTCGGGCGTCTCAGCCGGAGCATCGCGCTTGGGCTCCTCCCACTGGGGGAAGAAATCAGAGTCGTGGTCCGGACGGCTGTATTCGTAGGGTCCACGATAGATTGCAGGCTCGAAGGTAAAGTTTCCGTGTCCCGGAGGAGTCGGAGTGGCCCACTCGAGCGTGGTCGCATCCCATGGGTTGTCGCTGGTCACCTTCTTACCCCAAAAGTAACTGATGAACATATTAACGAGGAAAGGCAGCTGGAAAATCGCAAGAGCAATCGCCGCTCCGGTCATGATCTCGTTGAGCGAAATCTTCTCGGCCACGGTAAGACCAAAGACATTCACGCCCTCGGCACCCTTCTCGATGTAGCCCTCGCCTCCGTTGTACCAACGACGGTGGAAACCTGCCATTCCCTGCGTGAGCATCGGGAAAAAGAGAAGGTTCATGCAGACCAAGGACGGCCAGAAGTGAAGGTGGCCCAGGAAGTTATCCATGAAGCGACCGGTCATCTTGGGATACCAATGATAAACACCGGCAAAGAGGCCGAAGAGAATTCCAGGAGCGACCACGTAGTGGAAGTGACCAATCACATAGTAGGTGTCGTGGAGGTGGAGGTCGGCAAGGTTGAAGGCCAAGGGCAGGCCGGTGAGACCACCGATTCCAAACATCGGCAGGAACGCTGCCGCCCAAATCATGGGCATGGTGAAGCGAATCGAACCACCCCAGAGTGAAATGATCATCGACGTCAGCAGGATCACCGAAGGAACGGAGATCAAAACCGTCGTGGTCTGGAAAAACGTGGAGATCACAGGCCCCATCCCGGTGAGATACATGTGGTGGGCCCAAACGATGAAGGAAAGGAAACCGAGAACAATGACCGCCCAAACCATGGGCTTGTATCCCCAAAGAGGCTTGCGGGTGTTGCAGGGTATAATCTCGGCAACACAAGCGATGGCAGGAAGAAGAAGAACGTAGACCTCAGGGTGACCCAGGAACCAGAAAAGGTGCTGGAAAAGAAGAGGACTTCCGGAACCGGAAAGATCCATGGCCGCTCCGCTTGAGGCCGAGTAAAGGCCGGAGGGCATGAAGAAACTGGAACCTGTCACGCGGTCCATCAGCTGCATGATGCCAGCAGCTTCAAGAGGCGGGAATGCCAGCAAGAGGAGAAAACCGGTCACGAGCATCGCCCAAACAAAAAATGGAAGGCGCATCCAGGTCAGACCTTTGGCACGGAGCTGGATAATGGTGGTGATAAAGTTCACCGAACCAAGGAGGGATGAGGTGATTAGGAGGACCAAGCCGATCAGCCATTGGGTCTGGCCCGCCAGAAACTGATTCACGATCTGCTTGTCGGCATACCCCGCCAAGGGAGAGTAGTTGGTCCAGCCTGACTTGGCCGCTCCGGATTCCATAAAGAAACTGGCGCACATCACGAGACCACCAGCGAGGTAAACCCAGAAACTCGCCATGTTCAGCTTCGGAAAAGCCATATCGGGAGCACCAATCTGGAGCGGTGTGACGTAGTTGCCGAAAGCGGCAAAACCGAGGGGCACAACTCCAAGGAAAACCATGATGGTTCCATGCATCGCACCGAACATATTGTAGGTTTCACCAGTCACTTTTCCGTCGTCCAACCAGCGGGCCTTCCAGCCATCAGTGAACATCCAGCTCATATAGCCGGGAAGCGGCTCATGGGGATATGCGATGCTCCAGCGCATCACGATCATCAAAAAGAATCCGAAAAGCAGAAAGGCACCAGCAGCGAGGCCATACTGAATTCCGATGGTCTTGTGATCGGTTGAAAAGAAGTATTTCTTCCACCAGGGAAGAACGTGATGGTGGTCGTCGTGATGATCGTGGGCGTCCGTACTCATGCTAATATCTATGGTCGGTGTTAAAAGTTACTCCTCGGGCGCGACAGGCTCCCAAGTTTCCGGATCCAACAAGGTGTCCGGCGCCAAGATGTCACCGGGAAGCATCTTGTCATGTGATTTTTTCAACTCTTCGGCACTTGTTTGGGCACCACCGCGCTTCTTGGAAATCTCAAGGGCGTTGGCGGCCATGGAAGGTGAGACGATGCTGGCATCATTCCCCCAGGAAGTCCTGATATAGGTCATGAGAGCTGCGAGTTCCTTGGCGTTCAAGTTCGCTCCGAAGGCACTCATGTTGCCGTTGTATTGCGTCCCGGCAACCTCAATCGGACCCGCAACTCCATTGTGGATGATCAGTGAGAGCGCCTCGGTACTCCCGAGAACCCACTCTGATCCGGCAAGAGGCGGAAACTGACCGGTTTGGCCAAGGCCGCTGTCCTGGTGACAAGCCACACAGGTGCCATAAACCTTCTTACCTTCCTTCTGAAACAAGGCGAGCGCCGCAATAGGCACCTTGGGCTCCTCCTGTGGAACCGGAGAAGGCTCCCGCATGTACCCGTCTATGATCAACTCACCATATCCGAAGAACGAACCTCCCTGACCCATCACCGCGCCGGCTGCGAGAACCACAATCGCAGAGATCAAAACAAGCCAGAGGGAGACAGCCTCCATGCCGTTCTCACGAACGGTTTTCTCACGACCCGCGGCCGGATCGCCCTTGAGAGCGCCGTGTGCATCCTGAACGTTGATCGATTCGTCCAAATCCGGACGGAGATCACTTGATGATGATGAATCAGACATGACTATTCTTCGGGTTGAGGGGCCTTTGGATTGTAATTAAGAGCTTCGGGAAGCGGGTTCCCGAGAGTGTCTTTCTTGAGGGAAACAAGGTAGCTGGCAAGAGCGCGGGCACGATCAGTGGGCTTGATCCCCATCCCCTCTTCAATATCGACTGGCAAGGTGCCATGTCCTGCTCCGTGCACCTCGACCTTATCAAAAAGTCCGGACTTTGGCGGGCAGGCCGACTTCCAGGCGGTGACAATTTGCTCATCGGTCTCGGGGACCTCATAACGAGGAACACCCTTGGGATTGTAGAGGTGCATCAGTGTCCATTGCTCGGGAGTGCGGGTGCTTTTATTCACCCTGAGGTAATGCTCTACACGGCGCCCGAAATTCGAAAGATCAGGTCCAACGCGGGTCTGGCCAATGTGAGCCACATCTTCCTGTTGGTAATCCTGGACGATGGTCTCACGACGGGTGTCCTCGTCGACACTACTGCTCTTCCGAAGACCGGCCCACTCACCCCGGTGAACGTCATTGCCGGCATAGGTGGGACGAATCACCTGGGTGTGGCAGAGGGCACACCCCTCCTGACCGAAGATCTTCGAGCCCTCCTTGATCCGACCATCGCGCTTGGGCACAAATGCACCGGCGAGCTCGGAGTTTTGACCATACTCGACAGGCTCAAGACTCCGCATGGTTGAATACGGAATCACCACCAGGAGCAACCAGGGAATACCGAAGGTTCCTAGGAGACCGATAATGAATGCTTTGAAAGTCATGGTTATGGAGAACTGAAATTTTAGGCAGAGGCGGAGCTGTAATTATCGACCTCACCCTCCGGTCCGTGCGGACTTTCCGGGTGATGTGCCTTGAGAAGAGTCGGGTGTGAAGAGCGACGGCCAAGACGAGCCCACATCAGGAGCAAGTGGAGGCAGAAGAAAAGATTGGCAATCAGAAGAAAAGCCCAAGCGAGGGTGACACCCCAACCGACCTGGCTGGCTCGTTCGGCCATGGTGCCGAAAGGCTGGCTGAGATCCTCGATTCCCTGGCCCTGGGTCAATCCCCCAATGACAGCACAGAGAACGATGGAGGAGACACCATAAAGTGAACAATAGAAGTGCCACTTGATGAAGCGACGGGAAAGCCACTCGCGCCGAGTGATCCTGGGAACGATAAAGTAAATTGCTCCGAACGAGCAGAGTGAGAATACGCCGTAGAGTCCGAGAATATCAAACCCATATCCAGTGTAGCTGAATTGGGTCAACTTCATGGCCGGAACGGTGTGAAGAAGAACGGATAAAACACCGAAGACGATAAAGAGGACGATGCCAGCAGCGGTGAACCGAAGAGAGGGACTCTCCGCAACGACCTCGCTGTTCCCGATTACCGTTCTAATAATGTTGTAACCAACTGCAATGGCCGGAATGAGAATAAGAATCATTGATGCCGCTCCCGCATAAGGAAGAAACTGGGGAACCGGAGCACCAACAAGCTTCTGCATCCCCGCCCATGGTCCGAAGACTGCCAATGACCAGAAACCGAAGAGAGCAATATTGTAACTGTAGACCGGACGACCGGTCACCTTTGGGGCAAGATAGTATGAACTGGCAAGGGCAACCGGGAGGAAGAAGAGAGAGAAAAGGGTTCCTTTGAACCAAGCTGCCACACCGGTCACCATCAAAGGATGACCATCCATGAGGAAAACAAAGACCCAGGCCGTCACCGCAATCCAGGGAAACCAGAGAAGGCCGGCCAGGAGATACCACTGGCTCACATAAACGTGACCCGCGTCACGGACCTGAAACTGAATCAATGACCAAATTGTGATGACGCTGTAGCAAAGCAACAATACAGGCCACACCTCGCTGGGAAACTCCATGTAAGTCACGCCCGAGCCCTCGCCCATCATAATACGAACAACGCCGTAGAAGACGGCAGCATTCCAGGCATGTCCCGCCCAGAGGATGACGCCGGCGGCGGTGCACTCCTTGCGGGAAAGTCGGGCCATCAGCCAAATGATGATTCCGAAAGCGGCTTGAAGCCCCCATCCATAAATCATCGCGCTCATGTGAGCAGCATCCACCTTGCCTGCATCCAGCCAGGAAAAGCAGGTGAGGAATTCCGGACTGTGCTTTTTGGCGGAAGCCACCAGTCCGAGGACGATGGCAAGCGCAAGCCAGACGGCACCACTCGTGAAGAAGAACATCACGGGATGACGAAGAGAGCGGTCGATCGACGAGCGTAAAACGACGTCCCTGGAATCTGCGGTGGAGTTGGTCTCAGACATGGAAATTTGCGGGTTTGAGCCTGGGAAATTTTTATTCAGCGGGTTTTTCGGCGGGTGCCGGAGCAGGTGCAGCACCTGGAACAGGCATGCTACCTTTGCTCTCCTTATTCTGACCGAAGGACTTTATTTGCGCCTGGAGAGCCTCGGCAAGAGCGGCCTCGTTGAGGGCATCGTCCTGGACGCGGTCGATTTCCTCCTTAATTTCAAGACGTCCCTCGCCCATCATCTCATAAGCTTTGTCGGTTTTATCCGGCGCAAATGGCTGGGTGATGATGAGAGCAATGCCGAAAGAGGTCACCAGCAAGATGGCGATCCAGAAGGCAGTGAAGCGTTTGAGAGGATTGTCGCGGGTGTGATCCATGACCTTTAGTTGTGAAGATTTGCGGACTCGAGAATGCGAGGGTCGCGGTGAGGGTAAAGAGCTGCCGAAGTCAGATTCCGGAGATAGAGGAACAGGAAGGCACAGACAGCGATAACAAGCGCAAGGATATCACCCAGCCATGAACCGGAAATCCAGAGCTGCGGATGGTGATCAATGACAAGCCCGACAGATGGCCCACGCTCGGGAATGATCATGTGATAGACATCCAGAACGTGCATGAAGAGGATGTAGAAACAGAAGATCGTCATGAACTTCGCGCTTTTTTTCACGTCCGACCGGAGGAGCGCCAGGAATGGGAGCCCGAAGTGCATGAAGACAAGCATCAGGCTAAGAATGTTCCAGTTCTCGGTGTTCCGCAGGAGGAAGTAACGGGTCTCCTCGGTGATGTTGGCATACCAGATCAGGAAGAACTGGGAGAAGGAAACGTAGGCCCAGAAGACGGTGAAGGCGAAGCAAAGCTTACCCATGATGTGGTAATGCTCCTGCGTGACCACATTTTTGAGGTAACCCATCTTCTGAAGGAAGATCCCGGTCAGGATGAGAACAGCCATCGAGTTCAAAGCAGATCCGGCAAAGACGTAGACCCCAAACATCGTCGAGAACCATGAGTAATCGAGAGCCATCACGAAATCGAGTGCGAGGAAGGTCAGGGTGACACCGAAGATGATCATGCTCCACGAAGAATGCTTGCGGGCGGCGAAGAGATTCTTGGTGCCCGGCTTGTCATCGGTGTCCTGCGCGATCGAAAACTTGCGAACCAGGAAGATGAAGAACCCAAGACCGGCAAAATAAAACACAAAACGCCCATACCAGAAGAGAGGCTCGAGATAGAAGACCTTCGCGGCAAGAAGATGATTGTGAGGGTCGGAGTCGTGCAAGAGTGCCTCCTTGGCATTTCCGCTATCTCCAACAACATCGCGATAAGCGGTCATCCACTCGTAAAGATACTGCTGAACGTTGGGGAAAAGAAACGGAATGAAGAAGACGACCAGGAATGGGAAAACAAATCCCAGGTTCTCCATGAGACGCCGAACCGATGTCCCCCACCCCGAGTTCGAGAGGTTGTGGAGGAAGGTCCAAAAGCAACCACCGAGCACGATGGTCGTGATGAAGAAGACTGCGAAGAGCCACGAGAAAGCATAGCTGCCGTGGGCCTGCCCACTCCCGACGATCAGATAAATGATGCTCGCAATGAGACCGAGGCCACCGATACCGCCGCAAATCATCTGGAGCGTTGCAATTTTGCCCTTCTCCAGATGCTCCCCGTTGATCGGGATGTCTTTTGATGTCACTTGATGTGCCATGTCGTATTGAGTCAGATGAAAGTGTTATTTGGCGGAAGCCTGAAGTGCGCGAAGGTAGGAAACGATGGCCCATCGGTCGCGAACAGGAAGATTATGTTTGTACCCTCCCATGAGACCTTTGCCGTTTGAGATGACCTCGTAAATGTAGCCATCAGGAAACTTGTCCTGCGGGAAAGCATAAAGACTTGGGACAGTGACGCCGACCTTGCCAAGATGGTAGCCAACCACGCCCTTCCCGTCACCAGCCTTGCCGTGGCAAATCGCACAATGGACGTTGAACATGTCTTCTCCACGTCCCAAAAGGCCGGTCATGTCAGCCTCGCTCCCGATCTTCAGATCATCAGGAAGGCCGTTTCCAAAAGTGCCGTCTTTTTTTCCATCAAAATAGTATCCGGCACGACCGGCACCAAACTCAACGGGCATAACTCCGGCCTGCGCATTGCGAGGAATCGTTCCCATGACCGGCTTTCGTGATCCCATGCCATCGGCAAAGAAGGAATCGGGAGTCTGGGCTTTGACCTTGTCCTGATCATCCATGTCAGGAAAAACCTGGATGGGCGCCTGCGAGAATTTGTCGCCACGGAATCCGAACACCCCGACCACGAGGATCGAAAGAGCGATGAGAGAGAGGAAAAAGTATTTCATGGTTTACTCGGAATCGTCTTCCACGAGTTCGATGTTATCGCCGCCGATTTCAGCAAGAAGAGCCTTGGTGCTCTCGGCGGAAAACTTGGCGTCACGGGCCTCGATCGCGATGAAGAATTTATCATCGGTGACACGGGCAAATTGTTTGCTTGCGAAGATCGGGTGGTTCCAGCGAGGCAAGCCCATCAGCGCGAGAAGCCCGAAGAGAACAGTGAAGCCGGAGAAGAGAATGGTAAGCTCAAACATCACCGGGAAGAAGGCCGCCGTGGTGAAGATGTTGGCGGGTTTCCCCTGCACCACCGTCGGATAGAGCCCCACCTGGGTGGTGTATGCCAAAGCGATGGCAGTCAGAAAGCCGGTCAGGCCTCCGAAAAACACGAAGTAAGGAAGAACCGAGCGCTTCACTCCCATCGCATCATCCAATCCATGAACCGGATAGGGCGTGTAGCAATCCCACTTTTTGAATCCGGCATCGCGGACTTTCTCGGCAGCCTTGTAAAGCTGCGAGGCATTTTTGAATTCGGCAAGGTAGCCGTAAACTCTGCGGACTTTCGTGCTCATTAGCTCTCGGCAGTTGATTTTTCGATTTTGATCCCGGCCTCGCGAGCGGAGCCCTCGGGATTTTCGTGTAATTCGTATTGGTAGGCCTCAATCACTTCGATGCCATCATCAGGATGAGCCTTCTTGTCTTCATCGTGAGCGTCGCTTTCTTTTAAGGTCCACTTCACCTCGGCAATGTTGATGCACGGGAGGAAGCGGAGGAAAAGAAGGAAGAGCGCGAGGAACATGCCGATGGTTCCCACGAAGGTGAGAACATCGACGCCGCTCGGGCTGTATGTTTTCCAGTCACCTGGCAGCCACATCCGGGCCAGGGTAGTGACAATAATCACAAAGCGCTCGAACCACATTCCGATGTTCACACACATCGCAACGGCCATCACGACCCATAGGTTTTCGCGGCATTTCTTGAACCAGAAGATCTGCGGGGAGAGAACGTTCAATCCCATCATGCAGTAATACGCCCACCAGTAGGGTCCGTCGATTCGGAAGAGGAAAGCGGCGCCCTCATACTTGGCGCCCGAGTAGAAGGCGATGAAAAGCTCCATCAAGTAGGCATAACCAACAATCGTTCCGGTCAGGAGGATGATCTTGGCCATGTTATCGATGTGCTTCATCGTGATCATGTCATGCAGACCGTAAAGCGCCCGCGCGGGAATCATGATGGTTAGCACCATGGCGAATCCACCGAAGATCGCACCCGCCACGAAGTAAGGCGGGAAGATGGTGGTGTGCCATCCGGGAACAACCGAAGTTGCGAAGTCAAAAGAAACCACCGAGTGCACCGAGAGAACGAGCGGAGTGGAGAGCGCAGCAAGGAGCAGGTAAGCCATCTCGTAGTGGCTCCACTGGCGATTACCTCCACGCCAACCCAACGAGAAGATTCCATACATGAACTTGCGGATGCCCGGCTTGCAACGATCGCGAATGGTTGCGAGATCGGGAACCATCCCCAGGAACCAGAAGATCAGGGAAACTGTGAAGTAAGTCGAGACCGCGAAGACGTCCCAAAGGAGTGGTGACTTGAAGTTCTGCCAGATCGCGTTGGAGTTCGGGATAGGAGCGAGGAACCACGCCATCCAGACACGTCCCACGTGGAAGGCCGGGAAGATACCGGCACACATCACCGCAAAAATGGTCATGGCTTCGGCAGCCCGGTTAATTGAAGTTCTCCAATTTTGACGGGTTAGGAAGAGAATCGCGGAAATCAGCGTTCCGGCGTGTCCGATACCAATCCAGAAAACGAAGTTCACGATGGGCCACCCCCACATGACGCGGTTGGTATTGCCCCAGACTCCGACACCGGTCGAAACCAGATAAGTCAAACCTCCAACAACGCCGACGAGGGCGATGAGGGCCGAGGGGATGAAAAGGATCCACCAAAGGAAGGGCTGCCGGCCTTCGACAACGCCGCAGATCCGCTCGGTGATCCAGTGGTAGGAACGTTTATTGAGAATCAACTCCTCGCGCTGGAGGACGGGAATTTTAATCCCGTTCGTGTTGTTCTCAGACTGTGTGGTCGCTTCGGCCATGGGTTTCAGTCGCTGGAAAGGATTCTCAGATTAGTGAATGTTGATGGTTGCCTGTCCGAGGAACTTCGCATCAGGCATGTCAGGATTCGGATTCTTAACACGGGCCAAGTAGCTCGTGCGCGGACGGGTGTTGATGTACTGGAGCAGATCGTAGTTACGGTTGCTGCCGTTGATCTCCTTGTAGTCGGGCCCTTGGATGATCTTGACGGAGTCAAGAACGTTACCTTTGGCACGAACCACCTTGGAATTGTTATCGAGGAGGTTGCCAAAGGAAATTGCGTCGGTCGGGCAGGCGTCCTGACAGGCAGTTTTGACGCTGTCGGTCTTGACCCGGAGATCCTTGGTGCGACTGACGGCAACTTCGTGCGACTTCTTGCCAGCCGCGTATTTGTTGACCTTCTGTTGCTGCTTCTGCTTGATCTTGGCTGACTCGAGACGCTGCACACAGTAGGTGCACTTCTCCATGACACCACGCATGCGGACGGTGACGTTCGGGTTGCGCTGCTTCGAAGGAGCCTCACCCACCTGCTTCTCACCGAATGGTCCTTTGTAAAGGTTGCCTTTGATGAGCGGGTTGCGCTTGTTGTAGTCGAAGAAATTGAAGCGACGAGCCTTGTAGGGACAGTTGTTGGCGCAGTAGCGGGTTCCGATGCAACGGTTGTAAGCCATTGAGTTCAAACCTTCTTCGGTATGAACAGTGGCATTCACCGGGCAAACGGTCTCGCAAGGAGCCATCTCGCACTGGACGCAGGCGACCGGCTGGGGAATCGACTCGGGGTTCTGGGTGACCCACTCGGGATTTTCCTTGGAGTGATTCACATGACCGTGCTCCACGGGATGTTCCTGAGAGGCAAAGTAGCGATCCATGCGGATCCAGTGCATTTCACGTCCCATCGCGACCTGGGTTTTTCCAACAACCGGAATGTTGTTCTCGGCCTGACAGGCCACAAGACAAGCATTGCAACCGGTGCAAGTGTTGAGATCGATTGCCATCCCCCACTGGTGAATTTCATCAGCAAGGTGGGTCTTCTTGGCAAGTTCGGTCTTGTACCAGGTTTCACTGCCCTCCGGCTTGTAAAGTGAGATGTTGTCAGGAGCGTGGGAATCCATTCCCTGCTTCTTGACGTTCTTCATCTGCTTCTGGAAATCCCCCTTGCCTTCAAGGGTGTCGGTGGAAACCTCGCGGGCAAGAGCCCGTCCATACATCGAGTTGTGCTCTTGAGTGAGCGCGACCGGATACTTTTCTTCGGTCGTCGAAACAACACCGCGGAAAGCAAAGTAGGGAGTATCGGCGGCCCGAAGCGCATATGCGTTGAAGCCGGTGTTGAGGCCCACATGGCCGACTACAGGCTTGGACTCGTCAAATTTAACAGCGCCATCGCGACCGTCATCGGCAGCCTGGCCGTAACCGACCGGGAGAGTAATTGCATTGTCAGCGTGACCATAGGCAATGACAACCGGGACGCGGATTTCGCGACCATTGACGTTGAGATTGATCATCGGCGAGTGATTCCCCTCGCCTTCACCGGTCTCATAACGCTTAGAAACCTTCACCTCCGTGCCGATGCGCATCAGCGGAGTTTTTGGCTCGAGAGCAATGACGCGGTCATAGATACCGAGTTCTTTCGCGGTAACCGGAGAGATCTGAGCGGCGTTATCCCAGGTCAACTTGGTGACGGGATCAGGAGATTCCTGAAGCCAGGCGTTGTCGATGAAGCGGCCGTCGAGAACGGAAGCATCGGTGGCGAACACCACTTCCAGAGCCTTTGGAGACGGCAAATCAACATGCTCAATCTCAGGTGCGATCACACTGAGCTCCCCAGGTTGGTATGAAGTGCCCTCAACAAAGCCATTGGTGAGAGCGTTGCGCCAGGTTTCGTCATCCGACTTGCCAGTGATTTCGGCCAGTGTCGTCTTGACTTCACCCATGGCGGGAAAAAACTCACCTTTGGGCAGGTCCCCTCCTCCGAGAACGTGCAGGAGATCGAGCTCGGAAAGTCCTCCATAAAGAGGCAGGATCATCGGCTGGATCAGTGAAAGGACACCGGTCTCGGTGCGGGCATCACCCCAGCTTTCGAGATAGTGGGCAGCAGGAATGTGCCAGTCACAGGCCCATGCGGTCGCATCGGTGCGGAGCCCCCAATGGACGGAAA
This sequence comes from Verrucomicrobiia bacterium, assembly GCA_030432565.1. Lineage (GTDB taxonomy): Bacteria > Verrucomicrobiota > Verrucomicrobiia > Verrucomicrobiales > Akkermansiaceae > SW10. The sequence goes on along the minus strand of JAUIGV010000015.1, from coordinate 103,829 downwards.
CCTTGGCCTTCCCGAGAGTCTCGGCGAAGCCATCGGCATCGAAAACAGGATTCGATGGAGTGAGGAAAATGACGTTTTCCACCACGCCGCTCTCGAGCTTGGTGGCAAGATCAGCGAGCGAAGCATATTGTCCGAGATCTGTTTTGACGGCGCGCACCGCCCCGGATCCCAATTTCTGGTTGAGGACGGCAGCGAGTTGCTTGACAGCCTGGCTCTGACGGGATCCGGCGAGCACAAGGGCCCCTTTTCCGGCCCCCTCGAGATCTTTTTTGCACTCGGCGATCCATTGATCGAATTCCTTGCCCGGATTTTCGGCACCCGGAAAAAGAGCCGCTTTTTCCTTCTCAGTCGCTTTGAAGCTTCCAATCCCCATGGCGGAAGCAATCGCTCCGGCGACCACGGCAACCTGGCTCGGAGCCACGCGGAGACGGTGATCTGCCATTCCGCCGGTCAGGCTGAATTGAGTCTCCACCTGGTAGAGGCGGTTCATCTTGCCCGCATCGACGTCGTGCTCCTGATCGTAATTTTCGTTTCCACCCTGGCGCTTCTTCGAGAAGGCCTTGGAATTCCCGACAGGATCCGTTCCGAGGAAATCGCAATCGAGCGAGAGAATGCGGGTTGCCTTTTCGAAGTCAACGACGTGTGAAACGCCGGCGTCGAGGGGTTCACCGGAAATAGCCTCGTAGGAAATCAAGGTCGCTCCCTTTCCGGCAAGCCCTTTGGCAAGGCGGTTGCGGGTCGGAGAATCATCGTTACCAAAGACCAGGGCAGTCTTGGAGAGATCGAGGGATTGGAGTGACGATTTCAGCTCACTCATTGTCGCCTCTTTGCCTCCCTTGAGGATCTTGCGGGAGCGCGATGGCGAGTAGAGATCAAGAACAGAAGCCTGGGTCTGGGCACAGGTTCCGGAAGCATCGGGATGATCGTGATTAGGCTCGAGCTTGGTCGGACGACCTTCGTAAGTCGTGACCACCAGGGGAATGGCACCAGCTGCTGAAGGCCGGGTGCTGGCGTAAAAAAGCGGCGTTCCCGGGATAATCCACTCGGGAGCTTTCTTGTAAGGCACGATGTAGGATTCCGGGCGGCGGCAAGACACCAAACCCAGTCCGGCAAGAGCGCTTGAGGCCCCCATGAGTTTGGTGAAATTCCGGCGGGAGACTTTCTGTTCCTCCTCGTTAAGAGTATCTCCTTGCGGAAATTCCCGGTCAAGGAGGTTGCGGAAGCTCTCGGAGCCTTCCTTCTCGCCGACACTACGCCAAGCGGTGGTGGTATCTCCTTTATTCGGAGTGACAGGTGGGTTCCAGACGCGTTTGCTCATCTCGGGCAGGTAAATTTAACGGTGACAAGTCGCACAGGACTCCTTGGGCTGAACTCCCCAGTGAAGGCGGAGGAATTTGCCAAAATCTTCAGGTTCTTCGATTCGCTCTCCTTTTCCAACGATCAAGCCCTCTGTGTCGATGACTTCGTTGTCTTGCAGATAAATCTTGGGATCGTAGTTGAGGTTAAAGACCTCCTCGAGCGGACGAAGGTGCTTCTCGGGGGCGCGGTGACACTCGAGACACCATCCCATCGAGTGACTCTCGGCATGGTAGACTTTCTCCATTTTGTTGACCTCGCCGTGGCAGCTCACGCAGGAAATTCCGCGATTGAGGTGAGCCGAGTGGTTGAAGTAGACGTAATCAGGAGCCTTGTGGACGCGGACCCATTCGATGGGCTTGCCGTCGACCGGGTTTCCACTGGCGTCCATGATCGGACTGTGAAATTCATCGACCCCCATGGCCGCACGAAGAGCTGCGAGCTTGGGCGAGCCTTTCTTAACGTGTTGGTGACAATTCCAGCAAGTGTTTGCGGAAGGCACGTTCGCGTGACCGGAATGCTCAACAAAGCTGTGGCAGTAACGGCAATCCAAACCCAGCTGACTCACGTGGAGATTGTGGTCAAAATGAATGGGTTGAGTGGGTTGGTAGCCGACTCTCTGAGCCTTGGGAGTTGCATAGTAAGTGATTCCGGCAACTACGCCGGCTCCTAATGCACCAAGACAAACCGCAATTTTCAGCGGCAATAAGTTTGTCCAACGGGGAAAAAAGTTTGCCATCGCTGGGCAAGTCTTATGAGCAGGTGAATTGTTTCACAAGGGGAATTTGTGAAAAATTTCACAAGCTCTGTAACACCCTCATTTACAGATCTTTAAATTTTTATGCCACATTTAAATATCTACCGGTTTCCCGGCACCTCACGCGCTCAAAACGAGCATTGCTTACTTCCGCGCAGGTTCGATCTCGAGAGGGACCGCTTTGCGGGGTTTTTCAGCTTCATCAGAGGGTACCTCCGCAACCTCTTGATCCACTTCCGGCGCAGACACGGCCAAACACAAGAGATTGTATTGATGCTGGAGGACTGCGGGGAAAGAGACACGCCCCGGCTCCTTGATATTTTCGCGTAGCACCTTGGCCGAAAGACTGGCGATCATCTCCGCCCCAACCTTGGCTGCCAGGTCCATCCCCGCAAAGCGCGCGCCCAGCTTGCCGGTTCCCTCAACAAGATCGCTCGTCACCCTGCGACCCTGAAGAGCAATTGAGCTCCTTGCCGAGACCACGTTTCCGTCGGCATCAAAGGTCACCTCCAGACTCGCATGGTCGTCCGAAGCCAAAAGACCGCGCAGGTGATCGATCCTCAAAGAAACGAAAATTCCTCCCGCAGGGGTTGGAGTGAGCTCGGGTTTCCAACAACGGTATTTGGAACCGGAAACCTCAAATCGAGCCGCCTTTCCACCTCTGTCTTTCCAGCCGCCCATGGCTTTCCCCATTTGATCGAGCTTGAGGGCTGGTGCCGCTTGAAGAAAACAGAGTGAGGCGGAAAGGATCAGAAAAAACGAAATTGAGAAGCGCATCGGATTTAGGGGACGACCGGTGATACGAAAACCCAAACAAAAATATTCAAGGGAAAGACAACTTTCCCCTTGCCTCCGTCATTCCGTCTTCTATTTTGGGATTGATCAAAGCGCGTAAAGCAATGCGATCACGCAGTTAATCCAAGTGAGGGTAAAGGTCCAAATCCTTTACCCTCATTTAGTGTCACAGTATATACTAGGCAACGTCCATCACGAGAACCTTGGCCCACCACTCCTTGAAGCCGGAGATAAATTCGTCGTGGATTAAATCGCCCTCCTGGTAGAGATCATGATTCTCCATCGAGTCAAATTTCACCGAAATCGCGTAATCAAACGAGTGATCGGTCACCGGGCGCTCCGCAGTGGCGGCAGGCTTCCCCCAATGGGATGAAGCAATATTCGGCGACCGCAAAAGAGCCTCGATCCCCTTCTCAAAGACTGCGCGGTCGCTCTCATTTTGATGGTCTTCATTCAGCCAAAAGTAAACATGATGTTCCATGGGCGGATACATAAGGGCAGAAGGTCTCCCGGACAAGCCAACTCCCGCCCTTCCCGAGGTTGATCTTTCCTTCAGATCGTGAGACTCTTTGCCCGCGAGCGAGCATTTCGCAACAACGACATCACATCATGGCAATCCCCCACCCAATGCGGCTCTCGTTTGTCGCCCTCATTCTCTGCCTTCTTCTTCTCCCGCCCGCGATGGCGCAGAACACGGAGGAAGAGCGCGCTTTTCAAGAAGCCGAGCGTTACTACGCAGCTGGAATGAGACAGTCCGACAATCTGCAAAAGGGACGCTACATGACCTACGTGATCGGACTCTACACCAATTATCTTGCCGCTCATTCCGGATCCAAAAATGAGTCTGCCGCCCGATTCCATCTCGGTTATGCCCGCCAAACCCTCGGATATATTGAGGAAGCCAAAAGCACCTACCGCTTCCTGATCGAGCGACATCGCAGAGGCCCCTCCGTCGGGCAAGGTTCCCGACAAATGGCCTACCTCGCTTTTGTGGAGGAAAATTGGGAAGAGGCTGCAAAATATTTTGAAATCGCCTCACAGAACCTCCCCGATCAAAATCTCCGTTACAGCGCTTTGACCAAGCAGGTTGAATGCCTCCTCAAGCTGGACCGTCAGGCCGAAGTCGCCGTGGCCCTCCGCCGAATCATCGATACCGACAAGCACCCCCACAAGGACTGGGCGACCTTCATGCTCGCCTACCAGTATTTCGAAAAAGAAGACTTCGAAACCACCATCCGGCTGCTTAAGCCGCTCGTCACCTCGGAACAGCGTGGCCAATACCACTCTCAGGCTGTTTTCTACACCGGCCTTGCTTCGGCCGAACTTGGCTTGGAAGACGCCCAGAACTCCCACCTGAATACGATCTTGAATCTGTCAATCAATGACCCGTCGCTGACCCCCGAGCAACGACGACACCTCGCCACGAACAAGGCGCGCGCCCAAACCTCTCTCATGGGTCTCTATTCGAAGAAAAAAGAGTGGGTTAACGTTATCAGACTCTATGAAAAAGGTGACTTTGGAGCCACCGGAAAAATTGAAGCCCAACGTTGTGAGCGGGCCGGCCTCGCCTACCTGGTCACGCAGGATTATTTGAGCGCGCGGGCCTGCTACCGCCGTGTTGACCGGGCCCTTCCAAAAAGCCACAAGGCCTTCGAAGCCTCCTTCAAATGCCTCAAATGTGACTACTACCTCAAGAATCCGGCCCTTGCCGAGCGGGTCGACATCTTTTTTGAACTCTATGCCCGCAAATACCCGGACCACAAATATCTTCATTGCGCCCGCTTTTTTCAGGCCGAGACACTCTACAGTCGCAAAGCATTGGAGGATGCCGCCTTGATCTTTAACAAGATTGATCGAAGCGCCCTCGAGCCCAACATGCAGCGTGAGCTTCTCTTCAAACACGGATGGTGCTTAAGCGAATCCGGACAGTTCGACGGAGCCAGCCGAAGCTTCGCCCGCTTTCTTGCCGAGTTCCCTGATGATCCTCGCGCCGCTGCCGTGCACAACAAGCGGGCCGAGGCACACCTCTCCCTTGGCGATTACACCTCGGCTCTCAAGGATTTTGAGCAAGCCCTCGCTCTCAACCCCGCCCCAAACCAAATCGCTTTTGCCCTTCAGGGAAGTGCCCGGGTCCTCCGACATGAGAAAAAATACGAGAGTATGATTGCCCGCTATCGCCGGACCCTGAGTGAGTTTCAAGACCTCCCTGTCGACACCATAGCCAATGCCAACTATTGGATTGGCTGGGGATATTACAAACTTGGAAAATACAGCGAAGCCCCCTCTTATCTGCGCAAAGCAAGAGATCTTGTTCCAGAGTTTTACAGCCAACCCGTGGGGGATCTCCTCATTTTAAGCGCCTTCAACTTACGGGATAAAATGGCACTGCACACTGCGCTTCAGGAAGTCTACGATCAAGCTCCGGCCAAAACAGTCCCTCAAAACATGCTCTCGTGGCTTGGCGTTCAAATGTTCCATGATGGTCAGATCGAAGAAGCTGTCGACTACCTTGAGAGAGCAACCAATCCGGAAGCACCCGAGCGAACCGATATCGGAGTCTGGCGAATTTTGGCCAAGGCCCAAAAACGTTCGGGCCGCTTTACCGGGGCCCGGGAAACAAGCCTCCTTTTGCTCGGACAAGAACAAGACCCACGCTGGCAGGCGGACGCCTATCTCGACCTCGCGGAGGCCAGCCTCGGCCTCAAGCTCTACCCCGAGACACTGGAAGCAGTTGCCAAAGGCCTTGCCATCAATGCCTCCGGTTCCCACGTTGCCGGACTCCACATTGTTAGCGGAGAAGTGGCCTTGCTACAGGCTCGCTGGCAGGAAGCTCTCGCGGAATTCCGCACCGCCATTCCCATGGTTCCCGACGACCCTCTTTTGCAACCCCGGGCGCTTCACGGAGCCTATCTGGCAACAAGTAAGGATGGCAACTCATCCCAGGCTTCCGAATATCAAGCCAAGCTCACCTCGGCTTTCCCGAACTGGAAGCCCTCGCTTAAGCTCGATACCGAGTAAGGACCCAACTCAGCTCTCGTTCGGGGCACCATCCTCCTTCGCCAGCAGCCGTGAGATGACCGGCTTGAGCGTCAATCCCTGCACGGCAATCGAGAAGATCACCACGAGGTAGGTCGCCATCAGGATGGCCTGCCTCGATTCGCCGGCCAGACTCTCATCTTTCGGCAAGGCCAGGGCCAGGGCCACCGAAATCCCTCCTCGCAATCCGCCCCAGGTCAAGATCCGGACAATTCCCGGCGAGAAGGTGCGGGCTTTCTTGAGAACCAAGACAGGTAGTGAAACCGCGATCATACGGGAAACCAGAACCACGACAATTAGGATCAGGCCCGCACCAAAGGCCTCGCCACTCCAGGTCAGGACAAAGATTTCAAGTCCAATGAGGAGGAACAAAACCGCATTTAAAATCTCGTCGATTAACTCCCAAAAAAGATCCAAATGCTCCCGGGTTGTGTCGCTCATCGCCATCAAACGGCCATGATTTCCAATCATCAGACCTGCCACCACCATCGCCAGGGGCCCGCTCAAGTGCCAGCTCGCCGCCAACTGGTAACCTCCCGTCACAAGAGCAAGAGTGATCAGAATCTCGACCTGATAATTATCGATCGTCTTCAACATCCAGTAGGCCGCGTATCCGATGACCCCTCCCAGAAGAATTCCACCCCCGACCTCAACCAGGAACAACTCCCCTACCGAAAGAATCGAGGCCTCGGCCTTTCCGACCGCCAGCCCGACTAAAACCAAATAGACCACCACCCCGACCCCGTCGTTAAAAAGAGACTCACCGGTGATCTTGGTCTCAAGCGATTTGGGCACTCCCACCTTCTTGAGAATTCCAAGAACCGCAACCGGATCAGTCGGTGAAATCAAGGCCCCGAAAACCAGGCACCAAAGAAAAGGCACGCCCAGGCCGGTCCACAGGAAAACGAAGTAGGACGCCGTCCCAACCAGAAAAGTGGAAACCAACAATCCCGCACTTGCCAGAATTGCAACCACCCATCTCTGTTCACGGAGGTCGCCCAGGTTGACATGCAAGGCCCCTGCAAAGAGGAGAAAGCTCAGCATGACATTCATCACCGTCTCGTTGAAATCGATCCTCGTCACAAACTCATCCGCGCTTTCCCGCATGGAATCCCCGCCAAAAAGCAGGAGCAGAATACTCAGAACCAAACCAATCAGGAGAATCCCAATGCTGGTGGGAAGCTTGAAAAGACGGTGATTAATGTAGCCGAAGACAGCAGCGAGGGTCAGCAGGACCGCAGCGGTATCGAGAATATTCATATCAGGAGTCCGGTTGAATTGAACGAAGATGGGATAAAATTGCGGCCCTCCACTTGTCCTCGAAATCACGCTTCCTCCTGCTCAAAAACAGCCCTTGTCGATAAGCCCTCAATTTCAAATCCGATTGTTTCCCCTGATTCCTCGACCTCAAATCAACCGTGACCCGCAAAGGAAAAACGACTGCGGTTTTGTCCCACTTCGAGCCGTCGCAAAAGTAAAACTCGAAGCCATCCTCTTTTTGCCGCTTCTTCAAGTCGAACAAATGCTGAGGTGATTTGGACTCCAGAAAACGGGAGGTCTCACGGACAGACAATGGATACGCGCGTCCCGTGGGAGTGGCGCATGAAGTCAGCGCCACAACCAAAAACACCAGAGCGCACGCGGTGGAAACAATTCGAATCATTTTAGCTGGCTGATGTGGGATTTCACGAGAGCGCGGGCCTCTTCCGGAACCCATTTTTCCCACTCTTCGCCGTTGAGTGCCGCCCTCAGAATGCTTCGTCCGGTCATTTCCAGGAGCTTCTCATCACCACATCCAATATCCGAAATCATGCCATTCTCGAGAAAGTGCTCATAAAGTTTTTTCCACCCTTCGGGCGCGCGGAAATTATCAGCAGTCACGTATTCGCCGTCATTGCCATTGCGCCACGGATAAACCAAAAGCGAGAGCTTGCTCTTAAACAAGCGCCCGAACGATTCAAGAATCCCCCCCTCCAACGAGTCCGACCACTTCTCCTTGAACAATTCATTCAAAAGCCCAATCGACAGGATCATTCCGATGGGCTCTCTCGTAAACCTCCGAAGAAGCGCGGCCACGCGGTGGAATTCGGGGCAATTGGAAACCATGACAACCTTGCCAATGGCTTGCAGAGCATCGGCACGATCGAGGAACGCCACCAAATCAACCTCGCCATTCCGCAGAAGATTACTGAGCGAAACCTCGCAGACCTCACGGCACGGCCGCGCCCCCTCGGAACCACCCTTCGGAGGAAAGACCTTCCCGGCCTGCTTCAGCATATCCAAATGCAAATTCGTCACCGGCAAAAAGCTTCCCCGCAGAATCAAAAGCGGAGTCTTGTAAAATGCCTCAGCCGCCTGCACGACTTCACCATCGGGCAGAAATACGGTCGCGGAAGACATTCCCTGCCGGACCAACTCAAGCGCGCAGATACGGTTGTCGACCATCTCAAACGGCTTCCCCTCGAATCGAAGCATGTCGATTTCGATCCGGCCGGGCGCGATAAATTCCGTTAGCGAACCGACGAATCCTCTCAAGTCCCCCGCCTTATGGTAGGCGGCATCGATGAGGTTGAGCCCTAAAATCCCAAGAGCCTCCATCTGGTCCACGTTCTCTTGATCGAGAAGATTGACATGCAGCACAATCGTCCCGGAGGGCCTGCCCGGTTGGCTTTGAAAACGAATGGCCAGCCAGCCATGGCACTCTGCGGTATCCTTGTATCCCCTCGCCCTCACCGTGTTCGCAAAGGCGAAAAAGCGGGATTCCTTCCCCCTCGGTTTGCTGAGACGCTTTTCAAGCAACTCATACTCATAGTTGACCATATCAACGACCCTTTCCTGGGAAACGTATCGCTTGGTCTTCCCGTAAAGCGCATCGCTGATTGTCATGTCATAGGCCGAGATCGACTTGGCGACCGTTCCAGCCGTCGCGGAAGCCCGAAAAAACCAATTCGCAACCTCCTGTCCCGCTCCGATCTCGGCAAAGGTACCGTAAATCGAAGTGTCGAGATTCATCCTCAGGGCCTTGTCCTCCGGCGAATCGAAAGGTTCACTCATCCTCTTTTTTTTCGAGAGAGGTCACCCATCCCTTCGCCACAATTTCAAGAATTTCAACCTGGTCCTTCGCACGTGCTCCCGCCGGGTAAGCAACTTTGATCAAACAAGGCACCGCGTTTGCGTTTTTCATTATCATCTGCAACTTCTTGTCTTGCTCTGAATCCCTCGCCACGTAGCCCAGAAACGAATAGACCGGATCTTTCAACTCGAGGCCCAACGACCTCCATTTACGATCATCTGAAAAGCCATAATTGTAGTAATTGGCAGGCTCCATAATGACCCTCATAAGAAATGGTTGCTCCGGCTTTTTCTCCCTCATTTCCTCGGGGGTATAATCGCAGTATCCCACCCAGCTTTCCCAATCCACCTGATAACTTTCCTTCTCACCATCCACAACTCTTTCAACCGCAATGGGCGAGGACAGAAAATCCGCAGTCGTCACTAAAGTCGTCAAAAGCTCTCCCCGGTAGGAAACCTCCAGTCGATTCAAGGACTGAAACCCCGCGGCCTCGTATCCTACCTTTTCATAATAACGATCGAGCAAAGGACCGACTCGTTCGGCCTCGCGGATGTATTTCTTCAGTTCGGCGGGAGACTCAGCCGTCACGAAATTCTTAACCGCCTCTTCCAGCTTATCGTTATCGAACTTTTTAAAGTCATCCACAGTCCTGGCTGCGAGCTCACCTTCTTCAATCTTCTTGGTTTTTTGCTCTGCCTCCTCAATCTCATCGAGCAAGGCATCGGCTTTTTCGCGGTCAATAACCGGTTCGCTGAAACCGGCCGTGGGATTTCCTCCCGAGCGTTGATAGTAGAAAATACCCAAAGCTAGGAGGACGAATGCCGACAGGAGGATACTGGCGACAACCTTCCAGGACACTTCGTTTGAACCTTCCTGACGCTTCTCATCCTCCCACTCAATTCCTTCCCCCTCTTCACCCACATATTGACGACGGCGGCCTTTTTTGCGGGCGGCCTCCAGCCCTGCGATTTCTTCGGGAGTCATCTCCTTTGCCACTGCCACTTTCTCAAGCAGGTTATCATGATCCGAGGCCGGAGAAGCTGCTTGCTCGAGAATCCCGCGATTCTCCTTTGCGCTCGGCCTCACCACAGCGCTGCAAACCGGACAACGCCCGGCCTGCCCCATTTGGCTTTTCTTAATCCTAAAAAGGCCGAAACACGAAGGACACTGGTATGGGACCCATCGATTTGCAGTAGCGGTTTCACTCATGGCTATATCAGTTGTTCTCCAGATGATCAGGATCCGGCGGAGGAAGTTCAAAACGCGGAGGAAGTGGCAACTTCAACCAAGCTTCGCGTTCTCCCCGCACCTGGTCTTCCACAATCAGAATCTCATCGTCTGAAATCCAGGCCTCGGCGCTATCATCCTTGATTCCCAAGGTCGGCGTTTCACTATTATAGGGGTCGAACCCAAGTAGAAGAGGGGCCTTGGCCTTAATGGGAATGGCATTGATGGTGTCACGAACCTGGGCTTGCTCGGCCAGGGCATCGATATCAATTCCGCCACCATGAATCGCACAAATCCCTATCTCCTGACCCTTTCGCAAATACTCTTCGTAACTGGTGGTCGGAAAACTAATCTGCCCGGTCACCGGATCCACAAAAGACTCATTGCAATAACCTGCGGGGCGCATCCCTGACACCCGGCAAATCGAAACTTTCTCCACCGAATCCGGAGGCAAAATTTCCCGACCCGTAAATGCCGGCTGGGAGGCATTCATCATATCCTCCCAAATCGGATAAGCCACATTTTTGGCGAAAGCAGTCTCGTGGATTGCCTGACGGTCACCTTCATAAAACCCAACCCAAACGGCACAGGTAATTCTGCTGTTGTAACCCACCATCCAGGCATCAGTGAGACCATACGGAGTTCCGGTCTTGCCACCTCCGAGCAACAGTCCCGATTTCAGTCCCTTCGCCGAATCAGCCAGATTACCCTTTCTCATCACTTCGTTGAGGACGCTGTGAACCTGAAAAGCGGCGGCGTCGGAACAAACCTCCTTGGTCTCCAGTACCGGACCATTTCCACCGAGTGGATAGACGATCTTACCATCGATATCACGAATCTCCAAAATGTAGTGCCTTGCCGCGATCCGACTCCCCCCCCGGGGAAAGGTCGAGTAAGCCGAGACAACCTCAGGCATACTCACGTTGTCAAAGCCTACGATCATTCGGTTCAATAATTTGTCGGAAGGCAGGCTGAAGCCAAAATTCTTCGAAACCTCGTGCACATTCGAAAGGCCAATTTGCTGGCCAAGTTCAACTGTCGCCGCGATTTTGGACATCGCGAGAGCATGGCGTGAGGTGATTTCTCCCTCGTATTCCGGATTGGCGATCTCCATCCCCCACTCCCCCGCAACCCCTTCAAGCCCACCCACTTGAAGCTTGCGAAGATCCATCTGCTCATCCACCACCATGGTGGCAGGATGCCTTCCTTTCTCGAAACCCGTGGCGTAAACGAAAGGGAAAAATGCCGTCCCCAGCGGGCGGCTGCCGTTCTCGATAAAGTCGTATTGCGAGTGAGCGTAATTTCGCCCTCCCACGTGGGCGATCACCTCGCCGGTCTCATGATCCATCATCAAGGTGGCACCCTGCAGATATTTCGGGGGACCATTTGATTTATCGAATTCCGAATACTTTGGATGCTGGTATCCCTCCTGACTTTCAACCTGCAAAAGCTGGCGGGCCATCTTCTCCTCCGCAGCCCGCTGAACAGCTGCATCAATGGTCGTACGGATCGTGTATCCTCCGCGGGAGAGAGCCTCCTCACCTACCAAATCACGAGCTTGTTCGGCGACGATTTCATAGAGGAAAGATTTTCCGCGACGAATCGGATTGGGATTTAAAACCACCGGCCTGGAGATCATCTTATCCCGATCTGAATCGGAAATCATCCCCTCGAGAGCCATTCGAGTCAGAACCATATCCCGGTTCGTCTTGTTTTCCTCCAGATTATTAAGCGGCGAAATTCGCTGGGGATTCTTCAAACAGGCCACGATGGAAGCCGATTCCGAAACCGTCAGGTCCTTGGGTTCCTTGCCAAAGTATCCCAGAGAAGCCGACCGCACCCCGTAAAATCCGGAGCCAAAGGGGACCAGATTCAGATACATCTCCAGAATGTCTTCCTTGGCTGCCTTTTTGCGCTCGTCCTCGTCGTTGGGAAATTCAGATTCCAACTGTCCCCGGAAATGCTCTTCAATTCTGAGCGCTACGAACGCCTCCACAATCTTGCGCTCGTAGCCGGTCCACTCACGACGCCTCGCCTCGCCCAGCAGGTCGAAGGACTTTCGCGCCAACTGCATCGTGATCGTTCCCGCGCCCTGCGTAATCGAACCACTCTGGGCGTTTAACCAGGCCGCACGCGCCACGCCGATCCAATCAACCCCATCGTGCTGATAGAATCGTTGATCCTCCTGCGCCAAAACCGCGTCCACAAAAACCGGAGGGATCTCATCCAGAGGAATCGAAAAGCGATTTTCCACAAACATCGTGCCAATCTCAACACCGCCACGATCATGGATGAAGCTCATCTCCTCCTTTTCGCCCACCCGCTTGAGATCATACTCCTGCGCGATCTCACGATACGGATCCAACTTCTGATTCCCGATGTAAGCCGAGACGCCAGCCGCAATCAGACACAACAAGCAAAAGATCCAAAAACCCTTTCGCTTGAAAAACCAGCGTCTTGCCCTCTTGTTCCTTGTCCCATACATGATGTCTCGCGAACCTGTCAATTTAACTGGCCTGCAGCAGGCATTTCCTTACCCCCGATCCGCCCCGGGGGCAACTACTGACTTGGGCCGTCTTATCCGTGATGAAATTGCAAGATCCGGCCCCCTCTCGTTTGCCGACTTCATGGCGCAGTGTCTCTATCACCCCGAATTGGGCTACTATGCCCGCCCGGAGGTTCCGGTCGTCTCGAAAAAAGGCGATTTCATCACCAGCGTTACCGTTGGCCCGGTCTTCGGAAAACTCCTCGCGCACCGACTGCACAAATTCTGGCTGGCCAATGGCTCACCCGAATCTTTCACGGTCCTGGAACCAGGCGCTCACGATGGCACCCTTTGCCTCGATATTCTCGCTGCCATCAAAGCCCTCAATCCCAAATTCGACGAGGCGATCCACTACCTCGTTTACGAACCTCTCCCCGTCCGGCGCCAATTACTGCAAGCCAAACTCGGAGGGAAGGCCTCCGTCATTGCCACTCCGGGGGAAGCAAAAGCCGAAGTCGGAGCTCTGGTCGCAAACGAAATCCTCGATGCCCTGCCCGTCCCCTTATACCTAAGATCAGGCGGCCAATGGCATGAAGCCCTTGTCACATCGCACGAAAGCTCGCTCGACTGGGACACGCGTCCCGCAACTCCTTCCCTTCCCGAAAACCTTGCGGAAGGATACGTCGCCGAAGGACCTCCCGATCTCTCATCTTTTCTGAAGCCACTCGCCGGAGTCTTCAAAAACGCGCTCTTTATCTGGATCGATTACGGTCTCGATGAAGAAACACTGTATCACCCGGCCCGAACCGCCGGCACCCTCCGTTGCTATTCCAAACACCAATCCAACGCCCATCCGCTCGACAATCCGGGCGAGCAGGACCTCACCGCCGACGTCAACTTCAGCGCGGTCGAAGAATGCGCCTGCTCACTGGGATTTCAAACTCATCCCGCCATGAATCAGAGCCGCTACCTGACCTACTGCGGCAAAGACTGGCTCCTCTCCGGCCCCACCCCGCAAGAGATCGGGCAATTTCAAACTCTCATCCACCCCTCGCAATTTGGCAGCCGTTTTTACGCGCTTGAGATGACCAAAGGCGACGTCGACCCCGCGACCGTTTTTGACCAGGGAGACCAATGCCACTAACTTGGTCAATCGAGCAATGGACCTTAAAAGCCCCGGAACCCTCAAACTGAAAGGTCTCCATTTTTTGGACCTCGGCTTAATGGCCGCCGGACTCCTCACTTTTCACTCACCCGGCTGGACCACCATCAGTCTGCTTTTGATCGTCATCCGGGCGTTTTGGCGATATTACGACTTCGCTTTCACGTCCTACATCACCACGCAGATAAGAATTTTCGATACTCTGATTTGCCCGGTCTCATCCGCTACCTCGTCGGCAGGCGACAATAGGAATCTCTAAAGATGATCACTGCCAACGTCGCCCTTCCCTCCTTTTTTCCGCACAGCTTTGCCACGCTGTTTGGCATTCTGATCATCGCCTGCATCGAAGCTTGGTTCCTTTTCCGCAGGCTTGAGATCAAACCCGGCAAATCGTATTCACTCGCGCTCGAGGCCAACTGGAAGTCCACCATCGCGGGAATCCCGCTTGCCTGGCTGTTGTGGTCAATTGGGCTGCTCCCGATCTCGATGGGAGCCTCCGCCGCCGGAATGGCATCCCATCCTGCCGTCCAATCAACAATGCTGCGAACCGTTTGGTTTGGCGGATTTACGCCCAATGAATGGAGCCAGATCGGCCAAGCAGCAGCGACTCTTATTATGCTCATTCCTTTTTGGCTCGGCTCGGTGTGGATCGAAAAGCGGTCTATCAAAAGAAGCCTGCCGGACCACGATGCCGCCGAGATCTCCAAGGCCGTGATTCGCGGTAATCTGGCAAGCTACAGCCTTTTCCTACTGTTTGGGCTCTATGCTCTCATAAGCGCAATTTCCGACTACCCTGCAGAAAAAGAAAGATTCAAGAATCTCAAAAACCTCCGGGAAAAGCGGGAGTGATCGAGGCAACAATCTCGTGAACACGACAAACTTGAGAGGAGGAAATAAAAAAAGGCCGCGATCCTGACGGAACACGGCCTGTCAATTTTGCGAGAATCAGGGGCTAGTTCACGCCAAAAACAACCTCCAGGCCTGGAAGCTCGGCTTTCAAAGCCTCTGCACCCTCGGGCGTTGCCTTGGACTGCCAAAGGTAAATCTTCTTTAAGTTCCCCAACCCTTTCAGCTTCATCAGGCCGGCATCCGTCACCTGGGTCCCATAAAGGTTCAGCCACTCCAGGCCCTCAAGTTGGGCTACCGCATCGAGAGCCGCGTCACCGATCTGAGTCTGACTGAGGTCGAGCTTCTTAAGATTCTCCATTTTGGGCAACTCCGCCGCGACCGTTTCTTCGGTGATCGAAGTCGATCCCAGTTTGACGCTCGTAAGAGCAGTCGAAACCGGTGCGAGCTTAAGAAAAGTCGCATCATCCAACTTTCCTCGCAGGCTCACGGCGGTAAATTCAAGATCGGTGGAATCCTGGGACGCATAGTTCAGGGAAGTTTTGAAGGCCGGATCCTGCTTTAGCGCATCGAGAGCGTTCTGAAGAGCTTCCCGCTTGGCAATTTTCTCCTGCTCGATTTTCGCCTTGGCAGCCTCGGCAGCTTCCTCCATGGCCTTGCGCTCTTCCGGACTCACCATCATGGCGGCCGCCTCGAGAATTTCAGGCGGTGCACCCATCTCCTCAAGGGTCTTGTCCTCAAGCGTTTCGCTGGCTGGAAGATTGTCGACCCACCAGGTGAGAAGCTTAATTTCAAAGTCTTCCATCTGCTTCTTCTTGGGCGGCGGCATGTGCATGTCGTCATCCTTCGGAAGCGTCATCACCTCGATCATATAACTCTTCTTGGAGTCTCCTGGAACGAGAGTGCGGTATTCATCGCCGTCCTGACTGTCTCCGCCAATCAAGAGATTCTCGTAGGTGTCCATGTAAAGACCGCCCTTGCTCTTGCCCGCTTCCTCCGAGTGACAGTAAAGGCACTTGTTATCCATGATCGGGTAGACGACCTCGGCAAACGCAAGACGGTCTTTGGGCAGTTTTTTGACCGGCGGCTCCGTCTTATCGCCCGGATCCTTTTCATCGTCGGCTCCTTTTTTGGCAAATTGTTTGAAAAATTCGACATTCTCAGTGAGGCCATCCCAAGTGTTTTCGACAGGATCGGACTTGTGGGTGGCGAGGCCACCGAAGTGAGCGCCATAGCCCATGGCACCGCCTGAAATGAGAAGGAGAATCCCATAGACCGGGCCGCGTGAACCACTCCGGTTCCCCCAGATTTTGGCAAGAAAGGCCAGGCCAAGAACTCCCACGAAGCCAATCCCGACCCACATGTGCTTGAACATGTCGTCGTCCCAAGCCTCGGCTTTCCAGCCCTCTGCATTAAGATCAAACAGTCCTGTCACGCAAGCAAAAGCACCTGTCACAAAGCCCAAAAACAATCCCACTGCAGTTCTTGGACGGTATTTCCCGAAGGAGAACCAACTGCAGACTTCCATCACCAACGTGAGAAAAATGATTCCAATCGGCAGGTGAAGAATCAGCGGGTGATATTCCCCCACATTGGGAACCCACCACGGCTGCTCCCACTCATCCACTTCATCCGCGGGCTCCGCATTCTCTGCGGGGGCATCACCCGTTTCTACAACCTCCGGCGGGTTGAACAGTTCCTGCATCGTGTCCTGCTCTGCGTAGAATGGCAGGTAGATCAGACCACCAATGATGGCGAGGACGAAGAGTGTCAGGAAAACCGGGCCAAAGGCGCTGCCTTTTTCGACCTCTTCGTTTGCAATCTCTTCCGGTGAGTTGGGTTCGTTGTCCATGATGTTATTGGTAGGTTTGCTACGACTCGCGTCCGACCAGTCTTTCGATTCAGAGAGCTTAATCAATCCTAATCACGAACGACCGGTGCGTGATGACCATAGTCCGAATCGCTCACCGGAATCTGTTCCAAAAAACGTTGGATTTGTAACGCCCTCCGGGCATTCTTGGGCATGAGTGAGATTCCTCCAAACTTTCATTCGCTTGAGCACGATGGTCCTTTCGAGACCTGCCTCACCTGCGAGCGGCGGTTCGATGACCTTGATGAGCCCTATATCATCAACAAAGCTTTCCGCGGTCCCGAATGCGTTTTCGAATTCGCGATCTGCCAAACCTGCAAGGAAGAAACGATGGAATCCTTCTCGGAGGAGTCCAAGAAACGCCTCCGCGAGATGGCCGAAAACAATCCCATCCTCCAAAAACGCAGCGAACGCTTCGCCGAAAGCCAGGATTACAAGAAATGGATCTCCGAGTGCGCCCACTGCGGCACCCCTGCCTCGGAAATCAAAAACTTCACCACCGAGTGTCTCGGGTTTGGAGACTACATGGTTTATGACCCCTACCCCGTCTTGATCTGCGACTCGTGCATTGAGGAAAATCAAAAACTACTCTCCAAAGCCACCCGCGACCAGTGGAGCAAATTCATCCTCGACAACTTTGAGGGTCCGCCTGCCGATGCCCTGAAGCCGGATGGTGTTCCCGTTCTCGTCTAGCTCCCGCCATTGTGCTCCCCAGCCGCCGTCCCGCTCTTTTTCTCGCGCCCATGCAGGACGTGACGGATCTCCCGTTCCTGCGAACCATTGCTTCCTTCGGCGGGGCGGATCTCTATGTCACCGAGTATTTCCGCGTGCACATTCACTCGCGCCTTGATCCCTACATTCTGCGATCAATCACGGAAAACCCGACTGAAAAGCCCATCATCGCCCAAATGATCGGTCAGGATGCCTCCGAATTGGCCCGAACCGCCTGCGACCTCAAAAATCACCCCATCGCCGGAATCGACCTCAACCTGGGCTGCCCCGCCCCCGTTGTCTATCGCAAGAATGCCGGTGGCGGGCTCCTTCGTCATCCGGATCAAGTTCACGAAATTTTGGGCCGACTTCGGGAAGCCTGCAGCGAAACGCCTTTCACCGTCAAAACCCGGGTAGGTTTCGAATCTGAGGAGGAATTCGACCAACTCCTCGAAATCTTCAAAAGCCACGACATTGATCTCCTCACCATCCACGGACGGACCGTCAAGGAACGATACCAAACACCCGTCCACGACGATCGTGTCGCCCATGCCGTTCGCAGCCTCGGCTGTCCGGTCATTGCCAATGGAAATGTCGTTAACTGCCAAACAGGACTCGCCTATCTCAAGTCAACCGAAGCCGCCGGGCTCATGATCGGGCGGGGCGCGATTCGAAACCCGTGGATTTTCGAACAGCTTCGCTGCGCGACATCAGGCCGCGAAATCCCGCAAGTGACCGGGCGCATGATTCTCGAATACATCACGAAACTCTACGATGAGACCGCCAGGGAGATCCCTGAATTTGTGGAAGACCGGCACGTGCAGAAGATGAAAAAATACCTGGTCTACATCAGCCAGGGATACGATGCGGACTTCGAGCACCAAATCCGAAGAGTCAAAAACAAGACCGAATTTTTCGCAACCTGTGCCCGTTTTCTGGATCACGGTGACCCAGCGCCCGACCTCCCCTCCGAAAACTCGCGACTCTTTTGCGGGTTCTCGCAATTTCTCTGATTAACTTTCACGTTGACTTTGTCCGGTCTCATGTGAAACCTCTTTCCGAAATGGCCATGAATCAGGAAGTGCTCCATACCGAAAAGATCCTCGCAGACCGCAAGATCTTCTTTCTCGACCTCAAAGAAAATGCCAGAGGCCGCGTGGTCAAAATCACCGAAGATGTGAGCGGAAACCGAGACACCATCATGGTTCCAGCCGAAATCCTGGGAGACTTTATCGAAGCTCTCACCGATATCAAGGAAACTGCAGACCAGCAGGACTAGATCTCCCCAATCATTTCACCAAAGGAACAGCGGCGAGACGTCGCTGTTTTTTAGTGCCCAAGCCCGGGCGTCGACGCGTTTGAGACCGGACCACCCGGCCATTCTTGCTCTCCCGCAATCTGCCCTCTAATGTTCCAGATCGTTTCTCCTGGCAGCTGGATGTCGCCAACGGAACCTTGCGACTTTTTTTCCGCGACCACTGATTGTGAAGGCCTCCCCGGTGGCGATTTGGGTAAACCGGCAATTCATGCGGAGTAAAACGAGGGAGATGCACAGCATCTTCATCCGTTATTCATTACCTTGGCGGCAGACAAACAAAACAAATAATATGCCTATCGAAAAACACGACCTCCTCCACGAACTCCCCGAGCACAAAGAAGCCATCCACGAGCTCAAAATGAACAACGCCCACTTCGCGAAACTCTTCGAAGAGTATCACGAAACTGACAAGGAGGTTCATCGTATCGAGGAGAATATCGAAACGCCATCCGACGATTATACCCATGAGCAAAAGATCAAACGTCTCGCCCTCAAGGACGCGTTGCTAAAAATGATCCAGGAACATTCCCAGCCGTAGTGTTCTTTCCTTAAACTCACTTTCCTCCCAACCGCTCCGGCGATTGGGAGGTTTTTTTTAAAAGGCAGTGCTGGATTGCCAGTCACCTCAAGATCCGCCACCTTCCCACATGCGCCTTCTCCTCCTTGTCCTTGGCATCATTCCGTTAAAAGCCGATCAACCCAACATCCTGATGATCCTCGCGGATGACATGGGCTACGGAGACCTCGGCTGTTACGGATCTCTGCAGATCGAAACGCCGGTTCTCGATAAGCTCGCCGCTGCCGGAATCCGCTGCACCGACGGCTACGTTTGCGCAAACGTCTGCGCCCCCTCACGCGCCGGACTCCTGACCGGTCGCCATCCCCAACGTTTTGGATTTGAGCACAATCTCAACAAAGCCTTTCCCACCCTACCCGAGCGTCTGGGAATTCCGGTGGAACAAAAGACCATTGCCGACCACCTCAAAAAAGCCGGATACCGGACATCGATCATTGGGAAGTGGCACGTCGGCGACTCGGTTCCCGGTATGCTACCGAACGCCCGTGGGTTCGACTATTTTTTCGGAATGCACGCCGGTAGCCACCACTACTTTCCCAAGGCCGAGAACAACAAGCTCTTCAGAAATGAGGACCCGGTCACAGAAATCGAGCACCCCTACCTGACCGATTTGTTTACCCACGAGGCAATCGGCCAAATGACTCCAGCCGAGCAACCCTTCTTCTGCTTCCTCTCTTACAACACGCCTCACACGCCCATGCAGGCCAAGGAGGAAGACCTCGCCAAATTTGCTCACTTGAAGGGCAAACGCCGCCAAACCTACGCCGCCATGCAATGGTGCATGGATGTCAACATCGGCAGGATCCTCGCCCATCTTGAAAAAACCGATCAGCTCGAGAATACCCTCATCGTTTTCTACTCGGACAACGGTGGCAGCGTCACCGCCTCCCACGCTTGTAATGCTCCCCTGAACGGCATGAAGGGATCATTCCTCGAGGGCGGAATTCGGGTCCCCTTCATCTTCCACTGGCCCAAGGGACTTCCCTCGGGAGCGACTTTCGAACACCCTTTTTCCTCACTCGACCTCCTGCCAACTTTCATCGCTGCCGCAGGAGCTCCGGAACTTCCCCACAGAATTAAAGTTGGCAAAAAGTGGCAGACCATCACCGATGGAAAAAACCTCCTTCCCCACCTCCGCAACCAGAACGCAAAGCCTCCTCACGAAGTCCTGTTCTGGCGCATGACGATGCGGGGAGCCGCCATCCGCGAGGGTGATTGGAAGCTTCTCGTCAACGTCCATACTCCGCCCGCTCTTTACAATCTGGCGGACGACATTTCCGAACAAAACAACCTCTACCAAAAGATGCCTGAAAAAGTGGCCAACCTTTGGCTGAAACTCAACCATTGGCAGGAATCTCTCGAAGACACCCCCCACTGGCAGGAAGCCCCCTACTGGCAGGGCTATAACCGCAAACTTTACACTCACGACTACTGGCTTACCCAGCCAGCCAGAGACGAAGAATACCTGGGGATCCGTTAGGGGCGCCAGTTATCTCAGTCGCATGAAAAACCGATCCCAGCGCGGCTGGAATTTATCCGACTTGTTGAAGGACATCACGACCCGGGTTGCCTCTCCCACGATCTTTTCACGCTCCACCACTCCGAAGATTCGCGAGTCCTTCGAGTTATCCCGGTTGTCGCCCATCACAAAGTATTCGCCTTCGCCCAGAACCTTCCCGGCGAAACTCCGGTAGGGCGAATCCACTCCGGGAAGAGCCATCACGGCATGCTCCCGACCATCGAGATTCTCAGTGGCAAAAAGCGATTGCGCCCTCAACTCGGATCTCATCCCGGCCGTCGCTTCTTCAGACAAGGGACCGTAGTCGAGAGGAACTCCATTGATAAGAACCCGCAAATTCCGCATTTCAATTTCATCGCCAGGAACCCCGATCACCCGTTTGACCAGGCGCGTATCATCATCGCTCGCAAAGCAAATCACGATATCGCCACGATCCGGCTCGTCCCATTGCGCGATTCGAAAATCGGTCATCGGAACGCGCAGATCATACGCAAGTAGATTCGAAAAAACGAAATCCCCTTCCAGAATCGTCGGATTCATGGAACCCGTCGGGACAAAATTAAGAGACGCAATACTTGAGCGAACCGGGAGAACAACGCAGGTCAAAAACAAAATCGTTCCGCGCCACTCCTGCCATTTTTTCTTTAAGAGTTTCTTCATACACAAGAGCAGCGACGCCGGTGGAAAATCCACCGGTATAATTTCACCCTCGTTTTCCCATCACTTCTCATTCCCGGAATTCAGTGGCCGGAAGACTCCTCCTTAAAAAAACCGCTGCCCGGCACCATGCCAAACAGCGGTTGTGAAATACCGGGCACCGGAGTGCTTCTCCAGCGAAACGCCACCAGTCAACTATCGGCGACGCTTGCGGAATGCCAAAGCAAGACCACCAAGTCCCAACAAGGCGAGCGAACTTGGCTCGGGAACAGTCGTTAGACTTGCGATGCTGGCCCCGGCTCCCCCATTGTAGATTGAACTTATTTCAGCTGGAGTAAGAACGCGGTCCCAAACGGCAACATCATCAATATTCCCGTCCCAGCCTCGACCACCGGCATCAGGGTTACCACCGATTTGCATAGGATTGTTACGGTTCTGAAGGTTGTAGCCAGAAGTATCGGAAGCAACCAAGGCACCATCGACATACATGTCGGTTCTCACACCCCCTTCGACGGTTGCAACAATGTGGTGCCAACCAGGCTCATCAAGTTCAGCGTCAAAATTATGCGGCTTTCTTCCTGAAAAAGTTAGGCCGGTCGTGGAAGAGCTTGCGCGAGCTATTCGCCACCCGTCGCCTTCACCCTTTCCAGCAAGAGTCTGCCAGTTTGTGTAGAGTGACTCGGTCGTATACCACATCGAAATTGACATATTACCTCCCGTGAAATCCATCGTATTTTCGTCACCGCCAATCGACACGTAAGCTTGGTTATTAGCGCTGTTTTCAAGATCAATCGCCTGACCAAATTTTCCTGAAACAAAAGTGCCGCTGCCGCTGCCGGTTGTCACTAATGTCCCAGCGCGGGAGGGATCCACAGCCGCGTTGTAGTCACCGTCAAGTTCCCAATATTCGACGAGTCCGTCAACGATTGCTGCATCTGTTGGAGCGGCAAAGGCCAGAATGGCCAGAGCGGCGACTGCCATACCGGAGGCTTTGGGATTCTTGGTTGCGTGAGTATTTTTCATAATTCATCCAAATTTGGGAGAGGAGGCTCGAATTCCTAATGGAAGAATTAGAAACTCCCTCCCTATTCCGGATAAGAAGAGCCAAAACAAACCACCGTCGTCAACGAAAAAGTTCATTGAGGAATGAAATTCACTTTGATTGTGGAGCAATCCCCAAATCTTCTCATTTTGCGATCTTTTACTACTTATCCCGGTAGGGCTTGCCCTGCTTGTAGAGCTCGAGGCGCCCCTTCATCTCACCAACTTTTGTGGGATTTGCCGATGGCCCGACAAGCCCGATGGCCTTTTGAGCGGTCACGACGGCATCTTCGAAACGCCCGGCTTCAGCATAGGCCGTCGCCAGAGTGTCCAAACCAACCGGTGACTTGTATTTACTGAACTCACAGAGACGCTCGGCATAGGTAATTGCCTCAATCCCATTTCTGATTTTTGGATCGGGGTGGGTCGCCAAAATCCAAGCGAGATTATTCAGGGCCTTGGGCAGGTCTGGAGCGGTCTTTAGAGCCGCCCGGTAGGAATCAACAGCCTTTCCTTCCTGATTTAAACCGAGCCAAACTGACGCGGTATCGACATGAGCCAAGGCATTTCCAGGCTGAGCTTTGGTGACTGCCTCGAGTAGAGGAAGGGCGGCTGCATATTTCTTTTGCGCCAGAAGAACGAGAGCCAATTTGCGGCGCGTCGAAAAATCATCCGGTAACGCTTTAACCACAACCCCGTAATGCTCCTCAGCTCCAGCCAATTGACCCAAGCCACCCAGCACCTCAGCAAGCAGTGAACGAATTCGCAAATCTCCGGGACTTGCCTCGACTCCTTTTTGAAGAATCTCAGCGGCACGGGTATACGCCTTGTTTTCCTTTAGCAAAACGGCTGCCGTGAAATAAGCATCCCCCACTCGCATTCGATCCGCATCCGACATTTCGGCAACAGCAAATTGCTCAGCATAGCGGATCAAGTATCGAGCTGCGGAACCAACCATGGAAATGTCGATCAAACGCGATGACATCGAAGTGGGATTGACCCCCGACGTGCCATCAAACCACTTCCCCTCGAAGGGCACTGCGGCCTCACGCAGCACCTCGGGCGACGCCTCCAACAATTGAACATCTGCCAACAGTTGCTCAACCGAGACTGGCCCCCTGTAAATCGTCGTGACCCTCCCCAGCTGATCCAAAAGAATGCTGGTTGGCACCGGAAGCGGCCGCCAACGATCAAGCATCGCACGTTGGAAGGCATCGAGGGTATCCAGCAAAACCCGATCACCTTTCCCTGTTTCAAATGGGAAGCCCATTTTAGACAAGCGTGTTTGAAGATCCTTCTCCCCGGATCCAGACTCACCCTCATCCACGTTTACTCCAATCACCCGCAATCCCGACGCCTTGATGGTCTCTTGTTGTTTGGTCCATTCGGCAAACTCGCTCCAGCACGGCTGACACCAGCTGGCCCAAATATTTAAAAGCACCGGAGATGATTGCGCCCCGGCAATAGAGACCGGTTCCCCATCCCATTTCTTGTAGACCAGCT
The DNA here is from genome assembly GCA_030432565.1 of Verrucomicrobiia bacterium. GTDB lineage: Bacteria > Verrucomicrobiota > Verrucomicrobiia > Verrucomicrobiales > Akkermansiaceae > SW10. Next base: position 79,896 of record JAUIGV010000015.1, on the reverse strand, counting down.
CCGGAAGCAGGAGACGAGCGGGCAGAACGATCCGCGCCGAGTCACCGGATGATGGCAATTCAACAACAAGGTCCGACTCAATTCGCTCGATGTCAGGCGTCCGAAATTTTGTCAATTTCCCCGCTCCTTGAGTCACCAGATAATGTTGATCCACCTCCACCCCGCGGATGACTTCGCGGTTGCCACCGGGCCAATGGATCACCAAAGATTCGATCTCATCCGCTGCGCCCAAGCCAAAATGAAGCCACTTCGAAGACTGCGACAAGAAGCCACTTCCCGCGTAGAGTGTCTTGATCAGCTTTTTTGCAGGTCCGTTTGCATTCTCCCTGACAACGACTTCCACCCGCGCTCCAATCCCGTCGATATTTGTCGTCTTGCCATTCCCGACCAAGCGCAGAGCGAGGTATTGATTTCCCCCGACGTTATTATTTTTTAGAAAGCGGACCCGTGGAGCTGTCCGGTTGGCAATCCAAAAATCCAAATCGCCGTCAAAGTCCCAATCGAAGGTCGCCACCGCACGCGCATCATCGAAGAAGCCAAAACCACTCGCCGCGGACAAGTCGGCAAAACGCTTCCTGCCAAGATTGAGGAAGGCCGTATTTCGCTCATTCCCGCTAAAGCTGCGATCTTCGTGAAGGAGCCGATTCAGGGCCTTCCAACCCTGCTTGTATCCATCGAGACCAGCTTTGGTCTCGGTCAGTGGAGACTGCGACACGACCTGTCGCCAATAGACGCTTCACAAGTCCCCCGTATCAGTCGAAGTGATAAAGCCGTTCGCCACGATAATGTCATCGAACGAATCGTTGTTAAAATCCGCAAATACCGATCCCCAGGCCCACCGAGCCATGGTCACGCCAGCCGGTTCGCTGATATCAGCAAACTTTCCTCCTCCGAGATTCTGAAACATCGTATTACCCCGTGCAAATCTCTGGAACGCCTCATTCTCCCCAACGTCAAATTGATTCTGATAAGTAATCCGGTTTCCCGCATTAGAATACATGTTGCTCACATAAAGATCCATGTTGCCGTCATGATCGATATCGGACCATGCAACCGACATGCCCGCCGCCTTGTCCTCCACCCCCGCCTTCGCGGCGACGTCGGTAAAAATACCGTTGTTGTTTTGATACAGATTGTTGCGACCAAAATCGTTTGCGACATAGAGGTCGGAGTCACCATCATTGTCGTAATCCTCCCAAACCGCAGCGAAGCTAAATCGCTGGTTATTTTCCCCAAGTCCACTTCTTTCGGTTTCATCCTCAAACCTCCAAGCTCCCTGATTCCTCAAGAGAGTATTTGCTCCGCCATTGTTGGCATCATGAAAAGGGATCGGCATGGCCAAGGCACCCTGCCGGAGATCCTGACCATCTCCCTGGTATCCACAGGTGAAAATATCCAAGTCCCCATCTTGATCATAGTCGGCAACCGCCATCGACAAAATCTGCCCTTTGGATTCGCAGATCGTTTTCTCCGTATATCTCCCGCTTCCGTCGTTCTCCATCAAAACAACAAACCATGCCAATCCGACGACCAGGTCCTGATCACCATCATTATCCAAATCTACGATGAGCGCGCTCGCGCAAGTATCCAGCCAATCTGCCCCGCTTCCCTTGGTGACATCTCGAAACTGCCCATTTCGTTCCTGAACTAAAAGTCTGTTTGGCAACCCACCCTCTGCACAAAGATAAACATCCTCCAATCCGTCACCGTTCACGTCTCCGATCGCAAGACCATGATGTCCGGTCACAGCAACGCCGAGATGTGCAGGAATTCTAAGTCGCCAGTGATCGACTCCATAGGCAAGCTGTTCCCGAAAAGATTCAAGATCGCCCACAACGGCATCCGTCATATCTGAAAACAGCGTCTTCCCATCCTTAATCACCTCCTCGTATGCCAGGACTTCAATTGAGCTCAAAAGAGGCTTATCGGTCTCGCTACGACTCCACGTACACTGCCACCTGGTATTGATTTGGGTGATTCCAGACTGGGAGGCTGACGGCCCGTCCAGTTGCACGAGCACGTGGGTCGAAATTTCCTCATCTGTCGCGTCGACGTGACTAACCTTGAATTTCGCATGGGTAACCGAGCGGAGATTTCCCTCCTTGAGCAGATATTTCAGGGCAGAGATAAATCCATCCTGACCACGATTCAAATCATCTCCAGCACCAGGGGAATCAGAAGATACAAGCCGATTAACCTTTAAGCCTGCGCTATTGAAGACCTCGCTAACCTGCGGGCGCAGTGAACACGAATGAAAGTCTGCAGTAGCCAATACCCGCAGCGAGGCAGTCAACTCATCCGCCCCCCAATCAAACCCCTCAATCTTCTTGAGAGACTTCGCGAGGAGATTAAACTGTCCAGCGGCATTTTCGCTAAATCGCTCGGTCTCCCAGCCATCTTCACCGGGATCGAGCCGACGATAGGCATCGGCAAGCGGACCGATCAATTTGTGATCGCCGCTTAGATCCAGGGACCCGAGATCCACCTCGTCAACAACCGGAACCACAAGACTATTTTCAGTCTTGTTATCAACGACATCTGTATCTTCTTGCGTGGAGGGATCTTCACCACATCCGGACAAAACGAAGCTACCCGTCAGAAACAGAATCAGTCTCCGCATGACCAAGGATCTCTGAATTCACCCGGAAAAACAACATCCGGCTTTTTCTTTTTGGGGCGCAGTCTCTCCCGGTCCGCCCAACCAAGAAAAAGCCGGTCACAGAAATCCGAACCCGACTTTCACTTTCCATTCTTATTCGAAGCTATTTTTCGACCCGGAAAAACACCTTGTCGAGATCTTCCAAACCTCCGGACAGATCAAAGGTAACCGTGATTTGGGAATCATCTTCCGGGTTTTCATCACGATCGTTGGTGACATTGTCATCGAGATCGGCACTCCAATCAACAAGGTCGAGTGAAAACTTCACGGCGTAGGTGCCGGAACCTGATTTCGGCCAAGTGAGAGTAACTTCGTCGGACTCCGGGGAGTAAGCAATATCGGTAATCGCAAACGGAAGGGCAGGACCAATCCCAATCAAACTTGCGATCGTGGCTCCGTCCCCGCCATTCCAAATCAAAGCAACTTCCTCAGCAGTTAATGCGCGACTCCAAACAGCGGCGTCATCGAGGTTGCCATTCCAACCCCGCCCGGCCGCATCAGGATTGCCACCAAGTTGCATCGGGTTTCCTCTGTTCTGAGGGAAATATCCTTGCTCATCGGAAAGAACCAGTTCGCCGTCGAGATACATATCGGTTCGGACGCCACCTTGCACGGAGGCAACGAAGTGGTGCCATTTGTCAGAGCCCGCGGTTTGATCATCCAAGGCAGCCGGAATATTATGCGGCTTCCTGCTGGAAAAAGTTACGTTGGTCGCAGAAGCACTCGACCGTGCAAGACGCCAACCATCACCTTCCCCCTTGCCTGCTATTGTTTGCCAATTTGTGTAAAGGCTCTCGGTAGTATACCAAATGGAGAGAGTCATATCGCCAGCCGCAAAATCCATATCGTTCTCATCGCCGCCAATAACGACATAAGCTTGGTTTCCTGTGCTATTGGTAAGATCGACAGCTTGGCCAAATTTTCCATCAACGAAGGCGGCACTGCCTGTCCCGGTCGTGACCAAAGTCCCTTCGTGCGTAGGATCAATCGCAGCGGTATAGTCCCCATCAAGGGCCCAATATTCGGTCAACCCTTCGGCAATGTCAGCATTTGAGAGTGGTGCCAGGAGAATCGAGACACCTGCGAGCAAAAAAGAAGGTCGTAGTTTTTGGAGTTTCATGAAGTGGAGTATTAAATGGACCACGCTCTTTTGCTCTTATTGAGAACCGATTGCAAGAATGAAGCCAATAGCTCCAGCCTACCCTTGAATGGGCAACTTTTTCACACACGACGCCACAAAATCTGAATGACAAATCTAACAACTTCACGATTACTGCCGGAATTTATTTGCTCAATCGGGCAGGGATCACCAAGGTCCGCTTTTTCCTGCTCAACAAACAAATGCCAGCTATTCTCACTCCACTCTTTGGTGTCATCGGCCTCGCTCTTGCGGCGGCCATCTTCCTCTCGATCAAAAAGCAAAGCGCCGGAGGCGGAAAAGCGGAAAAGATCTCGGTTCAGATTCAGAAAGGGGCGATGGTCTTTATGACCCGCGAGTTCAAGCTCATTGCGCTTTTTGCCATTGCCCTCGGAGCCGCTCTTTTCCTCTTCCAGAAACCCGAGTATCGCGGCCCCCAATCGGTCGCATTCTTCATGGGCTGCCTTGCCTCCTCGGCGGCCGGATACATCGGCATGAAAACAGCCACTCTCGCAAATGTTCGCACCTGCATCGCAGCCAATGAAACCGGAGCCGCCCGCGCCCTCAAAATTGCCTTTTCCGGAGGAGCGGTCATGGGCTTGACTGTCGCGGCCATGGGACTTCTCGGACTTGGCACTCTTTTCGCCATCTACGCTGAAAACAAATACCTCCCCGAGATTCTCGAAGGCTTCGCGATGGGAGCTTCCCTCGTCGCTCTCTTCTATCGTGTCGGTGGAGGGATCTTCACCAAGGCTGCGGACGTCGGAACCGATCTCGTGGGTAAGGTGGAAGCGGGCATTCCCGAGGACGACCCCCGCAACCCCGGTGTCATCGCAGACAATGTCGGCGACAACGTGGGCGACGTCGCCGGGATGGGATCGGACATTTTCGAATCCTACTGCGGAGCCCAAATCGCCACCATCGCGATTGCTTCGGCTTCCGCTGCTGCCGGTGTTGGATACGCCGCAACCGTCGGCGCCAGCGAAACTCTCCTTCTCCAACTGCCTCTCATTCTCACCACCGTCGGCATCGTCTGCTCGGTCCTCGGCATTCTCATGGTCAACCTCTTCGCCAACAAGGATCCTGCCAAATCCCTCCGCATCGGAACCATCGGGGCTGCAGCCCTTTTCATCATCGCCTCCTACGGGATCACTTCCTTTTTCAATCTAAGCTCCAATCTCGCCACGGCTGTTCTTTGCGGAGCCGTCGGCGGAGTCCTCATCGGGCTTATCACGGAACATTACACCGGGGGCAAGCCCGTCCGCACCATTGCCACCCAAGGTGAAACCGGAGTCGCCACCCTCGTCATTTGCGGACTTTCGGTCGGCCTCCAATCCGTCGTTCTCCCCATTCTCACGATCGCCGCCACGCTTTACGGCGCTTACGAATGCGCCGAACTTTACGGGGTCGGACTTGCTGCCATCGGCATGCTCGGAACGGTCGGAATCACCATGGCGATCGATGCCTATGGCCCCATCGCTGACAACGCCGGTGGCATTGCCGAAATGGCTGAGATGGGTGACGAAACCCGCGAAATCACCGACTCACTCGACGTTGTCGGCAACACCACAGCCGCAATCGGCAAAGGCTTTGCCATCGGAGCGGCCGGGCTTGCCGCCCTCGCCCTCATCACCGCCTTCATCCAAAAAACAGGCATCAGTCTCGACCTCGCCTCACCCGATTCCCTCCGCTACTTTTTTGTGGGCCTTCTCATTGGCGGCGCCGTCCCTTTCTTCAATGGATCGCTCACCATGGACGCCGTCGGTAAAGCTGCCGGAAGCATGATCGAGGAAATCCGCCGCCAATTCCGGGAGGAACCCGGCATCCTTGAAGGAACGGTTGAGCCCGACAGCGATCGCTGCATCGACATCGCCACCAAGGCAGCCACCCGCAGCATGGTCGGCCCGGCTCTTCTTGCCGTCGGAACACCCATCGTGGTCGGCTTTGGATTCAACTTCATTGGAGCCGAAGGAGCCCAGGCCGGAGCAAAAACCCTCGCCGGCTGCCTGATCGGAGCCCTTCTCGGCTGCGTTCTTCTGGCCCTTTTTATGTCCAACGCCGGTGGCGCCTGGGACAACGCCAAGAAACACGTTGAAGATGGCCACAATGGAGGCAAGGGGTCCGAAACCCATGCCGCCAGCGTCGTGGGTGACACCGTGGGAGATCCCCTCAAAGATACTTCCGGACCATCCATGAACATTCTCATCAATGTCATGGCCATCGTCAGCCTCGTCATCGCGGGTCTCCTTTAGACGACCACCAGACAATCAGGTCGCCCAAAAAAACGACGTTCTTGCGAACGTCGTTTTTCTTTTGCTGTTAGATAATTGTTAGGTCCCCACCGTTCAACCTCCCCTTCTGTGTAAAACTCATGTAAAAAGGAACCCAAACCCGAAAATAAATCCCCGTTTTCAGGTAATAGAATCGTTAAACGTTCGGACCCATGAAACTGCTGCTACTCTTTCTCTCCCTCGCCCTCCCTCTTCTCGGAGCCCCACGCCTCTCACTTGGCGATCAGGTCATCGAGCCAAAAACCAAGATCGAGCTCATCTTCGACAAGGCCATGGTCACTCCGGATACGGTTGGCCAGACCATCGAAAACTCCATCCTGACGATTAAGCCGGTCTGGAAGACCAAACTGATCTGGCGCGCGCAGAACATTGCCACCATCGTGCCCCAGGAGGCCCCCAAGGTGGCGACGAACTACGAGTTCAGCCTTTTCCGGGATCTTAAGGCAGTCGATGGCACCGTGGTTCCCGCTCAAAAATTCAAAGCAGCCCAATCCGAGCCCTTCCAAGTCGTCCGCTCTCTTCGCAATGGCTCCGTTCGCACCGGCGAAAGCATTTTGATGTTCAACGACAACGTCAGCCCTACCAGCACCGCAGCCTTCTTCCAGTTCGTAAGCCCCAAGACCGAGGAACAAGAGGAGCAAATCGTGGCTGCCCGCACCCGAAGGGCCACCTGGGGAGATCTCCGCAGCCGCTATTACTACCAACCATCCTGGCAGGAAAGATTCACCGGAAAGAATCGCCGCTACGGCAATCCTGTTCCCGGGCCAACCGAGATCATCGAGCACGCTCTCGTCGTCGAACCGGTCACCCCGCTTCCGATTGGCAAACTCTGGTCACTGCGCCGCCTCTCCTCCCTCCCCAATGCCGCCGGCAGCGCCTCCATCGATAAGATCAATCACTACGCACTTGGCAACGTCGTTCCCTTTACCACCAAGCTCATCGTTCCTGTCACCGCTCCCGACCAACCGCGCACCATTCGGATCACCTTCAACCAGCCGCTCCCCGGGGATCTCAAACCGGCCGAATTCCTAAAGCACCTCAAGTTTGGCAATCCGGTCGAAAAACTTGAAGCCCACTTCGATTATCGTCACACCACCGTCACCCTTCAAGGTGACTTTGGTAGCCGGGATAATTACCGTTTAACCCTTTCAAACTCTCTCTTCTCAGAAGATCGTCTTCGTCTCGAAAAGACCATTGTCCAGGACCTTAGGTTCACCCGCCTCGCTCCGAACATCCTCCTTCCCAGTCGGGACGAAGCCCAACTTGCCCGGGGATCGCGGACCTACCAGATTCAGTCGATCAACAACCGGTCCCTGCGACTCCGAATCAAGCGCCTCAGCCCGAAAGACCTCATCCGTACTTCCCTCGGTTACCGTCACTACACTGGCGACGGACCAAACTCCGAGCGCATCAAAAAGCGCATCCCCATCCCCTTCGAGCTAATCACCGGCAAGGTCGTCGCAGACGAAGTGATCGAGATCGACGCCGACATCGACACCACCCACACCCACACCTTCAATTGGAGCAAGTATCTCCCCAAGAACCAAACAGGCGGAGCTTTCTTTGTCTCGGTCACCGGAGCTACTGCCGACCATCCCGACCTCAAGAACGCCAACAACAAGGTGGTCCAGTCCCTCGTCCAACTCACCGACATTGGTCTGGCCTGGAAACTCACCGACGACTCCGCCTTCCTCTACGCCTACTCGTGCGAAACCGGCAAGGCCCTTCCCGGAGTCGAATTTGCACTTTTCGGCGAAGACGCCGCGCCATTCGAAAAAGCCGTCACTGATGAAGATGGCACCGCCTCCTTTACCCGCAATGAAGAGCATCGACTCCTGCGGGCCAGCTATCAAGGAGACCTTCTTATCCTTCCTTTCGATAATTCGCTCTCCACCGTCTCAATGTGGCGCTTCCCCATCAACTACGATTGGGGATCTGCCCCTGCCGACAAGCGCATCGTCGAACTCTTCACCGACCGCAGCCTCTATCGTCCCGGCGAAACCGTCCACCTCAAGGGCATCGTTCGCAAGCTCAAAAAAGACGAGCTCCGCCTGCCCATGTCGATCAACCCCAAGCTTGTCCTCATGGATCCCATGCGCCGGGTCATTGTTGAAAGAGATCTCACCCTATCAACCTCCGGCTCGTTCGACTTCACTCACACTCTTCCAGATACCACTGTCGGAAAATACTACTTCAAACTCACCTGGCCCGACGAACTTGAAGCCGCCGAGGAGCTTGAAGACTACTGGGCCAAGCGCGCCGCCAAGCAGTCCGCTTCATTCTCACACTACTTTTCCGTTCAGGAATTCAAACGTAACACCTTCGAAGTCAAATCCTCTCTCACCGAGGAACTCGCATACAAGTTAAGCGCCAAATATTTCCAGGGCACTCCCGTCGCCAAAGGCAAGGTGCGTTGGTTCTTCCGAACCGACCCCACCGGATTCTACCCTGCGGACTATCGTGACTTCCTCTTCGGAAACCACCGTGGTTATGACCCCGACTACTGGAACCACTACTTTGGCTACTCCGGTGACGGCGGCGACCTCGACCGCCAGGGCAGGCACTCCGAAAATGGTGAAACAGAACTCGGTGAAGACGGCAAACTCGCAATCGATTTTGCAATCCCCGAACTCAAGTTCCCCACCCCCCGTCGTGCCACGGTGCAAACCGAGGTCATGGATGCCAACAGTCAAACCCTCTCCACCAATGCCGGAACCACCCTTCATTCCTCCGGTTTCTACCTCGGAATTCTCCGCCAGGACCAGATCACGAGAGTCGGCAATGAGATCCCTTTCAAGGTCGTTGCAGTCACCCAAAAAGGAAAGCTTCACACCGAGCCCGTTACAGCAACCCTCACCGTCGAGCGCGAGGTCAACAAGCAGATCAAGTCCAAGGCGCCCAACGGTCGCATCATCGTGAAAAACGAAGCCTCGATCGTCCCGGTCACCACCCGTGAAATCACCCTGCCAAATGGCAAACTCGATCTTCCCTTCACCCCCACCGAATCCGGAAAACACTTCTTCACCCTGACTTCAAAAGACGCCTCCGGACGCCTGATCAAAACTGTCATCACCCGTCAGATCTATGGCACCAACGAATACCCCTGGGCTTATGAAGCCGGAATGCGCATCAAGCTTGTTCCTGAAAAGCGCCGATACCAACCCGGTGAAACTGCCCGCATCCTCGTCCTCTCTCCCATCGAGGGCGAAGCCCTCATCACGGTCGAGCACAAGGATGTTGCCCGTAAGTTCCGCAAGCAACTGACTCTGGAAAATCCCGTCATCGAAATTCCGCTCAACGAAGATGACGCGCCCAACGCTTTCGTCTCGGTTCTCATCATCAAGGGATCCGCTGATTCCAAACGCAAGGACCCCGAGCCGCAACTCCGCCTCGGATATTGTGAACTCACCGTCGACCCTGCGAAATCCCGGCTCACGATCGACCTTGCCACCACTCAGAGTGAGACCCGGCCCGGCGATATCATCGAAGTCTCAGGAAACGTGACCGACTACAAAGGCAAGCCGGTATCCGCCGCTGAAATCACATTCTACGCAGTCGATGAAGGAACGCTCGCCGTCATGGGTTACGACAATCCCGATCCGCTCTCCACCTTCCATCAGCCCCGCCTGATGAGCCTGAAAAACGGCACTTCTCTGACAAACTTCATCCCGGAATCCCTCGACGCCCGCGAGTTTGGCAACAAAGGATTCATCATTGGAGGAGGTGAAGCCGATGCCTTCGCAGCCTCCGATGGCGGCGGTGAAGAAGAGGAAAAATCACGCTCCGACTTCAACCCCACCGCCGCCTGGATGCCCGCTCTTGTGACTGGCAGCGACGGAACCTTCTCCGCCCGCTTTAAAGCACCCGACACCCTCACCCGCTATCGCCTCATTGCCGTTGCCTCCCATGGATCCTCCCGCTTCGGAAACGGCATCAGCGAAGCCGTGGTGAACAAGCCCTTCATGCTTGAGCCCTCGCCTCCTGCCTTTGCCCATGAGGGCGATCGCATCCGCTCGAAGGCTCTCCTCCAGAATACCACCGACAACGCCGGCACCTGGAAGGTTGAACTCAAGCTCGACTCCACCACAACCGCCAACAAAACCCTCATGACTGAAATCGACGTCCCGGCCAAAGGTCAGGCCACCGTCGAATTCGAAGTCATCTTCGCCAACACCGGCACCGCCAAGTGGCAGTGGTCCGCCGAACCCGTGGCCCTCGCCAACCGCGACCTCCCACCGGCGCTCAAACAAAACCTCTCGGACTCCGTCGAGTCCACCTTCGAGGTTCGCTACCCGATGCCTCTCCTCCGCGAAGTCCAATTCGTGACCTTTAACGACCCCGCCAGGAAGTTCAACCTCCTTGAGGGATTCTCCGAGGAACTCATCGCTGGCCGTGGTCACCTGGAGGTCGAATTCGCCCGCTCCCGACTCCTCGAAGCAGGTGGCGCCATCGACTACCTCCTTCGTTATCCTTATGGTTGCGCCGAGCAAACGACCTCGTCGACCATCCCGTGGATCGCGGCCAAAAACCTTCGCCACCTCGCGCCTGGCTTCCAGAAGCAATCCGTTACTCAAATCGACAAAGCAATCCAGGCCGGAGCAGACCGTCTTCTCGGCATGCAAACTTCCGATGGTGGCATTGGCTACTGGAGTGGCAACAGCTCCTCATCCAATTGGGCCTCATCCTATGCCGGTCTTGGCTTGATTCTCTGCAAGGAAGCCGGAGCCGATGTTCCCCAATCCTCACTCGACCGCCTCGCCGGCTACCTCTCGTCAAACCTCCGAGGACTCTCCGGCATCAAGACCGCCTACGATTACGAAAACTACGCCCGCGGGCTCTATGTTCTCGCCCGACTTGGCAAAGCAGAAAACGCTTACCACTCCAAGCTGCTTGAAAAGGCCGATCAAATTCCGCAATCCGCACGCGCTTTCCTCGCACTCGCGATGCACACCGCCAAGCAGGAAGGAGCCGAAGAACTCCTCGGCATGGACGGAGAGGCCGGGAACAACAGCGGCTACTGGATGACCTATCGCAACGCCGATGCCATGTCCCTTTTCGCCTGGTCCACCATCAAGCCGAATTCCAAAGGCTGCGAAGACAACCTTTCCAAACTCCTTGCAAAACGCTCCCCACGCGGTCACTGGCGCACCACTTGGGCCAACGCCTGGTCGCTCCTCGCGATGGGCGCCTACGCCCAGGCTCACGAGATCTCGCAAAAGGACATCGAGCTCTTGGTCGAAACCTCAGACGGCACGAAGAAGATCGTAATTCCAAAAGACAAGCCTTCCCACACCCTCAAACTTCCTCTCGAGGGCGGATTCAAACTTCTCGCTTCCTCAAGCGATAAAACCTACGTTTACAGCGCCATCGCGGCGAAGCCAAAGATCGCTCCCGTCCAGCCTGTTTCCAAAAACGGTCTTTCGATCATCCGGAACTACGAGCGCGTCCAATCAGATGGCTCCACCGAGAAGCTTCAGGATCCGAAAATTGGAGACCTCGTCAAAGTTACCCTGACGGTTTCCCTTCCGGATAAATCCATGCGCTACCTTGCCATTGACGACCCGCTCCCCTCGTCTTTCCAGGCCGTCAATTCCGACTTTGGAAGCCAGGCGGGGCGCGTCAAAGATAAAAACCATTGGAGCATCTCGCATCAGGAAGTACGCCTCGATCGCGTCCTCTTCTTTGTGGACAACCCGCGCCGGTCCTCCAATGTCACCATGAGCTACCATGCCCGTGTGACCCACGATGGCGAAAACTTCGTCCCCTCCACCAAGGTCGAGGAAATGTACGACCCCTCCAGCTACGCCCTCGGCGCAACCCAAACCCTCAGCGTCAAGTAGAGCGGACTTTCCTCCGGGTTCCACGAACACGAAACCCGCCCGTTGAACAAGCAATCCCGAAGGAGCGAAGACACTCCCCAAAAAATCAACATTGGACGTTCGTCATTCTGCGTTCATTATTTCCATCATGAAAACACTTGCAGCGTTTTTGCTCACCGCGTCGTTCCTGTTAGCCGCTCCCGAGATCGAAATCACCCAAACCTTTAAAAATCAGAAGATCAAACTTCCTGTCGCCCTCGCCATTCCGCCCGACGGAACCGATCGACTTTTCCTCGTCCAGCAGTTCGGAAAAATCACCATCCTCCCGAAGGACCGTGACTCGGATAAAGAGATCACCTTCCTCGATGTCACTGACCGACCGCTTATCAAGCAGCAGTTTGAAGAAGGACTCCTCGGCCTCGCCTTTCACCCCGACTACGCCAGAAATCGTAAATTCTACATCTACTACTCGCTGCAGGACCCCAAACACACCCGCGTCAGTGAAATGCAAACCTTTGCCGACGATCCCAATAAAGCAGATCTCTCCACCGAGCGCGTTCTTCTCGAAATCCCCCAACCCTTCTGGAACCACAACTCCGGCAACATCCTCTTCGGACCCGACGGCTACCTCTACATCGCAATCGGCGATGGCGGAAAGTCCAACGACCCACAGCGATTCTCGCAAAACACCTTCGTCTACAACGGCAAGATTCTCCGTATCGATGTGAACAAACGGGCAGGAAACCGCCCCTACGGACTTCCGGAAGACAATCCCTTCCTCGACAAGCCCGGGCATCATCCCGAGATCTTCGCCCTCGGATTGCGCAACCCCTGGGGTCTCACCTTCCACCCCGACACCAATCAACTTTGGGCGGCCGACGTCGGCCAAAATGCCTGGGAGGAGATCAATATCATCACCAAGGGAGGGAACTACGGATGGTCCTTCAATGAAGCCACCCACCCTGCAAATGCCCGCACCGACAAACCTTCCAAAGACGTCCAATTCATCGCCCCGATTCATGAATACGGCCGGGAAGATGGCATCTCGATCACCGGTGGAATTCACTACCGCGGAGCTGCCGTGCCTCAACTGCAGGGGAAATACATCTACGGCGACTGGGGGTTCGGAACCATCTGGGCTCTCGAAACCAAAGATGGAAAGAAGACCGAGAACACCGTAATTTTCAAACGCCCTGATGCCTCGAAGTTCCGACCCACCGCCTTCGTTGAAGATGCCGATGGCGAACTCCTCATTCTTTCACACGATCACAAGATCTACAACATCTCACCGAAAAAATAACGCGGGCCAGCGCACTCGCCGCAGCTTTCGGTGGTTGGCCTAACCACATGAAATGATCCTTCCGCCGTCAGCTCCGCGATTTCTCGCCCTTTTTTTACTTCTCCCGGTCATCCCCCTCCTCGGACCGCTTCCGGAGAGACTGGGAAACCCACCCGCTACGCACGGCATCCTCCTCGACCGCCACGGCAGGGAACTGACCCACTTCCCGCGCGAGGACTACTTTCGCCATCAACCGGCCACACTGGAGGAGATCCCCGATCACCTCGTCAAAGCCACCCTCGCCGCCGAAGACAAACGCTTCTTCGAACACCCCGGAATCGATTATCTCGCCTCCTTGCGGGCTTTGTACGAAAACACCCGTACCAGCCGCATCACTTCCGGAGCCTCCACCATTACCCAGCAATTGATTAAGATCTCCACGCCCCGGGAAGAGCGAACCCTGGGTAAGAAGATTTCCGAAATGATGCTCGCGCGTCGCCTTGAAACACAGTGGACCAAAGACCAAATCCTGACGGCCTACCTGAACCGGCTCGACTACGGCTCACATCGGCAGGGCTGCGCCGAAGCGGCCCGATACTTCTTCAAGAAACCACTCGCCGATCTCTCCCTTGCCGAGTCAGCCCTCCTTGCCGGACTTCCCCAGGCCCCCTCCCGGCTCAACCCGCGCCGGAACCCACAAGCGGCCCTCGAACGTCGCAACTGGATCCTCGACCGTCTGGCCTCCGAATTTGATTACCCACCGCCTGCCATTGAACTCGCCAAGTCCGAGCCCTTGCAGCTCGCCAATCCTGAAGCAGAAAACCCGATTCCCCACCTGACAAGTCACTTCAGCGAGGGCGCACGGCTCAGCATCGAAAGCGAACTTCAAAGAAAAACCCACGATATTCTCCACGATGAACTTTCGAAGCTCGATCAGAAAAATGTGCAACACGGCGCGGTTGTCGTCATTGAAAACGCCACCGGAGAGGTCCTCGCTTTTCACGGGTCCTCGGATTTTGAGAGTAGCAACAGCGGCCAGGTCAACGGAGCTCTCGCCCTCCGCTCCGCTGGCTCCACTCTCAAGCCTTTCACCTACGCGCTCGCCTTCCAAAACCAAGGTCTCTACCCCGGCACCATCATCGCCGACATCCCCACCGATTATCAAACCGAGGAAGGACTCGACGCTCCCAAAAACTACGACCGCCGCCACCACGGCCCCGTTTCAATCCGCCACGCCCTCGGGAACTCTCTCAACGTCTCAGCGATGCGGGTGCTCAACCAACTCGGCGGCCCCGAACCTCTTCACGCGCTTCTCAACGAACTCGATCTGAAACTTGCACGCGAGGCTGCCGAATACGGCCTTGGTCTCACCATCGGCAATGCCGAGGTCTCACTCCTTTCCCTCACCAATGCTTACGCCACTCTCGCCAGACTCGGCCGGCACCTCCCGCCGTCCCTGATCCACGGGACTGAAGCCAGTTCCACCTATCCGCTCACCCGTGAAGCTTGCTTCTTGATCGCCGACATCCTCTCCGACAACCAGGCCCGCTCGGCAGCTTTTGGAAACGATTCGCTTCTCCGGCTTCCCTTCCCCTGCGCCGTCAAAACAGGAACTTCATCAGATTTTCGCGACAACTGGTGCCTTGGATTCACAGCAGACTTCACGGTCGGGGTTTGGGTTGGCAACTTCGACAACACACCCATGGCGGGCATCTCCGGAGTCACCGGAGCCGGGCCCATCTTTCACCGCACCATGCTGGCTTTACATCAGGACCACGCGCCCTCTTTCCCCTCAAAGCCAGCGTCCCTCACCCGCATCCAGGTCGATGAACGCACAGGACATCACTTCTCGATCCCTCCGCAGAAAGGGACCGCCTATCTCAAACTTGAGCTCTGCCCCAAAGAACGACTGCCATTGCCAGTTTCAAACCAAGACTACCATCCCGATCAACGAGCTCTCCTCTCTCTCGACTATGCCGAATGGTATCAGTCGGAAGACAATGTCAAAGGCCACGCTTTCACCCTCACCGACTCACGTCCACCCGCAACTCTCAATCTGCAGTTCCTAACTCCGCTCCCCGGAGCAACCTACTATCTGGATCCGGAAATTCCGGGCACCACGGACCAACTCAAGTTGGTAGCAAACCTCCCGGACGTCACCTGGACCTCGGACACTCTCAAGATCAACGGCGAACAAGCGACCCTCACCCCGGGCACCCATCGCTTGCATCTCACTCATTCGGAGACCAAGCAATCGATTTCCTGTGAGTTCAAAGTTGAGGCACTCTGAATTTTCCTGGCAGGATGACCCCAAGCCAGCATAGGTGCCTGCAAGATCGCTTTCGAATCATCCATGTGGCGTATCGCAAAAAATCAATCCTCCCCAGGAACCATCGTTTCCACAATCCAAGCCTGATCGCTTCTTTATTCCTTTTGGTCCGTCATATTCTTCGAATGAAGGGCCACAAACCATCGGCCTGTCTCCCAACAAGATCCCTACCGGAGCGAATTGAAGAGTCAATTCCATCAAACCAAGGATCTGATCGCCATCCAGCCAAGATGATACCTGACACTTTATGAGCAGATTTTTGCTCACAAAAACTAAAATAGAATTATTTTGAGCGCCACAACGCTCAAACTGCAACGAGACATCTTGACATTTAAGTGTTTTTATGCTCACTTTAGCGAGTAAACAGAGATATTGCGCAGAAAATGAATCAAAAAGAAACCTCTCGACTCACCGAAAGCCAGCTGGAGGAACTCATTGGCAAGCGACTCAAACAAAATCGCCTCCGCCAAAACCTCAACCAGACCGAGCTCGCTGAACGTGCCGGACTCGCCCGGCGCACCATCACGTCTGTCGAGAACGGAAACGGCTGCACCCTCGGGACCCTCATCCGCCTCGTCCGCGCCCTCAAAATCGAACATACCCTGGAAGAACTCATCAAACCCCTTCCCCTTAGCCCCAACGCGATCCGCCAAGCCCAAACGCTAGCGGAACCGACGCGGAAATACGCCTCGAAACCTCGCAAAAAACAACCCGAACCCAGCGAATGGGTCTGGGGCGATGAGAAACCATGACCTCCGCCACCGTCACCCTTTTTGGCACCGACATTGGCGCGGTAGCCTGGGACGCCGACCAGCAGCTCGGACTCTTCGAATACTCCCCCGCCTTCCTCCGCAGCGGCATCGAAGTCGCCCCCATCCACATGCCTCTGGCCGAAGGCATCTACCAATTTCCGGCTCTTCCGCGCGAAACCTTCAAAGGCCTTCCCGGCCTTCTCGCCGACTGCCTCCCCGACAAGTTTGGCAACCTTCTCATCGACCAATGGCTCACCCGTGAAGGGCGCACTCCCGCCTCTTTCAATCCGGTCGAACGTCTCTGCTACCTCGGCAGCCGCGCCATGGGCGCCCTCGAATTCCTTCCCGCACATCACGCCGAAAAACCAGATCGTGAACTTGAGATAGACGCTCTCGTGCATCTCGCCAACGCTGTCCTCGCCGACCGCGCGAAATTAAAAACCTCCTTTGTTCCCGACCACGAGGAGGAAGCTCTCGCCGACATTCTTCGCGTCGGCACCT
The DNA here is from genome assembly GCA_030432565.1 of Verrucomicrobiia bacterium. Taxonomy (GTDB): domain Bacteria; phylum Verrucomicrobiota; class Verrucomicrobiia; order Verrucomicrobiales; family Akkermansiaceae; genus SW10. Next base: position 63,128 of record JAUIGV010000015.1, on the reverse strand, counting down.
CGGCCGGCGGGGCCCGCGCCAAAGCCGTCGTCGCCTGGAATCCCACAACCGGCGAAATTCGATCCGGCCAGGTCCCCCTTCCCCCCGACTTCGAGCCTTGGCTCATCAAGTTCGATGGCGTCGATGCCAACGCCGACAAGGAACTCGCCGATCCCCTCGGCTACGGTCGCATTGAATACGCCTACCACCTCATGGCCCGCGCCGCCGGCATCACGATGAGCACCTGCCGTCTCCTGGAGGAAAATGGACGCGCTCACTTTATGACCCGCCGCTTTGACCGGACCGCGGACGGCGACAAACTCCACCAACAAACCCTCTGCGCCCTCGGTCATTACGACTTCAATACCGCTGGCGGCTACTCCTATGAGCAGGCCTTCCAACTCGCACGTCGCCTCGGCCTTCCCCAGCCGGACCTCACCGAACTCTACCGCCGCGCTCTCTTCAACATCCTCGCTCGCAACCAGGACGATCACACCAAAAACATCTCCTTTCTGATGGACCGCCGCGGCACCTGGCACCTGGCACCCGCCTACGATGTCACCTACTCATACAATCCCGACGGAGCCTGGACCAGCCGTCACCAAATGACCCTCAACGGCAAACGCGACAAGTTCACACAGGAAGACCTCCTCACCGCCGCCCGCTCGGCCGACGTCAAACCCCGTCAGGCAAAAGACATGATCACCACCCTCCACCAGAGCCTCCAGAATTGGCCCACCTTCGCAACAGAAGCCGGAGTTCCAAAAAACCTCATTCCCCGGATCCGCGGAAATTTCCGATTTCTCCCCGTGCGATAGCCAAAAATTCAGGCAGAGTCTCGCGACGAATGAATTGATCTAAGCCGGACAACATTCATCAAAACCGAGATTCAAAATATTACTGCGATATCGATCTCATTTTGATCTCTGCGATAGCCACTTCAAGTGCGGGGGCACCGGCTTGAATCTGCTCCTCGGTTGCCGAAAAGAGTTCGGTGAAAGTGTCGTGGGGGGATGGATCCCATGAATAGTGAATGGCACCCGTGGGGATCTCGCTCAGATACTTCCTGTCAATTCCGGGTCCAAGGGGTTGCCCAACTTCGTGAAACGTCCAGGCACCCTCTTTCATCGGGATTAAATCCGAGATGATTTGATAAACGAAGCCGCGAATCTCCCGGCTCTCGGTCACGATGACAAAATCGGCCTCTGAGAGTTCTTCGAGAAAATCTTCGTCAATCCTTCGACAGATTATTCTCTCAAGTGGAAGCACCCGATAGCCTTTCATCCTGACCTCATTCCGCTTGAGGTCCCTGGAAGCGCCGTAAAGTTGCAACGAGATCAAGCCGTTCAGAATTACCGCGGCAAGAAAAAGGAAAAAAAGAGCCTTCCGTTTCATGAATTATCTTCTTTTTGAGCCAATGCGGCCATCTTCCGAAGCTCTCGGAGCGCAAACTCCTCGGGGATGTGGGCAAGCCCCTTGATGCGACCATTGGTCACGGGGAAGAAGGACTCGCCATTATGCCGCAATACCATCCAAAAACCCACTTCTCGTGGTCTTGGTTCAACCACCGGGATCCGATGGCCGACCTCATAGTAGCGACCAGGACCAACATCTGAAAGGTTTGGCACCAGCACGAATTTCCCGGTAACCTCCCGGAAGAGCACCCCCCCTTCGTAAACTGGCTTGGTGACGAGAACACAATCAATGTCCGCAAAAGCTTCGCGAAGATAGTCGGAGGCTTTCTCCGAGCGAAATTCCGCTAAACTATTGGCGAGTTCCTCCGGAAGAGGCGGGGCAATTTTCAAGGCACTATATTCATCGAAATCGGACTCAACGGACTCGAAAGCATCGACGGATTTTCGGAGTTTTTCCGACCTCTGATTCCAGGCATCGAACCAAAGATAATTGGCAACACTCCAGGTCAGAAGCAATAGCACAAGCAAAGGGATGGGAGATCGCTTCATCAGATTATTGCTCCGTCTCAATGGACCTGCCCGCTTTGCGGAGGTAGCGGCAAAGATAAGAGAGCGGAAGGCCCCGAAAACCGTCTTCCGAGATATCATCGACTCTCCCGCCTCGAACCCAAATGAATTTCTCGCTTCCATCGAATAGGTGAAATTTTAGCCCATACGAGAAATCGGGGCGAGGCTTGTCCGGCGAAGTGGTCACGATCTGGGGAGGAGATACTTCCGGGTCATTGAGTGGGAAATAGCCCTCAATCCTGGAGTAGGAACCGCTCCTCGTGTTTTTGCTGACGAGAGTTGCAAATCGGGAGTCCTCAATGAGCTCGTCGAGGCCGGGATCCAGCAGGGGTGGCTCATAATCTTCTGAGATGCCCAAAAGCTGATCTGGCACCCAAAGAACAGGAAGCCGCCTCCTCTCTTCGGTATTCTCTTTGAAATCTTTGATTCGCGCTCCGCGTTCAAACTCTCTTTTTCGGATCCATGAATTCAATTCCTCTAACCCGGATCGGAACTGAGAAACACGCAACCAAGTGATGCTCCCCGCGCCAAGAATCAGAATTATCATCGCATATTTGGCTATCAAAAACATCTTCTTGTAACGGTGACAAAGCCGAACCCTGGTTCAATAGCAAATCTTATTAAAACTTCTCATGAGTTGGAAGGGCCAAGGCGATCTTCCAGGACCAGCTTTGTCCGATTGTTTTTTAACCTCTTTCTTGCCGTGCAACGCATCATTTAACGCCACCCCCAACGAGTCATTACCGTCAAATCCTCGGCCTTAAAACTACTTCTTCCCCTTTCGCTGTTCGTAAATCCACTCGTAGACTTCAGGATTTGAATAACAGGGAGTCCAGGCATCGTGTTTGACCCCGGAAGCGGCGTCATACTCGGTGTATTTGATATCGCCCTTTTCCTTTTTAAGAGCTTCGACCATCTTACGGGTGAACTCGACACTCACAACCGGATCGGCCACTCCGTGGTGCGCCCAGATAGGGATCTCTTTGATCGCCTTGGCCGTCGCAGGGTTGCCACCGCCGCAAACCGGAACAGCCGCCGCAAAAAGATCGGGAGCCTCGGCCAAGGCCGACCAAGTTCCGAAACCTCCCATGGAAATTCCCGTGATATAAACCCGGTCCTCGTCAACGGGCAGATTCTTGATCGCGGTTTTCAAGAGCCCAATGACATCATCAAGATATTCACCACGCCATCCCTTGGAATCGTCGGGACACTGTGGTGCGAAGATGAATGAAGGGTTCTTCTTGTGAAACTTTCCTGCGGCGAAATTCCGCACGATCCCATTGAGTTGTTTTTCATTATCACTTCCTCCCGATCCCTTACCGTGCAGAAAGAGCATGATCGGATAGCGCTTCTTTGGGCTCATCCTTTTCTCGCTGTAAAAACGGAATTTGAGGCTCTCATACTCCATCTTCTCCCAATCTTCTGTGAGGCGATCTTCAAAGATCCCGCCCGGTTCCTTCTCCGCCAGGCCGGTCAACTCCTCAAGAGCCTCCGTCACCCATTTGCGGTCGGCCTCCGAAATTTTCTCGAGTGACAAAGTAAAACGCTTGCCGTCCGACTTGCGGCGCAGGGTCACATTTCGGTCATTTGCAGAAATGAACTCGGCTACCAAAGTGCGTCCGTCAGCCGCGGTCCAAGTCCGAACTTCCCCGGCCCCAACCAATTGCGGGATCGCCACCAGCATCAAAAAAGCAACTTGGACTGTCTTGAAAATCATCTTCATAGCGCTTGAGGATGACTGATTTCCCTGCGAATGACGATGAAGGAGTTCCCCTTTCTTGGTGATTGCCTCGATGCACCACATCACTAGGCTCTTTGAAATCCTTTTATGCGACGTCTATTTCAATCCCGCCTGCACCTTCTTTTGTTATTGATACAGCCTACCGTTTTACCAGTCGCTTTTGCCGCGCCTTATTCGGCCGAAGTTCTCGCAGATAATCCGGTGGCATTTTACCGCTTCAACGAAGATCCGGGTGCTACGGTTGCTTTTGACTCCTCGCCGAATGGAAACCATGCCAGTTATGCCGGAACCACCACCCCGACCTTGGGCGCCGGAGGGCTTACAGAAGAGGCGGATTCCGCTGCCAACTTCAGCGGAAGTTCAACAGCCAAATCGCGCATCCTAACACCGCCCCTCTTCAACCCGGCGCTCACCAGTTTTACCATTGAGGCTCTTTTCAAGACCAACGCGACTTCCCAGCAAGCAATTGTTCAGCAAGATGGTGGCAGCGGACGAACTCTCTTCTTCCTTTCCTCAAGCGGTGGTGACATCCGCAGCTTTCTGGGGGCAGGCACCCGAAGCAGCGGCATTGCGGCCGTCGTTGGTCAAATCCACCACGGCGCTTTGGTTTTCGATGATCCCACCAACACGTGGACGTGGTATATTGACGGGGTCGCGACGGCCTCTGGAACGGTCAATCCGGAATCTTCCAACGGCGGGTTCTTCATCGGCATTCACAAGAATCTCTCGAGTAATTACTTCAACGGGACAATCGATGAAGTGGCTTTTTACACCCACGCTCTTCCGGCAGATCGTATTGCAGAGCACGTGGCCTCGATGTCAACCCCGCCTGCCCTAAACTCTTTCACCGCATCCCCGATCAGCATCTCAAGCGGAGAGAGCGCGACTCTGACATGGGAAATCGCGCCCGAAGTCACCGCACTTTCTATTGATCAGGGAATCGGAAATGTCCTGCCCCTAACCACTGAAGGCCTGGGTAGCGCCAGCGTTTCACCAACGGCCACAACAACCTACACGATCTCTGCAACAGCCCCGAACGGCATCGTCACCGAAGCCATCACTGTCTACGTTGATGAGCCGGCCAGCTTCAGAATCAATGAATTTGTCGCTCAAAACGCCGGGCCGGTTGCTGATGAAGACGGAGATGAAACTGACTGGATTGAGATTAAGAACACTGGCAACACGCCGAACGACCTCGCAGGTTTCTATCTTACCGATGATCCCGGCAACCTTACCAAGTGGCAATTCCCGCCCACTCCCATCAACGGTGATGGGCTGCTGTTGCTCTTTTCTTCGGACAAGGATCGCTCAATTTCGGGAGCCGAACTACATACCAACTTTAAACTTTCCTCCGGTGGAGAGTATCTCGCTTTAGTCGAGCCTGATGGTGTGACGGTTCATGACGAAATTGCCCCGTCCTATCCTCCACAATATGTTGGAAGCTCCTATGGCCGCCTCACCGATGGCAGCTTGGGCTACTTTGCCGCGCCAACACCCTCCGCCGAAAATGGCGCTACCACTTTCAGCGGATTCGTGGAGGAAGAGGTCATTGCGGACAAACCACGGGGATTCTACGATACTGCCTTTACGGTCGGCCTCAGTAGCGCGGACCCAACTCTATCGATTCGCTACACCACCGACGGATCGCCACCCACCGCATCAACAGGCACACCATACGTCGCTCCGGTTTCCATCACCACCACGACCATCCTCCGGGCCGCAGCCTTTCGACCCGGCGAAGCCCCACGGAAAATCACAACCGTCACCTACCTCTTCCTGGAAGATGTGCTCAACCAACCGGCCGCCCCTGCCGGTTACCCTTCTGTCTGGCAGCCCGGCACCAGCGCCGACTACGCCATGACCTCATCCGTCGCTCCGGATCAAGACATCATTGATGCACTGCTGGCTCTCCCCACTGTCTCCGTAGCCATGCCGGTCGACGACCTTTTCAACAATAACACCGACCCGGCCATTGGCGGAATCTATGCCAATTCCACCATCGCCCGCGGCTTTCCCTGGGAACGGGCCTGCTCGGCGGAATTCTTCGGCTTTCCACACGGACAGGAGCTTCAGATCGATTGCGCGATGCGTGTTTTCGGAAACGCCAGCCGATGGACCTCCCGCCCCAAACACAACCTCCGGCTTGTTTTCAGATCAGCCTTCGGACCTTCGGAACTCGATTTCCCGGTGTTCGGAAACGACGCCTGGCCGGACAAAGTCAACAGCTACCTCCTGCGTGGTCAAAATGGTGACTCATGGTTTCACCCGACCCAGGGGCAGCGTAACGAGGCCCTCTACATGCGGGACCAACTCGCCCGAAGCCTTCAGCTCGCCATGAATCGTCCCGCCAACTTTCAAGAACACGTTCACCTCTACCTCAATGGACTTTACTGGGGCCTTTATCACACCCTCGACCGCAATGAGGACAACTCAATGGCACAACGGTTCGGAGGTGCTGAAGAGGATTGGGACGTCATCAAGTCTTCACGAACCAACGGCATGGAAGCGATCGATGGCGATATCACCGCCTGGAATGCCATGCTGACGCAAGCAGAAGCGGGGCTCGCGGGAGAGGCGGAGTATGCTGCGATTCAGGAGGAAATCGATCTCGACAACTTCATCGATTATCTCCTCGTGAATTTCTACGACGGCAACTCCGATTGGGACGACAACAACTTTCAAGCCGCTCGACGTAAAACAGGCGACGACCGATGGCGTATCTTCGTTTGGGATTCCGAGCGAACTTTTCTCAGCCCCTCCACCAACAACACCGGTAAAAACTTCGCCAACCGCACCACCCGCCTGCACACCAAACTACGCAATAATTCTGAATATCGCCTCCGTTTCGCCGACCGGGTGCACAAACACTTCTTCAACGATGGTGTCCTCACCCCGACTGGCGTTTCAAACGAACTCGACAAATGGATTGCCCTTCTTGAAACACCTCTCATTGCCGAATCGGCTCGTTGGGGGGATGCCCAACAACCCACCCCGGTCGGAATGGTTCGGTGGCAAACCGAAGTAAATTATCAAAAGAACACCTACATTCCCGGACGTACCGCTACCGTCCTCAACCAACTTCAGTCCCAAAACCTATACCCTTCCGTGGCGGCGCCCCAATTCAATCAACATGGAGAAACAGTCGCCCCGGGCTTTCAGCTCTCCATGACCGCACCAGCCGGGACCATCTACTACACCCTCGACGGCACTGATCCGCGGGATGCCACCATCGCCGGCCCAAACATCTCGGCCTCCGCCATCGAATATGTTCCAGGCAATCCCGTGACACTCACGACCTCGGCTCTCGCAAAAGCACGCACTTTATCGGGCGGGGCCTGGAGCGCTCTTAATGAGGCGGGCTTCTTTGTCGATAGCGTGCCAGCAGACCACACCAACCTCGTGGTTTCAGAACTCAACTATCATCCTTTCAGCGATGATGATGCATTGGAGTTTATCGAACTCATGAACATTGGTGATCAAGACATCGATCTTCGCGGGGTTGAGTTCATCCGTGGAATCACTTTCGACTTTGATCAAAACGACTCCCGCCCGATCCAGGTCCTATCTCCGGGAGAACGGATCGTGCTTGCAGGAAAGTCAGACGACTTCTCAATCGAATACCCGGGAATTCCTATTGCCGGCGAATTTGTCGGGGATCTTTCCAACAGCGGAGAGAACATCACCCTGCTCGCAGCCGACGGCAGCACAATCAGAGACTTCCGCTACAATGACAAACTCCCTTGGTCCACCAGCCCGGATGGCAACGGCTTCACCCTGGTGCTCACCGCTCCGAGCGAAAACCCCGACCATAAGCTCGCTTCTTCATGGCGACCCAGCTCCACCGTTGGAGGAAACCCCACTACAAGCGATGCCCTCTCCTTCACAGGGAATCCCCAGGATGATCTCGACTCCGATGGTCTGTCAGCTCTCCTGGAATATGCGCTTGGCACTGATGACACTGTCCCCGATCAGCCCGGAGACCTCTATTACCTCTCAGGCCCGCCAGACAATTTGACCTTTGTCACTCAACGAAACCTCAGCTCCGATGACGTTGTCGTTACCGTGCAGACTTCTACCGACCTGGACACGTGGGTGGATGCAGACGCCATCTTTGAGCTCAGCAACGAGGAAAACCTTGGCACCGGAATCGCACGCTACACTTGGTCCCTCCAACCCTTGACCAACCATGGAAGCAAGTTCTTTATCCGCACGCGGGTTGAACTGCGTTAGGAGAATCGCAAGCTCATTGGTATTTCCCCTAATCTTGGAGGCGTACCTTTACCACCAGCTTCCTTACCAAGGAGGGGGAATCAATTTGGAGACCGGGACGATGTCCATCAACCGGCAGATAAATTGCAAGGTCACCAGCTTCCAGTTGCAAAGAGCAACCTTCTTCGTAGTCAGCAAAGTACAGCATATCCCGTTGGGGTGACAGGTCTTCCACCAACTCGAGCTTTCCCACTTTTTCAACATCCATCCGCTCCTCACCGGCAAGGATTACCTGCACATCGGCCCATTCGCGATGGGCCTCCCAGCGGACTTCTCCCGGTGCGTTTGTGAGATAAGCTTCCTCGATCAAAAATAAATCGTCATCCACATCGATCTTGATCGATTCCCCCTCTGCCCGGGAAAAGGCCCGCTCACGTTCCTCGCTGCCTTCGGTGAGATATTGCTCCACAATTTCATGAGCCGCTTCCCATTGGGAACCCTGCGGCCATTGATTCTTCAACTCTCTTGCCGGTCCAAAAATTGCCATGCGGAACTTTCCCACTTGCGACTCCCCCTGACAAGTGTCAGAGATGCGGCATACTCAGATTCCCCGGGTCATCTGGCTGATTCTTTTCGTACCAATCCCAACGGGGCGATCATGTTGAACTCCGGCACAAGCCAAAAGCGTCGTGAGCAAGTCACCCTGATTTCCCCTGATATTTGTGAGGAAGCACCCCGTGTTAATCGTGCCACCCCCTTTGCCGGCAATAATGAAAGGCAGGTTTTCACGCCGATGCTTGTTCCCATCTTCCAGACCGGAGCCCCACATCATAATACTATTATCGAGCAGGGTGCCATCACCCTCGGAGAGGCTTGCCATTCTTTTCACCATGTAAGCGTATTGCTCGATATTGAAAGCAGTGATCGCAGCCACTTTTTTAACCTTTTCGGCCATATGATTGTGGTGGGTCTGGGAATGGTGGGCATCGGAAAATCCAAGCTCCGGATAAGAAACACCATTTGGAGTCGATCCAATGTAAGTACTGACACGCGTGGTGTCGGTTTGAAATGCGAGCACATTAAGATCGCACATCACTTTCATGTATTCGCTGCGCTTGTCGCCCTCGGGAATCTTAATCTCAATGGGTGGAGAATCGGAGGCATTGCGCTTGCTCGAAGCCACTCCGGCCTTCTCGAGCGCAGCTTCCTTCTGTCGATATTCGATGGCCGCGATCCGGCGTTCCACCGAACGAACCCCGTCGAGATACTCATCGAGCTTCTGCTTGTCGCCATGCGGTAGGTTCTTGCGAAGATCCTTGGCTCCACCGATGACCAGATCGAGCATCTTGCGATCGAGAGGATCCGGCTTGGATAGATGCCCGCTCTTGTCCCTCTGTCCAAAAAGACGTTTCAAAACACTTCGTGGATTGGTCTCCGCAGGAACGGCCTGATTGGCGGAGCGAAAACTGCAGTGGGTGTAATAGGCCTCGTTTAGGCCTTCCTGATTCTCCTTATGAGTCTGCGGCATGGTGGCCAATTCCAGGGAGGGCAGTGAGGTCTGCGCCCCGATATAGTTCGCTGCGATCTGGTCGGCGGAAATAGCGATATTCACCTGGTGCCGTTTGTCGGCATCCGGAAGTTGGGCCGTGAGCCAGGTCGAAAGTTCAAGCGCGTGAGGAGCACCGTTGAAGGGCGAGATCGGAACTCCGGAAATCCCTTTCATGAGCAGGCATTGATCAAGAACAGGGAGCAACGATCGTAAAGCCGGCGGGGGTGATGTCAGAAAACTTTCCGCAGTCGCAGGCCAAAATTGATCCATGATGACCCCATGCGGCATATACATAAAACCGAGCCGGACGGGCGGCCTGACAGCCTTTCCCTTCACGGTGTCAGCCCATCCCATCGACTCGAGAAGTGGCAGGCCGAGAGTGGCACCAACTCCTTTAAGGCAGGCGCGACGATTGAGACGGGATTTACTTTCCATGATTTGGTCGGGTTGGGATTTCCTGAATGTGGTGATTGAGAAATGGATAGCTGGTGACAACCTCCAGGATCAGAGTCTGCATACCATGATCATCCGCCGCAATCGATTCCATAAGTCGGTCGACCACAATATGATCATAGCCTTCCAGCGGACGACACAAGGCATATGCGAGAAGTTTCTCGGTCAGATTTCGGGCAACCTCGGACTTTCGGTTTGCGAGGATCTCTTTGAGCTCCGCAGGAGTCGTAAACCGTTTTCCTCCCGGCAACTCTCCCGTCGCATCGATTGCGCCCCCGGTATCATCTTTCTCGCGCCAGCGCCCGATCGCGTCGAAATTTTCCAGACCGAAACCGATGGGATCCATGATTTTATGACAAGTTGCGCAGGCCGAATCAGTTCGGTGAAGCTCGGTTCGCTCACGAAGAGTCAGGTTGGCAACCTTCTCCTCTTTCTGCTTCTCGAGTTCGGGAACGTTGGGCGGAGCGGGCGGTATGACCTCCCCGAGAATCTGCTCCAGCACCCAAACGCCACGTTTCACCGGACTGGTTCGGTTAGGAAAAGAAGTCGTCGCGAGGACACCGGGCATCCCGAGGACACCCCCGCGATTGGAATCCTTCAGCATAACTTTTCGCATCGCCGGCCCCGTCACTTCTTTTTGTAATCCATAAAGGCTCGACAAGTTTTCGTTGAGAAAGGTGAAGTCGCTCTTCACAAAATTCACCACGCTCAGGTTCTCCCGCATGAGGGTCTCGAAAAACATACGAGCTTCATTGTACATCGCAGAACGCATCTCCGGTGTCATTTGGGGAAACCTGGCAGAATCAAAAGTCATCGCTTCCAGTTCACCAAGGCCAAGCCATTGCGCACCAAAGCCGTCGAACAGAGCGCGTGACCGTTTATCCCCAATTAGTCGTTTTACCTGACCACGATAGACTCCGGGATCGTGAAGCATCCCGTCATCAGCAAGGGCGGAAAGTTCGGCGTCTGGCATGGTGGCCCACAATAAATACGAGAGCCGGGACGCTAGTTGATGATTATCCAGCGGAACAATGGCCTGGCCTCCGTCAGGTGTCACAGATGGTGTAATGAAGAGAAATTGCGGAGAAACCAGAATCGCCTTGAGCATCAATCGAAGTGACGAAGAATAGGATAATCCATCATCGCGGCCAAGCTTGAAGACCTTTTGTAAAACCTCAACTTCCTTTCCCGAAGGAGGGCGGCGGTAGGCTTGCTTCGCCAGGGAGCGGGCAACATCTTTCACAAACTCCGCTTCATTTTCTCCAGCTGCAGGGGCATCTCCAAAAAGACGCTTTTGAATTTCGGTCGGCGGTGAACCGTCGGGTGCCAGAATTTGATCCAAGATTTCTTTGGCAATGCCGAGATACTGCTCCGACAACAAAGGTGAGAGACTATTGAGATAACCTTCCCCAAAGACTTCATCAGGCAGATCATCGGCAATCGCGGGATCCACGCCGAAGAGATCATGCAAGGTATTGCCATATTCTCTTTTGGTGAGGCGACGAATGACAAATGGCCCGGGATCCTTCGGACTCAGGTATTTGATCATCCCAATCGCTTCGATGAATTTCTTCCGATCCTCATCCGAGGGCTGCTTGGGCGAATCCTCTGGCGGCATATCGTGCGCCTTCACGTTCGCGATGGCCTGTTTCCATCGCTTTCCGGATGCCGAACTTCCAGGAGTCTTAAGAGCCGGTTGAAAATTGATCCCGCCTTTCTGCCGCTTGTTGCTGTGGCACTTGAAACAGTAGTCGTTGATAAACGGCGTCACCGTGTCCTTAAAAGACTTCTTGGCCTCGCTCTGAAGCCCGGAGAACCCCCGCTCTTCCGCCGACCCGCCGGCACACGACATCACGAGGAGCAGCAGCAGATCAACCGGCATCAAAAGTCCGCGGCAGGAGATTTTCACAGAAATAAACTTAGGCATCGAAATCGAACAACTTCAAAGTGATACGAGCAACCAGGCCCATCCTCTTTCCAAAAACAACCCAATCATTTTGGATCGAAATTCTTAAATGCCTCATCTTTCAATCCTCCCTGGATATAGCTGATCAATTCCCAAAGTTGCTCTTCGGTTAATGCTTCGCCAAAGCCCACCATGGGAGTTCCATCAAGTCCGGTTGCCAGGGTCCGGTAGAGATCGAGGGGCTGCGTTCCAGACTTATAAGTTCCCTTGGTGAGATCTGCCGGATGGATGGGAAAACCCCAAAGATCTATGAGTTCCCTGCCCCCATGCCCGTCGCCTTTGCCACCCGCTCCATGGCAGGCAATACAGTAGGTTTGAAAAAGCCCCTTCCCCGCCTGAATACGTGACTTCTCTCCCAGCCACTTTGGCTCCGTGGCAGGCAATGTCACCGGCTTTGCGAAATTCTCCGGATCCTTCCAACGAACGGAGAAGCTCTTGATGTATTCAATCACGGCATCGTATTCATGTCCCCTGAGGTGGTGCGCAAAGGCAGGCATTGCAATCCCGGAGACTCCTTTCGAAATGGTCCGTTTTAAATCATCGTGAGTTGGCAGTTTACCCATCGGAGTCGTGCGATACTTAAAGACTCCGCTTCGGAAATTTCTCGGACGATTGGTGATCCAGCCCGCCGCCCAATCTCCATCGCCTTTCCCTCTCGCGCCATGACATTGCATGCAGCTCTTTGAGAAGATTTTTCGGCCTTCCATATAAAGATAGATTCTCTTGCGTTGTGACAGCTCGTCTTTCTTCTTCTGCTCCCCGGACTTCACCAACTCAATACGCCCGAGGACGCGCATCACATCAGGGTCGGTGAGTCTAATTTTCCGGCTCGTCTTCTCATCAGTGAGTGTGATCGAAAACGTTGTAATCCCGGACCATTCCAGAGCCGTTCCTTCCGCATTTTTAAAGTCAGCTTCGGTCAGCGTCACTGTGGTCGGGCCATCTCCCGCGATCCGGCACCCATAATGGAAACCACCCAAATCTCTGCCAGAGCCGAGGAACTTGCTGTCAACGCCCACGGCGAGTAGAAGAGGCTGATCTTTCTTTAAATTGAAGGTGAGGGCGAGATTACGCCCGGGCGCAGAGTCGAGTTCAGGATCCTGGAACTTATAGGTTTTGATGGAGAGTTGATCGCGCGATGACCAGTTCAAGGTGCCGTTCGAAAAGTCGTCAACGAGGCCCGATTTTGAGAGCTTCTTGTAAGCGGTGAGATCAAGATTATCCGGGATGTGGGAATGGAGCTTTGAAAGAAGAGAAAAGCTGGAGGTTGTGTTTCCGCGCTCGAGAGTTTCGGGTTGTGCGAGCCGGTAGCGACACAGGGCAAAAGCGTAAAGCGGGAGCTTGGGATGAACATTGAGTTCTGCTTTCCAAGTCTTGCCGTCGTGAGTCGCAGTGGCCATCTTCCAGAATCTGGTTACGCAATTGGGATCGTAGCTGTAATAGATCTCGACTTCAGCGAGCCTATCCAGCGTGCCAGGTGTGACCGAAAAATGCGCTGTGTTATTTTCGATGCTAAAGGCGGAGGGAGGAGTCACTGGAATATTTTTATCCTCTCCGGCAAGATGCTGTTTGAACCAATGATTGAGGAGAATCCACTGCGCGGGACCAGGACCATGATTGGTGTGCATATTGGCGGTCACACGCCAATTTTGGTGAGGGAGCAGATCCATCGATCGGTAAATTCGCTGGAAGGCCGAATGAAAATCATTCGATGAGGTGATGAACATGACGGGGCATTTTACCGAGGACCAGTAGGCGGAGGGATCAATCGTCTTCTTGTAGAGATCGAGATTTCTGAAATGGGTTCCGATACTACTTCGAGGAATACCGGGGAAGTCAACGTGGAGAAAACCAGCCCCACCGACAAAGGGTGCCACTGCTTTAAGACGGGGGTCCGTGGCAGTCATCGCGGTAATGGTCCCTCCCATGGATAATCCGGAGCACCCGAGTCTCCCGGAGTCTACTTCGGGCTGTTGCTCAAGGAAAGTAATCGCACGACGAGCAGCCACGGTGAGGAGAAACCAGTTGGCATTTCGAGGACTCGCGACGGGATCGATGGTAAACTCATCCGGCTGAAGGGAGCGTTTCCAACTTTTGCGCAGAGCTTTCGAATAGAAGCGAGGACCTTGGGTAGGATCGACCTTTCCCCAGTCAGTCCCCCGTTGATTCTCCGGGTCAACGTTGGCTTCGAGCGGTCGACCAAGCCAGTTGATGTCGATGGTCGCGAAGCCCTGTTTGGCAAAATAATGACCTCTCTTTCGATCGGCACGCTGTCCCCCGCCGTGACTCCAAACAAAGGCCGGATTCTTCTTCCCATTCTCCGGGAAGCAATAGTAGGCCGCAAGGTGGGATTCGCTCCCCTTGAAGATGACCACTTTGAATGTGAGCAAACGAGAGACCACCCCGTCTTTCTTCCATTCCTGATGAACTTTGACATCAAGTGGCTCTGCCCGGGCATCATACCCCTCCCAGAGTTCAGCCGCAGATTGGGGCACCTGATCCGCACTGGTGAAGGGAGTAAAAGTGTCCTTGCTCCAGAGGGAGAAGGAGAAAAAGATCGCCCACAGAAGGAGCGAAACAGCGTATTGGAACATGCTTTCTTCTACGTTTGGAATGCACCCCGGTGTTCATCTCTGTTCTCACATCCCATGTGACTCGGAAATTGATTTCTTTGGAGATTATGGGCAGGTTTTCATCCTTGTGACCTCATTTCTCCTCTCACCCGGGAAAATCAGTCCTCATAAAAATAGCCATTGTTTGTAACCTTGGTTGCCGGACGGCTCAGGAAACCAATGACATGACAAACCCAGCCAATTCCAACTGCCCCCGTTGCGGCAAGCCAATTCCAGAAAACGCCCCTTCAGGTCTGTGCCCGGCATGCGTGATGAGCGGCGCCGCCACCACCGCCAGCCAAACCATCCCCAATCCAAAATCCCCGCCCCCTTCGCTCAAAGAGATTGCGGCACACTTCCCCGATCTCGAAGTCCTGGAGATCATTGGAGTCGGAGGAATGGGCGCTGTCTACAAAGCCCGCCAGCCCAAGCTCGACCGGTGTGTGGCCCTTAAAATTCTCCACGTTCATGACGACGACCCCGCTTTCGAAGAACGCTTCAACCGCGAAGCCCGGGTCCTCGCCCGCCTGAACCATCCCAACATCGTCACCGTCTTCGACTTCGGCACAGCCGGCCCTTACCACTTCCTCCTGATGGAGCACATCGATGGGGTCAATCTTCGCCAAGCCATGCAAGCCGGCCGCTTTTCTCCCGACGAAGCACTCACCCTCGTGCAAGAAATGTGCGCGGCTCTGAAGTCGGCTCACGAAGACGGAATTTTACACCGTGACATTAAGCCGGAAAACATCCTCCTCGATTCCCAGGGCCGCCTCAAAATCGCCGACTTCGGAATCGCCAAGCTCGTCGGCCCCGAGGACCTCCAGAACTTCACCCTGACCCGACAGGATTCAGTCCTCGGCTCGCCCCAATACATGGCACCCGAACAAATTGAATCACCGGAGGACGTCGACCAACGCGCCGACATCTACTCCCTCGGGGTCGTCTTTTACGAACTTCTCACCGGCGAACTTCCCATTGGCCGATTTGCTCCTCCTTCCTCCAAGAACGACATCGACTCCCGCATCGATGAGATCGTGTTCCGCACTTTGGAAAAAGAGCGTGAAGCCCGATTTCAAAGCGCCGAAGAAGTGAGTACCTCGGTAGACACCCTTTCGCAATCACCGACACCCATCCCGACACCAAACACTGACGAAAAATACGAGGCCGCACGCTTTGCCACCGCATCCGCTATCCTTACGGCCATCAGCGTTCCCGTGGTGGGCATGTGCCTCATGGCAATGTTGACTTTGAGACCGGCCTCAACCGCCGTTCCCGGGGGGCAGGCTGAAAACACCAACGATGTCCTCTTCATCCTTTCGATCCTCTCCGCCATTCTTGGAATCATCACGCCCCCACTTGGCTTTTTTCTGGGTATCAGCGCCCTGAGCACCATACGCCAATCCAACGGTCAAAAACGCGGCCTTAATCGTGCCACCTTCGCCACCCTTACATGGCCCATCCTTATCTTGTTGGCAATCAGCTCGGCCCTCCTTCCCGGGCCTATGGCCATGCCACTCCTTTTCATCATCTTACTGATCACCTTTGCTGCTCTCTGCTGGGCGCTTGTCCCAACCCTTCGGCGATGGGGTCTCAATCAGCAATCTTTGGTCCCTCTTTTCAAACGATTCCTCATCGCAATTGGGTTCTCCTTTCTTTTCACCTTTGTCATTCTTCCTTTGTTCAAGATACAAACGACCAGTGATTTGCCCGCCGCATCCAGCGTCCCGGAGACCTACGCCAATTCAAGCGATCCAAAGACCCGTGAACTCGCCGGAAAGCTACAAGCCGCCCTCCAACTCCCGTCGACGTCACAAAAGAGTCTGACCATCGCCTCGACGGCATTGGAAATCGCCCTCGCCGGAGAAGCCGAACTTGCTGAAATCGCCTGCCAATCGATCAGCATCGATTCCACCCGCAACACAGCTCGTTATAAGTGCGCTCTCATTCTGGCGCGACAAGGCAACACTTCGCAGGCTTCCAACATCGCCAGCAAAATCACCATCTCTTCACTCCGACAAACCGCTCTCCTGAAAATTGCCCGGGGAGAATTTGAAGATAATTCCATTCCTCCCCCATCCAGGTGAATCCTACTTCCAATAATTTCCACACCACCCGTTGGACCATCGTGCTGAAAGCCCGGGGGACAGCCCCCGAGGCCAGGGCTGCGCTCTCGGACCTCTGCGAGGCCTACTACACCCCGGTCCTTCGTTTCCTGAAGCGGGAAGGAAAAACAAAAGACGAAGCAGAAGAGCTGACTCAAAGCTTTTTCGCCCGACTCCTCAGCCAAAACTCCATTCAAAGTGCCGACCCCGCCAAAGGTCGTTTCCGATCCTACCTTCTTGGAGCTCTTAAACACTTCCTGGCCGAACACCGCCGCAACCAATCCCGCCTAAAACGCGGTGGAAACGCCCCGCACCAATCGCTCGACGCCCCCGAATCAGAGACCTCTCCCGGCCTCCAGTTACCCGACCCGGGCAGCTCTATCCCCGATTCCTACTTCGATCGTGAATGGGCCCTCGCCCTTATGGACCGGGGCCTCAAAACCGTCGAAACCGCTTTTGAAAAAAGCGGCAAGTCCCTCCACTTCGAAACCTTCAAGCCCTGGCTCGTAGGTGAGGTCTCTTCCCTTTCCCAGGCCGACGCAGCCTCCATCCTTAACATCACGCCCGGCGCGGTCAAAGTCTCCATTCACCGACTTCGAAAGGACTTTGCTGATGCCATCCGGTCCGAAATCGCCCAAACCGTCAACACCCCCGGAGAGATTTCCGAAGAACTCCGCTACCTCATCGAAGTCCTTTCCAAACCTCGGCCCAATTAAAACAGGACAACTTCCGTCAACCGCTACCCTGCCCGCGCTCGACATTGCCCGCAGCTCCGCATACTGCTTCACCAGCTGACCATGACTCTGTTCTCCGCTAACGAACTCCGCCTCGCCTACGGCCACCAAACGCTCCTTGACGGAGTCACTCTCGCCATCGCCGCCGGAGAGAAAGTCGGCCTCGTCGGCCGCAATGGGTGCGGCAAGACCTCACTTCTCAAAATCCTCGCCAACGAGAACCAGGCTGACTCCGGCGACATCTCGGCTCGCCGCGGACTTCGCATCGGCTACCTTCCCCAGGAGTTCGAACTCGATCCAGCCCTTTCCGTTTACGACAACATCGCCGCCGGAGCCGCCGATGTCGTCGACGCCATTACCCGCTACGAAAATGGCGACGGTACTGAAACCGAATTGGACGAACTTCTCACTCTCATCGAGCATGCCGACGGCTGGGACCTCGATGCACGCATCAACGCCCTCTCAAACGCCCTCGGAACCCCTCCCCTTGAAGTCGAAACCGGCCCCCTCTCCGGTGGAGAAAAACGCCGCGTCGCCCTCTGCCGGGCACTCGCTTCCCAGCCCGATCTTCTCCTACTCGACGAGCCGACCAACCATCTCGACTCCGAGTCCATTCGCTGGCTCGAGGATTTCCTGAAAACCTACGGAGGTGCCGTCATCTTTGTCACCCACGACCGCTACTTCCTTAACGAAATCGCTACCCGTATCATCGAAATTGCCGGTGGAAAGGCCTACTCCCACCCCGGCAACTACACCGCCTTCCTCGAATCAAAAGCCATCCGTCAGGAAATCGCCGAGAACTCGGAAAAGAAACGCCAAAAATTCCTCAAGGACGAGCTCGAGTGGGTCCGGGCCGGAGTCAAGGCTCGCACCACCAAATCTCGTTCACGACTCGATGCCTTTTACGCAGTCAAAGACAAGGATGCGCCGGAGCGGGAGGGTGAAATTGACCTTCTCATTCCACCACCTCCCCGTCTGGGAAACACCATCGTCGATCTCGAGGACGTCTCCATCACCCTCGGCGACCGCACTCTTTTCCGCCATCTCAATCTTTCCCTCGAGGAAGGGCAATGCACGGGCATCGTCGGAAAAAATGGCGTGGGCAAAACAACCCTTCTTAAGATCTGCCTTCAGCAACTCGCGCCCACCAGCGGCAAAGCTGTCCTCGGCAAACAAGTCAAGGTCAACTACATCGACCAATCCCGTATGCAACTCGACGGAACCGGTTCTCTTCTCGATGAAATTTCCGCCGGCAGCGAAAAGATCTTGTTCGGCGACGAAACAATCGGAGCCCGAGCCTATCTCAAACGCTTTCTCTTTTCCGACGAGCGCATCAACGAACGAGTCGACCTCCTTTCCGGAGGCGAACGCGCCCGCCTCATGCTGGCCAAGGTTCTCAAAACCGGGGGCAACCTCATCATCCTCGACGAGCCCACCAACGACCTTGATCTCCAATCCCTGCGCATGCTCGAGGAAGCCCTCGCCGCGTTCCCCGGAACCATCATCTGCGTTTCACACGACCGCTACTTTCTCGACCGCATCTGCGACCAAATCGTGGCCTTCGAAGACGACGGCGTGAAGGTCAGCCCCGGCAACTTTTCCTACTACCTCGAGAAACGCCAGGCCCGCGAAAACGCCGCCCGCGCCCAAGCCACCGCCGCCAACCGCCAGGCCAAAAAACGCGCCGCCGCCCAAAAAAACAAACCTCGTAAACTTACCCTTGCCGAGGCCAAGGAGCTCGAAACCCTCGAAGACAAAGTCATGGAAGCAGACGATGCCGTCACGGCTCTGCAGGAGAAACTCTCCACCCCCGAAGTTCAAACCGACTTCGAACAAATCCCGGTCGTCATGGCCGAACTCGAAGCTGCCAAAAAAGTCGCCGACGACCTCCTCAACCGCTGGGAGTTTCTCGAAGAGGTGAAGGCCAATTCACCAAGCTCGTAGCCGAAAGCTCCCGCTTTCGGAATCCTTCAAACAAGAATCGAAAGCAGGAGCTTTCGGCCACCTCACAAAGACCATGTCCGACATCCCCAATTGCCCCGAGTGCAACTCCGAATACGTCTACGAAAACGGCCCGCTCTTCGCCTGCCCGGACTGCGGGCATGAGTGGTCGGCCGAGGAAGCGGCCGCTGCCGCAGAAGCCCTCATTCTTCGCGATGCGCACGGGAACGAACTCAACTCCGGCGACACCGTCCAACTCACCAAGGACCTCAAAGTCAAAGGAACCTCCACCACCCTCAAAATCGGAACCAAGGTCAAAAACATCCGCATCACTCCCGGCGCTGATCACGACATCGATTGCAAAGTCGATGGAATCGGCCCGATGAAGCTGAAGTCACAGTTTGTGAAGAAGATCTAATCACCCTGTTCCTTCACCGGCTCCATCGCCTGCAGATAGGCAAACAAGTCGACTACCTCGGCATCCTTCAGGGTGTTTAGAATCCCCTCGGGCATCATCGAAACAGGTGAAACCTCACGCGATTGGATCTCGGATTTGGCCAGTGCGATGTCCTGCCCCACGATCCTCAGTTTGAGCTGCCTCTCGTCCTCACTGACCACATTTCCGGCAAAGGTCCTCCCGTCTCTCGTCGTGATCATGACCATTCGGTAGTCATCCTGAATCACACCGCTAGGATCCAATATATTATCGAGTAGATAATCAAGGCTCGAGCGATTCGCGCCCGTGATATCAGGCCCCAGCTGACCACCTTCGCCATGAAGCTTGTGGCAGGCCATGCAGCTGCGCTGGAACAATAACCGCCCCTTCTTCAAATCAGCCTTATCGAGCACATCCGGTTTAAGCAACTCACGATATTTCTTGTAAGCCACCGCTTTCTTCCCGGGCAACTCATCGACCAATCCCCAGACTTCCATGAAGCCATTCCCAACCACCCGGCGAAGTTGACGGGCCACATAGGATGGCACATCGCGACGTGGAACCTCTTCCTTCTTAATCGCCTGTGTAAGTTGCCATCCATACCCAGACCGACTCGCCAAGGTCTGCACCACCTCCAATTTCTCAGCAGTCGTGAACTCGGGATATTTTTTCAAAAGCAGCTCCCCAAATTCCTTGCGATCGAATGCGGCCACCGCACGAACCGCTTCAATTCGAACACCCGGATCATCTAGCAAAGCCGGAATGGCAGGGACCAGTTTATCATCTTGTCGAGCAGCCAAAGCGCGAATGGAATCACGACGTTCATCGACCACACCTTTGGGATCCTTCGCCGATTTCAACAAAAGGTCTGAAGCCGAACTCACGCCAAACTGCTGTGAGATCTGCGCGGCGAGGCGGGCAATCCCGCCTCCCTTTGACTCTAACCTCACGTAAAGCCGCCCCCACCCCGCGGGCGCTATCAAATCGCGACGTCCATTCAAACCGTCCCGCATTCCCTTCAAGATCGCTTCGGATGCTTCCATTTTTCCCAAAACTTCAACGAGCTTGGAAATTGCACTCGCATCCACAACTCTGCGGACAATGAACTCACTCACCAACGGCAATTTACTTTGACCCGCAAGCTGCAGCGCTCTCTCCGGATCAAGCGGCACCAGTGGTTCAATCCCAAACCAGATCATCTTGGGGATATTGTGATCATCAGCATCTTCTTCATGATCAAGTAAGGCCTCGGCCAGCTGCCACCTCGACTCCATTGGCATTCTCTGCAGGGCCGATGCCAGCTTCAACCGAACGAAGGCTGACTTCTCTTTCCTGGCCAAGGCAACGAACTTCGAAACTGTCTCTATTTCGACATTTTGATCTTCAGTCAAGAACTCGACTGCCCATCCGCGCACCGTTTCCAAAGGCTCTTGTCTAATTAGAGAAAGAATTCGCTCTGTGGAAAGGTTGCCGACGAGATGCATTGTCCAAAAACAACGCAATTTGACATCTTGGTCGTGATGCTTGTCAAAAAGTGCCCGGAGATAGTCAAGATCTGCTGCTTCAAGGTCTCTTTGGTGTGCTCTATGTTGCAAAATCAACCGGGCGCGCCGGGCATGCCACGAACTTTTGCTCGTCTGAAGCTCCAACAACTGGCGATCTGTCAGCTCCGAAAGATCCCCGTAACGCCCTCCCCATTCTTCTGCCAAAGATTTCTTTGGCGCGATCCGAAAGACTCTTCCCGTATCCTTGTTCAGAACATCCTTCCCACAGATATCGGCGTCATGCCAGTCGAGCGCATAAAGGGCACCGTCTGGACCGAGCTCCATACTAAAGCCAATCCACTGGGCATTGTTCGCCTTCACAAAGTCATCGCCATGACTCGCGATGAAGCCGGAGCCGCTCGGAGTCAGGACATCGCTCAGCACCGCGTGCTCGTGCAAGTTGCACATGAAGAGTCGACCGTGATGCTCCTTGGGAAAAGCGTCGGAGAGATAGATCCTCGCACCTCCGTGCGCTGAACGGTGAGTATGATCGACAATCGTACGAATATCCTCGTAGACATAGGGATTAAAATGCCGGCCACCCTGGCGATGATAGATTCCACCGGGAATCACATGAAACATGTGAGGAATGACACACGCCGTGATGAAAAAATTGCCCTTCGCATCATAGTCGATTCCCCAGGGATTGCTGAATCCATGGGCCACCACCTCAAAGCGATCTTTCGTGGGATGATAACGCCACACCCCTCCATTGATATCCACCGGCTCCCCTTCAAATTCGATCTTCTTGGGAAAAGGGTCCTTGTGCCGATAAATCCTCCCCTCGCCCTTTGGTTTACCGACTCGCGATGGCGTCGCAAACCCCTGGCAACCATACAGCCAGCCATCGGGCCCCCAGTGAAAACTGTTCAGCGTTTCGTGACGGTCACGAATTCCCCATCCGGTAAGCCGTATCTCGATGTCGTCCATATCCGCTTTGTCATCACCATTCTTGTCTGGCAGAAAAAGCAGATTCGGTGGCGCACCCAACCAGAGACCATCGAAGCCCACCGCGATCGCAGCTGGAAACGCAATCCCCTCGGCAAACACTGTCTTTTTGTCCGCCTTTCCGTCCTGATCAGTATCTTCCAGAATCAAGATCCTACTATCTCCCGAATTTGAAAATCCCCCGCCCCGTGATTCATAGTCACGATTCTCGGCGATCCAAAGCCGGCCTCGATCGTCCCAGCAAAAAGCCATCGGTTGCGTGATCAGCGGCTCAGCGGCATAAGCTTGCACCTTGAAGCCATCCGGAACCGTCATCGCTTCCACTGCCTTCTCCGGCGTCAGAAATTCCGCCTGTCGTCCTTCCTGTTGGGCCAGTCCCCAAAGCGCATACGTCTGACTTTGCCCCGTGTAATCCTTCCAACTCTCGCGCAAACCCTTGGTATCAAGATCACCGGTGTAAACCACCACCCGATGACGAATCGTTTCGGTCTTTCCCTTCCCGATTTTCCAATCCCCAAGACGGGCCCGCACCGGTCCAATCCCTAATTGATGATCAACCCGCCACGGCTGCGGAA
Source organism: Verrucomicrobiia bacterium (assembly GCA_030432565.1). GTDB lineage: Bacteria > Verrucomicrobiota > Verrucomicrobiia > Verrucomicrobiales > Akkermansiaceae > SW10. The sequence goes on along the minus strand of JAUIGV010000015.1, from coordinate 40,357 downwards.
ACCCTCCGTTCTTGGGATGATCCAAAATGGCAATGTGCGCCTGATCGTCACGCCCAGTCACCTTCATCCCAACATCCACCCACACATCCCGCTTCCCTTCGGCCTCTTGATTGCTGAGCCGACTGGAATTCACAGCGCTCCCTTCCACCCCCTTGCGCCAGGGCATTCTTAAAAACAAGCCACCGTAATCATACTTCCCAATCGTCACGTCCTCCTCCGCCTTCCCAGTCCAAACCAAGTCCAGCGTGTATCGGCCATTCTCAACCCGAACCTCCCATTGCTGGCTCTCGGTCAGCACTTCCTTACCACCCTTGCCCAGCAGGGCATAAACCGTTTTCCAGGAAACGATTTCACCTTCCCCATTGACGATCTCAAGCGACTTCCTCTTCCAATAATCTCCACCCGGATTGTGAAAATAGTCCCGCCCGTTCAGCCGCGTGAATCCCCAGTAGAGCCCGGTTTGGTGCTTGTGGTGTCCCGGCTGATACTCGGTCAATTCACCCTTCCCATCCGGAGCTACAATGGGATGCAGATACGGACGAAAATCAATGCGCGCATGCTGCGTGACAATCGCCTCGCTCCGCCCCTCCTGAAAGACTCCAATGGTGCCCTTGTCCATGTCATGTTCCAGGCGCAAACCCAAAGCGACAGCAGGGAGGCAGGTCAGAAACAACGACAAACCCATTCTAACCGGAAGAGTCCTAAACTTGATCATTAGGCGGAAGAGATACTCTTTCTAAACGCAATCATCGACGAAAAAACCACCCACGGAAGGGCTGTCTCCAGACAGCTCGGTAGAGCGTCACTCCTAATCGATCCGCCGTGCTAAGCCAATGAGCAGATTTTCACCCAAGTTCTTTGCCGCGCTCATCGTTCCCCTATTCATGAGGCAACTCTTGCTTATGCTTCTTTTTACCACCGCACAACTGCAGGCCTTTGATCTCCGGTCCGATATCGCCCATGCATACCGACATCAAAACTGGAAGAGAGTTGAGACACTGAGTGGAACCTTCTTCAATCCACCCATCGCTGGTGATCGGTATTTTTCAAACCAGAATGGAATTGGAAAACTGCATTTCATGCGCGGAGTTGCCCTTTGGCACCAAGGAAACTGGCAAAAAGCATCATATTGCTTTGAAAGCGCCTACCGCTATCGCGGAGAACTATTCTCACAGCCATACGCTCTCCGGTCCCTCCTCGGCTGGAGCGACTGCGCCCATCGACTCGGCGATTACGCCATGTCGATCCGCATCGCTAGGAAATTCCAAGAAGAAGCGCCAGCCCGCGAATGGCAACGTAAATCACCCTTCGCCAACGGCCCCGAAATCCTTGGCTACTATCCATATTTTGGAGAGCTGCTTCCACGCACCCACTAAGGCTATTTCGATTCGATTGACTCTTTCCGACGCCCAACTTCTTCGGCATCCTTGGGCCCATCCTTTTCAACGACCCATCACCTTATTCGAATGAGAAGCATCTTCATCCTCTTCACCTTCCTGACCACCGCGGCGCATTCCGGGGAAAAACCGAACATTCTCCTCATTCTCGTGGATGACCTCAGGCCCGCCATCAGTGCCTTCGGCGACAAAACCGCCATCACTCCCAACCTCGATAAGCTTACCAATCGCGGCCTGCGCTTTGAAGCTGCCTACTGCAATCAAGCGGTCTGCGCTCCCTCGCGCTTCAACCTCATGCTTGGTTCGCGATCAACCTCGACCGGACTCTACGGTCTTGGCAGCCATCTTCGCAAAGCCCTTCCGGACGCCGTCACCATGCCGCAATACTTCGCCCGACACGGCTATCGCACCGAGTCACTCGGCAAGGTCTTCCACATAGGGCACGGCAATTTCGGAGACCCCGATTCGTTCTTAGTCCCCCACTTCAAGGAACTCGTTGTCGAATACAAACTCCCCGAAAGCACTGGCGGAAAACTCACCCGCGAAGAAGGCTACTTCACCAATCAGGGAAAGTTTGATGCAAACGGCAAACTCCGCCCGCGCGGCGCCGCTTTCGAAGCACCCAAAGTCGATGATCTCGCTTATGCCGATGGACGGGTCGCGGCCGAAACAATCAAACGACTCGCCGCCGCCAAAGAGCGTAAAACTCCCTTTTTTATCGCTGCCGGCTTCGCCCGCCCCCACCTGCCCTTTTCCGCCCCAAAGAAATACTGGGACTTTTACGATCCGGAAAAACTCCCTGTCGTCACCTCAAAGGCCAGTCCAGTTGGCGCTCCCAAGTGGGCCATCAAAAAAGGAACCTCAGGTGAAATCTCCGCCTATCAACCTGTTCCCGAAAAAGGAGAAATCAACGAAACGCTGACACGGAAGCTTACCCACGGCTACTACGCTTCCACCAGCTATGTCGATGCCCAGATTGGCAAAGTCATCGATTCACTCGACCAACTCGACCTTGCCAAGAACACCATCATCGTCCTCTGGGGCGACCACGGATTCCATCTCGGGGAACTCGGCATCTGGACAAAGCACGTTAACTACGAAACCGCTACTCGCATCCCCATTGTCATCGCCGCTCCCGGAATCACCAAGCCCGGTTCCACAACCAATCATCCCACTGAAACAGTTGATCTCTTCCCCACCCTCGCGGCGCTGGCCGGCCTACCAATACCAAGCGGTCCCCAACCCATCGATGGGCTCAACCTTCTCCCTGTTCTCAAGGACCCCTCCATACGACTTCGCGACCACGCCTACCACTGCTTTCCCCGGCAAGGTAAACTCGGACGCGCCATCCGCACCAATCGCTACCGCCTCGTCGACTGGCGCCCGATCGGCAAGCCCGACGCAAAACCCGTCTTCGAACTCTACGACTATTCACAAAGCCCGGTCGAAACCGAGAATCTCGCGGGGAGTAAACCCGCAGTTCTCGAGAAGCTACGTCAGATTCTCGCGAGCCATCCCAGGCCAGTTCGCAACCGGTGATCATGACGACCCCGGTGACGAAATCAGGAAGGTTCAAATTTACCGCTTAAAGTTCAGCCGGAAGAATGATCCGTCACCATGGGCGCTTCTCGAAAAGCGCAAGACTACTCGCGTGGTGCTTACATCAACGACTTTCGCCGACACGGCATCCACGGACAAGGTTTCCCAATCGGTAAGATTTCGGGAAACCTGCGCCTCCCATTCAACCCCTTGGTGACCTCTCGGCAGATCAAACTCAATCTCAGTCTCGTCTCCAGCGGCACCCTGAATCCGCATCCGCTCCGTATCCGCTTCCATAGGATTTGTTCCGAAAGCGAATTCATTCCAGTTAGATCTGCCGTCTCCGTCGAGGTCACCGCTTGCCGGTGGAGGCACAAAATCCGGATTGTTCTCCTCTCCCAATCGGCGAGCCATCCACCCGTGATAAGTCAAAGGCTCAACAGGCTGGTATCTCCAGATCTCGTCCGATGTCAGAGGCCCGAGCACATCATCTTCACCCGCGGAGGTCAGGTTATTGGATTCCAACTGATACCTTACCCACGTCCGGTTGTTGGCTTTCGAGCGAACTCTTCTCGATCTCTTCGCCTCAGCCGGCTCCCTGAACAACGAAGCAATGTCAACCGTCTCAACTCCGTAGGCACCCACCGGAACCCAGGCAAGTGAGCGATCCTTGTCGAAGAAAGTCTGGTCAAAATTGACGTAAAACCGATTGGGGATCTGGACCACTGCAGGCTCCTCGTTGTCAATCGTCCCCGAATCAAGCATCCACCAGACCTGTTGATTGGAGGCCCAGCCGGTCGCCGAAAGGATCCCATCATTCAGGACCAATTCATTCGGGTAAAACTCCAACTCCATCAATTTCGGCTCACTAATTTGCCCGGCCAAATCAAAGGGATAAAAATCGATTCCCTGAGCGGTTTCCACATTCTGCCAGGTATAGTTGGAAACCGCAAAATGGTGATCGGTGACTTGCAGCCCATTATAGTAGGCATTGGGAATGGTCACCTCATCGATCAGAAAGGCAGTCAGCCCGTCAAAAGCCGAGGTCTGCAAAACAAGATCATTCGACCACCAGATCCTTTGACCCCCGTCGCCTTGGATTGCTGGCGCGGAGGAAAGGAGGAGGAGTCCGGAGTCACCGTCAACGTCCCTGACCCCTTCAACCGTGCCCGGCACACTTACCGGAGCAGCCACTTTCTCCACTCCGTCGCCGGACAAAGTCACGACGCGCAACTTATGATCGGTTTGATAATAGCTTGGCTCCAGGCCCTCACTTTCGACAAGGGTGTTCTGTTGAAAGGTCAGATAGATGCGATCTTCGCGCTCGACAATACCGGAAACGGTCGCGCCAACGGCCGTTTTCAATTCCTCCTCATCATCCACGGCCCCTTCGGAATCGACCCCAATCTGATAATCAGCGGCCAAGATGGGTCCGGAAGGATCTGAGAAATCCACGATGAATATCTGAGCGCACGTAGTTTGACCATACCACCCGGGACCTCCTCCAAACCTGAAGTCGACCATCCAGCGGCCCCAATAGTTGTCGTTGATTTCGGGAATCCAAGCGATGCGATCGCTTTCCAATTGCCGCCCGTGGTAATTGCCATGAAGTGTCGGCTTAAAAGATCGCATCGAATCGCCGACAATAGGTCCGGTAGGATCGGTCAGGTCCACCACGTGATGAAAGGTAACCTGTCGCCAGCCCAACTGATCTTCCGCAATTTCATACTGCTCGGATTCCGTGGTAAGGACATGCAGAAAATCGCCCAGCAACTCCACCCCCGCAACGCTGCCGCCAGCCAATTCCAAGCGAGCCAAGACAGTATCAAGGGCATCATCAGAGGTGATCCGAATGCTCACTTTTTGAGGATTGCCATTGTAATACCACCGGGACCATTGATAGCCCCCCGCTTCGATCTGCAACACATGATTTTCAAGAGGAATCACCCGGTCCACCGTCCACGCAGCTTCGACTGAAGACAGTAAAATCGGCTCGGACAATTCGCTAACGTCCAGAGCGTTTACCTCACGTCCGGAAACGGAGACCAATGTTGTATCCTCGATTAAAGTGGCACGGCGGGCCGCGAAGTCAGTCGTGATCACGCCGGCCTTTTCCAGGGAATCATCATCAAAGGTCAGGATCTGCAAAGCCGTTTCACTGGTATTCCAATCGCGACCATAACTCTGGAAGGGCAAAATCATCACCCCTCGATCAGGGAAATACCCAATGGCCTGTTCATCATAGTTTCCCTCGCTCCAGCTGTATGATCCTTCCTCGCCAAGAGAAACCCGCAGCGGAGGTCCCATATTTTCCGGATCGCTGACATCAAATTGGCTGATCGCCACCCGGCGGTCTTCAACACCCACCGACAAGAGTCGATCACCCCGCGGCTGAAGATAGTGGGACCAGCCCGGAATCTTCAACTCGCCCAAAAGGCGGAGATTGTTGTCATCACTTAAATCCACCACAAAAAGCGGATCGATCTGAATCGCCGTCACCACATAGACCCGATCCCCGTCAAATCGGGTCGCAAAAAGTGTTTCCTCGGGAGCTAGAATCAAATGATCGAGACGGAGGATGTCTCCCTCCTCAGTTCGCTTATCCAGATCGTAGTTGGCCACGATTGTTTTGAGACCATTATTCCACCGTCCACCCTGGGTGATACAGGTGAGAATGTTATCACGAATGCGTAGTTTGAATTTATCCTTCAGGTGTCCGTCAAGCTCGGTAGAGGCAGCGATTTCCAGAGGCGCATCTTGATCACGGATATCGATCAGATGGATGCTGGATTTGTAGCTTTGGGCTTCCCGATCGTAGATATTGGGGGAAACGATAAAGTATTCCGAAGTGGCACTAACCATGGCGTTGTACCACCAACCATCTGCGCTGAACAGATTCAGGGATTCGGAAGTGACCGGGTTGGTGGGATCAGAAAGGTTGGTGTGCTCCACCGTCAACCCGGATTCCCATTGAACGATCTTCTGGAGATCTTCTCCCGTGGTTTCAACCCGGCGGGAATTCCGCATTGCCACATAAAGATGGGAACCCACCATGCGGCTTTCGACGACGCTATTTCCCCGGAGTTGGATGCGGTTGGTGATGGCAAGCCCATCTGCGCTATGCCGAATCACCACCGCTTCTGAACCAGCAGTGTTCTCCCCCCAACTCCAGCGCTTGGCCAAAAGAATCAGATGTTCGCCATCGGGATGGAGATACATATCTTCACCCAGAGCCGGCATCCGGATACTATCAACCCGCTCGGGATTCGCAGGATCGGAAAAATCAAAGACCTGGAGTCCGCGCAACTGATTGTAGAAATAGAGCGTCTCTCCCTTCCACTTCCAGAGATCCGACTCCTGGACTGCCGGGGCCGCCCCTTCATTGGAATCTTCAGCAAAAGCTCCAGCTCCCGCGCGATTGGCCATTGTTGCAAGGGAAGACAGGGATCCGCCGGCCTCAGTGACAAAATCAGAGCGCCCCTTGTAGACATCATAGGGAAATGGATCGGTGTAACTGACCTCAACTCGGACATGGGCGAGCGAAATCCCATCAGGTAACCTTAGCTTAATCTGCCCCTCATCGCCGGCCAGATGGGCCATGGAATAGGCCTGCCATTGCTTCTCGTCATTTAGGTAAGAAACCCGCACACGGCGCACTCCCTCAAGAACCGGAATGAGGGCCGCGTGATCATCGAGTATGAAGTCGGCGGATTCGAACTCATCACCCCGCGACACGGTCAGCGAGGTGAAACAAAGAACCATTGCGAGGAAAATTTGGGAGAATTTTTGAGAGTTCATGGCATGATGGTACTGGGGTCACCTAACAGGAAAAAAGGCCCATAAGGAAACCTTCTCCTCTCTGGATATATCATGATCACACTCCCTTGTCATATGGATAGTGAGCCGAATCAAATGAGCCACGGTGGTGATTTGCGACTTTTTGCGGGAACTTGTCCAAACTGAGTGCCCGGATGCCCTTTCCGCTTCAATAGAGACATCTCTTTAATGAAAAAGCCCCGCTCGCTTTCGCGAACGGGGCTTTGAAGTTTTTCGGGCCGTCAGCGTTTAGCTCACTTCACCGCGGGCCATCCCCTTCTCCTCGAGAGCCGCTTGCGCCAGGGCAAGACGAGCAACGGGGATACGGAACGGTGAGCAGGACACGTAGTTGAGTCCGGTGCGGTGGAAGAACTTCACCGAATCGGGATCTCCGCCGTGCTCGCCGCAGATACCGATCTTGAGTTTCTTCTTGGTGGTGCGTCCACCTTTGACACCCATTTCAACAAGTTTGCCCACACCTTCCTGGTCGAGACCAGCGAATGGGTTGTTGTTGAGAACTTCCGCATCCTGGTAGGTTGGGAGGAAGCTGGAGGAGTCGTCGCGGGACAGACCAAGTCCGGTCTGGGTGAGGTCGTTGGTTCCGAAGGAGAAGAACTCAGCGTGCTTGGCCACTTCTTCAGCGGTGATGGCAGCGCGGGGAATCTCGATCATGGTTCCGACGGTGTACTTGAGCTCGCTCTTCTTGAGACCAAGCTTCTTGCGGACTTCGGCTGCCGTGGTGTCGATGACTTCCTTCTGGAGCTCCAGCTCACGGGCGTATGCCACAAGCGGGACCATGATCTCGGGAAGAACCTTGGTGCCCTTCTTCTGCACTTCAGCAGCAGCTTCGAGGATGGCCTCAACCTGCATGGCGGTGACAGCCGGGTAGCTGATGCCGAGACGGCAACCACGGTGACCCAGCATTGGGTTCTCTTCGTGAAGAGCGTGAATCCGCTTGGTGATGGCAGCGGCGCTCATGCCGATCTTCTTCGAGAGATCCTTCTTCTGAGCGGCATCCATGGTGCCGATGAACTCGTGAAGTGGTGGATCCAGAAGACGGATGGTGGCCGGGCGTCCAGCGAGTGACTTGAAGATACCAACGAAGTCTTTCTTCATGAAGACCTTGATCTTCTTGAGAGCCTTGGCGCGGCCTTCGTCGTCGTCAGCAAGAATCATCTCACGAACGGAGTCGATGCGGTTGCCTTCGAAGAACATGTGCTCGGCACGGGTGAGACCGATACCTTCGGCACCGAACTTGATGGCCTGCTCAACCTGCTCAGGAGTGTCGGAGTTTGTGCGGACACCGAGCTTACGAAGTTTGTCGGTCCAGCTCATAAGCTCCATAAACTTCTTGTAAGTGTCGGAGCGCTTGGCAGCGGCCTTGTTCTCGATGAGTCCCTGGATGACCTGGGAAGGAGAAGCCTTGATGCTGCCCTTGTAGACGGCTCCAACGAATCCATTCAGGGAAAGCTCGTCGCCTTCCTTAAGAGTGACACCGTTTCCGGAGAGAGTCTTCTTGTTGTAGTCGATGCTCATGCCGTGAGCACCGCAGACGCAAACTTTACCCATCTGGCGGGCAACAAGAGCAGCGTGTGAGGAAGCACCACCTTCAGTGGTAAGAATACCGTCAGCCGCGATCATGCCGCGAAGGTCTTCCGGAGAAGTGGCCTGACGAACAAGGATGACTTTCTCCCCTTTATCAGCAGCTTTGACCGAGTCCTCCCAGTTGAAGTAAATCTTACCGGAAGCAGCACCAGGACCCGCAGGAAGTCCGCTACCAACTTTCTTGGCAGCCTTCTCAGCCTTGGCGTCGAAGATTGGAGCAAGGAGGTGACCGAGGTCATCAGCAGGAATGCGAAGAATCGCATCTTCCTTTTTGATGAGGCGCTCTTTCACCATGTCGAGAGCGATGTTCACGGCAGCGAAACCAGTGCGCTTGCCGTTACGGGTCTGAAGCATCCAGAGCTTTCCTTCCTCGATGGTGAACTCAACGTCCTGCACATCGCGGAAGTGCTTCTCAAGCTTCTTGCGAATGACGAGAAGCTCTTTGTGCGACTTGGGAAGGTCCTTGGCCATCTTGGCGATGGGCTTCGGAGTGCGGACACCGGCAACGACGTCCTCGCCCTGTGCATCGATGAGATACTCACCGTAGAAAACGTTTTCGCCGGTGGCCGGGTCACGCGTGAAAGCAACACCAGTTCCGGAAGTCTTGCCGGTGTTACCGAAGACCATGGCCTGCACGTTGACAGCAGTTCCCCATGCAGCGGGAATGCCATACTTCTGACGGTAGACGATCGCGCGATCGTTGTTCCATGAGTTGAAGACAGCGTTGACCGCACCTTTGAGCTGGGCGCGTGGATCTTCAGGGAAATTCTTACCGGAGCGGTCTTTGATGAGTTGCTTGAACTCAGCAACCACTTCGCGGAGCTGCTTTTCATTAAGACCGGAATCGTCCTTCACCTTGGCCTTGGCCTTGGCTTTATCGAGAATCACTTCGTAAGGATCGTGGTGCTCACCAGCGTGGGCTTCCACTTCCATCACAACACTTCCATACATTTGAAGAAAACGACGGTAGCTGTCCCAGGCGAACTTAGGATTGCCGGTCTTCTTGGCGAGAGCCTCGACGACTTCATCGTTGATCCCGAGGTTGAGGATGGTGTCCATCATTCCGGGCATCGACTCGCGAGCACCGGAGCGGACGGAAAGAAGAAGTGGGTTCTCAAGATCACCGAACTTTTTGCCCATGGCCTTCTCGACCTTGGTGATGTTCTCCTCGATTTCAGCATCGAGAGTCTTGGGGTATTTCTTACCGTTGTCGTAGTAATAGGTGCAGACTTCGGTGGTGATCGTGAAACCAGCAGGAACGGGAACTCCGATGCTGCTCATCTCGGCGAGGTTCGCGCCTTTGCCTCCGAGGAGGGCTTTCATCGATCCATCTCCGTCGCAGGTTCCTTTGCCGAAGTAGTAGACGTGTTTCGCCTTAGGGGCGGTTGTTTTTTTGGCGGCCTTTTTAGCAGCCTTTTTTTTGGTAGCCATGGTGTTTTTGTTTTGAGAATTTTAGGGCAAGGTTCCCGAAAGGATTGCGTTTCAGTCCGGTGGGAAAGGCGCGCACTCTAGCAACCAAGCCCTTCGTGTCAACAGTGTTGCGCGTGAGAAAGACCGCGCAAATAGGGAGGGCCGGTCCCACTCCACAACCCCCGATTGAACGACATCGGCTTTCGCATTGAATTCACTTTCTCCGCACCTACGCTGGACCCAGTGAAGAAGTATTGGCGGATTTTTTTGATCATTGCAACCATCCCTGCCAGTCCATTGGACGGTCGAACAATCCGGGTAAAAAAAGGCGCAACCGGAGCAGCGGACGGAGAAAGCTGGCCGGACGCGTTTCCGGAACTTCAAGACGCCCTTCAATCGGCCCAGCCAGGAGATGAACTATGGGTGGCCTCGGGAATCTACAAACCCGCTTCCCAGGGCGATCTCAACTCCGCTTTTGAACTCAAGGCCGATGTTGCGATCTACGGAGGATTTGTCGGAACAGAAACGGAACGCAACCTCCGCAACCCCGACCCGGAGACAAATGGGACGGTCCTCTCCGGCGATTTGCTGAACAACGATTCGGATGAATTCTCCAGCCGGGATGACAATTCAAGAAACATCGTCATCGGTCGCGATCTTCAACAAGCCGCAACCCTCGACGGTTTTACGATCACCAACGGAGGGACCGTCGACAGCTCAAAGAGCTCCTTCGGAAGCGGAATCAACACCTTAAATTCCCCGGTCATTCTGAAAAACCTGAGACTGCTGGACAACCACGGAAGAATTGCCGGAGGATGCTATTTCACGACCTCGACAGTCACGCTCGAGAACTGCCATTTTGAGTCAAACAAGGGAGGAGAAAGAGGCGGAGGGATCTACGTTTTTCGATCTCAAATGACAGCAACCCAGTGTCAATTCGTCGAAAACGAAGCGAGCAATGGAGGAGCCCTCCACATTCAGGAGACCGACTTCATCGGGTCAAACCTATCATTCATCAAAAACCAAGGTCGTAACGGAGGCGCGATTTACTCCCAAGATGCAAACGCCGAACTCTGGAACTCTGTTCTCGCGGAAAACGGAAACATCGAAGACCCCGGATCTTTCGTTGGGCGAGGGGGCGCCATTTACTCGGACACCTGCCTCCTTCAAGTGACCAACTGCGCCTTCATTGGCAACCTTGTCAAACAAGCTGGAGGAGCAATTCATGCCTCTTCCGACGAGGCGATCAACCCGCCCGAAAAAGTCGTCACGGTGGTCAACTCAACCTTCTTTGGAAATGGAGTGATCGCGACAGGACCTTTCCCCCCGCGCTCGACTGTCTTTTTTTGCAATACACCTTCCAGTATCCTCCTTCAAAATTCCATCGTTGCTCCGGCCCCGGGGCAACGCGAACAGTTCGTCTTTGACGATGAGCTTCCCTTTGGCCGCTACTCCCTGCATCCCGAAAGTTGCTGTAACCTGATCGAGGGCGGCTTATCGGGATACCAGGACATTTTGAATGCCTCTCCCCGGTTCATCGACCCGGAGGGCCCGGACGGCATCCCGGCGACTGCGGATGATAATTTGAGCCTTCAGGACGATTCACTCGCCCTCGGAAATGCCCTCATCAATCTGCTTCCCAATGACCGCGCTGATTTGGACGGAGATTCGGATACCGGAGAAGCCACTCCAATCGATCTGGCAGGACAAAAAAGAATTTCAGGAGTTGGGTTGGACCTCGGAGCTTTCGAACGACAGGGACTCTCCTTCACCGCAAATAATATCAGCCTCCCGCAGATCGCGGAAGGTGAAGTGACGATCCCCGATTGGCTTTCGGGATTCTCCGGGAACGAGGACCTGTCTGTCGCAATCACCAGGGTCAATTCCCCGGACGCCCTCCCCTTTTTGATGGAGCCTGCATTGTCGGAAACAGGTTCTCTCACCTTCACCCCGATGACGAATGCATCAGGGATCGCCATTTATCAGATTTCGATCAGCGACAATTCCGGCAATCTCCCGACTCCACCGCTTCAAATCTTCTCGATTTCAATCGGCCAACGAATCCTGCGGGTTGATCAAGCTGCTTCAGGACTGGCCGACGGAACGACTTGGGAAGATGCTTTCGCCTACCTCGAAAACGCGCTCGCCATTGCAGAACCAGGCGACCAAATCTGGGTTGCTCAGGGACGCTACACGCCGGCCCTGGCTCTCGGGCGGAGCTTCCATATTCCGCCATCCGTTTCCCTTTTCGGTGGCTTTCAGGGTTCGGAAGAAAACCTTGCCGAACGTCCCGATGATCCTCAAACCCATGCCACGGTGCTTGATGGCGACATCCTCGGAGATGACGAGGAATTTGAGCATCGATCCGATAACTCGACTCATGTCATCATTCTCAATGATGTCGATTCCGACACCATGATCGACAGGTTCACCATTCGGGGCGGCGAGGCGACCGACCCCGATGGAGAATCGAAAGGCGGGGCGATCTGGTGCCAGGGAGACCCCATACTCCGGGACCTGACCATTCTGGAAAATCGCGCGATTTACGGGGGCGGCTTCTTTTCAGCCCAGGGAGAGCCGCAATTTCAGGGCTGTCATTTTGTGCAAAATGTCGCGATTGAAGAGGGAGGTGCAATCAGCTTTGAGACCAGCTTTGGAAATGAAGAGAGCGGCATGACAGTTATTGAAAGCTGTCGCTTTATGCAAAACTCGGCCACCACATCAGGAGGGGCGGTCAGAGGCGAAAGCAGACTTCTTTTCCTCAAGTCATGCCGGTTCGAAGAAAACTCTTCCAGAAGTGGTGGAGCACTGCGCTTGACCCATGAAAGCTGCGACCTTCTCGATTGCGACTTTATTGGGAACTCCGCACAAGCGGGGGCTGCGATCTCAACCTATGGTTTCTCAGGGCGTATCCAATCCAATCGCTTCATTGGAAATTCCGCGACTTACGATGGCGGTTCTTGCTATTTCTTATCCGAAAGCACCCCGTGGTTTATCAACTGCATTTTCACAGGAAACGAAGCAGGCGACGAAGGGGGGGCCATCAAGATGGATGATAGCAGCCTGCGACTCACCCATTGCACTTTGGCTCACAACGCGGCCGCTTCGGGTGGTGGACTAATGTTGGATGCCAAAAAAATTCACACCCTTCAAAACAGTATCATCTGGGGAAATCACTCGTTTAATTTCCCCTCGGAAGTCATCTGGTTTCACGACAACCATACCTACCAGGATGACATTCCCGATCACCTCATCACGCTTAGCCCGGAAAGCGGAGGACTTCTGGTTCGTGGAGGTTTGAGAAACCGCGATGATGTCTTCAAGGATCGACCCCGCTTTGTCAACGCAAGCGGATCCGATGAGATGACCGGGACGGAGGATGACAACGTCAGGATCGGCCAATTTTCCCCGGCCCGAGGTGCTGGACTGATCGAGGCTCTTCCTGGTGATCTTTTCGATATCGACGATGATGGAGCTGTCGACGACCCCCTACCTTTTGACCTCGATGGCGGGGAGCGCCTCGTCGGCCAGCGCCCTGATTTGGGCGCGTTCGAAGCGGATGGCCTGTCCTTTTATTTTCCAGACGTCCGTCTCGCCGAGGTTCCGGAGCGACCAGTTGTCACCCCTTCCTGGACCCTCATTGACTCAACCGAATCGTTCGCTTTTGCGACCATGATCACGGCACGCAGCGGCACCCTTGACTTTAACTCGCCCGTCACAATCTCCCCCAGCGGGACTCTGCGGTTCGAAGTCTCGCCGGGAACCAGTGGCTGGGCAAGCTTCATGGTTTCGACCCAGGTCGATGGTGGGATTTCACCAGTTGGCAGCTTCACCATTTTTGTTTCTCCGGTCGTTCACTTCGTCAAAGAAAATCAGGAAAACCCGGGTAATGGACGATCGTGGGACCAATCGTTTGCAGGCCTGTCCGAAGCGCTGACTCACGCTCATGAGGGCGACGAAATCAGACTCAGCAAGGGGACCTATTATGCCGCAGGAGCCCCTGAACGAACAGCCACATTCAGGATTAAACAGGGAGTGCAGATCCGCGGTGGATTTGATGGAACAGAGTCCGGAAATTCACCGACCGACCCCGGTGCACGCTCAACCCTATCGGGTCTCTTTAAGGTCGAGGACGGGCGGGTTCAGCGGGCCGCCGTTGTCGTCACCGCGGAGCAGGTCGACGAAAACACCCTCCTTGAATCTCTGGTCATTAGGGGAGGAGGCGGATCACTGATTGGCCGGACAGTCCGTGGCGCGGGACTCGTCTGCGAATTGGCCTCTCCCACCCTTCGCAAGCTGGCCATCATCGATAATTTGGCAGTGAACAATGGTGCCGGAATCTACCTGAGCCGGTCCGACTCCACAATCGATCGATGCTTTATTGGCAACAACCTTTCCAGTCGAAACGGCGGAGGAATCTACCTCGGCTCCTTCACGAATGTGCGAGTCATCAACTCAGTCATCTCCGGGAACCGGGCATTCGAGGGTGGCGGTGGGATTGCTGCTCTGACTTTCAACTCAAACTTCACCCTCATCAACTCCACCATCGCAAACAACATCACGACCCGGGGCAGTGGAGGGATCGAAGTGAGGACTACCCAGGCCACAATCCGGAACTCCATCGTTTTCAATAACAGCAGAAATGGCGATATCTCCGAAATCACGAACGGCTCTCTTCAACAAGAAAATCTCTCAAACAATATTGTCCGCGGCGGACATCGTGATTTTGGCCCCGAACGCGCCCTCGACGCCTCCCCTCTTTTCGTCAACGCACTTGGGCCGGACGGCATCGCGGGCACCCTCGACGACGATTTTCGACTCCTTCAATCGAGCCCCGCCATTGATGCTGGAGCTGCCGAATTTCTGCCGATTGACACAGAGATGGATTTTTTAAACCAACCGAGAACTGCCGGAATACAAGTCGACATGGGAGCGATTGAAGGATCAATCCCGGCAACTTTCGCCTTGCTCCATCCGGGCCTTGATCCAAACGGAGACGCGAACGGAAATGGCGTCTCGAACCATGCCGAATATGCAGCCGGATTTGACCCGACAAGAAATACCCCCTCCGACCTTGGTCTTCATGCAGCGCCGGGAAGATTGGCTTATCAAATCCGTGGCAACGCGGCTGATGTCACTGCCCGAATCCAAAAATCAGCAAACCTGGACAACTGGACCGACCTGATCGAAGGAGACGACTTTACAATCGAAGATCCTGTCGCATCGCAAGGTGGCGTCAACTTTCACACGTTGCAATTCACCCAACCTTCCCCACAAGCCCTGTTCTTTCGGCAGGTCTTTGAGCCACTCCCCTGACTTCGAAACGAATTCACAGCCACCGCTTCCTCCGAAAAAGAACCACGAGGAAACCACCGACACCCAAAAAGACCATCCACAGTGCGGGATAAGCCCACGACCAGGCAAGCTCGGGCATATGATCGAAGTTCATGCCGTAAACTCCGGCCAGGAAGGTCAGCGGCAGGAAAATCGTGGAAATGCAGGTGAGCACCTTCATCACGTTGTTCATCCGCTGATTCAACTCGGCAAGGAGGTATTCGCGAATACCGGCGGCGTATTCTCGGAGTGCGGCACATTCATCAAAAAGGGACATGCTGTGATCGCGTAAATCATCGAGAAAAGGAATCAGATCATCGCTCACGAGATCGGAGGATGATTGCCGCAAGGCGTGAATAATCTCGCGGTTGGGGCGCACAAAATGCTGCATCGAAACAATTTCATGCTTCAAAGCATAAAGGTCGGCAGCGCTCACCGCCGAGTGATCGTCTTGAATCAACTCGTCAACTTCGATCAGGTTTTGCTCGAGGAGGTGAAGCGACGCCAGAGCGTGATCAATGACAGTGTCGAGAAGCGCCCACAGCAAGTAGTCGAGACCACGGTTCCGCAAGCGCCCCTTGCCATTCTTCAAGCGCCGGTAGATGGGATCAAAAACCCGGGTGTCCGTTTCACAAAAGGTAATGAGAGAGCCTTCGGTGAGGTAGATCGAGAGTTGCTGGAGGTCGAGTTCGCCGCCTCCCTCTTTTTCCTCGAGCACCTTGATGCGGATAAAAACGTCATCCTCATGCGCTTCATACTTTGGGCGCCCTCCGGTATTTAGAATGTCCTCCAAAAACAACTCGGGGATTCCGAACCGCTCCCCGGCCTCCGAAATCATATCGATGTCATGAAGCCCCGTGATATGCCACCAGGTCGGATTGGGAAGATCCAAATAATCGGGACAGGTCTTGAGACCATCAACCGACTTCCGCGTGAAATGATCGGGACCATAGTCGAGCACTTCAATTCTGGTCTCATCAACCAGTTGGATGCCCTCGAAAACAAGAGCTCCCGGAGCATCACCGGGCTTCCGCTGACGATCGAAACGCCGTCGGGAGCGAATGGAATCCAGAAGTCCGGTTCGGGTCGAAAGATTCATGACTGGCTGACGATTTTGACCCCTTCGGGAAGGGAACGAAGGTGAATATCCTGCTGGGGGAAAGCGATCTCGATCTTGGCTTCGCGGAAAGCGTTGTCGATCTGGTAGTGGATCTCACTTTGGGTCGGTAGCAAATCATCCACCGAGGCCACAAAGCCCCTCAAGAGAAAGTCCAAGGTGCTGTTCCCGAAACTCGAAAAGAGAATCGCAGGAGCCGGGTCGTCGAGCACCTTTTCATGCCCCTCGACAATCTCGCGAAGGATGCGACTGGCCTTTTCGGTATCCGAACCGTAGGCGATTCCAATCGGAATTTCAAAACGCAGCACCGAGTCCTTGAGTGTCCAGTTCACCAGTTGACTTGTGATAAATTCCTTGTTTGGGACAAGCAATTCGCGGTTGTTGAATTGCTGGATGGTGGTGGCTCGAATTTTAATCTGTGTCACCTTCCCCGAGATGTCCCCGACCGTCACAATATCCCCCAGGCGAATAGGGCGTTCAAAGAGCAGGATGATGCCCGCGACGAAGTTCGCAAAGATTTCCTGCAGGCCGAAGCCGATCCCCAGACTGACAGCAGCGGCCAACCACTGAACCTTGCCCCAGGTCACTCCGATCTGAGCCAAGGCAATGACTATCCCGACCAAAACTATCAGATAGCGAGCGGTTGTCGTGAGCGCAAAATTTCCGCCGGGACCCAGCTTGATTCGACTAAACAAAGTGAGGCTTAGAAGACTCGGAATGTTTCGCGCTGCAACAAAGGTGAGGACAAAAAACACGACTGAAAGAAGGAGATCCTGAAGGGTGACCCTGCCATCATCCACCGGCACCATCTTCGTCACTGTCGTCTCTTGCGGGCTTGCTTCGTCTTTCCCCGAAACGGCACCCAACCCCGGAACCGCAGGCGCTTCCGGCTTCTGATCAGCCACGACTGCCTCATCCTTCCAAAGCTCGATTCCATCCAGGACCTTGAGCGCCGGCAAGGTACTTGACCAAATCACCCACAGCCCGAAAAAAACCGCCAAATAAGTGGCAAACTTCAGCAACTGGGTGGTCTGTTCCTCCACCTCCACAACATTCACCGCCTCGGCCTTTACCTCGTCGAGGCTTGGCATTTCCTCACTCTTCGGCTGCCCTTCCGCTTCCATCTCCCGATGAGCCAAAACCGCTTCCCGCCTCCGCATCGCCTGGGAAATTGCCAACCCCCGACGGGAAACCAAGGTCCACCGGATCAAAAAACGCATCGCTAGAAACGCCAGCACCAGGAGTCCGGCAGTCGCTCCAACCTGATCTCTCAGGGTTAGGACCGAAGCGAAGTATCCCAGGCCTGCTCCGACCACAAATACGACGGGGATGGCCATTAGCAGAACATAGATCAGCTTGACCAATCCGCCGGAAGCCTCGCCATCACCGACAATCGTGCGTTTGGGGTGGAAAAGGTGATGCACAAATCCGGCCAGGATCAGCATCGCCACGATAAACACAAAGCGGCCCGCTTCGGTATTCTCTTCCGAGAGAGTGAGTGCCGGCACCAGAAAAACAAAGACGGGGGCCACCGCCGACACCCACTTCAGACTCGTGAAGATCACGGCCGCACGCTCTTGCTCCATTTTAAAATGAGACACAAACAAGCCATGCGGGCGGGCAAACTTCAAAAAGAGGGAGCTGAAAAACAGAAAGGTGGAAAGGCGCAGTAGGGCAACCTTCCAAAAAACGGGCACCGTAACTAGCTCCGAGGCACACCAAACCGGAAGAGAAACCCAGGAGGAAAGTAAAACAGCCGCTCCAATGAACTTCACCGTTGGCACAATGGAAGTGCAGTTGCGACGGGCCGCCTCTCGGCTGCTTTCTTCCAGCACCTTTCTCAATCGTCCTCTTCGGAAAAACACGCCCAATGAGATCAAAAAAACCAGGATCACCAGGACGATCTTGTTGAAGAGGTTGTCCTCGATGGACTTTAAGGCAGCCCCCAGGCCATCGCTTTTAAAGAGGTCAATGACCCTCCCCCACTCAGCGACCGGCTCCGTCCAATGCAGCGATTTCGTGCTCTTGATCCAGAGAAGCCTTTCATCAATGAAGGTCGAGTACTCCTGAATTTCATCAATCGTGAGTTTGGCGACTCCAGTCCCCTCATTGAGTTCCTCTTTTAAATCCCGCAGGGTTTTGTCCAGATTCCGCAAAACACCGGCCCTTTGCTCAAGGAGCTCATCAATCCTTTTCCGGGAAACCTTGGGATGGTCGATCAGAATTTTCTTGATTTGCTCATCACTCAATGAAGAGAGATCGTTCACCTCATCCGACAAGGTCATCAGGGAAAGCTCGGCCCGCGCCGCACGCTCCAACTTGTCTTTCAACTCAGCAGAAATCTGATCGACGCTCGGAAGGCGGGCCCGCTGCCTGCGCAAAAGCAGACCGGTCTCGTCATCGATCCCCATCTTGGCTCCTTCCAGAAGCTCAATCCTCCCTTTTGCCAACTTAAACTGTTCATCAATTTTTTCTCGAACTGCAACCACTGATTCCCTGTAGTCACGAGCCTGCTTAAGCCCTTGCTTGAGACTTTTCTCGCGATCGCGGAACTCCTTCACCTCACCAAGAATCGAGTTAAGTTCGGGAATGCCGGAGAATTCTTCTTCGAGAGACGCAACGACCTGCTGGTTTTTGAGAGCCTCCTGCTCTTGAGCCTTCTTGATTGACTGGATTAGATTCGTTTCCAGCTCCTTCAGCTTCTTGGTGAAATCCTTTCGGCGGGTTATCCGATCAATAAAAAGATCCGATTCCCGGCGCAAAAGTTCCTGCTCAGCCGTGAACTCGGCCAGACGGGCTTCGAGACGTCGCTTCTCCTGAACCCCCTTTTGGTGTTGGGCTGCTTCCAGCACACCCGGACCCAATGCGGGCACGTTCAAATCTTTCAACGAAGCTTTCACCTTCGTTATTTCTTCAATCAGCGTGGTCACCCGCTCTCCCGATCTAGTCTTCCTTGCCTCAATGTCGTCAAGACGACGCTCATTTTCTTCGATCGATGAGCGGACGGTCTTTAGGAACCCCTCCTTTTCTTGAAGAGACAACTCACCTTCCGGAGGCTGCGGTGGCACCAGGGGATTCAAATCATCCAAGCTCACTAATTCCGCACGAAATTGCTTCTCCTTCTCGATGGAGAGGTCCGCTTCCTTGCTGGCTTCCAGCGCTTCCGCCCAAATCTTGGCGGCCTCTGCGGCGACAGGATCCCCCTCGATCGCAGACATTTTCTCGACGCGTGCCAGAATCGCCGCCTCGTCCAACACCTCTCCAAAAATCGGCAGAACCAAAAGTAATGATAATAAGAATAGTCTCACGGGTCGGCGGGAGACTAAATGATTTCCTCTGGAAAGAAAGCGCGACTGCGACTTGTCTTTTGGGAAGCCGACGACAAGGATTTGCACCATGTCGGAAGAATATGATGTCATTGTGCTCGGCGGAGGGAGCGGAGGCTACGCCGCTGCTAAAAAGGCCTCGGGGCTCGGACTGAAGGTTGCCGTAGTCGATGGGGCCGAGGAACTCGGCGGACTCTGTATTCTCCGCGGTTGTATGCCGACCAAGGCCCTCCTCGAAACCTCCAGCCGAATGCGCGCCATCCGCGAGGCCGGTGAGTTTGCCATTGGCGTTCAGGAACCGACGGTCGACATCGATGCCCTCCGCGATCGGAAATCGCGATTGATTGACGACTTCCAGCACTACCGCGTAAGAGGGCTGGAAAATGGAGATTTCGACCTCATACGGGGGCACGCCAGATTCATTTCAGCACACGAAATCGAGGTCGAAGGGCACGGCGTGCTCCACGGGAAAACTTTCGTCGTTGCCACGGGCTCGGTAGAAAGCATTCCCCCGATTCCAGGCCTCGCTGAGTCCCCGTTTTGGACCAGCGACGACATCGTCGAGCTCCCGCGTTTGCCCAAATCCGTTGTGGTGGTGGGATCAGGAGCGGTCGGAATGGAGTCCGCCTTTCTTTTCGAAGGCCTCGGTTCCAAGGTCACCATTATTTCCCGGAGCAGTCCGCTGGTATCGGGAGTTTCTTCCGCTCTCTCCGAAGCCATGGAAAAGCGCTGTCAGGACCTTGGCATCGATATCATCATTGGAAAGTCTCTCACCGGGGTCAGCCACGACGATTCCGGCTTCACCCTCACCATTGGAGAAGATGCCCACATCAGCTGTGACCAACTGATCATGGCCTCGGGTCGCAAGCCAAATCTGGCACCGCTCAATCTGGAAGCCGCCGGATTCCCCGGGGATCTCAAACGACTGGAGATTAACGAGTATTGCCAGACCACCAAGCCACATATCTTTGGTGTGGGGGATGTCTCGAGCCCTCTTGCCGTCGTCCACCTTGCCGTGATGCAGGGCGAGGTCGCCGGCGAAAACATTGCCGCCCACTTGAAAAATGAGAAGCAAACCGCCACCTGGGATGAACGACTCAACATCTTTGGCATTTTTACGGACCCCGAATTGGTCGAACTGGGCTGGAATGAAGACGAGGCCCGGAAACGAGGATTCGACCCTGTCACGGCCTCTTATCGCTACGACGATCAGGGAAAAGGCGAAATTGTTGGCGAAAAGCACGGCCTTGTCTCGATCATCGCCGATCGCACGACCGGAAAAATCCTCGGCGCAGCCGGATTTGGCCCCCACGTCATCGATTACGCCCACACCATGATGGTCGCCCTTCACCAAAACCTTACCGTTGCCGAATTTCTGAAAATCCCCTCTTACCATCCCACTTTGGGTGAAATCTGGACCTATGTGGCCGAGGAATTGATGGAAGAACTCTAATTCAAGCTATTTGCTTCAATTTCGAGGAATAACTGTTACCATTGGAGGCTCTTACCGGAGCTTATCATGAAAACGACACTGCTATTCCTCCTCATGGGAGCGCTTCTGGGACTTTCGTCCTGCGCGCCGACCCCCGCCCCGCCCCCTCCACCGGATGCCTGCTGAGGGGCAACCCTCTGAAGTCATCCGTGAGATGACCCATTGATTTTGGGCCGGGATGACCAATCCCGGCCTTTTTTTGCCTGAATCTCGGCGATCCTTCAAAAAATTGTTTGCATTCACTACCGGCTTCCCGTAGTTCCTGCGCCCCGTCAACCAACTTACGACCATGGATATCATCAGCAAGATTGAGAAAGAGCAAATGAAGTCAGACGTCGCCGACTTCAACGTCGGTGATACCGTCAAGGTGCACAACCGTGTGGTCGAGGGGGGTAAAGAGCGGATTCAGATCTTCCAGGGTATTGTACTCGCCAAGTCCGGCAGCGGCCTCAACACAGCTTTCACCGTTCGTAAAATTTCATACGGCACCGGAGTCGAGCGAGTCTACTGCATCCACAGCCCACGGATCGAGAAAGTCGAGGTTGTTTCACGCGGCAAGGTTCGTCGTGCAAAACTTCACTACCTCCGTCAGCGTGTTGGCAAGAGGGCCATCCAGGTAAAATCAGCGGACTGATCCCTGCCAGCCATTAAACTTTACGGGCCGCAGTTGGAGTTTTCTCCCTGCGGCTTTTTTTTTGCGCTTCACCTGCGCTCCACCGTCTCCCACTCTTCGAAGCAGTGCGAATCCACCGGGCATTTGTCGTTCTTGCCGTGATCGGGACCATCCTCATCACTTGGTATCTGCGTACCAAGGACATGGACTTCCTCACCCCCGACGGAGCTGAAATCACAAAATCCGACGAAACACCCGACTTCGACGATCCCTCCGTGGCGCTGCAACCGGAAATCAAGGACCAGCCGAATATCAACGGTAACATAGAGCAACCTGAAGATCCGGACAAAATCAGCCCACCCGAGATCAAGGAGATTACCGAGGAGGAATTGGGCGATTTGGGATCGAGCCCGGGGTTGGAGGCCTATCGCGACTTCGCCCGGAGCGAACCGCCCGACCGCTTGTTTGAGCTTTCCTCCACCCTCCGTGCCCGGGGTGAATTCCAACGCGCTCTTCTTGCCTTCGAGCGGGTCATCGACACAAGCGCCGCTGATCCCAAAGCCCAAACGGAAGCCGCCCAAGGCATCGCGGCTCTCCTGAAAAGTCTCCCGAGTTGGAACGTGGACCCAAGCAATGAAATCGCACTCAACCTGCATCTGGGAACCGCCCGAAAACCATCAGATGCTCTGAAAAAAGCCCTTCTGGAGGCGGCCATTCTCATCCGCGAATCCTCTGGCGATCAACTCGATATCATCCCAACGATCAACAGCAGCGATGATCCCGAGGCACCCGAGGACAGCCCCATCGCGCTTTG
The DNA here is from genome assembly GCA_030432565.1 of Verrucomicrobiia bacterium. GTDB lineage: Bacteria > Verrucomicrobiota > Verrucomicrobiia > Verrucomicrobiales > Akkermansiaceae > SW10. The sequence continues at coordinate 17,894 of JAUIGV010000015.1, read as the reverse complement.
GCTCTCGACACCGGGCGACGAACCAGCCTCCTCTGCCGTCATCACTCTCCGGCTCTCGAAAGATGAAAGCAATCATCTCCCTGAGATCTCCGTGGCAGTCTTTAAAGCGATTCGGAGCCATCTCGCCCAGCAAGGCTACCCTCCGGCACCGGACAATCTTGAGGCAGGCCAGAACTACCTTTCCAGGCACGTCACCCGCCTCATGTGGCGGGATTTTGCCCGGTCCCTTTACCAGCAGGAAAAATCGGCCACTGAAATTGAAGATGATCCTGCTGAATCCTCCGATGCGAATTCCGACTAATTCTCTAAGAAAACCTGCTCTCATCCGTTCCAACACTCCGAAGCCATGCCGAAACTTCTCCTCCCCGCCGCTCTCATCCTGCCTTGGACTGCCTTTGCCCAGAAGGACGCTTCGGCCAAGCCAAAGTCCACTGAAAAACCGAAAATCGAGCGCATCAGCGGTGAGGAACTTCGCATCGGCAAAATCCACATTCATCAAAAGAAGCGTGAAGCCAGCTTCAAGGGAGGGATCAACATGACAGAGGGCCTCATTGAATACTTCCTGGCCACAACCAAGAGCGACAAGGTCCACGAAACCCTCATCCTCACCGATGCTTCACCGCTCAATATCAACATCGCGATGAAACTGCTCGGGATCAAGGAATCCAAGGAACTCTTTGAAATCATCGATCAGGACACCTGGAAACCCACCGGAAAATTTCCCGAAGTCACTCCGGAAGTTCACGCGGCCTCACTCGTCGATATCTTCGTGGAATGGAACGAAGGAGAAAAGAAGACGAGAGTTCCGGTCAACGAGCTCATTCACCATATCAACTGGCCCGAGAAAGCAGTCACTCCGAAGCCCAACGAAGACGTCGAGATCAAGGAAGCCACCCTGAGTGTTATGGAGAAGGGGCCCTGGCTTTCCACGGGATCCTACATGCACGAAGGCCGATTTAAGGCCGAGGTCGGCGGAATCATCTTCGGGATCTACACAAACGAGCAGGCAATCGTAAACTTTTCTGGCAAAGACCGTCTATTGGGTGACGTTTGGATACCAAATAAAAAGGTGACACCAAAGGTAGGCACCGAAGTCACTATTATTGTTAAACCCCACACTCCAAAAAAATGAAGCAACTCCTCATTTCCTCCATCCTCGCCACCGCCAGCCTCACTGCAATTGCGCAGGATAAAAAGGCCCCGCTCAAAGGCGCCCATCTCTCGATCAAGCTGGAAGCACAGCAGGTCATCGCCAAAGGAAACAAATACCTGATCAGCCAACAAAACGAAGAAGGCTACTGGGGTGACCCAAACCTCCCGGCGATCACTGGCTTCGCTGTGAAATGCCTCCTCCTCGACCCGGCTTACGATCCCAAAGGCCCTGTCCCCGCCCCCGTTAAAAAGGGCCTCGACTGGCTTCTGGCCCAACAAAAGGAAGACGGCGGAATCTACGGACGCGGGATGGCCACCTACTCAACTTCCGCTTCCGTCATGGCTCTCTGGGTTGCCGGACCTGAAAAATACAGGGATCAGATCATCAAAGCCCGTAATTTCCTCATCAACCATCAAACAGATTGGGGTGTAAAAGGCGAGGATGACACCAAGTTCGACGGCGGTATTGGCTATGGCGGATCGGTGGCTCATTCCGACCTCTCGAACACCCACCGCGCCATGGAAGCTCTTTACACCACCCGGGCGCTCGCCACCGATTCCGGTGACAAGAAGGCCATGGAGCTCGATTGGGAGGCAGCGCTGGCATTTGTCTCACGCTGCCAAAACCTCCAGGCCACCAACAAGGGCGAAAAAACCGGCAACGACGGAAGCTTCGTTTACTATCCGGGGAACTCCAAGGCCGGTGAAGCAGTCGACAGCAAGACCGGGCGAGTCGCCCTTCGCGGCTACGGATCCATGTCTTACTCCGGACTCCTTTCCCTCGTTTACTCGGACCTCGACGAGAGCGATCAGCGCGTCAAGGCTGTCCTCAATTGGCTCTCCGATAACTACACTCTGGAAGAAAATCCGGGCCTCGGCGGACAGGGACTCTATTACTACTACCACGCCATGGCTAAAAGTCTTGTCGCAGCCAACAAGCCCAATCTTGAAGGTAAGGACGGGCTCAAGATCGACTGGCGCTCCGATCTTGCGGCTGCCATCATCAACGGACAACGCGAAGACGGCTCCTGGATCAACACGAAGGCCAGCCGCTGGATGGAGAACGACCCCGTTCTCGTCACCAGCTACGCCGTAATGACCCTTCAGCAGATTCATTCTTCACTGAACTAGAGAAAGCAAAATCAAAGGAAGCCCGCCCGGTCGCACCCCAGCAGCCCGGCGGGCTTTTTAATGATCCTTTATCAAGAATCCACCCGGGGACTATTGACCAACAGTCCTGCAGGATTGAGACGTGCCCAAGACACGCTCAGCGAATCGCTAAAACAAACTCCCCTGCTCACCATCCGCAGCCTTCGGTGCCGGAGGGTCCAATCTCTCCGCGCCCTCCTGCCGGACTCCAAGGGTGGCGATTTCATAGACCACCCGCTTTCGACCTTTGCCGGTCGACGCCTCATTTCGAACGATTTTCGTCCCGAGCAGTTGCTCCATCATCTGAACTTCCATCCGCGCCGCGTTCGGATACTCCGCATAAACCTTTGCCAACGGACTGTGAAATTCCTCAATTCGAAACCCGGTCCCGGCATCGTAGTGGCACTTGCTGAACCAACCGGACTTATCGCGGATATCCGCCAACCGGGTCGCTTTTTCGACCAGTGACTTCCCTGCCCTAACCTTGGGCTGCCACTGCTCTTTCAAAACCTGAAAATGATGAAACAAGAGCTTCTCCGGCGCGGAATCGCCGTATAGTTGCTTCACCCCTTCCAAAACCGCCAGCGTCAGCCCTACTCCGGCCTCCGGAAAAAGCCCGTCACATTTCGGGGTCATGCGATAGAGCTTCTCCGGTCGACCAACCTCCTTCTTGGCCCGGGGAACCCGCCATTCTTCCAGATATCCGAGTTCCACCAGCTTCAAGCAATGCTGCTTCACTCCCATGTAGCTCATCTTCAGCTCACGGGCCAAGTCCGAGACCGGCATGCCGTCCGAGACTTTAATCGCCTCCAGAATAGACGCCCAGGACGCTCGCATCGTCTCTCTATGTGCTCCGAAAAACATGGGGTTTCTCCCAAGCTAGTTCCGCGCCCTGATTTCGGGAATCTTAATTTTAAGATCTTCCCTTCTCCCTCCGTATCCACCTCCTACTTTTTATGAAACACGCTCTCGCCTTCACCACCGGACTCACCCTGGCACTTTCCGCAGCGGATCGCCCCAACATCCTGTTCATCTTTTCCGACGACCACGCTCCCAATGCCATCTCCTGCTACCCAGGGGGCCTTTTCGATGAGATCGCCCCCACCAAAGGGATCGACCGCATCGCCAAAGAAGGGATGCGATTCGACCGCTCCTATTGCACCAACGCCATTTGCGGCCCCTCACGCGCCTCCATCCTCACCGGAAAGCACAGCCACCTGAACGGCTTCATCGACAACAATTCCTCTTACTTCGACGGCCTCCAAACCACCTTTCCCAACCTCCTCCGCGACGCCGGTTACACCACCGCAATGATCGGAAAGTGGCACCTCCACTCCAACCCTGTCGGATTCGACTACTGGGAAGTTCTTCCCGGACAGGGGGCCTATTACAATCCCGATTTCATCCAGATGGATAACACACGGAAGCGTTTTCAGGGCCACTGTAATGACCTCGTCACCGAAAAAGGCCTTACCTGGCTGAAGCAAGCGGCCGATTCCAAGAAGCCCTTTATGGCCATGGTCCAATACAAGGCCCCCCACCGCAACTGGGCCCCCGCATTCCGCCACATCAACATGTTTGATGATGTCACCATGCCCGAACCCGAAACCCTTTTCGACAATTACGAAAACCGTTCCTCTGTTCTCAAGGAGCACGCCATGGGGATCCAGGACCACATGTCCTGGGGAAATGACATGAAGATGCAGGGCAAAAACCTCTTCCCGAGTCACTTCACCGGCGGTCCGGGCAACGGACAGTTCAGCCGGCTCTCGGAAGAAGATAAAAAAATCTTCATCGCCGCTTACGAAGACGAGAACCAACAGTTCATCAAGGACATGAAAGCTGGCAAACTCGACCAGAAGGCCATCACAAGCTGGAAGTATCAACGCTACATCAAGGACTACCTCGCCGTCATCCAGTCCATGGACGAAGGAATCGCCAAAATCCTCAAGCACCTCGATGACTCCGGCCTCGCAGAGAACACCATCGTTATTTACTCATCCGACCAGGGCTTCTACCTCGGTGAGCATGGCTGGTACGACAAACGCTGGATGTTCGAAGAATCCCTTATGATGCCCTTCGTCGTCCGCTGGCCCGGCAAAATCAAGCCCGGCTCCGTATCCGACGCCCTCATCCAAAACATCGACTATGGCCCCACTTTCCTCGACCTCGCCGGAGCCAAAATCCCCGAAGGCATGCAGGGAAAATCACTCGTCCCCATCTTCAAAGCCTCGGGGGAAAGGCCCAGGGAATGGCGGGACTCCATCTACTATCGTTACTCTGGCGAGCGCACTCACAACGTCGCCGCTCACGATGGGGTCCGCACCGCCGATCACAAAATTTTCTGGGTTCCCAAGACCAAGGAATACCAACTCTTCGACATGAAGAAGGATCCCCGGGAAATGAGGTCGGTCCACAACGATCCCGCCTACGCGGGCGTTTTCAAAGAGATGAAACAAGAGCTCGATGCAGCTCGCAAAAAATACCGCGTCCACTCCGCCATCATCGGCGAACCACGTGAAGGAGAATGGTGGATGAAGCGTCATCAGTCGATGAACCAAAATGCCAGAAAGCAGCATGATCTCCTCTTCATCGGCGACTCCATCACCCAGGGCTGGGAAGGTGCCGGCAAAGGAACCTGGGAAAAATACTACGGAAACCGCAAAGCGCTCAACCTTGGCATTTCCGGAGACCGCACTGAGCACGTAATCTGGCGTCTCAATAACGGAAACCTTCGGAATCAGAAAAAAGCCAAAGCGGCCGTCGTCATGATTGGCACCAACAACACCGGCCACAGCATGCAGGACCCAACTGAAGTTCGCGATGGCGTTGAGCGGATCATCTCCACGCTGCGGGCCCGTTGCCCGGAAGCAAAAATCCTCCTACTTGGAGTCTTCCCGCGCGGAGTCAATCCCGATGACGCCAAGCGAAAGAACAACATCGAGATTAACAATCTCATCTCCAAGTTCCACAACGGAGAGCGCATTCACTACCTCGACATCTCCGACAAATTCCTCACCGAAGACGGCATCCTCACCAAGGAGGTCATGCCCGACGCCCTCCATCCGAAACAAAAGGGTTATGAGATCTGGGCCGAAGCCATTGAGCCCAAGCTCAAGGAGTTTGGACTCTAGCCCGGCGTGGCGTAATCCTACCAAGAGGCCCAGCCCCACGCCCCGATCTTGGGCTCCGGGCTTCTGTGAACCAATCGCTCAAATTCACACCAGCCCGGCGCAACGCGCCGGGTTTTTTATCATATCGAAACTCGTCGTCTTCTTAGGGTCGACATCGTCAACCTCCTCAACAATTACCCCAATCTCCTCCCAACGTCATCATCAACCCCGTCCTTCGCCGCCGCAAAGAACGTCCCCCATGGATTGTCTTGGAACCGAAGAATCCAAATGGTGTATCGCGCTCGATGACATCCACCTTCAGCGCGAACATCCCCGGAATGACGCACACTCGGCGCAACGCGCCAGGCTGGGATATGAAAACGGGCCTTTTAAAGAAACTTGAAACCGTTTCAATCACATACCAAAAAACGGCGGCTCCCCGTGGGAACCGCCGTTATTGGTAAAGTTCGGGAGGTCTCCTACCGGTTCTTGGGAGGATACTTAAGGAAAACTTTGTATTTGGCGGGAACCTGCTCGCCGGAGCCAAGGACTTTGTCCCAAAGCTTGAGAAGAGCAGTGGCTTCCTTGATAAGAGCCGCTCCGTTCGAGTCGTCGCTGTAATCCTCGGTCGAATAAAGCTCCATGGCTGTTTTCACGTCCTCGTGATCGAGGATGATCCGGAGGCAATTAATCGCAGACTTGCGTGTGATTTCCTCGGACGCTGCAAAATCGGCTACAAAAGCATTATTGTAAGCGTTCAGGGCCTTGATTGGCTGGCCGGCACCCTCGAGCGCCAGTCCGTGACAATAGGCAATCTGTCCGCGCAAGTTGCCGGGCAGCTTCCGTCCACGCCATTTTTCATCCTTGCAGATCGCATCGAGACGGCTCCAGCTCTTGGTCCGGACAGCATCCCAGAAAACACCATACATCTCATATTGCACCTTATGAAATTTATAGAGGAGATTCTCAGGCTCAAATTTCCCGGCAAGCTCGGAGAGTTTTTCGAGATCCTCAAGACGACGGTAGCACTCCATCTCGTAGAAAGAGGCCATGGTGGAGGGGTTCCCCTTCACCTCGGTCAGCTTGCCATACTCCTCGGCACATGCGGCAAACTTGAGCGCGGCATCCTTGTAATTCCGGCTCTTGTAAAGCTCGAGAGCTTCGGTGAACTCGGGAGCCTGTAAGAAGTAAACGGTGCAGGTGCGAAGGCTCTGCTCACGCTTCACGAGGGTTTGCTGGGTTTCACGCCATAGGAATTTGGAGGAATTGGCATCCATCATCCAACCGGTAAAGGTATCCTTGTCGGTGATGATGAGAATCCGGGCCTCTTTTTCTCCGAAAAGAGAACCCACACTGGCGGTGAGGAGGAGGGCGGCGGTAAGAATTTTCTTCATATCTTTTGGTCCGTTAAGTTTCTACTAAAAGTGGCTTATTTGTCTTCCGGCTCAACCACCTTGGTAGTGTCCGAGTTTGCTTCGTAGGAATTGGTCAATTCAGACACTTCATCCCACATTTCCTTCTCCGCTTTGGTGGCCTTTTTAACGGCCTGCGAGGTCATCTTGAGATACTTGTATCCACCTTCGTAAGAGATCTGGCGGTCACTTTTTCCCTTGGTGGTTCCGCCACGGCTCCAGAGAATCTCCATCCAGCGTTTCATGGCAGGAGCAGAGAACTTGATGGTTCCCATGCTCGAAATCCACACCTGCTGGTAGGCAGTCAGAGCATCATCAACCCGGCCGGCCTTGTCATGGGAAGCGGCAAGAAGCATGCGGCAAGGGACCGCATAGCGACGGAAACCGTCGGTATCAAGGTATTCCTTGGCTGCAGCAATCGCGGCATCATAGTCATCATTATCAGCATAAATGCTGGCGGTGAGGTAAAGAGCTTCCTCCTTCTCGCCACTGTCGTCGGAGTCATCACGAACCCGCTTGAGGAGTTTGATGGCCTCGGTCTTTTGAGCCGAAGTGCCATTCGAGTAAACATCAGCAAGGCCAAAGATCGCGGCGAACATGTGGGACTGATCGGAACGACTAAGCACTTCCTTGTAGTAAACCTCGGCTGCTTCCGGCTGGGTGGTCTTGCGAATAAAGTCACCGACCTTCACGAGAATGAAGTTGGAGAGATCCTTCGGCTTGAAGTCGCGCTGCAGCTCCTGGAAGAGAGTCTCGATCATGGCTTCTCCATCACGGATTGCGTCCGCTTCCTTTTCAGGATCGGAAGACTCAACCACTTCCTCAAACACTCCGATGATCGCGATGCGCAGGAGCGCGCGGGTCGCCATGTCTCGGGAGTCAATTCCCGGGAAAGAGTAGTAGTGATCTTTAAGCTGCTCGGGGGTTTTCTCTTCGAGGTATTCCTCGGTGTAAGAACCGATGGACTCTTCGAGACCAGGAGTGCCCGGCTCCTTGGCAATATTCGAAATGACCGTCTGGAGACGCTGGAGAGCCTCCTCGATCTTGCCGATCTTGCGCATTCCCGGAATTCCGGCAACAGCCACCTTGGCCTTGAATGGTGACTCGTTGCCATATTCCTCCCAGAACTTGTTGTAGTATGGAACCGCTTCGGCAACGCGGGGATTTTCCTCCTTGCCAATCTTGGCCTTACCGATGAGTGAGGTCAGGTAGAAGAGGCATTCACCCGCAACGAGATCGTTTTTCTTCTGCTCGGCAAGCTCGAGAGCCATCAGGTAATACTTCTCAGCTTCCTCGGGCTTTTTGAGTCCCTCGAGAATATTGCCCTTGAGAGCGAGGTTCTGCTCCATCACGGAAACTCCGGGGAACTGGGTCTCGACCTGGGTCACCTTCTCAAGCGCAGGATCGTATTCGCTTTCCGCGTAGTAACAGTTGGCGCGGTCGAAGAGAGCAAAGGGATAATAAACGTTGCTCTTGGGATCGGGATAGTTCTCGAAGAATTTGTCGAGAAGCCCGGCGGACTTGGTCCACTCCTGGAGACGTGAATAATTGGCGGCCTGGAAGTAGGAAGTGGCCATGATTCGGAGCTTGTCGCCGTCCTCCTTATTTTTGCCATAGCTGCCCATGTATTCGTTCAGGTATTCCTGGGCTTCCACGAACTCACCCAGGTAGTGCTTGCTGCCACCGAGGACGAAGAGGCAGACATCGTGCTGCTTGGAAGGCTTGGTCAATTTGGGGAGCATGATTTCGGCAACCTCGATGCATTTCTCATACTCTCCGTTGAAGAAGAGGCTGGTGAGCATCATGCGGCGCACTTCCTTGACATACTTGCTCTCAGGAAAATCCTTCAGGAAGATCGAGCCATAGTGCTCGGTGGTGAGAACCTCACCGATCAGAGCCGAGGTGCGAACAAGGTTATAAAGGTTGTTTTCACGACCGGCACTTACCTTGCCGTCACGCATCACTTTGGCGTTCGGGAAGTAAAGTTCCATCTGCTCGTAAACTGCGAAAGCTCCGCGAATGTTTCCGTCTTCCTCATGAAGAACGGCGGTGTTGAGATAAGCGTAAACTTCATTCACCTTGCCGGCGGTATCGGCTTTTTCAAGCTCGGTGAGATCTTCGGCAAGATCGCCTTTATTCACGATCATGGAACCATCGCGAATGGTGCGGTCGTATGTGGACAACATGGAGAGACGGCCTTTGATGTCATCGATCGCAGCGACAGTGCTGGGAACGAGCGCGTAGAGCTCGAAGGTTGAGCGAATCATCTCGGCCGAACGTGCGTCCTGGGCGAGTTTCATGAAGAGAGGTGAAAACTCATGAGCCTCGAACGGCTCCAATTTAATGTGAGCGCGATTCTTGGAGAGGAAGTCGAGAAGTGAAGCTTCATCCTTCTTTTCAATCACGGAAGCAACCATTGTGTTGAAGGCGGCCATGATGCCCTTGTTGGGAGTCGGAAAGGTGACTTTATTCTGAATGGCGGTCTCGAGATACTTGTTGCCCTCGGAGATCTTATTCAACTTGTAGTGATTAATCGCCATGTTGATGAAGTAGACGCCCTTCTCGTAACGGTCGCGGGTCGGGTCGCGCTCTTCGAGGAATTTCTTATACATGCGAATGGAGGTCGCCCACTCTTCCGCTCCCTTGGCAGCGTGACCCCACATGAGCAGGGAGAGCTTGTTATACATGTTCTTACTGGGAGCCTGGCCTTCTTTTGGCTTGGTGTTTGGATAGCGCGTGTAGCACTTCTCAAACGACTTCATGGCATCGTCGAACATGCCGAGCTTGATCTCGCAATATCCGCGGTGATACCAGAACCAGCCGAAGCGGGGTCCGTAAAGTTGCGGAGCGCGGGCATCGTAGGCATTGGTCGCCTTGACGAGGACGGCGTGGGCTTCGGCCCACTTGCCGGTCTTCATTGCTTCGAGGGCGTCCTTGTTCATGTCGCCGATGGAGGCACCGAAGCTGGTACTGCACAAAGCAACGAGGGCAAACAGGGCGAGACCCAGTTTTCGTGGAATGGATTGGATTGAATTCATAATTCGCTTGGAGGTGTGAATGTTTGTTAGAAAGAGAAAGGCTGAGAGCCGGACGGCTCATCAGCCTTTCGGGCAAGAGTTGGAACGATTGAGTAAAGGATTCCTTAGAGTATTCCAGAGAATCCTGAAATTGCGAAGATCAGTTTGCTTCCGGGTCGAGAAGATCGGTGAAAGTGATCTCGGTAATCTTGGCGCCGGCCAAGGCATTCAGAACATCTGTCACCCGTTGGGATACCGCATCACCATCGACCTTGATTTGAACAAGAGCCTTGCTGCTCGACATGTCGGCAGCGCTTTTGTGCAGCTCAAGGCGGGCGGAAAGATTCGGCAACTTACGGGCGTCGGAATCGGATTCGAGAAGCTCGATCACTCCGGTCTCGTTCTTGATCGAGATATTTCCGTTTGCTTCCAGCAGGATCAACATGGGCGCAAGATCCGGAGGAGTTTCAGAAGGAGTGGTGGAGGGAAGAGCGGTGCTCAACTCCTGCTCCTTTTTCACGATCTGGGTAGTCACCAGGAAGTAAATGAGGAGAAGGAAACAAACATCAATCAGAGAGGAGATGTCCAAACCTGGTTCATCTTCCTCGGGCGCTTGCGTCTTTTTATGGCGTGCCATGGGATGGTTCTATGATTTATGGGTTTAGGCTGGACTATTCCTTGTTGAAGGCAGCGTAAGCCACCTGCTTCAGACCAACGGTTGCCCCGGCCTTGATAACACGCTGAACATACTTGAACTCGACCCCCTTGTCGGAACGGATGTGGAGGACGGGTTCATTACCCTTTGATTCGACGCGCTCTTTTTCAGCTTTCAGGTATTCGCGAAGCGCAGCACCGTCGGCCATTTTGGTCGTTGTATCTTCCTGCACGAAGTCCCCGTTATCTCGAACGTTCACGACGATCTTGCCATTTTTTGTCTTTGCCGCCACGGCATTTTCCGCGACTGAAGGAGTGAGGGTCGGATCGATTTTAATCGTCTTGGGATTGGAAACAACGAGGAAGAAGAGAAGGAGGAGGAAGACCATGTCGATCATGGGCGACATGTCCATCTCGGCGGCTTCGCCTTCTTCCTTGTTGACTGCGCGGAGTCTATCGGAGGCCATTGGTTTCTAAGGTGGTTTGGTGGTTCAACACGAGGGGAAGGAGGGATTCCCTCCCCTCTGGCAGGTTAAACGGCAATCCCCTCAGGAATCTTAGCAAGATGCGCATCAGCATTCACCGTTTGGATGGATGCATTGATAAGGTTCTCGGCAGTGCCATGGCAATCAGCGACAAGAGCGTTGAAGCGGTTCTTGAAGAAGAAGTAGGCAAAGAGGGAGAGAATCGCCACGATCAGGCCCCACATGGTGGTCAAAAGGGCGACCGAGATGTCTTTCGCAAGATCCTGCGGGTCGGCCCCGGCGTTCAGACCCAAGGTCGAGAACGCGCCAATCATACCGAAAACGGTTCCGAAGAGACCGAGCATCGGAGCAGCCTGGGCCACCAGCGAAAGAAGGGAGATGAAGGTCATCTGCTTGCGGGTCTCGTTGATGGAGAAATCAGCAATGGCGTCCTCAACGTGGTCGCGACCAAGGTCGTCGGGGCGGGTCGCGTCAATATTGGGAAGAGAATAGGCCATCATCCGTCCCAGGTAGGAGGGATGGGAAGCGGAAAGCTCGATCGCGGAACGCACCCGGCAGTTCGTCATGTGATCAAGAAGAGCGGCCTTGAGATCGTCTGGTGCGAATTTGGCCTTGGTGAGGTTCATGAAGTTGAAGACCGTGAGACTGATCAGCGAGAGAAGCCCGACAGCAACGATGAAAATTGTAAGAGGTCCACCGTCAAGGAGGTAGCTGTCGAGGGCGCTTTTGTCACTGGCAGCCTTTTCGCCGTCTTGTGCGAGAGCGGGAGCGGCGGAAAGAAGGGTGAAGGCGGAGCCTACGAGCCATCCTTTGGCGATACGGAACTTAGAGGTCTTGGTCATGATTCTTTAGGTTGAGGTCGGTTTGGTGTGAAACTGGCGCGCATTCTCGAAAGTGCATCCCATGAGTAAAGGAAGATTTCCACAATTCAGCGAATTTCCCACTTTTATGCGGCCTTGACAACTAGACTCCCCTACCCCGTAGAAGCTTAGGTTGAAGTTCTATTTTTTTGTTTGAACAGGCGTTTTTCGTCGAGGAAACAAGGTTTTGCAGATCTCGCAGACCGTCCCGTCACACCCCCGGGCGGAGCAATACTCCCGGCCATAAAAGATGATCTGCAAGTGAAGCTTATTCCAGGTCTCCCGAGGGAAGAGTTTCTTTAAGTCTTCTTCAGTGCGTTGCACATTCCGCCCATCTGTCAATTTCCACCGCTGGGCGAGGCGATGAATGTGGGTGTCGACCGCAAATGCCGGAACCCCGAATGCTTGCGACATGACGACCGAGGCGGTCTTGTGCCCCACCCCGGGAAGCTCCTCCAGCGCGGCAAAATCCGCAGGCACCTCACCCTGGTGTTTCTCAAGCAGGATTTCGGAAAGGCCACGAATTGCCCTGGCCTTGCGGGGAGCCAAGCCGCATGGCCTTACGATGGCATCAATTTCCTCCACACTGAGTTTCGCCATCTTGGCAGCGGTATCGGCTTTCTTGAATAAGGCGGGCGTGACCAAATTAACCCGGACATCAGTGCACTGCGCGGACAAGAGCACCGCCACCAACAGGGTGAAAGGATTGGTATGATCCAGCGGAACCGGCGTCTCGGGATAGAGCTCCTCCAATCGTCGAAGGACGTAATCGGCGCGTTCCTGTTTCAGCATGCCCCATCCCTGCCCGAGGATGGACACTTGGCCAATAAAAAAACCGGCTTCCTCATTGCAAGGAAGCCGGCTTTGAAAAAGTCAGGAAAGGATCCTAGTTGCGGGCCACATTTCCGGAAGAGACCTTGGCCTTGGCCGCGTAATACATCTTGCGGGTGTGCGGATACTTTGTCCGACCGGCAAGGATGTTGAGCGTGCGATCCCAATCACCCCACTGGATCACCGAGATCTCGGCAGGACGGGTTCCCCAGCGGCGCATGCTGCTCAGGTTTGGGTGGTAAATATCGATGGTGTTGGTTCCCACGAGAGCGGATCCGTAGTCGTCCACGATGTAGGTGTGAGGAAGACCTTTGATCTTAAACTTGGTGCCAACCGGATAGCGGGACCAGTCGGCGGCCGCGCTCCGAACCTGACCATACTTCAAATAGGTGCCGATAGCGTTCTTTCGCCATGGTGCGCCGACCTCATTCTCTTCGTGGGAATAGGCCGTGGTGCGCACGATGCGACTGCGGACACTGTCGGGATAGGTCGGCATGCCGTGCTTATCCTTCTTAAAACTCTTGGACTTTTTGGCCACCGACTCCGAAACGGAACCCGGGTGAAAGCCATTTCTATCAGAGATCGTGCTGATGGGGGAAAATTTTGAGGCGCTCCAAGACTTGGACACACTGCGGGTGTGGATTCCGCCGGACTCGGATTTGAAGGCCGTGGAACTGAGATCTCCGCAGCTGGAGAGCACGAGACTGCATGCGATACTGATCATGGGGAGTATGGGGATTTGTTTCATGTGGTGGTCTGGCAAAGGAAGGTTTCCTGCCCGGGGCTGCGTTTGCCCCAGGCACGATGGGTTTGTCTAGAGTTTTGCGAAATTTTTACAAACTAATTTTATAACCACTGAAAGAACGAAGGATCTGACACGGCGCAAAAAAAGCGGCGACCCGCAGGCCGCCGCTTTGATTCAAATGGTTTTGGGATGAAGTCTTATCCTTCCCCACCGGCTGCGATCTTGCCGGAAAACTTGTCAGGGTCACCTTCGTGGCCCGCGATGGCCTCCGCCTTATATCCTCCACGGGACTTAAAGAAGAGGATCAGGATGATATAGCAAACAAGCATAAACATCGGAAGAACAGTCACTTTCGCGAGTGAGCTTTGTTTACCCTTGTCCACCACCTCCTTGACTTCAGCAGCTTTCTCTTCGTCGAGAGCCTCCACCTTTTTATCGTCAACAGCGGTATAGTCACCGAGGAAATATGAGCTGTCCTTCGAAACCGTCTCATAGGTCCCGGGAAGATCCTCCTTCATTTTAGCCGCAATCGAATCCTCCTGCAGCTTTCCAATCAGTGGCGAACCAACAATCCCTACCGCGAGCATTCCAATACCTGCGATAGCATTCAGGGTCAGCGCTCCACCTTTCGGGCACTGCTCGGACACAACGCCCAGCATGGTCGGCCAGAAGAAGGTCTTGCCGATGCCGTAAAGGGTCGCAGCGGCAAAAACCAGGAAGAGTCCCTGAACAGACGAGAGAGCGAAAAGGCCCACGATGGCGAGAACAGAACAGGTCGCAAGCAAGCCAAGTGGGGTCAATGCCTTGACAATTGGACCAGCGAACCAGAAGCGCAGGATCATCATGATCGCTGAAGTGTAGATCAAAACCCAGAGAGGATGACGCCCAGCTTCTTTAAGCGGCTCTTCCATGATCCCGGTAATCGCTCCATCGGTTCCCAACTCGGTAATCGCAAGAGGCATCATAATGATGCACAAGAAGATCAGGATGGGGCGACCAAGGGAACGGCAGTAGTATCCGTAGGCGGCAGTTGCCACGACAACCAGCCCAATGACCACGCCGGTCGACCATTGAAATTGATTACCCAACTCTCGAAAAACCAGGAAACTGGCGAGACCGGCTCCAAGGACTCCAAACTCAGCCAACATTTCCCGGTAGCTGGCACCACCAGCAACCCGCTCGTTGACGGGGAACTGAACTTTGAGAAGCATAACGAGATAAACAACCGCCGGAAGGGCAATGATGTAGATCAAAATCCGCCAGTCGTCGGCAGCCTGAGCTCCCAGAGCGATGGTAATCAGCCCACCAAGCACCAGCCCACCCGGCCATGCCGCGTGAAGAATGTTAAGCCACTTTGTCTTCTCCTTACTAAAAAGAGTCGCAACCACAGGGTTGATAAAGGCCTCAACCGTTCCGTTTCCAAGTCCAAGGATAATCGATCCAATCTTAAGGTTGGTGTAGGCTTTTGCCTGCGCAGCTTCAAGAGCGGCGCCCTCCAGCCCGGGCTCATTTACGACTCCGTATGCGAGAAAAGCCATGAAGGCATAGCCGGCATAACAGATGAAGCTGAAAAACATTGCAGCTCGGTAGCCAACCTTATCGATGACGAGACTGAAGATGATGATACTGATTGCAAAAGGCCAAATTCCAGCTCCGAAGAGCTCTTGGGACTCGACTTTATCGAGCCCAAACTGGGCCGGCCATAAGGAGGGGTCGTTGACGAGGAACGCCCTTGTGATAAATGCGAATGCTGTCGTGATGAGGGCGATGAAACACCCCCAAAAGACTATCTTATCATTCTTTACTGAACTCATATTGTCAATTTGTGCTTAATTTGCCTCGAGGTTGAGGTCCGGCGATTCTGCGTAATCCGTCTGACAAGACAAGCAAAGGATTCCCCTAAATTCCGGCTACTCCGAAATCAAAAATAAAGCGGCGCTCCCGGAAAGGAGCGCCGCTTTTTCGTAAATCCCACCGTCCGGACGATGACTCGCTTTTAACCCGGACTGTGCTCAAATTTAGTCAGACCCTATTGAGCCTGACCGGGTCACCAGAGTGACCTTGGGTGTCCCTTGCGGAACGAATGGTTCGTAGGTGTTATTTATGAACCTTCTGTAAGATTGTCGATTTTCCTGCGGGGGCACAAGCTGAAAACCGATTTTTAAATGGAAGTCTTTTGCAAAAAGAGATCCAGCCCATCGGTCAGGGCAATCCAGCTGGCCTCGATGATACTGTCGGAGACCCCAACCGTCCCCCAGGTGGTCTCACCGTCGGTATGGACAATCAAGACGCGGGTCTTTGCCGCCGTCGCTTTGGCCCCATCGATGATACGGACCTTGTAATCAATGAGTTGAACTTTTTCCAGCTGGGGGAAAAACGGCGTCAGGGCCTTCCGCAGCGCGCCATCGAGGGCATTCACCACCCCGTGACCGGCGGAAACGGTGTGGCTGGTTTTTTCGCCAACATCCAGCTTCACGGTGGCTTCACAAACCGGAGCATGACCATCCTTATACTGCCGGAAAGAACACTGATATTCGTGCAGATGCCACCTCCGGGGAGATTCACCGAGCATCCGGCGCACCAAAAGCTCCAGCGAACCACCGGCGGCTTCGAAGGAATAACCGGTCTGCTCGAGTGCTTTTACCTCGGTCAAAATCGCCTTGGCTTCGTCACTCCCCTTTTCCAGATGAATCCCAAGTTGCTCGGCCTTCATCAGGATATTCGACTGCCCGGAAAGCTCGCTCACCAGGATTTGCTGCTCGTTCCCCACCTGGCCCGGCTCGATGTGCTCGTAGGTCCGCGCCAGTTTTTGGACTGCGTTGACGTGCATCCCGCCCTTGTGGGCAAAAGCCGTCCGCCCGACGAACGCGGCGCGCGCGAAGTGAGGATTATTGGACACGTCGTCCACGAAGAACGACAGATCCCGCATTCCGGAAACATCGGTCACGGCCTTCCGTCCCATCTTGAGTTCAAGAATCGGAATGACCGAAGTGAGGTTGCAGTTGCCGGTCCTCTCTCCGTAACCGTTGATCGTTCCCTGAACCTGTGTCGCCCCGGCATCGACCGAAGCAATCGCATTGGCGACCCCAAGCTCGCAATCATTGTGAGTGTGAATTCCAAGAGGAACCTCGGGAAAGGCCTCGCGCACGACACGACTCATCTCGGCAATCTCCGAAGGAAGGCAGCCCCCGTTGGTATCGCAGAGCACCAGCCAATCGGCCCCGCCCTCCACCGCAGCCCGCAAGGTGGCCATGGCATGTTCGGACCCATCCTTATACCCGTCAAAAAAGTGCTCGGCATCGTAGACGACTTCGCGCCCCGCTTCCTTCAAATAGCGACAGGTATCCCTGATCATGGCCTGATTTTCTTCCGCAGTCGTGCGAAGAACCTCGGTCACCTGTAACTCCCAGCTTTTCCCAAAAATGGTGATCACCGGGGTATTGGCATCAATCAAAAGCTGAACCTGGGGATCTTCTTCGACCGCCAAATCAGCCCGTCGGGTGGACCCAAAGGCGGCAATTTTGGCGTGATTCCAGGTCTCCTGCGCCGCCGCCTTGAAAAACTCGATATCCTTGGGGTTCGATCCGGGCCATCCGCCCTCGATGTAGTCCACCCCGAATTCGTCCAACCTCTTGGCAATTCGGATCTTATCGAGGCCGGACAGTGAAAACCCCTCGCCCTGGGTGCCATCGCGCAACGTGGTGTCGTAAATGCGGACTCTTTCTTGTTCGCTCATCGTGTGTGTTTGATCAGATCAACCGGCGGATCTGATGAACCGGCCGGAGCGCCGACAAAATGGCGCGCCCGCCAGTCGGTGGCAAGAGTGAAGAGTTTCCTAGTTCAATGGAGGTGGCACCGAAGCCGGCATCCGATTCTTCGACGACATCTTTTTCTTGATCGCTACCAGGCAGGCAATCGCCACCGCGAGCAACCCGATTCCGAGAAGCGGACGGAAGAAAATCCAACTGATGGCGATGACTGCAAAGCTGATGGCAATGGAAAGGAGGAAGGCAATCAAAGCGCTCACGCCCCCGACAAGACTACCGAGAAATGGGAGAACATCCGCCAAAACCGAGAGTGGCCTGAGGATTAGAAGAAGACCAAAGAACATAACCAGAACTCCACCTCCCCGAAGCGACCAGCGCAAAATCTTCGCCTTCTGTTCCTCGCCTGCCACAACCTCCTCGGCCGACAGTAAACCTTGGTAAAGTAGAAGTTTGGTCTTCCCGACCTCCGATTCAAAGGCGGTAAAGCTATTCCCCTTTTGAACCCCCATCACGCTGAAATTATCAGGACGGGTAAGCGCAAAAGACACCTTTTCATCGCCAATTTGCGGACTCCCCGGCTTTCCGGTAAAAAAAACGCCCTCACTCAAACTCCCCTCCTTTTCCGTCCAACCGTCGGGCAGCTTCTGAAGAGAATAAGGCTCATCCCAGGACATTTGCGAAATCAGCCCATCCGAAAGCTGAAACGCAC
>JAUIGV010000078.1 GCA_030432565.1 Verrucomicrobiia bacterium | reverse complement strand
CACCAGAAGAGGTTCTAAGAGTCCAGAACCTCTTAAACTCAAGACCAAGGAAAACCCTCGACTATGCCACCCCAAACGACATCTTTCTAACTCAATCTCAAATTGCGCTTCCGAGCTGAATCCGCCTCACAAAGCAATCATTGAAATTGTCCAGCCATGAAAGTCCTCCTTTTTCTTAACATGATCATGCTGGTATTTCTGCCGCCCTCGCAGGCTGCCGTGTCGGTCATCGATATCACGCAAATCCGCAGCAACCTTTTTTCCGCTCAGCGGCAGCTCGCGGAAACGATCATTCACGGCAAAAACCAGATCGAACAAATCCGTCAGTTCGCCCAGCAGATTGAACAAGCGCAGACTCATCTGAAGCGTTTGGGTGATCCCCGGAAAGTCACGATCCAAACCTTGAATGAGGCCTTGATGTTTCTGAATCGCTTGGAACTCAACCTTCCCTCCGACAAAATTACCGAAGGACTCAAGTCGGATGAAATTTTTGCCTCTCCCAGATCCAGCCCCTATCAGACCGTGGAGCGTGACATTCGGGTCAATGGTAAGGTGATTGGCCGAAGAGATGCCGAGCCTTTCACGCCAGAAGTTGCGACGCGGCGAAGCCTGTCCCATTATCGTCAGGTGCGCGGGGCCACTCTCGAACGCCGCCGCATTATCAAACGCGAACTTGAGGCCTCATTGAGACAGCTCTCCCAGGCATCAACTGCTTCCGAGACTCAGAAGCTCAATGTCGTGACCCGGAATTTGGAGTCGCAACTCGCTGCCGTCGACCGGGAAATCGCCTTCGCCACCAGCGAAGTCGAAACCCGTTTCTACGAGAGCCAGGTTGAAAAAGAGATTCAGATCAAGGCTGACCGTCAGGCCAAGCAGGCCGCCTTCAAAGCGGCGGCAGACAACGCCGCTCGGTTCTACCGGCTCCCAAACCGCCCCACTCTTTTTAAACGCTAAGTTACGCTCCGATGAACGAAAGAATCGATGCCTTTTTCCCGCAGCTCCAGAGCACAACGGCCACCTTCTATGACAGAATGGTCATCTTGGCAGTCCCTCTTCTCGTCGCAGGATTGATCTTCAAACTTTGGCAGTCCTCCGATCCGGCAAATGCCATCCGGAGCATCGTTGCCGTTGGAGTCACCGGGATTGCTTTGGCGTTCTTCCCGGACTGGAGCAACCAATTCCAGGTTCTCATCTATGATGTCATGGAAGATCTCAACGCCAATCCGGCAGAAACCCACACCCGCTTCGCCAGCCTTGTGGGGGGCGCGTCAGCGGGTGTGGGAGAAAAGAATAGTATCATCGATACGCTTTTCGCTCCCAACGGAGGACTTGGTGATGCCATTCTTCACGCGATTGTCTATCTCACTGCAAAATGCGCTCAGCTCATCATGTGGGTCGCCTTCATCGCCCAGCAAATCTTGATGCTCTCCGGAGTTGCCATTGCGCCACTTTTCATTGCCTCGCTTCTGGTTCCCGCCCTCGGGCACACCGCCCTGAAATACTTCACCAGCCTGGCAGCGGTCACTCTTTGGCCCCTCGGTTGGGGCTTTGCCAGTTCCTTCACCGATGCTCTTTTGGAGGTGGCGGCCGAGGATGGTGCCGACCTCATCGACTTTGGAGCAGATGTTGGTTTGGCCTTTGTGATTTCGCTGTGGCTTCTAATCAGCACGATTGCAGCGCCCTTTGTGATTTGGAAGGTGGTGGTCAATGGAGCCAATATCGGTGGTCAGTTCATGCGCTCGGCCGGTCAGGCTCTCGGGTTGACAGTGGTGTATGGGGCCGGGGCAAGTGTCACCGCAGCCAATGCGGGTGCTTCGAAGAAAGCAACGACTGCGGCAACTGTGGTAGGCGGTGCCTCGGGTCTGGTCACTGGTTCCGCGCAAAGCAGTGGTCTCATGGTGCCTGCCATGATCGGCGTTGGAGCCGCTATCGCGTCGAAAAATTCCGAGGCTGTCGACCACAATGCCAATGCCCAAGCTCTCCACAAAAAATACTCATGAAAACCCCATCCGCCCACTCCGCCGCCCTCAGCGGTTATCTCAAACAACGCAATGCCGGGAAGATCTGGCCCTTTGTTCTCATCCTGATCGTTCTGATCTTCGCGGTGCTTTATTGGAGATTAGCCACGGCCTTTGAAACGCGTCTTCGCTTCGTTTCTCTTCTTCCAGACCAAACCTTGGTGGTCTCTGGTGAAACTGGTTTCAAAGATGCCAAGTCGGTTCATATTTCGCAGGCACAACGGGCCGCTCGCCTTTTTCTGGGGCGCGGGCCACGCGGGCTTGATGATAAGAACGAGCTGGCTCGCATTTGCACTCGGACAGCATTCAATAGAGCTATTGATCTCATTGAAGAAGATGCACGTGAGTTTGCCGAGAAAGCGATCTACCAGAAAGTCGTCTTACGCGAAACCGCACTGAGTAAATTGCAGGACAGTTCGGTTCAAGCCGAGGTGAAGGGCGAGTTAATCCGGGTCGGTAACATGAACGGAAAGCCCATTACCGAGGGGCTGGCCTTCGAGCTCACGATGCACTTCGTCGAGAATCCCTCGACCTTTGAAAACGGCCTCTATCCCACTCAGGTCAAAACCTTTAATCTAATCATTCGTCCCGTCCCAAGCTCATGAAATTTCTAATCTTTTCTCTCTTGTTGGTCAGCATCGCTCTGGCTGAGCCGCAACGCCCCATGGACCGAATCCTCGATCCCTTGGTGACCATGCCGATTGCTATTCATCCCGAGAGCACCACCTTGCTCGTTTTTCCGGAAGCAGTGACCCTTATCGTCGGGGCTGGCCTCAGTGATGGATCTTCGCCCGGAGAAGTCCACTATCAGCACGCCAAGGATCCAAAGCACCTTGTCCTGCGGCAACTGACGCCCGGTTGCAAAGTCTTGATGCAAATCATCATGGACGGGCAGGCCTACGCTTTTGCGCTAAGTGGCAGCGAAGATCCCGACAACATCATCCGGTTCCACCAGAACCCAGCGGAAGGACCGACCGTTGAATTGACCGGTGAAGAGGTCAGAAACCGTCAGCTCACAGTTCCAGAGGAAAGGCAAAAGCAATTGATCCGGCTTGTGTCGTCGGAAGCGATCCTTCGTCCCAAGCTTCCCATATTCTACGAAGGTTATGTCGCAAGAGATGTTTCTCTTCCGGCAGATCTCGAGGGGCTCAGAACCACCGTCAGTCGCGTCGCTCGTTTCGCTCGTGAAGATGCTGTCGTTCTCACCGGCAAGATCCGCAATATTACCACGGATCCTGTGGACCTTACGAAGAGACGAAGCATGGTTCGTGTCGGCGAGAAGCAGGTTGCTTTCCCGGCCTCCTATTTTGTGTCAAGGAAGGACACTCTCGCTCCAGATCAAGAAGTTGAATTTTCAGCGGTGCTCATCGGAGATGGGCGGGGCGAGAATCTTCACCTCGATCCTCTGAAAAACCGTTTTCTCCTCACCCTCAATTTCCCTCAGTCATGATTTATCCAGTAATCGATTTCCTCAAAAGTCGCCTTGGTCAGATGTTGATCCTTAGTGCGGTCGTCATTGTTGTGATTATTGGTGTGGGTGCATACCATCAAAAAAAGCAGGAAGAGGCACTCGCTATGGGAGCCTTCCCCCGAGCTTCGGAACACCCATCCTATGATCGAGGCAAAACGATGCGGGTCGATGGGAAGGACGTCTATGGCCATGTTGAGCCCAATCCTTCTTTCGAGCCGTTTCAGCCGCCGACAGAAATTGACACTGAGCCGAAGCCTGCATTCGTCCTACCAATGCCCAATCTAGCGCCCCTGCCAAGGGAACCGCGAGACCGTTTCAAGCCAATACCCTCATTGATCGCATCAGAGCGTAGTGCACAAGAGTTAGAAAAGTTGCCAATTGCCCAAGCCAAAACACCGGGTATTCAAATCGAACGGGGGACTTTGCTGCATTGCCAATTGATGGCCTCGGTTTCCTCCAACCAAGGCAGTGCTCCGGTGCAGGCAAAGCTTACCAAACCCTACCAAGTGCGTGGCAAGATGATCTTGCCCACTGGAACCAGGTTGGTAGGTAAGCTGCAAAACGGGAAAGGGGATCGAACGTATTTCGCGGAGGAATGGGAGGCTGAACTTCCTTCTGGCAAATGGATCCAAGTGAATGGGCAAGTGCAGGAGAAAGCCTTTGACGCAAAGGCAGGCAAGTATCTACCGAATGATGGATTGGCCGGATTGCCGGGAGTTGTAAAGCAGGCCTGGCCTGACCCCACAGATTGGACAGGTCTAAACTGTAGATTCGATGAGGTGGGTTCTGTGGTTTTGGTTTAGGGGAGTTTCTTCTCTGCTGCAAGTCGGAGTGGAGGGCGTAGCCCGTAACGGAG
>JAUIGV010000053.1 GCA_030432565.1 Verrucomicrobiia bacterium | reverse complement strand
ACTGATTACAAATCAGTAGCTCTACCAACTGAGCTAAGGCGGCTTAGTCATGGGACGACAAGTCTTTCCCGCTGACCGCGCGGATACTACGAATCAATGGGGCGCTGGCAAGTACCGATCTCTCGTTTTTATTTCATTTATGATGATCACGGTCGCGATGGCAATGAGGGTCACTGAGATCCCTCCCACCCAGATTGGTCCGAACGCCGCTGCGAGAGGAAAAGCCAGAAAGGGAGCGAGCACTCCCCGGCATCCTGTCAAAAAAGTATGAACGCTCATATATTCAGCGACATGTTCAGCATCAGCAAACTTGGTCACCCAGAGACTCCAGACGACATTTCCTCCAGCCTTGGCCACCCCGTGCAATCCAATCCCAATATAGAGAGCCCACAAACCGTCTCCCATATAATAGAAAATAATCCCGGCAGCGAAAAATACGTTCAGGATGCATCGCAGAACATAGAAGTCGAGGCGATCAAAGAGCCTTCCCCAAACCAAGACAAAAACGAAAAAGCATGTTTCGGGAATAACCGTCGTGATGATACTGACATGGTTCTCACTGAGGTCGAACCCGTATTGCTTGTTCGTGATGTATTCTACGAAGAGTGAAAACGAGAGGAGATTCCCGGTCCCAAGAATCATCCAGGATACCAGCAATCTCCGAAAACGCTGATTTTCCCCGGCATGACGGAAGGCATCAAAGAGCTTCACTCTTCTGGAACGGCTCAAGGTTACCCTTTCAATCGCAAGAACACACCCGACCATCATAAATGATGCCCCTGCATAAATCCTGAGCAACCAAGGGTAGTAATCAAGCGAGAGTGTCAACAACCACCCGAAGAGAAAAGCGGTCCCAATCGCGTATGCTTTCCTCGTGAAAGCCGTCATCGAAAACAACTTCCCCCGGACTTCGTCGGGATAGTGCCTGCGATAGATTTGAGAGAAAAGCGGAAGGTTCAGAGTCACGGTGATCAAGGCGATCACCATGCCAAACATGTAAATCTCAAATCGATCCCCCGCGAATGAGCTGATGGTAAATCCCACTCCGGAGATTCCGAAAATGATCGCCAACATCAGGTTAGCCGAGAGACCGCTGCGCCGAACGGCCTGGACCACAAAAAGACTCAGCAACAAGCCAAGACTTGGGAGAGCAACCAGACTGGCCTTTGCGAGACCTCCTGCCTCGAACACACGATTTGCGATCAAGATGGAAAAGGTCGTGCTTAGTGTTTCGACAACTCCGGCCGGAAAGGCCCTTAAATTTTCGAGACGAAAGGTCCGCGCCCGGTAATCATTCTCATCCACGCGAGCCTCCCTCGTCCATGGGTTTGGCAGCAAGCCACCAATAGTAAACGGCTGCCACCAGTGCTCCGGCTGCTCCGACATGGAGAACTTGTACCACGGCATGAATTCCCGAGGTGCTCAAAATCAAGCCCATGACCATCAGCGAAAAAACCAATCCCAACACCAAGCGCGGAACATACCCACTCCATTTCGATTTGTATCCCAGCCAAAGTGCTGCGATCAAGATAGACCAAGAGAAGCTTCGATGAATGAGATAAATCAAAGACTCGGAAATCTCATCAATCCAAGTTCCCCGGGATCCAATCCCGCGCTCCATCATCAGTTTGTCTGTCACTTCCCGAATTTGCGACCCCATGGCCCATTCAAGCATCACACAGACTAACAAAATCATAACCTGCGGTCGACTTGCCCCCGCGACGCGGGCCCGTGGAGTCCCGGGGCGAATCCCACCCCAGTAAAGATAGGTTAAAACAAAGAGTTGAAGGAAGGCCAACGCCATGTGGATGGTCACCACTCCGGATCGCAAACCACTGGCGACCACCACAATTCCGGTCAGTGCGCTGATAATCACCAGAGCAAAAGCACCCACTCCGAGACCTGGCATGATCCGACATCTAAAGCAGCAAATCATCAGCAGCAAATTCGCCAACAGAACCGGTAAAGCCAGCAATCGATTGGTAAACTCGATCCAAGTTTGGACCGGATCATATTCTTCGAGGAGTTTCGCCACCGTGATCTCATCGGGATCGCGCCCGAAACGTTTTGCCGATTTTTTGAACCTTGGCAGCTTTTCTTCAAGGTAGGCCTCATCCACCTGCTCGATACTGGTTGGTGGCACTAATTCCCCCCAGCAGGTTGGCCAGTCGGGACATCCCAATCCAGAACCGGTCACTCTAACGATCGCTCCGGCAAAAATTAGTACGATCAGGAGAATGATCGACAGTAAGGCTAATTTTTGTACTCCGGTTTTCCGCACGCGGAGATCCTACCGCATCAATTCGGGAAGGCAACCATCCCGCGAGCTAGCTCCGCTTCTCGGTCGTCACTCCGGATAAATCAACCTGATCTCGCGGCGGCAAGGACCCGAGGGGTGTGTCAATTTCGTGGAGATCCAATATTGAATTAGGTTTCTCTTTTGTAATGGCAACAGCAATCCAGCGCAGCTCGTCGGAGTTATCGAGCATAACCTTAAGAACCATTGTCAACGGAACAGCAAGAAACATTCCGACGGGCCCCCAAACAAATCCCCAGAAGAGAACCGAGATAATGACAACCAAAGTCGAGAGACCAAAACGTCGCCCCATCAACATGGGCTCAAGGAAGTTACCGAGGAAAATGTTGATGGAAACATAACCAACCCCCACCGCCAGCGCGCTGGGTCCCCCGTCCACCAGAAAAGCCAGAACAAAAGGAGGAATCCCCGCAATGATCGAACCGAGCACGGGGATGAAATTGAGGGCAAATGCCAAGATCCCCCACAACACGTAGAAGTCCAATCCAGCCGCCCAGCACAAGAAACCGGCAAGAACACCGGTGGCAAGACTCACGACGGTCTTCATTGCCAGATACCGCTGGATATCCGCAGTGGAGTTCATCAAACGATCCAAATTTGGACCGCGCGCTTCAAGAATGGCATTCACTCGACGACCAAACATACGTGCCTCGCTCAACATGAAAACGGTGAGGATCAGAATCAAAAGGGTCGATCCAAGAAATCCAAGAACCCGGACCGCAACATCTTTGCCGAGGTCGAAAGGGTCGAAACTTTTTCCAATCTGGGCAGGAATTTCGATCGTGGCGTAATTATCGACGGTTTTTTGGGCATCCGGAACCTTTAACTTTTCGAGCGTCGTCACCGCCGTCTCTCTGATCTCTTCGATCTTGGTCTCCATCGCAGGATAGTATTTGTCCTGCCACTTCGACTCCAAATCGCCTGTCAAGGTGATGACAATGATGACGACTCCAGTTAGAAACGCGAAGTCCACAAGCACAGTCAAAAGGACGGCGATGGGCCGCGGCACACGGTGCCTCCGAAGCCAGGAAGTAATTGGAAATGAGACAGTTGCAATGAAACCCGCAAGTAAAACCGGAATAAAAAATGACTGCCCCAGCTTCAGACCGGTGACCAAAATAACGACAGCAGCAGCGGTCAGCAAAATACGGGTCGCTTGCAGCTTTGTTGCTTCGTCAGGCATAAGGGTCAATTCGTGGGTAGTTCCTTCATAAACCACCGCGCCACCAACATAGGGAATTTTTATTTTTTCGATAGTAAAAACCCTGTAAAACAAAGGTTTCAGCGGCATTGTCGAAAATGCCCCAAATACGACAACTTCTTGGAAGAACCTCTCAGGGCTAAGAACCGGTCAGAAATCCGGTGAGAGGACTGGTGGCTGAAGCCTCATTCAGCGTCTCGGGAAGTCCCATTTCAAAGGCGTCACGCCCAGCCCTGACTGCCAAACTAAAAGCCTTTCCCATCCGGCACGGGTCGGAGGCGATTGCGATGGCGGTATTAACAAGAACGGCATCAGCACCCAACTCCATTGCTTCAGCAGCGTGACTTGGTGCCCCAATCCCGGCATCCACCACGACCGGAACCTGGGCCTGATCGATAATGATTCGAATTTGATCTCGGGTCGCGATCCCCTTGTTGCTGCCGATCGGAGCACCGAGAGGCATGACGGTCGCTGTTCCGGCTTCCTGCAAGCGCTTGGCCAAGACCGGGTCGGCATTAATATAGGGCAGAACAGTGAACCCCTCCTTCACCAAAACTTCCGCCGCCTTCAGAGTTTCGATGGGGTCCGGCAACAGATACGTAGGATCCGGGTGGATCTCAAGCTTCACCCATTTCGGAAGACCTGCCGCTGCCGCCAAGCGGGCCAGGCGGACCGCTTCTTCGGCGTTCATCGCTCCACTTGTGTTGGGAAGAAGGAGATATTTTTCAGGATCGATAAAATCGAGAATATTGGCGAAAGGATCGGACTGACCACTAAGATCAGCCCGTCTCAGGGCCACCGTGACGATTTCGGTCCCGGAAGCGGCCAGAGCATCACTCATCAGTTCGTTCGACGGAAACTTTCCCGTTCCAAGCATGAGCCGCGAGTTGAACTCGCGACCAGCAATGACCAATGGTGATGCCATAAAAGCGGGAAGCATTTAGGAAGGAATGAGATCAGCAACGGCCTCGCGCTCACTGGCGAGTTCGGCGACCGATGCATCCACCTTGGCTCGGGAGAAGTCATCGAGTTCTACGCCTTGCACGACCTCCCAAGTCGAACCGTCGGTTCGGATGGGCATTGAGGCGATGAGTCCTTCGGGGATGCCATACGATCCGTCAGAGCAAACAGCCACGCTGGTCCAATCTCCTTCAGGCGTTGGAGTGACGAGCGAGCGGACGGTATCGACCACGCCATTAGCAGCGGAGGCAGCCGAGCTGGCTCCGCGCGCCTTGATGATGGCGGCACCACGCTGCTGGACGGTCGAAATAAACTCGCCCTCAAGCCAAGCCCGGTCGGTGATCACGTCGGTGACAGGCTGGCCTTTGATTTTGGCGTTGGTGAAATCGGGATACTGGGTCGCGGAGTGATTCCCCCAAATACAGAGGTTGGTGACGTCGCTGCTGTGTACGCCGGCCTTCGCAGCGAGTTGGCTCTTGGCACGATTTTCATCGAGACGAGTCATGGCAAAAAATTGCTCCTTCGGAATGCCCGCCGCGTTGTTCATCGCGATGAGGCAGTTGGTGTTGCAGGGGTTTCCGACCACCAAGGTACGGACGTCGGACGCAGCATTGGCAGCGATGGCCTGGCCTTGGCCGGTGAAAATCTTTCCATTAATACCAAGGAGATCGTTGCGCTCCATACCCGCTTTGCGCGGAACGGATCCCACGAGAAGCGCCCAGTTGGTGCCGCGGAAACCCTCGGCCAAATCGCAAGTCGGCACGATCTCGTTGAGTAGGGGAAATGCGCAGTCATCGAGTTCCATCACGGTGCCTTCAAGGGCGCCCATGGCAGGCTCGATCTCGATCAACCGGAGATTCACGGGCTGGTCCGGCCCGAACATCGAGCCGGAGGCAATGCGAGTAAGAAGAGCGTAGCCGATTTGGCCGGCGGCACCTGTGACCGAAACAGTGATTGGAGCTTTCATAGACGCCCTGTGCTTACTCCCACCCGGCCAGTTGGTCAATGGATGTCAGGTGGAATTTTTCACAAAGGCCAAATGACAGGAATGAGAATTGACGCCACGACCCACAGAATTACCGCCAAGGGAAATCCTGCCCGGAAGAAATCGCCGAATTTATAGCCCCCCGCACCATAAACGAAGGTATTCGTCTGGTAACCGATCGGAGTCGCGAAACTGGCCGACGAACCAAACATCACCGCTGCGATAAACGGCTTCGGGCACAAGCCCAATTCCATCCCAACCATAATCCCTATCGGCGTCAGCAAAACTGCAACTGCATTATTGCTCACCATTTCAGTCATGACCGCCGCCAGCAGGTAAACAAGAGCGATCAAGATACGTGGATCCATCCCGTTGGTGGCATTTACGACATTCATCGCCAGAAGTTTGGCAACTCCGGAATATTGCAAGGCCTGCCCCAAGCCAAGCATGCCAATGATTAGAAATAAGACCTTCCACTCAATCGATTGATACGCTTCAGAAGGGTCGATGCAGCCGGTCAGTAAAACGAAAAGCGCCGCACACAAGGCCACCTGCACGATTGGAATATCAGGAATGACTTCGATTCCCGAAAGCAAGCCAACGACCATGAAGGCCAAAATCGCGAGGATTGCAAAGGGCGCCTTCTTTCCGCGGATCGCGATATCCTTGGGCTCGCTCAGGTTCACAAAATCCTTCAGTTCAAAAAGCCGCTGCATACGCCGGGCCGGGCCTTGCACCAGAAGCGTGTCTCCAAAAGCGAGTTTCACGTCCTCGAATCGCTCGCGAAGATTGCGACCACGTCGGTGCACCGCAACAATAATGACCCCAAATTTTTGGCGGAAATTGAGTTCCTTCAGGCTTTTCCCAGCGAGCGAGGAATCCGGACCAATGATCCCTTCCATCATTACTGCGGACTCGGTGCGAACATCTTCCAACCCAAGCTGATCTGGCGTCCCTTGCGTGATTCCACCTTGCTCTGACAAGCCCATCAAATCCCCCAGCCTCCCCTTGATGAGAATCTCATCGCCTTCTTCGAAGACCACTTTATCCAGCCCTTGCAGCACACGATTGCCGTTGCGAACCACGTCAATGACCCGCGCTTTCTTCATCTTCTTGAGCGAAGATTCGATGAAATTTTGCCCGATGAGTGGTGACTCCTTGGACACGAATGCACGGGTAATAAACTCGCGTGAGTCTTTACTGTCGATGAGCGCGGCCAAGGTGACCCGGTCTGGCAGGAGTTTTTGACCAACCGTCACAAGATAAATGAAAGTGATTGCGACAAAGACGAGGCCCAGCGGGGTAACATCGAAAAAGCCAAAGGCGTAATCCGGGCTGTAGGTTGCGGCGATTCCCGATGCCACGAGATTGGTCGAAGTCCCAATAATGGTAGTCGTTCCGCCCACGATCGCGGCATACGAAAGCGGGATGAGGTATTTCGAAGCCCGCCAATCCTTACGCCGGCAAATCCCAAGGACGATGGGCAAAAAGACCACCACCACCGGGGTATTGTTCATAAAAGCCGAGAGACCGGCCACGATAAGAATCATCATCACCAACATCCGTGTTGGGCTTTTCCCGGCCGTCCGCTCGAACCAATGTCCGAGAATTTCGATCACCCCGGTACGCTCCAGGGCTGCGCTTAAGATAAACATACACGCCACCGTAATCGGAGCAGGATGTGCGAAGACTCGCAGCGCATCTGCTTTAAAAATACGCACCGCGTTCACTAATGCCTGCCCCTCCAAATCAGGTAATGGCTCCGGAACCGCAATCGGTAAAACCCCAATCAAAACACAGGCCACCAATGCACCCAGTGCCACAACTTCGGGCGAAACCCATTCCTTGATAAAGCTCGTGAAAACGAGAAGAACGAGCACTCCGAGAGCAATTTGTTGCCAGGTTTCTACCATAAGGAACTGGCGGGATTGTGACTCGCCACAACCTATCGGGAAACCTTAAAACGAACTCGTGTTGAATCCCTACCTCCCGGAGGCTTCCTCAAACCTCGGCCCCAATCACACCCGCCAGCATCGCTCCGCGGGCGGGTCCTCCTTTCATCTGGCCTGCCTCGAATTGTCACAATCCCTTTGGCTTCAGGGGAAACCCGCGCAAGCCATTCTCCAGTTGAATAAAGCCTCAATGGTCCCGGATCAGGCCGCCCCATACCCGGCTCTCACCTGGTATCTCGCCCATCGAAAAAACAATCTTTTTATCGGGAATCCCGTTCGCCACTTCCAACATCTGGCCTCACGCATGTCCGGAAATCACGCCGAGCTCCGGAGCTGGCGTGCCTGGGCCTGCCTCCATTTGGCCGAAATTTTACTTCCCTCAACTGACTTCCCCCGCGATCAGGATCAAATCAATCAGGACAACCTTCAAATTCCTGATTTCAGGGATGTCGAAAAAAAATTACCCTCCTGCGACTCATCGACCTTGTCTGTCGCAAAAGCTCTCGCTAGAACGCTCGCGGTCAAGCGCCCATAGCTCAACTGGATAGAGCATCGCACTTCTAATGCGGGGGTTGCAGGTTCGAGTCCTGCTGGGCGTGCCACATTATTTTCCATGTTTATCGTCTTCGAGGGAATCGACGGCACCGGCAAGTCCACTCAGGTCAAGCTGCTCGCCGAGGCATTCAGGGCCAAGGGTCGCGAGGTCATCGTGTCCAAGGAACCAACCGACGGCCCCCACGGAACCCGGCTTCGGGAGTCCGCGGTATCCGGCAGGCTCTCCGAGCAAGAGGAACTCGACCTTTTCCATCTGGACCGCCGGGACCATGTTGAAAACCTCATCAAACCAGCCTTGGCGCGAGGTGCCGTGGTCATTCTCGACCGATACTATTTTTCCACGATGGCCTACCAGGGCATTCGCGGCTTCGATCCCGCCGAGATCCGCCGAATCAACGAAAAATTCGCGCCCCCCCCCGATCTTGTTTTTCTTCTTGAGGTCGATCTCGACACCGCCCTCTCCCGAATCGGAGTCAGGGATGGCCAGGCCAACGCCTTCGAACAACGGGACGCCCTGCAAAAATGCCACGATGTCTTCGCCTCTCTACAGGATGAATTCGTTCGCCGCATTGATGCCGGAAAGACTCCGCCTGAAGTTCACGAGGAGATTTTGCAACATTTCGACCTCTGAATTCCTACGACTCCTTGATCCTCAAAACAGGGACGAGGTCTGATGGAATCTTAAATCTCAAAAGAGGTCCACAGACACGTAGGAATCTCTTGTCATCACAAGCGATTGGGGTGAAGGTTCACCGATCATGACTGACGCATTCGCAGACACCCCTGATGCAAGTTCGGCCGCCGACGAACTCCGCGCCGCAGCTGAAGGAAAAACACCTGAACGCAAGCCCTCCACAACCGAGCAAAAGGCCCTTGCCCTGAAAGAAGCTGCCGCACAAAAAGCAGCCCAGCTCCGCGACTTTGCAGGAGACAAGGCCAGCGAGCTCAAGTCGGTGGCGACCGAGAGAATCGGAGCCATTCGTGAAGGAGCCGGAGAAACGGCCGGACACCTGCGGGGCGCAGCTTCTGATCAGTGGGAGGAAACCCGCGAAAAGGCGCGCGAGCTTCACGTCACAATGGAGGACTATGTCCGTGAAAATCCAACCAAGGCAGTTTTGGCTGCAGCGGGAGCCGGATTTGTTCTTGGACTTTTGATCCGTCGCTAAACGCAAAACGATGGGGTTTGGCCGGAAAAATTCTTCATCTGACGAAAGCTCATCAGGACTGAAGGAAGAACTTGGAGCTCTCGTCGACCAAGCCTCGACCCACGCTCGCGTTCGAGGAGAACTTTTTGCAATCGAAGCCAAGGAGGCTGCCGAGATTTACGGACGTAAATTCGGTCTCACCATTGCAGGACTGATCTGCCTCGCGATTGGATATCTTTTGATCCTGGCGGGCGTAATCGGCTTACTGGGCTCCTTTTTTGACGACTCCTCGCTCTCGTTGGCGAATTGGACCGGTGCGGCCTTCGCCATTGCCCTGCTCCATTTAACCCTCGGGGCCGTTCTCATTAAAATGGGCAGGAAATCCGGCAAGGAGACTCGCTTTTTCGAA
Source organism: Verrucomicrobiia bacterium (assembly GCA_030432565.1). GTDB lineage: Bacteria > Verrucomicrobiota > Verrucomicrobiia > Verrucomicrobiales > Akkermansiaceae > SW10. The sequence continues at coordinate 15,237 of JAUIGV010000053.1, read as the reverse complement.
TACACCCGAAACGAATTAAAAAAAGACCAGCAATGGATCAGGCAGGAAAAAAAGCCCTAATCGAAAAACTGGATCAGCAGCGAAGTGACCTTTTTGATCGCTACCGCGGGCTTCGCCGGGAGCTCGATCCAGCTCATCAACTCCGCTTGTCGCTCAGGAAGCACCCGAAACGCTGGGCTGCCGCGGCGGCAGGAACCGCTTTTCTTGGAATGAGGCTCTTTCGCAGCAAGAAAGTGATCCACAAGGGGCAGGGCAAAAAACGGGGCCTTCTTTTCCGCACGGGCAAACTCGCCTTTAATCTCGCCCGCCCGGCGCTCACCACAATGGCCCTGAATTACGCGCGCAATTACGCCGAAGGACATTTCCACCCCGAACAAGAGAATTCCATGCTTGGCGGCCCGCCGCAAAAGTGATTTCTCTTCATCGTAACTTTCCGCCTTATTCTCTCTTAATCACACACACCATCCATGTCAGACCACGAAGTCCTCGCTCACGTTGACGAGTATCTCCAGATCGGGATCGAATACGATTGCTCCGATGTCCACCTTCCGACCGGCTATCCTCCCGCTTGGCGTAGATTCGGAACCCTCTCACCCATTTGGGATACCCACGCGCCCCTCAAGGCTGAGGATACCGAACGACTTGCGCGTTCCTTCCTGGATGAAAAAAACTGGGATCGGCTCCAGGAAGTCGGCGACGTTGACTTCGCCTATCAGAATGCCTCCGGCCGCTTCCGTGCTTCGGTCGTCAAACAACGTCTTGGATACGAGATCGTTTTCCGAATCATCTCGACCAACATTCGGACGATGGAAGATCTCGGACTTCCGATTAAACACATCAAACCCCTCACGCGTTATCAGAATGGCTTGATTCTCATTACCGGTTCGGTGGGTTCCGGTAAGTCCACCACCATGGCTGCTCTTGTCGACTTCATCAACAAGGACCGCGAAGATCACATTCTCACGCTGGAGGATCCCATCGAATATGTTTTCGAATCACAAGGTTGCCACGTCAACCAACGTGAGGTTGGAGCACACACCGAATCATTTCCGCGTGCTCTCCGGGGTGCACTTCGCGAGGACCCCGATATTATCATGGTGGGTGAAATGCGGAACCTTGAAACGATCCAGCTGGCGCTTACTGCCGCTGAGACGGGTCACCTTGTTCTCGCCACTCTTCACACCGGAAATGCTCCTCGAACCCTTGACCGGGTTCTCGATGTATTCCCGGTCGAGCAACGGGACCAAATCCGGATCATGGTGTCCGAATCACTCCGTGGCGTTGTTTCCCAGCAACTCGTTCCCAAGGCAGATGGCACCGGGCGCGCTCTTGCGCTGGAATTGCTCGTCAACACCGCCGCTGTCGCGGCAACCATTCGTGACGGCAAAACCTTCATGCTTCCAGGCATCATGCAGACCGGTAAAAACGTCGGCATGATCACCATGGATGAATCCCTCCGCAATCTCTACACCCAGGGCCTCGTCTCACAGGATGAAGTCATGTTCCGCTGCGAGGACAAGCAGCAGATGAAACTCTTCTTCCAATCCTAATTTCACACCGCAAACACCACACTTTTTGGCATGGCTAAAATTGACCGTCTTTTCCAATACCTCGTCTCTTCAGGCGGGTCCGATCTCCACCTTTCCGAAGGTTCACCTCCCAAGGTCCGCGTTCACGGCGGAGTCTCCCCGATTCCTGATGAGCCGATCCTTGCTGGTGAGGAATTCAAGGAACTCCTCTCTGAAATTTGCGAACCAGCACCATTTGCGCAGTATCTCGAATCCGGGGATCTCGACTTCGCTTACGAAATGGACGAAATGTCTCGTTTCCGCTGCAACTACATGAAGCAGCAGAATGGACTCGCTGCGGTTTTCCGTCTTATTCCGACGGAAATCGCTTCCATCGAAGACTTGAATCTCCCTCCGGTGATCAAGGAGTTCGGCCACATGCGCTCGGGACTTGTTCTCGTCACGGGACCGACTGGTTCCGGGAAATCAACCTCACTCGCGGCCTTGATCGATTACATCAACACCAATTTCAATCGTCACATTATCACGATTGAGGAGCCGATTGAGTTCGTTCACAGCAGCAAAAATTCCATCATCACCCAACGTGAGGTGCCAATCCAAACCCCGGAATTCTCGGACGGATTGCGCGCCTGTTTGCGTGAAGACGCAGACATTGTTCTTGTCGGAGAGATGCGGGATCTTGAAACCATCTCACTTGCACTGACTGCTGCGGAGACCGGGCTTTTGGTCTTTGGCACCCTGCACACCAACAACGCCCGCAAAACCGTTGACCGAATCATCGACGTTTTCCCTGCCGATCAGCAATCGCAGGTCCGCACCATGCTAGCAGCATCACTTCGAGGTGTTGTCGCCCAGCTTCTTTGCAAACGAGTCGACAAACCCGGCCGGGTTGCCGTGAATGAAATCCTTTTCGCAACTCCCGCAGTTGCTGCGATTATTCGCGAAGGCGCCACCCAGAAGCTTTACGACGTCATCATTGGCGGCAAGGCCCAAGGCATGCAATTCATGGACGACGCCATCTTTGAGAAGCTTCAGGCCGGAATGATTTCCCCCCAGGAAGCTTACATGAAGTCAATTGAGAAAGGCCGCTTCGCCCCCTTCCTCCCCGAAGAGGACAAGGTGCTTGCAAACTCAGGAGGTGGCGCCTCGTAGTCCCAATCCTGAAGCTTTACAGATACCGGTGAAGCCGATCGCTCGCCGGTATTTTTTTATCCTCGAACAGACTCGAGAAATGGGAATGGCACATCTGGTTTCCTGATAATTTCGGGCGATGGCAGTCCGGAGGGACGCGCCATCCCTATTCAAATCAAAGTGTCATTTCTTAGCTCACCACGATTCCTGTTTGGTAAATTCTGAGCCAGACCCGGCGGGGAAACGCTGCAGCATGCGCTTGCCCCCGATAAAACCGGTGACTCGAAGAAAAATTTCGAAACATTCCACAATCGCAAATCGTTCAGTTTCTGCTTTAGTGCAACGCAAATGAGCCGCAAGCGGTTCGTCACCAGCGGCGATCGACGGAGCATGAAATCAATTCAAATTAGCGCTCTCTATTGTTTGGCTGGCTTTGCTCTGGCTGCTTGCGGCGACATGTCGTTCACCTCCCCGGATCCCGTTCATCACCCGGCACGCTTCGATTCCTCGTCGCCACCCGTCCCGCAAATCGCAACCAGTCTTCGCACTCTCTTCTCAGACAGCACCCTTAATCACTACCTCGCCCGCGCCGCCGCCGCCAACCCGAGCCTGCAAGCAGCTGCTGCTACGCTCGAGGAGTCTGGTTTCAATACCCGTCAAAGTCGCGGTGCCCTTTTCCCCGCACTCAGCGCCAACGCAAATGGCTTCCGTAGCCAGAGCAACTCAGCCGGACAGGGTTTCGACGTTGGAACCTTCGACGCCCAACGCTTCTCCGCATCCCTCGATGTTCAATGGGAACTCGACCTCTGGGGGCGTGTCAGAGCCGGCGTCAACGCTTCCCAACAAGATCTCCTTGCCGCCCGTGCCGACTTTCAAGCGGCCCACCAATCCATTGCCGCACAAACCGCCCAGGCCTACTTCCAACTCATCGCCGCCACCCGGCGCGAATCGCTCGCCCAACGCCGCCTGTCATCACTCGAGTCCACCCACCGACTCGTTGACCGCCGCTTCGAGCGCGGAACCGGAAACCTCGCCGACGTGAGTTTGGCCAAAACCGATGTGGAAAACGCCCGCGCCCGCCTCGCCGAGCTTACCGATCTACGCAACCAAGCCTCCCGCCTCCTTGGATCACTCACCGGCGGGTACCCCGATCGCTCACGCAGCGCCTCGGAGTGGCCAGACCTCGACCGCTCAATCCCCTCAGGGATCCCTTCATCCCTTCTTCGAAACCGGCCAGACATCGACGCGGCCTACCAACGCATCCGCGCCGCCGATTCCCGTATCAAAGTTGCACACGCCAACCTCTTCCCGGCGTTCTCGCTCACCGGCAGCTACGGTCGTCAATCCGCAGAACTCAGCGACCTCACCAGCCCTGACGTTCGCGTTTGGTCCATCGCCGGAAACCTCACCGCCCCACTTTTTCAGGGCACCACTCTCCGGGCTCAACTCGGAGCAGCCAAAGCCCGCGGAAAAATCGCCATCGCCAATTACCACGCCGCCGTGGTTACCGCCCTCCGCGAAGTCGAGGACGCCTTGGGCTCGGAAACCTTTCTCCTGCAGAGAGAGAACGCCACCCGCACCGCCCTCAGTGCTGCTCGAACCGCCGAGACGCGCACCCTTCGCAGCTACGAATCGGGACTCACCGAAATCCTCACTCTCCTAGAAACCCAACGCCGGGCCTTCGACACCGAGGAATCCCTCATCAACATCCGCGAACTCCGCTTCCTCAACCGTGTCACCCTGGCCCTTGCCCTCGGAAAAGCCTACTAACCAACCATGGATAAAATCCCCAAGCTCATCCTGCCCCTGCTCCTGATCGCAGCAGCAGTCTTTGGCTTTAAAAAGTGTGCCGCAAGCCGACCCGAACCCAAGACCAAGCCCGTCAAGGAGGTCGTCACCTCCGTCGAAATCTTCGAAACTTCTCCCGAAGTCCACTCACCTCCGGTCGAAACATTCGGAACCGTTCAGCCTTATTTCGAAAGCACGCTCACTCCCCAAATCAGCGGGCTTATCGTCCGGGTCGCGCCCGAGTTTCGCGTTGGTGAAATTGTCAGGAAAGGCCTCCCGCTCATCGATATCGACGATCGTTCTTACAAGTCTCTTCTCATTCAGCAAGAAGCCAATCTCGCCAAAGCCGAACTGGCGTATGCCGAAGAAAAAACCCAGGCCGAACAAGCGCGTGAGGACTGGCTGGAATCAGGGCGCAAAATCGAAGACGCTTCGGAATTCGTTCTCCGAATACCCCAGATCACCTCGGCCCTCGCCGAAATCGAATCCATGAAAGCCTCCGTTCGCAAGGCCAAGGCCGACCTCGTCCGGACCCAAGTCTTCGCACCCTTCGATGCCATCATCACGAGCCGGACTGCCTCTCTGGGCAACCTCGCCAGTGAACAGCAACCCATCGGTTCCCTCGTCGCGATTGAGAAAGCGGAAGTCCGCCTCCCCCTCAACCCGGATCAACTTGTCCGCGTCGACCTCTCAAGTCCAGTCGACGTCGTACTTCGGAGCCCGGCGCGCCCCGGACTTGAATGGCAGGGAACCATCGTTCGCACCGACCCCAGCCTTACCGGGAACCAAACCACCATCGCCATTGCCGAAGTCAGCTCCCCCTTCTCCGAAGGCAAAACACCGCTCTCCATCGGACTCTTCGTCAATGCCACCGTTACCGCAACAGATCTCCCGCCATCCCTTAAAGTTCCCGAATCAGCCTTCGTCAACGACTCCTTCCTCTGGGCTCTCGACGACGAAGAGCGACTTCTACAACTCCCCGCCAAACGCCTCGCCGCTTCCGGTCGCGACATCTTCCTCAAGATCTCGGACCGCCAATCTGAGCCCCCCTTCCGCATTGTCTCCCGTCCTCTCGCCACCTTTCAGTCAGGACAAAAAGTCACCCCATCCAGTCCGTGAACCCTCTCCGGCAACACCCCTTCATCACCTGGTTCGCTTCGAATCCGGTCGTCGCCAACATCTTGATGTTGACGATTCTTGGGGCGGGATTCTACACCGCTCTCACCGTCCGCAAGGAAGGGTTCCCCGCCTTTGAATCCGAGTCGGTCACGGTGGAAGTCCCCATCCGGGGCGGAACTCCGGAGGACGTCGAGCGCGGGGTTTCCATCAAAATCGAGGAAGCTCTCCAGGGAGTCAATGGCATCTCACACATTCGCTCGGTCAGCAGTGAGAGCCAGGCAACCATCACCATTGAGGCGAAGGAAAACTATCCCATCGACACTCTTCTTGATAAAGTCAAGGTACAGGTCGACTCCATCCCCTCCTTCCCGGAACAGGCGGAGAACCCGGTCGTGCAGGACAACAAGCGCAACCGCTCCGTCCTCTGGATCGAACTCTACGGCGACGTCCCCGAAGCGGTCCGCAAGGAAGCCGCCCGCAAACTTCGCGATGCTCTCCTCCAAAAAACCGCCATTTCGAAAGTAGAAACCTTTGGCTCACGAGATTACGAAATTTCCATTGAGCCCTCCGAGGAAAAACTCCGACTCTACGATCTCACCTTCGATGAACTCGCCACCGCTATCAGCGAAAATTCCCTGGATCTCGGCGGCGGCACCATCCGCTCGGAGCGTGGCGACATCGCCCTCCGCGCAAGCGACCAAGCTTATCGTGGGGCGGATTTTGAGGACATTCCCGTTCGAACCTCACCCGACGGCACGCGCATCCTTGTTCGGGATGTTGCCACCGTTCGCGACGCCTTCGTTGACCAGCAGTTCTTGAATCGCTTTCGTGGCAAGCCCACTGTCAGCCTCAACATCACCACCGAAGGTGACGAGGACATCATCGATGCCGTCAAGGAGGCCCGCGAAGTCCTTGAAGACTTCAGCGACCTTCCACCCGGAATTGAAATCGCCAGTTGGCTTGATGGCTCCACCAATATCCGCGACCGACTCAAGCTTCTTGGAGTCAACGGCGCCATCGGTGTTGCTCTTGTCCTCGGCATCCTGATGCTCTTCCTTAACCTCCGTCTCGCCTTCTGGGTCGCCATTGGCATTCCGGTATCCCTCGCCGGTGCAGTCACTCTATTCCCCATCCCCGGCCTCGATCTATCAGTCAACGTCATCTCGGCCTTCGGATTCCTTGTCGTACTCGGAATCGTGGTCGATGACGCCATCGTGATCGGAGAGTCGATCTACTCCGAAAAAGAAAAGGAAGTCATCGATAACACGGACAAGAAATGGCACCTCCGCACCACCGTCCTCGGAGTCAGCCGCGTTGTCACCCCCGCCACCTTTGGGGTCATCACCACCATTGCGGCCTTCCTTCCGCTCACCCAGGTCAGCGGGCGATTGGGAAATGTCTTCGGTCAGATCGCCACGACCGTTGTCTTCTGCCTCGCCTTCTCACTCATTGAATCAAAGCTCATCCTCCCCGCGCACCTCGCCCATATTGACGTGCACAAGAAACCACGATTTCGGATCACCAAAGCCTGGGCTTCCATCCAAAAATCAATCTCGCGTGGCTTGGGATGGGTCGTCCAGCGACTCTACGCCCCTCTTGTCCGGGGCCTGCTGCCATGGCGCTACGCCGTCTTTGCGGCCTTCATCGGCATCCTGATTCTCACCATTGGTCTTTTCCCCTCCGGAAAACTCCGTTTCGTCTTTTTCCCGAACATTTACCAGGATAACGCCACCGCAAACCTCGAACTTGAGCAGGGTCAATCTGTCGAATACCTTCACGCCACCGCTCTCCGGATTCAGGAAGCCACTCAAAAGCTCGGCAAACAATACGAAGCGAAATTCGGCCACAATCCTTTTCTTGAAACCCAAATCTCAGCCAGCACAAACACCAAGGCCTCCATCGTCACCGAACTCACCCGCTCAACCGAGCGCGAATTCCTCTCATCCGATCAAATCGTGCAAGACTGGCGAAACGAAATTGGCCCGGTCGCAGGTGCCCGTGAACTATCCTTCCGCGCCAAAGCCGGCCCGCCGGGAGGAGACATTTCCATCAACCTCGAAAGCGACAACCTCGAAGCCCTCCAAGCCGCTGCTTCTGATCTTAAGGCCGTCATGAAGACCTATCCCGGTGTTTTTGAGGTCACCGATTCCTTCGATTCCGGGAAGCCCGAAATCCAATACCGCATCACCCCGGCCGGCCAGGCCGCCAATCTCACCAAGAGAGACCTCGCCATCAATGTTCGCGACGCCTTTTTCGGGCGCGAAGCCCAGCGCGTGCAGCGCGGACGGGAAGAAGTAAAAGTCATGGTCAGATATCCCCTGGAGAAACGTGGATCACTCGAAACCCTCCGCGAGATGAGAGTTCGCAAGACCGACGGCACCACTGTTCCATTCTCTGTTGTGGCCACCACCGAATATTCCGACTCCCTAGCCTCCATCGAGCGCTATGACAACAAGCGCGTCGTTTCCGTCGAAGCGTCCGTTGATAAAGGCCGCACATCTTCGGACGAAGTCCTCACGCGGCTTGACGAAGAATTTTTTAACACCATGCCCGCGAAGCACCCCGAAATCTCCATCAGCCAGGGTGGCGAAGCAGAGCAGCGGGCCAAATCGCTGCAATCCCTTGGTATCGGCTTCGCACTGTCCATTGTTTTCATCTACATTCTGATCGCGATCCCGCTGCGGAGCTACGTGAAGCCCCTTATCATTATGTCTGTGATTCCCTTCGGGATTATTGGTGCCCTCCTCGGACATTTCATCATGGGGATTCCAATTTCAATCCTTTCGGTTTTTGGAATTCTCGCTCTCTCCGGGGTTGTCGTTAATGACTCACTGGTCCTCGTCTGTCACATCGAGGATCTCCGGTCAAAAGACACCTCCTACGAAAAAATCCTTGCTCAAGCGGGAGTCAACCGGTTCCGCGCCATCTTACTGACTTCGCTCACCACCTTCTTTGGCCTGGCCCCCCTTCTCCTCGAAACCGAAGTACAGGCCCAGTTCCTCAAACCCATGGCCGCCTCCCTCGCCTTCGGCATCCTCTTTGCGACAATCATCACACTCATTCTTTTACCGTCTCTTATGATGATCCTGCGCGACCTAAGAAATATCGTCCGCTGGCATCTCGGGAGACCACCTCTCACCGATTAAAATCGCGGGGGCTCGAGCTCCTGTTCGACGGACCTTTCCTCAAGCTCAAAAAATGGGCATGTCTGAGGCGGAATTCACCCATTTTAGGGTTTCACCTGCTCCCCTCGCTTTCGCAATATTGGCGACATGATTCCCCACCGGATGTTGCTCATTCTCGCAGCCACCCTGGCCTGCCTTCAGGCTGCCCCCAGACCGAACATTATTTTCATCCTCACCGATGATCTCGGCTATGGTGACTATGGTGTCTTTTTCCAAAACCTGCGGAAAGCCAAGGGCGATCGCACCGAGCCCTGGCATATCACACCGCAGCTTGATCAAATGGCGGCCGAGGGCTTGCAGCTCCGCCACTACTATTGCCCCGCTCCGGTCTGCGCGCCCTCACGAGGATCACTCCTTCACGGCGTCCACCAGGGACACGCCAATATTCGCGATAATCAATTCGATCAAGCTCTCGGTGATAATCACACCCTGGCTTCCGTGCTCCGCGCCGCCGGATACTCCACCGCAGCCATCGGAAAATGGGGCCTTCAGGGAAATTCCGGACCGAACAAGGTAAAAGGCCCGCAGAGCAAGGGAGATCCAAAGTTTTGGCCCGCCTACCCAACCAAACGAGGGTTCGACTTCTTCCACGGCTACGTTCGCCACCGCGACGGCCACCGGCATTATCCCAAGGAAGACCAGAAAGAGCTTTGGGAAAACGACAAGGAAATCTCGGCTTATTTCGACAAATGCTTCACCACCGATCTCTTCACTGCTCGGGCCAAGAAGTGGATTGCCGACCAAAAGCAGTCCGCACCCGATCAGCCCTTCTTCCTCTATCTTGCCTACGACACCCCGCACGCCATCCTCCAATTACCGCCCTCCCCCTTCCCCAAAGAGGGTCTCAAATGGCTCGGACGGAAAGGTAAAATGATCAACTCCGCCGTCGGCGAAAAAGACAGCTACATGCATCCTGACTACGCAAAGGCCACCTGGGATCATGACAAAAACCCGGCCACTCCCGAAACAAGCTGGCCCGACGTTTACCAACGCTACGCCACCAACGTGCGGCGGATCGACGACTGCGTGGGCGACCTTATCAATCACCTCAAGAAATTGAATATCGATGAGAACACCCTGATCGTTTTCACCACTGACAATGGCCCCAGCAAGGAGTCCTACCTCCCCGAAGGATACCGGCCCGACTTCTTCAACTCCTTCGGTCCCTTCGATGGCATAAAGCGCGATGTCTGGGAAGGCGGCATCCGAGCCGGAGCCCTCGTTCGCTGGCCTGACGGAACTCCCAAGGGAAGCATGAGCGACTCTCCGTGCCAGGCCCACGATTGGCTTGCAACCTTTGCCGAGTTAGCTGGCGTTGACGCCCCTGCCCGGTCTGACGGAATCTCCCTTGTTCCAACTCTCACCGGCAATCCCGGGCAAAAACCCTCCCGGGTTTATGTCGAATATAAAGTGGGCGGCAAAACTCCCGACTACCCTGAGTTCCAGAAGAGCCGACAAAAACAAGCCCGGGGTCAGATGCAGATGATCCGTTTCGGTGACCATGTTGGTGTGCGCTACAACGTAAAAAAGCATGCCGAGCCTTTCGAAATCTACAATGTCGCCAAAGATCCCAAGCAAACCAAAAACCTCGCCAAAGCCCTGCCGGATCTCCAAAGAAAGATGCACGATGAGGTCTTACGTCTCAGAAGACCCCACCCGAAGGCGCCACGCCCTTATGACTTCCAGTTTATTCCCGCCCTGCCATCGATGGAGACCAAACCCGGAGTCACGTGGTCGGCCTACCAGAGCGACACACCCTGGCTCGGCAAACTCGAAAATCTGAAGTCCGGCCCATCCCATACCGCTCCTAGTCTCGAAGAGATCAAGACCTCTCCGGGTGAATCCGTCTTGGTTGCCGGTTATCTCGAAGTCCCGCACGATGACACTTACACCTTCCACCTCGCCACCGACGGTCAGGCTCTCTTGCGAATCCACAACGCCACCGTCATTGATGCTGGATTCAGAACTTCCAAAAACGGGGCCTCCGCTTCCATCAAACTAAAGGCCGGCAAACATCCCTTCCGACTTTACCGCAAAGACTCCGGTAAACACTTTAGTCTAAAACGAGAGACGCACCCCAAGGAAGTCCTTTCAAGCATTCCGCCCAACATGCTCTCTCACTGACCGTCATCCGACCCCGCTATTTCCTTGTGTGGCCGCAGTATCAAAATCGACCGAAAGGCATCCTCCCGGATCCACCGAATGGCTTCTTCGTTCTCGGTGGGAAAAAAGTTATCCTTCACCCCGATCAATTTTACTCCATCGATCTCGCAATAGCCAACAGCCGCCACCTCGTGCGGCCACGAAAGCTCCGGTTTGTGAGCCACCCTCACCAAACAAGAAAGGAGAGCCGGGCGGGAAGCATCGATCTCTCGCTTCAAAAGCGGGAAGGCAAACCGACCCAAACCCATCTCAACAGGGACTTTGTAAGCCTCCGCCTCTCCCTGCAATACCTTCAAGAGATCACCGGGATACGCTCCGGCCAGGGCCATGCGATTCGGTGAGAATCCGTCGACATCCGGGTAGAGCTTCATCTTGAGCTGCTTTCGCAAACGCAGGGCAAGATCCTTTGGTGTTTTCCCGTCATCCCCGAGCCATTGGGGATATTTCTTCTTGGCCCAAAATGAAACGACATTAGCCGCCGCAGTGGGGACACACCCCGAGGCCACAAGCTTGCCCTCCTTGTCCTTGATTGGAAACTCCTGCAAATTTGGAACACCGGTGATCGCCTTCGCCGAATTGCTCCTGATCACCAACTTGTCATCGAGAGAGAACTCAACAAGCTTCCCCTCACCTGTGCTGTCCCAAATGAGATGACCGGTTTTGCCATCGGGACCGGAAATCACCGCAGACCAAACCGGAGGGAGATTCAGCGGCAAGTCGAGATCCGGTTTCTCAGTCACAAGGCGGACCTTTTTCAAGGTCGACGACTTCCAGGCAACCGCCCACGGTTGGGAAACGATCTCCTTCAGGATCAAAGGACCACGTTTACCAATCTCAGGGCCGGCCTTTGCAAGAGGAACGCTTGCGACCATGACAAAGAATAGAAAGATCGTTTTCACAATTATCCAAGTTTTTGAAGAGTCTTCTCAATTAGCCTCTTTGTGCCCAAGACACCAGCAACCGGATCGGCTCCACCTTCGAACTCGATTCCAACGTAACCCCTGAATCCTCCCTCCTTTACAATCTTGAGCATCCGCTCGAAATCAGTCTGAGCTGCTTCACCATCCGGCTTGATCTTGTGAACCTTGGCACAAATCGCTTTGGCCCAGGGCAGCATGTCTTTGACTCCTTGATACTTGTCGTATCCCTTGAAGTTTCCGAAATCGGGCAGGGTTCCGCAATTGTCCCGCTTCACGGACTCCATCACTTCCTTGACCCAGTCACCCTTGCTCGACCAATTCCCGTGATTCTCGACGATGGCATTCATCTTCATGGGCTCTAGGAGATCGCACAATTGGTGAAGCCCATCGACGGCCTGCTTCTTGATCTCCTCACGATCCCCTTTCGACCGGCAATCAACCCGAATCGAATGACATCCAAGCTCTTTTGCAAATGCGCCCCAACGCGAAAGCAAAGCCGCTGCTCCCTTCCGTTCCCCGGGATCCGCAGAATCGAGTGCCAAATCAGAACGACAGAGGATCAGCTGATTTTCAACCCCAAGGTCCCCGCATCGATTTTTGAGCTCCGCCAAAAACTTCGCTGAATTGATCTTATCTTCAAAGAAGCCGTTAAAATATTCGAGAGCCTTGATCCCGGTTTTCTCAACTGCGAACTTTGGATAATCGAGAGGAGCGAGCTTCTTCGAGCGGAACATACCGTTGAAGGAGTATTGCTGAAGCGAAATCTGAAGCCACTGAGCCCTCTTTACCTCAGCACCAAAAAGAGAACCCACAAAGGTCGACGAAACAGCAGTGGCGAGAAATGAGCGGCGGGAAAAAGATGGATTCATAAAAACGATGTGAACTGTGTTCGGAAAGAATAGAAAATGACGGAGTTTCCGCCAAGATACTTTTCGGAGGCCCGCTCAAATCTCGAAATCCATCGTGATCAGGGCCACGCAATGATGGGATGACGTCGCACCATCAATGCCTGTCCACTCACCGAATCCTCCGGCAATCGACCGGGGTCTCATTGATGGCAGAGTAAGAAATCTCAAAGGACTCCCGCGAACGGTTGCTCAGGCTCCCATCTTGGAGCTACCGAGTTCCGGGGTGATTCGAAATTATTCTTTATTCCAATCTTCAACATCGCCAGCGATCGAGACGGTGTTCCGGATGGCTTGGCATGGGCCATGGGCACTTCGCCTTATCAAGCTCGGCATAATCCTAGCAAACCACTTCGGCACCTCTCAAAAAACGCTCACCGCTTCGGCTTTAACGCGGAACCGTCTACAAGGTCGTTCTCCGCCTGACCAAGTCTGGCAATCTGCTTCGCTTTGATAAGGTTGTCGCAAGAAATGAATTCCAGCCTTTCACAGTTCGGCAGGATTCGACGATGGTTCTATTGGAGCCTCAGAGGACGGCCGTGTATTTTATCGACTGGAAGCGAGTCCCCGAAAATTCGCAGAATAGCGAAAGCTCGCTCTATTTCGATTCACTTTATCCTTCATTACCTTTGGGATCGGGACACACAATACCCGCATGCCGACCTCTTTCCCGGACTACCATGTCCCGCAACCCGACCTCGCCGAGACAAGCGGAAAATATGCAGACTTTCATGGACGTCTTGCTGCCGCGACCTCCGCTGATGATTATCTCGCAGTCATAGCGGATTGGGATAAGCTGCTCTGCCAGTTCAAGGAATGGAGTTCACTCACTTACATTCGCTTTCAACAGAACACGAGAAACGCGGATCACAAAGCAGCAATCGATGAACTTGATGCCATCTCGCCAAAGTACGAGGATCTTGAAACGAAATTGAAACAAGCTCTCCTCGATTCCCCCTTTCGCGCTGAGTTGGAAGAATCCCTCACTCCGATGCTCTTTGCCAAATGGGAGTGCAACACCCGGAGCTTCGATTCCGTGATCGAGGATAATCTTGCGGCCGAGGCCAAACTTCAATCCGCACACACCGCGCTGACTGCGGGAGCGGAAATTGAATTTCGAGGGAACTCATTTACGATTTCCGAGCTCGATCAATTTGGTGACGAAGCCGACCGCGAGGTGCGCGAAGGAGCGTGTCGCGCAAACTCGCAATGGTTCTTCGACAACGCACCCGAGCTGGATCGAATCTATGACGAACAGGTGAAGCTTCGCCATACAATGGCTGGGAAGCTGGGCTACGATACCTTCACCGAACTCGGCTATCAACGAATGACTCGAATCGGTTACGGGCCGGAGGAGGTGGCAACCTTTCGAGATGAAGTCCGTGACAAAGTGGTGCCGCTGGCGCTGGAGATTTCGGAAAAACAACGCTCCGCTCTTGATGTGGATAAGCTCATGTTCTGGGATCACAACGCTCACTCGGCCAACGGAAATCCAAAGCCACAGGGCGGTCACGACTGGATGATCGACAGAGCGACTGAAATGTTCCATGAGATGGGCCACGGACTCGATTCGTTTTTTGATGAGATGAAGGCCCGTGACGCGATGGATTTAAAATCGCGCAAGGGCAAGGCCGGTGGAGGATTCTGTGACTTCCTCCACCGATACGGATTCCCCTTCATCTTCTCAAACTTCAATGGAACACGCGGCGATGTCGATGTCTTCACTCACGAAGTCGGTCACGCTTTTCAGAGCTACAAGAGTCGAAATCAACCAATGAGCGATATTGTCTGGCCCACTACCGAAGCCTGCGAAATTCACTCGATGGCGCTTGAATTTCTCACCTGGCCACACATGGAGAAGTTCTATGGTGGGGACGCGGCTGAAGAACTGCGCCGTATCCACCTCACCGCGCAGCTCCAATTCCTATGCTACGGAGTCTCCATCGACCACTTCCAGCATCTCGTGTATGAGAAACCAGACGCCACACCGGCAGAGCGCAATGCGATGTGGCAGGAGACCGAACGAACCTACCTTCCGTGGTGGGACTATGCCGATCTCCCTGCCGAGAGCAGTGGACGCTTGTGGCAACAAAAGGCGCATATTTATCAGAGCCCCTTCTATTACATCGATTATTGCCTGGCGCTCACAGGCGCGCTGCAATTCTGGTCAAAATCAAGAACAGATCCTGAGGGCACTCTGAAAACCTATGTTGGCCTCTGCTCCCTCGGCGGGAGCAAGACCTACACCGACCTCTTGAAATCGGCCGGACTAAGATCGCCTTTCGAAACAGGCTGTCTGGACGAGGTTATACGAGATGCCCGGAACTACCTTGATTCGATCTAACAAGATCGAAAATCCAGCGACCTATCGTAAGCGTCACGCGTAGCACCTATCGACGATGATTGAGCTGTAGGGACGATCAGTCATAGGATCACCGGATATGACTGATCGTATTAACGAGAATTGTTCGCTTCTGAAATCTGACCGTCTTGGCCG
>JAUIGV010000052.1 GCA_030432565.1 Verrucomicrobiia bacterium | reverse complement strand
TCATGCACATCTCCCCTTCTCAGCACGCCCTTCGAGTTCCATACAAACATCTTTATTTGGGTTCGTCATGACTCACCCAAAAAATCAACAAGATTTATAGCGTGGAAACAATCAACGTGAATTCCCGCAATTCTTGCTCCATTCCATCTCTGACCTTCGCAACACGCTCATCAATAACCAGAACGAGGTCTCTTTCTAGCTGGGCGAGGGCCGGATCATCTAAAATTATAAAATCTTTTACGGGCAACTTCTCCGCCATCACTCTTGGTAAAATCCCACCTGGACACCCCCCGATGATGAGATCCCTGACCTGCCCAAAGCTACCTGCCTTTACTTCAATCCGGAGACTCAAGTCCATCTCTCGGCAGATCTGTTGAAAGTTTGAAACAAATTGACCTTGGCCTCTGATGATCGCGATAGGAGTCCGGCTGAGAAATCGTCGTATACTCCACCCCTCTATCCTTGACTCGAAATCTCTTCTAGCGACGCAAACGAAGTCGAGACTCCCGCAATTGAATAGCTTCAATCCATCTTTCTGAATATCAGATCGAACGATTCCTGCATCAAGCTCTCCTGACCGAATTGATTTCAGAATGTCTGATGTTGACTGGGAGACAAAATCAAACTGAGTCTGCGGGAATTGCTCTCGGAGTTTGTTGAGTTTTGGAAACACCAAGGCTTCCAGAGAGGATTCTCCTGCCCCAATCCGGAGGACTCGATGTTCGTTGTTCGCAATGGCCAGCAAGTCTTCGACCTCGCTGAAGTAGGTGGATGTGGTAAGAGCAAATTTCCGCCCAAACTCGGTGAGAATCAGTTTCTTTTTGTCCCGATAGAACAGTTCGGTCCCTAAGGTCTCTTCAAGCTCTCGGATTTGCCTGCTCATCAGACTTCGGCGGCTCTGAACGCCTTCCGCTGCCGCTGTAATACTCGGAGACTGAACGACACGGAGAAAGGAGTTGAGTTTCTCAAGGGATAATCCTCTGGAAAGGAGCTGTTTTAGGGTCATCGTTACTTTTAAGTAACGGTATGGACGTTTAGGTTACTTCACAATCCTAGAAAATCCACGCATTCTCCCAGCATGAAGTTGGAAGAGATCAAAGTCGGAGACCGATTGGAGGGAATCGAGGCTGGAGAATTGATCACAGTGAAGAGCCACGAACTCTTTGGAGACTGTGCCGAGATCACCTATCAGACCGCTTCCGGGCACACGAATTCCCGCCTGATCTATCGTGACGATGAACAAAAAATCTCCTGCGAGACTCGGAAACGCCCTTTGAGCTTCACGGCCAATCCCCATGACTTCCGGCTCGCGTCAGAAGCGCAACGTATCAAGCTCGCTCATCTCTTCGACCCTTTTGTGGCGGTCAATACCTCGAACATTCAACCTCTCCCCCATCAAATCACGGCGGTTTATGAGGCGATGCTGAGTCGGCAGCCTCTTCGTTTTCTTCTGGCGGATGATCCCGGTGCAGGGAAAACGATCATGACGGGGCTCCTCATCAAGGAGTTGATCATTCGAGGCGATATTTCCAAATGTCTCATCGTGGCTCCAGGCGGACTTGTCGAGCAGTGGCAAGACGAGCTTGATCAGAAATTCTCGCTCCCGTTCGACATTATGACCAACGACGGGCTCGAGTCCTCACGCTCTGGAAACTGGTTTCTTGAGCACGATCTCTGCGTTTGCCGTCTTGATAAGCTCTCCCGAAATGAAGACATTCAGGAGAAGCTCAAAGCCGTTGATTGGGACCTCGTCATCGTTGATGAGGCTCATAAAATGTCGGCTTCTTACTTCGGGAGTGAGCTGAAGCAGACGAAGCGGTTCAAGCTCGGTAAGCTCCTTTCTCAGCACACACGACAGTTTGTTCTTCTTACGGCGACGCCACACAATGGTAAGGAACAGGATTTTCAACTCTTCCTTTCCCTCCTCGATGGGGATCGATTTGAGGGAAAAATCCGCGATGCAGCTCACACTCAGGACAGCAGTGATTTGATGCGCCGGATGGTAAAGGAAAAGCTCGTCACGATGGACGGAAAGCCCCTTTTCCCTAAACGACATGCCTACACTCTTCCCTTCAAACTCTCCGATGAGGAAGCGGCTCTCTACGCCGATGTCACCCAGTATGTCCGTGAAGAGTTCAACCGTGCCGACAATCTCGACAAGGGCCGTAGAGGCACGGTCGGGTTCGCTCTGACCATTCTTCAGCGTCGCCTCGCATCTTCCCCCGCTGCAATTTTTCAGAGCCTGAAGCGCCGCAAAGAACGTCTCGAAAAACGAGTCCGTGAAGAAAAACTGCTCAAACGTGGTGCCGATTTCCGAATCGAATCCCCCCGCTACCTCACCTTGTCAGATGAGGACATCGACAACCTGGAGGATGGACCGGAAGGCGAAATGGAGGACGCCGAGGAGCGCGTTGTCGATCTTGCCACCGCAGCCATGACGATTGCCGAACTCGAGGCAGAGATTGAAATTCTCAAGGGGCTGGAAAAACAGGCAGCACAAGTTCTGCGGAGCGGAAAAGATACCAAGTGGGTCGCCTTGTCGGAAGCTCTCGATGGCATTACCAAAGACGATTCCGGGAAACGTCGGAAGCTTGTCATCTTCACCGAGCATCGGGACACCCTTCGTTACCTGGAAGAAAAGCTGGTCTCTTACTACGGTTCCGAGGAGGCAGTTGTCACCGTTCACGGGCAGACCCCTCGTGATCACCGGAGAGCGATTCAGGAATCGTTCACCAACGATCCTGATGTCCTCGTCTTTCTAGCCACTGATGCTGCAGGAGAAGGGATCAACCTTCAGCGTGCTCATCTCATGGTGAACTACGACCTCCCCTGGAATCCAAACCGCCTTGAACAGCGTTTCGGACGCATCCACCGGATTGGACAACGTGAGGAGTGCTACCTCTGGAATCTCATCGCCGAAGAGACTCGTGAGGCGGACGTGTTTCTTCGCCTTCTCCAAAAACTTGAGCAGGAATGTGAATCCCTCAATGGAGCGGTCTTCGATGTCCTCGGAGAGCTTTTCAAGGAACGAAGCCTCCGTGAACTTCTCATCGATGCCGTGCGCCGTGCCGATGACCCATCGGCCAAAGACTACCTCAATGAGGCCATCGACAATGAGTTCAGTAAAGAACACCTTCAGGAGTTGATCGATGAACGATCACTTGGAAACGAGGGTCTCAATGACACCCATATTCGCGATCTTTGCGATGAAATGGAGAGAGCCCAAACTCTCAAACTTCAGCCTCACCATATCGGAGGATTCTTCCAATCAGCCTTCACAAAATACGGTGGCCGACTTTCCCAGAAAGAAGCCAATCGCTACGAGATCCGGAATGTCCCGGTAGATATCAGGAGGCGGGATCGGGTCGTCGCTCGTGGAGCCCCGGTCCTGAAGAGTTATGAGCGGGTCACCTTCCATAAGGACCTGATTCGCGTTGACGATAAGCCACCTGCCGCCCTCATCGCTCCAGGTCATCCCCTCTTGGATTCGGTGATTGATCTCGTTCTCGAAAGTCATCGGGACCTTCTTCGGCAAGGAAGTATTCTCATCGATCCTCACAACCGCACCGAGGAGCCGCGAGTCCTCTTTTACATTGCGAGTGACATTGCCGATGGCCGGAGAATCCGGGCCGGAAGTAAAGATCAGCGCATCCTTTCTCAGAAGCTTCAATTTGTGGAGATCTCACAAGACAGCGAACCGACCCATGCTGGCACGGCCCCCTATCTCGACTACCAGAGCCCTACCGAAGATCAACAGAAGGAAATCGAGCAGTTTCTAGAACTGGATTGGCTGGCAACTGACCTGGAAGCCCAGGCTCGCCGCTATGCCATCTCGAAACTGGTCCCCGAGCACCTCGCTCACGTCCGCACTCGCCGCGAGCACTTTTTGCACAAGACACGGGACCAGGTTTACAGCCGTCTCACTCGGGAAATTGCCTATTGGGACAACCGGGCCACTGATTTGGAACTCAAGGAACGAGCCGGTAAATCCCCTGGGAAACTCAACTCCACCATCGCCCGACGTCGTGTCGAAGAACTCACCGATCGCCTCGATCTCCGCATGAAGGAAATTGAGCAGGAGAAGCAAATCACGGCCCTTCCTCCAGTCATGGTAGGTGGAGCACTGATCATTCCAGCCGCCCTCTTAGAACAGAAACAGGGAGCATCTTCTTCATCGGTCGTCAAAGACACCAAGACCTCGGAACTCGCAGCGATGGCGGCTGTGATGGAAAATGAACTCTCCTTGGGTCATCACCCCGTCGATATTTCCCACGAAAATCGTGGCTACGATATCGAGTCCCGCGACGGAGAAAGCGGCCAACTTCGTTTCCTGGAAGTCAAAGCTCGTCATCCGTCTGCCGAGACCATTTTTCTCACCCGGAACGAACTCATCTGTGCCCTCAATAATCCCGATCAATGGATTCTCGTTTATGTCCCGGTCGATCAGGGCAAAGCCGGAGAACCAATCTACAGCAAACAAGGATTTGAGGACGGCATCCCCTTCGAGGCATCCACCTTCAAGATTAAGATCAACACCCTTTAACCACCCCCCCAAAAACAAATGAATGAACTAGAAGATATCCTCAAGCGCTGGGCAAACGGACCAAGCACCACCGAAACAGAAAAATGCCAGCGTGCTGAGTTGGCGATTCGAAAAGCCATCGCTGCAGACGAGGCCCTCAACAAAAGGAACATCAAAGTTTTTGCGCAAGGGTCTTACGCCAATCGAACCAACATCAGCAATGCGAGCGATGTGGACGTCAATATTTGCTGCCGAGATGTTTTCTTCGCAAATTATCCAGCTGGAGTCACCAACGATACTTTTGGGTTTTCAGCGTCCTCTTACACCTATGCTCAGTTCAAGAACGAGGTCCACCAAGCGCTCAATAACCACTTTGGAGCGGAAACAGTGACCCGTGGAAATAAGGCCTTCGACATTCAAGATAACACGTATCGCGTGAATGCTGATGCAGTTCCTACTTTTGAGCATCGTCGTTACTTTGCCAAATCGGGTGGAGGATATGGGTATCACGAAGGCGTGGAGCTCCGTCCTGATGACGGGAAGCCTCCTGAAATCATCAACTGGCCCCAACAAGTCTACGACAACGGTGTTGCAAAACACGGAAGGACTACTCGGCGATACAAGAAGATCATCCGAATTCTGAAAAATCTCCGCAACTGGATGCAGGGCGAAAATATTTCCGCTGCCAACGACATCGCGTCTTTCCTCGTCGAATGCTTGGTCTGGAATTGCCCTGACCATTGTTTCGGAAAAGACACTTTAACCGAAGACACCAAACTTGTCCTGGCTCACCTCATCATCAATCTCGATGAAGACCAAAAAAGCTCTGACTGGGTCGAAGTGAATGAGCTGAAATACCTTTTCCGTTCGAGCCAGCCCTGGACTCGCCTTCAGGCCTACAACTTCGTCGTTGCATGTTGGAAGGCCCTTGAATTCGACAAATAATCTTCCAGAAATGAACACCAAGTTTCTCATCATGATCGGGGTCGGTACGTCCTTCCTCTTCCTGTTTCTCATCTGCCTGGCCCTGGAGAGGCCTCTTGGAGACCCTTGGACCTACGTTAAGACACTCTCCTTGGTGGCTACCTGTGACACGGCTCTATGGTTGGTTTTCCGAAAGTGGCTTTGGTATCGGTCTTGCTTTCAAGGTTGGCTGGTCACAACTCCATACGTTGTCGGTCTTTGGGAGGGAAAAATCACCCCGAATTGGATTGATGAAGAGACACAGAAGCCAGTCCCTCCGATCCCCGCGACGCTCAAAATCGCCCAAACGCTGACCACCACGAGTTGCGTGATGAGGACCGGGGAGATGAAGAGTGTCAGTTTTGTTGCAGGATTCCAAGTCGATGAAGATCATCAGAAAAAGGACCTTTGTTACTCCTATGAGAGTGTTCCTGACGCCACAGTCAGGCATCGAAGCCCTCCCCACCCTGGAACTGCCCGCCTTGAATTGATCGATGCTACTGACGAAGGCCCGAAGCTCATCGGGGAATACTGGACAGCCCGTCCAACGACCGGGAAACTCGAATTCATCCTGAAAGAGCGTAAGTCAAAAATTGAAAATCTTCCCTCAGCTAAAAGTCATCCTATGACCAAGGATTCAAAAGAGGTCTAAACACATCCCTTTCCCAAATGAGAACACTCTACCGCACCCATTTTGAACTTTCCCCAAAGGAAGGGCAGCCCTTGGACTTCGCCTCGCTACGCGAAAAAATCACTCAGTGGGCGCAAACTCGCCCAAAAATTAGCAACGCTCCTTCGGTCGATGTTTTGTCCTCCGATCTTCCAAGATCTGAAGTAGGAGAAAACTGCTTCTTCGAAACACGATCCTACGATGGTGATCACGGCCAGGCTTGGGGAATCCGAACCTCCATGCCCGACGAAGAACCTGATATTTCGTGGGTCACCGAGACGACCTTACACCGGACCCCCGAAAACTCTCTTTGGTTCTCATGCACTCTCCTTGTGGGACGCCAAGGAGAAACACTCAGTCCTGTTTTCCGACCACCTAACAATCCCGGAATCGTTCGAGCCATTCTTGATGCTGCTCCTGGGCGAGGAATACTTCCATTAGGGAGTAAGCCCATTCCTTGTTCCTCAAAGGACCAAGTCATTGACCTTCTCCTCAGATTGCTCACTTCGCCTAGCAGAAGGCACCCCGTCGTCTTTGTTGCTTCCGACCGAGAGGGCAAGACTCTCATTGATGTCAGAAAGCTCGCTGAGCAACTGGCCGGACTTGCCTATGTCATCGTCGCTGAAAATGACCAGGTTTCATTGAAGTTGAACGAGCACCTTTCGGATAAACACAACTGCTTCAACTCCGGGGTCCGTCTCTATTGGCCTGGGTTTACCACAAAGTGCAATCCTCTTGCCCATCCTCTTTGGACCCGTCCTAAAATATCCCAGCTCAATGCCAAGCATCCTGCATCTTTGGGGTTCACAATTCTCAACCGAATCGCATCGGTCTCCTCCTTCATCACGTCTTCCACCTTGGTTTCTTGGCAGAAGATCATGGAGTGGCAGAGGGCTGAAGCCATCCGAAAGGCGAAAGACAACAACCAGCAAGACGAAATGCTGGAGCTTTTCGAGGCTGATAACGCCGATCTCAAAGCACAAATCGACCAACTGCGGGAAGAGCTTTCAGAAAGGGCGAAAGAGGTCAATCGGTTCAAATCTCAGGCTGATAACTACCGAGCCGCTCTGGAATCCGGCGGGAGTGAAACCGCAAATCGCACTTTGGCCGAGAATATCGGGTCCGTTTCCGAGGCCTTGGACATTCTTGCCAAGGAACATCCTGAAACTCTCGTTCTCGCATGGAATTCGAAGTCTGAAGCTGAAACATCGCCGTATGAAGACGCGCCAAGTGTTCTGGAAGCCCTTCGATGGGTCGCGACCACCTATCACGCCGCACGGAGCGGGGCTTGCCCATGCCCTGATCTCGGTCTCAGCCTAAGAGAACAAGTAGAAGGATGGACCTTCGAGCCTCATCAGAAAAAAGGCACGATGTCTCACCCTAAGCACAAAGCTTGGTATCACACCACTCATGAGGGAAAAACCTTCACGCTCCCTGCTCACCTGAAATGCGGGTCGACCAAAGACGCTCGTCACTGTATCCGTATCGCTTTCAACTGGGATGCTGAGTCCCAAAAGGTCATCCTCGGCTACCTGGGACAGCATCAGGAGAATAGCTCCTCATAACATCACTCTCAGGCCCTCTTCCTTTTACTGAATCATGTCCGCGCCCTATACCAAAAAACTCATCGAGGTCTCTATTCCGCTGAAGGAGATCAACGACGCCTGTGCTCGAGAGAAGTCCATTCGTCATGGGCACCCTTCGACTCTTCATCTCTGGTGGGCACGGCGGCCATTGGCGGCTGCGCGGGCGGTGCTTTTTTGTCAGTTGGTGGACGATCCCTCGGGGTATGTCGATGAGCTGATCAAGGACAAGGACCGGGCAAAGTCCACGGAGCAGGAGCTACTCATGGAGCCCGAGGGGGACAAGGATCTCTCGCCCCGTCTTCAAGAACGTCTTGTCGAGAAAGAGCGAGAGCGGCTTCACGATCTCGTCAAGGAACTCGTCATTTGGGAAAACACGACCAATGAACAGGTCCTAAATCGTGCGCGACGGGAGATCAAAAAGACGTGGCAGCGGCAGTGCCGCCGGGATGGCAAACCGGAGGATACTCCCATGCCGCCCGTGCTCGATCCCTTTGCCGGAGGTGGAGCTATTCCTTTGGAAGCCCAGCGCCTCGGTATGGAAGCTCATGCCTCTGACCTCAATCCCGTGGCGGTGCTCATCAACAAGGCCATGATCGAGATTCCTCCAAAATTCGCAGGACTGCCGCCGGTCAACCCCGAGTGGCAGGGAAAAACGAAGGAAGAGAAAGCCGCAACGACCTGGAAAGGCGCTCAAGGTCTTGCCGAGGACGTGCGCTACTATGGCAACTGGATGCGTGAGCAGGCGGAAAAACGCATCGGTCATCTTTACCCGCCCTACACTCTCACACAGGAGATTCTCGATGATCGCCCTGATCTTGTGAAAGGCGGCTACAAGCCCGGAGAGAAACTCACCGTCATTGCATGGCTCTGGGCTCGCACCGTCCCCAGTCCGAATCCGGCTCTCAACGGCAAACACGTGCCCCTCGTTTCTTCCTTCTGGCTTTCCAAAAAGAAAGGTAGGGAAGCGTATCTTGAGCCAATAGTGTCTAATGGAAACTACCACTTTAAAATCTGTACCGGTATTCCGGTCGACGCTTCGAAAGTAGAAAACGGAACTAAGGCTGGAAGAGGATCGGATTTCTACTGCCTCCTATCTGGTGTGCCTATTGGGGGGGATTTAATTAAGCACGTTGGCAAGGAAGGAAACCTCAACTCAACTCTTTTGGCAGTAGTATGCGAAGGGAAGAGAGGTCGAGTATATCTGCCCTCAGAAGATTCTCAATTGGCAATAGCCTCTTCAGCACAACCAACTTGGGCTCCGTCCGGACCAATCCCACCACTCACAGGAGGTAGTTGTGTTCCATACGGCCTTGATGATTTTGGTAAACTCTTCACTCCTCGCCAACTTGTAGCACTTAATACATTTAGTGATTTGATCACCACCACCCACGAGAAAATTCTCTCAGACAGCCGTGGAGCTGATGCAATTCCACAAGAATCCACTACTCTGGAAAATTTGGGGACTGGAACTCAGGCATACGCTGATGCAATTGCAGTCTATCTATCGCTGGCGATATCACGTGCAGCAGACAGGGGTTCAACTATTTGTTCTTGGGATTCGAGCCCCAAAATGGAGGCGTTAAGAAACACCTTTGGAAGACAGGCTATTCCGATGACTTGGGATTTCGCCGAAGGCAACCACTTTTCCAAATCCAGCGGGAATTTCACCAATCATCTCGAATGGGGATGCAAATTTTTAAGGATTGGCGCTTCTTGTAGAGCTGGCGCTCAAGCTTCTCAAGAAGACGCTTCTGTTCGGATAATGATTCCGGGAACTATTTTATCTACCGACCCTCCATACTACGACAATATCAGTTACGCTGACCTCTCTGATTACTTCTACCTTTGGCTTCGGCGTTCATTGAGGAAAGTACTTCCTAAGCATACTGAGAGCATCCTCGTTCCAAAAAAGGATGAATTAATCGCATCCACACATCGCCATGGTGGAAAAAAGGCCGCTGAAAAATTCTTTTTAGATGGGATGACATCACTTGCAGCTCGCTGGGTTCAATCCACCAGCCAAGATTATCCCGCCACAATTTACTACGCCTTCAAACAAGCTGAGATCAAAAAAGAAGGGATAGCCTCCACTGGCTGGGCGGTCTTCTTAGGAGCCTTGATGGAGGCTGGATTCGAAATCCGTGGCACGTGGCCAATGCGTACTGAAATGGCTAATAAAATTGGCAAAAAGGCGAATATGTTGGCCTCGTCCATTGTACTCGTCTGTCGCCAACGCCCGTCAGACGCCGAAGTGATTACCAAACGAGAGTTCATTGAACTCATGGAGCAAGAACTTCCTCCCGCCCTCGCCGAGCTTCAACACGCCAACCTATCTCCGGTCGACCTTCCACAATCTGCCATTGGCCCGGGCATGGCCATTTTCTCGCGCCACGCCAAGGTCATCAAGGGCGATGGCAGCGCAATGACCGTCACCGAGGCCCTGCAGCTAATCAATCATGAACTAGGCGGTATCCTGGATGGCCAGGTCTCGGATATGGATGATGCTACGCGCTTCGCCTGTCGTTGGTTCGATCAGCACGCCTTTTCCACCGGGAGCTACGGCGATGCAGAGACCATTGCTAATGGCATCAATGTCTCGGTCGAGAGCGTGGTCAGTGCCGGGATCCTCGAATCTGGCAAAGGCAAGGTCCGCATCCTCCGTCCTGAAGAACTCCCGGAGAATTGGTCACCAGAAACCGATGAAAACTGCACGGTCTGGGAGGTGGTGCACCACCTCATCCGCCTCGCGGAAACCAGCGGAGACACTGCCAGTGCCCGGGTTCTCGCCCTGCTTCCTTCCTCTCAGGCAGCTGAGGCTCGCCAGCTCTGCTATCGTCTCTCCACCATCTCCGATCAAAACGGCTGGAGTAAAGAAGCTCAAGCTTACAACCAGCTCATCAACAACTGGACCATCTACACCGATCTCGCCAGCAACCTTCCCGCGCAAGAACAAGCCCCAACTCAAACGGACTTGAATCTGTAATCGATGAAAGCCAATCCTCGCTACAAAGAGCTGCAATCTCTTCTCGAAGAAAACGCTGAGGAATTTCTTCTGCCCTGGGAAGGAGACTGCGCCCGTCTTCAAGTCATCGACTATCCGAGTGAAAAGAATATTTTGGATGGAGGAGGTGCCTTGAATCGTGGCGGACGGCTCAACTTCAAAGGAAGATTCCCGGTTGTCTATGGCAGCCTCACGGAGGAAACCGCTCTGAAAGAATCCGGGGCCTACGCCAAGAAATTCAACTTTGTGGTGCGGACTCCACGGATCTTAGTGGTGATTGCCCTAAAGCTTGGGCGGGTTCTCGACCTGAGAAATGCAAAGATTCGCCAAAAACTCAAAATCACACTCAAAGAACTCGGCAGTGAAGATTGGGAAGCCTTGCAAGGAAAAGGATTCGAGAGCCTTGGGCAAGCCCTCGGAAGAGCTGCGATGAAAGCCGGGGCTGAAGGGATCATCATTCCCTCCTTTGCCCATAAAAGTGGATGCAATGTGGCCTATTTCCCGAAAAACCTAGATTCCAAAAGCTCCGCGAGCATCTTTGAGGGTGAGAAACTTCCAAAGAAAAGCAGGAAAAAAGGAAAATAAATACGCAAATTTGCGTAACTATTTGCCTATTCTGAAACCAACCCTTACCTTTGAGTCACGAAATGAGCACGACTAAATCCAAACTAAAAAGCCGAAAGAAGACCATTTCTCTCGGAAAAGGAAGGTCAGCGAAAACTGCCACGATCATTCAGTCACTGAAGACAGACTTCGGATTGAAGCCCAATACCCTTGTTCAGTTGTCGGGATACTCCACACGCTCGATCGTGAACTGGAGTAAGGGCACGACAGTCACTGAGCCTGCTCAGATCAAATTCAACGAACTCAAGAGACTCTGCGACGCTTTGGCCAAACTGACTCAAGACAAGAAGGAGGTTCTCTCCTGGTTGAAGGAGCCCAATGATGGATTCGAAGGATCGACCCCGCTGCAAGTCATCGCACGTGGCGAGTCAGACCGAATTTGGCACATGATCTATATGCTGCAATCAGGCCAGCCCGGTTAGCCCCCCTTCCCTTTCACACCCGAAATTTCCTCATATGGCACTCTCAAATCGACAACGCATCTCCTTAGGGCTTGATGAACTCAAATCTGTTCTGCAACCCTGGGTCGAAGATGTCCTCAGCCAAGCGTCAGAAGGGCCTCGTAAAAGAGAGGCCGAATTGGCCATCGAAGAATGTGAGCTGCGCGTGGTAGACGGAGCGATCCAATGGGATATTCAAGGACTTCTCCGGGTGATGATAAAGCTCTGGGGAGCGCTTTTTTCTCCCTCATTTGACCGACACGAACGAAGCCATATCCGCTCCCTTGTGCAGGAGGCCAATCACGTGCGGAACCGCTTCGCCCATGAAGTCCCCTTCAGCTATGAGGACACTTACCGCGATCTCGATAATTTGGCGCGAGTCGCTGATGCCATCAATGAGAAGGAAGTCGCCCTAAAGCTGCGAGAAATGGCCAAAACAGTGATGCGGGTGCAGTTCCAGGAAGAAGCCCGGGTCGATGTCCGAAAGGCTGCCACAATGGAAGGAACTCCTCTTGCTGCCCTCAAACCGTGGCGGGAAGTCATCGTCCCCCATTCCGATGTGGCCAAGGGAAACTTCCTCGAATCGGAATTCGTAGCAGACCTTCATGCCGTGCATGTCGGTGAGGCCACCGCGGAATATGGAAAGCCTGTCGATTTCTTCGCAAGAACCTTCCTGACTGATGGTCTTCAGGATCTGCTGAGCCGCGCTTTGATCAGGCTCACCGGCAAAGGCGGAAGTCCCGTCATCGAGCTGAAGACAAACTTCGGTGGCGGAAAAACCCACTCCCTTCTCGCGCTCTATCACCTCTTCAGTGACACCCCGTCCACTCTGCTTTCTGGAATGGATCCGCTCCTACAGAAGACAGGGATCACAAACGCTCCGAGCGCAAAGAGAGTCGTCATTGCCGGTCATCAACTCGGAGTCAACCAGCCCCGGAATAAGGAAGATGGAACGACCGTGAACACGCTCTGGGGAGAACTCGCTTGGCAGTTGGGGGGGGCCGAAGCCTACGAAAAAATCCGGAGTTCTGATGAGAGTGGAACCAATCCAGGAGCCGAAGTTCTCGCCCAACTCATGCGAGATGCCGGACCTTGCTTGATCCTCCTGGATGAGTGGGTCGCGTATCTCCGGGAAACCATCGATCAGGATATTAAGCTGGCCGGGGGAAGTTTTGAGTCGAATTTTGGATTTGCCCAGTCCCTCACTGAAGCGGCGAAGGTCGTTCCTACGGCCCTGGTGGTGGCCAGCCTTCCAGCCTCACGCATCGAAATGGGAGGTCCAAATGGCGAAGCGGCCTTTACTCAGCTCTCAAACCTTTTCCAGCGAGTTGCAACACCATGGCAGCCTACCCGCACAGAAGAAGGCTATGAAATTGTCCGACGCAGACTTTTTGACAGCCAAATCGACTATCCGGCCCGTGATGCCGTGGTGAAAGCTTTTTACGAACTCTATAGCTCAAAGCGTGGAAACTTCCCGTCCAATACCTCCGAGCAAGAATACCGCCGCAAGCTGGAAGCCTGTTACCCTATTCACCCGGAACTCTTCGACAAACTGGATGCCGTTTGGTCCACCTTGGAAAAATTTCAAAAGACCCGTGGCGTTCTCCGCTTCATGGCGGCCGTTATTTCCGAACTTTGGCAGCGCGATGACAAAAACCTAGTGATCATGCCCGCCTCGGTTCCTTTGGACAGCGGACGTGTTACCAACATCATCAATGAAGTCCTTCCTTCAGGTGGAAATTGGGCCAGTGTCATTAGCTCAGACATCGATGGGCAAGCTGCTGCTGCCCAAGTGATCGATAGCGACAATTCAGGACTCGGAAAATATTCGGCCTGCCGCCGGGTCGCTCGCTCGATCTTCATGGCGGCAACGCCAACTCATGGAGCAAATCGAGGTGTCGATGATGAACACATGCTTCTCGCCTGTGTGCAACCAGGTGAAAATCCCGAGAAATTTGGCGATGCTCTGCGGCGGCTCGCCGATAAGGCAACCTACCTTTACCGGGACAGCTCACGCTCCTGGTTCGCGTTGCAACCCAGCATCACAAGGCTGGCCGCAGATCGCACAAAGGATTTCCGCGAAAGCGATGACCTCGACGATGAAATCATCAAAGCGCTCCGCAAATGGGAGGGCCGTTCCGTTTTTCCAAGCGGGGCCCAATTTGCCAGAATCCCCGCCGATATCCCGGACGAAATTGGAACCCGTCTGATCATCCTACCTCCATCATCTGCAGCTTCCAAAAATCCCACAAACTGCAAAGCGGAGATTCTCGCTGAAGAACTTCTTCTTCAATCAGCCAATAAGCCACGAACGCACCGTAACGGCCTCTTCTTCCTAGCCGCAGATGAAACTCATCTGAGCCGTCTCCGCGACACCACAGCCTCGTGGCTTGCCTGGAAAAGTATCAAACAAGACGAAGAAAGTCTGGAACTCGGAAACCACGACAAGAATCAAGTCGCAACCAGGGTCACCGAATACCAAAACACGATGGCGACCGTTATGGGCGACTCGTGGTCAAAGGTTCTCGTTCCACGTGTCAAAGATCCGACCTCCAACCAGCTGAGTTGGGATCGTATCGACTGCCCCGGTAAAGGAGACAAAGTCAGGGCCGCTCTCAAAGCCCTCCAGGGAAAAGACCTCGTTTATCATCAGTTCAGTGCCTTTCACTTGGAACGAGAGCTGAAGCGTTATCTTTGGGGACAACGTGATCACGTCACGACCCGTGACGTTTCTAACGCTTTCGGCACTTACCTCTACCTTCCCGTCCTGCTGACTCAGGATCTCTTGATCGAAGCGATCCAAAGCGGATTCTCGAATGACTCCTTACTCTGTGAGTTCTTCGGCTATGCTGATGCCTTTGACGAAGACGAGGAAAGATACCAAGGACTTTCCACAACCAAGCCCCCGGCCTTTATTTCTCTCGGGGAGAGCGTCCTTGTCAAACGGGACATCGCAATGTCCCAAACTGACCCAGTGAAACCAAGCCCAGCTGGCGGCGACACACCTTCCACCACAAGCACAGGCGAAACGACACCAGGAGGCCCAACCAATCCCCCTCCTGACACACCAACCGAACAGCCAAAGACGCGCTTTTTCGGAAGCGTCGAATTGGATCCCCTCAAAGTCAGTTCCTCATCTCAAAAGGTCGTTGATGAAGTCCTGCAGCACCTCTCCGCAATCTACGGATCGAAAGTGAAAGTGACTTTGGAAATCGAGGTCGAAAACGAAAATGGTTTCGACGAAACCACTCGACGAGTGGTTTCAGAGAACTCCCGAACTCTTGGATTCCGTGAAGGGGAGTTTGATTGAGCCTACCAAAAGGTCTTCTCAACCTAAAATTCTCAAACAGTCTTTCACGAGCAACAGGCAAACCAACCCTTCGCTACTTTCTCCGGTAACGGTCGCTTGTAATTTGTCCGAATAATTCCAGGGCTGTTTCCGGCCAACTCGGCCACCCAGTCACGCGAAACCCCCAGGGCCAAAAGCGAGCTGATCCACGTGTGGCGAAGCCCGTCTTGCGGCCAGCGAGAGATCAATCCGGCTTCCCGTAGCTCAGGACTGACGAGCCTCTGGCATTTGCGGAAGGTCACTGGGCCCGAGGCCTTCCGGCACGGTTCGATCCACGAGCAGAGCGTCCTCCACATCGTATCAGCGAGATTCTTGGAGAGGCCGGCTCCCGGCTTCTCGGTGAAAGTGATGTAGCGGGGCTCTGCCAGCTTCCCGGCCACCTCGGTCCGAATCCGAATATGGCGCTGCTTAAAATCAATGTCTTCCCACCGTAGGCCTTCGCGCTCGCCGACGATACCTTCGATTTCACTGGGCCGCATGCCGGCGAAAGCCCCAAGAGCCAGAAAAACGATCTTTTCACCTGATTCACTGCTCTCGGCGTCGCGATACCATTGCAGGCACTTCTTCAGGTCGTCTGGCGCCCAAACCACCGGTTCCGCGCGCGGAACCTTGAGGGAAGGAACGTCACGGGCGGGGTTGTGTCCTTTTGGGACGAAACCCCATACCCGGGCCCGCGAGAAGAGATGGCGGAGGTGGGCATGGATATTGTTCCGGTAGCGATTGGACCCTTTGAGTTTGGAATCGCGCCACTCTTCGATGTCCCGCTCGGTCAACGAGTCGAGATATCGCTCTCCGAGAGTCTCGCGGATAATACCAGCCTTGCTGGTGGCGTCGTCGCGAGTCCTCGCACTGTCCCGGTCCCGATACTCGCCAATGTAGCGGTCGCAGCACTCTGCGACCGTCGCCCGTTTGAATTTTCCCTGCTTTTCCAGAGCATCTTCCAGCACCCGTTTCGGATCTCCAAGTTTACGGCAGAGTTTGAGCAACTCCTGTTCTTCTACGCTTGCCCGATACACCTGGCCAATCT
The DNA here is from genome assembly GCA_030432565.1 of Verrucomicrobiia bacterium. Lineage (GTDB taxonomy): Bacteria > Verrucomicrobiota > Verrucomicrobiia > Verrucomicrobiales > Akkermansiaceae > SW10. The sequence goes on along the minus strand of JAUIGV010000052.1, from coordinate 9,024 downwards.
CACCACGCTTCAGTTGTGCCCTAATTTCCCGAGCCAGCTTTTCAGCCTCCTTTTTGTTTTTTCGATCTTTCACTCGGCGCGGCATCCCGGGAGGACTCCATGCCACTTTCCACGGTCGTCCGGGAGAAGATGGTGAATAGAGCTTCACAGAGCCAATTTGCGAGTGCAGGGGCATGACACCAACCTACAAAAACACACACAAAACACACGGATTTTTGGCCAAAATCGGCTAAAAACGGCTATTTCAGACCTCTCGAAAACGACCACAAAAAAACCCGTAATCGGCTACTTAACAGCCAGTTACGGGTCTTTTGAAGATGGTGGAGGCGACGGGAGTTGAACCCGTGTCCTGAATGCCTTTCACGAAGGCGTCTACAAGTTTAGCCAGGCGTTTGCTGCTTTAAGATCGGTGAGCCTCACCCGGCCCGTTCACTGATCCGATGATCCTGTTGAATCTCGCGGCCTTGCCCGGATCCCCGACTTGGCAGCCAGCCTATTAAGTAGTCGCCCCGCCCCGTAATAGGCGTCAGGTTTGGGACGTTGCTGTCAATTAAGCAGCAAGTGCGAGCTCGTTAGAGTCTGCAATTATTTGTTTTGAACGGCTTTTTTAAGAGGCCAACCGATCAACCTCTACATGCAGCCAGCGTTATGAACATTCAGTCGAAACCAGAACGCCCCCACAAGCTACCCTTAGGATGCACTATAGAACTAATTTATTCAACCCGAATCGCGTTTCTGGCATAGATTTCCCCAGACCTCGATCGAATGACTCTACGCTCTTTCTTTTCAATCCTCGCCGCCAGCCCGCTTTCCGTGCAGGCCGAGCCGCTCATCACCCTCCAGGAAGCCAATGGGACTGACAAGCTCCGCGTCGAGCTCCTCAACCTCGAAAAAGACATCGCACTCCTCCGACGGGCCGACGGTCAGGAATTCGATACTCCCCTCGCCTACCTCTCGGAAGATTCCCGTAGCGACATCCGCCATACCTGGAAATCCCACCGGGAGAAAATCGAACAGCACCTCGAACCTCTGAACAAGGCCCTTGGTCACAAGCTCTTCGCCAGCAACGGCAATATCTGGAATGAGCCTGCCCGCGATGTCGCCCGCCGGTTGAGACTCCCGAACGAATCCGAAACACCCTTCACCAGCAGCTATCGGCTTTACAATACCGGCAGGTCCTACTCCTTCGCCGGAGCCAAACCAAAAACCATCGTCGCTTACGGCGATCACAACGGCCGCACTCTTTCGATCTCCGTCATTTATTCCAATAAAGGCGACTCGCTCAGCACCGTGGGCGCCGGTGAGGATCACTTTCAAAACAACGGTAAAGAAATTGATCGAAACACCCTTGAGGGAGCAATGATCTACGACGCCGAATCGATCGCCAAAACCCTCACCGCCATCCTGGGGAGCCCCACCACCCAACGCATGCTCGGACAGGGAAATGAACGCCATATTGCCAGCCGGTGGGACTGGAACGGTCACTCCTTCCTGCTCGCCCACATCAAAGAGGAATACGTCGGCCTCAGCATCGTGCGAGCTTCCTTTGCGGACGGCGGAGGGCGTTTTTCCCGCGTCAGCGACGGCGATATCAAAGCCCGCCTTAAGAACAGTGTTACCCGCGAAGCCAATGGCGACGTTTACATCAAAAATATCCCCATGGTCGACCAGGGTCCCAAGGGATACTGCGCTCCCGCGACCTTCGAGCGCGCCATGAGGCACGCCGGAGTCCCCTCCGACATGTATCTTCTAGCCACTCTCGCCACCGAAGGAGGTGGAGGAACGAATACCCGGAAACTTTACGAAGAGGTTGCGTTTACCACCCGTAGCAAGGGAGGACGAACCGCCCGACAAATCGACCTCAAATCACTCGCGCCCGGTAAAATCAAACGCTACCTCGATAAGGGAGTGCCCATCCTTTGGCAGATGTGCAGCCTTGCGGACTACAATGCCATTGCCAACTCCCGAACCCGGATCCGGCCGGGCATTAAGGACTGGGCAACTTACGCGGTTGAAGTCGCCAAAGCCGCAAAAATTAGCGCCCCAAAACTTACCGCCAAGACCAACTTCCACCTTTGCATGATCATTGGTTATAACGAGGCCACCAATGAGATCGCGGTCAGCGACTCGTGGGGCAAAAATTACACCATCCGATGGATCCACGTCGATGAGGCCGAAGCCGTCAGCAACAAAAGTGGCTACGTCATCGACATCTAGAATTGGAGGGGCGGTTTTCAGACGGCCCTCAACAAGGCTCTCCAAATTCTCACTCCAATCCCGGGATCGTCAAAATTACCGGGTTGTGATCCGAGTCGACGGGATCACCTGCAGCGGGAACCTCGACCTTTCCTCTTTTAATCGAGGGGCTTGTGAAGACATGATCGATCCGTAATCCGTCGTTGAGCCCCGGCTTCCACAGGTTGAAGGACTGCTTTTGCTTTTCGCCGCCGTGATCAATCAGGGAGCCCGAACCAAGAAGAGCCTTAATTGCAGGATTTTTCGTGGTGGCGTTGAAATCTCCCATCAAAACAACCGGATCAGCGGTATGCTTCCGTGCCGCAATCTTTTTTAGGATCAGTTCGGCAGCCTTTTCACGTGAAGGCTGACTCTGGTGATCCCAGTGGGTGTTGTAAATGTAGACCGATTTCTGGTCTCTCCCCGTCAGGCGCACCCACGAACAAATCCGCGTGACCCGATTTCCCCAGGTCATACTCCCCGGCTTCTCCGGCGTATCCGACAACCAAAACGTCCCCTGCTCTGAGGCATCCGCCATCCAAATCGCGGGATCAAAAAAGATCGGGGAATACTCACCACGCGTCTTGCCGTCGTCACGCCCGACTCCAACCTGAACGAACCTGGGAAGTCCTTTTTTCACGTCCTCGACCTGATTGTGCTTTGCCTCCTGAAGGCCAATAATCGAGAATCCCCCTTCTTTCAGGAAGCTCACCACCCTTGGCGCACGCTTACTCCAATCCCTCTCACCGCGATCACTCCCGGTATCCTGACGGATGTTATAGGTGACAACCGTGATCTCCCCCATCACCGGAAGGAGCATGCACAAAAACAGGATCAAGATTTTCATCGGGTCAGCTTAAAAGCTTTCCCTTGAGATGGCGAGCCCGCGCTTCCACATCCTTACCGCCAACCACATTGACATGGCCCAGTTTGCGGCGTTCACCCGGGCTGCTTTTACCATAAAGATGAAGCTTTGCTCCTTCGGTCGCATGGATTTCATCGACCTGCAAATCAGGATTCCACATATCGCCGAGCAGGTTCACCATCACGGTGTCACTCAATAATTCAGCCGATCCCAGCGGCAGCCCGCACACCGATCTCAGTTGCTGCTCAAACTGCGAAGTCACACAACCATTCATGGTGTAGTGCCCTGAATTGTGCGGACGCGGAGCCATCTCGTTAACCACCACGCGCCCCGATTTCTCGACAAAAAACTCGACCGCAAGAAGTCCGCGATAATCCAACTCCCCAGCCAAACGAATCGCAGTCGCTTCCGCCTCTGCCAGGGTCTCTGCGGAAACCCTTGCCGGCACAATGGTGAGATCCAAGATGTGATTTCGATGCTCATTCTCTGCTACCGGAAAGGCCAGGCACCGCCCATCAAAACCACGAGCAACGAGCACCGAAACTTCGCATTGAAAATCGACGAATCCTTCCAACACCGATGGCTCCCCTTGCACCGATTCCCAGGCTGTTTTCAATTGCTCCGCCGAAGTGATCTTGACCTGCCCCTTGCCATCATAACCAAAAGCCGCGGTTTTCAAAACGGTGGTCGGACCGATCTCCGCGTAGGCGGCTTCCAGTTCGGCGATTGAATTTACCAGCGCAAATGGCGCGCAAGGGATCCCATGGTCTTTTAAAAAGGTCTTCTCCCGCGAACGATGCTGGCTGATTCCTATACTCTCGGCCGATGGATAAAGTCCAACCGCAGCCTCGACTGATTTCAGGGTCTCCAGTGGAATATTCTCAAACTCCACCGTCGCCACATCGACTTGACGGCAAAATTCCCCATGCGCTTCGGCATCATCAAAATTCCGCTTGATCAAAATATCCGCCACCCCCTCGGTCGGCTCGGCAGTCGGTGTTCCACTCCACACCACCGTGCGGACCCCCATCCGCCGCGCATCGAGACACAACATCCGAGCCAACTGCCCTCCGCCCAAAATGCCAAGGGTCATCATTTTTCCAGCGGAGGCAAAACTTTCCCCAAAACAGTATCACGTTGATCATTCCGAAACTTCTGCAATTTCGCGGCCAGGTCTTCATCGATCGTTGCCAAAATCGAAACCGCCGAGAGCCCCGCATTTCCAGCACCGGCCTCGCCAATCGCGAAGGTCGCCACTGGAATTCCCTTCGGCATTTGCACGATTGAAAGCAGCGAATCCATCCCGCTGAGCGCCCGCGACTGCACCGGCACGCCCAACACCGGTAAAATTGTCATTGCAGCAACCATCCCTGGAAGGTGCGCCGCGCCTCCGGCTCCCGCAATGATCACTTTCAAGCCACGTTCTTGCGCCGTCTTGGAATATTCCACCAGCAGTTCCGGCGTCCGATGCGCACTCACGACCCGCGCCTCGTAAGGCACTCCAAATTGCTCTAAAACCTCGACGGCTTTTTCCATGGTCGGCCAATCGGAATCACTTCCCATGACCACACCAACCAAAGGCTGCTCTGTCTCGCTCACGAACGGAGTATCTAACGGACCGGCTCGGCTTGGCAAGACTCATGGTTTCTCGATCGAAATCAATTCGACCTCAAAAGTCAGGGTCGAACCGGCTGGAATGGAACTCCCCGCCGCTCGATCACCGTAAGCAAGCTCCGGAGGAATCACAAAACGATAAACCGCACCAGGCTTCATCAGCTGAAGACCTTCCGTCCATCCTTTAATCACCTGATTCAGGACAAACACCGCAGGCTGCCCCCTCTCGCGGCTGCTATCAAACACTGTTCCGTCATCCAGGGTTCCCGTATAATGAACTTTCACCTTGGAGGTCGGCCCCGGATGATCACCTTTTCCCTCGGTCAAAACTTCATATCGCAGTCCGGATTCAGTCACGGACTCCGAGCCCCGGTCCCGCAAAACCCGCTTTGAGCCAACACGCCGCCCCTTTAAATTACCTCCCCCGGCTTTGGAAGAACGCGGGACAGCCTCTTCGCTTTTCGCATTCTTGGATGTCAACCGTTCATTGCCCGATTCCTCGTCGGATCCGAAAGCCAAAAAAAAGGCGGCGCCTACCAGCACTGCAACCGGGACAATATAGCGTAAGTCCATCCTGAAGAACCTATCAGCATGTGATTTCAAAACAACGAAGATCCGTCACCCGAAATTTTCCGTGGCCTCTCCCCTCTCCCCGACATAAAACTCCGCCATGGACTCCCTCTTCACTCCCGATGACTCGGCTTCCAACGAGATCGAGTCCCACTCCGGCGAACCCCTCGCCGCGCGAATGCGCCCACGCACCCTCGGAGAAATCGCCGGCCAGCAACATATCCTCGCCGAGGGAAAACTACTCCGTCGGGCCATCGAAGCAGATCGCTTTACCTCCCTCATCTTTTACGGACCTCCCGGCACCGGCAAAACCACTCTCGCCAGCGTGATTGCCAGATCCACCGGCTCTCGCTTCGAATCCCTTAACGGAGTCGAATCAAATGTTGCCGAGATCCGGGCAAAGATTGAGGCCGCCCGCACTTACCAAACGCTCCGTAACCAAACCACCGTCCTCTTCATCGACGAAATCCACCGCTTCAACAAGGCCCAGCAGGACACCCTTCTTCCCCACCTTGAGCGAGGCACCGTTCGCTTTATTGGCGCCACCACTCACAATCCCTACTTTTACGTCAACTCCCCCCTTGTCTCCCGCTCGCAGATTTTCCAACTCGAGCCCGTTGCGACTGACGATCTCGTCCCTCTCCTGGAGCGGGCCCTCAAAGATGAAGCGCGGGGCTTTGGCAAGATGGAGATCGAAGCTGAACCCGAGGCCCTCCGTCACCTCGCTGAAAAGGCCGACGGCGATGCCCGCAAGGCCCTCACCGCCCTTGAACTCTCCGTCATCACCACTCCTCCCAAGGAAAATGTCATCGTCATCGATCTCGCAACCGCGGAGGAATCAATTCAGCAAAAAGCCGTTCTCTACGATTCAGACGGAGACCAACACTACGACACCATCTCCGCCTTCATTAAGTCCATCCGCGGTTCCGATCCCGATGCCGCCCTCTACTGGCTCGCCAAAATGCTGCACGCCGGAGAAGACCCCCGGTTCATCGCCCGCCGGCTCGTCATCTCGGCTTCCGAAGACATCGGTCTCGCCGACTCATCCGCCCTGCAAGTCGCCATCGCCGCCCAGCAAGCCTTCGAGTTCCTCGGCATGCCCGAAGGTCGCATTCCCCTTGCTCACGCCACCGTCCATCTTGCTACCGCTCCAAAATCCAACTCTGCCTACAAGGCCCTCGGAGCCGCGCAAGAGGACATCAAAAACGGAGCCACCCTGAAAGTCCCCGACCACCTCGTCACCCGCTTCCGTAAGAAGATCGCCGCAGAATCAGGAGTCGAAAAAGCAGCGATGCAATACCTTTACTCACACGACTACGATGGCAACTTCACCCCTCAGGCCTACCTGCCCGAAGGGCGCACTTATTACGAGCCAACAGCCAACGGAATGGAAAAGAGAATCAAGGACCGCCTTGAATTCTGGCGAAGTCAGATCGAGGAACAATAGTTGCAACTACTCACGATCCAACTCGCGCTGGAGATTCTCCATCATGCGCCGCATCATCTCGAGCTCCCGGCGCATGCGTGCGCGGCGGCCGTCCTCGGGCCACTGCTGGTCACGCCGCGTATCTCTCACTTCGGGCACAAACGGCTGGGCCTCCTTTTCAAGAGCCCTGGCAACATCGTCACCTGGCAGTATCAAGGTGCTGATTCGTCCCGCCCGCGCAATGACCATTCCGATAATTCGCCCCTCCAAATCCACAACCGGAAGCCCGGCATCCTCAACCTCGAGTTCCATATCAGACTGGATGACATTCCCAAAATCACCCCGAATCCGGCTTTGCCCTCCGCTCATTCGATCCATCTGCTCCAGTCTCCGGGAAACGCCCTCACGAATCTCACGCCCCTTTAAGGTCGGCTTCACTTTGATGAAATCCCCGGCTCTCATCAGTTCGATCTCCGGCTGCTCGCCATTTTTCAAGCGTCTCAACTTTGTGGACAACTCGTAGAAACCCCGTACTTCCTGCCCGGCGATCTTCACGATGATGTCATCCCGGCGAATCCCAACCTCGGCCGCTGCGGAGCCTTCAACAACATTGTTCACCCTCACTCCCTTTCCGGTCTCGAGGGTATCCATTTCAATCCCCAGGAACCCCTGGTCAATTGACTTGAGACTGCGTTCGCGCACACTCAGAACACCCATCGCCTGTGCTTCGCCATCGGCCCGGATCGCTGAAAGAAAGGCACCTTCGGCGAGATTGCTGGCATCAGCCCACTCCGCAGCCGGGGCCTTCAATCCCGGTACTTGCAATACCGCAAGATCATGATCGGGATAAATGCCCGCGATCTTTGCCGACATTGCCACTTGTTCACGGCTGGCGGTAAACAAGGCACGTCTTTGCACGACCTCACTGGCTTTCGTCAGGAGCTTCCCGTCCCCCAAAGAGATCCCGTAGGCTACCCGTCTCTGTCCCGAATAAATCGGATAGACCACTTCCCTGGCCTTGAAATTCACAGCCCGGAGCGCCTTAGAGATATCCAGAGCCTGACTGTCGGTCACCTTCTGGTCTTCCAGGGGGATTCTTGCTGGAGTCAACTGGCCCAAGAGGCCCGAGGTCGCTAGAACTGTCGAAAGTAAAAATGTCTTCATGATGATTTATCGGCGTTGGTTGCGGTAAATATCACCCAATCGGGCGAGCTTAACAGTTTTGGAGAGTTCCAAATCCTTGCGGTTAAATTTGATCTTCACATCTTCTCCCGGAAGAAGATCCACGAAAATTTCAGAAAGTTTTTCAACCTCGGTGACCATTTCCCCGTTGATCGAGGTCACGACGTCCCCCGGAAGAAACCCCGCCGCAAAAGCGGGGCCGCCCCGCGGCACTTCGTCAACCATCAGCCCGCGCTCAGTCTTTCGTAAATTGAGCCCCAGAACCGGTCGGTTGGGATCCCTTCGATCGCCTCCAAGAACACCCCACGTCTTTCCGGCGAGCATATTCTCCCACGACTCTTTAAAGCCTGAGAGACCAGCGTGGTTGTTAACCCTGCGATCAGGAGCGATGTGCGAATGAATTCCCACCACGCGACCTTCAAGATCGAAGAGCGGACCGCCGCTGTCACCACCAATCAAAGTGCAATCGGTCGTGACAAAGTCGAGGTTTCCCTTGGTCATCACGCGCCCAAACCTGACCGGAGGACGACGGGTTGGGTCGTAGCCCTTGGGATGGCCCATCGCGACGACGAAATCGCCCACCTTGAGAGAAGCAGAGTCGCCAATTTCAGCAAAAGGCCACGGCCCGGGGCCGATCAGCTTCGCCATGGCCGCGTCGCGAGTGAAATTCGCGCCGAGAACCTTCGCCTTTTCCTGGCGCCCGTCGGGGAAAATAACCGTCATCTCACGGCTTCCCTCGATCACGTGGGCCGCGGTCAAAATCAACCCGTCCCCGGAGACAATCACCCCGCTTCCCGAAGCACCGATTGTCGGAGAAACGAGTGAAACGGTCGCAGCAGTTTTATCTTGGACCACTTTTTGAACCTGGGTTTGCAGCCTCTTGAGGTCGCCGAGGCTCCCCACTTTTGGAGCAGCGGGAAGCATCACCGCCGCTGATAGAATTAGAAATGAAACAAGAAATTTTTTCATCACTTTAAGAAAACATCGTCGGTTAAGAGTCTCCTTGATTGGAATCAAAACTGAAGTGCAACGTTTGAGGTTGGCAATAGGCCAGGGCCTGAGAGACGCTCTGGTTCGATCGCCAAACCAAACTCAAAGTGAATCAATACAAGCACCTGACCCGTCAAGATAG
>JAUIGV010000077.1 GCA_030432565.1 Verrucomicrobiia bacterium | reverse complement strand
CCCCTGAGTTCTTCCAGGATGCGGACCTTCTGTTCTTCGCTAAAGCGACTTCTCTTCATTTTTTCGATTTGCTTCTACCACCAAATCTACATTTTTGAATTGTCCAATTTTCCGGGGTCAGGCCAACTTCGCCACAAACTCGGGACCATTGTCGCTACGAATGTGGTCGGGAGGACCATGTCGATCGATGAGCTCACTCATCACTTCCAACACCTTTCCTGCGCCTATGTTGCGCGCCGGATACAGCGCATGCGTTTCGCGGGTGTATTCATCAACCACACTCAAGATTCTGAAGCTCCCTCCTTTGACCGTTGAGTCATGGATGAAATCCCATGTCCAAACATGGCCCCGATATTGGGCCTTCGTGGGATGCCGACCTGTTGAGATTCCACAGCGACTTTGCTTTTTTTTGGGTGGAGGAACTTGAAGGCATTCCTCGCGACGCACCTGACGAACTCTTTCGCTACTGACACGCAATCCTCGATTGCGCACCAGCCGCCCCACCTTGTCGGAACCTAGCTCAAGATTCTCCCGGCTCAATTCGACAATCGCATCATCAATCTCCTCCTTTTTCAGAGAAGGGAACTTCGAGCGATAACGCAAGGTGGAGCGATGCAGGCGAAAATAGCCCGAGGCTTTGCGCTGACTACACTGTCCACTTGAGACAGCGAGTCGCGCATAGTCCCGGCGGTGCGCCGCGCTTACAGCTTTTTTTCGAGAGCCTCCTGCAAGACTTTCATGCCCAACATGGCATCGGCATACATCTTCTTGAGTTCGGCATTTTCCTTCTCCAGGGCCTTGAGGCGTTTCGCGTCAGCTACCTCCATCATGCCGTATTTCTTGCGCCATCGGTTCAGCGTTGCCACCGAGATCTGCTTCTGCTGGCAAAAGCGTTCCTGACTGAGGCTTCCGCTGTCGAACTCGCGCAGTAAGAGGATGATTTCTTCGGGCTTGTGTCTCTTTTGTTTGTTCATTTCTTAGGATTTGGATTTTACCAAATCCTCTCACTCAACATGGACCATTTTCTCTGGCGGCGGCCATTCCCGTACTGCATTTCGCCGTTCACTGTAGCCATGACAACTGCAAATTCCTACGAGGATATGACCTTGTCTACTTGGGTAGTCTTCCGATTCTAGTTGTATGTTATTTTTCATTCAAGACTTTCCTTACTTCATGCGGGATCGATTCAGATTCATTAATGGTATTTTAATCGCGTTTTATTGGGTGATAGATTTACAAGATCAGTTACAGCCACTCACCCAGATTAGCTTTCGTCATTTGTCTTCGACAAATGGTTCTTAGAAGCAGTAAGAGCTAGTTAATTGTTGATGACTATACACTGGGCTTTGCTCTCTTTACTGCCTTAGCCAATTTTTGCCAAGCAATCGTTGTTTGCAACCCCGCATGGAGACTAGTTGATGGCCTCCAGCCTGTTGAAGCTAGGCGATCAATGTTTGCGCATGAGTGTGCGGAGTCCCCATCTCGACTGGCCTCAAAGATGGTGGGAGACGATGAGTCTGTTAGGGTTGAGATTTGGGCGACAAGCTGAAGGATTGAAACAGGGGCTCCCGTGCCAAGGTTGATCGGCTCTCGCAGTTCGACGTTTCCCAGAGAACTCAAGACTGCCGAGATCACATCAGCAACAAAGACAAAGTCCCGCGTTTGCTCTCCGCTGCCATGGATGGTGATGGATTCGTTGGTCAGGGCCTGGGAAATCAACCGGGGAATGGCCGCCGCATAGCCGCCATTTGGATTCTGGCGTGGCCCGTAGACATTGAAGAGTCGAAATGATTTCGCCGTCAGGTCACTGCTCGCATGGTAGCGGCGCACCAATTCTTCCCCTTTCGCCTTGGAAACAGCATAAGGGTTTGCCGGACGAAGTGGACATTCCTCGCTGGTTGGTAAGAGTGGTGAGGAGCCATAGACTGCGGCGGAGGAGAGAAAGGCAAACTGCGTCACCTTGTGCTTCGCGGCCGTGCTGAGCACGGTTTCAAGGCCTGCGATGTTGACCTCACGACACTTTCCGGGCTGTGCGATGCAATCGGGCACGCTGGCGAGAGCCGCGCAGTGGATGACCAAGTCGATGCCCTCCATGGCCTCAGAAACCCGCTTGCTGTCGCAGATCGACCCCTCGATGAAGCGATGCCGAAAAGGCTCCAGGTTGGAAAGCAAGCCGGTCTCCAGATTATCGAGAACCCGGATTTCTTCCGCCTGGCCCTGAAAAGCCTCTACAAAATGGGAGCCAATGAACCCGGCGCCTCCAGTAATGAGAACCTTCATCGGTTAAAGGGGGAGTTGATCGATCTTCGCAAACACCTCATCCCAACTGGCAATGGATTGTTCCAGACTGCCCAACGTTAGTCCGTGTTCTCGGGCCGCTGCGGCCATGTCGGCACGTTGGTTTGGTTCGTAAGCCATCTTGCTCGCATAGTAGATGAAATCCCGTTCGTGATCACAAAGCCAGCCGGTCTTGCCGTGCTCGATCATTTGTTTCCAGCCGCCGCGATTATCCACGATCAGGACACTCCCGCTCGCCATCGCCTCGAAGCCAATTCTGGGCCAGTTTTCGGTGGTGTCGCTCGGCTGAAGAATGATTTCACAGTGGCGATAGAACTCTTGTTGCGAGACTTCATTCTGGTCTGTCGCGCAGCGGATCCAAGGAAAGGGCTTTCCAATCTTTTGTTCGCTTCGGTGATCAAACCCCAGGAACAAGCCACTCTTCATTCGAGGTGAAACGAAATACTCATAGATGTGGAGCGTGTTCTTGGCGAACTTATCCGCATCCTGCCGAGAGATCCTCCCGCATCCAAATTCCTCACCGGAGCGCTCGTCCATAAAGGGAAAAGCGGACTCATCAAAGTAGGGTTTAAAGGTGGCAAACTGGATGGCTGGATCATCATTGAGCTTGCGGAGCTTTGGTTCATTTTCCTTCAGCACCCCTGGGTTCTGGTAGAGGAACATTGCGATGTGCCCTTTCTCCATGGCCTCTCGTTCCTTGTCAAAAAGCCAGGTCATGCAGTTGATGAAAACCGTTCTCTTGCTGTGTTGTCTGATGCGTGGGAGGGCCTCCAGAAAATCCGCGTTGCAGAAGCCAAGAACAGGGTCTTCAGCTTGGATCAGGTCGAATTGTCCGGGGCGGTGAACTTTTACTCCTCTCTTGAGCATCTCGGGATAGAGAGCTTCTCCTGCCGACGGCCAGGAGGGGATGAGGTGGATTTCCAGTCCCATGTGTCTCCAGGCAATGATCTGGTGATGAAGCTCGGTGCCTGCCCCTCCATAGGCACTTGGAAATCCGAGGACAAAAAGTCGCTTGATGGAGCTCATAAGCTAGAATTCAGTCTGTTGAGGGGGAGAAAGTTGATCGGTCAATCGAGTCGCAATGATCTTCAGCAATGTGGGTGATTTAAGACTTAGTGCTTCAGTCACAATTTTGTCACAGAAATATTTCCGAAATATTTTGACAAACCAATCGATCAGGCTCAGGCATTGTAGGGTCTAGGACAGGGAAACGTTTGCCCACCTATGCCTTCTCCCCCAATCCCATGAGCTCATCTTCTTCCTCTTCATCGAGCAGCTCCACTCCGACCCCTGGTTGCAATTGTCCTCCGTGTGGGGATTCAGGCATGTCCCGCGAGTACTCGCCCAGCAGCACCACAGAAAACGCCGGGAGCGGGGGAGTAGACACCAATTCTGGTGGTGTGAAGCAGAGCGCAGTCAACCAGATGAGCTCGTCGGGCCTTGGCCTCCCATTTGGAACTGGTTTGACCTACGACAGTCAGGGATCCGGAGACTCCGGTTTTGGTGATCGTTGGATGAGCCCGTCGCTGGCAGGATTGAGTTTTCAAGGCAGCACTGTTTTCTACAAGACCGGTCCGAACACGACCCTTCGCTTTACTCCGGGAAGCACTGCCGGTGAGTTTGATGCATCATACTTTGTTCGCGATGTCCTGACCGAAGACACAGAGGGAGACTACTCGCTGCTGAGTCCCAGTGGCGCGATCCGCAAGTTCGACGATACCGGAAAGCTGATCTCCTTCACCTCTCCCGGAGGCGAAGAGGCGACCGTGACCCACGCCGGGAGCGAAGTGGATAAAGTCTCAGCTGGCACCGCTGGCAACGGTTGGGAGTACGATTACACCTGGAATGGCTCCGGACAGGTCAGCCAGATCGTTTACAAGGTGAATGGGATCAACGTGCTCAAGACAGAATTTGGCTATTCCTCGGGAAAACTCCAAACCGTGACCAACTACGAAGCTGCCATTTCCAGCTCGTCAAGCTCCAGCTCCAGCTCTTCGGGTTCAAGTTGGGGGTCTCCCATTTCGACCTCACTTTACAGCTACCATTCAGGTTCCGGACTGCTTCGTCATGTCATCACGCCGTCGATTTATCGGCAGATGGTGAATAATGGGATCACCGATCCGGCTGCCGCGAGTGAAGCTCAGCTCAATGCCTACGCGCAAACCCGGTATGAATACGACGTAGATGGTCGAGTCTCGGATATTTACACCAACGGCGGTCGTTATCGGTATCAGTTTTCCTACGATTCCAGCTCCCACACTGGGGGTGG